>NVXD01000016.1 GCA_002746415.1 Flavobacteriaceae bacterium | reverse complement strand
AGAGATAGCAAAATAATTGCTCATTTTGGTGGTATTAGGTTTGAGTTAGTTTGTTTGCGGCCACACGTTTCAAACGAGCGGTAGCACTACCCCGCTCCCGCTAGTTTGTAACTAGTGGCCAGCATGATTAGGAAACAATAAAAAAGAACCACAACGCAATGTTGTGGTTTGTTTTTTAATAGAGATAGCAAAATAATTGCTCATTTCGGTGGTATTAGGTTTGAGTTAGTTTGTTTGCGGCCACTCGTTGCAAACGAGCGGTAGCACTACCGCAAGCGGCCTTTGAAGCCCAGGAACTATAAGAAATATTAATTCAATGAATCAGATTAATACTAATATGGTTTTGGATATTGGGGAGTTTTATACAGATAGAAGTACAAGAAATATAGGTACTTACGTTATTCCCCGCTCCCGCTAGTTTGTAACTAGTGGCCAGCATGATTAGGAAACAATAAAAAAGAACCACAACGCAATGTTGTAGTTCTTTTTTTAATAGAGATAGCAAAATAATTGCTCATTTTGGTGGTATTAGGTTTGAGTTAGTTTGTTTGCGGCCACACGTTTCAAACGAGCGGTAGCACTATCGCAAGCGGCCTTTGAAGCCCCCAACAGGCAACAGATGGGTATGGAACTGTTTCTGAAACATCAGGTTCATACTATTCTGAAGGTTCGGCAGCTACGCTTAGTACAGCATCCGGGGTTACAATAACATTGAGTCCAGAAGATAAAAAAAAGATTGCTGCTAGTAATGTATCGTTTAATCCTTCTAGAGTAAAAGGTTATCCTGCTTATAAAGAGGGTGGTGAAAAACAGCAGGATAGAGATTGTGCAACATGTCCGTCTAAAATTGATTTCACGCAAAGCCAAGAAGATATTTGGAGAAACATTTTAGAATGGGCGATATATATTAATGGATTGCCTAAAGATTCAGATTTAAGAATTCAGGACATTTTTGAAGGCCCCCCAGAAAAAAGTGATGCAGAAAAAGCAGCTTGGTTTGTAGGGTATGAGCCGGTAAGCACGAAAAAAATATTAACTTTAGAAGGCTATCCAGACGAATACGCAGTGGCATCGGTTGCTGGGCATTTCTTTACAAAGAACTATAGAATTGTTTATGCTTCTGTGAATACTATTAATGCTAGAATGGGAATAGAATTTTATACAGAACCCATACAAAGAAGTATGGCGAGTAATGTTAAAGAGCAAAAAATAGCTTTTAGTCTTGATTTTAAACCAACTTATAATAGTAAATCATATAGATTTATAAATAATTATATATTTAATGATAGGACTAGAACCTATGATAAATTGCCAATTCAAGGACTATTAGAACAAAGTAAAATTAAAGATTGACATGATTTTAAAAAAAATATTCACAGTAATAATATTGACTTTAGGATTGATTCTATTATTAAATAGTTTTATTAATAAAATTGATGACGACACCGTTTTTGGGAATTGGAAAAATATCAAAATTAATGGAGACCCTAAAATTCATACAGAGCTTTTTATTGACAAGGAAACAATTAATGTATTTTCAGAAGAGGTAAATGATATTATTTTTTCTAATTATTATGAAATGAGTAATGAAAAATTAATTATCCTTGAAAATAATAAAAAGGATACTATCTTCACTCTTAAATATGAGGCTTCTGAGAATATTCTTAAAATTTCTAGTGATAAATGGAATTCTGAGTATATTAAAATTAGGCATGGAAGTACTTTAGAAGATTATATTCTGGGTGTTGTAACTAGGGCAAATTATATAAATGACTTTAATAGCAGGAAGCTTCTTGTTATTGAAGAATAAGAAATCCAGTTGTGCGAAGTGTGCTGTGCGAAGTTTGCAACAACCGCTGTGCGAAGTTTACAACTTCGTATCGTAAATAATAAGCAATAGCCGTAAGTCATTAACTATAGACAATCACAGCAAGAAATATTTTTAGCTCTATTGTCCCCCGCTCCCGCTAGTTTGTAACTAGTGGCCAGCATGAGTAGGAAACAATAAAAAAGAACCACAACGCAATGTTGTGGTTTGTTTTTTAATAGAGATAGCAAAATAATTGCTCATTTTGGTGGTATTAGGTTTGAGTTAGTTTGTTTGCGGTCACTCGTTGCAAACGAGCGGTAGCACTACCGCTAGTCTGTGACTAGTGGCCTGTAGAATAAGAAATAAAGACATTGAAACCACAAGATGCAATCTTGCAGTACAGTTACAGTACCGAGTATTTAATAATATTTAATGATTACATGACCTTTTGTATTTTTATTCAGATGAGTAGAAATTATAAGTTTCATAATCCAACTGCTGTATACTTTGTTACATTTGCTACTGTATATTGGATAGATGTTTTTACAAGGCAGGTTTATTTTGACATTTTAGAAAATAGCATTGAACACTGCAAAAAGGAAAAAGGCATGGAGCTATATGCCTACTGCTTTATGCCCAGTCATATTCACTTCATTTTTAGAGATGCCAATGAAAATCCATCAAGTCTTTTACGTGATTTTAAAAAATATACTTCTAAGAGCATACTACAAGCTATTGAAGAAAACCAACAAGAAAGCAGAAAAGAATGGTTGCTTTGGATGTTTGAGAAGGCTGCCAAAAAGAAAAACAATGTTTCAAAATACCAATTTTGGCAACATCACAATAAGCCAATAGAATTATGGAGCCCCAAGGTTATAAAACAAAAAATTGATTATATACACAACAATCCCGTTCTGTCAGGTTTTGTTACCAATCCTATGGATTATAAATACAGTAGTGCAAAAAACTTTACTGATGACCATGCCGTTTTCGAAATAGATGCTATTGGTTTTTTGGAATAACTAGTATAATCATGGTTCGTTTCTATATTTTAAAGCCACCAGTTGCAAACTGGCGGTAGCAGCGGGAGTTACAAACTTCGTAGAGCAAACAGCATAAAAACAAGGTTGAATTTTATTCACCTTCCCTTAAAATACTAATAACTCCCCGCATTGCAGAGACAACACTCTGGATATCTGTTTGGGCAAAAGTATCTGCTTCTAGATAAAAAAGCATCTCAATTCCTAAATCTAAACGTTTGGCTAATTTCTCAGAAGAACCATAGCGCTCTTCAATTAAGGATGTTAAATCTTTTGTATGCATTTATATAAATATAATTTAGTCCTACATATAGGACTATAATATTAAACAATATTTGTGACTTTAGACCTATGACTAAAATAAGAGATGAAAAATATTTAAAAGCCTTGGGAAACAGGATAAGGCAGATAAGAACTAATAAAAATAGGTCTACCTATGATCTCTCATATGGGTCAAGTGTATCTCGTAGTCAAATCAACGCAATTGAAAAAGGAGATATTAATACTACAATATGTACCCTCAAAGCTTTAGCGGATGCCTTGGATGTAAAAATTAAAGATTTGGTTGATTTTTAAGAAAAAGTTTATAGCGCTGGGCGAAGTATGTTGTGTGAAGTATGCTGTGCGAAGTTTATAACTTCGTACCATAAACAATAAGCTTCGTACCGTAAATAATAAGCAATAGATTGGAAAGTTGCAATCTTCAAAAAACAGGTATATTTTTGTACATGAGGATGTTAACTAGTGCCGTTTATCTAAAAGAACGTTCTTTTTGTAGTATTGCACCTACGAATTCCTTATTTTAGACTTATCTTTATATGCTTAACCTAAGCAGTTTTTATTTGAAAAAATTCCTAGTTTTTTTTATTTGTTTCGCTTGCTTTCAATTTGCATTTAGCCAAAAAGAAGGCGCTATATGGTATTTTGGTGAGAATGCAGGATTAGATTTTAATAGCGGGGTACCTGTTGCCTTAACTAATGGACAACATTTTATCAACGAAGGCTGTGCTAGCATGTCAACTTCAGATGGTAATTTGCTGTTTTACACAGACGGTATTGAGGTTTGGAATAAGAACAATCAAGTAATGCCAAATGGCACCGATCTTCTTGGCCATAGTAGTAGCTCGCAATCTGCGGTGATAGTACCCCATCCTGGTGATGTCAACAAATATTATGTCTTTACGGTAATGGCAAATTACCATCTAAGTTATGAAGAAGGTTTAAATTACTCCTTGGTGGATCTTAGCCTAGATAATGGGAATGGAGATGTAGTTCCCTCTGAAAAAAATATTGAACTAGTACACATTACTGAAGAAAAGCTCACAGCGGTTAAGAAATCGGACACGGAATATTGGATTATCACAAGGTTTTATGATACCTTTTATACGTTTAAAATTGATATCAATGGTATCAATACTACGCCAATTGAAACGGTCATAGCACCAGCATTGCCTGGAGCCCTTGATAAATTTTATGGGATTAACAGTCAAATAGGCTATATGAAAATATCCCCAGATGGTAGTAAATTGGCAGTCGCATTTTTAGATTCCTTATATCCTTTTGCAAATTATACATTAGGTTTGGGTGGTGTTTATTTATACGATTTTGATATCAATACTGGCATTCCTAGTAACCCAAGATTGTTATCAGATTTTTATAGGCCCTATGGATTAGAATTTTCATCAGATTCAAGCAAACTATATGTCTCTACAGGTTTTGCTCAACTTATTCCGTCTGATCCTAGTAGTGTCATTTATCAGTTTGATTTGGACAATGCCAATATCCAAACCACTAAAACAACTGTCATTACCTTACCCTATAGTTTTTATACCAGTGCACTGCAATTGGCTATAGATGGTAAAATTTATTTCTCCACTATTGAAGACCGAGAAGCGTTTTCTTTTCCTGGATATGGATCTGGATTCATGTCGGTTATATATAATCCCAATGCCGATGCAGGAAACCTGAACATTAATATGGATGTTATTAGTTTAAATGGAGGTGTTGGCAGGTATGGGTTGCCAACCTTTATTTCTTCCTTTTTTAATATTGGGTTTACGTACAACGATACCTGTTTAGGCGATACTACAGAATTTCTCTTGAATAGTACAGACCCAGTTATTTCTGCTTTTTGGGATTTTGGAGACGGAAACACCTCTATCTTGGAAAACCCTACACACCTATATGCATTATCTGGAGATTATACAGTAAGTGTAACAGTAACTACTGCATCAGAAACTAAAACGGAGACCAAAGATATTAGCATTTATGAGACGCCTATTGCCAATTTACCCACCAATTTTGAAATGTGCAGTCCTGTTCCCAATTCAGAATTTGATCTCTCTTTAAAAGATGCAGAGATATTGGGCGGGCAATCGGCCACAGAGTTTGGGGTTACCTATTACCCAACCTTTTTGGATGCCGAAAATGCGACGAATGCTTTACCAAATCTTTATATCAATATCAATGCTGCAGTAACCCTTTTTGCCCGGGTTTATAATGTGAACAATCCTAATTGCTATGATACGACTTCTTTTGATATAATTGTAAAAACCGCTCCCGAACTGCATACTGTTCCTGATTGGACAGTCTGTGATACCGATCTGGATGGCTTTTATGATTTTGACCTTTCCCAAAAAGATGTTGAGGTGCTCAATGGGCAAACAGCCGCGGATTTTAATATCACTTATCATGAAACTCAGGCGGATGCCAACAACGGCGTAAATACCATTGGCCCCAATTACACCAATACGGCAACCCCACAAGAAATCTTTTTTAGAATAGAAAACACCACCTACCCAGAGTGTTTTGAAACAGCAAGCTTCTTTTTGGAAGTGGTTACTAGTGTAACTGCAAATGCACCTACCAATCTGGAAGCATGTGATGATGATAATGATGGGATTTTTGGTTTTGACCTAAGCACACAGGATGTCCAAATATTGGGAACCCAAACACCCACAAGCTTCAATATAAGTTACCATGCTTCCCAAATGGATGCCGATAATGGAACAAATACTTTGAGTGTTACAAATTACAGCAATATAGCACCCTATTCAGAGACCATTTTTGCAAGAGTGGAGCACAGCGCTAACCCGGACTGCTATAACACCACTGTTTTTGATGTGTTGGTTTACAATACACCTGTTTTACAGCAAGTTGCTAATTGGCAAGTATGTGATATAGACAACGATGGGGTTTTTAGTTTTAATTTGACAGAAAAGGATACTGAAATCTTAGGCAATCTGAATGCTCTAGACTACGCCATCAGCTACCATGAAACAGAGACCGATGCTCAAGCAGGGGTCAACGGTATTATAGGCATGTATCAAAATACTAGCAATCCTCAACAACTATTTTATAGGCTGGAAAATGTTGGCAATCCAACATGTTATATTACTGATTACTTTAGCATTGAAGTTTTTAATACGCCTACGGCAAACACACCTCAACCCATTATTGCCTGTGATTTGGAGGAGACGGGAAGACAAACTTTTGACCTTTCCATACAAGATATAGAAATATTGAATGGACAGAATGCCGCCAACTATGAAGTTATTTATTTTGGGACGGAGTCTGATGCTATTGCTAACTTAAATCCACTCAATAAATTGGCATATGTCAACGCTACCTTACAAGAAACAATCTATGCCCGGATTCAGAATGTAGGCATGGAAAGCTGTTATGAAATCACTAATTTTTCCTTATTGATCAACCCATTACCACAACTTTCATTGGATGAGCAATATGTCATCTGCCCAGATAGTCCAGATTTGGTTATCTATGCAGGTACTTTTGATTCTTGGGTTTGGAGAGATAACAATGGCACAGAAATAAGTACAGACCAAAACCTAGAAGTGCAAGAACTTGGAAGTTATAGTGTAACGGTTACCCAAATCACCAATGGAGTAAGCTGTGAAAACTCAGCAACTTTTGAAGTGGTTTCTTCTGGAGCACCAGAGACCTTTACTGTTGCTATTGGTGATTTTTCAGATGAGATAACGCTAGTAATCAATGCCACAGGAATAGGCACATTTGAATATTCCTTAGACGGTGTAAATTACCAGCAGGACAATGAATTTAGTGTGTTCCCTGGTGAGTACACGGTCTTTGTTCGTGATGTATATGAATGTAGAATTCTAACAGAAGAGATTATTGCCTTGGGATACCAAAAATTCTTTACTCCAAACGGAGATGGCACCAATGAGCAATGGCATGTTATTGGAGCTGATAATTACCCGGGATCATTCATTTACATTTATGACCGTTATGGCAAGTTAATCAAGCAGTTGGCACCTAATGGAACAGGCTGGGACGGTACGTATTTGGGCAGTCCTTTACCTTCATCCAACTATTGGTTTAGGTATGAGTATGATAACGGCAAGGTGTACATGGGACATTTCGCCCTAAAGCGTTGATTAGGCCTATATTTCTATCCTTCTAGAATACAACACTTTTGCAAAAAATACGTTAAAGAATATAAGAAATCTTACTTATGCGAACTATTCTTTATGTATTGCTTTTGGCAATATTTTTAAACGCTTGCGGTTCAATTCCCCAAGCCACGAAAAACATAGCTATAAACACCTCAAATATTGGTGCAATTGGCATCAATAAAACTTCTTTTTTTAAGGCTGAATTTACCAAAATTGGAGAATCCAATTTAAGTGGGTCATTGGAATTATCATTGAAGAAGATACCCTTTAATAAGTCAGCTTTTAATTCCTACACCAGCTATAAAAAACAGAAGGGGGAAGCAGTCACTTTGCAGTATGCGGATTCCGTTGCTACAAAACCTAATTATTACATCCTCAGCCTAACGGACCTTATTGGTTTAAAAAGCGAATTGAACGGAAGCAATAACAAGGCGGTACTGGAATATTTGGCAAGTGATGAAAAGTATGGTGTGCTAACACAAATTTCTGTTCTAGCCCATCCAAGTTTTGAAGATTGGATGGATAATACCACTGGCCTTTATTTGGCAGAACATCACAACCAATTAAGCTTGGAATTTAAAAATTCAAAACAGAGTCAGTTTCTGGCTTTTGAACAATTGGAAATTTTTGACCACGAGTTTTCTACCTTCTGTTGGAAAGAGAATGTCTATGGCAAACCAGAAATTGCCGTGATAGCTGTTAACGGGAACTCTTGCCCAAAAAATACAGAAAAAAAAGCAGTAAAGTTGAACGATGAGAAGTCCTATCTAAAATTATAAACATGCGTAAAATAATATTCCCCTTAGCCTTATTTTTAATGGTTACTCTAAGCTGCGAAGACCTATTGGAAGTGCCTGATATTTCTGAGCATGAAGTGCAACTTCTGGCTCCTTTAAATGGAAGTACGGTCAATGACAGCACCGTTAATTTTACTTGGGATGCTGTGCATGAGGCCAACTCGTATTTAATCCAAGTTGCTACCCCAAATTTTGACAATGCCTCACAGTATGTGTTGGACAGTGTAATGGTGGTGGACAGTGCTTTTTATGGCACTAAAATATCAAAGGCCATGTTAGATGGCACTTATGAATGGCGTGTAAAGGGTATGAACAGTGATTATGAAACTACATTTTCAAGTAATGAATTCAATGTTCAAAATGTATCCAATTAATAGGAATCCCAGTGAAAAAGAATAAAAAAACATATGTATTGCTTTCCGTTGTCCTTGCCATTTGGGGCATTTTGGGGTATAAAATAATTGTTGGCATTGGTTCTGATGATGTGCAAAGAAATGAAATGGCATTGGTGGAAACCTATGTGCCAATAAAAGTAAAGAAACGGGATACCTTTGTTATTTTGGCCAATTATCGTGACCCTTTTTTGGGTACCATGCCAAAAAAAGCTGAGGTTAAAAATAAAAGAAACGTAGTTCCCAAAAAAACGGTATTGCCTAAAAAAGATATTACATATTCAGGCTCTGTTTCCCAAAGCAATACCAACAATCGTATGTTCTTTATCTCCATTGATGGGCAGCAATATATAATGTCTAAAAAAGAGGAGATAGTAGGTGTTCGGTTGGTATCAGGCAATGAGCAACAGATAAAAGTACGGTACAACGGAAGAACAGAAACCATTTCCCTTACTGAATGATTTGGATAAAAAAAATAAAGGCGGGGGCATTACAATTTGTACTGTTCATTGGTGCTGTAATAGCAGTGCTATTGCTGTCCTTTGTTTTGGTTTCCTATTCCAATACACTTTTTCATAAAAAAACAGATGTAACGATAAACCTTATCCAAATGGCGGATCTAGGCTTAAAATATTCCTTCTCAAAGAACTTAGAAAATAAAGCGCAAATAGAAGTCCCTGCTATTGGAACGGTGGACATGAATGTTTCCGTAGAAAATTCTTTTTGGGGCTTGTATGAAAAAAGAACTTCTGTGGCTAAACATGGAAAAATTCAGTTTACGAAAATAGGACTGGTAGGTCAATTAAACGTAAATAGACCAGCACTTTATCTAAGGGACAACCAACGCCCAATGATTATTGCAGGGAATGCCAAAATCTCTGGGACTGCCTATTTACCGGAGCGGGGAATACGAATGGGAAATATTTATGGCAATAGTTACTATAGGGATAATTTAATTTATGGGCAGCAAAAAAAAAGCAACAGTACATTTCCTAAGCTTGATACGGAATTACAGCAGCAAATAAAGAAATTGACCCAGCCATTTTATGAGCCTCAGGGAGACGAAGTGCCATATAAGGAGGGAATGGTACTCAAGAATAGTTTCAAAGAAAAGGTGATCATCATTAAAGGAAATGTGCTTGACTTTGATAAAATAATTTTGTCAGGAAACATTATAATTTGGGCCACACATAAAATAAGTGTCGGGGTAAATTCACAACTTAAGGATGTGATATTGATAGCCCCCGAGATAACCATTGAAAATTGGGTTAAAGGAAATTTTCAGGCGTTTGCCAGCAATCAAATTTGGGTAGGTAAAGGTTGTGAATTATCCTATCCTTCGGCATTGGTGGTTCATAAGGAATCAAAGAAAAAAGAAGATGGAAATGTGAATGCTTTGCCCGATATTTTCATTGATTCGTATTCCGTTATTAGAGGTGTGGTACTACATCAAGATAAGGGAGATGCTAATAAATATATGCCTCAGGTAAAGGTTGATGATCACGCAAAAATCATTGGTGAGCTTTATTGTTCCAACAATTTGGAGTTAAAAGGAAGTATTAGCGGTAGTGTGACGACAGGGAATTTTATAGCCTTGGAAAACGCGAGTATTTATCAGAATCATTTATACAACGGAACCATAAACAACATGTCGTTACCCATGGAATATGTAGGATTACAATATAACAGAAGTGCAAACAACGGGATAATTAAATGGCTGTATTAATACGTATTAAAGCGTCCACATTGATGGAAACCTTGGTGGCCACAGTGTTGATAGTTGTGGTGTTCATGGTGGCTAGTATGGTGCTTAACTCATTGTTTGCTACGGTTATTACCCAGAATGACAATGAAGTCAGTCAAGAACTGTTGGAACTTCAATATCGCTATCAAAATGGGGCATTGGAAGTACCCTATGTTGAAGAGCTGGGTTCTTGGGATATTTTGGTTGAAAAGGAAAATTGGAAATCCATGAACCAGATCAGGTTTCAAGGAATCCACCAACAAAGTAAAAAAGAAGTCTTATACGTACTATTGAATGAGTAACATCAATAAAAAAATAAAAGCTTTTACCCTCAACGAAATGTTGGTCGTTCTTTTAATGACAACAATAGTAGTGGGAATGGCTTTTGCTGTTCTGAATTTGGTACAGCAACAGATGCATGGTATAGAGAGCAATTATGAAAGAAATACTAGCCATGATCTACTAAGGCAAAGTCTTTGGATAGATTTTAACCAATTTGATGGTATTTGGTACGATGCCAAAGAAGAAGAGCTACTTTTTGTAAATGAGCTTAAGGAAGTGAAGTATAAACTATACGATGACATGGTGGTAAAGGACTTGGATACTTTCTTTATAGCGTGGAAAAAGCGGAATTTCTATTTTAAAGCTAATACCCAAAGTTCAGGCGAGGTGGATGCTCTTGACTTTGTGACATCCAAAGAAAACGGAACAAGAAGAATGTTTGTATTTAAGAGAAATGCAGCAACAACTTATATGAATTAGTAACAATGGGATTTAAACTGGAACAGACCATAAATTCAAATCTACCCAAAGTAGATAGGCAAGATGCATTTACAAAGCTACTGCAAAAAGAGGTCACGCTTTATGGAAGTTTTTTTAACAACAAAAAGAAGGAGCATTTTTATACAGAGCTTTCTGTATTGTTAAAAGCGGGCATTCATCTAAGGGAGGCTTTGCAGCTCATATCCGAAACCCAAAAGAAAGAAAAGCTTCGTGATTTTTTAGCGACCATTACGGAAGATTTGGATTCTGGTCAGAGTTTCTCAGAAATATTGAAATCCAGAAAAGATTTTACGGAATATGAGTATTATTCAGTGCAAATAGGAGAAGAGAGTGGCAACCTGATAAAAATAGTGGAGGAACTCGGTAGTTTTTTTACTAGAAAAAATGAGCAGCGAAGAAGCCTTGTCAATGCCATGACCTACCCTGTCATTATTTTGTCCACGGCAGTTTTAGTTGTTGTTTTTATGTTGAGAATGGTAGTGCCTATGTTCGAGGATATTTTTAGACAGAATAATGTGGAATTGCCCACAATTACGTTATGGATTATTGCAGTATCCAAATTCATTAAATCATACGGGTTATTGGTTTTATTGCTGTTTGTTACCCTAATTGTTCTAAGAAAAGTACTGTTCAAGAACCCAAAAATCCAAAGAAAGAAAGATTATGTACTGCTCAAAATACCTTATGTGGGGCAATTTATACGTTCGGTTTATCTGTCCCAGTTCACACAGGCAGTTTCCTTATTAACCTCCTCCAAAGTTCCTATGCTCAATAGCCTGCAAATGGTAAAGCGAATGATTGTTTTTTATCCGTTACAAGACGCTCTGACCGAAATGGAAAAAAGCATTATGCAAGGAAGTAGTTTGCATGAAAGCATAAAGGGCCATAAAATTTTTGACCATAAAATGGCCTCTTTGGTAAAAGTGGCTGAAGAAACAAATCAGACAGAGTTTATTTTTGAACGACTCAACCAACAATATTCCCTTGAAGTTGAGCAAAAATCTAAGCTGTTGTCTACCATAATGGAGCCTTTAATTATTGTTATTATTGGCCTTTTTGTTGGAGTAATATTGGTTTCCATGTACCTGCCAATGTTTAAGTTGAGTAGTGTTTTAGGGTAAGGGACTATTTTTCATTTTGCAATTAATGCATATTCTAACTCCGCTGTGCGAAGTTTGCAACTTTGCTGTTCGAAGTTTGCAACTTCGAACCATAAATGAACAACAATAATGCTTTAACCATGCCACGCCGTTATATGAAATCCGATCCGTGAAGTCTATAACATCAATGTAGTATGTAATAAATGATTTTAGAGTATGCATGAGAAGTTGCAAACTTAGCATTCGTAATCAAAGATAAAAAAAAGGTAAGTTTAACAAAAAGAGCATCTTAGAGGAGTCCCCTAATTAAAATTGAAGTTCTTAATTACTAGGTAAATACTACCACAAAAAAACCCAAGACATATATCTTGGGTTTTCCTTTGTTTACTTGTAGCGAGAGGGGGGCACGATCCCCCGACCTCCGGGTTATGAATCCGACGCTCTAACCAACTGAGCTACCTCGCCATTTAAACGGCTGCAAATATAAAATTTAATTTTTGCTCCATCAACATAAGTCCAATAAATTATTATGTAGGTTTTGTTTTTTTATCATAAAGAAATATATATATTGCCCATAGGAAAAAGTAATTGGAATGAACGAAAAAATTAAATTTGAGATTGAGTTTGTAATACAATCGTCTCCACAATTATTATATCAATATATATCTACACCATCTGGGCTTTCAGAATGGTTTGCAGACAATGTAAATTCCAGAGGTGAAATTTTCAGTTTTATTTGGGATGGTTCTGAAGAAGATGCCAAACTTTTGAAAAAGAAAAACGATGAGTTTGTTAAATTTTCTTGGGAAGAGAATGAGGATGATGATTTTTTTGAAATGAAAATCATTGTTGATGAAATAACCAAGGATGTGTCCTTGTTTATTACAGATTTTGCTGACGAAGATGAATTGGAAGAATCAAAAATGCTATGGACAAATCAAATATCTGATTTAAAACATGTATTGGGCTCAACCTAGAATTTATACAGAATAAGATTATATTTGGCCTTGAATTTTTCAAGGCTTTTTTTATGGTTAATTTTTCTGGTAAAATCCTACCAAAGGATGCATTTTATTTAAATCACGAAAATAGGGGATTAAGGTATGGCGATGCTTTATTTGAAACTATTAGAGTTGTTAATGGCAGCGTGGTTTTTTGGGAAGACCACTATTTAAGGTTAATGGCATCCATGCGCATTTTACGTATGGAAATCCCTATGAATTTCACCATGGAATTTTTGGAAAACCAGATTATGGAAACAATCAGTTCAAATAAGTTGAACAGCAACCAAGCCGCTCGTGTACGCTTTACCGTGTTTAGGAATAATGGCGGGTTTTATTTGCCCGAGGATAATGGGATTTCCTATACAATAGAAGCAACTGAATTGTCCTCCTCATTTTACATGATTAGCAATAGTGCTTATGAGGTTGAGCTTTTTAAGGATTTTTACGTTAATGCGGATATGTTGTCTAACCTTAAGACCAATAATAGGGCTATTAACGTTGTAGGAAGCATTTATGCCAAGGAGAATGGCTACGACAACTGTTTGTTGCTCAATGGAAATAAACAGGTGGTAGAGGCTCTTAATGGCAATATTTTTGTAGTAAAGGGTACTACGATTAAAACTCCTTCTAAGAGAGACGGATGCTTGAATGGAATTATAAGAAAAAAAATAATAGCTATTGTTTCTAAAGATGCCGATTATAGCATTGAAGAAGGGTCTGTCTCGGCCTTTGAACTACAAAAAGCTGATGAACTTTTTATTACAAACAGCATTGTAGGAATTCAACCCATTACAAAATATAGAAAGAAAGAATTTAAGACCGTTATAGCAGAAGGTTTATTAAAAAAACTAAATCAAGAAGCTGAACTAAACTAATTGAGGTTTGGATTTTCAGGGGAATTTGAAAATAAAAGATAATCGCCTCCTAATTCAATCATTTTCTCTTTCCAAAAGGCATTGGTTGACTTTTGAATGATACTGCTCTTGTACTTGTTTTGTACAACCACCCATGATTTAGAACTTAGTTCTTGATGTAATTGAAGAGAATCCCAACCTGTGTACCCTAAAAAAAAGCGGATATCATTTGGGGTTATCAATTTCTTATTAATTAAAGCCACAGTTTTTTCAAAATTACCACCCCAATAAATTCCGTTAGAGATTTCAATACTGTCCTCTATTAAATGTGGTACTTTATGGATAAAATATAGATTGTCTTGTTCAACAGGACCACCATTAAATACTTGGAAAGGGACATTTATATCGCCAATTAAATCACTTACATCATAGTCCAAAGGTTTGTTTAAAATAAACCCCACAGACCCCTCATCATTATGTTCCGCTAATAGCACAACTGATCTATTAAAAGAAACATCTCCTGTAAGAGTTGGTTCAGCAATTAATAGTTCACCTTTTTTTGGACGAGAATCATGCATAATAGTGAGGTATGATATATCTTAAATATAAGATAAATCCTATAATTATCAAAGACAATTTAACAAAAAAAGCATTTCCTTTAGGGGAAATGCTTTCTATATATTTAATTGATATGGTTTAGTTTACTGCCTTGCCTAACTCAGCACCTGCTTTAAACTTAACAACATTTTTAGCTGCAATTTTGATTGTAGCTCCAGTTTGAGGATTTCTCCCGTCTCTAGCATTTCTTCTAGAAACTGACCAAGATCCAAAACCTACTAAAGAAACTCTACCACCTTTTTTAAGTGACCCTTCAACATTTCCTAAGAAAGATTCCAATGCTTTTTTTGCAGCCGCTTTAGTGATGCCTGAATCTGCCGCCATAGCGTCGATTAATTCTGTTTTGTTCATAATGTAAGTAAATTAATTGTTGTTAAAATAATTTATATCTCAACAAATTTATACGGATTTGTCATTATTGCAAGCAAAACCCCAGTAAATCCCCATTTTTGTTGATAACTTTGGGTGTTTGTTGATAAAGTAGGGGGTTTTTTACGTTTCTTCTCAGCCTAGTGGTAGCAAGGGTTTACAGTACATATGCTTTTTCGGACAGCTTTAACCCATTAAGCACTTCTTTAACTGCCATTTTTCTTTTCCCTGGCAATTGTATTTCTAATAGATTTATGAACCCACCTTGAACTGCAACTTTCAAATCTTTTTTGGTTGCTACGAGAATCCCGTTTTTTATAGTATGTTCTTCCAATTCTTTGGTTGCTTTATATATTTTAACGGGCATATTTTTCCCCTCATCAATTAAATTAGTCCATGCTGTGGGGTAAGGACTTAATCCACGTATATGGTTGTAAACTTCATTTATGGATAGTTCCCAATTTATTCTACAGGTTTCTTTATGTATTTTATGTGCGGGTTTTAACGCTGTGGTTTCTTTTTGCTTAACCGGAGTTACCGTTCCCGTCTCAATTAGCTGCACTGTTTTATGAACAAGAGTGGCTCCTAGCTCCATTAAGTTATCATGCAAAGCACCAGCCGTATCATTATTGGTTATTAATGTTCTTTCTTGAAGAATTATTTCCCCAGTGTCAATTTTTTCGTCAATGAAAAAAGTGGTGGCTCCAGTTTCTGTTTCTCCGTTAATAATGGCCCAATTAATAGGCGCTGCTCCCCTATAATTGGGAAGTAAAGAAGCGTGTAAATTAAATGTGCCATATTTAGGTATACTCCATACCACTTTGGGTAACATTCTAAAAGCCACAACAACCATTAAGTTTGGTTTTAGAAGTGACAACTCTTCAAGAAAAGCCTCATTCTTAAGGTTGGTTGGTTGCAATACTTTAATATGTTGGGCTACTGCATATTTTTTCACTGCAGACTCGTTTAGTTTTCTTCCTCTCCCAGCTGGCTTGTCTGGTGCAGTTACTACCCCAACTATATGATAAGAATTTTGGAACAATTTATCCAAAGTTGCCACGGCAAATTCTGGTGTACCCATAAATACGATTCGTAATTTTTCCATTTTATATAAGTTGGTATTCGTTTTTTGTATTGATTGTAATCGCTCCATTTTCCAATAATTTTTGAATAATAGATAGCATAAAGGTCTCTTTATAGCCTAAGGTGCGTATTAATTCTCTTGAAGAACTATGTTTCTTTTTCAATGCTTGTATGATATTTTTTAAATTGTGTTTAATATTTCTTGTGTTGGGTATTCTTCTCTTGAACATACATCACAAATACCACATTTTTCTTTGCTTTTTTCATCAAAATAGGTCAATAATTGTATGCTTCTACATAGGCTGTCATTGTTTATGTAGTCTAACATGCTTTTTACATTATTGATTTTATTTTCTTTTTGAACCGCTATTTTTTTGGCAAAACGATTTATAGTACGATCATCTTCTCTTGGGACCAAGAATGTAATTTCTATATCCCCTTGTTTATTTTGATAGGTTATGATATCATCTTTATGCATTTGCTCTAATGCCTTAAAAACTTCATTTTCAGACACGGCAGCCTTCTTTGAAATCAATAATGGGTTTATTTTAGTGGGATAATCATATACCCCTCCATAGGTTCTCAAAATTGTTTGAATGACTGGAGCAATTGTTTTATGTATCTCCAAGTAGTTAAATAACCCATTTTTAGGAGCAATGAATTGAATGGCTGTTTTTTTAGAAAATGTTTCTGATAATGCTATAACAGAGTTTTGGTCTAAAAGGCGTAATCCATTATAGCTAAGAATTGAATTCAATTTATAGGTTTCACAAAACGCATTGAATTTAAATTGAAATGTTTCATCATTGCCTTCCCCATATGCTACCTGAAAATAACTATTAAGCTTTTGGTATAGTGTTTTAATAAAGGGAACATCAGGAATTACACTTAGAAATTGTTTCTGTACTTGCTGCTCATCATTCTTATTAGTAATTAGAATTGCTCTAGCAGGATTACCATCCCTACCAGCCCTTCCTGCTTCTTGAAAATAATTTTCTATACTATCTGGAATTTGGTAATGCACTACCAAGGTTACATCTGGTTTGTCTATCCCCATACCAAAAGCATTGGTAGCCACAATGATTTGAGTGCTGTTTTCTAACCAATCATTTAAGGTGTTCTGCTTTTGTTTTTTACTCATGCCACCATGAAAGTAGTCCGCATTACAGCTGTTCTGGTTTAAATAATTGGCGGTTTCTTCTGCCAACCGTCTAGAACGCACATAAACGATAACACTTTTTAATGCCTTAGAACAAAGAAGCTGAAGTTGATATCGTTTATCCTGTTCCCAAACCACATTAAATGAAATATTGTCTCTAGAAAAAGAAGTTTTAATGATTTCGGGTGCAATCAGCTCAAGATAATCTATAATGTCTTCAGCAACCTTGGTTGTAGCTGTTGCTGTAAGGGCTACTACCGGTGCCTGGGGCGCAAGTCTTTTTAAAATTGAACACTTAAGATATGCTGGTCTAAAATCATTTCCCCATTGAGAAATACAATGTGCCTCATCAATGGCAATTAAGTTCACATTCATTTGTTGAATCCTATTCCTTACCATTTCTTGTTCTAAGCGTTCAGGGGAGAGGTATAGAAATTTATAGTTACCATAGAGACAGTTGTCTAAAAGGTCAATGATTTCTCCTTGTGGAATACCTCCAGTAAGCGCTATAGCTTTAATGCCTCTTTTTTTTAAATTGGCTACTTGGTTTTGAATCAATGCTATTAATGGTGATACTACGATGCAAATCCCATCACGTGTTAAAGCCGGTATTTGATAACAGATAGATTTGCCTCCGCCAGTTGGAAGTAAAGCAAGAACATCTTGTCCATTTATAATGGCATCAATCACCTTTTCTTGCGAGCTTTTAAATTCTGTAAAGCCCCAATAGTGCAATAAAATGTCTTTTGGGTCTCTATGCACTATTTTATTTTTTCGAGTATAAATTGGATTCTTTCACTAACCTTACCAATAGGGACTTCAATTACCGTGTACCCTAAGTCAGTATAAATTTTCTCTAACCGATTGTGAATCAAGAGGGCTTCCTCGAAACTTTCAAGTCTTTCATTATCAGATATATAGATAGCCTCCCATGGCGGAAGCAGAAATATGGTATCATACCTATGGGACTTACATGTTTCCATAAAATCTTTACCATAGGGTTGATTGAAATGATTCATATATGCCAACACATCTGGGGTGGCTCTATCATAAAAAATGGATTCTGCATTAATTTCTTCACCTTTTTTATATTGCTCCAACCTGCCATTCAGCAATTGTTTATTAAATTCAAACGGGTCAGTTACAAATGCCAAGGGATTGGAAATAAAAGTATCTGGATTTCCTTCTTCTTTTGCTTTTAAGGTCATGCTTCTAATGATTTCATGAAAGCAATAAAAACCTAATTCCTCCAATTTATTTATAATTGAAGTTTTTCCAGTTCCTGGACCACCAGTGATGACTATTCTTTTCGAATTCAAAAAATGCAGTTTTACATAGCAAAAGTAATGAAATCCTTGCTAGACTAAAAAATTGATGATGTTGGAGTATATTTGCGAAAACCTTGCAATGGAAACAGAAAAAACCGAGGAGTTCTATAACAGATTAAAGAAGCAATTGGATGCGTATGGTAGTTGGCCAGCAGATTATCTGTATAAATTCATTGTACCTACTGATGTCTCTAAAATTGAAGAAATTAATCATGTTTTTGATAATACAGGTGCTGTCATTACATCTAAACAGTCAAAAAAGGGGAAATATACTAGTATTTCTGTTACCGTAAACATGCAAGGGCCGGACGAAGTCATCGCAAAATATAAAGAAGTAGGCAAGGTAAAAGGGGTTATCTCATTATAAAATAGTATTTGTGGCATAATTTTGTTAATTTGCAACCGTTATAAGTACACTTCCATTATACAATTTTTAAGTAAAAAACTTCAATTTGAATTTAGTAGAAAATTTAGAATATAATACTGAGCGTTCACACCTCATTATTCCAGAATATGGACGTCATTTTCAAAAAATGGTGGACCATGCCGTATCTATTGCTGATCGTGACGAAAGAAACAAGGTAGCACAATCCATTATTAGCGTAATGGGTAATCTTCAACCTCATTTGAGAGATGTGCCAGACTTTCAGCATAAACTATGGGACCAATTGTTTATCATGTCAAATTTTAATTTAGAGGT
Source organism: Flavobacteriaceae bacterium (assembly GCA_002746415.1). GTDB lineage: Bacteria > Bacteroidota > Bacteroidia > Flavobacteriales > Flavobacteriaceae > Saonia. The sequence continues at coordinate 310,800 of NVXD01000016.1, read as the reverse complement.
AGATTCACCATTTCCCATTACTACAGAGGAAATGTTGAAAGAAAGGCCAGAGCCTTTGGACTATCCTCAAAATTTTCCTAAATACCGTTTCTATGGTAATAATATAAAGCGTATGGTAGATGTTGCCATAAGCTGGGAAAAAGGAAATATGAGAGATGGTTTGGAATATGCTATTGCCAACCACATGAAAAAGTGTTATTTAAATTGGAATAAAGATACTGTAGATGATTCGGCGATTTTTAAGCATTTGATGGAGTTGAGTGATGGGAAAATTGATTTGGCGGCAGCTGAAGTAACACTTACAGACAGTGCTCAATTTCTTAAAAATAAACTTGTTAAATCCAGTAGGAGCAATACTGGAAAAAAGCACCAAAATCAAAGAAATAATAATAACCGTGGTAAAAAACGGTATTAATTTTTTTACCATAAATGGGAACGTTTAAAATTGAAGGTGGCCATAAACTACATGGGGAGATAACACCTCAGGGCGCCAAAAATGAAGCATTGCAAATTCTTTGTGCGGTACTTTTAACTTCAGAAGATGTGACCATAAATAACATCCCTGATATTGTGGATGTTAATAAATTAATATCACTATTAGAAGATTTAGGGGTAAAAATCAGGAAGAAAGGAAAAGGGTCTTACACATTCAGAGCGGATGATGTGAACATGGAATACCTGCAATCTGAACAGTTTAAGAAAGACGGTGGAGGACTTAGAGGTTCTATCATGTTGGTTGGTCCTTTATTGGGTCGTTTTGGTAAAGGATATATTCCCAAACCTGGAGGTGATAAAATTGGCAGAAGGAGATTAGATACGCATTTTGAAGGATTTATTAATCTTGGAGCCGAATTCCGGTACAATAAAGAAGAAAATTTTTATGGTGTTGAAGCAAAAAAACTGAAAGGCACCTATATGCTTTTGGATGAAGCTTCTGTTACTGGCACTGCAAATATTGTTATGGCAGCTGTATTAGCCGAAGGAACAACTACCATTTATAATGCTGCATGTGAGCCTTATTTACAACAACTTTGTAAGATGTTGAACCGTATGGGAGCCAATATTTCTGGAGTTGGTTCTAACTTGTTAGTCATTAAAGGTGTAGATGAGCTGGGAGGCACAGAACATAGAATGCTGCCTGATATGATTGAAATTGGAAGCTGGATCGGACTTGCTGCCATGACCAAAAGTGAACTTACCATTAAAAATGTGAGTTGGGATGACTTAGGGCAAATACCAACAATTTTTGGAAAACTAGGAATTACTTTGGAGCGCCGTGGTGAAGATATTTTTATTCCAGAGCATAAGGATGGGTATGAAATACAGAATTATATAGATGGTTCTATATTAACTATTGCAGATGCTCCATGGCCTGGACTTACACCAGATTTATTGAGTATTATTTTGGTTGTTTCTACGCAGGCAAAAGGGGAGGTACTCATCCATCAAAAAATGTTTGAAAGCCGATTGTTTTTTGTAGATAAGTTGATAGACATGGGAGCGAAAATAATTTTGTGTGACCCACATAGAGCTACTGTGATGGGGCATGACTTTAAATCCAGTCTTAAGGCAACCACTATGGTGTCACCAGATATTAGAGCAGGAGTCTCTTTATTGATAGCTGCTTTATCCGCAAAAGGCACATCTACGATTCATAATATTGAACAAATAGATCGTGGATATGAAGATATTGATACTCGTTTACGAGCAATAGGAGCCAAAATTGTAAGACTTTAATTAAATTTTCAAATTATTTTTCAACAAGAGTTCCATCTGGATATTTGGCAAAACGGCCTTTTTCCTTAGGGTGTACATTATCTGAATGTTGCCATGGCCAGCCGCCATACTGTGTTAATCTGTATTCATTCATGGCATTTTGAATTTCAGCATCAGTATTCATAACAAAGGGACCGTGTTTTACTACAGGTTCATTAATTGGCTTTCCTTGCAATATTAAAAAATGCGAGGTTTTATCACCATTTATCAAAGTCGTTTTGCTTTGGGAATTAAGTGTAGCACCATGATTAGGAGCTAAAACCTTTTCGCCAATAAAAACTTCATCACCTTCATAATAATAAATTGTTCTATGTACATTGCCTATAGTGATTGGCAAGGTCAATTCTGCTTGAGGTTCCATATGAATATTCCATATAGCAAGTTCATTTTCCTGATTTGAAGCCCATGAATTGGGTGCAGGAGTTAATGCATTGATTTCATTAAAATTGCCAGCAATCACTTTTATGCTTGAATCTTGATTTTGTATTACTGGAATGTCTTCATGCCAAAGCATTTTAAAATGTGGGGCTACAAATTTATTGACTTTAGGAAGGTTTAACCAGATTTGAAAAAGCTCTAAAGGATTTTCTTTGTCTGTATGAAGTAAAGGGAACATTTCTGAATGTTGAACTCCACTACCTGCAGTCATCCATTGCACATCTCCTTCTCCAAACCTGCCAGCAGCACCAAGAGAATCAGAATGGTCACAAAATCCTTTGTTTACAATAGTTATGGTTTCAAAACCTCTGTGTGGATGCGCTGGAAAACCAGGGATAGTTTGTCCATGATACATTCGCCAACCATCCTTTCCAACAAAATCATTTCCCAATGAACGCCCTTCCAAAGAAACACTTGGCTCCATTTGAGCATTGCCCTTAGGATAATGGTCTAAATGATAAACACAAAAAAGAAAGGGGTCTTCAGTTTGCCAGGGAAACCCAAGTTGGAATATATTTTTTATTGGAGAACTCATATACTATAAATTTCAAATAAAGGTATTGGTGTATTCTGAATAAAAATCAAGTCATCTTTTTTTCCATCACAACAAATTCAATACCACCTTTTGTATATTTTTTATTGGTTGGTACCATTCCAAATTTGGTGTAAAAGGAAGTTTTGTCTGCTCTTGCATTGCACCAGATTTTTTTCACCTTTTGTTTGGAAGTGAAATCTATGAGATAGGAGAGGAGCAGGGTGCCATAACCCTGACCTTGCTCCTGAATTTCTGTGGCTAGCTTTCTAAACTGAGCTTCACCATCGTTTATGAACAAAGAAACTACGGCGACAATTTTTTCATTTTTAAATAATCCAAAATGATTTCCAATTGCATCTTCTGGCAGTTTTATGTAATCAAAAGGTTGGTTGGGCCACATGACTCTGTGTCTTATATTCCAAGTATCCGTATAGGTAATTTGTCTAATTTCATTTTTCATCCTACATCAACATATGCTAAAAAAAGCAAACAAAAAAAAGTAAAATTTAATTATGGTTTGTACATGTTTAGGGATTAATTCCCCTCTAAAGGTGGCGGACCATCTGGCACTATTGCTTCATAAACTTCATCTCCTTTTCTTTCTAGGTATTCATCTTTTACTTTTTTCACCAATTTTGAATTTTCGAACAAATCTAACATGGTCATGCTCATAGCTTTTGCAGAATAAAGCATTCCCTTGTGGCCAATACTCATTCCTCCGCAAGCTACAACGGCCCATGAATGCCATGGGGTGTCTTTTGGAGCAGTGGTTACCCCAAGGTTAATATTGGCAACGTTCCAACTTACATCCCCAACATCAGTAGAACCCCCACCTGGATGTTCTCTAGTTGCTATAAGGGGAGAAATTTTACTGTCCATACCTACTTGTGGCTTACCGGTTACTTCCTGTATTTTTTTGCCAAAAGCAATTTCTTCATCGGTATACGATATGTCACCAAGAAGTTCTAGATTGTTTTGCATGATTGCTCCACCAGCGCGATTAACAAGTACTTCATAAATGCCTGAAATCAAAGAAATTTTGTAATCCACATTAGCCATGATTGCAGCTCCTTCTGCCATTTTCTGCACTTGTTCATACACAGGCATCATTCCACTTCTTTTGGTATCCCGAACCCTTACCCACAATTTTGAATAATCTGGAACTACATTTACAACTTGCCCACCATCTTGTATGTGATAATGTATACGTACAGTTGGCTTTATGTGTTCTCTATAGTAATTTATGCCAGTAGTATAAAGTTCCAATGCGTCAGATGCGCTACGGCCATTCCAAGGGTCGGCCGAGGCATGTGCAGCTTGCCCATAGAACTCCACCTTAAAATCAACCAAAGCCAAGGAGCTTTGAACACTGGCTTCTGTATTGGCACTTGGGTGCCAACTTAGATTTACATCTACATCGTCCCAAAGACCAGCTTTTACCATCCAAATTTTTCCAAAGAATTTTTCCTCAGACGGTGTGCCAAAAAACTTTACTGTTCCTTTAATTTTACCTTGTTCTATTAATTCTTTTATTGCGATGGCTGCACCTAAACTTCCAGCACCAAACAAATTATGACCACAACCATGACCAGCTGCTCCTTCATTAAGAGGGTTTTTTGTTGGCAAGGCTTTTTGCGAAATTCCAGGTAACGCATCAAATTCTCCCAACACGCTAATAACCGGTTTTCCAGAACCGTATGTTGCTACAAAGGCCGTGGGCATTTCTGCAACACCACGTTCAACGTTGAAACCATTTTTTTCTGCGTAATTGGCCAAAATTTCTGACGATTGGTGCTCTTCAAATGCTGTTTCTGCAATTGCCCATATGGAATCACTTATTTTGATTAATTCAGATTTATGGTTTTCTACAGCAGCAATTACCGCTTTCTTATTGGAATTCATTTTTTGACCAGATAATAATCCTATAGAAAGGAGTAGTATACCTAAAGGGAGTGTTTTTTTTAATGTCATATTGGTTGGGTTTTTTTTTATAAAAAGCATTATTACTTTAAGATTAATAGCTAAGACTAAAGGTACCAAAAATTGAGCATAAATATTTTTATCATTGAAAGTTACCGTTGGTCTGTGAATATATGCTCTTTTAGCCAGTATTTAAATGGGTGTAAAATCTATTTTGTAATTTATGGCGTTAGTGGATGCTGTACAGATGAAATTGATATACATATTATTATTGATGGTTTCTTTAGGTGCGTTTTCTCAGGAAAATGTGGCTAAAATTGGAAATATGCCTGATGAAGTAAAGGAAAATTCTGGACTACTATTCTACAATGGAAAGCTCATTACGCATAATGACTCTGGAAATACTCCTCAATTATTTGAAATTGATACCCTTTCTTTAGCGGTTACTAGGGTTATTACTATAGAAAATGCCGAAAACATTGATTGGGAAGACTTGGCGCAAGATGATGATTATATCTACATTGGAGATTTTGGCAATAACAATGGGGATAGGCAGAATTTAAGGGTTTATAGAATCTCTAAAATTGATTATGATTCTAATACAACTATTAGCGCAGATATAATTGACATTGCCTATGAAGACCAATTGGATTTTTCTACCAATGCAAATAGCGATTGGGACGCAGAAGCTTTGTTTGTCCTTAATGATAATTTGGTAATTTTAACCAAGCAATGGCAAAGTATGGGTACAGTCGCCTACTCTTTTCCTAAAGAACCGGGAGTGTACATTGCTAGTAGAATAGGGGAGTATGCAGTACAGGGTTTGGTTACTGGCGCAACAATCAATGTCCAGTCTAATGAGCTCTTTGTTGTGGGATATTCCCAAACATTAGCACCATTTTTATTAGAAATACCTTTTGATTCTCCTCAGAATATTTTTGGAGGTGACATTAATAAAACAATATTAAATATAGGATTGGCACAAGTAGAAGCTATTACTCAAATAAATGAAAATACTTTTCACGTTTCATCAGAGGGGTTTGTAAATAATGTCCCTGCCTTTACACTAGAAGCAGCATTGTTTTCTTTTCAGCTAGACAGAGAGATTATAGATGTCAAAGATAAAGAAAAAGAAACTTTGGTGGTTTTTAAAGCATATAACTCGGATGTTTTAGGGTATCAACTTAATACTGGAGAAGCTGTTTTTGGGAGTTCCATTTTTAGTGTTTCTGGCCAGAAATTATATAATGCTCCTGGAATTGTACCCAAAGAAGGAATACTTGATATTTCATCCTTTGAAACGGCGACTTATTATCTTGTTTTTTATTTAAACAGTGGTGTGGTTTCAAAACCATTTATTAAGAATTGAGTACTGGTTTTTATGGAATTATTAACAATCATCCCCCTTCTTTATCTTTAATTTTGTGGAAACTCTAAACTATAGTTTAATATGAAAAATTTAATTCTTTTTACGTTTGTAGCACTTCTTTCATTATCAATGGAGGCACAAATTACAACACCAGCGCCAAGTCCATCTCAAAAGATTGAGCAAGCAGTTGGTTTAACTGATGTCACTGTAGACTATTCTAGACCTGCCATGAGAGGTAGAGCTATTTTTGGTGATTTAGTACCTTATGATGCAGTATGGCGTACAGGAGCCAACGCAAGAACCAAAGTTTCTTTTAGCGATGATGTTGTCGTTGACGGGCAGACTTTAAAAGCTGGGACTTATGCAATTTTCACAAAACCCAGTGCTACTTCATGGGAAGTATATTTCTATACTGAATATGACGGTGGGGGAGCTCCTCAAGAGTGGGATGAAAGCAAAGTAGCTGCAAAGACTACTGCACAGGTGTATGATTTACCAATGGACATCCAGTCTTTTACCATAAGTATTGATGATATTACTAATACTTCTGCGGTTTTGGGATTAATGTGGGAAAAAGTATATGTGGGAGTTCAATTTGAAGTTCCTACGGATGCTGCTGTTATGAGTTCTATTGAAAGCACTATGAATGGTCCGGGAGCTTTTGATTACTATGCAGCTGCTGTATACTATTTAGGTGAAGATAAAGACATCAACAAAGCTCAAGAATGGATAAACAAAGCAATTTCAATGAATGATCCTGCGCCATTTTGGATGTTGAGACAACAATCTCTTATTTATGCCAAAGCAGGGGATAAAAAAGGAGCTATAAAGATTGCTAAACAATCTTTAACAGCTTCAGAAGCAGCGAATAATGCTGACTATGTAAAAATGAACAAAGACTCTTTAAAAGAGTGGGGAGCTAAATAATAATTCCTTATCATGATAAAAAAAAGCTCACATGTTTCATGTGAGCTTTTTTTTTATGTCTCAATTGGAGGATTTTTTAAAAGTTTGTCAAACCCTTCAAGCAGCACGGCTATTGAAATGACTAATATACAGCCGAAAGCATTTAACCATAAGTAGGACATCCAATCAAAATACCATCCAAGAATTACAATGACTTGAGTAATTAGGGCCGCAACGAATACGGCATTTCCCTTCACAAACTTAATGAAGAATGCTAATAAGAATATGCCCAACACATTCCCGTAGAAAATAGAACCTATAATGTTGACCAATTGTATTAAATTATCAAATAAATTAGCAACACATGCAATGGCAATGGCAATTATTCCCCATATCAAAGTAAATATTTTGGACGCATTCACATAATGCTCTTCCGTTTGCTTACCTACTTTATTGCGTTTGTAAAGATCCAATGCTGTAATAGTACCCAGAGCGTTTAGTTCTGAGGCTGTAGAAGACATTGCGGCAGATAAAATGACCGCCAATAGTAACCCAATCAATCCTCTAGGTAAATAGTTTAGAATAAAATGGATAAACACATAATCTTTATCATTGGTTTCCGCACTGCTGCTAGCCTTCTTTATGATTGCCTTTGCAGTTTCTCTATTGGTTTTGTCTTTAGCATTTATAGCAATCATATGCTGTTTGGCCTCCATGATGGCATCATACTCTTTAAGGTCCAGAGCAGCGGAAAATTGATTTTGAGCCATTTTTTTCTCTAAGGACAACTCTTTATGCCCTTTTTGCAACGCTTTATAATCTTCGGCATATGGAGACTCCATAACTGCCTTTGTCGCTGCAGGGTTAAAATTTAAAGGAGAATCATTGTATTGAAAAAAGACAAAGACCATCACACCCACCAACAGAATAAAGAATTGCATGGGGATTTTTAAAATGCCGTTGAAAATAAGTCCTAACTGACTTTCTCTAATAGATTTTCCCGATAGGTAACGTTGTACCTGACTTTGGTCAGTGCCAAAATATGCCAAAGCTAGAAACATTCCACCTGTAATACCACTCCAAAAAGTATATCTGTTTTCTGTGCCAAAAGAGAAATCAAGAATATTCAACTTATCACTAGCGCCAGCTATTTTTAGTGCTTTTGTTAGTGTAATGTCCGCTGGTAGATAGCCTAGAATGAAGAAAAAAGCGATAAACATACCCGCCATGATGATAAACATTTGTTGTTTTTGGGTAACGCTAACAGCCTTGGTGCCACCAGTAACTGTATAAATGATGACCAATATGCCAATAATAATGTTCAATAAGCGTAGATCCCAACCTAAAACAGCAGACAGAATAATAGACGGAGCAAAAATGGTAATCCCGGCAGCCAAACCACGTTGAATTAGAAACAGAATGGCAGCAAGTGTTCTTGTTTTTAAATCGAAACGCGTTTCTAAAAATTCGTAAGCCGTAAATACTTTTAGCTTGTGGTATATTGGAATAAATACCATGCAAATAATGATCATGGCTAAGGGCAATCCAAAATAAAATTGAACAAATCCCATACCATCATGGAAAGCTTGCCCTGGTGTGGATAAAAAAGTAATGGCACTTGCCTGTGTGGCCATAACAGATAGCCCTATGGTCCCCCATTTGGCTTCTTTACCTCCAAGAACATAATCCGTTACATTTTTTTGACCTCTTGTTTTCCATACCCCATACCCAACTATAAAAAGTAATGTTACGGCAAGTATAATCCAATCTATTGCTGCCATATTAATTATTTGCTATCATCAAAATATAAAAAACAACTACATATAATATGTTCAATGCAAGAACTAAAGTGTATTCTTTTTTCCAAATAAATTTATTTTCCATGGCTATCCTTTAATATTACTGTCTTTTTCTAATTCACCCTTTCCCAAAGACAACATGTTAGCAAATATTTTATAAGCTCCAGAAACTCCGGCAGGTAACTCCCTAAAAAAACTAAGACCTGTATAGATATAGTTTCCTTTACCATATGGCGCTACTAATAGAGCCCCTTGTTTTATGGATTCTCCTTCATCAGACATAGAGAGTATTGGAGTAAACTCTTCTCCCCATTCATTTGGGAAATATAATCCACGTTCCTGTACCCAACCTTTAAAGTCATTTTGAGTTATAGGATTTGGAAAATTAACCAAGGAATGTTTTTTTGCTAAGATATTTACAGCGGAATTTTCATCTGTCACCCTATCTCGGGAAAGCTCTAATTTATACGGGGATAAATTGTCTATGCCTAACCCATTTCTTCCTCTTCCAAGAGTGTTGTACTGTATGATTAGATTGCCTCCATTCTCCACATAGTCCAATAGAAATCTTTGCTTAAACTTTAGCTCTTTAACTACATTATATGCTCTTATACCTACTACTATACCATCGTATTTAGCAAGGGTGCCTTCCTGTATGCTTGTTGGGTCTATAATATGAACCTTATATCCAATCTGTTCTAGACTTTCTGGAACCTTATCTCCTGCACCCACAATATAACCAATGTTTTCTCCTATTTTTTTAATATTAAGTCGTACCACTTTTGCTTTAGAGGGCTGCAACACAGACTGTGTTGGAATATGATCATAGGCAATTTCTATAAGCTTTTTGGTGTAGGTTTTATTGCCAATAGTAATGATTGGATTTATAAAGCCTTCGCTTTCCTGAGAAGGAGGTGTAATCTTAAAACTTACTGTTTTTTCATCTCCTTTTTGATGAATTTCAAAATTAATCATATCTGGAGATACCATCCAACCAGTAGGGATTTGTAATTTTATTTGTCCGATTAGGCTATCATTCCCAGCCTTAATATTAACGGCTATTTCTTGGTCTTTGGCATCAGCAAAAATGATAACATCCTCATTGATGCTTGCGGTTACTTGAGGTAAAATTTCAAAAGGTTGATACAATTCCCCTTTGTCTGGTTTTGAATAGCGGTATACTACTGGTTTTACAAAAGTAATGGGGTAACCATCAAAATCTAGATTGAAATAGGCATTAAACTGTCTAGGAGTTTCTGGTTTTCCAATTAAAGATTTGTTGGGTACAGCATACATTCCAAGACTTCCTTCTTCATTTAACCAATACGGGCTGGAGTAGGATGCGTTTTTGGGAATATTAAGTTCCAATTCAAGTATTATTTTTTTGTTTTCGTCTAATGCAGTTTTGTTATTGTTCGTCATTTCCGGAGAAAAGGAAACGGACGATAACATAATATTGGCACTGCTTCTATTGAGTGCTTCAATAGTTACTTTAATGGTTTCTCCAGGATTGGTATAGGACTCTTGTGCAGAAGCTTCTAAGTATAACCCAGATACAGCAAGAATAATATTCTTGATTTCCTCCGACTTTCTATTTTTCCAATGTGCATCAGGAATACGTTGTATTAATTTATAGGCTTCAATAAGCTGAGGTAAATGTTTAGCAGGATTAATAAAGTCATAATTTTCTTCAATGTCATATAAAATAGCACCTACCACTTTTCCGCCTTCAACTCTAGACCATGTTGTATTTATACCATCAAATACATTGGACGGGTCATTTGGCATATCTCCTTTAATCAACTCAATATACTCATCTTGACTACCTCTAGTAGTTGGTCTACCAAAACCTTGGCATAAATGATTGTTACTGGCCATGGAGGCAATTTCGTTATTGGATAATCCTCTGGAGGGGTAATATACTCCTATATCCATATTAACCATTTTTGACTTATCCGCTTTTTCAAAATTCTCCTGGCTTCCATAAAACCACCAAGAGGTGTTAAAGAAGGCACGTTTTGGTTGCCATGTAGTAGTGGATTTTAATTGATCAGGATACGCATGTGGGTTGTTCGCCAAATCAAAGGCTTCTACACTTAGCACAGCCGATGAGGTGTGGTGACCATGAGTGGAACCAGGGGTTCTGTGGTCAAAACGGTTGATAATGACATCTGGTCTTAGGTTTCTAATGGCCCAAACAACATCTCCTAAAACTTCTTTTTTATTCCAAATTTTTAAGGTTTCGTCAGGGTGTTTAGAATATCCAAAATCATTGGCTCTACTAAAATACTGTTCTCCACCATCTACGCTCCTTGCACCCAATAATTCTTGGGTCCGTAATACCCCAAGTAGTTCTCTTAGTTCTGGTCCAATAAGGTTTTGACCACCATCACCTCTTGTCAGGGCAAGATAGGCTGTTCTCGCATTTACATGGTTAGAAAGGTAGGAGATGAGCCTCGTGTTTTCATCATCTGGATGTGCAGCAATGTACAAGGCTGTCCCTAGAAAGTTTAATTTTTGAATGGATTGATGAATTTCTGATGTTGAAAGTTTCTGGGGAGCTTGTGAAAATGCAAAAGAAGTTCCAAAAAGTATTCCTATTATGAATACCGTTATTTTACGCATGGGATGGATATTTAAAATGGTACTCAAAGATAGCAAGATTCCAATCTTAGCACTAAAGTTTAAAATTTCTTTAACATGAAAAAGGCTTATTGAACTTCTGTATTCGAAAAATCATCATGTCTTTGCAATACTGCAATCCCTTTTTGAAGAAATGGATTATTGGGGTATGTCAAAAGTTCGCCATTGTCTTTTACAAGGGATACATGAAATGCTTTTATGTCTTGTATGGTGCCTGTTTCCGTAAAATCTTTATCCAAAACTTTAGCTTTATCACCAATTTTGAATGGAAATCAAAAAAACAAAATATTGCCACACCAAGAATGGCAAAAACGGAAGAAAATATAATACCGAGTTCCCCATAATTAACACCCAAAATAAAGGTAAGTATGACCAGACAGATTAATAACAATCCAATAGAAATGTATTTGACGACCAATTTGGTACGTGCTTCATGGATTTTACTTTATCTACCAATCCTACCTATGGTTTTGGTAGTGATAAATTTTAAATAAGAAAAATAACAAGACTGATTATTGTATTCAGGAGTTCATCCTAGTAATTGACAATAAATTTATCCATCTCTTATCTATTACAATCCCAAGCTGTCCCTTAGGAATAAGTGCTCATTATTATGTTGTTTCCAATAGGGCGTTTTTAAGGAACTGATTTTTGTTGCTCTAGTGGTCATGGTTTTTGCATTAGGGCCAAAACCACTTTTGTAAGTATCCGTCCAACTTTCAATGGTATATGGAAAAGTTGAGGTGAAGTTGATGGTCAAAGTCCTATCAAATTCAGGATATCTTAGTTCATAACTAGACAGACCATCACTTTCATTCAATGTAGCTACGACATCATAGGCCTTTAACTCTTTATGCCCTAATCTTACGTATTCAAAAGATGGAATTGCTTTAAAACCACCAACAGGTAACGCACTTGGGTCAATTCTTATTTTATTCCAAAGCTCATTTTCCAACACGGTTTTTTCTAGCTCAAAATCCTGATCTGCTTCATTTTCAAAATAAGAATGAGAGGTGATGTTAAATTCTTCCCGATTGTTCAATTGAGCATAAATATGACCGCACCATTCTTGTACTGAAGTTGAAATCTTTACTGCGTGTTGGTTGTCATGAACAGGGTAAAAACTACTAGTCATTATAGAGTAAGGATATATACCCGTAAGGAATTTTTTGGTGCTGTTTAGCTTTAAAACAGGAATATTACTTGGATTACTTTCGTCCGCTTTTACTTGTTTGTCCGCCAAAAATGGTTCGGTAACATAAATCAGCACAGCTGTTCCTTTCCTAGTTTCAGCATAACGCGCCATTTCTAGTCGGTAAGATGTTATTTCTGCATTGCCTGCATACCAATAGGCTTTAAATTCATTGGTAAGTTTCTTTTTCTTTGGTGGGGTTGTAATAGCTGCCAGAGCAATCTCATCTTTAGTGGATTTTTTCTCAATATTTTCTTTGCATGAACTAATTCCAAACAGCATCAGAATTATGGTAAATAGGATTAAATCTAATTTTAATATTTTTTTCATGGCTTTGCTTTTATATAAAATTACCTAAAATTAATCAACTTACAATCTTAGCTAAGGTTTTGTGAAATAGATGTGTGGGCAATCCCATTACATTGTTGTACGAACCCTTTATTTGTTTAACGGCAATGGCGCCAATCCATTCTTGAATGCCATAGGATCCCGCTTTATCCAGAGGGTTGTATTTTTCCACATAAAAATGTATTTCTTCGTCGGTAAGTTTTTTGAACCTTACTTTGGTAGAACAGTGCACCACTTTTTGACTGTTAGCCGTGGTAAAACAAATGGAAGTAATGACTTTGTGCCAACTATTGGAGAGCATCTGTAGCATTTGTACTGCTTCCCTTTTGTCTACAGGTTTCCCCAAAGATTTTTTATTGTGCCAGACAATAGTGTCAGAGGTGATTACAATATCATTGGCTTGCAAGCCATCCAGAAAAGGGTTGGCCTTTAGCTTTGCTAAGTAATCTGTAATTTCGTCAGCTTTCAAATTTTCAGGATAAACCTCATCAATGGGATGTAGCTTTATTTCAAAATCCAGTCCCATTTCCTTAAGAAATTTTTGCCTTCTGGGAGAACCAGAGGCCAATATCAATCGGTGTTTTTCTAACTTATTAATCAACATGGGTTCAATCGTTTTTTGCACTAAAATTACCTTCCCAATGACCTCTTACCTTAAGTACTTGTTCAATGACGTCCCTAACACATCCATTACCACCAGATTTATGGGATATATACTTGGAAACCTCTTTCACTTCTGGTACTGCATCTTGGGGACAAGTGGCAAGTCCAACCAACTGCATAGGCGGTACATCTGGTAAATCATCACCCATATACAATACATGCTCTGGTTTGATTTTATGTTTGTCCAAATATGCTTCCATGGGTTCGATTTTATGATGAGCACCCATGAATATATCTGTTACGCCGAGTCCTTTCAGGCGTTCACGAACACCTTCATTTGTGCCACCGGAAATAATACAAACATTATACCCTTTTAAAATGGCAGTTTTTAAAGCAAAACCATCTTTAACATTCATTTTACGAAGCATTTCTCCAGTTGTGGTAACTAAAACAGTACCATCTGTAAAGACACCATCCACATCAAATACGAAGGTGGTAATGCTGCTTAAATATTCTTTATAACTTTTCTCCATAGGTATTGCTGATAGATTGACTTAAAGTTGTGTATATTTTTTTAAGATTTTCATCTTTTATTTGATTCAAATGAATTTTAATAGTGCTTTTGTCTCCACGTTTGGCGGGACCGGTTTGAGCATCAAACGGAGATGTCGTATCCAGTTTTTTTACTGTTTCCGAAATTAGGGGTTTCAATAATTCAAAAGACACCTTGTTTTCTTTACACATGACTTTCCCTAAATGGTATAAATGATTGGTGAAATTATTGACTAATACCGCAGATAAATGCAACGATTTTCGCTGTTTGGATGAAATTTCCTGAACATTTTTGGAAACAGCATTCCCAAGATTTTTTAGGAGCTCTAAATCTGTTTTGTTTTTTGCTTCCACACCGATGGGAACGGAACTAAAGTCCACTTCAGTTTCTTTGCTAAAAGTTTGTAATGGATAAAAAACACCGTGGTTATGATTTTTAGATAACACAGCCATTGGGACACTTCCAGAGGTATGCACTACCAAACCTTTCTTATGTATAAGTTTTTGAGATACATCAGGTATAGCATCATCACTTACAGCTATTATATAAATATCTGCATCTTTTATTTTGGAATAATCTGTAGTGAATGGAATATTGCTTTTATGCTCTTTTTTGGACCTATTTAATGTCTGAATGATTTCTATTTCAGTGTTCTTTTCAAAGGTCTTTAGTAAGTGAAATGCCAGATTTCCTGCTCCAATAATGATTACTTTAATCATGAAGCTAAAGTAACGATATATTTTATTTTCTAAACGGTTGGATTAAATTAATGATGTGATGTGTGAATTATTAATGAAAATAAAAAAGCAGCACTAAGTGCTGCTTTTTTATAATTTCTAAAATGGAATGTCTAGGCACAAGAAACAGTAACATTGTGTCTGTGACTGCTACCTGTTGTGGATTCTATTGTAATAGAACTGTTTCCCTTTAGGGTTGTGAAATTTGCCGCGGTTAGTCTTACGTTGTGGTTGTGACCAGACGTACCTTGTATCGTGTAGACTTTTTCAGCCCCTGCATCAATATCTGTTTTGGGAACTGCCAGTGCGTGTCCATGGTTACTACTAATTGCTGTAGCATTTGCTCCATTTGCTAGGCAATCTGCGGATTGTGGATCAATTACAGGGTCTACATCTGTACTGTCATCTCCTGAACAACCTAAAATAGTGTATGCAGGAACAGCCACAAGCATAGCTCCTGCTGTTTTTTTGATAAATGTTTTTCTGTCCATGATTTTTTTTAAATATAGTTAGTTAATTGCTAGTGTTTTAGTCATGAAAATAGATAAAACTTACCGAGTTTCCAAAAAAAACTAACTAACTACGTTTTTTCAATTTGTGATTTCGCTTACAATTATAATAACGACAAGAAATTAAAAAGTTAATTTTGTTTTTATGAAAAAGGAGATTTCAACGCGAAAAGAAGTATACGAACTGGTCACTGCGTTTTATGGAAAAATTCGTAAAGATGAATTGTTGGGCCCTATTTTTGAAAAACATATTAAAGATTGGGATAGTCATTTTGAAAGGTTGACTGATTTTTGGGAAACCAACTTATTTTTTGTGAATAAATTTAAAGGTAATCCCATGCATAAACACCAAATGGTTGATGCGGCCGAAAACCATACCATAGATGCCAATCATTTTGGTGTATGGCTAAATATTTGGTTCCAGACTATAGATGAATTATTTGTGGGTGAAAAAGCTATGATTGCCAAGAATAGGGCCAGAAACATGGGAACATTTTTTCATCTCCATATTTTTGAGGCTAGAAAAAAAGACTGAATTCAACTCCATGGAATAATAATGTTCAATAGCGATAGTTAACGTTAATTTTATAAAAATATATTTAAATATGCCTTACTTTTGTTGGCTGTAAACAAACGTGTTCACCAATGACAGAATTTCTCAAGAAAACTCTTTTTTCCACTCGTTTAACTGCCGTTCTTTTTATTGTTTTTGCTACGGCAATGGCCTTTGGCACTTTTATAGAAAGCTGGTATAGTACAGAAACTGCAAGAATATGGATATACAATGCCAAATGGTTTGAGGCCATTATGGGGTTTTTTGTCATAAACTTCCTTGGTAATATGGTTCGGTATCGTTTGATGCGCTTGGAAAAATTACCTGTTTTGCTTTTGCATCTTTCTTGGATACTGATTATTGTTGGGGCATTTATTACCCGTTATATAAGTTTTGAAGGCGCAATGCCTATTCGTGAAGGTAAGACGGAGCGTGTTTTTTATTCAGACAAAACATTTCTTACCGCTTTTGTTGATGGAAAAATTAATGGAGAAGCGCAAAGAAAAATTCTTGAAGATGATATCATTGTTACTCCTGAAGCTTTAAAATCTAAGCTTCCATGGAAATCAGATTATAATGGGCAACCTTTTACGATTTCATATGCTGGTTTTATTGATGGAGCCAAAGAAGGATTGATTGAAGATGAAAATGGTAAGGAATATTTAAAAATTGTTGAAGCTGGTGATGGTCAACGTCATGAACATTTTTTAGAAAGCGGAAAAGTAGCCAGCATACACAATGTGCTTTTTGCATTGAATAAGTCTACAGACGGTGCCATCAATCTTTTTACCACAGATAGCACCTATCAAATAAAATCTCCTTTTGAGGGTGATTTTATGCGTATGGCAGACCAATTTAAAGGGCAGTTGATCAAAGATAGTTTGCAAACTTTTCAGCTACGTTCGTTATACAATACTGCGGGAATGCAATTTGTGATTCCAGATCGTCTGGTGAGAGGTTCTTATGGTGTTGTTGAAGTGCCAGAAGCTGAAAAAACAGCTGCTTCTTTAGATGCTTTGATTGTAGAAATTTCCTCTGGTGGAGAAACAATCACAAAAAAGTTGTTAGGAGGTAAGGGCTCTTCTAATTTTTCCAAAAAATTTAAGGTGGGTGGATTGGATTTTAGTTTAAAATATGGTTCCAAGATATATGAATTACCTTTTTCAATAAAACTGAATGATTTTATTGCTGAAAAGCATCCAGGTACAGAAAATAGATATAAGTCTTTTATGAGCAAGGTTACTGTAGAAGATGGGCGGTCCTTTGACTATGATATCTTCATGAACCATGTATTGGACCACAAGAAATATCGATTTTTTCAATCTGGTTTTGACCCAGATGAAAAAGGAACCATACTTTCTGTTAGTCATGATTTTTGGGGTAAATGGGTGACTTATGTAGGGTATACGCTGTTATACATTGGCTTATTAGGAATTATGTTTTTTGGTAAGACGCGTTTCAGGGATTTGATACAAACATTGGGGAAGTTAAAAAAGAAGAAAGCCACAATGACCCTTATTGTATTCATTGGGCTATTGACAAACGGTATGGCTCAGGAACAAAATGATGAGCATGGCCATATAGCTCCACCTTCACAAGAAGTACTGGATTCCATCATAGAGACTACCATAGCATCAAAAGAACATGCAGCTAAATTCGCCCAATTGGTTATACAGGATGACAATGGACGAATGAAACCCATAAATACATATGCATCCGAATTAGTTAGGAAACTCAGTCTTAGAAACAAATACGAGGACTTAAATACCGATCAGGTTTTATTGTCAATGATGATGAACCCAACTATTTGGTATAATATTGAGTTCCTTGCCTTGGATAAAAAAGGGCAGAATGATAGTATTCGAAAGGTCATCGGGGTTCCAAAGGATCAAGAAAGAGCACGGTTTAAAGACTTTTTCGATGAGCAAGGAAACTATAAGCTAAGACCTTATTTACAAGATGCTTATGCAGCCAGCAACCCCAATAAATTTGAAAAAGATTTTAAAAATGCTGATTTACGATTAGGCCTTCTTGATAAGGCTTTAGGTGGCAGTATTATAAAAATATTTCCGTTGCTGCATGATGAAAACAACAAGTGGATATCTGCAATGGAATATAACACAGGACAGTATCAGGTGCCAGATTCCTTGTATGGTAATTTTATTAAGAATGCAGTTCCTTATTATTTAATGTCCTTACAAGAGTCAATAAGAACTGGGGATTATACCGGTTCTGATAAACTTTTAGCAGCCTTTAAGCAGAATCAAATTAATAATGGAAAAGAAGTACTACCATCCGATAACAGAATAAAAGCAGAGGTGATCAATAATGGCTTGAGTATTTTTAATCGCTTATTCATATGCTACTTACTAGTCGGTTTTTTAATGTTTTTTGTACTCATATTCCGCATTTTTAAAGATCGAGAAATATGGAAAGTTGCTACTTTTTTGTTTAAAGGAACTATTATTTTATTTTTTATATGGCATACTGTTGGTTTGGTATTGCGTTGGTACATATCGGGTCACGCACCTTGGAGTGATGCATATGAGAGTATCATTTACGTGTCTTGGGCAACCATGGGCATGGGATTATTGTTTGGTAGGAAGAGTGAATTAACTATTGCAGCAACAGCCTTTGTAACGGGAATGTTATTGTGGGTTGCACACCAAAGTTGGATAGATCCAGCAATTGCAAATTTAGTCCCAGTATTAGATAGTTATTGGCTAATGATTCACGTTTCCATTATTGTAGGTAGCTACGGTCCTTTGACTGTGGGAATGATTTTAGGTGTTACGGCTCTAATCCTTATTATTTTAACCAATGAGAAGAATAAGGAAAGAATGGAAATTAATCTAAAAGAGTTGACAACAATTAATGAACTTGTTTTAACCGTTGGTTTGATAATGTTGACCATTGGAAACTTTTTAGGTGGACAATGGGCCAATGAAAGTTGGGGGCGTTACTGGGGATGGGATCCAAAAGAAACTTGGGCATTGGTCTCTATTATGATCTATGCTTTTGTTATCCATACTAGATTAGTGCCAGGGCTACGAGGCAAGTGGACTTTTAACTTTATGAGTGTTGTTGCTTTTGGCAGTATTATGATGACGTATTATGGAGTGAATTTTTATCTGGTAGGACTGCATAGTTATGCGAGTGGTTCTCAAGTAATTACGCCGACTTTTATTTGGTACACTGTCGTTGGTGTTATAATTTTGGGAGGCATTAGTTATTGGAGGTATAAAGTAAATTATTCAAAATAGATTTTCTTTTTTTTATCAATTAAAAAAAATATCCCATCTTTGTCTCATCATGAAGCACTAGAAATTATGTTAACAATAGATGTCATATCGGTCACCAAGACCAGAATGTAACCGGAATTCCTTTCCTGGTTAGGCACATCTATACTTCTTTTTTCAACACATAATTTCATTCTAATGACACAAAATAAGGTTTCAATAAAACAATTTTTTAATTATTTCATTGCCGCAGTTACAGGCAAACAAACCAATTTTACAACTGGCAGTATCCGAAAGGCTATTTTTATGCTATCCGTTCCCATGATTTTGGAAATGTTGATGGAATCCATATTTGCTTTGGTAGATATTGCTTACGTTTCTAGAGTAAGCGTCAACGCTGTCGCTACAATTGGGCTCACGGAATCCGTAATAACCTTGGTCTATGCCATTGCAATTGGATTAAGTATGGCAGCCACTGCTTTGGTGGCTAGAAGAATAGGGGAGAAGGATGTAGAAGGCGCAAAAAAATCTGCAGTACAAGCCATATTTCTAGGAGTACTTGTAGCCGTAGTAATAGGAGTTGTTGGCTTTCTATATGCTGAGGAAATATTAGCACTCATGGGTGCAGAGCAAGACCTGATTGACGAGGGTCATGGCTATACACAGTTATTAATAGGAGGTAATATCACTATTGTACTCCTATTTCTAATCAACGCTATTTTTAGGGGAGCGGGTAATGCTTCAATTGCTATGTGGACCTTGATTCTTTCCAATGGACTTAATATTATTCTAGATCCCATTTTTATTTTTGGATGGGGACCTATTCCAGAGTATGGGGTAATGGGTGCCGCAATAGCAACCAATATAGGCAGAGGAACAGCGGTCTTGTTCCAATTGTCCATTCTCTTTTTTGGCTGGAGTAGAATTAAAATCGCTTTTAAAGATATTGTTTTGAATATCAAGGTGATGACCAACTTAATTAAAGTATCAATTGGAGGTATTGCACAATTTTTAATTGGCACTAGTAGTTGGGTGTTTTTAATGCGAATGATGTCTGAATTTGGCAGTGAAGTATTAGCAGGTTATACCATCGCCATACGCGTTATCTTGTTTACTTTAATGCCAGCTTGGGGAATGAGCAATGCCGCAGCAACATTGGTAGGACAAAACCTTGGAGCAAAACAACCAGAACGGGCAGAGAAGTCGGTATGGATTACAGGAAGATACAATGCATATTTTATGTTTGCCATTTCTTTAATTTATTTCTTTTTCGCCAAAGACATTATAAGTTGGTTCAATACAACACCAGATGTATTAAAATATGGATCTCTGTGTTTGCAAGTTGTAGCAGTAGGCTATGTTTTCTATGGTTATGGATTGGTGGTGCCACAAGCTTTTAACGGGTCTGGGGATACAAAAACACCAACAAAAATTAATTTTATTGCTTTTTGGCTGTTTCAGCTACCGTTTGCATATACAGTGGCCATTATTTTTGATTTTGGAGCCGTTGGTGTGTTTTGGGCCATCACTTTAGCAGAAGTACTACTGGCAGTACTGGCTATATTTTGGTTTAAAAAGGGGGATTGGAAAAAGGTTAAGGTATAAGAGGTTTTTGTACCTTAGGTTTCGCAAAGTTTATGTTATGGATAATACTAAAAAAGGGCTTAATACTTTATGTACTCATGCAGGAGATTTAGAAGATAAGGAGTGCAAAGGTGCAATTTCACCATTGTATATGAGCACCTCATATGCCTTTATGGATGTTGATGTAAAACGATACCCTAGAACATTCAATACTCCAAATCAAGAAGCTCTAAGTAAAAAAGTAGCTGCTTTGGAGCATGCGGAATCCGCTTTGATTTTTAGCAGTGGTATGGCCGCTATCAGTACGGCCTTACTGGGGTTTTTAAATGCAGGAGACCATGTTGTGTTACAACAAACCCTCTATGGTGGTACCTATGCTCTTATCACTAAGCATTTTGAGCGCTTCGGCATAGCATATTCCTTTACAAGTGGATGGGATGCCTCTGATTTTGAAAGTGAAATAAGAGAAAACACTAAGGTGCTGTATATTGAAACACCTTCTAATCCCTTGTTAACCATAACAGATATGAAAGCTGTTGCCAAATTGGCTAAAAAGAATGGATTGGTCACAATGATAGACAATACTTTTGCAAGCCCGGTGAATCAAAATCCCATTGATTTTGGAATTGATGTTGTGCTTCACAGTGCTACAAAATATATGGGTGGGCATTCAGATATTTGTGCAGGCGCTGTGGCTGCTTCAAAGGAGCATATGGAAAAAGTTTATGAAATGGCAATTAATTTAGGTGGCAACCTTAGTGATTACACCGTGTGGCTTTTGGAGCGGAGTATAAAAACCATGGGAATCAGGGTAAGACAGCATAATGAAAATGCAATGGAAATGGCCCAGTTTTTAAATGTGCATGATGCTATTACCAAGGTTTATTATCCTGGCTTAACATCTCATCCAGAGTATGATCTTGCCAAATCTCAAATGAAAGGTTTTGGTGGAATGATGTCTTTTGAGTTGGATAAAGAAATTGATGCGTTGCAGTTTCAAAAAGAATTGCGTTTAATAAAGCCTTCTATGAGTTTAGCGGGAGTGGAGAGTACAGTAGTTTCGCCTGTAGAAACTTCGCATGCCAGAATGGATAAAAT
Organism: Flavobacteriaceae bacterium; assembly: GCA_002746415.1. GTDB lineage: Bacteria > Bacteroidota > Bacteroidia > Flavobacteriales > Flavobacteriaceae > Saonia. The sequence continues at coordinate 288,998 of NVXD01000016.1, read as the reverse complement.
TGCGAGAGAGAAACAAGGTATTTCAGATGGACTTATTCGTTTTTCTGTAGGAATTGAAGAGCCTAAAGATTTAATAGTCGATATTGAACAAGCATTAAAAAGAGTAAGATAATATAGTTATTGCGACAAAGATTTTTTAGTGAAAATATAATAAAAATGAAATTAGATATATTAGTTTTTGGAGCGCATCCTGATGATGCAGAATTGGGTGCAGGCGCAACAATAGCCAAAGAAGTCTCTAAAGGAAAAAAAGTAGGAATTGTGGATTTGACTCGGGGAGAACTTGGTACCCGTGGATCAGCAGAACTCAGGGATCAGGAAGCAAAAAAAGCAGCCAAAATCCTAGGTGTGGTCGTTAGGGAAAACTTGGGATTTGCAGATGGATTTTTTATAAATGATAAAGAGCACCAATTGGCGGTCATTAAAATGATTCGCAAGTATCAACCAGAAATTGTGTTGTGTAATGCAATAGATGACAGGCATATAGACCATGCTAAAGGAAGTAGTTTGGTAAGTGATGCTTGTTTTTTAAGTGGATTGATAAAAATCGATACTCAGTTAGAAGGCGATGACCAGAAGCAAAAACCATGGCGTCCAAAACAAGTGTACCATTATATCCAATGGAAAAATATTGAACCAGATTTTGTTGTGGATGTGTCTGGGTTCATTGATAAAAAAATTGAATCCATTATGGCGTACAGCTCACAATTTTATGACCCTAAGAGTGATGCTCCAGAAACACCTATTAGCAGTAAGAATTTTGTGGATAGTGTTAGTTACAGAGCTAGAGACTTGGGTAGGCTTATTGGTGTTGAATGTGCAGAAGGGTTTACCACTGAAAAATATGTGGCAGTAGATAGTCTCTCAGATTTTCTACTTTAGACTGCTTTTTTAAAGTTATCGACTGCTTTTGGAAGGGTAAAGTGGAAGTTTGTGCCTTTGCGTATGATACTGTCTACCCATATGGTCCCTTTGTTGTTCTCAATCATTTCCTTACATAAGGAAAGACCAAGACCAGTTCCTTTTTCATTGTTGGTTCCATGAGTAGTAAAATTGGAGCTTTTTTCAAATAATTTCTCCTGTGTCTCTTTGTCCATACCTATACCAGTATCTTTTACAGAAATCAACCAGTCTTCTTTTTTTGATTGGGCTTCAATGGTTATCATTCCATTTTCAGGCGTAAACTTAAGCGCATTGCTAATGAGGTTTCTGATTACAATATCTATTTGATTGCTATCAGACCATGCCAATGTGTTTTCTGGTATTCTGTTTACAATTCTAATAGATTTGTTGTTTGCACCCTTAGATAAAAGATTAATATTATCTGCAACAATGGTTTTTATAGAAATTTTGGTAGGTCTGGTAATGGTACCTTTCATTTGAGTTTGTCCCCATGAAAGTAAATTGTTCAAGGTAAAGGAGATATGGTTAACATCCTCATGTAACCTTGGAATAAAAGACAAGAATTCACTTTTCTTTACGTCACCCTCTACATACATTTTTAAGAGTCCTTGAAGCGCACCAATAGGCCCTCTTAAATCATGACCAATAATAGAGAATAGTTTATCCTTGGTTTCATTTATTTCACTTAGTTCCTCTTCTCTTTTTTCAAGTGCAATTTTTTTAGATTGAAGCTCTGCATTTAATTTTTTCTGAATCTTTTCATTTCTATAAATTAAAAATGTTACTAAACATAGAATCAATAAAATAATCCCTGCACCATAGATATATCCTCTTTGTTTTGCTAAAGCCTTTTTATTGCTGACCATTAATGCTTCTTTTTGCACGTCATGGGCTATTTTGGTCTTTAACATAGTTAGACTTTTCTGATTTTCATTTCTTGATAATGTATCTGATAATGATTGATATATTTCAAGATATTTTATGGCAGTAGCGTAGTCTTCTTTATTTTTATTTATTTGGTAAAGTGTTTTGGCACATTTTTTCTTACCCTCTTTAAACTGCATTCTGTTTGATATCTGAAAAGCTTCCAAAGCATATATTTCAGAAATACTATCTTTTTTTAACCCGTGGTAAGCCTCAGCCATGCCATTGATTAAATCTATTTTACCTCTATCATCCTCAATCTTTTCATGGAGCATTTCTCCTTGGTTGTACCAATGAAGAGCCCATTTGTATTTTTTTTGCTTGAGATATGTTTTTCCCTTGACTTCATATGCATATGCAAGCCAATCTATAATGTCATGCTTTTCAAAAATGGAGATACTTTTATTTATATTGAACATGGCATACTCTAAGTTTCCCATGTCTGCGTATGTGGAGGCCATATTACTCATTGTTTCTGCTGAGTACACCTCGTTACCTATTTCATCATTAATCTTTTTTACCTTTTTATAAAAAACCAATGATTGATTATAGTCCTTTTGAGAGGCATATAAACTGGCAATATTTTCATTCATGATAGAGAGCATTTCTATATCACCAATCCTTTCTGCATATTCAATACTGATTAAATATACATTTAAGGCTTTGGCATAGTCGCCCATATAGCCATATTGCCCTGCTAAATTGTTTTGTATTCTTATGGTTAGCTCAGAAAAATCCATATTATTAGAAATAACAAGTGCAGACCGATAATGATTTACTGCTTTGGAATGCTTTCCTTGATCCGAGTAAAAATCACCTAGTAGCACCAGTGATTGGCTTTCACCTCTTTCATATTTAGCGGCCCTACTATATTTTAAGGCTTGTTGTGATAATAGAAGTAGGCTATCAACTTTATAATATCTTAACTTGTTTCCCAATTTGTTGAGCAAATCTATATAAGCAGTATCCTTAACAGTAAAACTCTTTTCGCTTCTATAGTTTTCAATTCTGTTTTTTAAACTATCACGAACATTTGTTTGGGAATAACCTTGACCAACAATAAGGAGTATTGTTGTTATAAGAACAGCATATGTTTTAAAAGGTTTGATAAAAGAAATTATGTAGGTTATCACTAAAAACTGTTTGGTTATATTTTATACCCCTAAAATTATGTTTTAAGAAAGCCCATTTCTAATTTATGTTGTGAAATACCATTTTTTGTGTGTTTTATCCCACAAAAAGTGTATTTCATCGATAATTCATACTAAATAATAATGTGTTAGCAATTGAAAATAGATTACTGTAAATTTTTGATGGTTTTATTTTGAAAGATGGAGTAAAAAAAATTACCTTTGCCATCGCTTACAAATGGTGGTTGTAGCTCAGCTGGTTAGAGCATCGGTTTGTGGTACCGAGGGTCGCCGGTTCGAACCCGGTCTTCCACCCTAAAAAGCAAATTAAAAATCCTGTCTTTATTGATGGGATTTTTTTGTTTATATGTCATTATTACTAGGGCTATTAGCTGATTTTATTCATAAAAAAATACCCTGACTTTATAAAATCAGGGTATTAATTTTAATGTAAATAGGCCTATTTGATTGCTTTATCTACTATAACTTTTTGGTCTCTATTTGCAACTTCCCAAGCAGTATAAAAGACAAGCCTAGTTCTATTTTCTAGCAAGTCATAATTTATTTTATCAGGGGTATCAGTCGGTTTATGATAATCAGCATGAGTGCCGTTGAAATAAAAAATGATTGGAATATTATTTTTTGCGAAATTGTAATGGTCACTTCTATAATAAAAACGATTAGGGTCGTTTTCATCATTGTAAGTATAATCCAATTCTATTTGCATAAATTTTTCATTTACTTCTTCTGAAAGCTCGTGTAAATCAGTACTTAGTTTATCTGAACCAATCAAATAAATATAATTCCTATCACCCTCTCTTTTTGGATCGATACGTCCAATCATATCTATATTTAAATTTGCCACGGTTTGGGATAATGGAAAAATAGGTTCAATATCTGTATAATATTGTGATCCAAATAATCCTTTTTCTTCACCCGTAACATGTAAAAAAACAACTGACCTTTTGGGACCATTGCCTTCATCTTTGGCTTTTTTAAATGCTTCTGCTATTTCCAAAAGTGCCACGGTGCCAGACCCATCGTCATCTGCACCATTATTAATATCTCCTTCTCCAGTAATGCCAATATGGTCTAAATGGGAAGATATGATTAAATATTCATTTGGTTTTTCTGAACCTTCTATATATGCTACTACATTTTCTGAACTGACTTGTTCATTATTGCTTGTGATGTTAAGTACGATTGGAGTTGCTATTGTTTTAGGATTATTATCTTTCTCAATATCGGCTACCAATTTCTTGGCAATGTTTCCATTAATAATAAAACTTGCAAAATTTCCATTAGCGTTTTTTAAGGTCATTCTTCCTCGATTATTCCTTAATGAAAATTCGTAATACTTCATATATCGAGCAAAATTTGCTTCATCATAATATAGTATCCCTACTGCACCATTATCTGTTGCTGCTTCTGATCGTTTGCCATAGGATTCGGACATATTGCTCCAAGCAGATGTTTCATCTGTTCCAGATAGTGTGTATGTACCATCGGTGTTCTTAGGCTCTCCAAATTTCACTAAAACTAGTTTGCCTTTTACATCCAATTCTGCATAATCAGAATACCCATCTTCATCAATACCATATCCTGCATAGATTATGTTATGAGTTCCATTGGATGCGGAAAAAGTCACAAAATCTCCTCCTATGGAATACTCGATGTCACCAATATTAATAGAACCAGTTGGCAGGCCGCTCATTTCTAGAGGAACATTTTGAAAATAATCCCCATCTTCTTTAGCGGCTACAATTTTCATTTCCTCATAAGCAGCTTTAATATATTCAGCGGCTTTTTTCTGTCCAGGCGTCCCAGTCTCCCTACCTTCAAATTCATCGGACGCATAGATGTAAAGATGTTCTTTTAGCTCTTCTTGTGTAATGGTTGTGGCATAGGTTGTAGCGTTGGCTGTTTCCTTATCCTCCTCTCCAGATTTTTTAACTGTTTTCTGTGAAGAATTGCATGAAAAAATTAGTCCTGCAAGTAGTAGCGTTATGTGCTTCATGTTTTATTGTTAGTACGTTTAAAATTAGTTCAAAAATACAGAAAAAAATGTTGATTTTATTGTTCGCCAGTAGTTTACAATTTTTATCCTTTCCTAAAGGATAAGGGTAAAATAGAAACAATTTTTGTTCTCTTATATTTTAATCATTATCCTCAGAAAATTAATTTCAATATAAAATAAAATAGAGACGGACAAAGCAAACAACCTAAGCCTGTATAAAATGTAGCTGTTAGCGCCCCATAAGGAACTAACTTAGGGTCTGTAGCCGCTAAACCAGCTGTAACACCACTGGTGGTACCAATTAAACCACCAAAAACCACTGCAGAATGAGGATTGTTTAATCCAATAGATTTGGCAATTAGGGGTGTACCTATAGTAGCGACAATAGTCTTTACAACCCCAGTAGCCACGCTAATGGCAATAATATCAGAACTTACCCCTAAAGCAGTTCCAGTAACAGGGCCAACAATATAAGTACATGCTCCTGCACCTATAGTGGCAATGCTTTCAGCATCTGTATATCCCATAAAGTAAGCAATTAAAACACCTAGGAAAAAGGAAAAGAACACCCCAACAAACAATGAAACGGCTCCTGCTAGACCAGCACTTTTTATTTTATTGATATCGGCGCCCATAGCTGTGGCCACAACTGCAAAATCTCGTAACATTGAACCACCTAGCAATGCCATACCTGAAAAAATGGTGATATCAGAAATTCCTTTTTCATCACCTAAAAATGCCAATGACAAACCAATGATAACAGCTATGGCTACACCTGGAATGCGTTTGTTGGTAATATATTTAGAAAGCCAAAAAGAGAGCAGCATAATAAAGCCAACAAACAAAAAAGCAAAGACCAACCCATTTTTACCAATAATTTTCTCAAAAATTTCAATCATTTCTCTGGACTGTTTAAGGGTTCTTTTTGGCCTATTTTAGCTATTAATGGAACAAGGTAAAAGGCTACAAGGGTAACAATGACACCAACCACTAAGGCCACCAAGCCACCAGAAACAGCAGCTTTTACATTTAATGTTGCAGCCATAGCCACAATAATGGGGATATACATGGAACTCCAAAACAATATACCATTTGTGGTTGCTGTTTCCATCCATCCTTTTTTCTTCATAAATGCATTGGCCACTATTAACAGTAACATGGCGAAACCTACGCCACCCACATCACTATTAATTCCAATAAGTTTCCCTAAAAGATTGCCTAATACTTTACCTGTAAGAAAACACAGTGCTAATAAAGCAACGCCATATATTTTCATGTCATTCGTATTTTAAAGTTGATAGTTTATTATTTTATGCATCTGGCTTAGTCTACAAACAATTTTTTTAATTCATTTTTAGTAACCTTACCCATTACGTTTCTGGGTAAATCTTCTTGAAAGATATATTTCCTAGGAGATTTATAGCCTGGTAGTTTTTCCTTAAGCCAAACTTTTAAGGCTTCAATATCAAAATCTTTTGTGTCTAGTACTAGACTTGCACCAATAATTTCTCCCCATTCATCATTTGGTATGCCTACCACACCGCAATCTTTAATCTGAGGATGTGAGCGTAGTACTTCCTCTATTTCAAGAGCTGATATTTTGTACCCACCAGATTTTATAATATCTACCGAGTTTCTGCCTAAAATTTTATAGCTGCCTTCGTCTAAAGCTGCAATATCTCCAGTTTTAAACCATCCGTCTTCTGTAAAAGTGTCTTTTGTTGCTTCAGGTTTATGCCAGTATTCCTTAAAAATATTTGGTCCTTTTACCTGAATCTCACCAGAAATACCATCAGCCACTTCCTTATTATTTTCATCAGCGAGTCTTATCTGAACTTTGGCAAGAGGTTGACCAATATGACCTGGCCTTCTTTCGCCATTATAAGGATTACTAATGGCCATTCCCATTTCCGTCATGCCATAACGCTCTAGTAGCGTGTGCCCGCTTATTTTTTTCCAATTTTCCATCACCGAAATAGGTAGGGCAGCGGAACCAGAAACCATAAAACGGAACTGCTTTAGTGCTGTCGTAATTTGTTGTTGATTTTGTGGCGTTGTATCATTAAAGAAGGTAATAAGTTTGTAATAAATGGTGGGCACAGCCATAAATACGTTTACCTCATTTTTACAAAATATTTGAAATACATTATCCCCACTAAATTTACCTAAAAACTCGCAACACGCACCGCTCCATAAAGCGCAACTTAAAACATTTATGATGCCATGTACATGGTGCATCGGTAAAACATTTAAAATATGATCTTCTTTACTCCAGTCCCAAGAGGTGGTTAAGGAGGTGATTTGCGCTTCAATATTTTTATGGGTGGTTACGACACCTTTAGGATTTCCAGTAGTACCACTAGTATATAATATCATGGCACGTTGATCAGCATCAATTTCAGGCAAGGAACCATGTTGGTCAGTAAAATTTTCTGAAGACAAAAATTGTATTTCAGACCTTTTAAATAAGGGTTCTAACAAATTCTTGAAATTGGCAGAAAAAACTATGGTAGAAGCCCTAGTGTCATCAATTACATATTGTATAGAGGTTAAGGGATGTTTTACACATAAAGGGACTGCAATACCTCCAGCACGCCAAATGCCCCATTGTATCGCCACATAGTTAAAACCTGGAGGCACCAAAAATGCAACAGGAGCTTCGTTTAAATTGGTTTTTCCGTCCAATAAAGCGAGCGCAATGTTTTTAGAAGTAGTAAGTAGCTGTTCATAGGTATAACTCTGGTCATTACTTTTTATAGCTGTTCGCTCCAGATAATTATGTGCATTTTGAACTAATGTAATCATAAATTGAGTTGCGTTTAGCGTCTTAAATTAGAACAAAATTTTAAATATTCTTAAATATGCACCAACATATTGTATTGCTTTGTGAAGTAATTGTATAGCGAGTTTTTTTATTTTATTAATAACGAGTTGGTTAAGGGGTTTTAAAAATTCTTTGTTTTCGTATGTAAAAAAGAAATATAGGAATGCTCTGCGGTTTTTACTGATATTTTTCATGCCTATGCGGTTGCATCTAATTGTGGAGGCACCAACGTGTTGTTACATATATATGACTGGAGAGCATGCTATAAGGTAAGAGAAAACTAGTTTACAAGTATAATAGGGCACCTATAATAAGAGATACCCAGAAATAGTAGTGAGAATTTCACAGCTTATTCTGTGGTGGATGTTTTTTCTTTTTTAAATGCCAAATATAAATTGCAGTTAGCCCTAAGTTTATATTTGGAGCTTTAAAATTAAAACTATTAGGAGTTTGTGTTAGGTAGGTGTCCTCCACCAAACTACGGGTATTGGTTAACATACACTGAAACATAAGCCCTCCTATTTCCCAATTAAGCCCTAGGGAAAAAGGATCAAAAGTTTCTTTGGATTTTAACGGATTGGTAACCCAATAATATTCTGAAACAAAGGATAAATGTCCATTTATTTTAAACCTGCCACCAAAACCCATGGCAAAGGTATTAGTTGGGTCAGAGGGCCATGCGGTCATGCCTCTGTGGATAATTGTAGGCGCAATTTGAAAGGAAAAATTGGAATTGAATTTCCGTGCAATTAAGACTTGGCTGGTATAGGATAATCTGTTAAAATCATCATTATTATTCGCATAAGGATTGCCACCACCATTGTAACTACCCCCTTGAAACAGAGTGATACTAACTGGTGAACCGTCATTTCTAGGCTGTTGCCTTACCAATTTGTATTTTAAAAAGCCATCAAATAAATCATCATAATTAGAATATCCAACACCCATAGAAAACCTGTCCGTAACACCATATTCCAACGCTAGCCTACCAGACACTTTGTCTGCAAAAAAGCTTTGGGTTCTGGTATTAGGAATGTTCCAAAATCTGTAGGACCAATAGGTTTCCAGAGTACCTTTTTTTCTAGTTTCAATAGATTGTCCGTAGGAAATTCTAGTCATCTTAAAAGTGGCAGCCGTAAATATTTTTTCGTTCGGGTGCTCCGCATCCAAAATGTCTAATAAATTATCCTGAGCATTAGTTTGACTTAATAAACCTACTATTAAGAAGCATGCTAAAATCAATTTTCTATTTTTCATAAGGCTCGTATTCAAATCTAAAGGTTACCGATATGGTTTTGGCTATATTTCCTGCCAAAAGAGGAGGTATTTTAATATCATAGTCTTTTACGAACGTTTCAAAAGTAGCCGTGAGAATATAATTTCCGTTGGTATTATCAATTTCTGTTTTTATTTCTATGGGCTTGCTAACCCCATGTAAACTAAAAATGCCATTAATCATTTTGGTTTGTTTACCATTAAAGGACTTATCAAAATCAATTATTTCACCTTCAAAGGTGGCCTTAGGGTAGATGTCAGTCTCAATATAACTTTCATTAAAATGTTCACGCATGAGTGTTTTTTCAAAAACAAAGACATTCATTAACATACTTGCTGCTATTTTATTATTGGAAAAATCAATAATACTTAAGGCTTGATTGTTTTTTGCTTTAATATTTTCAACAGAAGTATAGGAGAAAAAAGAAACCTGTCCTTGCCTGGCAATGATCTTTTCTTGATTTTGTCCCGTTCCATTAAAAAATGAAAAAACAAGAAGAAATATTAGTAGTTTATTCATTAATATTTTTTTTGAGTAATGCACAATTTAGCATAATGCCATCCATAAGAAATCCTTTGAAAAGACCTTTTATTAGAACGGAATCTCCTGATTTAAGATTATGAATACTGTGTAGTTGGTTGGTTTGCATATCACAAATAATACTGTTCTTTGTTTCATGTTTTCCTGCTTCTAAAAAGATGGTGCACCTATCATTGAGGTAGGAAACTTCTTTTACGATTCCCTGGACTTCCACTATTTTTTCTACAAAAGTGACATTTGCCAAATCTTGATTCGAAACAAAGGAAGAAATTAATTTTTCTGCATTCGTATAAATTTCAGTTTCTTTCTCAAATATATTCATATAAGCATCACGAGACAAGTACCAGTAACTAAATGCACTAAGTACTACTAAGGTTGTGATAGCAATTAGTTTTATAGAATTAGACTTCATTTGTGATGGTTATAAAAGTGCTTTTATTATGATAAAGTTATGACAAAAGCAGCAAATTAGTTTTTTTTATGAGTTAAGGTAAAAACCCCAGGAAACATAGCAATTTCCTAGGGTTTCGTCCAATATTCAACTTCCTCAATCAATTATCGTAATAGTTCCTGTCATAGAACCATGAAACTCGCAGTTATAAAACAAGGTGTTTGGAGCGTCATTAGGCACTGTAAAACTTATGGTTCCCGTTGAGGCACCATTATTAGTAACGCCATCATTATAGACGTTAGCTGTTCCAGTACCTTGTACTGAATTTATTAAAAATGGGTGTCCAGGAGTGTTAACATTAAACTCATAGGTTTGTCCTCTTTTGAAAGTAAAGTCAGGGTTATTGGCATTGCTTAACCCATCACCAGTAAAGATATAAGCACTAGCTCCGCTGTTGCCTACTTCATAGGTGGTAGTTGTCACTACAGGATTTTCTGATTCTGGAGCTTCTTCAGTATCAGGGTTAATGATGGGCCAAATTCCTGCAATTGGGAAACCAACTCCAAAATTGTCGCCTCGTGCTTGATCCTGACCAAAATAATACAACGGCCATCCTTTATAGGTTAGTTGGGTTTGTCCAAATACATCTATGGTTCCAAAATCAATAGAATTTAGGATACTCGGAAGCTTATCAATGCTAGCATTAAAAATTGGCCACGCACCATCGTTTGAAAAATCTTCTGCAGTAAAATTATTTTGATCTTTTTTGTCATTGATGAAAATGTATAAAGTGTTTCCTTCTGGATCTGTTACGTAAAGAGTTTCTTCATCACCTGGAGTATAATCAGCTGTAAGGTTGGTTTCTGTTCCTCCAGAGTCCTTGCCTACCAATTGAGCTACCGTTACCATTAAGGAGTAATCAGGTTTGGCTACAAAGAAATTGTTGGAATTGTCTCCCTTTACTTCTCCAGCAGCGACGTCAGTTGCAAAAAGATATAAAGGCCATCCTTTATAAGTATTTTGTTTGGCTCCATCTGCTCTGGTAATAGTTCCAAAATTTGATGCTTCTAAACCTGCATCTAAAGTTAAATCATTAACAAAGAATATTGGCCATACATCTGCACAACCTCCACTGCAGTTAGAAGTGCCTTTGGCATCCTTGCCAAAGAAATACAATGTTTTGCCCTTGGCATCGCTTAAGATGTTTCCAAAAGTACTGTTGGTTTGTAACCTAACAGCATTTTCAACAACTGTTTCTGTTTCTGTTTCAGAGTTGGGGCCATTGTTTTCATCATCATCATCATCAGAGCTTGAACAACTTACAATTAGAATGGATAATACAAATAGGAATAATAATCTTTTCATGGTGTTTTTATTTTATAGGTTTACTATTAATGTTGCCCCAAAACAACTTCATATTAGACACTTATAAAGACAAAATGTATGCGAAAGGGAATAATGGGCTTTAAAAGGGAATTAATTAAAGCGAGATTTTTGGGCTATTTGGTTTATGTTATTATTGGTTTGCTATCTACAACAGTGAAAGTTTTTAGATATTTTATTATTGGTGAATGGAGAAATTTAGAAATGGAACTGACTAGGTATTATTGAAAATTGAAATTGGGTTATTGACAAATAAAAAATGTCCGATAGTCAAGTTTGTCTCTTTGCATACGGAGCGTAAAAATTGAAGCTAAAAAAACCCTTCAATGCTTAATTGAAAGGTTTGGAATAAGGTATTGATGAGAGCACATAAAATGCATTAACAATTACACAGGGACGTAGGCCTAATTTTTTTTATGAGATCCTCTTTTGGGGGGTACCCAAGGTCTGTTAGCAGATTGAGTGCTGTTGAAAGTTCATTTGCTTTTACAAAGTTAAAAACAACCAACGAATCCATAGGATACATATAGACATTAGTAATATCCATAATGTTTAGAAGCTCTTTTTTGATAACTGTTGCACATTTTCTGCAAAAGGTATTTTTTACGTGTACGGTTGCAAATCCAGATTTCATAATGCTATTTTTAAAAGATACGTGATAGGTTAAATCCAAAGAAAAAATCTCCCTTTCCCCAATCACCAATAGCCTGACCAAGATAACCGTTGGTGTTCATTGGCTGTGCATTGGTAAAGTGCAATTGAAACACATGTCCGCCTGTTTCCAGATCAAAACCAATAGATAAAGGGTTTTTAAAAGGAGAAGTACTTACTCTGTTTAGGTGAAATCCATAGTCAGCATTAAAGGACCACCTTTTAGAAAGTTTGTGGCGTCCACCAATACCCAAAACATATTGGGAGTTTTCTTGATTAACTATTTGTACTAGGTTATCGTGAAAAAATGTTGGAATGATTTCTAATGATAAATTTTTGTTGATTTTGGAGGAAATGAGTAATTGTGAGGTATATCCCAATCGGTTTCTAAATTCCAAATCAGGGAGGTTTACTTTGTCTAAAGCTGTATTTATTAGTAAGCTATTAAAAAGCACGATTGTAACAGGAGCGCCTTCTTTTTTTTGTCTTAATAAACGCAGTTTAAGAGAAGTCTCATAGATTTTTAAAAAGGAGCTTCTAGAAAAACCAATATTTACGCCATCCGATATCCCGTAAATAAAATTAAGTCGGGTAACCGCCTGATCTAGGCCAAAAAAATCTTTAAATCCTGTTTTTACAGAACCAAATCTGTGTGAAACTACAAAGTATAGCTCTTTTTGAGAGACCATTTTAGTGGACTCGAAGTTTACAATTTTTAAGCCTTTAAATGCTGCCGTTTCAAAACCACCCGCTGCGGTGGTATCAATTTCGGAAAACAAATCTTCTTGAGAAAATAGAGTGAAAGGTAGTAGAAAGAAAAGTATGTGTATGTATTTCATGTTAGGAGGTTTTGTTATTTTTTAATTATTTGTGTGGCCTGATCAATTTTTACCATTTCTAGGAGTTCATCATATCCGATTATCCTTCCTTTTAAATAGAGGACCTCACCCATAGAAAAATCTATTGGATGGTCATTTAAGAGGTTGGCCTGCACTTGGTCAGCTAACACAATACTCATAGATTCTTGTGCTGTTTTTTTTCCGTAAACAGTAATTACCTTATCCAAGAAGGTTTTTGAAGCTTCTTCTTGATTAGTAATGAACTCTGTTGCAAGTGCTTGTGCGGATAATTCCAAGGTAGCTTCCTCTGAGGCTATATCGCGATGTGCCCCATACAGGTATTGCTTTGCATAGAGCGCTATTAAAAAGATCATGGCTATGATAGCAATTAATAAGGTGTGTTTTTTCCAGTTCATTTTACCGTCATATTAAATGCTATATGCACAACAACCTCCTTGGCAATCTTGTTTTTTACAATTTTGGGAATTTCAATTGCAAAATCCTCAGGTGTCACTTTAAAGTCTCCAGTAATAGAAATGCTATTGCTTTCCTTTTGGATAAGCAAAATGGTCGTAACTTCCTTTTCTTTTCCATGTAAGGCTAGTGTTCCTTTTGTTGTAAAGGTTTGTGCTACTTCTGTTAGGCTAGAAAAATCAAAATCTATGATTGTACCCTTAAAAACGGCTTTTGGATACGACTCAGATTCCATGTAATTTTCATTGAAGTGTTCCTCCATTAAAGAATTTTTAAAACGAAATCCCTTCATTAAAGCCAATGCGGCTATTTCACCCGTTTTAATATTTATAATAGCTGTTACCTGTTGGTTAGTAGCCTTCACCTCCTCAAACAATTTCTCTGATGCTTCAAAAGTGATATCCCCGTTTTTGTCTAGGTACTTTTCTTGCGCATGACCAACAGCCATGTTTAGAAAAACAACAAAGACTATCTGCATATAATATAATTTGTTAGTGTTCATTTTTTTTCTTTTAGTTTTCTTTATGTCCTTCAGTAATCCATTGTTCTACTAAATCTATCGTAGCTTGTGGTAATCTACCAGATGGTGGCATGGCTCCGTTTTCGCTGGTTTGCTTTTTTATAGCAGCCAGTATTCCATCAGCCCTTGATTTTACATCATTAAAAGTGGCTAAGGAAAATGGGGCTCCGTTTCTTGGTGGATTGGAATGACATCCTAAACAGTTGCCATTAATAGCTGCTTTAATGTTTCCGTCATAGGAAACAGCATTGGTGCCTTGCCCGTTGTTTGAATCGTCTGGAATAAGATCATCTTCACTATCAGAGGAGCAAGCAACCAAAACAAGAGCCAACACAGTACATAAAAATTTAATTTTCGTTTTCATAATTTTAAATTTGATGTGTTTATTAATTATTACCAAAGCAACTATTTTACAAAGGTTTATAAAGACTAAATGTTGGTGAGAGGGAATATTTGGCTTTAAAAGGGAATTTTTTTGACCAAGTGTTTTGTTAAAATTGTTATGGCTGTAGGTATTTCTAATATTGTTTGAATCAATTACTTATATTAGGCTTTCTAAAAAATTATTTTATACCATTGCTTTGAGGAAAGACCGACTTTATTTTTTTACTTTTCTATCCATATCTGTCATATTTATTGTGATTGCCAGTATCGCTATACAGTTTTTTGTAAAAGCAAGTGCCAATCAGTTATTGGAAACCCAATTAGAATCCAGTAAGCGAGAAGCAAAGGAAATTGCTTTTTTAATGGGCTTTCAATTAGAAAATGGAATCCCTAAGGAAACCGTGATTCATAATGTGCAAAGGAGTATTGAAAGCACCAATCTTAATACGGGTTTTGTATCTGTTTTTGATTGGTCTGGGAGAGAAGTATGTCACCCAGATATAAAAAGAGTAGGGCAGTTGGTTAGTCCTAATCAGTCATTTGTGTCTTCTGTTACAGATGATTTAAACTCAAATGACTTTTATATCTTGCTAAAGAACAAGGAAGAAGCTGGGGGGGTGCGAAATTTTGAGAATTCTGAGCAAGAGTCAGAAGTGATTTATTTGTATCCAGTAGCCAATTCTGATTGGATCATTGCGGCCCATGCCAACACCAATAAAATTTTAGAGCAGATAGATGCCCTTAAGAATAAGTTCTATAACATTTTACTCATTATGGGCTTTATCATTATTCTGGCTTCTGTGATTACGGTAAGGCTTATTGGTAGTGCCTATGAAAAAAGGTTAGAACTGAAGAACCAAAAACTTGAGGATGAGGTCATCAATCTTTCTAAGCTAAATGCTGCGGTGGGCGACTATCAGCAAAAAGTTAGTGAAAATCTACCGGAACAGCCTAAGGATAAACAAAAAGAGAAAAATAAAAAAAGAATTCTTACGTATGTTAGGAATGAGTTGTTACCCATAGCTACTGAAGATATAGCCCATATTTATATGGAGCATACCATTACTTATGTGGTATGTTTTGATGGCAAACGTTCAACGACGAATGTAAGCTTGGATGAGTTGTATTCTAATCTCGACAGTGCCTTTTTCTATAGGGCTAACAGACAGTTTATTATTGCTATATCTGGTATTGATAAAATTGTAAAATATGGCAACAATCAGCTTAAAATTCTAGTCAACCCAAACTCAGAGGTAGATATTATCATCAGCAAAAATAAAGCAGCCGAGTTTAAGCAGTGGCTAAATTTGTAAGAGCTAAGACGGGCACCTTTTTCAAGAAATATTTTGTGTTTCTTCATTTTATAAATTGATGTTTCAAATGCAGGAATCTTTTGGTTTAGGAACTAATTTATTACAAACACCCTGCACAAATGATGTTTGCTGAAGAATTCATTAATAATTCTTATCCTATTCTAAGAACACAATTTCATCTACAATCCGTACAGTATTATAAGCAAACGGCACAAGTTCAAATAATGAAGCCCTAAACTTTTGTAGTTTTTCATCATAAAAGTATTTCCCTCCTTGTTAAGGCGTAGAATATGTTCTAAAATGTCTAAGGTTCCCTTTAACGTTTTATCGATCAATAAAAGTCTAACGTTTATAACTTCATATTATGGAAACTACTTCAAAACACATTAGAGGGTTTTATGTTAAATTGTTGGTGGTCTTTTTAATAGGAACGGTAGTCGGTTGGTTTGTAAAACCTAAGTTAGCAGCTCCTACTAACCTTATTTATACCGATATAGAGCTAACTTGTCTAGGCGATTGTATTGCAAAACACCCAGATGATGCTACGAAACGACTCAACGGTGCTCTTTTATATGATTAAAAGAAATATAATCCATTATGCCCCCATTTAATTGAAATAAATATATTTTAACAAATACCAATTTGTATGAAAACAAAAATCAACCTTAGAAGTTTAGCTCTTATTAGCTTGGTGTTTATTTTGAACATTGTAATACTTGGCTGTCAATCTAAACAAGAAGATGCACCTCTAATTAATCAACTTCCAGAATTGCCATTGGAGGAATTAGCTAAAAATGGAAAATTAATACAATCAAAGACAGAACCCATTATAACCCTTGTGGCACCAAAGGTTACAGTGCCAGAAAATCCCAATACACCAGTTGATCCTAATTCCCCACAACATTGCCCAACAAGTAGAACTACAACTACTAAATATTATACCCAAGTTACATATCCATTGGTTGTTTGTTATCCAAACAATGCTCCCGACAATCAAGTGCTTAAAATGGCTATAGCAGCATCTTCAGGAAACGGTAATCTTGAAAAGGAAAAATTAGATTTCCCTCCAGTACAATACTATAAATTGTCAACCCTAAATAATCAAAACATTGCCAATCCTCTTTTTTGTACTGTTAAAGGAGGTCCATGGGCGGCTACTGTATTTCGAACCACATCTTGTGGTTGTGTTGGAACAAACCTTGATGAATGGGTGATGTTAATACCAAGCTTTCCTGATATAAATCTCAAATGGTATGGAAATTGGGACGACATTCCATCCCATCTTTATCCTGGTCTAGGAATTATTCCAAATGATTTAGTTATGGTTAATGAAACTAGTGTTTGTTGTCCTGGTTTAACTTTGTGTCCTAATGGATTTTGCGTTCCAAGCGGTGATCTTACTCCATGTAGTATTGGGTGATTAGAACTGATTTAGTAACTTAATCCAATAGAGTTATACGAAAAAGAAACCCACAACCTAGGTTGTGGGTTTCTTTTTGTGGAGAATTGATAACTATCCATTAATTTGTTTAGTCTTGACAATTAATTAGCTACGCTGCTTAGTGATTGTTGTAAAAAATGATTAGCGGTTGTAATTTCTATATTGAGCCCATTGCACTCTTTTGCTTTGTCTAAATGATGAAAAGTATTGTCCTGTTTTTGACTCTGTTGTTGTTCTAGTGTTAGATGCTTTCATATTATTATATTTTAATGTTGTTTATTATTTAATTATAGTACAAAGATGTTACGATTTGTCTAGGAGTGGAAATTGTAATGTCCCAATTGTTGTTTTTGTAGGACAAATTGTAATTATCCTTGTCCAAAGCAATTTTGATCAATAGCTTTTATATCTTGAGTTTAAGGTGATTTTGAAAAAACACTAGGTTGAGATAGTGATGATGTCACTAATCATGGCTCGCCTAGGCAAGGTTTTAAACGGATTTGTTTATTATTTCTATTTCAAAGTTGAAATAATTTGCATTTGTTCATAAAAATAAAAAACCCACAACTTACGTTGTGGATTTCCTTTTGCGGAGAATGAGGGATTCGAACCCCCGGAGGTGTGACCCTCAACAGTTTTCAAGACTGCCGCATTCGACCACTCTGCCAATTCTCCTTAGCGGGTGCAAATATAGTATCCTTTTTTATTTTCATAAAATTTTTTCACTGTTTTATTTAAGAATTTGTGCATCCTTATCTCTATTTTGCCCTTATTTTTGTTTTATGGAAGAATGGTGGCATTATATACTACTGATAGTCGTGGGTTTTGTTGTAGGGTTTATAAATACCATTGCCGGTGGCGCTTCGGTAATATCCTTACCAATACTCATTTTTTTAGGACTTCCACCTAATGTGGCAAATGGCACCAATAGGATTGCCATACTCGTGCAAACAGCAATGGCGACAGCTGGTTTTAAAAGCAAAGGAGTTTCTACCTTTCCATTCAACATATATCTGGGCATTTCTGCCTTATTCGGGGCAATTATTGGTGCTAAAATTGCTGTGGATATAGATGGGGATTTATTTAATAAAATATTAGCCATAATTATGGTGGGTATAATTTTTGTAATTTCTTTTATGCCAAAAATTAAAGCGGAGGAACTAATAGAAAGAACTACAGGAAAACACCTGTGGCTAGGGATTCTAATATTTTTTGTTTTAGGGATTTATGGAGGATTCATAAATATTGGCATAGGTTTTATGATTATCTTAATTTTGCACTTTCTTAACCACATGTCTTTGGTAAGAGTCAACGCGACTAAAGTGACTGTAGTTTTTATTTATACCATATCTGCATTAGTAGTCTTTGCCTTGAATGATGATGTAAATTGGAAGGTAGGACTTATTTTAGCAATTGGGAACGGT
This sequence comes from Flavobacteriaceae bacterium, assembly GCA_002746415.1. GTDB lineage: Bacteria > Bacteroidota > Bacteroidia > Flavobacteriales > Flavobacteriaceae > Saonia. Next base: position 270,564 of record NVXD01000016.1, on the reverse strand, counting down.
TCTGGAGCATGGGTGTCCAGTAGAGTATCTGTAGGAAAGGGAGACGGTTATGTGAAAAAAGTATTGATAATAATGGTCATTGTAATGGCAGTAAAATTGTGGTTTTTTAAAGTTTAAGTATGGCAGACAGCATTAAAGACTTAGAATGGCGTTATGCCGTTAAGAAATTTGATTCTGAAAAAATAGTATCAGACTCCAAAATTGAAAGGTTAAAAGAGGCCTTTAATCTTACGGCTACCTCATATGGATTGCAACCAATAAAAATGGTTGTTATTCAAAATAAAGAAGTGCAGGAAAAATTGATTGCACATTCCTATAATCAAAAGCAAGTGCATCAGGCCTCTCACGTTTTGGTCATTTGTATTGAAAAAAATATTGATGGTGCTTACATTGCCAATTATTTTAATAGGGTAAAAGAAGTAAGGGGTACTAGTGATGAGATTTTGGACCCATTTAAAAATGGAGTGTTAAACGATTTTTCAAAGAAAAGCATCAATGAAATACATAAATGGGCTACCAACCAGGCATATCTTGCTATGGGGAATTTATTGACCATTTGTGCCATTGAAAAAATTGATAGCTGTCCAATGGAAGGGTTTATTCCGGACGGTTATAATGAGGTACTTCAATTAGATAAAGAGAATTTAACAGCCGTCTTGGTATTGCCTGTTGGGTTTAGGGCAGATGATGATCTCCTAGCTGAATTGAAAAAAGTACGTAAAAACCTAAACGATAGTATCATAGAAATTTCATAGATATAGTATGCCAGGATTTGAACTTTTTGGAGATAGAGAGAAACAACAAGTACAGGATGTGTTGGATTCGGGTGTGTTGATGCGCTATGGGTTTGATGGAGCCAGAAATGGTCATTGGAAAGCCTTAGAACTGGAAAAGGCAATTTCTAAACGAATGGAAACTGCACATACCCAATTGGTCAGTAGCGGGACTGCGGCTTTAACCATTGCATTGGCGAGTGCCGGTGTAGGGGCGGGGGACGAAGTTATTCTACCCACATTTACTTTTGTGGCTAGTTTTGAGTCTATTTTAGCATTGGGAGCTGTTCCCATTTTGGTTGATGTGGATGACACACTAACATTGCATCCAGAAGCTGTAAAAAAAGCAATTAATAAGAAAACCAAAGTGGTGATGCCAGTGCATATGTGTGGTTCCATGGCAGATTTGGAAGCTTTAAAAGCAATTTGTAATGCCAATGGATTGTTGTTGTTAGAAGATGCTTGCCAAGCCATAGGAGGAAGTTATCAAGGTAAACCATTAGGTAGTTATGGGGATTTGGGTTGTTTTTCTTTTGATTATGTGAAAACCATAACCTGTGGAGAAGGTGGTGCCATTATCACCAATAATAAAACATATTATAAGAATGCTGACCATTACTCTGATCATGGACACGATCATATTGGAACGAATAGGGGAGCGGAAGACCATCCTTTTTTAGGATATAATTATCGAATATCAGAATTGAATGCAGCCGTTGGGGTAGCTCAAATAGAACGCTTGGATGAATTTTTAAGCATACAGGAAGAACATTATACCATTTTAAGGGATGCATTGAGGAATACAGATGGAATTACGTTTAGAAGAGTCCCAAAAGGAGGCGTTGAAAATTATTCTTTCCTGAGTTTTTCTTTACCTACAGCCGAACTAGCTAAAAAAGCACATGATGCCTTATCAGTCGCGGGATTGGATGCTTGTTTCTATTGGTATGATAACAATTGGCATTACTATAAAAAATGGTCGCATTTAACTAATTTAACCTCTTTAGGAAAGCTGCCTAAGGAAGTCTGTGAACAATTACCTGATTATAACACTGCTGATTTTTCTATGTCTGACCATTGGATAGGTAGAAATATTTCTTGTTTAATCAAGTTGGGATGGACTAAAGAGGAGGTTAAATTACGTGCCGAAAAAATGGCTGAAGTACTAAAACAGTTCGTTTAATCTTGTTTTTTGATTCAAAATAGAATCATTCATGCTTTTCACAGCTAGGATTGGAGGTATTAATAAGGAACGTATTCCACAATCTCCAGACCATAACCAACAATGCCAACACGCTTGGTTTGGGTGGTATTGGTCAACAACCTCAATTTACTTATGTTAAGGTCATGTAATATTTGAGCCCCAATACCAAAATCTTTGGTGTCCATATCTATTTTAGGAGCCTTTACCAATTCATCGTCGTGCTGCAATTTTTTTAACTGGGTCAATCTCTTCAATAGGTTGAGAGAATGAGATTCTTGGTTGATAAAAACAAAAGCACCTTTGCCTTCTTTATTGATGGCGTTGAACATATCTTCCAGTTTCTTATCTGGATTGTTGGTCAATGTCCCTAAAATATCATTGTTAATAAGGGTGGAATTTATTCTTGTGAGTACTTTTTCATTTTTGCCCCAATCTCCTTTGGTGAGCGCAATATGTACATGGTTGTTTGTGGTTTGCTTATAGGCTCTCAACCTAAATTTTCCAAAACGAGTAATGATATTAAAGTCGGAAGCTTTTTCAATAAGGCTGTCATGCTCCATTCTATAAGCAACCAAATCTTCTATAGAAACAATCTTTAAATTAAACTTCTTAGCAACCTTCACCAATTGCGGAAGCCTAGCCATAGAGCCATCATCATTCATGATTTCTACGATGAACCCTGCAGGTTTTAGTCCTGCTAATCTTGCAAAATCAATTGCGGCTTCCGTATGTCCGGTTCTGCGTAATACGCCACCTTCTTTTGCTATCAAGGGAAAAATATGCCCTGGTCTGACCAAATCATGCGGTCTTGTATCTATATTGGTTAATGCTTGCACGGTCTTTGCTCTGTCTGAAGCCGAAATACCAGTAGTTACACCATTACCCCTAAGGTCAACAGAAACTGTAAAAGCAGTCTCCAAGGGATCTGTATTGTTATTCACCATCATTTGAAGCCCTAAGTCTTTACACCTGCTTTCTGTAAGTGGGGCGCATATCAATCCTTTACCATGAGTAGCCATGAAGTTGATTGTTTCTGGAGTCGCTAATTCAGCCGCGGCAACAAAATCTCCTTCATTTTCCCTATTTTCATCATCAACCACAATAATAACTTTACCATTCCTTATATCAGTTATGGCTTCTTCTATTGTGTTGAGTTGAATGTTGTTTTCCATACGTATAGTTATGATGTAGATTCTTCCGTTTTTCTCTTGAAAATATTCTTAAAGAAATCCACAATATTTCCAAAATTAGACAAGCCTCTATCAGCTGTTGCTCTTCTAGTTAAATAAATACTTAAAGGTAACATGATAAGGGTGGATAGCCATGCTCCAAGAATGGGGTGAATATTGCCTTCTTTGGCATAATTCCCAGCAAAAACTCCAATAAAGTAGTAGGTTAGGAATAAGACAATGGCAATTACCATTGGCAATCCAAGTCCACCTTTTCTAATTATAGCGCCCAATGGTGCGCCAACAAAAAAGAGTATAACACAGGACAGTCCCAATGCATATTTTTTGTGTAAGGATAAAATGTGTAGGTTGTATATTTTATACCTTCTATCCAAATCATCTTTTTTTCCAGAAATAGAACTTATAATTTGCTTGGTAGAATTTTTCGCACTAGTTATTAGCTGGTTTTTTTGCCAAGGGCTAAAAAGGTTGGCAACGTTTGGAAAAGAATCTTTATGTGTTTTTTTAGCAGCCAGTATTTTTGCTACTTGTGTACTGTCTATAGGTGGAGCCACCTTATCTCCAGGCTTTACAAGAGTGTCTTTTTTTTGTATAGGAATAAAGGCACCCATTCTGTTAGTGATGTTTTTGGAAAAAGATCGAACAATTCTAATGTTATCTTTTCTAAGTGAATCTATATCCTTGGATAAACGCGAGATATTCTTCATTTTATCCGTGCTGATGTTTCGCTCTTCTTCCAAATCCACATTGTTGAAATCTGAAAGATCAATATTTATTGTGTTTGTTTCAAAAGATGCTTTGGCAAAAGGATGTTTTGCATCATTCTTTTTATTTGGCCCTTTTGATTTTACTTCCTCATAATAATGGCCATCCCTGAGTATGAGCTGAAGAATGTCCGAATCCTCACTACTCAAAAGTTCTCCTGTTTTGGCTTTTATGACGGTAGTGTTAATATTACTCTTATTTTTTTTGTGAATAATGACATTCTCTAAAAACCGATCATTTTCTCCAAACTTGCGATCTACTTTGATGTTGGTGCCTTCTCCAGTACCTTCAAAATCGCTAAAAACCCCTTCGGCTATTGCGACAGCAGGCTTTACCTTGGCAATGTTCCTTCTTAAGTTGTATATTTTTTGTTCTGAAGCTGGTATGATGCTATTTGCAAAAACGAAAGTAACCCCCCCTAAGAAAACCACAAATACAATTAGACTTAACATGGCTCTTTGCAAAGAAATACCTGAAGCTTTCATTGCAGCAAACTCGTAGTTTTCTGCAAAGGTTCCGAATGTTAAAATGGAAGACAATAATACAGTAAGGGGCAACACCTTTTCTGTTAGATTAGGCATTAAGTAAAAAATAAACTTACCAATGATGGCAATATCTAAACCCTTTCCAGCAAGATCATCTATGAACAACCATATTGTTTGAAATATGAAAATGAACATCAGAATAATAAACGAGCTGAAAAAGTTATATAGAAAGCTACGTAGTATATATTGGTCTAGGATTCGCAATTGTTAACTTCTTATAATATAATACCCTTCATCTTTATACTTATTCTCGTCAAAAGTAAACAAGGTTTTTGACAAAGTCTGATCCGTTTTAAAAGAATTAACAGTAATGGTTGTCTTAGTACCGTTACCGCCAGTTTCAATAAGCTTATGTATATGTTTTGTTTCAACATCAATTCCTAATAAAATGGACTTGATTTCTGAATTAGTGTCCATGGGAACCAACTTTACAAATTGAATTTTTCTACCCTGCAAATTTTGTAAGATATCCCATTCGTAGGTATGTCCCTGTTTATAGAACGTAAGCATTTTAGAAGGTGTAATGGTATTGTCATCAGTGGACTTGTCTTCAATGGTCACTTCTTCATTTTCTGGCACAATAGTATATACTTTTTTGCCATCAAACATTTGTTGTGAACCCATATAGTTGAAAACGTATTTATCACCTTGCATCGTTACATCACCTCTTGTTTCATGGGAGATGTTCGCTTCTGTATTGTTCAAGGAATGCTTAAAGTTGATATAGATGTTATCATAACTTTGAACCTTGGTGTACACTTCATCCAATAATGCTTTTGCTTTTGATGAATTCTGCGCATTAATAGCTATAGATGAAATTAATAATGCAGTTAAAAGAACTATTTTTTTCATTGTGTCTTTAATTTTTTTCATTGTTCAATAATTGATCTAAGGCAAGCATGTCAGGAACTAAAACTTGTCTGGCCTTACTGCCTTCAAAAGGACCTACAATTCCTGCAGCTTCTAACTGGTCAATAATTCTACCTGCCCTATTGTACCCCAATTTTAACTTGCGCTGTATTAAGGAAGCGGAACCTTGCTGTGCTATTACAAGAACTTCTGCCGCATCTCTAAACATGATATCCCTATCCGAGATATTATTATCAAGACCTGTGCCAGAATCTTCACCCACATACTCAGGTAGTAAATAAGCATCTGGGTATGCTCGTTGAGATCCAATATAATCTGTGACTCTTTCTACCTCTGGAGTGTCTACAAAAGCACATTGTATCCGTGTAATATCATTTCCTTGAGTATACAGCATATCGCCACGACCTATTAACTGGTCTGCTCCTTGGGAATCCAATATGGTTCTGGAATCTATTTTAGAAGCTACTCTAAAGGCAATACGAGCCGGGAAGTTTGCTTTTATAATCCCTGTGATTACGTTTACAGAAGGTCTTTGGGTAGCAATAATTAAATGTATGCCTATTGCTCGTGCCAATTGTGCCAATCTGGCAATAGGAGTTTCTACTTCTTTACCAGCTGTCATGATTAAATCTGCAAACTCATCTATGACCAATACAATATATGGTAGAAATTTATGCCCGTCATTTGGATTTAGTTTACGTGCCTTAAACTTAGTATTGTATTCTTTTAGATTACGAACCATGGCAAGTTTAAGCAACTCATATCTATTATCCATTTCTATACAAAGAGAATTCAAGGTGTTGATGACCTTTGTATTGTCCGTAATAATGGCATCTTCAGAATCGGGTAACTTCGCCAAAAAGTGCCTTTCAATTTTATTAAAAAGTGTTAGCTCCACTTTTTTAGGGTCTACCAACACAAATTTTACTTCTGCTGGATGCTTTTTGTATAGCAGAGAGGTTAATACAGCATTGAGTCCGACTGATTTTCCTTGACCAGTTGCACCCGCCATAAGCATATGGGGCATTTTAGCCAAATCCACAACAAAGGTTTCATTGCTAATGGTTTTCCCAAAGGCGATGGGTAGTTCCATGTCTGAATTTTGAAATTTTTTGGAAGCAATTACGGACCGCATAGAAACGGTAGAAGGATTTTTATTGGGGACTTCTATACCAATGGTGCCCTTTCCTGGAATAGGTGCAATAATTCTGATACCTAATGCAGCTAGAGAAAGTGCAATGTCATCCTCAAGGTTTTTTATTTTGGATATACGCACCCCAGCCTCTGGAACAATCTCATATAAAGTTACCGTAGGTCCAATGGTAGCTTTAATTTGAGCAATCCCAATCTTGTAATTCTTAAGGGTCTCTACAATTTTGTTTTTGTTTTCTTCTAGTTCTTCTTTGTTGATGGTAATGCCAGTATTGGCGCCATGCTGGTCTAATAAATCTAAAGTCGGAAACTTATAGTGTCCTAATTCTAAAGTGGGGTCAAATTCTCCATGATCAGCTACTAACTTATCAGCTGTATTTTTATTTTCTTCTTTTTCTACAGTGACTTTTTCCACCTTCATTTCTAGAATGTCCTCCTCAATGACTTCTTCTTCAATGATGTTTAATTCTAGTTGTTCCTCAGGTTCTTTTGGTAATTTAGGAATATCCTTTTTATGGGTATACGTATCTAGAACAATAGGACTTGTATCTTCCTTCTCAAAAACGACGGAGCCTGTATCATCATCCCTCGTTTCTTCATTGCTGCTGTTAAATTCAGAAACAACAGATTTTTTGCGTTCTTTAAAATAAGTAACAATACCATCAGGTGTTAACTTAAACAATCGCACTAGAATAATAGTCAAACCAAACAACAAGAGTAATAAAACACCTATTCGTCCTGCATAATCTTGTAGAAAATCGTTCATTTCATAGCCAATCAATCCACCCATAAGCGGTCTTGAAGCCGCGAAAAACCCAAAAGAAATTGAAAACCAAATAACAAATACAAATCCCCATATCCATTTACTCAACAAGCCTTTTTTGGTTATTCCAAGGAACATATACAGCCCAGTGATGCAAATTAGAAATGGAAAAATAAAGGAGGAAAGTCCAAAACCTTGATACATGAAGAAATGACTAATGCTAGCTCCAAATTTATTTAAGAGGTTTTTTGCCTGTTGGTTTCTATTGGAAAACTCATGCAATAAACTTTGGTCATCCTGCCAGGTAAGGTAGAACGATATAAAAGAAAAAAACAAGGCTATACTAAGAAGTACAAGCAAGCTTCCAAATATAATTTTGTTTTGTTTGGACAGTTTAAAAGAGAAGCCTTTTTTAACAGATTTGGTTTTTGGCTTTGACTTTGTTCTTTTCTTTGCCATTAAGTATTCAAATTATTTGGGGCTAAATTACAAATTTACAGCCGAAGCTTTTAGGTAGGGCTTTTAAAATATTTTTGGAACATATATTATAAGTCCAACAATGGAGGCTGCTATGGAGACTAACATAACCGCACCAGCGGAAACATCTTTTATAAATCCTATTTTATCATCAAATTCTGGTTGAATATAATCCGCTATTTTTTCAATAGCAGTGTTTAAACCTTCAGTACCCATAACCATTCCTATGGCAAAAACTTGCATGATCCATTCAGTAGCAGAAATGTTATAATAGAAACCAGCGGCAGTCATTATAATCATGAGTCCGACTTGAATTTGAATACTGGCTTCAGTCTTAACAAGCAATAAAGCTCCTTTAAGAGCAAAGCCAACACTTTTAATTCTATTTATAATAAAATTCTCTTTAGGCATTTATTAAAGCTTCTAATGCTGCTTTGTAATTCGGCTCTTCGGTTGTTTCTGCAACTTGTTCTGTGTGTAGAACGGAACCATTTTCATCTAATACAACTATAGACCTTGATAATAGACTTTGTAAAGGACCATCGGTAAATTCAACTTCATAATCTTTTCCAAAAGAGCCATTTTTAAAATCTGAAAGCATTTCAACATTTTTTATTCCTTCAGCACCGCAAAAACGTGCTTGGGCAAAGGGAAGGTCTTTAGAAATACATAATACAGCTGTATTATCCAATTCTGCAGCTTCCTGGTTAAATTGTCTAACAGACTGTGCACAAGTGCCTGTGTCTATACTTGGAAATATGTTTAGAACAACTTTTTTTCCTTTGTAGTTTTCTAAGTTAGCAGGAGAAAGGTCGTTTTTTGTAAGGTTAAAACTAGGTGCGAAACTTCCTATAGATGGGAGATTTCCCAAAGTATTCAATGGATTTCCTTTTAGAGTTACTGTTGCCATGTTTGTGGATTTAAATTCTGTGTGAAATTAAAAAATATATAGATGAAATGTCATGTTTTTAAAAAGAAAAAACCTTCCCGAATACGAGAAGGTTTGTTTTGTGTACAATGATGTAGTTTAAGAATCTATTGAACCAGTAACACGTTTCATGAATACATTCAATGCCTCTTTCTTTGCTGTACCCTCCTTGATGGATTTTTGCACTTCTAAAGCACCATACATATTCGATAAAATTTCACCAATAACATCTAATTCGTCATCTTTTATTGCAGAAGCCTCAGTTAAAGCTTCTAGCGTTTCAATAGTCTCTATAACATAATCTTCATCATGTTCTTCGATAAAACCGATTAAATGTTTAATTATTGGTAGCTTCATAAATAAATTCTTTTAAAACATCATATTTATTAGTCTGAACTTGATTGCTCAATTTTCCATTACTAAAACTAGCAAATGTGGGTAAATTATCCACTTTGGCAAGTTTTCTGGATTCAGGAAACTTTTCTGCATCGACCATTACAAAAGTAATACCCTCATTAATAGTGGATTCTTTTTTGAATTTTGGTTTCATGATACGGCAATTGCCACACCATGATGCCGAGTATTGAACCACAACGGTTTTATGCTGTTCAATGATTTCCTGTAAATTATCACTTTCTAGTTCCAGTACCATAAGTTGTGTTTGTTTTATTAATGATTGGATAGGTAATCTGCTACGCCAGTTCTATCAGCGTTCATTGCATCCTTTCCTTCTTCCCAGTTAGCAGGACATACCTCACCTTTTTCCTGTACATGCGTATAAGCATCTACCAATCTTAAATATTCACCAACATTTCTACCTAATGGCATGTCATTAATGCTTTCATGAAAGACTTTACCATCCTCATCAATTAAATAGGTAGCTCTATACGTTACATTGTCACCGTCTACAGTAACAACACCAGTTTCATCATTATACTGCTCATTACTGATATCCAAAATTCCTAGAGTAGAAGCAAGATTTCTGTTGCTGTCTGCTAAGATAGGGTAGGTAACACCTTCTATTCCACCATTGTCCTTTGCAGTACTTAACCATGCAAAATGCACTTCTGCTGTATCACATGAAGCACCGATTACTATAGTATTCTTGCTTTCAAACTGAGCCAAAGCTTCTTGGAAAGCATGTAATTCTGTTGGGCATACAAAAGTGAAATCTTTTGGATACCAAAACAACAATACTTTTTTATTATTTTTCTGAGCTTCTTCCAACACATTAATTTTGAATGTGTCACCCATTTCATTCATTGCATTTACCTCTAAATCTGGAAATTTTTTACCTACAAAAGCCATCGTATCTGAGTATTTTATGTTATTTAATAATGGTAAAAATACATCACATACGAGTATCTATCCAACAAAGAAGAATTAAAAAATTTATAACAGTATAATTATTTTTTATATTGATGGAGAAGCATCAATGATTAGTCCTTTGTAGCAGTTGCCAACAGTTTGATTTTAATGTTCAAAGCGGCAAATAATAGTGTTGTAAATGGACTTATCCAATTAAAGAAGGCATATAAATAGTATTCCCCTACGCCCACACCAAGCACACTGCTTTGATAGAGGCCACAAGTATTCCAAGGGATTAAAACCGATGTGACCGTTCCAGAATCTTCTAAAGTTCTACTTAAATTCTCAGGAGCTAACCCTTTGTCTTTGTATGCCTTGGCAAACATTTTCCCGGGAATTACAAGGGCCAAATACTGGTCACTGGCAATTGCATTCAGTCCCAAGCAACTAAAAACAGTACTTGCAAATAACCCAAAAACAGTATCTGCCATTTTTAATAAAGATTTGGTAATTCTTGCTAACGCCCCAATGCCATCCATGACACCGCCAAACACCATTGCACAAATACAAAGGTAAATGGTCCCTAGCATACCTTTCATTCCGGTGGAGCTAAATAAATCGTTTAATCTTTCATTGTCAGTATTGATTTGTACGTCTGTAAAAATAGCATTTGTTATGGATGAAAAACTTGAGCTAGAAAGTTTACCTAGTATTTCTGGTTGAAAGATAAAAGCGAAAATGGCAGCTACGACGACCCCAGTACCCAAAGCAATTAGCGGTTTTGTTTTCAATACAATCAGTATCACAACAACTAATGGAACAATGAATAAATACGGAGTAATATTGAATGTGGTATCAATGGTTGCCAATAAGCCACTGACATCTGTAGAACCAGTAGTTTCAATATTCAAACTGATGATACTAAAAATGATAAGAGTAAGAACAATAGTTGGGACTGTGGTAATGGCCATATATTTAATATGGGTAAATAAATCTGTTCCTGCCATTGCGGGGGCAAGGTTGGTAGTGTCACTCAAAGGAGACATTTTATCACCAAAATATGCACCAGATATGACGGCGCCCGCAACCATACCTAAAGGAATTCCTAAAGCTTCCCCTATTCCTATCAATGCAATACCTACTGTAGCTGATGTAGTCCATGAACTTCCTGTGGCGATAGAAATTATGGCAGCAATGATGACGCAAGTAGGTAAAAATATCACAGGATTCAGCACCTGCAATCCGTAATATACCATAGCTGGAATAATACCGCTTACTAACCAAGTTCCTGCCAAGGCTCCAACCAAGAATAATATCATGATTGGAATAAAAACACTTTTTAGGTTTTCCCAAACCTCTGAGATCATGGTTTGTAAGCTTGACTTATTGAAAAAACCAACTACAGCTGCAATACCAGCTCCCATGAGTAAAATAAACTGATTTGAGTAATCTCCTAGCCAAATGCCATCAGCAAAAAAAATGTTGTAAGCAAGAAGCCCCATCAAAATAACAACTGGAATAAGTGCCTCCCAGATATCAAGTTCTTTATTTTCTACAATATTTTCATTTTTAGGATCAGAGGAGTTTGGGTGCTTACTTTGCATAAATATCTAACTTGGTTACTTCGTAATATTACGACTTTGCCCCATGTTCTGCAAGCCTAATTAAACCGACATTGCTTTTTTGTTTAGTATTCCCAAGGTATTCATACAGTCTTTCATGGTTTCATAAGTTCTATGGATATCATTGTCTAACCCAATGGAGAAGCGAATTAAACCATCCGACAATCCCATTTCTTTTTGTTCCTCCAATGGTATTTCTGATGAGGTTGAGGTTCCGGGGGCACTAAATAATGTTTTATAGAAGCCAAGGCTAACAGCTAAATAACCAAGATTTTTCTCCTGCATTAGCTCCATGAGCATATTGGCTTTATCTAGTGAGCCAACATCTAGGGTCATTAATCCGCCAAAGCCATAGTCTGCACACATTTGATTTTTGAACGCCTGATGCCCGGGATGTGATTTTAGACCAGGGTACACCACTCTCAATCCGTCTTTTTCAAAGTTTTGTGACAAATACAGCGCATTTTCACTGTGCTTTTTTATTCTAATATGGAGTGTACGTAGGTTTTTAAGGATGGATGCTGCTCGTAGACTATCTAAGGTGCTTCCCAATAACATTCCAGCGCCATTAGTTACATCTTTTAGACTCAGGCAAAAATCTGTAGAACCACAGACCACTCCAGCTACACAATCGCTACTGCCATTAATAAATTTGGTAAGGCTATGGATAACAATATCAGCACCTAGCTTTCCAGCCGCAATAGATAAAGGAGAAAAGGTATTGTCTACCACCAATGGGATGTTGTATTTTTTTGCCAATGCCGCAAGTCCTTTTATATCTGCTACTTCCAATAAGGGATTGCTTACCGCCTCACAGAATATCATTTTAGTTTTACCTGTGATGGCTTGTTCAACAACATCCAATTTTGTAATGTCCACAAAAGATGTACTTATATTAAATTTCTTTAAAAAATTCTTCATGAAGGCATAGGTGCCTCCATAGATTGTTCTGCTACTCACTATTTGATCTTCAGAATCGCATAATTGAAGTATCACCGATGTAATAGCGCCCATGCCACTTGCATATACATTGGCGGTTTCCTTATTTTCAAGTGCGGCTAGCGCTTCTCCTAGATAAAGGTTGGAAGGGGAGGAGTGCCTGGAATATAAGTAACATCCTTCTGTATTGCCTTCAAAAGTATCGAACATGGTTTTGGCCGATATAAAGGTGTAGGTGGATGAATCGGATATTGAAGGATTTACACCTCCAAATTCTCCAAAATATTGTAAGTCTTGTATGTTGTCTGATGCCTTCGGTCTCATGATATGTTTTTATGTAAAAATAAACCTATATAGTTTTTTTGTCAATATAAAATCCATTATACAGAAAATTAAACTATATATTTGATTATATATAGAATATATTATCGTTAAAATCGTTTTTAATACATTAAACCGAAAATGTCATGGTAAAGCTAGATGAACTGGATATGAAACTCCTAAGTCTTTTGCAAACTGATAGCAAGAGAACTACCAAGGAATACGCCAATAAACTTGGTCTTTCTGTAACTGCTGTATATGAGCGCATTAAGCGATTGGAGAAGAAAGGAGTGGTAGAGAAATATGTGGCATTGGTCAATAAAAAGTCGGTAAACAGGGCATTTACAGTATTGTGCCATGTAAAGTTGGTACAGCATATAAAAGAGTTTGTATTGCAATTTGAAAGGCAGGTGCATAAACTGGAAGAGGTGACGGAATGTTTCCATATTAGTGGGGATTATGATTATATTTTAAAAATAAATGTGAGCGATATGGAAGCGTATAGAGAGTTTATGGTGACTAAACTTACCGCAATTGCCCATATTGGTAGTACACAAAGTTCCTTTGTCATCAATGAGGTTAAAAACACAACAGCTTTGTCCTTATAGTTGATTAAATCAACAAATTTTAGTCAGATACCATGGCTTAAACACAAAAAATAGCACTAATTTTGTTACGTTTTAAATTCAAAAAATAGAATATGAGTTCATACGATGTGGCCGTTATAGGTTCTGGTCCTGGAGGATATGTTGCAGCAATACGTTGCGCACAATTGGGAATGAAAACAGCAATCATAGAAAAATACAGCACTTTGGGTGGTACTTGCTTAAATGTTGGGTGTATTCCTTCTAAGGCTTTGTTAGATTCATCACACCATTATGAAGATGCCATAAAGCATTTTGAAGAACATGGAATTGATATTCCCGGGGAAATAAAGGTGAATTTAAAACAAATGATTGCCCGTAAGCAAGGAGTTGTGGATCAAACAACAAAGGGCATTCAGTTTTTGATGGATAAAAACAAGATTGATGTTTTTGAAGGCATTGGTAGTTTTAAAGATGCTACCCATGTCAATATCAAAAAGAATGATGGGAAAACAGAAACTATTGAAGCCAAAAATATCATTATTGCTACAGGTTCCAAACCTGCTAGTTTGCCTTTTATAAAAATTGATAAAGAACGGATCATCACATCTACAGAGGCTTTAAAGCTAAAAGAGATTCCAAAGCACATGATTGTGATTGGAGGCGGTGTAATTGGATTAGAGCTTGGACAGGTCTATAAAAGACTAGGTGCTGAGGTAACCGTAATAGAATATTTGGATCGTATTATTCCTGGAATGGATGCGTCTCTTTCTAAGGAGTTAATGAAATCGATGAAGAAGGGGAAAATGAAATTCAACCTTTCTCATAAGGTAACTTCAGTCACACGCAAGGGTGACGAAGTAATCATTACAGCAGATAACAAAAAAGGAGAAGAGGTTGTTTTTACTGCAGATTACTGCTTGGTTGCTGTAGGTAGAAAACCATATACAGATGGTTTAAATGCTGATGCAGCCGGAGTGAAATTGGATGATAGAGGTATGGTAGAAGTAAATACACATTTACAGACCAATGTCTCCAATATCTATGCTATTGGAGATGTGATAAAAGGCGCTATGCTAGCACACAAGGCAGAAGAAGAAGGAACCTTAGTTGCTGAAACGCTTGCGGGACAAAAACCACATATTGATTACAATTTGATTCCTGGCGTAGTCTACACATGGCCAGAAGTTGCCGCAGTAGGTAAAACCGAGGAAGAATTAAAAGAAGCAGGAGTAGTCTATAAAGTAGGACAATTTCCTATGCGCGCCTTGGGTAGGGCCAGAGCTAGTATGGATATCGATGGTTTTGTAAAGATTTTGGCAGATGCCGATACTGATGAAGTATTAGGTGTACATATGATAGGTGCCCGTGTAGCAGATTTAATTGCTGAAGCGGTTACAGCAATGGAATTTAGAGCTTCAGCCGAAGATATTTCTAGGATGAGCCATGCACATCCAACCTATGCAGAAGCAGTAAAAGAAGCGGCTTTGGCTGCTACTGGAGATAGAGCTTTGCATATTTAAGGGCTACCAAAATAAACGCTTAGCAAAACAAATGTCAAAAAAATTAAGGGCTATATCACAACTGTTGATATAGCCCTTATACTTTTAAAAATAAGTTGTTTATCGTACTGCTTGTCTTGCCAAAAGCTTCCACATGCCACCTTCTTTGGCGAATACATACAATATCTTAAGTGTAATATTATTGATTGTGCCATCCGCATTTATAATTTCCGCTTGCATAACACCTCTTGCCCAGGATACATCACCTTTTGCTGTAATGCTTAAGTCTTGAAAATCTATTTTGGAAAAATCAGAATTTCCATTCAATATGTTTTCAATAAATTCTGCCCTATTTTCTATAGTACCACTAGAATGTCCATAGGTTAGTTCCTCAGTTGTTAGGTTGTGCAATTGTAGCGTATCTGCACTTATCATTGCTTTATGTAATTTTTCAACAGAAGTTTCTATTGCTTTGACGTCATAGTCAAGTGATTTTAAAAACGCCAAGTGCATGGGTAATTGTTCCGCTGCTCTAGAGGACTCATCTTCAATAAAATGATATTTAACACCGACTTCTTTAGCCGCCTTCATTACTTCAGCAATGTTTACATCACCAGTGCCTAATACCACATTGCGTTCTTTGTCTTGTCTACCATTTAAGTTGTCTATTGTGCCTTTGGTTCTGTCCTTTAAATGAGTAATAGGGAATCTTCCTGGATATTTTCTCAAGATGGCGGCTGGGTTTTGTCCCGGGTTTCTTGTCCAAAACACATCCATTTCTATATTTACATAACGAGGATCAGTGTTTTCCATCATATAATCATACATAGTGCCCGGTCCTGGATATGGTCTAAATTCGTAACCATGCGCATGGTACAAAAATGAAATACCTGCCTCGGCAAGTTGCTTACCTGCTGTATTGAAAACTTCAATTCCTTTTTTCATGTCTTCAAAGGTGAAATCATTGTCAGTGTGAGGAATCCAATAGCAGACGGCATATTCAGCACCAAAGAATTTAAGGTTTTCAATGACCTTGGCAACACTATCCTTGTGTTGTAACATTTCAAAACTGGTGCCCCCAGCTACCACATCAAACCCATGTTTGTCTAGCAGGGCCTTGTACTCTGCTCTTGGCATGCTTCTAGAACCTGCTCCTTCTATGTATTTAATGCCCATTTCTTTAAGTTTAATGAGCCCACCTTCTACATCATCGCGTAAAAGTTCTCTGGCTGTACCCATGATGATACCGACCTCTGGTTCCTGTGCTTTGGCTTGAAATGTAATTGATATAAAAGCCAATGCAACAATAAATTTTTTCATTTTCTTTTTGATTAAATTGGTTGTACTCAAATTTAGTCAAAATTTGATAATCTAAGCGATATTAAAATTGAGACAAATTCTTTCCCCTGCCAGAAGAAAGTTTAAATATGGCGGTCGATTTTGTGTGACTCAAATACGATCATTTGAAATGACATGTGGAAAGAAAAAGCCCTATTTGAATTCTTCTTTAAACTAAAAACAACAAGATTTTTGTGACCATAAATTTTGTTAAAATGAGATTTTTTTTATTCCGTTAAATGGCCTACCTTATAAGGGTTAACCAATTAAAAATCAATCTTATGAAATTAATTTATTCAATTTTATGCTTGTCTTTATTGGTGATGGGATGTCAACCCGCACCGGATAATTCGGCAAGTGAAGCGTTTGAAAGAAATTCTCAAACAGTTTTAGACAATTTAGAAAATTTCCAAAATGAGAGCATGGACTACTCTGAGTATGCTGCAGATTTTGTGATGAGAGACACTGGCTTTGGAGCTAAGGATTCATTAAGCTTGGATGATGTAATGGAGCATGATAAAGCTCTTTGGGGAAATTATGACTTTAAATTAGTTACGGATCCACTAAGCTTACTACCAGGTGTAGATGTAGATACTAAATTGGCTGATGGATCTGTGCGTTACTATGCCAATTGGGAAGTTACACTTGCTGCAACAGATAGTACTGATGCAAAATCAGGTGTTATAGGATTATATGAATCTTTTGATTTTAATGCCGATGGCAAAATTATATTTCAGCAGGTTTATGGTGACTTCACAGGGTTATTTACATATCTGCACACTGTCGAAATGGAGGAAACTGAAGAGGAATAAAGAAACCTTACTAGTATAGTTAAAAGTTGGCCCATGTACCTTTAAAAAGTTACATGGGCTTTTATTGTTGCGAAGGAAATGCTTCGACTTATTTCAAAATTGAATCTGGAGTATTTTGAAATGTTAAGAAAATTGACTGGGTCAAATAATCATGGTGGCTTTCCTAACGCTTCATATTTTTTATGCCCAGACGATACCAAGATTTTAATACTTCCCAGAGATAGGTACGGGTAATGGCAATGTAATATGTAATGGTTTCCTTGTGCTTTTCATACTGAAGCGCAATAATGGTACTGACAAACATAAACACTATGGCAGCTGTAATTACAATAGCTGGTGTTACCTCATGATTATAGTAACGATACAGTCCCATACCAGTAAAGCTGCCATAAAGAATGATAAAGTGAACTACATATATGGACAATGTACTTTGGCCAATGGCAAGCAAGGTCTTGTTTGCCATTAGGCGTTTTAAAAACATAAATACAGCAAAGACCACCAGAACATCCCCTAAACGTATAAAGAGATAGTTATTAGAATAGATGCCTTTAAAGATTTCTAAGCCTGTCCATCTTTCCATATTTAAAAAGAATCCGGAGGAATAAAAAATAAGCCATAAACCGCATAGCACAGAAAGTGCGATTGCAAAGACATACAAATATTTTGCATTCTTAAATTGGTTAAAAAACATAGAAAGAAACCCTCCAAATGCTGCATAACCAAACCAAGGTATTATGGTAAAAACAGATCCGTTGGCCTTGGTGAAATAATTGGCTAAAGCTTCAGGTAAGAAGGAAAAGGTAAGGGGTTTGTATTGGGGTTCAAAAACGAAGAGCAATATGCTTATGACTAACAATAGCGACGGAAAGACCACCTTTAAGCTTCTATAGCTAATTAAATACACTACGACAATCCCAATAAGAGAAAGCCCTATGCAATGTAGCACATCCACTAGGTAAAAACCGTCATATATATGACCATTAAAAAGACCGCCAATATTAAGGCGTAGCAGATAGCCTATGACCAACAATTGAAAGCCACGTTTTAATCCTTTTTTTACTCTTGGATTATCAAAGCCCTTGCGTGGTGCTTTGGTTAATAAAAAAGTAAAAATGAATCCAGAAACCGTAAAGAATACTGGAGCTGTAATACCTCTAAAATATTTCCAAATACTATAGACGGCATTGGTGTCATCTCTAAAAACATTGTCTAACAACCCATCTACAAAATGTCCTTGTAACATCATGAGAATGGCCCATGCGCGCATGGCATCAATAAAATACAACCGACCTATTCTTTCTTTCATTCTTATTGGATTACCCTTATGTACTTGTGTTGGAGTAGTTTCGGGTTTTTTGCGGCGTAAAACTATGCAAAATCCTCGAAAATTGTTGTTATTTAGGGTAATTTAGCCCGTCTAAACAAAAAAACTATGGCAAAAATACTTGCATTTGCTGGAAGTAACGCTTCCACATCCATGAATTTTAAACTAGTAAAATACTCAGCAGGCATTGCTAAAACGCATGATGTGGAGTTGTTGGACATGTCGAATTTGTCATTTCCTATGTATAGTGAAGACCTTGAAAAAGCGGATGAGTTTCCAGACTCCGTGATTGCATTTAAAAAAAAGATTGAAGGTGCACAAGGAATCCTAATTTCCGTTAATGAGCACAACGGCTATGTTTCTGCCTATTTTAAAAACCTATTGGATTGGTTATCAAGACTAGATAGGTCTTTTTTAGAAGGTAAAAAAGTGTTTTTAATGGGCACTTCCCCTGGGAAAAGAGGGGCAATTGGCTCGTTGGAAGCAATAGCTGGTTTGCTCCCAAGATTTGGAGCAGAAATGAGTGCAACATTTTCATTACCCTCATTCTATGATAATTTTAAGGTAGAAAATGGAATTACAGCTGAATCGTTGTCCAAAACACACAGCGAAGCTATGGATGCTTTTATAAACTCACTCTAAAGATATTTTTTGCGTAGTAGCACCTCCTTTACTGTTTCTAATATTGCAAATTTTAAGGAATCTCTTTTGCAATGGGCGCAGCAGTTTAGTGATGTGGTTTGGTTAGATAGTAATGCTCATAAAGACAAATATAGTTCTTTTGACGTTGTTTTAGCTGTTGATGGGTTGACGAGTTTGGTAACCGACCATCACAACGCCTTTGAAGATTTAACAACCTATCAATCAGAGACTAAAGATTGGATTTTTGGGTATCTGTCCTATGATTTGAAGAATAATGTGGAACGGCTTTCTTCAAATAATTTTGACGGATTGAATTTTCCCGACCTCTATTTCTTTCAGCCTAAAAAAATAATCAGTATCTCTGGAAATACAATAGTTTTTAGATACCTGAACATGGTTGATGATGAGACGGAATCAGATTTTGAGTCAATTTTAAACAACAGTTATGAGATAGAAGAGGCTGTTGTTGAGACACATCCCGTTAAAATAAAGCTTAGAATTTTTAAGGACAGCTATTTTGACCGAGTGCGTAAAATGCTAGATCATATCCATAGAGGCGATATTTATGAGGCCAATTTTTGTCAGGAATTCTATGCTCAAGAGACCGTAATCAACCCTCTAAAAACCTATAACAAGCTTAATGACATTTCAAAGGCTCCTTTTGCGACCTTTGTTAAAATTGGGGATAAATACTTATTGTCTGCCTCCCCAGAGCGATATATCAAGAAACGGAAAAATAAAATAATCTCCCAACCCATCAAAGGAACCGCAAAACGTTCATTGGATATGGAGGAGGATGAGCAGCTGAGAAAAAACTTGGAGAACGATGTTAAGGAAAGAGCAGAAAACATCATGATTGTAGACCTTGTAAGGAACGATCTTTCCAAAAGTGCAAAAAAGGGAAGTGTTGAAGTGAAAGAACTTTGTAAGGTATATACTTTTAGCCAAGTGCATCAAATGATTTCCACCGTAGTAGCAAAGGTATCAAAATCAAAAAATCCAGTAGAAATAATAAAGGAAACCTTTCCTATGGGTAGCATGACGGGCGCACCCAAGGTTTCTGCTATGAAAATTATTGAGGATTTGGAAGCTACCAAAAGGGGATTGTACAGCGGGGCAGTGGGTTATTTTACGCCTGAAAACAATTTTGATTTCAATGTAGTCATTCGCAGCATTTTATATAATGCCACCGAAGAGTATGTGTCTTTTTCAGTGGGTAGTGCTATCACGGCAAAGGCATCCCCAGAAAAGGAATATGAAGAATGCCTAATCAAAGCAAAGGCAATGCGGGAAGTTTTAGAAGGTCATTCCTATGCCAATTGAAGCATCTTTTTAGGGGATGAACGACTAAAAGTTTACGGAGGAACCTATATAGAAAAAGCATAACTTTATGCACATGAAGCTTCAAGAATTTTCAACACAATATAAAGGAACGTCCATCTATGGCCAATACACCCAACCAGATGATGTACAGGCCGTAGTGGTTTTGGTACATGGTATGGGAGAACATTCTGGCAGGTATATTGAGCATGTGGTACCAGCACTATTGAAAACAAACTTAGCAGTGGTTTTATATGATAATTTTGGGCATGGAAAATCGGAGGGAAAAAAAGGTCATTGTCCTAGTTATGAAGCATTAATGAAGCTTTTATCTCAAGTGATTGTTGAAGCAAGAAAACTATTCCCCAAAACACCTTTGTTTCTTTACGGACATAGTATGGGTGCGAATTTGGTGTTGAATTATGCCTTACGTAGGAAAGATTCGATACATGGAATTGTAGCCACCAGTCCTTATTTAAGATTGGCTTTTGAACCGCCCAAATGGAAAATGGTAATAGGAAAAGCAATGATGGGTGTTTGGCCCTCTATAACATTGCCTTCTGGATTGAATCCTTATGGGATTTCTAGAATTCCTGAGGAAGTGGAGAAATATGTGAATGACCCGTTGGTGCATGATAAAGTAAGTCCCATGTTTTCTTTTCCAATTATGGATGCTGGGGAGTGGGCTTTAGAATCTGCGCAGCAGCTAAAAGTAAACACGCTTTTATTACATGGCACTGATGATCTAATAATTGACCACCAAGCAACAAAGATTTTTCATGAAAATGCAACCACAACCACACTTCAACTTTTTGAAGGAGGTTATCATGAACTGCATTATGATCTTTGTAGAGAGGAAGTATTGAATACTATTCAGAATTGGTTACAGCAACAACTTTAAGTACTTTTGCAGGGTGCTAAAAGAATTTAAACAACACATAGAAAGTCGATTTCCAGAGCTAAAAGAAAAGAAGTTTCTTTTGGCCTGTAGTGCAGGGGTAGACAGTGTGGTATTGGCACATCTTTGTGCAGCAGCTGATCTAGACTTTGCCATAGCACATTGCAATTTTAAGTTAAGAGGAATCGAAAGTGAAGGGGATGAAAAATTCGTTGAGAATTTAGCCAAGAATCTGCATAAAGAATATTTTATAACTCATTTTAATACAAAGGAATACATTGAACGGACCAAGTCTTCACTTCAAGTAGCAGCACGGGATTTAAGATACAAGTGGTTTAAAGAATTGATGAAAAAAAAGGGGTATGCCAAACTGCTAACAGCCCATCACGCAGATGATAATCTGGAGACCTTTTTAATCAACCTTTCAAGAGGTACAGGAATAGATGGTCTTACAGGTATACCGTCTAATACAACTGTAATTGCCAGACCATTATTAAAGTTCTCCCGCAAGAAAATATTGGTGTACGCTCAGGCAGAAAAAATAATTTGGAGAGAAGATAGCAGTAACCAGGATACTAAATATGTAAGGAATAAAATTAGGCATCAAATAGTCCCCTTGCTAAAGGAGTTGCACCCTACTTTTCTTGATAATTTTGAGATGACCCAAAACTTTTTGGGACAAACGGCAGCTATATCAAGAAATCAAATTAATCAATTAAGAGAAAATCTTTTTAAAGAAGAAGGGGGCGTTATTAGAATTGAAATTTCCCAGCTTCAAAAATTAAACCCAATTGAAGGGTACTTGCATGGACTGTTCCGCGAGTATGGGTTTACGGAATGGAATGATGTTATGGGACTTTTATCGGGCATGAGTGGAAAAGAAGTCTATTCTAACACGCACCGATTGTTAAAGGATAGAGAATTTCTTTTATTACAAGAAATTAGGCTTGTAAGTGATGAAATATATGAGATAAAGGAGGGTACAGTGGATATAAGCACACCAGTTCAAGTCGTTATCTCGGAAGCTATTAAGGTATCAAATGTTGCTAAAAACATACTTTATGTAGATAAAAAAACGTTAAAATACCCTCTGACGTTAAGAAAATGGAAAAAAGGCGACTATTTTTATCCTTTGGGAATGGGAGGGAAGAAGAAGCTTTCGAAATTTTTTAAAGATGAAAAGTTGAGTCTTATTTCCAAAGAAGAACAGTGGTTGCTCTGTTCAGGGAATGATATTGTATGGGTGTTGGATAGACGTGCTGATAACCGTTTTAAGGTAACTGATAAAACAATATCAATTTTAAAATTTACAAATAAGGGATGAGAAATACACTGGTTGTCTTACTGTTTTTATTTGCTGCTGCTTTTGGTACTGCACAAACTGAAGATGACCCTGTGGCATGGTCACATGAAGTAAGCAAAATTTCTGATACAGAGTATGAACTTATTTTTACAGGAATCATTTTAAAAGATTGGCATGTATATTCACAGTATACTGCTGATGGAGGTTCGCTGCCAAGTGAACTGACTTATGACAAGGCTGGTGAGCATTATGAATTAATTGGAGCAACTACAGAAAGTAAAACCACTATAGAATTCAGTGATGTTTTTGAAGTGGATGAAACATTTTTCAGTGACATAGCTGTTTTTACCCAAAAAATAAAATTGCTACAACCAGATGTTGATAGAATTGATGTAAACCTGTTTTACCAAGTCTGTAAAGAAGTCTGTTTTACCAAAGAATATGATTTTAATATTTCATTGAGTGGTGCAACAGTTGTTTTAGAACAAAAAGAGGTAGATGTTGCCAGCAAATCATTGAGTGATGCAATGGTATTGGACCTAAAAAATAAAGAGCTACTTACAAATGGAGTAGAAGGTGGTTCCAATAAAGGTTCTGGACTATGGACCATTTTTGTATTGGGATTTTTGGGAGGACTTATTGCGTTGTTGACCCCCTGTGTGTTTCCTATGATTCCTTTAACGGTTTCCTTTTTTACAAAACAGTCCAAGACAAAGTCTAAAGGGATTGCAAATGCAGTATTGTACGGATTCTTTATTGTTGTTATTTACTTTTTATTGAGCCTACCCTTTCATTTGTTTGAC
Source organism: Flavobacteriaceae bacterium (assembly GCA_002746415.1). GTDB lineage: Bacteria > Bacteroidota > Bacteroidia > Flavobacteriales > Flavobacteriaceae > Saonia. Next base: position 247,181 of record NVXD01000016.1, on the reverse strand, counting down.
TCTATAGATTCGCAAATCTTAAACACCATAGCGACCAATATTTGGCTCAATGTATTTTTCTTTTTGATTTTTGTCTTTTTTGCCTTCTCCTTTTTTGGGTATTATGAATTGACCTTGCCCAGTTCTTGGGCCAATAAAATGGATACTGCTTCTACAAAGGCAGGTGGTGTCATTGGTATCTTTTTTATGGCAGTAACCTTAGCCATAGTCTCTTTCTCCTGTACGGGACCTATTTTGGGTGGGCTTTTGGGTAGTACGGCTTTGGCAGAAGGTGATGTGGCTACAAACCTATCTGCTGGTATGTTAGGCTTTGGTGTGGCTTTGGCGTTGCCCTTTGCTTTATTTGCCTTATTCCCTGCATGGTTGAATTCCTTGCCTAAATCTGGTGGCTGGATGACGACTGTGAAAGTAGTTCTAGGATTCCTAGAATTGGCTTTGGCATTTAAATTCTTGTCCAATGCAGATTTGGTAGGAGATTGGGGATTTCTTAAAAGGGAAATTTTTGTGGGTATATGGATTGTAATTTTTATACTGATGGCTTTGTATTTATTTGGAATCATCAGATTTCCACATGATGACCCCAAAAAGAAATTACCATTGGCCAGATTCATTGGTGGATTGCTTTCAGTAGTTTTTGCAATATATCTTACTTTGGGTGTGGTGAACGTAGTGAACTTAAAACTATTTGGATTTTTACCCCCAGATTTTTATACAATAGCTAAGAAAGAGAATGATTGTCCTTTGGGGATAAATTGTTTTAAGGATTTTGAGGCTGGTGTGGCTTATGCAAAACAGGAAAATAAGCCTATTTTATTGGATTTTACAGGTTGGGCATGTGTCAATTGCCGTAAAATGGAAGAAAATGTATGGAGTGAACCAGATGTATTTCCTCTAATAAATGAAGACTATGTTTTGATCTCTCTTTATGTGGATGACCGCAAGAAATTACCAAAAGAGTTGCAATTCGATTTTGAATATGATTCCGGTAAAGTTAAAACCATTGAAACCATTGGTCAAAAATGGGGTACTTTCCAAACCTTAAATTTTAATGCAGCATCACAGCCTTTTTATGTGCTGCTTTCTCCAGATATGGAAGTGCTGAATACTGCTATACAGTATGTTGACAAAGACACCTACAAAAATTGGTTAGAAGAAGGCTTGGTGCATTATAACGAGCTTTCAAATTAAAAAAAAGCTGTCAATCTTAAGCTGTTATTAATTCACGAAAAGAAGTATCTTTATGTTTCAAATGAAACAAAAAGTGAAAAAACTTAAAAAGATACTTGGGGTAATTGGCATCCTTATTTTGTTATTGGTTATTGGTGCATGGATATTTATTAGTTCATTAAAACCAACTTATGAAGGAGAAGAGGAGCTAGTCAATAGTACCAAAGAAGTCCAAGTCTATTATGATGCCTATGGTATCCCACATATATATGCAGCAAATGAAATGGATGCCAAAAGGGCACTTGGGTATGTCCATGCCCAGGATAGGTTGTGGCAAATGGAACTGTTGCGTAGAATTGGTAAAGGTGAGCTTTCAGAAGTTTTTGGGAAAGACTTACTGGGGACGGATAAATTCTTTTTAACTCTCGGAATAGATGCTGCTGCTCTGGAAACCGTAGCAAATTTAGACAAGAACAGTCCAGCAGTACAATTGTCCGAAGCTTATTTAGAGGGTGTCAATCAATTCATTGAAGAAGGACCTACACCTGTGGAATACTACCTTACAGGCATAGATAAACAGCCTTTTACACTTCATGACGTATACAATTCAGTAGGGTATATGGCTTTTAGTTTTGCTATGGCGCATAAAACAGATCCTTTGTTGACCGAAATCAAAAATAAATTGGGCGATGCATATCTGATGGATTTAGAAATAGATGTTAATCCATCAACTGTTTTGATAAAAAACCACAGAGAGCAACAGTCGGATTCCTTATTGGAGAATGTTATGGTAGCGGTCAGTAATGCATTAGACGGCTTGCCAATTCCACAATTAGAAGGAAGTAACAGCTGGGTGATTGGTTCCAAAAAAACAAAGAAAGGGAAGGTCATTTTCGCTAATGACCCGCATATTGGTTTTGCACAACCCGCTGTTTGGTATGAGGCTCATATTAGTACGCCAAACTTTAAAAATTATGGATATTACTTTGCAGGACTCCCTTTTCCAGTGCTTGGCCATAATAGAAAATTGGCATACGGACTTACCATGTTTGAGAATGATGATATTGATTTTTATTATGAGAAAACTAACCCATCAGACAGTACGCAATACCAAACTGGCAATGGATGGAAAAAGTATGAAATCATAAACAAAATCATTAAAGTAAAAGGTGAAGAAGAGGTTGCCTTTAGCTATAAGAAGACCCATCATGGGCCAGTGCTGAATGGTATTGCCAATCAGATTAGAGGGGAGAAAGTTATTAGTATGTCTTGGATATACACTAAGGTAGAAAATAAGGTGGTTGATGTTTTTTATGGAATGTCTCACGCCAACAACCTTGAAGAGTTCAAAGAGGTGTTGCCCATGTTACATGCACCGGGTTTAAATATTATGTATGGAGATGCAGAGGATAATGTAGCTTGGTTTGCCACTGCGAAACTCTACCAAATGCCAGATAGTACGCACACCAAATTCATTTTGGATGGTGCATCAGGAGCCCAAGAACCTGTTCGATATTTAGATTTTTCCGAAAACCCCCAAGCTATTAATCCACCTTGGAATTATGTGTATTCTGCTAACAATCAACCAGATTCCATTGCAGGTAATCTGTATCCTGGCTATTATCTGCCAGAAAACAGAGCAAAAAGAATTGTTCAATTACTGGAGCCTAAAAATGATTGGGACAAAAATGCTGTAAGTGAAATGATTACAGATGTTACCTCGTCGGTTGATGCAAGAGTGCTTTTTAATTTGATCAATAAGGTCAAGGTGAAAGAATTAGTTGGCGAACAGCTGATTTTGCTAGATAGATTAAATTTATGGGAGGGAGAATATGGTTTAAACAGTGTAGAAGGATTAGTGTATACAAGATGGATTTATAATGTATTAAAAAACACATTTAAAGACGAGTTGGGAGAGGACATGTTCAAGCAATTTATGACTACCCATTTACATAAACGTTTGATAGCGCCAATGATGGAAAACGATACATCCATTTGGTGGGACAATGTTGCTACAGAAAGTGAATCTGAAACCATGCTAGACATTGTGCATAGGTCCTATATTGAGGCAATGGAGTCTTTGAGTAATGATTTTGGCAATAATGTGGCCCAATGGACATGGGATAAAGCACATAGCATAGAGCATGAACACCCAATTGGGAAGGTAGAGATGCTTCGTTCTTTCTTTAATGTTGGCCCATTTCCTGTAAATGGTTCTAAGGAAGTCATTAATAATATGGCTTTTTCATATGATGGAACAGGAATGTATAAAGTAAGTTCAGGACCATCTACAAGACGGGTTATTGATTTTTCTGATGTGGAAAACAGTATTAGTATTTTGCCAACAGGACAATCTGGAAACCCATTTAGTCCCCATTATGAGGACCAAGCAGAAATGTATGTAAATGGAGAATTCAGAAAAATGATGATGAATAAAGAAGAAATTGTGGAAAATGCGAAATCTTTACTTGTTTTTAAGCCTCCAAAATTGGAGGACTAACACCTAAAATTCTAGTCTCGTAAATAGGATACTTCATGGTTCCTATTTTATTGCTTTTGAGTCCAATGGATAGCGTTGACTAAAAATTCATGAATTATCTTCAAATTAATATGCATGAGATTATGACATGTAAATAAATAAGCAGATATTTAAACTAACAAAAACTGGCTAATTCAAAATCTTTATGAAGAAGAACTGTCATGCAATTTTAATTGCGTTTCTCTTTTCGTGCATTTTCCCCAAGACTATTTATTGTCAAGACAACCAAAATCAAGCCCAATACTACAATTGGTTTGATGAACTGGTAGGGGTTGAAAATACAGAACTGTATAATGGCATTGTATATGTAGAGAAATATCGCACCATAAATAGTAAAACAAAATTTTTTAATTCCCCATCATTCCTGCAGGGTTCCATTACCTATTATGGACAAAAGTTTTATGGGCTTCAAATTAAATATGATGTTTTTGAAGACCAAATCTTGTTGAAGTTAGAAGATAGATTGGGTGGAAACACAATTCAACTTTTTAAAAATCGAATTACAGATTTTAGAATTGATGGTCATGAATTTATTAGAATTGAGGAAAAGCTTGGAAAAAAATTAGTTATTTCCGGATTTCATGAGGTGGCTTTTGAAGGCCCTTTGTTTACGCTTTTTATCAAACATAAGAAAAAAGATTTTGACCGTAAGGATAGGAGGTCATTGTATTATGAGTTTATTAATTCTAAAAATGGTTATCTGCTTTGGTATAATAATAGCTATGCCGTAATAGATTCAAAAAAAGATGTAAGCACTATTTTTCCAGAACTGAAAAGGGAAATAGATAATTTTTATAGTATAGCCAGATCGCTTAGGAATTCTGATTTGGATTCATTTATGAAATCACTCATGAAACGTGTGGAAATATTAAAATCACAAACTAATAATGCTATAACTGAATGAAAAGAATATATACCATAATATTGTTTTTCTGCTTTTATTTTTCAGTGGGTCAAAATAAAGATGAAGGAATATCATTGTCTTACGAAAATGCAACCATAAAGGAAGTATTGAATACAATTGAAGAAACGACGGGTTATCACTTTTTTTATGTTGATGCATGGTTAGGGAGTGAGCTGGTTTCTGGAAATTATGATAATGCGCCTATTAATGATATTCTTGAAAGTGTACTTAAAAAGACCATTGTCAATTTTTATATCATGGATGATGATAAAATTGTTTTGACAAGAAACACCATTATATATGATAGCTTACCCAAAAATTATTTTGGCAGCCCTGAAGATGAATTGGCTATAGATGGGGGATTACAAGAAGCAGCTCCCTTGTTTTATGAGGAAGAATCTTCTTCGGCGCAGCAGAATATTAATACGGTAAGAATAGGAAGAGAGAATAGAAACAGTAACAGACAAAAGTTTACGATATCTGGGCAGGCTATAAATGCAAAAACGGGTGAAGCTATTCAGGATTTGGCAATAATAGTCAAGGAAACTAATTTTGGTACGACCACTGATACCAATGGTTATTATGAAATGGAATTGTCTATAGGAAGAAATACTATAGTTACAAAAGCCTTAGGATTTCAAGACACAGAATTAAGAGCTATTGTTTTCAATGATGGACAATTGAATTTTAATTTAGAGGAAAGTTTTGAACAGTTGGATGAGGTCATCTTGGAAGGGAATAGGGACAGAAACATAGAAGAAGCAATAACAGGGGTTACTTTAATTGATGTAGAAAAAATTAAAAGCATTCCTTTGGTCTTGGGAGAAAGAGATATATTAAAAGCAGCAGTTACCTTACCTGGGATTTCTACTGCTGGGGAAGGTTCTTCTGGGTTCAATGTTAGAGGAGGAAGAACAGACCAAAATCTAATTCTTCTAGATAATGCAGTAATTTATAACCCGTCTCACTTTTTTGGTATTTTTTCTGCCTTAAACCCCTTTACGTCTGGTACAGTAAATATATATAAAGGAAGTATTCCTTCTGAATATGGTGGAAGATTGTCCTCAGTTTTTGATATAAGCACCAAAGATGGTAATTCTGAAAAATTTTCTGGAGAAGCCTCATTAGGACCAGTAACAAGTAATTTAATGTTAGAAATTCCTGTAGTTAAAGGTAAATCCGCATTAATAGTTGGGGGTAGGGCGACCTATTCTGACTGGATTTTAAAATCTTTAGATGATGAATCATTGAACAATAGTCAAGCTTCATTTTATGATTTTGTTGCTAAATACAATCATTCCATTAATGAAAACAATGAGCTAAAGGCAACGGGATATTTTAGCAAGGATGCTTTTAGTATTACCTCAGACTCATTGTACAGCTATAGCAATCAATTAGTTTCATTGAAATGGGATCATAAAATCAATGAAAAAAACACCGCTAGTGTTATACTTTCAAATAGTGAGTATAAATTTAATATTGAATTTGATGGAGATTCCGACAATGATTTTGATGTTGGATATAAAATCAATGAAACTGAGTTTAAGCTAAAACTAAGGAATATTGGAAGTGGCGCGCATAAGTTTGATTATGGAGTGTCCACTAAATTATATGTGGTGGACCCAGGGAATATAGACCCAGGTAGTTCAGAGTCTATAATAACACCATTGAGCATACCTCGAGAAAAAGGATTGGAATCCGCATTATTTATTTCCGATAGTTATACTGTAAACGATAAACTATTGATTGATGCAGGTCTTAGGTATTCTTTTTATGCAGCTTTGGGAGCATCTACTCAAAGAATTTATGAGGAAAATGGACCCATAAACAGTGGTACTAGAACTGGAACACAGGATTTTGATAAAAATGAATTCATTAAAACCTACGGAGGACCAGAAGTTAGAGTCTCTGCACGCTATTTTTTAGCGTCAGATCTATCTGTAAAAGCAAGTTACAACAATACATTTCAGTACATCCACACCTTGTCTAACAACACAACAGTTTCTCCAACAGATACATGGAAACTTACCGATTTGAATATTAAACCGCAAGAAGCCAATCAAATTTCTCTTGGGTTGTATAAGAATTTTGAAGGGAATATGTATGAATTGAGTTTGGAAGGCTATTATAAAAAATCAAAAAACATTCTAGACTATAAAGTGGGAGCACAGCTTTTGCTTAATGAAGCAATTGAGACTGAAGTACTCCAAGGAGAAGGGAAAGCATATGGAGTTGAGTTTTTGATTAAAAAGAATGAGGGAAGATTAAATGGATGGCTGGGATATACCTATTCCAGAACATACATAAAACTGGATAGTGAGTTTAATGAGGAAAGGGTCAACAACGGCGATTTTTTCCCTTCCAATTACGACAAGCCACATGATTTAAGTATAGTAGCCAATTACAAATTTACAAGACGGTTTAGTGCTTCTGCGAACTTTGTTTATCAAACAGGTAGGCCTGTAACGTATCCAATAGGCAGCTATATTTTTAATAATGCAGAATATGTGTTCTATAGTGATAGAAACCAATTTAGAATTCCCGACTACTATAGATTGGATCTAAGTTTTAATATGGAAGGAAATCATAAAATCAAAAAATTTGCCCATAGTTTTTGGAGTTTTTCCGTTTATAATGTTTTGGGAAGAAATAATCCATATTCCGTGTTTTTTGTTACTGAAGATGGAGAGTTAAATGCATATCAAAGCTCAATTTTCTCTATTCCTATTCCAACGCTTACCTATAACTTCAAATTTTAATAAGAGTTGATGTTGAAAATGGTTAAAAATAGGATGCTAAAATATAACACTTTCATTTTAATGGGCTTGATGCTCCTTAATGATGCTTGTGTGGAACCTATTGAACCAGAAACGGTAACATTTGAAAGCGCTATAGTCATTGATGCCACAATCACCAATGAATTAATACAACAGCAATTGTTTTTAAGTAGAACTTTCACCTTTGAGGAAGATGGTCCTTTGGCAGAAAGTAATGCGGTAGTCAAGGTGGCTAGTGACCAGACTGAATACCTTTTCGAGGAAACTACTCCAGGGACGTATAGGTCCACAGTTGCTTTTGCAGCACAACCCAACATTAGTTACCAATTACTGGTGACTACCAGTGATGGCCTTTCTTATATTTCGGAAACCGAACAGTTGACCAATACAACAACTATTGATGAGCTTTATGTGGAACGAGTAACCAATAACAATGGAGTAGATGGGATGGCTATTTTTGTAGATAGTTTTGACCCAACTGGTACTTCTAAACATTATAGGTACGAGTATGAAGAGACCTATAAAATTATTGCTCCGAAATGGAAGCCTTTAGATTTAATTCCTGACCCTGATCCATTAAATGGATGTAATGTGTTAGTTGTGAGAAGAGAGCGTGAAGATCGAGTTTGTTATACTACAGATGACTCCAACAGTATAATTCTTACGAATACCAATGAATTTACAGAGGATAGGGTGTCTCGTTTTCTAGTTCGATTTATCAATAGAGACAATTATATACTGTCTCACCGCTATAGTATTTTGGTGAAACAGTATGTGCAATCTAGCAAGGCGTACACATTTTTTGAAACCCTTAGAGATTTTTCTGGGTCAGAGAGTTTGTTTTCGGAAACCCAGCCAGGCTTTTTGGAAGGAAACATATCGTCAACAGAGAACCCTACTGAAAAGGTCTTGGGCTATTTTGATGTGTCCTCGGTATCGGAAAAAAGAGTCTATTTTGATTATGATGTATTTTACCCTGGGGAACCTTTGCCACCTTATATAGTGCCATGTTTAGAAAGTAAGCCACCTTTAATATCTCAGGCTGGAATTTGTATTTTAAGACCTTTGGTTGCAGGTAATCTTGTGCGCTATTTTAATACTAATGATGAGCCGCAACCAGGTGAAGGCCCTTATGTAACGGTGCGCAGAGTATGTGGGGATTGTACAGAAATTGGGAGCATAGTAATACCAGAATTTTGGGAAGAGTAAGCCCTTAATAAAGAATGAATGAATGACTGTCAGAATTTAAAGTTGAAAATGAATAAAAAAAGAAGAAAAATATATACTGCTTTTGCATTAATGGGCTTGTTATTCTTTATTGATGGATGTGTAGAACCTATTGAACCAGAAACGATAACCTTTCAAAGTGCTTTGGTTATAGATGCCACAATTACTAATGAAATGAAACAGCAGCAATTGTTTCTTAGTAGAACCTTTACGTTTGAGGAAGATGGCCCCCAAGCAGAAAGTAATGCCGTAATCAAGGTGATGAGCGATCAGGGTGAATACGTTTTTGAGGAAACCTCTCCAGGGACTTATAAGTCAACATTGGCTTTTGCCGCTGAACCCAATAACAACTACCAATTGATGATTACAACAAATGATGGGCGTACTTATGTTTCGGACACTGAACAATTGACGAATACCACAGCTATAGACGATCTTTATGTAGAGCGAATCACCAATGATGATGGGGTAGATGGAATGGCCATTTTTGTGGATAGTTTTGACGCAACAGGAGCATCCAAACATTATAGGTACGAGTATGAAGAGACTTATAAAATCATAGCACCTAAGTGGAGTTCAAAAAAATTAATTGCCCCTACTGGTCCAGATTTAGCAGCATGCCATGTGGAAACAATTGCTAAAGAAGAAGAACAACAACCTTGTTATGCTACTGATTTTTCTAATGAAATAATAGTTACTAATACCAATGAGTTTATAGAAGATAGGGTGTCACGTTTTCCTGTGCGGTTTATCAAGAGAGATAATTACATCATGTCTCATCGCTATAGTATCTTGGTAAAACAGTATGTGCAATCTGGAAGTGCATACACATTTTTTGAAACCCTTCAAGATTTTTCTGGGTCGGAGAGTTTGTTTTCGCAAACCCAACCAGGTTTTTTGAAAGGGAATATTTCATCAGTGGAGAATGTTGATGAAAAAGTGCTAGGCTATTTTGATGTATCCTCAGTATCGGAAAGAAGAGTCTATTTTGATTACGACGCATTTTTCCCAGGGGAACCCTTACCGCCGTATATAGAACCCTGTGTGGAAATTGCACCCCCATTGTCTAAAGGGGCACCTCCGGTATGTGTTTTAAGCACGCAGGTAGAGTTTAACTTAGTAAGTTATTATAATGAAAATATGGAACCAGATGCTAGTGAAGGACCTTTTATAGTGGTCCCTAAGGTGTGTGGTTATTGCACAGAAATTGGAAGTAAGCTTGTACCAGAATTTTGGGAAGAATAAAAAAATATTGGGATGAAAAAGAATATACTATTGACGGTTTTGTTTTTATGTTGCGCTGTAGTTGCATTTGGACAATTAAAAATTGAAAATCAAAACACCTTAAGGGGCTATGAGAGTTTACCCAAGGAAAGTGTCTATGTGCATTATAACACTTCCTTATTGCTTGCTGGAGAGCATTTATATTATAAGATGTATTGCTTGAATAAAGCAACTAAAAATCTAAGTGTTTTTAGTAAAATGGGTTATGTTGAATTGGTTGGAAAGGATGGAACTACCATTTTCAAACATAAAGTAAGATTACAAGAGGGTAAAGGATATGGCGATTTTCTTGTACCTACGAGCACCGCTTCTGGAAATTATAAATTGCTAGGGTATACCCAATGGATGCAGAATGATAGTCAGGATTACTTTTTTCAAGCAGATATTAGTATTATCAATCCCTATCAAGTAACAGAAGATGTTTTCCCTGAGACAGTTGTGGATAGTTTGAATGTCATATCGCCTACACTTAAGGCAGCGGCTAATATAGTTAGTAGTGCAACCACCAACCAATTAATAAGCATCTCTGGTATTGATAAAAAGCTTCAAAAAAGAGAACATGCTTCTCTTGTGATAAAAAGTGCTGAGGGTACTTTGTCTGAGGGGAGCTATTCCATATCAATCCGTAAGAAAGATGCAATGGATAAGCCTAATGTAAGCACTTTTGAAAATTCATTTTCCTCATTTCTAAAAAAAGGAATGTATAAGAACCTCAAGGTAGCGGATGATATTTATATCCCAGAATTGAGGGGCGAATTAGTTTCTGGGAAAGTAGTGGATAAAAATACAAATTTACCTGTGGCCAATGTGGTGATAACCCTTTCATTAACAGGTAAGGATTTTATTTTTGACACCTCCAAAACCGATGAAAACGGTGCGTTCTATTTTAATTTAAATGAGGAATATTATAACGAAAATGCCCTAGTATTACTTCTTGCTAAGGATAAAGAAAATTATAACGTTATTTTGGATGAGCAATACAAGATAAATATGACTGACCTTAGCTTTGATAAACTTGTGGTTGATAGCGATATGAAGGATTTTATTTTAAAACGGAGTATCAACAACCAAATTGAGAATGCATATGCCGATGTAAAACGGAATGACATTACACCCATTGATAATTTAGTTCCTTTTTATAGAACATATGATGAGGTTTATCTTTTGGATGACTATACTCGATTTTCTTCATTAGAAGAAACTTTCGTAGAAATTATAGATCATGTGTGGGTAAGAAAATCTGCTAATGAGGACCCAGTCTTTCAAATTAGACCCCCTTTAGATTACCCTGAATCTAGTTTACCACCTTTGGTACTAATTGATGGTGTTTTTATTAAGTCGCACAAGGCTATCATGGGCTTTAACTCAAAAAAGATTAAGACCATTAGTTTTTCTAGAAATAGGTACATCATGGGGCCTCATACCTTTCAAGGTATTTTGTCCATGGAAACCTTCAATAGGAATTATCGAGAATCCTTATATCAAGCTGATTTACAAACTGTTGATTTGTTTAAGCCCTTGTCTCAAAAAGAATATTTTCTTCAAGCCTATGCGGATGAAACAGCAACAAACCAGATTCCAGATTTTAGACATCAATTATTATGGCAACCCAACCTAGAAATAAATGGAGACGAAAGTATCATATCTTTTTCCACCTCTGATGTTGCCGGAGATTATGAAATCTCTTTGGAAGGGATCACTAATGCAGGCCTGCCTGTTTCTATAAAACAGCTCATAAGCGTGGAATAAAATATGCTTGCAAAAATTTATGGGAGTGCTGTTTTTGGTGTAGAAGCCGAAACAATAATAGTTGAGGTTAATATAGATAAAGGAATCGGTTACCATTTAGTAGGTTTGCCAGACAATGCCATCAAGGAAAGCAATTACCGTATCGCTGCAGCATTGCAGAACAATGGCTATAGGATCCCTGGAAAGAAAATCACCATCAACATGGCTCCGGCCGATATGCGCAAGGAAGGTTCTGCCTATGACCTGACATTGGCATTGGGAATTTTATCAGCGTCCAATCAAATTAAATCCCCAGACATAGAAAAATATATCATCATGGGAGAACTTTCCCTAGATGGTAGTTTGCAGCCCATTAAAGGAGCCTTGCCCATTGCAATAAAAGCACAACAAGAAGGGTATAAGGGCTTTATCTTACCTAAAGAAAATGCAAAGGAGGCCGCTATAGTTAGTGATTTAGAAGTTTATGGCATTGAAAATATAAAAGAAATTATTGATTTCTTTGATAAGGGAGTTGCCTTAGAACGTACGATTATTGATACTCGGGCTGAATTCCATAAAAACCTAAATTTCCCTGAATTTGATTTCTCGGATGTAAGGGGACAGGAAAGCATTAAACGATGCATGGAAATTGCAGCAGCAGGAGGGCATAATATTATTTTGATTGGGCCGCCCGGTTCTGGAAAAACAATGTTGGCCAAAAGACTCCCTTCCATTTTACCACCAATGACCTTGCATGAAGCCTTGGAAACCACCAAAATCCATAGTGTTGTGGGTAAGGTAAAGAATATGGGTTTAATGAGCCAGCGTCCGTTTAGGAGCCCCCATCATACGATATCTGATGTGGCCCTCGTGGGTGGCGGAGCATACCCCCAACCAGGAGAAATATCCTTGTCTCATAACGGAGTCTTGTTTTTAGATGAGCTACCAGAATTTAAAAGGGGCGTGCTAGAAGTATTGCGTCAGCCTTTAGAAGATAGGGAGGTCACTATTTCCCGAGCCAGATTTACAGTTACTTATCCCAGTAGTTTTATGCTGGTGGCAAGTATGAATCCAAGCCCAGGAGGGTATTTTAATGACCCAGATGCCCCTGTAACCTCTTCACCTATGGAAATGCAACGGTACCTTGGTAAGATATCAGGGCCTTTGTTAGATAGGATAGACATTCATATAGAAGTAACCCCAGTACCTTTTGAAAAGCTCTCTGAGGAACGTAAAGGGGAGGGGAGTGTAGCCATTAGAGAGCGTGTAACGGTAGCAAGAGAAAAACAGACGTTACGCTTCTCCAAAATGGAAACGGTGCATTACAATGCGCAAATGAACACCAAACAGATCCGTGAATTCTGTAAACTAGATGAGGGGTCTAAAGGGTTGTTGAAAAACGCCATGGAACGACTCAATTTATCTGCCCGTGCTTATGACAGGATTCTAAAGGTTGCAAGAACTATTGCGGATTTAGAAAATGTTCTTGAGGTGAATGGCGACCATATTAGTGAAGCTATTCAGTATCGTAGTTTGGATAGAGAGGGTTGGTTGGGGTAGGATTATCAGTGCAATACTTCGAAGAGCGGGACCCTCCTTACGGTTCAAGTTAATTTTTCTTTAACTTTATAATAGTAATTTTAGTCTTCTTTCTTAAATGATTGAAGAGTTTTGTTTTTTTGTATATTTGGTTATGTCTTCAAGTTCAGGTTTAAAGGGTGCTTTCATTGGTTTATTTGTAGTGGGATTAATTGGAATGATTATTAGATATTTATTTGGTGGTGATGGTAACAGGTCTGTAATTAATGAAATATTCCTAGATGTGCTTAGTGTGTTTTGGTGGATTATACGCTATATACTTCTTCCACTTTTTATTATTAGTCTTATTGCCTTAGCATTTCAGGATAAGAAAAAGTAACCTAAATAACTAACTTCAAACATTATTAATTAAAAAGTCATTTGTATAATTGGTTTGTCCCCTATTGTATATAGATGCCCATCATCCCATAGTTAAACCTCATAACTATACTTACCCTGCTGTGCGAAGTCTGTGACTTCGTGCCAATTTAAATGAGAAAGCATTGATTAACAGATTATTACACTATTTATACGTAATATAGTACAGTCTACACATGTCTTAAGTATTAATTGTCAGTAATTTCTATCTTTATTGAAGTAATATCCCTTGTTCTACTACCATTATATTATGTTTAGGTATACATAGTGATTTGATTAATATCAACTCAAATATTATTAGAAAAATTAAATTATTTAAAAATATTTAGACATGAAAAACTTAAAAAATCAGTCAATATTTGGATATGCTTCATTATTATTCTTGAGTATTTTATTAATTGGGTGTAAGGCCAAAGGGCATACGCCTTCAACACCGAGTATTGACTGTGAGGTTGTGAGCGGTCCGAACAAAGGTAAAAAAGGAAAAAGAACTGAAGATGGTTGGTGCGAAGGCGATTGGGGTGGAACTGAATGTACGCCTCGAAGTAAGTGCAAAGACATTTCTGCTGAAGGGCCCGATACCTCAATTGGCCAAGATTTTGAAGGGGGTGAATTATTAATAGAAGCAGGCGGAAACGCCATAGTAGGTATAGTACCTCCACATGGAAGTTCAGCAAACGAATACTGTCAAATAGATGATTCTAAATTGTCAGTTATATTTAGAAATACAGGAGATCGTCCTTCCTCGGATAGAACAACAAACGTAACTGTGGAATTTATAACAGGTTCAACGAATACTACTGAAACAAAATTGATGCCAAGCATACCATCTGGTGGTACAATCGAGATGATTTTTGAAGTTCCCAATCAATGCTTTGGTCCAGATTGTGATTTTTCAATTAAATGGTCAAATCAGGCAGTTGTGTTTGGTCGCTGTATCGGGTAGTGACATAACAATTTTAGTAAGCAAAGGGACCAATTCTTGGATGCTTCATAATGTGATATTAATATTTCATCTATTTTTCGACTTTTCAATTTTGGCAATTGGACACAACTGTACAAATATGTGGCCCCGCTAGTGCCAGTTTGTAACTGGTACTGATTATTAAGTTAGTTATGACAGCACTTAAATCTACTTATAATGAAACTATATGACTAAGGTTGCGAGGACAATTGCGGATCTAGAAAACGCTCTTGAGTTAAATGGCGACCATATTAGTGAAGCTATTCAGTATCGCAGTTTGGATAGAGAGGGTTGGTTGGGGTAGGCATATGCATCAATAAATTATTGGCGTACCTACTCTTTTGGAATTTTGAACTTGTAGTTTGGAATTTAATTAAAAAGCAGTGGTTGGACTTTGTTAACCTAGGATGGAGTAGGAGATAGGTAGCAATTAATTATAACCATCGTTGGCCTTTCGTTTTCTCTAATTTCAATCGTGATTCTTTATAGTATTATCTATTTCTGATATTAAGTCATTAGCCAGTTTCTCAATTTGTGTATAATATTTGTGCAAAACCCTATTGTCACTATTTCTTAAATTGGCTGCTTTCCAACTAGAATGATTTAACAGTTTAATTATCTCCTTTTTATGTGTGTTAAAATTTGCTTCATCTTTTTTAATATCCTGCTGTGCGAAGTCTGTGACTTCGTATCATGTTCTTCGAAGTCTGCACTAACATTGGTATACCCGAGTGGCCATCCCGATAAGGTGACTGGCTTGGAGTGCGTTTGTTAGTATTTTGCTTATTAATTTTTGCTCCAAAAGGTTCAATTTTGCAGTTTAGTATTAAGTCGGACTAAGCTATATTATTAATCCTCGCACCCATTAACACTCTGCAAACATTCAATACGATTCAACACCTTTTGATTTCTATCCACCAAACTATTTAATGCAGTGATATACATCATGGATATTTTCCTCCAATTTGATAAAATTTTCTTCAATTCCGGTGCGTTGCTTAGCTTCTCAATATCGATAGAACGGGCAATAATTAAACTATCATTTACTATAGAGTAATCATGCTGGGCGATAGAACGAAGTGCCTTCTGGTCCAAAACCGAAAATTGGCGTAAATATTCTAGTTCTCTGTAGGAATGTTCCGTAAAAGCTTTTAAGTTATCAAGCATCTCTCGTAATCGTGTATCTCTAATAATCTTTAAAGACCCAGTGCTCAGCAATTCATTGTATGAGGAAGTCCGAGTTTGGTGAGCCATGACGAAATTTATCCATGAATAACTTTGATTACCATCATTTCCTTTCAAATACGCTTCTATTGAACTTTTTTTTGTTATAAAATAATTGACTCTAAAAGAATACTCGTTTATATTATAACTATGATCTTCTTTTAAGCGTTCTAAATAAACTTTTTCCAAGGCAATATTTTCATTATTTGTATTCCAACTATTTATTCGCAAGGCAATTAAAATACCTATAACGACCAGCAAAATCTCTCCGATTGCATAAAGTAAGTACTTAGTGAACTTGTTTTCAGTAAGTAATTTTTGTCGAATTTTCCGGAAAAATTTGATCATGTGAAGCAGTGGTTGGTGGTTGCCTTACCAAGATACTGAATTATTCTAAGAGGCAGTTAAGCATCTAGAAAACTATGTTTTTATAGACCACCACATTCGATAGAGTCCATTTGGTATTTTCATTCAATCTGGTGGAAGACATAGTATTAATAATGCTACAATTTTCGATAATTATCATGGAATTTATATTGATAATGTATCTTCTCCTGCTGTGCGAAGTCTGTGACTTCGTATCATGTTCTTCGAAGTCTGCACCTTCGAAACCTTGTACAAAGATAGATAGGACGATATGCTACAGTTCAACACCAATTAAAACTTTTAGCACACTCTTCACAATCAACTTCCCAAAACAACATCCCCACAAACCTCCTTCATAACCTCACAAGGGTCAATGTCAATGGCCAAAGCAATTAAATACAATTCTTCTGCTCGCAACTTTGTGGATGCATTAGCGCTTAACTGACTTAACCGAGACTTGCTAATTCCAGTACGCCTAGAAACTTCCGCTTTGTTTATGGATTTCTTAGCAAGATAGAGGCCTAATTTCGTCATATGTATCAGTTTTGTTTACATAAATGTAGCAACTATAAACGCCTATATAAATTTTTTCAACTTCTGTTTAATAATTGGGGCTATTTACGCTGTATTCGTATAGAAAATGAACAAAATTGTTTTAAAATAGCACACAATGCATAACAAGGATTTAATCGTACAACTCATTCAGCAAGACCTTAAGCACAGCCAACTTACCCAAGGCCTACAAAAATTAGGTCTAAATGATTCTGGGATACACTGCCTAGACCTAATTTCTATTGTGGCTAGCTTAATGGGGATTCCAAAAGGTAAAATACAAGATCACTGGGCAGCTATCTATGGCAGTTTTTTAGATGAGGCACACAAACACCCTATTTCCAATCTAGCAGAAGAATTAAAACCCCTTGCGGAAAAGTGCTATGATATGCTGTTTGCTTGTACAGAAATAGAGAATCAGCTTAATTCTAATTCTTAAACTTTGTAGAACTGTCGGTGGGCTTTGTTGGTTGGATTAGCTTTTCAATGCAATGTATCGAAGTTGCAAACTTCGAAGGAGAAAAAAAATAACTTTAGCATACAAAGTTTAATTAATTGCTTGGTTTAGAGAAATCTGAAAATTTGTAAGATTTTTCTTTGTATGTTTATACGTATTATGATTTGTAGCTATCCTCCCCCTCTCCCTCAAAAAAATACTTATCATAGCTAATCGTTGTACAAAACTATGAACAAAAGGACAAGACTATTTAACTTCCTAATTGATTCAATTCTGTTTTTCATTTTAGTAATAATTTTTTCAATAGTTTTAAAAGATTACGTTGAAAGAAAAGATTTGAAATATTTTATGATTTTAGTATACTATTTGTATTATTTTATTTTTGAGTTCACTAGCGGACAAACAATTGGGAAAATGATTACTAAATCTAAAGTTGTAAATATCGATAATGGGGGGAAACCAAATTTTTCAAGAATTTTAATAAGAACAGTATCTAGATTAATACCATTTGATTTTTTGTCATACTTATTTTCATCTAATGGAATCCACGATATAGTATCCAAAACAGAATTAAAGCGAGTATAAAACTAAATAATAATTTAAATTTTTAAAATGAGAAAAATTAAAAATGTAATTGCAATTGCACTAGTTGCAATAATGTTGTCAAGTTGTGCAACAGTTTTTGGTGGAAAAATAACAGAATCTCAAAAAAGAAAACCACTTGCTGGAGAACAACAAAGATCGGTAAGAGCTGTAGCTTTAATTGCTGATATTTTACTTTTTTGGCCGGGAACAATTGTTGATTTTGCCACTGGAGCGATTTATAAACCAAAAAAATAATGCAATAACCTCTATATTCAAAAAATATCGAGGTTATCGCATTATTTAAGAATAGTATGGTTTTATGCTGCATATAATGCTATACTATTCTTATACTATACCAATAGCAAATCAAATTCCTAAATCTTTTTTTAAACTACTTAAAAAATGTCGGCGGGATTGGTTGGTTGGAGTAGGCTTATAGAGACAATGATTCGAAGTTGCAAACTTCGAAGCGCAGCTTAATCCTTTACACATCTCACACAAAAACCAGATTCTTTATAGCCGGTTCCTCTTCCAATTGTGGCCTCGTTGTATCGTACACTATGATTAATAGCAAGTTCATTATTACTTATTGCTGATCCCCAGAAATAGGTTCCAATCCTTTTCTATCAAATTTTCCATTCAAGAAGTATCCTACGGGTTTTGTATTATAAAACACTTCATTAGTAGCGCCAACATTTGGTTTCTTCCACAATGAATATCCTTTTTGTTTTAATTTACCACCCTCATTCTGTCCTCTACTCCCAAGCTTGTTTAATTCGCTCTTGTCTATCTCTAAAAAGGTTTCAAGTTCAAACCATTCAGTATCACTTGGAACATGCCAACCATTGAGGCAAACCCCTTGAATTTTATCATTTAAATTTTCATAGTCTTGCCCGTTTAATGCAGCAGGTAACTGCAACACCTTTTGAAAAGATTTTGGAGAGTGTAAAAGGAGAGGGGGTGCAATAATGATTTCCAGAATATAGGATATATTCCATTTTTTGGACGAAATCATCATGAATATACAGTATATATATTTAATTATCAGATAGTTGTAAGTCTGGCAATTATTTTGAACATAAACTGTATAACTAATAGATGAATTTATGCAATCAATACTCAAACTTTTGAATATTCAGCTAACGGATAATAAAATGAAGGGGGCAAGTGTAAAATTACTTGTTATAAATAAACTAGATTTGAGATTTTGGATGAAACTCAGAATCCAATTATTAATATGTTACATGCCAATTAGGCAATCTTTAAAGATGTTGAAAGTAGCAGTAATAAAATTTTGGTTTATGAAGATAATGAAACACAAAACAGTTGTCATAAGGATACTAATTTGGAAAACACCATCTCTTTGTTTAAAAGTTCCCCTAGTATGAAATATAGATTAAACAAGTTAAAGATTTTGCATTATTTATTTAAAGCAGTGATTTTATTGCTAATTGGACATGTTTTCGCCATTTTCTTACGTCTTAAAACGAGTGGTTTAGAAGAAAAGATTCCGAGACTAATTATTAAATTATTCGATTTTAATTTAGAGACCAATTTGCCAACTTATTTTTCTTCTTTGGTTTTGTTAATTAATGGGTTTTTATTGATGATAATAGGAAGTGCACATAAAAAAACTAATAAAAAATTCTATTACTGGTATGGCTTAGCTGTTGTATTTTGCTTTTTGTCTTTAGATGAGATGGTCCAAATTCATGAACAACTAAATGCACCAATGGGAGCGATTTTAAAAACAAAGGGAATACTTTACTTTTCATGGTTTATTCCTTATATAATAATTATGATTATCATGGGTATTGCATATTTTAAATTTATGATGCGTTTGCCAAAGGATGTTTTAAAGTTGTTTATCCTAGCAGGGGTACTATTTGTTTCTGGGGCTGTAGGTATGGAAGCGTTAAGTGGTATGCATGCTGAAATACATGGTTTTGATAACATAACATATTATATAATGTATACAATCGAAGAGCTCTTAGAAATGTCTGGTGCAATTGTTTTTCTATATGCACTATTACACTATATAACAAAAGAGTTTAAGAATTTTGAAGTTATGTTTAAACCTAAGACAAAGAAGACCTTAAAAGAAGCTTAAAGCTTTGTGTTGTACATCTAAGTTCATTAGCGTTATAGATTAAAATTTTAATTTGATACAACATTAAGTTATAAACTAAAATACAATTATATTAGTCTACTTCGAAAGGACTTGTTTTAGGTTTTTATAAAATCCATAAATTCCAACTAAAACCAAGCAGTGCCAGTCCTGCAATTCGGGGCAAAAGTTTACCAATAGGTAGACATGTGTAAATTAGAGGCATGATGCCAGCAATGATAAGCAATATAGCAGGCCATTTGCTAAAAACTTTTGCTCTAATTGTATCCACACCCAAAAGGAAGAAGCCTAGCACAAATCCAATGCCGCCTATAACCGCAATGACATGTGTTGGGCCAATATCTTGAACCTCTTTCCAATTAACTTGTTGAGCTACTCCAGAAATTATGGCAATATCAAGAAATAACCATGGCACAAATACAGTGTTTGCTACAATTAAGAAAATGAATCCAAGAAACCCTATGATTTTTAGTTGTTTGTACTGGACTCCATAAATGCCCATAAATGCAAATATGGCAAGTACATATGCTATTAGAACCATAAAAGCCCCAACTAATGAATCACGATTAATATTTAAGGTCCAGCCAATAGTTAAAAATAAGCCACTTATTAAACTACATATTGCACTGAATCTATAAAGGTGGCTTTTTTTCATAATTTTTGCTAACAAGCAGATATTTGTATAAACTAGATTCTAATTACTTGAACTAAGACAGTATACCTTGCTGAAAATCAAATTGATTAGAGATTTGAAGTCACAAACTTCAATTAGTTAAGAGATTAGTTAATTTCCGTTTCAGCTATTATCGAAATAAGCAATTGATCCATTTGTTTCAGTTCGTTTTGGAGCCTTGTTAAATGGAATGCGTTGGTAGTAAACAAGTTTTCAAATTCTATATCTTGAAACATGGCATTTACGTTGGTTTTCAATTTACTTCTGTCTTTCCAATACGCAGTGCCACCTGCTATTTCCAAATTTTTCCATGACCAATGCTTGTTGAGGTATGGCGCTAATTGATCACTATCAAATTGCCAATAGGCGCTATAGACTAGTTTGAAATGTTTATTTTTTGATTCCCATTCAAATAAGTATTGTTGTAATTTTTTATTCTGAATTAGATTTAGGTTTCCAGTATTTAGTAGTTCATCTAATATGGGTTGAGGAGGATTAAAAGGGGCTCCTTTGAATGTTTGACTTAGTATTGTGTCAATTTGAAGGGCGGTTAAAGTAATGGAGTCGTGCCCACAGAGATTAACTAAATTGATATTGGCATTGATACCAATAGCGTAGTTCGGAAGAGCGAAAGCGAGTTTTTCCTTGTGCAATACAAATTCTTCATGAAGGTTTTCAAGAATGATTTTAGACTTTTTTTCATCAGCAAGGTTATGGTTCCAAGTATTAATACTCAAAGCAATAAGAATTCCAATAACTACTAGCACTATTTCGCCAATTGCATAGAGTAGGTATTTGCTAAATTTGTTTTCGGTCAATAGTCGTTGTCTGATTTTACTAAAGAATTTAATCATGTATGGTATTGATTGGCAGTTACTTTGTCAAGATAATGAATAATTACCCACTCTTCGAAGTTTGCAACTTCGAGGCATTTTCTAAGATGACAAAATTAAAAACACCCCAAGCAAAATACCAAATAGAGAAGTTATCATGATTCATCGATTATTAAGCTCCTCCAATAATTTCTGATCCAATTCCTGTAAATTTGGCAAAATTATATTTACCACATAACTTTCAAACCAATTTCTGTTACCAATATTAGTGTTCAAAATGGTTCTATACTTTTGATCATTCTGTAGCATGTCGTAATCCAGGGGAGTCATTTCAGAATGCATGCTAGTGGACTCAAATAAATTAATAATATGCGGTTCAACAACATTATAATGATATAGCGCAAGCCTACCATCCTTGTCATCCATAAATTCTGAATCATTTTCATATACACGTGTAAGAAGCGACCTCAAGGAATCGCTTTTGATAAAATGTAAACCATAAGATTTAGCATTTCCAAAAGCGGTATGCCGTAGATTCATTTGCCACCACCAATTGGCTTTCCAAAAATGTTGATTCAAAGAATCATGATAGGGTCGCTTGTTATCAAAGTGAGTTAGAATTGTTTGACCAGAAAATTTTGAGGTTTGGTTTCCTTCCAAGATCCTATCAATCAAGGAATAATCATAAATTATTGTTTGGCGTAATTCTATAAGCAATTCGTTTTCAAATTTATGAGTCTCCCACTCCTGATTCCAATTATTTATCTGCAAAGCAATCAGAATACCAATAACAACAAGTACAATTTCTCCAACTGCGTAAAGCAAGTATTTGCTGAAGTTATTTTCAGTTAGAAGTCGTTGGCGAATCTTTCTAAAGAATTTAATCATTGGTTGATAGTTGATTATAATGAATCTTATCAAGCTAGTATTACAATGAACTACATCATAATTACTTCAACTAAGATAGTATATCTTGTTGAAAATCAAATTGATTAGAGAATTGAAGTCACAAACTTCGCTTAGCAGAAGGAGCACCCGCTCTTCTAAGTATGCAACGCCGCTCTTCGAAGTTTGTAACTTCGAGGTATCCAGCTGTTCGTAGTTTGCAACTTCAAAGCATTTTCTAAGAAGACAAAATCAAAAATACCCCAAGCATAATACCAAAGAGAGGAATAAGCTTTTTACGCTTGTTCTTTTCTTTAAAAAGTAGTCCGCCAAGAACAACGGCGATAAGTATCTGACTCCTTTTAATAGCGGATAACAACATTATCAAGGCCTCCGGATCTTGCAGTGCCTTAAAATAAAAGTAATCCGCTATTTGCAATAGAATCCCTACCGCAGGAATGGTCCATCGCCATTTAAACTTTTTACGCCTAGCTGGTGTTTTGATCCAACTGATTGCTAAAATAAAGGCTAGAATACCCATAGTATAGGTGCAAAACCAAAATTGTAAGGTAACAGGATTTAAGTGCAAGCTTTGAATTAGAAATTTATCGTACAAACCACTGGAAGCACCCAAAAAAGTGGCCCCAACGATGGCATAAATCCATTTGTTTCGTTTAAAATTAATACCTTCCTTTTTGCCAATTCTGGAGTATAGAAAAACAGAAAAAAGAATCAGAAAAAAACCAACCCACTGCAAAAAGTTGGGTCGTTCCTGGTAAATTAAAATAGCTCCAATAAATGTAAAAAATGGCCCTGCTGATCTAATAGGGGTGACAATGGTGATAGGTAAATGTTTCAACGCCTGGTATGCCAGTACCCAAGAGGCAGCCATGATGAGGGATTTGATAAAAATAAAACCATGTGTTTGCAATGGTATAGCGCTAATATACAGATCTAAACGCTGTGTTTCAGTAGGGAAATATAGGGAACTAATATAGAGCGGTAGCAGCAATAAAAAACCTGCTGTTATGGTCCCTAAAAGCACTGGGAATACTTCATTTCCCTGTACTGCATGTTTCTTACATAAGTTGTGTAATCCTAAAAATAAAGCAGCCAATAAACCCAAATACATCCACATGGCGCGAAGATAGTTTTTTGGAGCTTCCTGCCCTTTTTAATATGCAAAATTTCTAGCAGTTTTATAAGGCGAATAGTATCTTCAAATTTGGAAATTAAAGAGATAGCTATTCTTTAAGCATAGAAACAAGAATTTTAGAATGTTTTAGTCTTTCTCTACTTGTTCTCAGCCTGACTTAGTATTGAAAAGGCAAAGGGAAAGGCATTGTAATTTGGGCCTTGAGGGTGTTGAGCAGTATTTTACTGATTTCGGATGAGCCTCAATTTTTTCCTCAATCGGAAAGCGATAATAGTTGGAATAAGTGCAACCAGCAAACCAATTAAAAGTCCCTTAAAGACAAATTTTAAGGTTTGGTTTGTTTCAATATCATGCCTGTGATTCCAAATTTCAACGATTTTCCCATCTTTTATCCGGAAAACATTGATAATCGCAAGTTTCTCCATTCCTAAAATTTTTCCAAAAAATGTATTTGGCTTAAGAGATGCATGCCATCTTGTGGCAACAAAATCGCCCTCCGCAATCTGATAATCAATTTTGCCCTGCAGTTCGCCATTTTCCCAAAACATATCGGCAATATTTTTTTGTTCAATTGCTGGTTCAGTTAAACCTTTTCTTTCAAAAATGTCATGAACTACATATTCACTCGCGACATAATCTTTGTACTTTTCTGTGTTGTTAGTAAACCAAAGATCTTGATAAAAATTACGAGCAATTTCTTTGTTAGTCTCTTGTTGACTTTTTAAATGTAAACTGTCTTGCTGACTATAAACATCCAATTGTGATGTTAGTAATACAAAAAATAATAATGTATGTTTCATAGAATTAGAGCTTTGTAAATAGTTCTTTTATTTCCTTCCCATTTTCCCAAACAGCGGTTAATTGGAGTTTTATTGTGCCTACTTGTTTAAAATCAAACTGCAATTTTTCATATAAACCTGTCGGCATTCCACTATACTCAAACTTGTTTTCGCCCACATATGCATAGCGCTCTCCAAAAACTTCATTTTTAGACCACAATTGACCATTTCTTTCAAAAAATTCCATGACTTTTTCACTAGTGTCATTCTTATACTTTCCTACTATCTGATTAAGAGCCGAAATAGAAGCTTTGAGTTTGTCATTTATATTGCAATCGAATACAACCTTCTTTGTTCCATTTTCTTCTTCAACCTTAAGTTTTCTGTATTGCGCTTTAGAAGCTGCTGACCAAGGGTCTTTTTCGACATAAGGATCCCCTTGAAAATAAATTTGAGTCACGAAACTCTGATACCCAGGAGCGGATACCATCATATGAAAATGTGCGGGTCTTATAAGACCTCCACCAGCATCATAGGGTACTGGCATTTGAGTCTTGAATTTATACATGCCATTATCATCACAATATGTTGTTCCTCGATAACGGAATTCATCGGAATCATTGTCATAAATTTCCTCAGATGAACAATGCCAAAGCTCAACTTTTGCATTTTTATGGGGGGTTTGACAATCCTTATGTCTAATAACCCCAGTTAGTTCAACAATATCTCCAGGCATACCCAGAAGTACTAAATTGTCTCGTACTGGGCTATCTGGTCTGTAGAAAGGTCCCAAAATATCTGAAGTGGTTTCACAATCTCCCTCATAGGATTTACCATTGAATCTAATGAAGCCCGTTGTTGAGATAGCTATAACGCTAAGCCCTGTCAGTTTTGTAAACGCTCCTCTTTTCATATTGCAAAATTTTGAATTAGTAAAGGGGGATATTGTACTATTAACAAGCAGATATCGCTATTTGCTATACCATAATTATGTAACTAATATACTATATCTTATTGTAAATCAATATGTTTAGTATTTATAAATTTTGTAGCGCCATATTTATAAGTACTCATTTAGGTGGTATCGCAGATGGTGTAGTTTGGATAGAGGAAGGTTGGTTGGTGTAATTTTTGTGCAAAGCTTCGAAGTTACAAACGTCGAAGAGCACGTATTTTTATACCGTTTTTAGAGCCCCAATTTGTTCATTTTTTCTTTTTCATATCTGCTGTCCTCAGCAGGATACCTAAGGGAGTGGTCATATTTTGTCAGCTGTTTGACCATGGAATATATGAGGCTCTCACCTGCAAAATTAGCATCAGGTATTGTTTTGAAAATAGGGTCTTTATAGGCTACATCTGCATGTACCACTTCCCAGCCTTTGGCTTTGAATTCTTGTATAAGGTCACCTAAAAACAGTGCTGATGTTAAATTGTGGTGAAGTAAAAGAGTATGATTAATGTGTCTGTCGTTTATGGCGTAAGAAAGGGCTTCATAGTAATTGGCTCTTTCCATTATATGCTTTATATAAAAGGCCTTATATTTTTCAATATCAGCGTTTTTAGCACCAATTTCTCCAATTCTTTCAATTAATCGTTGGTTAACATACCAGTCAGATGCATCAATGGTGACATAGCCATTTTGGTAATTATGTTTGCTAAGAATGGTTCTTAAACTATCAACTTTAGCCTTATTTTGACCTTCCTTCAAATATGGGAATCGAAAAAATTTAATATTATTACTGAATTTTGAAATGATGGTATCAGTTCTCAATAATTCCAATTCAAAAAGATGGGAATTGTTTTTATCAGAATTGAAATAGGGATGACTAAAAGAATGATTCGCTATTTTATGTCCTTTATCATTCCAACTCTGCAGTAAAAACTGACCTTTTTTATTTAATTTATTCCGTCCCGTTACAAAAAATATTGCTTTTAGGTTTTCATTCTCGAGATGTGATAATATCATTTCGTTCCATTCCTCGAATTTGAAATTCGCAATATCCGAAGTGATTCCATCATCGAAAGTAAAACTGACTATTGGTTTTGAATTTCTTTTTTCAATTGAAAAGCTATCAAACTTTTTGACTGTTTGATTTTTACATCCTAATAAAATAAATAATAGGAGGAAAAATATGCAACGAATTGATTTCATCTGTTTATTTTATTTTTTTGATATGCTTAATAGTAACCTGCTTTTTTGAATTTTGGCAACTTCGAAGTTTTGAACAGAAATATACGAGAGAATATTTCAATTTTATCACCGATTCAAATTTACTTGACGAAAATAAAGAATAAAGGAATCTTGTGTAAATGTTGTTTGTAATTTGACTGCTCTAGGATTGGTAATTTGGGGAGGCTATTTGATACATGCGTTCTCCAAGTTTTTTAAGCTAAAGAATACCAAACGAATCTTCGGTGAGAGCAAATTTGTATACTACGGAACGGAACTGGATTACATGAATGTAGTGGATTTGGATATAGTCATTTCTGATTCGGACATGATTTTAAACCTGCATTTAGCGTATTCAAAGGAGCCTATAGTAATAGTCTCTGCATTTATGCCCTTAAAGCGGTTTCATGAAATCGTTAAAATTTTTATAGAGAGAAAAGCCACATCTCTTGTATTGTATAAATCCTGATTTTTTTAACAATCATATAGACTGATATGTATTGGCTACTAGAGCTGGTATTATTGCAACGCTAAAAGCTAAATTCACACTTTTCAAACTTCAAACTTCAAACTTCGCACCTCATACTTCATTTCACTTCTCTTCCGCAGATTCCTGTTTTCCTGCAAAGACATCTCTTAAAATATAAAGGGTTACAGCAGAAACACCTAATACGAATAGATGTATGGCATAGTCCCAATTAAGAAAATTGAAAAGAGCTCCCATTACTATGGAAAATGCACCTATTATCATAATGCTGTTCCACAAAAGATAGCCTGAACTATTTTTTTGGGATTCTTTATTCACAAAATAACTAGTGCCCTCCATAGCTGCCCAAAAAAGAAAGGCAATGAGGCTTACCACCTGAAAAACCTCTCCATAGGGAAGATGTAAGATGGTGAAAATCCCATTCAGTGACCAAAACAGTACCAAAACCATTTTAATATAAGCAATGGAGCCTTTGGTTTCTTTTTTTGAAAATCGAATGGCGTATAAGATGCTAATAGTGGTAAATCCAAAAAAGATAATGCTATCAGCTAAAAGCGGTGACCAATTCAATATTTTGATAAGTACACCAATTAAGATCGCTAACAATGTAATCCTAATAGGTATTGTCAAATGTTTCTTTTGGTTGGACATAAGAATACTATTTAATGGTTGTATGCTTTGTTATAAACGCCTAAATGACTTTTATATTGGCTCTTAAGCCTTCTACAATCCCTGTAATATTGTTCACAGTTTCCTTTAGGTTATGTTTAATTACAATATGTGGAATGCGAATTGTGGTAAACCCATTTTTAAAAGAATGCATAGCTTCTTCAAGGTCGTTCATGGCCTGTTCATGGGTGATCATTTGGTATTCATTATCAATTTCAATGTTCAATTTTACTCTCGAAATAGCTAAATCCACGAACTTTTGTCCGTCCCACCATTCAAGCATAGGATGTAATCCAGCTTCTTTCATGCCATAATATAATTGTATGGCTTCTGAAGAGGTGTTGTACTTTTCAATCATCTTTTCCATTCGCTTTCTATGCTGTCTGCACAATTCCGCTCCTAAAGTGTCAACGGATTTTCTGTGGTCTATATAGCTAAGCTCTCTTTTGCATTCAATGCACGTCATTTAAGTAGGTTTTTTTAAGGTTCGGGATTATTATAACAGCAACTTGTTAGGATTATTATATGAAGTCGATATATAGCACCCAACTTTTAGACGAAATGCACACTTTTAGATGAAATGCACACTTTTTAAAGAATTCAAACTCCTTATGCATCAATTTTAAGAAACTACCTTTTATATTTACAAGGGAATGGGATTGAATTTTAATACAGATGTTTAAGAAAATTGGACCAGGAGTATTGGTTGCAGCGGCATTCGTTGGACCTGGAACTGTAACAGCTTGTACTTTAGCTGGTGTACAGTTTGGCTATGCATTGTTATGGGCGTTATTACTTTCCATAATTGCGACTATTGTTTTACAAGAAATGTCTGCTAGACTAGGGATTATTACTCAAAAAGGACTTGCAGCCGTAATTCGCGGAGAATTAAGGACTCCATGGATTAAATATGTCGTATTATCCCTAATACTAGGAGCTATCGTGATTGGCAATGCAGCCTATGAAGCAGGGAACATTGGTGGCGCTACTTTGGGTTTGGAAGCTATTTTTGGAAAGCCTAAAACAAATTATTATCCAGTGGTCATTGGAGGCATCGCTTTTGCTCTTCTATACTTTGGAAGCTATAAGACCCTGGAAAAGGTATTGGTTTCTTTGGTCATATTAATGAGTTTGTCCTTTCTGGTCACCGCTGTGATTACAAAACCTGATATAGCGGAAATTTTAAAAGGCCTTTTTGTGCCTACAACTCCCAAGGATAGTGTTTTGACTATTATTGCCTTAGTAGGAACTACTGTAGTTCCATATAATTTGTTTTTACACGCTTCCCTTGTAAGTGAAAAATGGAAATCCAAGGACGACTTACAACTGGCGAGAAAAGATACATTTATTGCTATAGCTGTAGGTGGTTTGGTGTCTATGGCCATTGTCATTGTCGCTACCAGTATTTACGGCACTCGAGTTACTAATGTATTAGATTTAGCAAAAGGGCTAGAGCCGTTATATGGAAACAGCGCCAAATACTTTATGGGTATTGGGTTGTTTGCAGCAGGGATAACATCTGCCATAACCGCACCTTTAGCTGCAGCTTATGTTGCTAATAGTTGTTTTGATTGGCAGGTAGGAATGAAAGATGTCAAATTTAGAATTGTTTGGGGCTTTATATTGTTTTTAGGTGTGTTCTTCTTGTCGTTTGACATAAAACCTATAGAAATCATCATGTTTGCACAGGTTGCCAATGGTATCTTACTGCCTTTAATTGCAATATTCCTGCTTTGGGTGGTTAATAAAACAGCTGTTATGGGCAAACATAAGAATACAATTGTGCAGAATATTATTGGAGGTGTTATTATACTATTGTCCTTACTATTGGGAGCAAAAAGTATTTTTAAAGTATTAGGCTTATTTTGATAAAATGGAAATTGATATTAATTGTGACGTAGGGGAGGGGATTGGTAACGAAAAAGAGTTGTTCCCTTTAATTTCCTCTTGTAATATTGCTTGTGGAGCACATGCAGGTGACCTAACTACTATGGACGCAGTTGTGCAATTGGCAATAAAGTATAACGTAAAAGTTGGTGCACATCCTTCCTACCCTGATCGCAATAATTTTGGAAGGGTTTCTATGGAAATTTCAGCAGAGCAACTACAGGAAAGTATTAAAAACCAGGTTGATAGTTTGCGGTTACTAACAGAGAAGTATCACGTAAAACTACACCACATAAAAGCTCACGGTGCCCTGTATAATGATCTTGCCAAGAATGAAGCACTGGCAACGGTATATCTTGAAGCCATTGAAAAATACAAACATATTGTTTTTCTTTATGTTCCATATGGCTCAAAAATTGAAACTTTGGCAGTACAAAAAGGTTTTAAAATAAAAAAAGAGGCCTTTGGGGATCGGAATTATAATGCGGATTTAAGTTTGGTTTCTCGCAAGTTGACCAATGCATTGATACAAGACCCAACGCTGGTTATAAATCACATTGTCAGAATGTTAAGAAAGCGTGAGGTAAGAACTGTGGATGGGGAAATGATTGCGATTGAGGCCGATACGTTTTGCATTCATGGTGATACTCCGGCTGCATTGCAAATATTGATGTATCTTTCAGTAGAATTGACAAAGCAACATATTTTTGTGACAAAATGAATGCGTATTCCATTTCAATAAAACCCTTTGGTCAACATGCTGTTCTAATTGAATGGCCCAAGAAGGTTGATGAAGGAATACTGAATGATATTTTAAAATTTAATGCCCATATAAAACAAAAACACCTGCAAAATCATATATGGGAAACAGTTCCGGCCTACAATTCCCTAACCCTTATTCAAAAAGATAGCGCAATAGATTTTAGTGCGATTGAAACTCAAGTAAAAAGTTGGTATTTGAATATGGGCGAGCAAACTTTGGTCGAGAAGACTGTTTGGAAAATCCCAGTTTGCTATGATTTGGATTTTGGGATAGATTTAGAGGAAGTTTCCAATAGGTTGCAAAAAAGTACAGATGAAATCATTTCCCTGCACACCCAACATACGTATACCGTCTATGGAATAGGTTTTTTACCAGGCTTTATGTATTTAGGAGGCTTGCCAGATAGTTTGGAAATTCCTAGAAGAGCATCCCCGCGTTTAAAAGTTGCCAAAGGCGCTGTAGGATTGGCAGGAAAGCAAACAGGAATGTACCCACAAGAATCACCTGGAGGTTGGAATATTATCGGGAACTGTCCAATTCCAATTTTTAATGGGGATAAAAAAGAACCTTGTTTGGTCAGTGTTGGAGATAAAATTCATTTTCATCAAATTTCTAGAGCAGCATACGATTTGCATAAAATTGAGGGCGAAGTAGGAATTTATCAATTGGAAAAAGAGGGAGTAAATGCTTAAAGTTCTTAAATCAGGGTTTTTTACTACAATTCAAGATGATGGTAGATTTGGTTATAGGGATAAGGGAGTACCAGTATCTGGTGCAATGGACGCCATTTCTTTTCAGAAAGTAAATGACATGTTATCCAATAATATCCATGATGCGGCTCTTGAAATCACTATGACGGGACCAACATTGGAGTTTGAAAAGGACACCCATATTTCATTGAGCGGAGCAGAGTTGTCTGCAACTTTGAACAATACACCAATCGCTAATAACGAAGTACACAAAATTAAAAAGGGAGATGTGCTGTCATATGGCAAGCTGGAAAAAGGATTGCGTGCTTATTTGGGTATAAAAGGTGGATTTATAGCAGAAAACAAACTTGGAAGTAGCTCCTTATATACACCTATAACAAGGTCGAAATGTTTAAAAAAGGACACAGAAGTGCTTTATGATGCGAATACTAAATTTACTCCTAAGCAACAAGAGCTTTCGTCAGATGCAGTTTTCAATGAAACAGTAATAACGGTGTATAAAGGACCTGAATTTGGATTATTGGATAACATACATTTTGAAAAATTGTTTTTTTATGATTTTTCAATTGCAAAGGAGAATGATAGAATGGCATATCAACTAGAGGAATTGATAGCAGGGCATTCAGATTCCATGTTAACTTCTGCTACATTGCCAGGAACTGTACAACTTACTCCTTCTGGAAAATTGATAATTTTAATGAAAGACGGTCAGACCACAGGTGGGTACCCAAGAATATTGCAACTATCAGAAAAATCCATCTGCGTATTGGCTCAAAAAAAGTTTGGAGATAAAATCACCTTTAAATTAGTATAAAAAGTAGTCCCTTAAATCTTTTTGTAAACATCTTCAAAGGGAATTCTAAACCGATTGCCATAAACCCCTTGTTCTTCCCGTACGCCACACCCAATGACCATGTTTATTTCGGCACCAAAGGGCAAACGGAGTATTTTTTTAATTCTGTAGGTATCACTTCCCTCCATTGGGCAAGTGTCATACCCAATTGCAGCCATTCCAAGCATAAAATTCTGTGCGGCCAAGCCGGCGCTTTTATGGGCAACAATGCGCATATCGGAATTTCTTACTTGTCTGTATATAGGTCTAAACAATCCTATTATATTGAAAACAATATATTTTAGCCATCCAAAAACACCAAGAAAATCTACATAAATAGAAGGGATTACTTTTTGATAATAGGTAAAAACAAACTTTTCTCGTTTGCTATATTGCTCTTTTAACTTTCCTCCTAAACTTTTTTTATGGTGGTTGATATTGGCTTTAGCCCTTTTCCTCCATAAATCTTTACGAACAACTACAACAATCATTTGTTGGGCAGTTTTTGCGGCATTTTGACCAAGGCAAGCCTTAACCATGCTTTTTAAAGTGGTAGAATTAGTGATGTGGTAGAATTCCCATAACTGGAGATTACTACTGGTAGGGGCTAATACAGCATGTTCTAGGCATTTTTTCACCATTTCCTCATCCAATTCAACAGTCTTTTTAAATAGGCGTACAGAACGTCTATAGTGTATGGCATCCGAAACAGTTTTCTCCATTTTTAATAGCATTTTAAGCAACTCAAATTTAGGTAAATAATAATGTTTTTTTGTGGATAGAAATAATATGAGTATCATTACATAATGAAAAGAATAAAAAATATAATCAGTTTAGTCCTTATTGTCCCTTTTAGGGAATGATATAGACTTTAATTGATTTTAAAAAGCCTGTATCATTTTTCTGATACAGGCTTTTTCATTTATAAGGGGTTATATGTTAGTGAAATGGGGCTACTTGTAAAGTGTTGAATATGATATGAATAACAAAGCTATATGATTGATAATCAGAGAAATAAATAAATAACAATACAACTGGATTTAAACCTTAATAATTTGTTGAAGATGTTGGGTTTTTTAAAGATTTATCTTTGATAGAAGGATTCATGTATAGTAGAAATAAGAATTGTAGAGAAAGAAAAAATGGAATTAAACAAATACAGTAAGAATGTTACCCAAGACCCTACACAGCCAGCTGCACAAGCCATGTTGCACGCAATTGGTTTAACGGATGAAGACATGAAAAAACCTCTTGTAGGAATTGCAAGTATGGGGTATGAAGGGAATCCATGTAATATGCATTTGAATGACCTTTCCAAAATAGTTAAACAAGGAACACAGGATGCTGATTTGATTGGCCTTATTTTTAATACAATAGGCGTCAGTGATGGTATTTCTATGGGAACAGAAGGAATGCGTTTTTCCTTGCCTTCTCGTGATTTAATTGCTGATTCTGTGGAAACAGTTGTGCAAGCTATGAATTATGATGCAACCATTACCGTAGTGGGCTGTGATAAAAATATGCCTGGAGCTTTAATGGGGATGTTGCGTTTAGATCGTCCATCCATCATGGTATATGGGGGTACAATAGCCGCAGGATGCCATAATGATAAAAAATTAGATGTTGTTTCAGCTTTTGAAGCATGGGGAGAAAAAGTTGCGGGTACCATTGATGAAAAAGAATATAAAGAAGTCATAAGAAAGGCATGTCCTGGAGCAGGTGCCTGTGGTGGAATGTATACTGCAAACACTATGGCCTCTGCTATTGAAGCTTTGGGAATGTCCTTACCATATAACTCTTCAAACCCTGCAGTGAGCAATGTAAAGGAAGAGGAATGTCTTGAAGTAGGGAAAGCGCTGCGTTATTTAATGGAGCATGATATAAAACCATCGGATATTGTAACACGGAAATCTTTGGAAAACGCTATTCGTTTGGTGATTATTCTTGGAGGATCTACAAATGCAGTACTACATTTCTTGGCAATAGCCGATGCTGCCGAAATTGATTTTACACTAGAAGATTTTCAGCGTATTAGTGATACAACACCTTTTATCGCGGATTTAAAACCAAGTGGTAAATACGTCATGGAAGATTTGCATGAGATTGGTGGTGTTCCAGGCGTTTTGAAATACATGTTGAAAAACGGTTTGTTGCATGGGGACTGTATTACAGTAACAGGAAAAACATTGGCAGAAAACTTAGGTGTTGCAGATGATTTGGCAAAAGACCAAGTTATTATTAAAACATTAGAAAACCCTATCAAGGAAACCGGGCATTTACGAGTGCTTTATGGAAATCTGGCGGAAGAGGGTTCTGTTGCAAAAATTACAGGGAAAGAAGGATTGTATTTTTCAGGAACTGCAAAAGTATATGAAGGGGAGTTTTTAGCAAATGATGGCATTAGAAACGGAGAAGTTAAAAAAGGAGATGTTGTGGTCATTCGGTATGAAGGACCAAAAGGAGGACCTGGAATGCCGGAAATGCTAAAACCTACAGCGGCAATTATGGGTGCCGGACTAGGTAAAGAGGTAGCCTTAATTACGGATGGTCGTTTTTCTGGTGGATCTCATGGTTTTGTGGTAGGGCATGTTGCTCCTGAGGCACAAGATGGGGGGACTATTGCATTGGTGAAGGATGGAGATACCATCACAATTGATGCTGTTAAAAATACAATTCAATTGGAAGTTTCAGATGAAGAATTGGCTGATAGAAAAGCCAATTGGAAAAAACCAGCATTGAAAAGAACAAAAGGAGTTTTATATAAATACGCCAAAACAGTGTCTTCAGCATCAGAAGGATGTGTTACCGATAAGTTTTAGATGTTAGTAGAATGTTATTGGAGCGTGATTTAAGAGAACGAATCAAAAGAATGTAAAAATTACAAATTAAGTGATAAGGTTTTTACTGGACACTTAAACTTGAGCTTAAAAAATGAAAAGAGTAAAAGAGAAGCAGTTGAAAACGGAAGAAAAAGCCTCAACTAAAATTAGTGGGGCAGAAGCTATCATACATTGTTTGCTTGCGGAAGGAGTAGATTTGCTTTATGGATACCCAGGGGGTGCTATAATGCCAGTTTATGATGAATTGTACAAGTTTCAAGATAAGCTTACCCATATATTGACAAGACATGAGCAAGCTGCTACACATGCTGCGCAGGGGTATGCTAGAGTAACAGGAAAAGTTGGTGTGGCTATGGCAACGTCAGGACCTGGAGCTACCAATTTGGTCACAGGTATTGCTGATGCGCAAATAGATTCTACACCCATAGTTTGTATTACAGGACAAGTATTTAGCCACCTTTTGGGGTCGGATGCTTTTCAAGAAACAGATATTATTGGAATTTCCACACCAGTTACCAAATGGAATTATCAAATCACAACTGCCTCTGAAATTCCAGAAGTATTGGCAAAGGCATTTTATATCGCTAAATCCGGTAGACCAGGTCCTGTTTTGATAGACATTACAAAAAATGCTCAACAAGAATTGTTTGATTTCTCTTATGAGCCTTGTAGAAAGGTGAGAAGTTATGTGCCAGTACCTAAACCAAAAACATCACAAATAGAAGCGGCAGCGGCCTTGATAAATGCAGCTAAAAAGCCACTTATTGTATTTGGTCAGGGGATTATTATTGGAAAAGCTGAAGCGCAACTTAAAGAGTTGGTTGAAAAAGCAGGGATTCCTGCTGCATGGACAATTTTGGGCCTTTCAGCAATGAATACAGATCATCCCTTAAATGTAGGTATGGTGGGTATGCATGGAAACTATGCGCCTAATGTATTGACTAATGAGTGTGATGTGCTGATTGCCATAGGCATGCGTTTTGACGATAGAGTTACAGGAAAATTGGACACCTATGCCACGCAAGCTAAGGTAATTCACTTTGAAATTGACCCAGCTGAGATACATAAAAATGTACACGCGGATGTGGCTGTCTTAGGGAATGCTAAAGAGACCTTAGAGTTGCTTTTACCTATGATAGATAAAAACAGTCATGATTCTTGGCACAACGAGTTCAAAAAGAGATATGATATTGAGTTTGATGCTGTTATTAAAAATGACATTCACCCAACAAAAGAGGGCTTGACCATGGGTGAGGTTATTGAGCAAATTAATATAGCTTCGGGAAATAATGCCATAATAGTGAGTGATGTTGGTCAGCACCAAATGATAGCCTGTAGATATGCTAAATTTAAACAGACCAAAAGTAATATTACCTCTGGTGGATTAGGGACTATGGGATTTGCCTTGCCGGCAGCTATAGGCGCTAAGATGGGGGCCATGGATAGAGAGGTCGTAGCCATTATTGGTGATGGTGGATACCAAATGAATATTCAGGAATTAGCTACTATTTTTCAGAATAAAACACCTGTAAAAATTGTAGTATTGAATAATGAACACCTGGGTATGGTAAGGCAATGGCAGGAGCTGTTCTTTGAGAAAAGATACGCTTCTACTGTCATGACCAATCCAGATTTTGTAAAAATCGCAGAAGGATATCATATTACAGCTAAAAGAGTAACAAAACGGGAGGAGTTAGTGGATACTATTTCAGAAATGATGGCTTCTAAGGAGGCTTATTTCCTAGAAGTTTGTGTGGAGCAAGAAGGCAATGTATTCCCTATGATTCCAACAGGAGCTTCGGTTTCTGATGTAAGATTAAAATGAAAATAATTGGTTAGATGAAAAGACGCAATTTTATGCAGAAAACACTTATGACAACCAGTGCAGTAGCACTAGGGGTGGTTTCGCAAACCAATGCATTTGAAAAACTAAGTACACAGCAAAATTTTGATTTTATGACAGATTCTCATCCAAATATTATTTTGATTCATGCCTTTTTTAAGGCATATGCAGCGAATGATTCAAATGGAATAAAAAAGATTTTAGCAACGAATATAAAATGGCACATTCCGGGGGAACACCCCTTGAGTGGAACCAAGAATGGTGTTGATGAAGTTTTAGGGTATTTTAATGACCTTAAGAAGGGAGCATTTAAAGCAGAACCAATAGTGATGGGAGTTAATGATGATTATGTTATTGATTGTCATAGGAATTGGAGTAATCTTGAGAAAGAAGATAATCTTGATAATATGTCTTGTTTGCTTTGGAAGATTGAAAACAACGTAATAGTTGAAGTGTTTAATTTCCCTGAAAATCAACAGCTAGTAGATGTCTTTTTTTCAAAACTATACGGTAAGAGCTAATGAACGATTCAAACATTCTTGATAGACCAAAAATTCATTCGGAAATTGAGCGTAAATCCAAAGAAATAGGATTTACAATGCCTTCTGATATCTATATTGGCACTTTATTGAAGACCTTGATTAGTTCAAAACAAAATGCGAATATTTTAGAATTGGGTACGGGAATTGGGCTTTCCTTATCCTGGATGATTGATGGAATGGATGCTGGGTCACGAATTACAACAGTAGACAATGATCCAAAACTGATTGAAATTGCAAAGGATTATTTTGCCGATGATGCGCGAGTAGCGGTAATTTGCATGGATGGTTCGGAATGGATAAAAGAGTATAAAGGCAGTCAATTTGATTTAATTTTTGCAGATGCATGGCCTGGAAAATACAGTGAGATAGATGAGGTCTTGGATTTGGTCAAAGTAGGTGGCTTTTATGTGATTGATGATATGACTGCACAACCCAATTGGCCAGCAGGGCATCAAGAAAATGTAGATGGGTTAGTTGCATATTTGGAAAACAGAGCAGATTTTAATTTAACAAAAATGAATTGGTCCACAGGAGTA
Organism: Flavobacteriaceae bacterium; assembly: GCA_002746415.1. Taxonomy (GTDB): domain Bacteria; phylum Bacteroidota; class Bacteroidia; order Flavobacteriales; family Flavobacteriaceae; genus Saonia. The sequence continues at coordinate 209,718 of NVXD01000016.1, read as the reverse complement.
ATCATGGCTGTTAAAACAAAAAATAATATTAATTAAAATGACCCATAAACACCTTCTTTCTATTGGAAGAGGGTTAGGGAAAGGAAATGGAGAAAGAAAGGTTTACCATATCCGTTTATTCGGAAAACAATGTAGGATTGCTGAATAGAATTTCAGGGATATTCTTAAAGAGACACATCAATATAGAGGGTTTAAATGTTTCTAAATCAGAAATAAAAAATGTTTCTAAATTCACTATAGTAGTTTTTACTACATCTGAGGTGACGCGTAAAATCGTTGGGCAGATAGAAAAGCAGATAGAGGTGATAAAAGCGTATTACCATACAGATGAAGAGATTATTTATCAGGAATCCGCCCTTTTTAAAATAAAATCAAGCTTGTTGTTTGATGAAAGACAGATTCAGAATATTATCAAAGAAAGCAATTCGCAAATAGTAACTGTTTCTAGAGACTTTTTTGTCCTTTCTAAAACAGGAAGAAAAAGTGAAATAGATGAAATGCATGATTTGCTGGAACCTTTTGGTATCATGCAATTTGTACGCTCTGGTCGTATTGCCGTAACAAAATCAGAAATGCCAATATCCAAAATTTTGAATGGGTACCAACATATATAATTAATAATCAACAGATAAAATCAGTATAAGAAAATGGCAAATTATTTTAATACACTATCATTAAGAGAAAAACTGGAACAATTGGGGAAATGTAGATTTATGGAATCTTCTGAGTTCTCTGATGGTGTATCAGCTTTAAAAGGAAAAAAAATTGTGATTGTTGGTTGTGGGGCACAAGGGCTTAACCAAGGATTAAATATGAGGGATTCTGGCTTAGATATTTCTTATGCTTTAAGAACAGGAGCAATTAAAGAGAAAAGACAATCCTTTAAGAATGCTAGTGAAAATGGCTTTACTGTTGGGACCTATGAGGAATTGATTCCTACAGCAGATGTGGTTTGTAATTTAACGCCAGATAAGCAGCATACAAGTGTTGTTTCAGCTGTTATGCCACTAATGAAGCAAGGAGCTACCTTAACCTATTCGCATGGTTTTAATATTGTGGAAGAGGGCATGCAGGTACGAGAAGACTTAACAGTAATCATGGTTGCTCCAAAATGCCCTGGTTCAGAAGTAAGAGAAGAATATAAAAGAGGTTTTGGTGTGCCAACATTAATTGCAGTGCATCCAAACAACGATCCACAGGGAAAAGGATTGGCTCAGGCTAAAGCTTATGCAGCTGGTACTGGAGGTGATAAAGCAGGAGTGCTAGAGTCTTCATTTGTTGCAGAAGTGAAATCAGATTTAATGGGCGAACAAACTATTCTTTGTGGTTTACTACAAACTGGTTCTATTCTTTGCTTCGATAAAATGATTGAAAAGGGAATTGATGCTGGTTATGCTTCAAGATTGATTCAATATGGATGGGAAACCGTTACAGAAGGCTTAAAATATGGTGGCATCACCAATATGATGGACCGTTTGTCCAATCCAGCTAAAATTAAAGCGTTTGAACTTGCTGAAGAATTGAAAGAAATCATGCAGCCATTGTTTCATAAGCATATGGATGATATTATAGTTGGAGAGTTTTCCAAAACTATGATGGAAGATTGGGCCAATGATGATAAAAATTTACTACAATGGAGAGCGGCTACTGGGGAAACAGCATTTGAGAAAACTCCGGCAGGCGATGTAGAGATTTCTGAACAGGAATTTTATGATCATGGGGTATTGATGGTAGCTATGGTTAGAGCTGGTGTGGAATTGGCATTTGAAGCCATGACCGCTTCTGGTATCATTGCTGAATCTGCCTATTATGAGTCTTTACATGAAACACCATTGATTGCCAACACCATTGCAAGAAAGAAATTGTTTGAAATGAATCGTGTTATTTCTGATACGGCCGAATACGGTTGTTATTTGTTTGACCATGCTTGTAAACCTTTATTGGCGGATTTCATGAAAACAGTAGATACTGATATTATAGGCAAAGCATATGCTGATGATAAAGGGAATGGTGTTTCTAATGCCAAATTAATTGAAGTAAACAGAGCACTTAGAGAACATCCAGTTGAAATAGTAGGCGCCAAATTACGAGATTCTATGACGGCTATGAAGCCTATAGTATAATATAAATAAGTCCTAAGAACATCTTGAGGCTTTCTAATTAATAATATCCCTTTTATGATACTATAGTGTCATAAAAGGGATATTTAACTTCCAGAGGGAATAATGCCAAACGCTCTTAAGCTGAAACGGTTATAAGAAATAGGGTAAGGGCATTGGGAAAGGAACTATGAAATACTTTCCAAAAATAGCGGATATTAAAAAGGCAGCTACTGTGCTTGAACAAATAGTGGAAGAAACGCCTTTGTCAAATAGTATACGGTATTCTCATTTTTATAAGGCCAATATTCTTTTAAAAAGAGAAGATCTACATCGCGTACGTTCGTATAAAATTCGTGGAGCATTTAATAAAATAAACTCCCTATCCGCCGAAGAAAGAAAAAAAGGAGTGGTATGTGCCAGTGCTGGTAATCATGCACAAGGATTTGCTTTTTCCTGCAAATATTTGGGCATAAAAGGAACTGTTTATATGCCTACTGTTACGCCAAAACAAAAGATTGAACAGACTAAAATTTTTGGTGGGCAATGGATCGATGTTGTTTTGCATGGTGATACTTTTGACGATGCTTCCCAAAAGGCAATAACGGAATGTGAAGCGTTAGGAAAAACTTTTGTGCATCCGTTTGATGACCCTAAGATTATCGAAGGGCAAGCGACCATAGGGTTAGAGATATTGGCACAGGCAAAAGAAATAATAGATTATATTTTTGTTCCTATTGGCGGCGGTGGTTTGGCTGCTGGTATCTGCAGCGTGTTTAAAGAACTATCTCCAGAAACTAAAATAATTGGGGTAGAACCGGCTGGGGCTCCTTCTATGAAAACGTCTATAGAGAAAGGTGTAAATACCACGCTAGAAAGTATAGATAAATTTATTGACGGTGCTGCCGTAAAAAGGGTGGGGGAGCTTACGTTTCCTATTTGTAAAGAAAATCTAAATGATATCATTACTGTGGACGAAGGTCAAGTGTGTCAAACTATATTAGATTTGTACAATAGAGATGCAATTGTTGTAGAACCTGCAGGAGCGTTGACTATTTCTGCATTGGAAAATTATAAAGATGCCATTAAAGGCAAGCATGTAGTTTGTGTGGTAAGCGGCAGTAATAATGATATTACGAGAACAGCAGAAATAAAAGAAAAAGCGCTATTATACGGAAACTTAAAACATTATTTCATAGTTAGATTCCCTCAAAGAGCAGGTGCCTTAAAAGAGTTTGTTGTTGAAATATTAGGGGATGATGATGATATTACGCATTTTGAATATTCTAAGAAATCCAGCAGAGAAAACGCTCCCGCTGTAGTTGGAATAGAGTTAAAGAGTGCTGAGGATTTGGTACCACTAATAAAAAGAATGAAAGAGAATAATTTTTTTGGAGACTATCTAAATGATAAACCAGATTTATTTCAATATTTAATATAAAAAAATACTAAATGAGCACTACAGATATGCATATCCCTGAAGAGTTTAAAATTTTAGAACCAATTCATCAAAAAGAATATTTGGTCAATGGAGAATTAAAGAAATGGACAGGTAATACAGCAGATGTATATTCTACTATTTCATCCACAAAGGACTATGCCCCAACATTACTGGGTAGCATGCCAGATATGGGGGAAAGCGAAGCTTTAGACGCATTGGATTCCGCTCTGGATGCATATGATAAAGGTCAAGGGGTTTGGCCTACTATGCGTGTTAAGGATAGAATTGAGTGTATGGAGTCCTTTGTTAAAAAAATGGAAACCAAACGGGAGGAGGTTGTAAACTTATTAATGTGGGAAATTGGAAAGTCCTTGCCAGATTCCAGAAAAGAGTTTGACCGTACGGTGGAATACATTTATGATACTATAGAAGATTATAAACAGTTGGATAGGAATGCAGCCAAATTTCAAAAACATGCGGGTGTTTATGCACATATAAGAAGAGGGCCTTTAGGAGTTGTATTGTGCTTAGGGCCTTATAATTACCCTTTGAATGAAACTTTTGCACTTTTAATTCCTGCCATAATTATGGGGAATACAGCAATTTTTAAACCCGCAAAGCATGGTGTTCTATTAATAACCCCACTACTTGAAGCTTTTCAAACAAGTTTCCCTAAAGGGGTTATCAATATTATATTTGGTAGGGGAAGGGCAGTGGCAAGTCCAATTATGAAAACTGGAAAGGTAGACGTGTTGGCCTTGATTGGAAACAGTAAATCTGCCAATGCATTACAAGACCAACATCCTAAAAGTAACCGATTACGTTTGGTTTTGGGCTTGGAAGCCAAAAATCCAGCAATTATACTGCCTGATGCTGATTTAGAATTAACAATTGATGAATGCATAGCAGGAACATTGTCTTTTAATGGGCAACGTTGTACAGCACTTAAAATAGTGTATGTGCATGAAGATATTTTAGCGGAGTTTAAGAAGCGTTTTGTTGCGAGGGTAGATGCCTTAAAGTTTGGAAACCCTTGGGATGATGGTGTTCAACTTACACCCTTGCCAGAGCCTGATAAACCTGCCTATATTCAAGAACTCATAGATGATGCCGTCGCAAAAGGAGCAGCAATATGGAATAAAAAAGGAGGAAAGCATTTTGATAATTATATATGGCCTGCAGTTTTGCATCCAGTGACCAAGGACATGCGTGTGTATGAAGAAGAGCAGTTTGGCCCTGTGATACCTATAATTTCTTTTAAAAATATTGAGGAGCCATTAGATGATATGGCAGCATCCAATTACGGGCAACAAGTAAGTTTGTTTGGGAAAGATGTTTATGCATTGGCACCTTTAATAGATTCGTTGGCTAACTTGGTTTGTAGAGTGAACTTGAACAGTTCATGTCAGCGAGGACCAGATGTGTATCCGTTTACAGGAAGAAAAGATTCTGCGCAGGCCACTTTAAGTGTGCACGATGCTTTGCGTTCTTTTTCTATTAGAACCTTTGTTGCTTTCAAGGACAATGATTTGAACAATGAGACAATAGAACAGCTTTTGGAAGCAAAACTTTCCAATTTTTTAAGTACGGATTATATTTTATAGGCATACTCCTCAGAAGTCTTTCCTAAAATGAACGGATTCAAAATAAAAAAGCCCCTGTCCAAACATCAGGGGCCTTTTTTGTAAAACTGTATTGCGGCAGTTTTACGTGGTAAGTTCTTTTTGCACTATTTTGGATAGGATTCTATACAATTCGTTAGGATTAAAGGGCTTATGGATAAGTCCATTCATTCCATACTTTGCAATTTCAGTTTTAATGTTTACGCCCGTAGAAGCAGATAATGCATATATTGGCATTTCATTGTTCAAGGCGTTATTAGACTCTCTAATGGCCTTGCATGAATCAAAACCATTCATGACAGGCATTTGTAAATCCATTAAAATCAAATCATAGGTATTGGCTATGGATTTGTTTAAGGCAACAAGACCATTTTCTGCAAGATCAAGATCAATTTGCCATTTCTCAAAGAATTTCTCTATGACCATGGTGTTTAATTGATTGTCTTCTGCAACAAGAATTTTCACTCCTTTTAAATTATCTTGAGCTTCTATATTTAAATAATCTTCATTTTGTAATACCTCTTCATCACTCTTTTTGAAGTTTAATAGAAAGCTAAAACAAGACCCTTTTCCTACTTCAGTTTCCAGTTTAAGATCACTGTCCATAAGCTCTAATAGCTGTTTACAGATGGAAAGCCCTAATCCTGAACCTCCATATTTTCTAGTAGTGTCAGAATTGGCTTGGGCAAAAGATTGAAATACTCTTTCTATTTTATCTTTAGGGATACCGATACCCGTATCTTGTATTGCAAATTCTATGATAATGGCATCTTCCGTTTCTGCCGCCACTTCTATATCCAAAACTACTTTTCCTTCTTCAGTAAACTTAATAGCATTGCCAATAAGATTGGTTAAAATTTGAGAAACACGGATGCTGTCGCCAATTAACATTACAGGGAGGGAACTATCCTTTTTAATAACAAAATTAATGCCTTTTTCCTTGGCTTTATTTTGAAAAATACTATGGAGACCTGTAAGTGTATGCTCTAGACTAAAATCTGTTTCCTCTAACTCTAATAATCCTGATGCTATTTTATTAAAATCTAAAATATCAGTTACTAGACCTAAGAGATGCTCGGATGAATACTTTAAGGCATTCATGTTTTCTAATTGTTCTTTTTTGGGGTCTTCCAACAATAAGAGGTGGCTAATGCCAATTACGGCATTAAGCGGAGTCCTTATTTCATGCGACATAGTGGACAGAAACTCATCTTTTGCTTTGTTGGCTTTGGTTTCTTTCTCTTTGGCTTCAATTAGATCGCTTATATCAACAATGGTTCCTATGTATCCTTCTGCATCTCCATCTTCTGTATTTATTACTTTAATGGAGAAATCAAACCATTTTTTTGAGCCATCAGGAAGGGTGCATTTAATGTTTTTGCTAAAAGTGTTTAAAGCAGGGTTGTCTAAATCGACTAATTCTTTCATTGACTGTCCAAATTCATCTTTTAGAAACAGGTGATATGATTTTCCAATGGTATCCTTTATCTTAAGGCCAGTAAGTTTTTCCCAAGCAGGATTAAGGTAGGACCATTTTCCTTTCAAATCCATTTCAAAAATCACATCCTTTATGTTTCCGGCTACTTTGGATAATTGACTTGTTATGGTCTCAACATTAGATTTTAATTGTTGGTTGGCTTGGAACAATTCTTGGGAGCTTTTTTCTAAAACGGTTTCAACCTGCTCTAAATCACTATCAAAAGCAACATAGGCCTCATTGACTTGCTTTATTAATTGAGCCATACCGTCTTGCTCCAACTTGTCTATTCCAGCCTTTATTAGCTGACGCTTTAATAATCTATGTAATTTATTCATTCTGCAAAAATTGTTAAGATCATGTTTGGGTTATATAATGCACTAGTAAAAAACCTATTAAATGGGCAATTACTCCATTTAATAGGCTGTCTACTTTATTTATTCTGCAAAAGTTGTTATGGTCATAGTTTGATTATGCAGTGCACAAGGAGAAAATTTATCAAAGGGAGCAATTTCTCCGTAAGAATAAAACCCTGTGGTATAAATATTTTCACCAAGGACCTCATTTACAGCTTCAACCTCTTCTTCTACCAATTGCTTCATTACCAATCTCCTGCCTACGCAGCTGATGAGAAATGCCAGTTGGTGTTCTTCTTCAATATTATCTCTTGTAATTTGCGCCGATTGCTCTGCACCATTGATGATGCGATCTATATTGGCTTTCATTAACCTTACATAAGATCCTTGTGGAATGTTACCGGCAAAAGTGAGACTTTTCTTTTCCTCATCTACGGCCAAAATTGTTCTTACCACTGGAATTTTATTGTCTTCATCCCGCATACTCAATGGGAATAGCAAGCCAGAACCAGGCAAATCTTTAGCCTTATCGCCCAAATAGGATTTATAAAGGTCTAATGCCGGTTGATTGTCTAATTCGTATAATATGTTGTTTTCTGATTTTGTTACTTTGCGTTCCAAACCAAAAGAATCCCAACCTCCTTTAGAAGCGTATCCAATTTTTAAATCCTTGCCATAAAGACCAAGGGCAATGATTTTTTTGGATTCTATTTTGTCATTGTGAATGATAAAAGTGTTTTCAAAGTTGGAACCATCTCCTGCTAAGCCTCCAGTGATACTTACAGATTTATCTATGGTGGAATGCAATCCTTTGACTAATTCGGCCCCGTTAACAATGAGACCATCGCTGAGAACAAATATGTGGCGCAAGTCTTCACCGGCTAATTGTTCGCTGATTTTACTGCCCGCTTTATTGCTATCTAAATTATAAGTAGCTAAATCTACCTCTGTAATCTTAATTTTTGTTTTTTCAAACCTAACAGCAGTGAGTGCAATGGAAGAATCTAGAACTTGATTACCTATGATTTCACCAGCAGTTGAACACCCAATAAAAATAGACTTTTTAAATTTCCCACGTAGTTGTTCTAAAAACTCTTGAGTTTTTGGAAAAGTTGGAGAAGCGAAAAGGAAAAAAACATCAGGGGTAAATGAAACATCTATTTGCTTCATGTCTTCTAGGGCAAGAATTTTTTTTTGATAAATTTCCATAATTTAATTTTTAAGGGTTAATGGCCACGTATATAGTAGGAAAAAGATTACAGTATATATTGTAACGGAATATAATGAAGTGTAGTATTTTAAAAAGGTGTTTTTTTGAAGAAATGCCTTTCACGTTTTAGTACCCAGGTATTTATTACTTAAGTTGTTAGACATAAAAAGCCCCAAGAACAATTGTCCCTGGGGCTTTAAATTTGATAGTTGTTTATTCCTAGATTCTAGTTAAGAATAGGATACATTTTTACAATGTATATTATATGTTCGCTGCCAACCAGTCTCCAACTTCACTGGTTTTATATGCTTTTTCACCTTCAGACAGATCCTCAGTAACGATACCCTCTTCTAATGATTTATTTACAACAGCTCTTATTTCTTGAGCTTCCTCAGTTAAACCAAAATCTTCAAACATAATTGCTGCTGACAATACGGTTGCCAATGGGTTGGCAATGTCTTTACCTGCTGCTTGCGGGTAAGAACCGTGAATAGGTTCATATAACCTATTTTCTTCACCCACAGAGGCTGATGGCATTAATCCCATTGATCCAGAAATAACAGAAGCTTCATCTGTTAGAATGTCTCCAAAAAGATTTTCCGTAATCATGACATCATAAGAACTTGGCCATTGGACCAAGCGCATGGCTACAGCATCAACAAATTCATAAGACACTTCTACTTCTGGATAATCCTTTTCCATAGCTTGTACGGTTTCTCTCCATAAACGGGAAGATTCCAATACATTGGCTTTATCTACACAACATAGTTTCTTTGAGCGTGTCATGGCTAACTCAAATCCTTTTTTCGCCAATCGCTGTATCTCGTGTCTAGTATAGGTCATGGTGTCAAAAGCGGTATTTCCGTTATCTTTTCTACCTCTTTCACCAAAATAGACACCTCCAGTTAGTTCCCTAAGGATAATAAGATCAGTGCCTTCAATGCGTTCTCTTTTTAATGGCGATTTATCGATTAAAGAAGGAAAGGTAAAGGTTGGTCTAACATTAGCAAACAACCCTAATTTCTGACGCATTTTTAACAACCCTTGTTCTGGACGTACTTTGGCCGATGGGTCATTGTCATAACGTGGATGACCAATAGCACCAAAAAGGACCGCATCAGCTGCTAAGCAAATTTCATGTGTTTCATCTGGATATGGTTCTCCAACAGCATCAATAGCCGCAGCCCCTGTTAATGCAGGTGTCCAAGTAATTTCATGGTCGTATTTTTTAGCTATTGCATCTGAAACTTTAACGGCTTGGTCTATAACTTCTGGACCAATACCATCTCCGGCTAATAAGGCTATGTTTAATTTCATCTAAAATATTTTGTGTGTATAATTATATAATGTTAAGCATTTTTTCTGTGGCTTTGATTGCTGAAACCGTTTGGTCAGAATCTAAACCTCTTGTAGTAAAATCTTTTCCTTCTCTTTCCCATGTAATAATAGTTTCACATAGGGCATCAGAATGACTTCCCGGAGGAATTCGTACTGCATAATCTATTAGATTGGGCAATTGTATTTTTTTTGTTTTGTATACTTTTTTCAATGCATTCATAAAAGCATCAAATTGACCATCTCCATGTGCATTTTCCTCAAATGATTCACCATCAATTTCAACGGAAACAGAGGTGGATGGTTTTAATCCCTTGGAATGAGTAAGCACGTATGCTTTTACTAATACTTTTTGTTGGTAGGAATCACTGTCCAATACATCAGAAATAATGTATGGCAAATCTTCCTTGGTCACCTTTTCTTTTTTGTCCCCAAGCTCAATGATGCGTAGTGTTACCTTTTTTAATTCTTCATCATTAAGGGTAAGACCTAGTTCTTGAAGATTCTTTAAAATATTGGCTTTTCCGGAGGTTTTTCCTAATGCATATTTACGCTTTCTACCAAATCGTTCAGGTAATAAATCATTAAAGTAAAGATTCTTTTTGCTATCTCCATCTGCATGTATTCCAGCAGTCTGAGTAAAAACATTGTCGCCAACTATGGGTTTGTTAGCAGGGATGCCAAAACCTGTAAAAGTTGAAACCAATTTACTCACCTTAAACAAAGAAGATTCATTCACTGATATTTCAATTTCAGGTAAAAAATCATTAATCACGGCAACGACACTTGCTAGGGGGGCATTACCTGCTCTTTCTCCCATGCCGTTAACAGTTAAGTGCAATCCGTGACAGCCCGCTTTAAGTGCCTCCATAACATTGGCAACGCTTAAATCATAATCATTGTGACCGTGAAAATCAAAATGAATATCTGGATATCTTTCAACAATTTGAGATACAAAGCTATACGTTTCAGTATGCGTTAAAACACCAAGGGTGTCGGGAAGCATTATACGGGTAATAGGTAAGGTGGACATGAAATCCAAGTATTGAAAAACATACTCAGGAGAATTTCTCATTCCATTACTCCAATCCTCTAAATATATATTGGTCTCTATTCCAATTTTTTTTGCATCAACAACATTTTTTGCTATAGCTTTAAAATGTTGTTCGGGTGTTTTTTTAAGTTGATGAGTTAAATGGTTTAGGGAACCTTTTGTAAGTAAATTTTGAACTTTTGCACCAGCATCTTCCATCCATTTTAAAGAAACCCCACCATCTACAAATGTCAAGACTTCAATGCGGTCCAAGTATCCTTGGGTTGTTGCCCATTCAGTAATGTTTTTTACTGCTTGGAACTCACCTTCTGAGACTCTAGCTGAAGCTACTTCAATTCGGTCTACTTTTAGTTCGTCTAAAAGTAATTTGGCCAGAGTTAGTTTCTCTAAAGCAGAAAAGGACACCGAGGAGGTCTGTTCGCCATCCCTGAGGGTCGTGTCCATTATTTCAATTCTTTTTTTCATCTTCAAAAAATACAAATACAAAGGCTATTTATGTTATTCCATAACATCCCTGAAATATACGCTAAGACATTTTAGGATTAAACTATTCTTGCAAAAATTTAAAGCGGTGTATTCTGGGCAAAATCCTGAACCTCTTTTTTAATATTCAATAAATAATCAATATCATCAAAGCCGTTGAGTAGGTTGTTCTTTTTGTATTCATTGATATCAAAAGTTTCTTGTTCCCCACTAGATACAATGGTAACGGTTTGATCATTTAAGTTTACCGTTAATTCAGTTTTTGGATCCTCGTCAATTGCAGCGAATATTTTATCTGAAAACGCTGAACTTACCTGTACGGGAAGCACGCCAACATTAAGGCAATTGCCCTTAAAAATATCAGCAAAAAAGCTGGATATCACGCATCTAAAACCGTAATCATAAACGGCCCAAGCAGCGTGCTCTCTAGAGGAACCAGAACCAAAGTTCTTTTCACCAACTAATATTTGGCCACTGTATATAGGGTTGTTTAACACAAAATCTGATTTTGGAGAACCATCATTATTATATCTCCAATCTCTAAATAAATTTTCTCCAAACCCTTTACGCTCCGTTGCTTTTAAAAACCTTGCAGGAATAATTTGGTCTGTATCCACATTCTCTATTGGAAGTGGAACTGCACTGCTTGTTAGTATATCGAATTTATCGTATGCCATTTTTCTATGCTTTTCGGTATTTGTTTTAGTTTGCTGTTTCTTCCATTAATTCTCTAGGGTCTGTCACTTTTCCTGTAACTGCTGCTGCTGCTGCCACCAACGGACTGGCTAATAATGTTCTTGACCCAGGTCCTTGTCTTCCTTCAAAATTCCTGTTAGAGGTACTTACGGCATATTTTCCAGCAGGAACTTTATCATCGTTCATTGCCAAGCAGGCAGAACACCCAGGTTCACGAAGCTCAAAACCGGCTTCAGTGAAAATATCCAATAATCCTTCTTCTGCTATTGCAGCTTCTACTTTATGGGAGCCAGGAACTAACCAAGCTGTAACATTAGGTGCTTTATGTCTTCCTTCAACAATAGATGCAAAAGCTCTAAAATCTTCAATCCTACCATTGGTACAACTACCAATGAAGACAAAGTCAATTGGTTTCCCAATCATGTCATCACCTTCATTAAACGCCATATAACCAAGGGATTTTTTATAGGTAGCCTCGCCGCCATCAATTTCACCTGCAGTTGGAATACATTGGGAAATGCCCAATCCCATTCCTGGATTGGTTCCATAAGTAATCATTGGTTCTATATCTGAGGCATTGAAATTCAATTCCTTGTCAAATTCAGCACCTTCATCTGTTTTTAAAGTTTCCCAATAGGTCATTGCTTTATCCCATGCAGCACCGCTTGGTGTAAACTCACGTCCTTTTATATATTCAAATGTCTTTTCGTCTGGTGCAATCATTCCACCACGAGCACCCATTTCTATACTAAGGTTACAAACGGTCATACGACCTTCCATGCTCATGTTCTTAAACACGTCACCTGCGTATTCCACAAAATATCCAGTAGCACCAGAAGTAGTTAATTTGGAAATAATATATAGGGCAACATCCTTAGGAGTAACTGCAAAGTTTAATTTGCCATTGACATTGATTCGCATTTTTTTAGCCTTTGGCTGCATAATACATTGTGTGGATAAGACCATCTCAACTTCTGAGGTACCAATACCAAAAGCTATTGCTCCAAAAGCTCCATGTGTGGATGTGTGTGAATCTCCACAAACAATAGTCGCACCAGGTTGTGTGATCCCATATTCAGGACCAACCACATGCACAATTCCATTTTTTTCATGTCCCAGACCCCAATGGCTAATACCATGCTCTTTGGCATTTTGCTCCAAGGCATTCAGCTGATTGGCCGATAAAGGATCTGTAACCGGCAAATGCTGGTTTATGGTTGGCGTGTTATGATCCGCCGTGGCAAACGTACGTTCAGGGTACAATACACCTATACCTCTATTTTTTAATCCTAAAAAGGCAACGGGGCTGGTAACTTCATGTACTAAATGACGGTCAATAAAAAGGACATCAGGTCCGTTTTCTACTTGACGCACTACATGTGAATCCCAAACTTTATCAAATAATGTTTTTTTCATGTTTTTTACAAATTGATTTTACTAATCTTTAATATGGTAGAATAGTTAAATACAGTATGTTTTTATTACTAACAAAGGTATAAAATACAAGGCACTTTCTTAGTAGTATCCCTCTTCTAAATTACGATGTTCAACGAACATGTTACTTCGTGGTTTAACATGTTTGTGTAGAACTTTAACATTATTGTAACTGTCTTAACATTTAGGTTTGATAATTTTATAGACAAAACCATTAAAATAGAACCATGAAAAAATTGTATACAAAATATGTAGTTGCACTCGTCTTAGTGACGTTAAGTTTTTCTATTGAATCAACGGCTCAACTGAATGAATTGCCAAGAGGTAGCCAAATGGCTAAGGTATTCCAGCGAATTGGAATTACGGATATCACTGTTATTTATTCTAGACCAAGCGTAAATGATAGAGAAATATGGGGAAAATTGGTTCCCTACGGAATGAATAATTTAGGCTTTGGAACGGCAAAAGAATCTCCATGGAGAGCAGGAGCAAATGAGAACACTATCATTAAATTTACGAGTGATGTAAAAATTGAAGGAAAGGATTTACTAGCAGGGAAATATGGTCTTCATATGATTGTTAATGAAAATAATACGGCAACCATTATTTTTTCAGAGAATAATACCGCTTGGGGAAGTTATTTTTATGAGCCTTCTGAAGATGTGCTTCGTGTTGATGTATCAACAAAAGAAGTAGCACATACAGAACAACTTACTTTTGAATTCAATGAAGTGAGCGGAACATCAGGAGTTGTAGCTTTAAACTGGGGAGAAAAACAAATCCCTTTTAAAGTAGAAATTGATGTAGCCAATATTGTTTTGTTAGATATCAGGCAAAAACTGCAAGCGTCACCTGGATTTAACCGACAGACCTGGGAGCAAGCAGCAAATTATTCTCAGAATAACGGAGGAGATCTAGATGAGGCTTTAGTTTGGGTTAATAATGCCATTGGCGGAAAGTTTTATAGTCAGAAAAATTTCAACAACCTTAGCATAAAGGCACAAATATTGACAAAGCAAGGGAAAACTACAGAAGCCAGTACAATTATGGATGATGCTTTGGATATGGGAACCATATTTCAGATACATGGTTATGGCAGACAATTGATTGGTCAAGGACAAGAAGAGAAGGCATTGGAAGTATTTAAGAAAAATGCCAAAATTAATAAGGGAGCTTGGCCGGTGGATTATGGCTTGGCTAGAGGATATTCAGCTGTTGGCAATTACAAAGCAGCTTTAAAGCATATAAAAATTGCCGTGAAAAGGGCTCCAGATCAAATTAATAAAGATGCAATCGTTGCTAATATTGTAAAATTGGAAAGTGGCACGGATATAAATTAAAAACTATAGTTAAATAAAACCCCATTTTTAGCCAAAGATGGGGTTTTATCAACTGATATACGTCCAGATATTCTTATGTTTTACCAATTGAGCGTAGGCATACCGAATGACTTGGTGGTCTTCCTTTTCCATGGTAGGGTCTTCTTTTAGCAATTTTAGCGCCTGAAAGCGTGCCGTTTTTAAAATGTCATTATCCCTCACAATATCGGCAATTTTTAAATTCAACACACCACTTTGCTGAGTGCCCATGAGATCTCCAGGACCTCTGAGCTTTAAATCCACTTCTGCAATCTCAAACCCATCATTAGTGCGTACCATGGTTTCTAATCTCGTTTTGGCATCTGATGATAATTTATGGCTGGTCATAAGAACACAAAAACTTTGGTCTGCACCGCGCCCTACACGACCTCGTAATTGATGTAGTTGTGAAAGACCAAAGCGTTCCGCACTTTCAATAATCATTACTGAAGCATTTGGAACATTTACCCCAACCTCAATCACCGTAGTAGCCACCATTATTTGTGTTTCTCCTTTCACAAACCTGGCCATTTCGTAATCTTTGTCAGCTGGTTTCATTTTTCCATGTAGGATGGATATCTGATAGTCAGGTAGGGGAAAGTCGCGCACTATACTTTCATACCCATCCATTAAATCCTTGTAATCCAAAGCTTCGGATTCCTGAATCAAGGGGTATACCACATAAATCTGCCTTCCCTTTTTAATTTCGTCCTTAATGAATCCAAATACTTTTAATCGGTTGGCATCATACCTGTGTACCGTTTTTATGACTTTCCTTCCAGGGGGTAACTCATCAATAACCGAGATGTCCAAATCGCCATACAAACTCATTGCAAGGGTTCTGGGTATGGGTGTTGCGGTCATCACAAGAATATGGGGTGGGGTTTCATTTTTGTGCCATAGTTTGGATCTTTGTGCTACCCCAAATCTATGCTGCTCATCTATGATTGCTAAACCTAAATTATGGAACTGTACTTTATCCTCCAAAACGGCATGGGTGCCAATTAAAATATGTAGCTCTCCATTTTCTAACTGCTCATGAATAATTTTCCTAGCGGACTTTTTTACGGAACCCGTCAGTAATGCAACTGTCACATTCAAATTGCCCAATAATTCCTTGATTCCATTAAAATGTTGATTGGCTAGAATTTCAGTAGGAGCTATTATGGTTGCCTGAAAACCATTATCAATTGCCAAAAGCATGGTCATTAGTGCCACAATGGTCTTGCCAGAACCTACATCGCCCTGTAATAATCTACTCATTTGGGCATTGCTACCTAAATCTGCTCTAATTTCTTTTAGTACTCTTTTTTGCGCATTGGTGAGTTCAAAAGGAAGGTTTTCTTTATAAAAAGTATTGAACAGTTCTCCCACTTGATCAAAATTGAACCCTTTTATTTTTCGTTTCCGGATCAGTTTTTTGGTAATCAACTGCATTTGTATGTAAAACAATTCCTCAAACTTTAACCGGAATTGTGCTTTTGCCAATAATTCTTGATTCTTTGGAAAATGAATATTGAAAAGCGACTCACTCTTTGAGAGTAAATGCAACTCTGTAATGATATCCTTGGAAAGCGTTTCCAAAAACTGACCTTTTGTTTCTAAAAACAATTGCTGCATCAGTTTATTGGTGACCCTATTGGTAATCCCTTTGGCACTTAGTTTTTCAGTGGAAGGATAAATGGGCTGCATGGCAATTTTAAGGCCTTGTTCATGCACGGTCAATAACTCCATTTCTGGATGGGGCATAGAGAACTTACCATTGTACCAATTGGTTTTTCCGAAAATCACATAGGGAGTGTTCAGCTTTATATTCTCCTTAATCCATTTTTGACCTCTAAACCAAATCAATTCCATTTCCCCAGTCTCGTCCACAAAAGAGGCTACCAAACGTTTCCCTTTTTTTTGTTCTACACTTTTTAAATGAACAACTTTCCCTACGATTTGAATATCAGCATTGCTACGTTGCAATTGATTAATTTTATAATATTGAGTTTTGTCTAGATATCTATTTGGAAAAAGATTGATTAAATCCTGATAGGTGGAAATGCCTAATTCTGACTGCAGAGAGGCTGCTCTATTTGGGCCAACACCTTTAAGGTATGCTATTGGAGTTTGCAGAAAATTAGGATTCATGCAACTAAAATACTGCTTCCCTAATACAACTGCAACAAACCAAATTGCTTAATTTGGTGCAACATTTGTTATGAACAGTATATGAGGTTTTTAGTATTGCTTTTTTTACTTTGTTTAAGTGGTTTGTCTTTTGCCCAACACCAGGGGCATGTTGACTTTACAAAAGCCAAGGTTCGGATAATGGTTAATCCATTTGAGAAAGAAGTGATGGGTTCCGTTGATTACTCTTTTATTGTAAAAAATAAAACTGACTCCGTTTTTTTAGACGCCAAAAACATGCAATTATCTTCGGTAGAGTTGAATGGAAAAAAAGTAAAATTCATAAACAACCAGAAAACATTATCAATCTATAAAAAACTGAAGGCAGGGGAAACGTATGAGCTTTCTATTGATTTTAAGGCGAAACCAAAACAAACGGTTTATTTTGTTGATTGGGATTCAATTACTATGAAGTTGCGTACAGGTATTTCTCATCATCAAATGGGACGAGGTGTTGCTGAAAAAAGCGATGCACAAGTATGGACGCAAGGCCAAGGAAAATACACCAGTCATTGGCTGCCTAGCCTTGATGATATGACAGAAAAGATAGAATTTGACATAAGTATTGTAGTTGATAATAATTATAAGGTCATAGCTAATGGAAAGCTAAAAGAAAATGTTTCTTATGGAGTTGTTGATGAATGGGTCTATGATATGAAACAACCCATGAGCAGCTATCTCCTAGCTTTTGTCATTGGAAATTTTAATAAAGTAGATATTGTATCTACTTCTGGTATTCCGATAGAGCTCTACTACTCACCAAAGGACAGTCTTAAAGTCGAACCCACTTATCGATACACAAAACAAATATTTGATTTCATGGAAAGTGAAATAGGAGTTCCCTATCCATGGCAAAATTACAAACAAGTTCCAGTCAGAGATTTTCTCTATGCTGGTATGGAGAATACGAGCACTACTATTTTTTCGGACTCTTATGTCATAGACTCCATTGGTTTTGTGGATAAAAATTTTGTAAATGTAAACGCCCATGAGCTTGCACACCAATGGTTTGGGGATATGGTGACAGAAGAAGACAGTAAGCACCATTGGTTGCACGAAGGTTTTGCCACCTATTATGCATATTTGGCGGAGAAGGCCATTTTTGGAGATGATCACTACTATTGGAAGTTGTATGAATCAGCGATACAATTAGATGCTCTAACAAGAAAAGGAAATGGCGAAGCATTGACCAACCCCAAAGCCAGTAGTCTTACGTTTTATGAAAAAGGGGCATGGGCCTTGCATATGTTAAAAGAGGAGGTAGGGGATAAGGCTTTTAAATCTGGAGTCAAGAATTATCTGTTAAAGCATCAGTTTAAAAGTGTACGGATCAAAGATTTTATAATTGAAATTGAACAGGCCAGTGATGCCGACTTGTCTGATTTTAAGATGATATGGTTAAATGGAACTGATTTCCCGTTCGAGAAAGCAAAGGAAAATTTGAAAACTTCAAATAGGGCCTTATCTGATTTCTTTGAATTGCAATGGGAGCTCACCACTAGTAGTACAGACAATGAAACTATTATTAAGAAGTATTGGAATAGAACAACTGCTACAAAGTTTAAGGAGGCTGTTGTTGCAACATATTACAAATCACTTTCAGTAGCTTTTATTAAAGAAATATTGAATGAAAATGATTTAAAAGTACGACAAGCTTTTACCGTGGCATCAGAAAAAATACCACCTGAATTACAGGTTGATTTTGAATCTCTTTTAGAAGATGAAAGTTATATCACTATTGAAAGCGTTCTATATAAATTGTGGGTTCATTTTCCAGAAAACAGAGTAGCTAATTTAGAGCAAACCAAGCATGTGCTAGGGTTGCCCAATAAAAATGTTCGTCTGCTTTGGTTGACACTTGCTACCTTGACTAAAGGGTATGAGGAGGACAAAAAACAGGAGTATTTAAAAGAATTGCAGCACTATACAAATCCGGAGTACAATTTTGAGATAAGGCAAACTACATTCCAGTATTTGAATGATATTTTTGGCCTTACAGATGACAATTTAAAGGATTTAGCAAATGCTTCTTTGCATCATTCTTGGCAATTTAAAAAGTTTGCCCGAAATTTGCTGGACAAACTTATGGAGGATAACAATTATAAAAAACGGATTTCTTTGCTTTTAAAGTCACTAAATACTGAGGAACAACGTTATATAAATAACAAACTAAATTTAGAATGAAGGCATTGGTAATTTCTGGAGGTGGTAGTAAAGGAGCTTTCGCTGGTGGAGTCGCACAATATCTTATAGAAGAAGCGGCCAAAGACTATGATTTATTTGTAGGTACTTCTACGGGGAGCTTGCTTATTACACATCTGGCTTTAGGGAAATTGGATAAAATAAAGGAGATTTATTCCAATGTGAACCAAAAAAGCATTTTTAATATTTGCCCTTTTGTTGTAAAAAAGAAGCATGGAAGAGATATCATATCTATAAATCACTGGAATGTTTTCAGAAATTTTATGAAGGGAAAGAAAACCTTCGGAGAGAGTGAAAACTTGAGGAAGCTGCTTAGAAGGAGTGTTACAGAGGATGAGTTTAATGAACTTAAAGATGGTCCAAAGAATGTTATCATCACGGTATCTAATTTATCCCTGAACCAAGTAGAATACAAATCCATTAATGATTGTACCTATGAGGAATATATTGATTGGATTTGGATTTCCTCTAATTATACTCCCTTTATGAGTTTGGTGAGAAAAAATGGCTGTGAATATGCAGATGGGGGCTATGGCAGTATAGTGCCTATAGAAGAAGCATTAAGGCTTGGGGCAAATGAGGTGGACGCTGTTGTGTTGCATACAGAGGTGAATTACTTTAATAGAATGCCTTCTAGAAACCCGTTTGAGTTGATTACGACTATTATGGCTTTTGTATTAGATAGAATAGAATATCAAAATATACGGATAGGAAAGTTGGTGGCCAATCAAAAAGATGCCATTATAAATCTATATTATACTCCAACTGTCTTAACAACCAATTCATTGATTTTTAATAAAGAGAAAATGACACGTTGGTGGAAAAGGGGATACCTCTATGCTAAAAATAAAAATGACCTGACCAACCCTATTGAGCCTTTAGTGCTAGATAGGTAAGTAAATTGTTATAGTTATTTATTTTTGAAAGGGCTACCGATTAAGGGGTTGCAAAAAACAAGTTGCGGCTATTACCAAAGTTCTCCAATCTCTTTTTTAACAAAGGACAAAGCCGTTGAAGAAGGAGATTGTTTGTCCATAGTCTTATTTAAAATATCTTCACGCAATTTATCTGCATTATCGGATTCACTCAATCCAGCGCTTCTAATAGACTGTATTGTAGCGCTTTTCGCCGCTTTAATTATATTCCAGCATTCATCGGTCAAATAAATCTGCTGGGAGAGGTTATGTTCAAATTCATTTTCAATGCTTTTAACCAAAAGGGTTTCGTAATCTCCTTTATCAGCAGACTTGGGTTTAACCCTAACGACAAGACTTGGTATGGAAATGCGTTCTAAAAACAAGGCCATACGCTCATAGGCTTGAAGGCGAATAGGCAAGGTATTTTTCTGAGTATCCTTATGCAATAAGTATCTTCTTCTACCTTCTTCATTATTGGTATGCAATCTAAAAAAATAAAATGCTACTGCTCCTGTGACTACTCCAGGTAATAAATAGGCAAAAAGTTGAAAAATTCCGTCTCCCGTCATTTGTTTGGTTTTTTTTGATGATTTATATTATGGCATTAAAACGCAGGATTGTTATAAAAATTATATGCATTTTTTTTTAACCATTAGTTTTGATTGGCATCTTTCATACTTCTTCTTACCATTATATAAAAAACATCATACTTTGGATGTATTTTCAGGTTGATACCTTCCTTGAAATTTCCATCTTTTCCTATAGTATTAATTCGATCCGGAGTAATTAAAAACTGATTTTGAAGTATTGCAGAAACTGCGGTAGCTTGTAAAGCGGCCAAATCTAATTCGCCCGTCATACTCAGCCCTTCAATAGTAACCGCCATAGTTGGGTTAGCAGTTAGTATGGCCGCCACTTTTTCTAACCAAATATGGGCAGTTTCAGAAATGGTAGCTGTTGCTGCATCTGAAAACAGTGTCTCATAACTTGCAGCAATAACAATAGCGCCATTAGAAACGCCTATTCTGGAATCCTCGCCCAATGTTTGTTTTGCATTTGTCAGTACAATTAGTGCAGTGGAATCAATACTTGCAATAGCGTTGTTAATGGTTTTTAACTGATTTTCTTTTCTATTTAAACTTGCTAATGTTTTGTTGATGTTATCCGAATTTTTGTTCGAGATTGCAGCAAAATTATTTAGGTTTCTTAAAAGCGTGCCATTCGCTTCTTGAAGCTCTTTTACTTGACCTTCATATGATTCTGACTTAGCGGTGCTTACACGTTCATTTCTTCTGGCCTCAGTAACCTGGGCTTTTGTATTGCTGAGTTCAGTTTTTAAATTTTCTATTTCCAATAGTAATTCACTCTTTTTCTGTGAATGAACAGTGATGCAAGTCAATAATAATAAAAGGCCAAAAATGTAATTTTTCTTCATAGGGTTCTTTTTCTTCAAAATTAAAACAAATATATTAGTTGGTTTTCTCCATATAGGTATTCCCTCCTAAATACATGCAGTCATATAAGTCTTGCATGTTAGAATATGGCACATAGGTTTTGTCATATCCATAGGTATACCTTAAATTTCTATTTAAATCAATATCATCCACATTTACTTGAATGTCTTCCATAGTAAACTGACAAGGGTGTTCATAACCGGCTGCATGCGTAATCTCTATAAGTTCTTTGCGGAACGATTTAAAGTACTGTGCCAATCGAACAGATTTAAGAGGTACGTTTATGCCATTTTGTAGCCATTTACTTTGTGTGGCCACCCCAGAAGGACAGCGATTTGTATGGCATACTTGCGATTGTATGCAGCCAATACTCATCATGGCTTCACGAGCAACATTGATGCAGTCCACACCCATTGCAAATGCCATAGCAGCTTTAGCTGGGAACCCTAATTTTCCGCTCCCAATAAATACAATTCTATCTGACAATTTTTTTCTTTGAAAAACTTGGTACAGACAAGTGAAACCATAGACCCATGGAAGGGATACATGATCGGCAAAACTTGGTGGCGCTGCACCTGTACCTCCTTCACCACCATCAACGGTAATAAAATCAGGGCCTTTGCCGGTTTTCAACATTAAAGAGGCCAATTCTTCCCACTGGTCCAATTTTCCAATAGCGCCTTTAATTCCCACTGGAAGACCAGTTTCTGTAGCAATATTCTCAATTAAATCAAGTAACTCAGAAACATTACTAAAGGCCTTATGTGTTGCAGGAGAGATAACATCTTTACCAACTTCAACGCCTCTTATTTCTGCTATTTCGCGGCTGATTTTAGCTCCTGGCAATATGCCACCTTTTCCAGGTTTTGCTCCCTGGGATAATTTAATTTCTATAGCTTTAATACAGGGGTTATCATGGACCAATTTTTTCATTTTATCCATTGAAAAACCACCATCTTTTGTCCTTACACCAAAGTAGCCCGTACCAAAATGGAAAATAACATCGCCTCCTTGTTTATGATAGGGGGAGAGTCCACCTTCACCAGTATTGTGGTATGCTCCAGAATTTTCAACTCCTTTGTTCATTGCCGTTACGGCGGCTGCCGAAAGCGAACCAAAACTCATAGCCGATACATTGATAACTGATGCTGGTCTATATGGTTTGCTACGTTTGTTATACCCGCCGATTACTTTTGCACAGGGTAAAAAAGTTTTGTCGATTACATTTGGGTGGTCTCCATCAACCTGATACCCCATCATCTGATTTTTAATAAAAATATGATGGTGGTCATAAATGTTGCGGTCTGTACCAAACCCTTCGTAATTGTTCTCTTTTTTTGCCGATGCATAAATCCAACCACGTTCTATTCTATTGAATGGGAGCTCTTCACGATTGTTTGCCACAAAATATTGACGCATTTCGGGCCCAATACTCTCCAACCAATATCTAAGGTGCCCTATTATAGGGAAATTATGACTTATAGTATGTGATCTTTGAAAAAAGATATCACGAATAGCTACTAGGGCTAGAACAATTAAAATCCATTGCCACCAAGAGATATTTCCTAAAAAGTCCATAACAAGTTCCATCAATTAGTTTTGATTTAGATAATCTAAAGCAATTTCAGACATGGCTTTAACTCCCAAAAGCATACTAGCGTCATCAATTTTAAAATCTGGAGTGTGATGGGGAAATGATTCCGTGTTTCCAGGTGTCATTCCTCCTAAAAAGAAGTACAAACCAGGGACTTCATTTTGGAAATAAGAAAAATCCTCTGCACCAGTAATGGCTTTATGAATCCCTACATTGTCAATCCCTGCAACACGTTGCAAACTTGGAACCATTTGGGTAGTAAGGGCTGGATCGTTATAGGTGATTTGTGTATTTTCATGGATTTCTATGGTAGCCTCACCTCCATAAGCCTTGGCAATGGCTGGTACCATTTCTTCCATTCTTCTATTGATGACTTTTTGCATATCATAATCTAAGGTTCTGATAGTGCCTATCATTTCTGCACTTTCCGGAATGATATTGAAACGCACACCACTGGTAATTTTGCCAACAGTAATAACTGCTGCTTCATTGGTGAGTTCAACTTCACGGCTGATAATGGTTTGCAAGCCATCAATAATCTTTGCGCTAATAAGGATTGGATCAATACCTGCCCATGGTTGTGAACCGTGAGTTTGTTTTCCCTTCACATTTATGACGAAGCGCTGAGATGCTGCCATGCTTCCGCCAGATTTATACATGATTGTTCCTACCGGAATTTCAGAGTTGATGTGCAATCCAAAAATGGCATCCACATCTGGATTTTTCAGTACACCTTCCTTAACCATCAATAATGCACCACCTTCTTCTCCTGGAGGTGGTCCTTCTTCGGCTGGTTGAAATATGAATTTTATAGTTCCCCTTATTTTATCCTTGTTATTGGAAAGTATTTCCGCAACACCCATTAGAATTGCTATATGCGTATCATGCCCACAGGCATGCATTACCCCAACTTCAGTACCTAAAAACGCTGAAGTAACATTGGATTTAAATGGCAAATCGTTCCGTTCCGTTACTGGAAGCGCATCAATATCGGCTCTTAATGCAACAACCTTTCCAGATGCAGTACCGTTTAAGATTCCTACAACGCCGGTTTTTGCAACACCAGTTTGTACTTCTATACCCAAGGATGTTAGGTGCTTGGCGATTTTTTCTGCAGTTTTAAACTCCCTATTGCTCAATTCTGGATTTTGGTGAAAGTCATGCCGCCACTCAATCACCTTGCTTTCCATGTCTTTGTATTCAGATTCAAAAATTGGTGTTTGTCCCATTAGTGAAAATGTGCAAAACAATGTTGCAAATAACAATACTCTTTTCATATGTCCCTGTTTAAAATTTAATTAAGCTGTATCCTTCGTTTTGTAATTGTATAAGGGCTGTCATTGCCGAAAGTGATAATTGCACTCCGGGAATTAAATCTTCTTTCGCGATGTTTCTTGACCCAGCTGATTGACCACATAAAATCACTTGGACTCCTGCCTTCAAAAGGGTTTTTATCATATCCTCATTAGGATTGTCCTTGCCATATCTTTTTTTATATGCTTTGTTGGTTATAATATCCTTGGATGCTTTACTGTGAACCACCAAAATAGCATGTAATTTATTTGCGGGAATATGTTCTTGGGCATGCATGTTTAAAAAACGGGCAGCTGTTTCAATACTTGCATTTCGTTTTTCATTATCCTCAGGACTGTTCATAATATCAAAGACTGCTTTGAGGTCTTTGTTGGTATTTATCTTATAATCAGTATTTTCAACCTTATAAACTGCACCATAATTCATGATGATAGGTCCTGTTTCCTTAGTCTGTGATTGCATGTATTTTGTAGTGAGTAGTATTGCAATAAAGAAAAGGAAAGCAAGTTGGTTTTTCATTGATTGGTTTTATGCCAATAAATATATTCAAAATTAAAATGAAAACCCATTTGCATTGTTCATAATTATTAAAATGATGATTTTAGCATCAGATGAATAATGGCTAAATTCACCGTTCCTTAGTACTTAAATCAAAAATATAGTTGGAGAATTTTATAGACGGACTAAATGAGGCACAAAAAGGCCCTGTTTTACATAAGAAAGGGCCTTTAATGGTTATTGCAGGCGCAGGTTCTGGGAAAACGCGTGTGCTGACTTTTCGCATTGCTCATTTGATGAATCAAGGTGTAGATTCTTTTAATATATTGGCTTTGACCTTTACCAATAAGGCAGCCCGTGAAATGAAAAAGCGTATTGCCGATATCATGGGAAGCTCAGAAACGAAAAACCTATGGATGGGTACTTTCCATTCTGTTTTCGCAAAATTGCTTCGGTTTGATGGAGATAAGTTGGGTTTTCCAAGTAATTTCACCATTTATGACACCCAGGATTCCCAACGCCTTATTGCTGCTATTATCAAAGAAAAAGGACTGGACAAGGATATCTATAAATACAAACAAGTACAAAATAGGATTTCGTCCTATAAAAATAGCTTGATTACTGTAAAAGCATATCTAAACAATCCTGATTTGGTTGAAGCTGATGCGATGACTAAGCGACCACGAATGGGGGAAATATATCAAGAATATGTGGAGCGTTGTTTTAAAGCTGGCGCCATGGATTTTGATGATTTATTGTTAAGAACAAACGAACTTTTAACCCGTTTCCCAGAAGTATTGGCAAAATATCAAGATAGATTTCGGTATATTTTGGTTGATGAGTACCAAGATACCAATCATTCCCAATACCTTATTGTAAAAGCACTTTCAGACAGGTATCAAAACATATGTGTTGTGGGTGATGATGCACAAAGTATTTATTCGTTCAGAGGAGCAAACATCAATAACATCCTAAATTTTCAAAAGGATTATGATGATGTGGGCATGTATCGATTGGAACAGAATTATCGTTCTACAAAGAATATTGTAAATGCAGCCAATAGTATTATTGCTAAGAACAAAAATCAATTGGAAAAGGAGGTTTGGACGGCAAATGATGATGGGCCTAAAATAAAGGTGCATCGTAGTCCAACAGATGCAGAAGAGGGTAGGTTTGTGGCTAGTTCCATTTTTGAAAATAAAATGCAAGAGCAATTGCCCAATGGTAATTTTGCGGTGTTGTATCGGACCAATTCTCAGTCCCGTGCCATAGAGGATGCGCTTAGGAAAAAAGATATTCCCTATAGGATATACGGTGGACTTTCATTTTATCAACGTAAAGAGATAAAAGATGTCTTGTCTTATTTGCGATTGGTAATCAATCCAAAAGATGAAGAGGCATTAAAAAGGATTATTAATTTTCCATCAAGGGGAATAGGGCAGACCACTATTGATAAACTGGTTGTGGCTGCCAATCATTACGGACGATCCATTTTTGAGGTCATGGAACATTTGGATAAATTAAGTTTAAGTATAAATACTGGAACTAAAACGAAGTTGCAGAATTTTGTGACCATGATCAAAAGTTTTCAGATCATGGATCAAGTTTCCGATGCATTCACTTTGGCAGAGCATGTAGCGAAGAAAACTGGGATTTTACTGGAGTTTAAAAAGGATGGAACACCAGAGGGTATTGCCAAGATGGAGAATATTGAGGAGTTGCTTAACGGAATCAAGGATTTTGTGGAAGGGCAATTAGAACTGGCAGATGCCAAGGGAGATATAGGTGAATTTATGGAAGATGTGGCTTTGGCTACTGATTTAGACAAGGATACAGGAGACGATGATAGAGTGGCGCTTATGACGATTCACTTGGCGAAAGGCTTGGAATTTCCATATGTGTATATTGTTGGATTGGAAGAGGATTTATTTCCCTCAGCCATGAGTATGAGTACCCGAAGTGAGCTGGAAGAAGAACGGAGATTGTTTTATGTAGCCCTTACCCGTGCCGAAAAACAGGTATATCTTACGTATGCCCAAAACAGGTATAGATGGGGAAAATTAATTGATGCAGAACCAAGTCGATTTATTGAGGAAATAGATGAACAATATGTAGAAAACCTGACCCCAATAGATAATGCTGGGTACAGGTACAAACCACTTATAGATACTGATATTTTTGGTGAAGTGGATAAAAGTACGCTAAGGCAAATTAAACCTGCCAATGGTACACCACCAAGTGCAGGAAAGCCCAATGAAAATCAATTGCGGAAATTGCGTAAGCTAAAACCAGAATTAAGCACTCCAGTAGGAAATACAAATAGCATTGACCCCAATCTGACTGAAGGCTCATTGGTTAACCATACTCGGTTTGGTAAAGGCCAGGTAATTAAAATAGAAGGAGTAGGGAACGATAAAAAAGCAGAAATACAATTTGAAAAAAATATTAAAAAATTGCTATTGCGTTTTGCAAAGCTGGAAGTGATTGGGTGAAAATTAGATCTTGGTTGTTTGGTTGAGCAGCGTTGAAACCTGTTAGTTCTATTACTTGAAAATAATATGTTACAACTGTTTAAGATTTGAAAACGCTGAATAACTAAGTTTAATAAAAGGCTCTTTAATAACTAAGTAAAACGAAAACAATTCATTTGGCAGAATTTATTAAAATATATCCAGAGAACCCAAACCCTAAGGAGGTCAAAAAGGTAGTAGACATTCTTAGAAAGGGTGGTTTAGTCATATATCCTACAGATACGGTATATGGTTTGGGCTGTGATATTACGAATGCTAGAGCCTTGGAAAAAATTGCACGTATTAAAGGCGTAAAATTGGCAAAGGCCAATTGGTCCTTTATATGCAAAGACTTAAGCAATCTGTCTGATTATGTACGTCAAATAGACACTCCAACATTTAAGTTGCTAAAAAGGGCATTGCCAGGTCCTTATACCTTTATTCTTCCAGGGAATAATAATTTACCCAAAGACTTTAAAAAGAAAAAAACGGTTGGTATTCGTGTGCCTGATAACACAATTGCGCAGGCTTTAGTTGCCGAATTGGGAAACCCTATTGTATCAACATCCATTAGAGATGATGATGAATTGTTGGAATATACCACTGATCCAGAATTGATTTTTGAAAAATGGCATAACTTGGTGGATGTTGTTATCGATGGTGGATATGGGGATAATGTGGCATCAACTGTAATCGACCTTTCCGAAGGTGAACCAAAAGTAATTAGGGAAGGAAAAGGGGATTTAGATATTCTATAAATTTTCACTTCGACCACGCTCAGTGATGGGTTAAGCAATGCGCTGAGTTCATGTTAAGGAAAGACAGCCAATAAAAAAGCGACCCCTAGAGGTCGCTTTTTAAATCAATACTATTATTTCTTTTAGTTTGCTATCGCAGGATCTTTCATTCCTTCTTCAATCATACTATAGAACTGATCAATTTTTGGAAGAACTACAATACGTGTTCTTCTGTTTTTAGATTTATCAGTTGTAGAAACAGGAACATAACTAGCTCTACCAGCTGCTGTCATACGTTTAGGATCAACATTGTAATCATTTTGTAGTATACGAACAATGGCTGTAGCACGTTTAACACTTAAATCCCAGTTGTCCAATAAAACACTACTACTGTATGGGTCACTATCTGTATGACCTTCTACCATAAATTCAAAGTCAGGCTTATTGTTTACCACCTTGGCAACTTTACCCAAAATTTCTTTTGCTCTATTTGTGATATTGTAACTACCACTACGGAACAACAACTTATCGGAGATAGAAACAAAAACAACACCTTTCTCAACGCTGATTTCAATATCCTCGTCATCTAAGTTTCCAAGCACACCTTTTAAACTCTGAACCAAAGAAAGGTTTACAGAATCTCGTCGTGTAATTGCATTTTGTAACTTACGTATTGTTAAATCTTTTTCCTGAAGGCTCTCCAAGGATTTTTCTAAATTTTCAGCCCCTTTAGTGGTAAGTGTAGTTAAGTCACCCATATTGTTGATCAAATCCTGATTGTTGGCCTTTAAAAATGCATTTTGATCTTCCAAAGTGCTTAACCTAGCTGTAGCTGTAGCTTTTTCTTCTATACAGTCATTTAGTTTAACAGTTGCAGAGTTTAATAAATCTTGAGTTTCTTTTTGTTGTGCCTCTAAATCAGCATATTTTTTTTGGGAAACACAAGAGGATAATAAAAGTGTTACACCCAAACAACCTAGAATAATTTTCTTCATAATGATGTTTAAAATTTAATTGTTTGTATAAATTGGTTTAAGTTCAATAATCTGTTCAAAATTATGTAAAATGAAAAATTTTAGTATTGTTAATTCGTTAATCTTTTACTAAAATGTTAAAATTCCTTACTTGATGTACGAAATGGGACCACACTATGGACTTCGTAGTGTAATATTTTTGGATGAAATGCAATTTTTCCCTTTTCCTGTACATTTTCATAAAGTTACGATAAAAACTAAGATGCGCCTTAAGAATGGCGATGCAATGTAAAATTTTAAATTGAAAAATAAAGCGCACAGCAGCAACTCCATCCAGCAATAGACGGGCAATAATTATAAGAAATGCCTTTCTTCTTGGAAGGTTTTTAGTAATGGAGTAAAGAGAATTCCTAAAGTTTAAATATGTTTTTTTAGGGTTCATATTATTTAAGGTAGAACCACCCAAATGATATACATGGCTTGTGCCCACATAAAAGGACTTATATCCTTTATTTTTTGCACGCCAGCATAAATCCACTTCCTCCTGGTGAGCAAAGTAGTCTTCATCAAATCCATTTAAGGAATGATAAAGCTCGCTTTTAATGAACATACATGCTCCAGTTGCCCAAAAAATCTCCTTAACATCATTGTATTGCCCTTTATCCTCTTCCAGGGCCTGGAAAATTCGTCCACGACAAAAAGGGTACCCCAATTGATCAATAAATCCGCCAGCTGCACCAGCATATTCAAAATAGTCTTTACGTTTTAAGTCTAGTATTTTAGGTTGTAGTATTGCTGCTTCTGGAATCGTATTAAAGGTTTGTGCAATTGCCGTCAACCAATTTTCACATACTTCTACATCAGAATTCAATAAGCAATACACATCTGCATTTACATGTTGTAATGCATCGTTATACCCTTTGGCAAAGCCACCATTGGTGCTGTTCTGAATGATATGAATGTTTGGATAATTCTCTTTTAAAAAAGGGATGGAGGTGTCCGTGGAGGCATTGTCAGCAACATAAATATCGGCACCAGTGGAATACTGAACAACCGATGGAAGAAATTTTTCCAGCAGTGTAACACCGTTCCAGTTGAGTATGACAATAGCTATCTTCAAAACGGTAGCAAATTAACGGCTAAAATCAGGAATTTGCCTTAAAAAAGTATATTTTTCTTTTAGTAAATCCATTTTACAGTAATAATGTTCCAATCCATTGGTCACCATTAAATAGGTTGCTTGCAATTGCATATTGTACCTTGCTATTTGATCAAAAACTGCTTGGGATATTTTAATTTCGGGCGCTTTACACTCCACCAAAAGATGAATGCTCCCATCTGAATTGAAGATAACTACATCATACCGCTTTGTAAGATTGTTTATTTTAAGTTGTTTTTCTACGTTAATAAGCGATTTAGGATATTTTTTTTCTTGCATCAAGTAGTGCACTACATGTTGCCTCACCCATTCTTCAGGTTGCAATACCACAAATTTTTTACGGATGGCATCAAAAATCTGGACTTTATTTTCGTTATTTTTGAATCGGAAGTTGTATGCTGGAAAATTTAATAACTGCATAACACGAATTTGATGATTTATTTGGATGGATGAAGTTAAACAAATAGTAACTGATATTAAGAACGGCAATATAAAACCTATTTATTTTCTAATGGGAGAGGAAGCCTATTATATTGATAAAATAGCTGGGTATATTGAAAAAAGCGTACTTACTGAAGAAGAACGTGGGTTTAACCAAATGATTCTTTATGGTAAAGATGTTAGCGTTGATGATATTGTAGGCACTGCCAAACGTTTTCCGATGATGTCTGAAAAACAGGTGGTTATTGTAAAGGAAGCACAGCATTTATCCCGTAGCATTGAAAAACTGACTTCTTATGTTGAACAACCGCAATTGTCCACAATTTTGGTCATCTGTTATAAGTATGGGAAATTGGACAAGCGTAAAAAGTTGTATAAATCCATCAAATCCAATGGCGTATTATTTGAAAGCAAAAAGCTATATGAAAACCAAGTTGCTGATTGGATAAGGAGAATTTTACAAGGAAAAAAGTATCGCATAACTCCAAAAGCGGCCATATTATTGGTAGAGTTCTTAGGAACTGATCTTAGCAGAATTAATAATGAATTAGAGAAATTACAATTGGTGATTTCCAATACAGAAGAGATTACACCAGAGCTTATTGAAAAACATATTGGCATAAGCAAGGATTACAATAATTTTGAACTCAAAAAAGCGATTGGTGAAAGGAACATAATGAAAGCAGCAAGAATCACCAATTATTTTGCCCAAAACCCAAAAGACAATCCTTTTGTTGTAACAATTACCTTGTTGAATACATTTTTCTCTCAGTTGTTAAAATATCATGGATTAAATGACCATTCTTCTAAAAGTGTGGCAAGTGCATTGGGGGTAAATCCATATTTTGTTTCAGAATTTCAAACCGCTGCTAGAAATTACCCCATGAAAAAAGTAAGTCAAATAATTTCTAACCTAAGGGAATTAGACCTTAAAGGGAAAGGAGTAGGGGCAGTCAATATTTCCCATGCAGATTTATTAAAAGAGCTTTTGGTTAAAATAGCGCACAAGTGAATCTAGCATTTATCTTACAAATGCTTCAAAAAAGTGAATGCAACAATCCTTTATGAATTGTGACTTATTTTTTGTCGATACTAAATCTTCCAGGACCTAAAAGAGCAATCACAATAAAAAAGACAAGGAAAAGAAATGCTTTTTCTTTTGTGCCACCAAACGGGTCGGAACTATGAACAATGAGTCCGGCAACCGCCATCGTAATTGCCGCAGGAATAGCTGCCCAACGAGTTTTATAACCAATAATTATTAGGATAGGACAGGCAAATTCACCAATAGAAGCAAGAAAAAGAGATGGAGCGGCACCAATGCCTATAGGGTTTCCAAATTCAAAGTTGCCGTTAATTAATTTTTGGAATTTACCAATTCCATGGGTAAGCAACATAACGGAGGGTAAAATGCGTAATACTGCTAAACCAATATCATTTTTTAATGAACTTTTCATACTTAGGGGGGTTATTTTGGTTGACTAAAAATAGTGATTTATTATGTAAAATTTTCTAAAAGGATAAAAATGCTCAACAATAAATAGTGAGCACACTTAATAAATGAAATGAATAGACTAAGAATTATAAAGAGACTTAATGCAAAATAGGCTTTCTTATTAAAAAAACCCCCAAAGAGCACTCTATATAAATGCATAAACAACTTAAATACATATATTTACCATACTAATTAAAAATAAAGCACTAATCATGAAAAAACTATTTTGTTTATTTTTCTTACTTGTTTTTATAATCCAAAAACAACAGGCGCAAAACTTTGAATTTAAAGCAAGTGATATTGATATTCCTCATGAAAAATTTGTCTTACCTAATGGTTTAACACTCTTGGTTCATGAAGACCATAAAGCTCCTATTGTGGCTGTGAATGTATGGTATCACGTGGGGTCAAAAAATGAAAAACCTGGTAAGAGTGGGTTTGCTCACCTTTTTGAGCATTTAATGTTTAATGGTAGTGAAAATTTTAAGGATGATTACTTTCAGGCGATAGAAAGAATTGGAGGAACGGATGTAAATGGAACCACAAATTCTGACCGTACTAATTATTTTCAAAATGTTCCTGTTGCGGCCTTAGATCAAGTCTTGTTTTTAGAATCTGATAGAATGGGGCATTTTTCTGGTGCTATTAGTCAAGAATTACTGGATGAGCAACGAGGAGTTGTCCAAAATGAAAAAAGGCAAGGTGAAAATAACCCTTATGGTCAGCAATATAACTATTTAACCAAGGCAATGTACCCTAAAGGACATCCCTACTCATGGTCTGTTATTGGTAAAATGGAAGACCTTAATGCTGCGACGGTAGAAGATGTTAGAGAATGGTTTAAGGGGTATTATGGAGCTGCAAATGCTGTTATTGCCATTGCGGGTGATATTGAACCACAGGATGTTTATCAAAGAGTTTTAAAATATTTTGGAGATATTCCTTCTGGACCAACAATTGAAAGCCAAGAAGTCAATATCCCTGTTCATAACGGTGACACCTATCAAGTGTATGAGGACAGAGTGCCAGAAACAAGGATTCTATTCTCCTGGAACACACCGCAGTTTGGTCATAAAGAGGATATTCATTTTGATTTAATAGCTGCACTTCTAACTAATGGTAAAAACTCAAGATTATACAAAAAATTGGTATATGAAGATCAAATAGCAAGTAGCGTAGTGTCATTTCAATATTCTAAGGAAATAGCCAGTACATTTATAGTTTATGGCAACGTGAAACCTGGCGGGGATGCAGATGAAGTCAAAACAAAATTAGTACAAGAAATAAATGACCTAATTAATAATGGGCCTACTGGGGCTGAATTGAAAAGAGTAAAAGCGGCGTATTTTTCTAGTTATATTAAAGGACTAGAACGTATAGGTGGTTTTGGAGGAACATCTGATCGACTCGCATCTAATGAGACTTACTTTGAAGATGCATCCTACTATAAAAAAGTATTGAAATATGTTGAGGATGCAACAGCAGAGGATATTAAGGCAACGGCTAAGAAATGGTTGACAAAAGGCAAACATGTATTGGTCTGCAATCCGTTTCCAGAATATACAGTTGAAAAATCTACAGTAGACCGTTCTGTACTTCCAAAGGTTGGCGAGGCTAAGAAATCTAAATTCCCAGAGTTACAAAGAGGAAAACTGTCTAATGGATTAAATGTGGTTTTGGCGCAAAGGAAAGGAGTGCCAACCGTTGTAATAAATTTAATGGTTGATGCTGGATATAAAACAGATTATTTAGCCATTCCGGGAACAGCCTCCTTGGCCATGAACTTAATGGATGAAGGGACAAAAGATATGAATTCTCTTGAAATAAATGAAAAACTGCAACTTTTGGGAGCTAGTTTATCAACCTATTCCAATCAAGATATGTCCCATATATCCATGAATACCTTAAAGCCAAGTTTGGATGCAAGTTTGGATTTATTTGCGGATGTTATTTTGAATCCTGCATTTCCAGAGAAGGAGTTTAACCGATTAAAGGAGGATCAAATAAATAGTATAAAAAGAGAAAAATCACAACCCATTTCCATGGCTTTAAGGGTAATGAATAAATATCTTTACGGGGACGACCATCCTTATAGTAACCCATATACAGGAACTGGTTATGAAGAAACTGTGTCCAAGCTTACGCGAAAAGATGTGCAATCTTTTTATAGTACTTGGATGAAGCCGAATAATGCGACATTGGTTGTAACTGGTGATGTGGAGCTTTCTGAATTGGTTACTAAACTGAATAAATCTTTGGGTAAATGGAAAAAAGGAACGGTTCCCACAATAACATTTAATGCGCCAAAGGTCAATTCAAAAAACACTTTGTATCTAATGGACAAGCCAGAATCACCTCAATCATTGATACTTGCTGGTCATACGACTAAGAAGTATGGTGATGTTTCGCAAGTGGCATTGGAACAAATGGTGAGCATTCTTGGTGGGGATTTCACTTCAAGAATAAACATGAATTTACGTGAAGATAAACATTGGGCCTATGGAGCAAGTGGTTTTGTAATGGGAGCAAAACAAGAACGTTTATTTTTATTATACGCTCCAGTACAGACAGATAAAACTGCAGAATCTGTGACTGAATTGCGTAAGGAAATCTCAGAATTTATAAGTACCAGACCAGCTACACAAGCAGAATTGGATAAAGTGAAAACAAATCAAATATTGAGCCTTCCCGGGCAATGGGAAACCAATAGTGCTGTGAATAGTTCGGTTATAAATATTATAAAATATGGCCTTCCAGACGATTATTATCAAGGGTATGATGAGGAAGTGAGAAGCCTATCATTACAAGATATAAATAATGTTGGGAAAGAAGTCGTGAAACCTGAAGCCGTAAATTGGTTTATGGTAGGGGATAGAGCTAAGATTGCTTCAAAATTGGATGAATTGGGATTTGATGCTATTATTGAGATTGATGCCGACGGAAACCCTATTATTCCATCAATTACGGAAGTTAAAACGGATATAAAGAATTAAGAAACTTAATTAGATTGATAAAAAACCTGCAAAAATGCAGGTTTTTTATGTCACAATTTTTTAGGAAGGGAACTGATTAAAAGATAGAAGGGTAATCACTTGGACTTACTTCATGCATCATGGCATATACTTTTTCAAAAATATCCTCTTCATTGGGTTTGGAAAAATAATCCCCATCAGTTGAATAAGCCGGTCTATGCGCTTTAGCGGTCAATGTTTGTGGTGGACTGTCCAAATATTGATACCCATCTTGTTTCTCAATAATCTCTCCCAAAAGGTACGCGGAGCATCCTCCAGGAACATCTTCATCAATTACTAACAAGCGATTTGTTTTTTTGATGCTTTTCACCACATCATGTTGAATATCAAAAGGCAATAAGCTTTGAGCATCTATGACCTCGGCATCAATCCCAATTTCTTTTAATTCTAACGCAACTTTCATCACTATTCTAAACGTTGAACCATAAGAAAGCAAGGTGATATCCGAACCTTCTTTAACCGTTTCCACAACACCTATGGGTGTGCGTAAATCCCCTAAATTGTTGGGCATTGCTTCCTTTAGCCTATATCCGTTTAAGCTTTCTATAACCAATGCAGGTTCATCGCTCTTCATCAATGTATTGTAAAACCCGGCAGCTTTGGTCATATTTCTTGGAACCAGTATGTACATTCCCCTTAAAAAATGAATAAGCCCACCCATTTGTGATCCAGAATGCCAAATTCCTTCCAAACGATGTCCTCGTGTCCTTACAATAAGTGGCGCTTTTTGCTTGCCTATTGTTCTATAATGAAGACTTGATAAATCATCGCTCAAAGTTTGTAAGGCATATAAGATATAATCTAGGTATTGTATTTCAGCAATAGGACGTAACCCCCTTAATGCTAAGCCTATGCCTTGACCTATAATTGTCGTTTCTCTAATCCCTGTATCTGCAAGTCTAAGTTTTCCATATTTTTTTTGAAGACCTTCTAGCCCTTGGTTTACGTCACCTATAGCACCAGTATCTTCTCCAAAAATCAACAATTCAGGGTATTTAGCAAAGAGTTTATCAAAATTGTCTCTTAAAATCAATCTACCATCTACCATGGTCAATTCCTTGTCGTAAGCAGCTTTTATTTCTGCGACATTGGTAGCTTTATTTGAGAGTTCATTATAGAGATGGGAACTGTATTTAGGTTGTACTTCTTTTAAGAAAGTTATAACCCATTGCTTTAGGGCATTTGCCTCAGGTGTATTTTCCTCTAAAAGATACCTTAATGCCTTTCTGGATTTAGATGCAAAATCTTTATTGGTTGGTTCTTCTATGGCAATAAGATTGTTCTTAATTTTATTGATGAAAACTTTATTTGGACTGGAATTAGCAGTTTTTTCCAATAGAGCAACCAAAGTCTTTTTGACTTTATTATAAGGGGTTATGTATTCATCCCAGGCCTCTTTTCTGGCAGTTCTCACCTCTCTTTTTATTGCCTTCTCTATGACCAATAATTCTTCTTCTGAAAAAATATTATTATTTATAATGAACTCTCTGAAACGTTTGTTACAATCATTTTCTTTTTCCCATAGGAGTCTTTCTTCAGACTTATATCTTTCATGGGAACCAGAAGTTGAATGCCCTTGTGGTTGCGTGAGTTCCGTTACATGAATAAGTATAGGAACATGCTCTTCTCTAGCCATGTCTGACGCATTTTCATAAACATGAATCAGTGCGGTATAGTCCCATCCTTTTACCTTTACTATTTCAAATCCTGCATTTTCATCATCTTTTCTAAAACCTTCAAGCACTTTAGAAATGTCACCTTTTGTAGTATGGTATTTTGCAGGAACAGAGATGCCATATTCATCATCCCATATACTCATTATCATGGGTACTTGGAGTACACCTGCGGCATTAATGACTTCAAAAAAATGTCCTTCGCTGGTACTGGCATTTCCTATAGTACCCCAGGCTACCTCATTTCCGTTATGGGAGAATTTTTCCGCATCAATATCTTTTAAATTACGATAAATCTTTGAAGCTTGTGCTAATCCTAATAATCTGGGCATTTGGCCGGCGGTACACGAAATATCGGCACTACTGTTTTTTTGTTGCGTTAGGTTTTTCCAACTACCATCCTCGTTAAGGCTATGTGTCACAAAATGAGATCCCATTTGCCTGCCTGCACTCATGGGTTCTTTTTCTATATCTGTTGTTGCATAAAGGCCGTGAAACAAGTCTTTTGGGGTCAATAGACCCAATGCCATCATGAAAGTTTGATCTCTGTAATAACCGCTTCTAAAATCCCCGTTTTTAAATGAACGCGCCATTGCCAGCTGCGGAAGTTCTTTGCCATCACCAAAAATCCCAAACTTAGCTTTCCCATTTAAAACTTCCCTTCTTCCCAATAGACTACACTCTCTACTGGTAACAGCTACTTTATAATCCCTTAATATTTGTGATTTAAAATCATTAAAAGAAATCTCGTTGCTTGTCTTGGGTTCTGTTTTCATTTACCGGATTGGGGTTTTCCACAAAAGTATCAAAACTGAACGTCTTTTGCAATTAATAAAATGGGATAAATAGTAGTGATTTAGTAAAGAGATGGTCTATGAAGGTCAATTTATTGAAAATATATCAATAAAAAGAAAATCTATTACGAATATTTCAACAGACTAAAACCATTTCCTTGTGAAAAGTCCAATGAGGGTCTTAGGACTTAAAGTGACGATAAATCTAATTTTCTCCTCATAATTGGGTTGTGCTACTTCCCAACCATTGCTGGAATATAAAGGAAAATAAAGCTCAAAATAATCAGTAACCAAATTTAAACGCACCCCAGAATCATAGACAAAGCGATTGTTTGCTCCTGTGTTTTTTATAAAACCAGCATCGCCATACAATTCTATCCAACGCCAAAGATTAAAACTTGTGTTTACCGTAGTCATCCAATCATTAGCAAAAGGGTTGTCCAATTTGGATTTAAAACCACCTTCTGCAATAATAATTTGTTGACTATATAATCCAGAATTCTCTGAGCGTCCTAAATAGTTATAATCAAATAGATAATCCGTAGGTCTGTCCAAGGCGAAACTAAAGTAATCATTGGAATTAGTTTTATTTCTTAAAAATTTACCAGCAAAAAAACGAACATTAAACTGCCTGTTGTTTTCAAAAAGCTTTCTATATTCTAAATTAAAAGCTAGTTTGGTAAAATCATTTGACTGTTGTGCATCTACAAACCAAGTTAAATGGTTTATGATTCCTCTGTTTGAATAAATGTATCTAGCATTGAGAACGCTATAATCCGGTTCTTCCAATTCCCCAACGTCTCCGCCAATACTCCTAAAAACATTTATAAACCTTAGGGAAATAAATTCTCTCTTGTTAGACATTAAATCATCTGGCCGCCAACCAAAAGAAATAGCTGGTGTAATTTTTGAATAACGGGAATTTTCTTGAAAATGAAATGATGATCCACCAAGAGAATAGTTAGAGACATATAAACCACTTTTCTCATGATATTTGCGGTAATTGAACTTCCCGTAGCCTACGAGAGATTTTTCTCCGAAAGAATAAGAAGGGGAAAAATCATAAATAAATGGGCGTTCCAATAGGGTTTTATTGTGAATGCGCAATCCAGGTGTTAATCCATCGTAGATGTTAAAACTGGCAACTGGCACATAAAAGACTTGGGTAAAGTTGGGTGCCTCAGCATCCTTAAAAAATTGAAATTTAAGTCGTTTGTTACTGGAAAAGAAACCATTTAGTGTTTTCCAATTATCTCTTTGATTGAACTCAGGTATTTTATGATCGTAATTTAAAACCAATTTATCTGCACCTTTTCTTGGAATGGTAAAAACTTTTTGTGTTGTAATATTTGCAAACCAATGTCTAGAAACTATGGAATCCTTTTTGAGTGCAAATAAAGAAATGGGGACATTAGTTCCTGTTTTATTTTTTAAAACTATTTGAATTGAATCCTTGCTTTTAAATACTTTTTTAATTTTAAAATCAATTCTTTTATCTGTGGACACATATTCATTAAAAAACCAATCCACATTTTTGTCCGTTGAACTGCTAAGAATAGATTTGAAGTCTTCTGGATGTACTTCTTTTAGTTGGTAGTTTTCATAAAATATTTTAATGCCATTGTTTATTTCTCCTTTACCAATATAGTCTGATAAATATGCAAGACCCAAGCCAGCCTTATACCTGTTTGCTATTTTTTGATTGAATTTTATTAGAGAATCATTTGGAGTGGTAAGTGCTTGGTTCCAATTTTTACGTGCAGAAAGCATATACAAAAAGGAATATTGCTCATTAAAATCCATTTTGGCCAAGTGCAAACCTTTAACACCCCACATTTTGGACAATTTTCCCAATAATTTTTGTTCTGGATAATGGGCTTCCACATAATCTATCATCAAATAATTGATAATTGCATCTGATACCCATTTCTCTTTTCTTGGATCTAGAAACATGGTTTCTTTTAGCCAGCTGGTAAGGGTGGTTTTTAAGAACTTCATTTCAAATTGAAATTGTTCATCATAAGGCCTAATAAAAGAGGGCAATTGATTTATACCATAAAGAGGGTCCTTGTTGTAATCAAGCTCACTTACCATTAATTGTTGGTGTGGAAATTCCCCTAGGTTTTCAGTAATGAATTTAGCGACCCTGTTGATAGATATTCCCTGTGAAATTTCTCCATATCTAATGGCTTCTATATCTGTGTTTATCGTTAAATGGGGGGTAATATGCTTTGTAAATGTTTTTACAGGAGTTATAATTATATCGCAATTTTTTTGTTGTGTAGCCTTTAAGATTGCATGTTGCCCATTTGGAAATTCAGAATTACTTTCTTCGTAAAAATTGGAAGTCAAGTATAACTTACCAGGATATGTTAGGTTGATGGTACTATTGGTGCTACTAGTAAATAAATCCTCTAGGTTTTTGTTGGAATATAAATTCCATTCCCCATTTCCATTATACACCGCTGGCGTTAAATACCAGTCTTTTAAATAATATTCATTTTTATTGTTGTACCCATAAGGCGTGAACTTGTTTGGCGGCAGTTTCACGGTATAGGTAAGAAACAGACTTGTGGATGCTCCCGATGCTAAGGGTCGTCCCAGTTCAATTTTTATAATATCACTGCCTTTAACGCGTTCCCATATTAAACCTTGGTATCCACTGGATACAATACTTATAATATCTGTATACCCTCTATCATAATCCTTAGCTAAATGGATGCTTTTCTTAAACTCATCGGCAAATCGTTTGGCCAATGCCGTGTTTTTGTTTGTATACGCATGTGTCCAGTCATTAAAGTATAGGGTGCTGAGGCTATCATTGGAATTATTTGCATAGACAAATTGTTGTTGAATGCTTATTTCTTTTGATTCTCCATCCAAAGTAGCTGTAATGGCATTTGTATGTTGTGCCTGGCTTGTTCCCAAAAAAAATAAGAGAAATAGGCCATTGATGGCTTTGTAAAAGAATGTTTTTTTCGTTTTTAACATATTAAAAGTTAGGACTTAATGTATGTCCTTTGTAGAAAGCGTCAAGAATATCGACCACTTCTTTTTCTGTATCCACAATTTGTATAAGGTCAAGGTCGCCTGGACTTATATTTCCAGCTTTAAGCATGGTACCTTTTATCCAGTCCAATAACCCTTCCCAAAATTCTGAACCCACTAATACAATAGGGAATTTACCTATTTTATTGGTTTGTATCAAGGTGATGGCTTCAAAAAGTTCATCTAAGGTGCCAAATCCCCCTGGCATTACTACAAACCCTTGTGAATATTTCACAAACATTACTTTTCTTACAAAAAAGTAATCAAAATCTAAGCTCTTGTCAACATCAATATATGGATTGTCATGCTGCTCAAATGGAAGCTCAATATTTAATCCTACAGAAGTTCCGCCAGCCATATGTGCTCCTTTATTTCCAGCTTCCATAATTCCTGGTCCACCACCGGTAATAACACCATAACCAGCTTCTGCTAATGCTTTGGCAGTATTTACAGCTAAGGAATAATAAGGGTCATCCTTTTTGGTACGAGCAGAACCAAATATGGAAACGCAAGGCCCAATGGCGCTCATTTTTTCAAAACCATTAACAAATTCACCCATAATCTTAAAAAGCGCCCAAGAATCATTGGTTTTTATTTCATTCCAACCTTTATTATGTTTTTCCTTTCTCATATGCTTTAATTACTAATTGCAATTTATGAATTGCAAGGTATTGGTTTATGTGTTTTGTTGTACTTCTAATTCTATCTTTAAAAATTTAGCAGTATAACTTTTTTTATCTTTTGCTACCTGTTCTGGTGTTCCTAATGCAACAATCCTTCCACCACCACGGCCACCTTCATAGCCTATATCTATAATATAGTCAACGGTTTTTATTACATCCATATTATGTTCAATGACCAAAACCGTATTTCCTTTGTCTACTAATCTATCCAATACTTCCATTAGAACCCTGATATCTTCAAAGTGAAGC
This sequence comes from Flavobacteriaceae bacterium, assembly GCA_002746415.1. Classification (GTDB taxonomy): domain Bacteria; phylum Bacteroidota; class Bacteroidia; order Flavobacteriales; family Flavobacteriaceae; genus Saonia. The sequence continues at coordinate 168,204 of NVXD01000016.1, read as the reverse complement.
CCGGTCGTAGGCTCGTCCAAGATATAAAAAGTATTTCCAGTATCTCGCTTAGATAATTCAGTGGCCAATTTAATTCGTTGTGCTTCTCCGCCAGAAAGGGTAGTGGACTGCTGTCCCAATGATATGTAACCCAATCCTACATCTTGTATGGTTTTTAATTTTCTAAAAATTTTGGGAATATTTTCAAAAAACGGGACCGCTTCATTTATGGTCATTTCCAGGACATCAGAAATGGACTTCCCTTTGTATCGTATTTCTAAGGTTTCCCTATTGAACCGCTTCCCATTACAAGTTTCACATTCCACATATACATCTGGAAGAAAATTCATTTCGATCACCCTTAACCCACCTCCTTGACAGGTTTCACATCTACCTCCTTTTACATTAAAGCTAAATCTCCCAGGCTTATAACCTCTAATAGCGGCTTCTGGAGTTTTGGTAAATAAAGAACGAATTTCTCCAAAAAGACCCGTATATGTGGCCGGGTTAGAGCGTGGTGTTCTACCAATGGGGGATTGGTTGATGTCTATGACCTTGTCGATGTGTTCCAAGCCTTTGATTTTTCCGTAAGGCATGGGTTCTTTTACACCGTTAAAATAATAGGCATTCATAATAGGGTAAAGCGTCTCATTGATCAAAGTTGATTTACCGCTCCCTGAAACCCCAGTAACCCCAATCATTTTACCCAATGGGAATTCCGTTGTAATATTTTTTAAATTATTCCCTGTGCAGTTGGACAGCACAATTTTTTTGCCATTTCCTTTTCTTCTTTTTTCTGGGATGGCAATTTGCTTTCTACCTGTAATATAATCGGCGGTTAGCGTATCGTAGTTCTTTAGGTTTTCTGGCTTTCCTTCAGATATAATTTCTCCTCCATGTTTCCCAGCTTTGGGACCAATATCAATAACATGATCGGCGTGCACAATCATATCTTTATCGTGTTCAACTACAATTACAGAGTTCCCAATATCGCGTAATGAAATGAGCGATTTTATAAGCCTTTCGTTATCTCTTTGATGCAGGCCAATACTAGGTTCGTCCAATATGTAAAGCACTCCAACTAACTGAGAACCAATTTGTGTTGCTAACCGAATACGTTGTGCCTCCCCTCCCGAAAGAGATTTGGAGCTTCTGCCAAGAGAAAGGTAATCCAAACCAACATCCAATAAAAACTGGATTCTGGTTTTGATTTCTTTGATGATTTCTTCAGCAATTTTCAACTGATTTCCATCTAGTTTTTTGTCTAGGTCAGAAAAGAAGTCTGCCAATTCCGAAATATCCATTTTAGATAAGTCGGCTATACTTTTCTCTTCAATTTTAAAGAAAAGCGACTCAATTTTTAATCTCGTGCCATTACAAGTTGGGCATTCTGTTTTATCCATATACCCCTTTGCCCACCTCTTAATGGAGGTAGAATCGGCCTGTTCAAACTGATTTTTTATGAAATGTACAATACCTTCATAATCTATCTTATACTGTCTTTTTATCCCCAAGGTCTTAGAGTTTACCTCAAAGCTTTCCGCTCCACCATTGAGTATTATATCCAGAGCTTCTTGCGGTATTTTTGAGATGGCATCCGTCAATTCAAAATTATAACGCTGCGCAATAGTTTCAATCTGTTTGAAAGCCCAAGATTTTTTGTACTCACCCAAAGGAGCTATTCCGCCAGATGCAATAGATAGCTTTTTATCAGGAATAATTTTATGTTCATTTACCAAATGAACATGCCCAAGTCCATTACAACTTTTACACATTCCTTTTGGGGAGTTAAAAGAAAAAGTATTGGGTTCGGGTAGGGGGTAAGATATGCCTGTTGTTGGGCACATTAAGTCTCGACTGAAATACCTTGCCTCAGTTTGCCCCTCCTCTAAGATCATAAGCACATTATCACCACTGTACATGGCCGTGTTTATGGATTCTGTTAGACGCTTGTCCATTTCTGTGCTATCATTGACTTTTAAGCGATCAATGACAATCTCTATGTCATGGGTTTTGTATCGGTCCACTTTCATCCCCTTTACAATATCCAAGATTTCACCATTCACTCTAACTTTTACAAAACCTTGTTTTGCAACTTGCTCAAACAACTCTCTATAATGTCCTTTTCTGGATTTTATAATTGGGGAAAGAATGTTTATTTTTTTATCCTGATAATCTTTTTTGATAAGCTCTTTTATTTGCTCATCGCTATAGCTGACCATTTTTTTTCCAGTATTATAACTGTAGGCGTCAGCTGCTCTGGCAAATAATAATCTTAAAAAATCATAAACCTCGGTAATGGTACCGACGGTTGATCGTGGAGATTTAGAAGTGGTTTTTTGTTCTATGGCAATAACGGGGGAGAGGCCATCTATTTTATCCACATCTGGGCGTTCCAGTCCACCAAGAAACTGTCTGGCATAGGCTGAAAAAGTTTCAATATACCTACGTTGCCCTTCAGCATAAATGGTATCAAATGCAAGAGAAGATTTGCCACTCCCAGAAAGTCCGGTGATGACCACAAGTTTTTCTCTTGGTATGGTTACATCTATGTTTTTAAGGTTGTGTACCCTTGCGCCTCGGACCTCAATGTTTTCTTCGTAGTTTATCATTTATTCCCACATTGTGGGTTTAATACTCTGACACTTCCGTCAAAATATAAAAACCATACTATTTATAATGCCTTGGGATTTGTCCCCCAGAGGCTGTTTACTTTTTCAAAACCGCAAAGTTACGATTTTGACCCCTAAAAATGAAGCTTGCTTTGTTCTGATTTTGTTAATTGATTTTTAATCAAGCATTTGATAAATGGAAATAATCCAAACATAACTTGGAATTATTCCATAATTTGAATATATTGAGCTTCTTTTGTGTTTATAAAAGGTCTTGACTTTCTTTGACCTGACAAATTGAATTAAATGGAAAATGAACTTACCGTAAAACGCTTTATAGAAGTTAGAAGAACATTGGGGTATACCCAATCTGAGTTTGCCACATTATTGAGTGTTTCCAATACTACGGCCGATTTGGAAAGGGGAAAAACCAAGCTATCAGGAAAGGTAGTGGCAGAATTGTTAAAGCAGTTTAAAATAAACCCACTTTGGTTGTTTGGCGCCAGTGAACAGCAATACTTGGAAACATCAAATACCAGTGTCATCCCCAAAGTAGTAACTGTGGATTCTAGTGATAGAGAAAATATGGTGTTGGTCAATGTGAAAGCAGCTGCGGGTTATCCGCAAAATATTCAAGATACAAGTTGGTACAAAGAATTGCCCGCCTTTGATTTCCCCATTCCTGAATTTAGAAATGCTACCTATAGGGGTTTTCAAGTGGAAGGGGATAGCATGCTGCCCAACTTAAAACCTGGGGATTGGGTTCTGGCTAAAGCAGTAGATGATATAGACGATGTAAGTTCCAATAAAATGTACGTAGTGGTTTTGGAAGATGCTGTTTTGGTCAAAAAAATAGAGAGACTATCAAAATCAAATGATATTACGTTAATTTCTTTGAATGAAATGTATCCACCTTATAAAATTAAACCTTTTCAGATACAGGAACTTTGGCAGGTAAATAGTAAAATTACTTTTGGTGTGGATGCTACCACAGAGAGAGGATTGTTAAGACAATTGCAAGAGTCAATGGATGATTTAAAGAGGCAATTGGGTAGGTAGCAAATTAAAATCCAACAGCCGTGTCGTCTCCTCGTTTATCAGCGCCACCTTCTAATTTACCATTTGGCAATACCCGTATGGCATTTACTTTTCCAATAATTGGGGTGCGGTCTTCATTTATAATATACCCTTTGGTTTTTAATTCACTCTTTAATTCAGTTGAGAACCCTTCAGGTTCAAAAATAACCATGTCCGGTAACCATTGATGATGAAAACGAGGGGCGTTTACTGCTTCTTGCATACTCAAATTAAACTCATAGGTATTAAGAATTGTTTGGGCCACTGCTGTAATTATGGTGGAACCTCCAGGTGTACCTACAACCATCCAAAGCTTGCCTTCTTTTTCCACAATGGTAGGTGTCATACTACTTAACATACGTTTTTCGGCTGCAATACTATTGGCCTCGGCCCCGATAAGGCCAAACATATTGGGAATGCCTGGTTTGGCACTAAAATCATCCATTTCATTGTTTAAAAAGAATCCAAGCTCTTCAGAATATAATTTGGAGCCATACCCTCCATTTAATGTTGTGGTCACAGAGATAGCATTTCCCTCTTGGTCTACAATGGAATAATGAGTGGTCTCCATACTTTCCACTATTTCAATTGCACCACGCTCCACTTCTGAAGATTTGGTGGCCCTGTCAAATGAAAAACTTTCCATACGCTCTTGTAGGTAACTATTGCTTAATAATACATCTAAAGGAATCGCTACAAAATCTGGATCTCCTAAAAAATAATTACGGTCGGCATAAGCCCTACGTGATGCTTCCGTAAATAACTGTATGGTCTTTGTGGAATTATGGCCAAAATCAGCTATGTCATATGGTTCTATCATTTTAAAGATTTGATTCATGGTGACCCCACCACTACTGGGTGGACTCATAGAAATCACTTTTAAATCTTTGTAATTGAATATAATGGGTTGCCTCCATTGGGCCTCATATTTGGCTAAATCCTCTTCGGTAATATACCCGCCATTTTCTTGAATAAACGCGGTTAACTTTTGAGCAATTTCTCCTTTGTAAAACCCATCATGACCATTTTCAGCTATAATCCCCATGGTTTTTGCCAATGCAGGATATTTTATTGTATCGCCTTCTAAATATGGAGTGGCAAAGAAGGTGCTGTCTCCGTTCACTTCAATAAACCTATTTCTGTAACTATCCAATCTAGCTGCTTGCTTTTTGGTCACTACAATTCCTTTTTTTGCCAAGCGGATTACGGGTTCAAAAATTTCTTCGATAGGCAGGCTCCCAAACTTAGCATGGACTTCCATAATACCTGCCACTGTACCAGGAACACCTACGGCAGTTCCACCAACAGTACTTTTGCCGGGAATTACATTACCTAAAGAATCCAAGTACATATTTTTATGGGCTGTTAAAGGTGCTTTTTCCCTATAATCCAAAGCGCCAACATCTCCATCGCTTTTTCGGTAAACCATAAAACCACCACCTCCTAGATTTCCAGCAAATGGGTATGCTACTACCAATGCCATTTCAGTAGCCACCATGGCATCAAAAGCATTTCCACCTTTTTGCAATATTTCGAGACCAATTTTGGAGGCCTCTTCTCGAGCAGTAACTACCATGGCTTTCTCAGCGACCAAACCCGTTGGTGCAGCTGGCTGGTTTTTGCAATTAATACATAAAAAGATTATTAGAAGGAGTATTATTCTTCGCATAGAGACTTATATTTTTGTTTGGAAAAGGTGATTAACTCTTCAAAAAAAGAAGTGAATTCTTTTTCAAATTCTGAATAATGTTCTTCTAAATCTAGAATTGCAAAATTCATCTTTGACCTATTCTTTGTTCTTCGATTCATGCCGTTTAATACACGTGAAATACCCTCCATTTTGGAATAATTGTATATCCAATTGTCTGCTATCATATAAGGCATCATTCGTTTTACTCCTATAGGAAGAATGGTGTAATTTTTTTCTAGTAAATCATAAAAATTTTCTACAAACTCATCCAAAGGAACATCGGAATAGGTGGCCCAATTTTTTGCTAAAAAATGATCATAGTAAATATCTACAATGACTCCGCTGTAATGGCTGTAGTTTTTATGAAGCCGCTTACTGCTTTTTCGTACCGTTGGGTGTGCATCAGTAAAAGTATCTATATGCCTATGGAGCATAATGCCTTTTTGGATTTTTTCTGGTAGGTGTTTGTACTTATTGCCACGAATGCTGTCAGCAATGAAATTTCCAATCGTAATGTCGTCATTATTAAAGGAGAGATAAATGTGCGCTAAAAAATTCATAAAATAATAGGTGCCTTAAAAATCGAATGTACAAAGAAGCAATTTCATTAAAGAGTAGTCGTTGTATATTTGCTAAAACTTTTTCAACAATTTATGACATTAATAAAATCTATTTCTGGAATACGTGGTACAATTGGTGGTGAACCAGGTGATAATTTAACCCCTTTAGATGCTGTAAAATTTGCAGCTGCTTACGGCACATGGCTAAAAGAATATTCTAAAAAGGATAAACTTACCGTGGTTATTGGTAGAGATGCCCGATTGTCTGGAGAAATGGTTCAAAATTTAGTAGCGTCCACTTTAATTGGTCTGGGAATAGATGTTGTAGACTTAGGACTTTCCACTACACCTACTGTTGAAATTGCCGTTCCTATGGAAAAGGCTGATGGAGGTATTATTCTTACAGCAAGTCATAATCCCAAACAATGGAATGCCCTAAAATTATTGAATGAAAAGGGAGAGTTTTTAGATGCTGCACAAGGGGCTGTTATATTAGAACTTGCGGAAAAAGAAAATTTCACCTTTGCGGAGGTGGATGATTTAGGGACAACCACCCATAATGACAAGTATATAGACATACATATTGATGAAGTTTTGAATTTGTCATTGATAGATGCTGATACCATTAGGGCAGCTAAATTTAAGGTTGTGGTTGATGGTGTAAATTCGACAGGAGGAATTGCAATTCCCAAGCTGTTGAAAAAATTAGGTGTGGAAGTAGTCGAACTGTACTGTGATCCAACAGGACACTTTCCTCATAATCCAGAGCCCTTAAAAGAACACTTGACAGATATTTGTGATTTAGTGGTCAAAGAAAAGGCAGATTTTGGACTCGTAGTAGATCCAGATGTGGATCGTTTGGCTTTTATTAGTAATGATGGAGAAATGTTTGGCGAAGAGTACACCTTGGTGGCCTGTGCAGATTATGTATTAGGCAAAACAAAGGGAAATACGGTTTCTAATCTTTCTTCTTCCCGTGCATTAAGAGATATTTCCCTTAAACATGGTGGCACCTATGAAGCTGCAGCTGTTGGTGAAGTTAATGTAGTGACCAAAATGAAAGCTAACAATGCCATTATTGGTGGTGAAGGTAATGGAGGGATTATTTATCCTGAAAGTCATTACGGAAGGGATTCTTTAGTTGGTTCGGCCTTGTTTTTAATGTTGATGGCAGAACGTGGTGGTACAGTGGCGGAACTAAGGGCAAGTTACCCTAGTTATTATATGAGCAAAAAGAAAATTCAGCTGACTCCCGAATTGGATGTTGATGCACTTTTAACAGCTATGTACGATAAATATAAGCATGAAGAAGTCTCAACAATTGATGGGGTAAAGATTGATTTCTCTGAAAATTGGGTGCATTTAAGAAAATCCAATACAGAACCAATTATTAGAATCTATACAGAAGCTAAAAGTCAAGTGGAGGCTGATGGTTTAGCGGATAGCATAATAGGTGAAATAAAAGAAATAGCAGGAATTTAATTTTTAAATTCTTCAGGAACTCGATTTCTGTGTTTCCAGCGCTTATGTGTCCATAAGTAATACTGAGGCGCTTCTCGAATCTGTTGCTCAGTTAATTTTAAAAAGGCATCGGTGATTTCATGTTCTTTGGTTTCTTTTCCAGAGGTGGTTATGGGAATAAATTCTGCATTGTAATAGCCTCGTTTTATTTTCGTCACCTTTAGAAAGACTACCGCTAAGTCAAATTTTCTTGCCAAAGTTTCTACACCTGTATGTATGGGTACTTTAACCCCCATAAAATCTGCCCAGTATTTTGCTCTGTGAACTTGTGGCGATTGGTCGCTGACCATTCCAAAACCAGAGGTAATACCTTTTCTTTCATTTACAAGAACTGTCTTTACAGTTTCTTGTTGGGTAATTAATTCAGTATTCCACTTGCTTCTTATCTTTTTGATAAGTGCATCAAAATACTTGTTGCCAACTTTTTGGTACACTGCATATCCTTTGGCATTGGAATATAATCCAAGGCTTGTGTTCCATTCCCAATTGGCATAGTGGGCGCATGGAATTAAAACAGTTTTTTCTTTTTCAATTTCTTTTAGTACCTCAATATTGACAATGTGATATCTCTTTGTCATTTCAGTTTTGGACATGTGCATGGGCTTTATCATTTCCATGAACATATCGCACATATGACTGTAAAATTGGCGTTGTATTTTTAGCAATGAGGCATCATCCTTTTCTGGAAAGGTTAATTTTAAATTGATCCAAACCACTTTTTTTCGATACCCAAAAACAGTATAAACCCAAAAGAAAACAACATCAGAAAAAAGATAAAAAAGTCGGAAAGGCAATCTGGAAATAAACCATAAAATGGGATACGCTAAAATATAGATAAGTAGCTGCATTCAAATAAATAATATGAGCAAATATAGCTATATTTGGCACCAAACCTTATTGTATGATGAATTTGCATGCTGTTACCATTGCTATTATTCTAGCCAATGTTCTCGTTTCCCTTAAAGGTTTTAAGGATACTTCTTTTTTTGAACGGTATAAATTTGGCATTGGCTCAATTAGGGCAGGGCAGAAGGATCGTATGCTTACCTCGGGTTTTTTGCATGTGGATACATCACATTTGTTGTTCAACATGGTGACTCTTTATTTTTTTGCAAATGTGGTCATCCATTGGTTTGATCCAATAAAGTTTGTTTTAATTTATTTTATCAGCTTGTTGACGGGTAGTCTTTTGTCGCTCTTTTTTCATAAAGATGAACCTTACTATAGTGCTGTAGGTGCTAGCGGGGCAGTTACAGGTATTTTGTATGCTGCTATTTTATTACAACCCAATATGAATTTATACCTAATGTTTGCGATACCAATACCAGCTTATGTTTTTGGAATAGGGTATTTATTATATTCCATCTATGGTATGAAAAGCCGTTCTGGAAATATAGGGCACACGGCTCATTTTGGAGGTGCAATAGGTGGGTATGTAATGACACTTCTATTTATGCCCAATCTTATTTTCTCACAAACCTTAATGGTGGGGTTATTGGCAATCCCAATTATTGTTCTTTTTGTATTGACAAAAATGAAAAAAATTTAGGAACAATAATTCCTGAAATTAAATTTAGGTTTGCCAGTTATATTTGTAATTGTAGGAAATACATTACTAAAATTTCCAATTCTTAAAGTTTTTAATTGGGACTCATATACTAAATGTTAAAATTCCCAACAGTTTTCAACTGCTTCACAACATATTTTTGTTTCTAAAGGTAGTGCTTGGATATATTTACGATTAAGTAATAACCTACCCCCAATTAATGATGAAGAAGTTTTCCCAACTATTATTGGCAGCGACAGTCTTAGTCGTTTCCTGTTCAGATGAAACAACAGTTTTTACCGACCCCTTAGATGACAGTGATGGCAATGTTAGATTAGAAACCAACGAACAAATACTTGAAGGTAGTATTGTTTATGACAATGCTGGTGTAATAGATATTTTTGAAGAAGATCAAATTACTGGAAAGTCCTCCAAATCTGGAGATGAAGAATTGGCAGGAGATTATCCGCTAACTTTGGTTGCACAAGTTGATCCACCTACTTTTAGTGGGGGTGAAAATTTAACCGCATCCCATGTGCATGTTCTAGGTGATTACGCATATGTATCATATAATACTGTAGAAAGTGGTTACGCTGGAGGAGTCGATATTATTAATGTAAGCGACCCTACAAATCCTAGAGTAACATCTAGATTGTATTATAGTAATGCAGATATCAATGCTTTAAAATATGAAAACGGATATGTCTATGCTGTTGGTGGAGTAGATGCTGAACTTTCAGTTAGAGCTACATCCAATTCGTTTTTAGCTAAAATACCGGTTAGCAATGGAAGGATGGACACTGGAAATATCAGTTATGGTTTTCATCAAGGCTTTGTAAGTACAGATGTTGAAACAACTGCCACTACTATCTTAGTAACCAGTGGTAAAGATGGTTCATTGACAGTGTACAATAAAAGTGATTTGGAAATATTGGAAGAAATTCCGTTTGCAGATTTGCGATCTGTTGCCATACAAGGTGATAAAATTGCCCTTCTGGATGGTAGTAAAGGAGTTAGTATATTAAATCAAAATTTTGATATCATAAGAGAAATTCCCATTGATACTGATTTTGGTATTGCAAAACGTACAGTAGATTTTTCTGGAAACAAGATAATTGTTTCTGAAGGCTTAAAAGGAGCTGGTGTGTATGATTATACCACAGGAACTTTTATAGAGTATGTGCCAATATTGGTGAATCCAGAGGGTGTTGCCAGTTCTGATATTGTAACCAATGCCGTAGCTGTCAATGAAAATGTGATCTTAATGGCCAACGGTGGAGCTGGATTATGCTTGTCTGAAGAGCAGAACGACAATACTGATTTAGTCGGAATTGTAGAATTAGAAGGTTCTATTAATTATGTAGAGACATTAGGAGATTATGTTTTTGCAGCTTCTGGAAAAGAAGGACTGCAAATCATAAAACTGAATAGGCCAGATGAAAGCTTAGAAGCAAAGTGCGCCGATGTTGCCCCATATAGTGGAAGTTCAAGATTAAATGTAAATGAAGGTGATGATTTTGCCTATAGAGGTTCTAAAAGATTTAGAAGTATCAATGTGAATGGTAACTTATTGTTGTGTGGTTCTTGGACCGTTAGAGATGCTGTTAATATGAATTCCGATGCGTTATTTGAAATGAGTGGAACTCTTGTTGTAGGTAGAAACAATAGAAAAAGAGATATCGTAGTAAATCAAGGTGCTGTTCTTAGAATAGAAGGAAACCTTACCATTTATGGTGATTTAGTATTGAATGATGGTGCTACCATTGAATTTATCGGGGATGATTCCATTGTAAATATTTTTGGATCCGTAAATAAATCCGGTACTGTTACAGTTGAAGGCCCTTTTGACGATGTAAAAGATAAGTTCTAAATTACCGAGAAAACAATAACAAAAAAGCCCGATACTTTAAAATATCGGGCTTTTTTGTTGCATAATTGTTTGTTAGATTATTGCAGCAATTCTGCAATCTTCGCTTCCAATTCTGGGCCACGTAAATTTCTAGCAACAATAACACCATTTTCATCTAAGATAAAAGTGGCTGGAATTGCATTTACATTGTACAACTCAGCTATTTCGTCAAAATAATCTACATTGGAGACATGATTCCACACCAAGCCATCATCTTGTATAGCTTTAATCCAATCTTCAGCTTTTTTATCTAAAGAAACACCCAGTATGTTTAACCCTTTTTCGTGGTATTTGTGATACACCTTCACCACGTTAGGGTTTTCTGCACGGCATGGCCTGCACCAGGCGGCCCAAAAATCTACAATGGTTACTTTTCCTAAAGCATCATTCAAAGCAAGTTTTTCACCTGTTGGTGTTGGAGCTGAAAAATTAGGAGCCTTTGCACCTATACTTGTTTTTGCATTTTTTTCAAATTTGTCTGCTAACGATTTACCAGTAGTTGTGGCTTTTATTTCTGGAGTTAAGGCTTCAAATAGAACTTTCACTTCATCTTCTGGAAGTGCTTTTGTACTTAATGCCTTATCGATTAAAAGTGCGCTTATCAATGCATTGGGATTTTCTTTAATGTAGCTTAACTCATAGTTTTTAGCTTCCTCCTGCAATTCAAAATATTCATCACGTAAGGAATTCATGGTTGCAGTATCGTTATTAGATTGAGCAACTCTCATATCACTTTGCATGGATAATACCCTTCCAGATAAAGCTCTGGATTTTTCCAAATAATCCCCAAATAGGTCATTTTGCAAGGTTCCTTTTACCTCAGCAAAGGCTATACTGTCTTTCTGGACTTCCAATACAATTTTTCCATTTTCTAGAACAACTGGAATAAATCCTCCTATTTTTTCAAAAGCGATATAATGGATTTCAGGTGAATCCTGTACCCCAACAAATGTAAATTTCCCATTCTCAATAGTTGTTGTGTCAATATCTACAGGTGCTTTTCTGTCAACAGGTTTTTTTAAGAATATTTGTGTGCCATTTTCTAATTCCCCTGTTATGGTGCCTTCAATTGAAAAACCCTCAGGTGTGCTGTTGCATGCGTACAAGGTAACAATGGCACATAAAGACAATACTATTTTTTTCATTACTTGAAATTTGATTAAGATGTAAAGGTACTTATATATGTATAATAAAAAAAGCCGCTACTCATGGTAACGGCTTTGTAAATTTATCACTTATAGCGCTTAGAATTGATATCGGATACCCAGAGCAATGTCAAAATCAAAGTTATCACTAAAGTCGTCATAGCCAACCAAACCTATTTCTGGTCTAAAATCTAGAGAAATCAAAAGTGGAATGTCAAAATTATATTCAACACCAATATCGCCAGCACCAAATATAAAAAGCCCATCATCAGCAGTAGAGGCAAAGTCTACATTTCCAAGTCCGCCACCAACGCCATAGTACCAATTAAAGTTGCCGTCTAGCGGTCGTATCCATTGATAAACAGCTGCTAATTTAAAAGCATCATAATTACGACTGTCTCGCCAACCAAGGTCAAATTCTACTCTGTTATATCTCCCAATGGATTTTTGATAAGAGATTTCTGCTCCAAACCCATCACTGTCCCCCAGACGCAAGCCTAGTGCATGTTCGGAAATTTCCTGAGCACTTAAAGATGCAGCCACTAAAAAAAAGAACAGGGTAAATACATTTTTAATTTTCATATGTTTCTGATTTAAATTGTGAATAAGCACATTTTGTTTATATGCGATATAATAAAAACTTAAATTTGTGTCCAAAAATTGTTCCAAGTTGGATAAAAATTTATTAAAAAGTTTAGAAAGTGCATTAATAGGGGAGTTGTTGGTTGATGAGCTTACCACAATATTGTATGCTACAGATGCATCCGTATACCGTAAAATACCTATAGCGGTAGCCTATCCGAAAACAAAGGAGGATATAAGGCGACTAATTCTCTTTGCAAATAAAAATAAAATAGGGTTAATACCTAGAACGGCTGGAACTTCTTTGGCAGGACAATGTGTCGGAGATGGTATTGTAGTAGATGTCTCTAAAAACTTCACTGAGATTATACATCTGGACACTGCTAAAAAGCAAATAACCGTTCAGCCTGGAGTTATTAGGGATGAGCTAAATCAATACTTATTGCCTCATGGGCTCTTTTTTGGCCCTAATACTTCAACATCTAATAGGTGTATGATTGGAGGAATGGTTGGTAATAATTCTTCAGGAACCACTTCTATTCAATATGGGGTTACAAGAGACAAAGTAGTTGCTTTGCAAACCATACTTTCAGATGGTAGTGAAGTGGAGTTTAAATCGCTATCAAATGAAGAATTTCTACATAAAACTACCTTAAATTCATTTGAAGGAAAGATTTACAAAAACATTCATAATGAGTTAAAAAACAAATCAATACAAGAAAATATAATTAAAGAATTTCCTAAACCAGAAATCCACAGAAGAAACACGGGTTACGCAGTAGATGAGTTATTGAAAAATAATGTTTTTGGGGAAATTGATAAGAAAATCAACCTCTGTGATTTACTGAGCGGTAGTGAGGGAACCCTAGCTTTTAGTACCGAAATCACATTACAATTGGATGACTTACCGCCAAGTTTTGCTGCTATGGTGGTAACGCATTATAAAACTTTAGAGGATTGTCTTAGTGATGTTGTTCCTGTTATGAAGCATAGTCTTCATACCTGTGAAATGATGGACAAAGTGATTTTGGATTGTACCAAAAACAACAGGGCTCAATTGGCAAATCGGTTTTTTGTGGAAGGAGATCCAGTAGCTTTATTGCTGTTAGAGGTAAAGGCAGATTCTAATGAAGAGTTACAGAGACAATTGGATGAGTTGTTGAAAAGTGTAAATAACTCAGGTCTTAGTTATGCGCACCCTGTTCTTAAGCATGGGGATATAAAGAAAGCAGTTGAGCTCAGAAAAGCAGGTCTAGGTCTTTTGGGTAGCATGGTCGGTGACCGTAAGGCCGTGGCATGTATTGAAGACACAGCTGTTGCGCTAGAGGATTTAAAAGATTTTATCGGTGAGTTTTCGCAAATAATGAAAGGGTATGATCAGAAAGCGGTGTATTATGCACATGCAGGAGCTGGAGAATTGCATTTAAGACCAATCTTAAACCTTAAGGAAAGTCAGGATGTCTCTTTGTTTAGAGCTATTACAACCGATGTTGCCAAATTAACGAAGAAGTATAAAGGCTCCTTTAGTGGAGAACATGGAGATGGTATTGTGAGAGCGGAATTCATCTCTTTAATGATTGGAGAGGAGAATTATGAGTTGTTAAGGCGGATAAAATCCTATTTTGACCCCAATAATATCTTTAATCCTGGGAAAATCGTGGATGCATTCCCAATGGATGAATCCCTTAGATATGAAATAGACCGAAAAGAACCAGAAGTGGTCACTCTTATGGATTTTTCAGATAGTGAAGGGATTCTAAAAGCGGCAGAAAAATGTAATGGTAGTGGCGATTGTAGAAAAACACACCATATGGCGGGGGCTATGTGTCCGAGTTACCACGCCACCAAGAATGAGAAAGATACAACCAGAGGCAGGGCCAATGCGTTGCGAGAGTTTTTGACCACATCGGACAAGATTAATAAATTTGATCAACCGGAATTAAAAGAAGTTTTTGACCTGTGTTTGAGTTGTAAGGCCTGTTCAAGTGAATGCCCAAGTAATGTGGATGTGGCTACTTTGAAAGCTGAGTTTTTATATCAATACCAAGAAGCTAATGGGTATACTTTAAGGAGTAAATTGTTTGCCCATAACACAAGACTCAACAAGATGAACAGTAAAATATCTGGTCTTGTTAATGCGGTATACAAGTCCAAAGGTTTGGGAGATTTTATTAAAAAAGCGAGTGGTGTAGCGGTGGAAAGAAGCCTTCCTTTAGTTTCAAGTTTTAATTTTGATAAACATCTACAATTAAATAATAACCAATCTATTAGTAAAAAATCAAAAGTCATTCTATATATCGATGAATTCACGCGGTATATGGATGTGAATCTTGGGCAAGATGCCATAGAAGTATTGGTGAAATTGGGTTATGACGTAGCATTGTTTTATGCAGAAAGCGGTAGAACTTACCTTTCCAAAGGCTTTTTAAAACAAGCTAAGAAATTGGCAGAAAAGAACGTAGCTAAATTAAAACCACTGGCTGATAAGGGATATCCTATTGTTGGTTTGGAACCTAGTGCTATTCTTACTTTTAGGGATGAATACAAACGCCTAGTGAAAAATGTTGATGACGTAGCGAATATCGCTGCGCATTCTTTTTTAATTGAAGAGTTTTTGGCATCAGAAATAGAAAAAGGAAATTTAACGGCTGAGCAGTTTACAAAAGAGCACAAAACAGTAAAAATCCATAATCATTGTCATCAAAAGGCTTTGTCTAATCAAAAAGTAACTTTTGATATGCTTAATTTGCCGGAAAACTATTCGGTTTCGATTATTTCTTCAGGCTGTTGCGGAATGGCGGGTTCTTTTGGATATGAAAAAGAACATTATGAAGTGAGTATGAGCGTGGGAGAGCTTAAATTGTTCCCATCCATCAGGAAAAGTGATGAAGATGTAATTATTGCTGCTAATGGCACAAGTTGCAGGCATCAAATATATGATGGCACCAAGCGTAAGGCATTGCATCCTATTACGATTTTAAAGGAAGCTTTATTGTAAAGCGAAAGGATTACACGATAGCAGGTTATATTGTGAATTGCTTTCAATTATCTAATTTTAAAATTATCTTTGATTTAAATAGCATATAATGGCAGGCAATAGTTTCGGAAACCTTTTTAAACTAAGTACTTTTGGAGAATCTCATGGAGTTGCAATCGGTGGTGTTTTGGATGGATGTCCAGCCGGATTGGAATTGGATTTAGAAGCTATTCAAAAAGATTTAGATCGTAGAAAACCAGGACAGTCGGCTATTGTGACCCAAAGAAAAGAGCCAGATACCGTTGAATTTTATTCTGGGGTATTTGAAGGAAAGACTACAGGGACACCAATTGGATTTGCTATTCACAATACCAATCAGAAATCACACGATTATACACATATTAAAGATTCTTACCGACCGTCTCATGCGGACTATACCTATGACCAGAAGTATGGGTTTAGGGATTACAGGGGCGGAGGTCGTAGTTCTGCTAGGGAAACCGCCAGTAGGGTAGTAGCTGGAGCCATAGCCAAGCAATTCTTGAAAAATATTAAAATCAATGCCTTTGTTTCTCAAGTTGGAGAACTGAAGCTTGATAAAAATTATACGGAGCTTGATTTATCTTTGACAGAATCCAACCCAGTGCGTTGCCCTGACCCTAAAACGGCATCCAAAATGGAGGATTATATTAAAAAAATCAAAAAGGAAGGCGATACTGTTGGTGGTGTGGTGAGTTGTGTGCTACAAAATGTACCAATTGGTTTGGGAGAGCCAGTTTTTGATAAGCTACATGCCGAACTAGGAAAAGCAATGCTGTCTATTAATGCAGTGAAAGGTTTTGAATACGGTAGTGGTTTTGATGGTGTAAGCATGAAGGGAAGCGAGCATAATGATCAATTCAACCAAGATGGCACTACAAAAACCAATTATAGTGGTGGCGTACAAGGGGGAATTAGTAATGGGATGGATATTTACTTCAATGTGGCCTTTAAGCCAGTGGCTACAATCATACAAGCATATGAAACCATTGATAAAAATGGAAAAATGATACAGACTCAAGGAAAAGGGAGGCACGATCCCTGTGTTGTTCCAAGAGCCGTACCAATTGTTGAGGCAATGGCTGCATTGGTTTTGGCGGATTATACCTTACTTCAAAGAACCAATAAATTATAAACGCTATTTTAGGTTTTGCATTTCGTTCCAAAATAGTATCTTTCTAACCTAAATTAATAGGTTTATGAAGAAATTGGAGTTGCATTGGAAGATTCTTATTGGAATGTTGCTAGGTCTTGTATTTGGTTATGCAATGACGCAAATTGGTGGGGGAAAAGATTTTGTTAATGATTGGATAAAACCATTTGGAACTATTTTTGTAAAGCTTTTAAAGCTTATTGCCATTCCATTGATATTAGCTTCTCTTATTAAAGGAATATCAGATTTAAAAGATATTTCAAAGTTCAGAAATATTGGCCTTAGAACTATTGGAATCTATATCTGTACTACCATTGTAGCCATAGTGCTTGGTCTGGTACTGGTTAATGTACTACAGCCAGGAAACGGAATTTCAGAAGAGACAATTGCTAAATTAACAGACACCTATGCCAATGATAGCGGCGTCACTTCAAAATTAGAAGAAGCAGTACGCCAAAAAAGTGCTGGGCCACTTCAGTTTCTGGAGGATATGGTGCCTGAAAATGCTTTGGCGGCAATGACCAATAACAAGTTGATGCTTCAAGTCATATTCTTCACCATTTTTATGGGGATTTCCATGCTGCTGATTGGTGAGAAAAAAGCTAAGCCCTTGAAAAAGTTTTTTGATTCCCTTAATTATGTAGTACTTAAAATGGTGGACTTAATTATGTTGAGCGCACCTTATGCTGTTTTTGCATTATTAGCAACCGTAGTAGTGTCGTCTGGTGACCCAGAGCTGTTGTTGGCATTATTAAAATATGCAGGAGTAGTAGTTCTGGGATTGTTTTTAATGATTGTATTTTATTGCACTGTTGTTTCAGTTTTCACAAAGAAGAATCCATTTTGGTTTTTAAAACAAATAAGCCCAGCTCAATTACTGGCTTTTTCCACTAGTTCCAGTGCCGCTACACTTCCAGTTACTATGGAGCGGGTAGAAGAGCATATAGGAGTAGATAAAGAAGTGTCTAGTTTTGTTTTGCCTGTAGGAGCCACTATTAACATGGATGGCACTAGTTTGTACCAAGGTGTTGCAGCGGTTTTTATTTCCCAAGCCTTGGGTTTTGATTTGACCTTAAGTGACCAGCTAATTATTGTCTTAACAGCCTTATTGGCTTCAATAGGGACAGCAGCTGTGCCGGGAGCAGGTATGGTAATGCTTGTAATAGTATTGGAAGCAGTTGGTTTTCCGGCAGAAAAGCTTGCAATTGGCTTAGCGTTGATTTTTGCAGTGGATAGACCTTTAGATATGTGTCGCACAGTAGTAAACATTACTGGTGATGCCACAGTATCTATGGTTGTTGCAAAATCTGTTGGTAAGTTAGGAAAACCTCATGTGGAAAATTGGGATGATAATTATGATGCTGTAAAATAAGACCTCTCTAAAGCTCTTTATAATAACAGGTGAATGGGCATTCGGAATTAGCACTTTGATAGGTTCTTGGTAATAGCATTAAATTAATTTGAGATTCAATAATTAAATTAAGAAGATGAAAAATGAGCAAAGACATGGATGCATAACGAGTTGGTTATTATTGATGATTTTTGCGAATTCATTGGCAGCGGTAGTTTATCTTTTTGCAGGCGAAATCATCTCTAATATTTCCTTAAATGCTATTTCTAATAGTATGTTAGTTCTTTTGGTGATTTCAAGTATTTGCAATGTATTCTTCACCATTTCCTTATTTAAATGGAAGAAATGGGCATTTTGGGGATTAGTCATCACTAGTTTTGGAGTGTTTATTATTAACCTAAGTATTGGAATTGGTGTTGTACAATCAATTTTTGGTTTAGTTGGCATTGTCATTTTATATGTGCTATTGCAAATAAAAAAGAATAATGTTAGTTCATGGAGTCATTTAGAATAAATGAATAGTTAGGTTTAGGGCTGTTTAAATGAGCGAAATACACTAGGTATATTAAAATTCAATACGTTATCATGAGGATGTTGCATCTAAAAAATATTGAATATTGGGCATGTGGTCTTGGTGTTGGTTTGGGAGGATTAATCAGTTTAGTTTTAATATATTCTTCACAGCTGGATATATTCATTATTGAAAGAGAGCCCATTTTGGTGCGAATGTCAGTTCCGGTAGAAACCTCTAAAGAGAAAAGAGTGTTATTGGCTGCAGAAATCATGGAATCTCTATATAACTTCAATCAAATAAAAGAAGTGAAATCCTATATAGGGAGGGCTGATGGTGATGTTGGTGACCTAGTAAGTCTGTATAGTTCAGAATTGTTATTTGCCCTTGTATTGCATGACCAATGGCAGTCAAAATCTAAGAAGAAAGTATTGATTAAGGAGTTAAATAAATCCGCATTTAATTATCCAGGAGTGGTATTAATGGTACTGCCAGATAAGTTTTTTCCTGCTGTACTTTCAGGAAATAATTCCAATACAACCCAGATGAAATTTGTTCCAAACAGTGGTGTTCTTTTGGAATTAGGGATTTCGAAGGCGGAATTGAACAAGGAATTAGAGGCATATGTATATTACGGCTACGACGGTTTAACAATCCAAGATTTGGAAACTTTCAATTTCATATCCAGTAATGGTAAAGTAATTCCTTTCAGTGCATTGGGGAAGTATGAAATAATTCAAGTGCAACGTAATTTAAAGAATCTTGCACCTGGACATTGGGAAGAAAAAATAAATAGTGATGATATAAAAAAAAATGAGGTCATAAGGATTGAGCTTGATGTCTTTAAATTACAAGCATATGGACAGCAGCTTTCAAGTGTTGTAAACATAATCAATGATGAGCTTGAATTCCTTGAAAAGGATACTGACATTGAAAGTATAGGAGGTGTAATAGTTCTAGAAACTAAAGAGCACAAAATTTTACTTAGAGATGTTGCTAGTATTGATAAAGGCTACTTAGATGGAGCTCAAATAAATATCAATGGCCTACAATATATGATTCGTTTGTATCATAAATGATATTTTAACAAAATGCAATTAGTTGGGTTTTTTAGTCGTACTTAAAACTACCACTGCTTGGCAATTCAAACAACTCCAACTCAAAATAAGGGACAGCCGCTAAAAGATGGTCAAAAATATCTGCCATAATGTATTCATAGTTTCCCCAACGTTTGTCACTGCTAAAGGCGTAGATTTCTACAGGAATACCTTGGGGTGTTGGCGCCAATTGTCTAGCCATAATCATCATATCCTTGTTTATTGCGGGATGGTTGTTTAAATAAGCATCTATATACTTCCTAAATACACCAATATTGGTAAGGTTTCTGCCGTTTATTAAAATAGATTTGTCAATTGTGTTTGTAGTGTTGAATTCACTTATATCCTCTTGTCTTGTGCTAAGGTATGTTGAAATTAGTTCAATTTTCTTAAGGTCGGTTATGTGCTTATCTGTTAAAAAATTGATGCTTTCCTGTTTAATAATCAATGCTCTTTTGATACGTCTGCCTTGAGAATTACTCATGCCTCTCCAGTTTTTAAAGGAATCGGAAATTAGGGCATAGGTAGGAACGGTTGTAATGGTATTATCAAAATTCTGCACTTTTACTGTGGCAAGGCTTATTTCTATAACATCTCCATCGGCGCCATATTTTTCAATAGTGATCCAATCCCCAATACGTACCATGTCATTGATGGAAACTTGGATGCTGGCTACAAATCCTAGGATAGTATCTTTAAAGACTAGAATAATAACGGCGGAAGCTGTACCTAAGGCTGTTAGAAATTTCCAAAATTCCGTACCAGTAAGAACAGAAAAAGCAAACATAAGCCCTATGGCCCATGAAAAAATCATAAATACCTGTATGTAGCTATCAATGGGTTTGTCCTTGAGGTTTGGTATTGTTTTAAAGAAATCTTTAAGGGTATTTAAAAGGCTTCTAATAATCCATAAAGCAAGGATAATCCCAAAAACTTCCAGCCCTTTTAAAATTATATTTTGGGCATTAGGGAAATCACTAAAAATATAGGGGATTACTTTATAGGCAATGATAACGGGAATAATGTGGGCAATGTTTCTAGGAGTTTTATTACGAACCAAGAAATCATCAAAACTAGTTTTAGAAGCGCTCGTAAACCTACCAAAAGCAGTTACCAAGGTTTTTCTGAGTGAAAAATCCAACAACCACAAGAGTAGGAATAGCAGCAATAATAAGGAGAACACATTAAGATATTGTGCCCAGACTTCAGTGAAACCCCATGAAATTAACTTGTCATATAGCCAATGAAATTTTTCTTCCATACTAGTAAAGATTAAAACTAAGAATAAGGTTGTAAAACTAATGGATTTTAAGGAAATACAATGCTGTTTAGAAGGGTTCTTTAGAAAACATCCAATCTATATCATTTTAGTTGAAATTTGGCCTTTAGAACCTTTTCATTAGCAATTAGAGTTTCTTTTTTTTGTTATATGCAAGCTGTCATACAATGATAAAATCGTATACGATTTTTGATAAATTTTTAGTAATTTATTAATAATCAGAACGTTGTAGTTATTTTATTGATTTTTATTTCATCTAAATTTTAAAACTGCTACATAAACCTTATTTGATTATTAAAGTTACTGTAGCAGTCTGTAAATTATATGCTTATAGTGAAATTCTTTTGTATTTTGGATACTTTACCTGAAAGGAGAAAGTTTCTTTTTTAGTTTCCTGACTGTTCAACTTCATTGTCCATGTCAACAATCCTTTTTTCTGCTCGTATGCTGCGGTATACGTTTCAATATGATCCACTTTAATCTCTTTGTTTTGTGAAAGTGGAATCCTATCCATTAATTTGAGGTTGATGGCTATATTTTTATTATTCTTTACCTCTAGGACATAGGTTCTATCTAAAATTCTTGTACCGCCAGTAAAGGATTTGCTTTTAAAATTCTTGTCCTGCTTTCTTGTGACGGTGATATTAGGGTCTATTCCTAAGGATACCGTCATTTCTTTTGTGGTGGTATATGGGTCAATAGTAGTTTTTCCGGCATAGCCACCTTCAAAATAGAGGTTGGCCTCACCTGGCAATAGATTGAATTGTTCCCAATCATTGAACATCACCGTTAAGAACACATTTTCATTGAGAATGGGGGCTGCAAAATATTCATATGTTGCATTTAATTGGTGCGTATTGATTTCTATGGCTGTAATATCGCCATCAGACAAGATGGAATATGGTTTCTTTATGTCAAACTCGGTACTTGTCATAGTATCATTGGCTTTGCTTTTCTTGGTAGTAATTAGTACTACGTTATTCATGCCTTTACTCCCATATATGGCAGTGGTATTTTGTCCTTTTAAGACCTCAATATGTTGAATTTCATTTTCATCCAAATCTCCATCTATAAAACCTTCCATAGGGACGCCATCAACAACATAAAGAGGTAGTTTTGGTGCTGGAGATTTTACCTTTCTATAGGATGAAGCACCTCTGATTTGCACACCAGCTGATTTACCTTGTAAAGCTCTTTCAGCTACAACAGAACTTAAGGCTCCTGTTGTGTATGACCTACTTGATGTTCCATAGCCAACAAGCACAACTTCTTCTAGGGCAGCGATGTCCTCATCCAAACGTATGTTCATGATGGAGGAGTAAATCGGCATTTGTTTGTTATGAAAACCAATATATGAAAACACCAATTCTTGACCTTGTGCTACATTCAAGCTATATTGACCGTCAAAGTCTGTAGTAGTGCCTCTTGTGGCCCCTTCTACGGTAACATTGCAACCAGGTAAAGGCACTCCAGATTCATCCGTTACAATTCCCATTACTTGCTTTACCATAGGGTTATGTACGTAGCCTTGTGTTTTTGGTGTTGGCATATATCTCTTTTTGTAACCGCTCACAAAGTTTAAGTATTTGCTGCCTATTACTGGCTTGGCAATATTAATATTTGGGTTTCCAGTGGAGAGCACCACCTTTACCTTATCCCAATTGACTCCTGTTTTCTGATACACATGTGCCTTATAGGTTAGGTTTAAGGGTGCATTGATTTTTTTGGACTTGATGTCATAGGTCGGAATCCACCCTGCGTCTTGAACAGCATAGGAAATTTTTAAATTTAAGGATGCGGGTATAGGAGAGTCAAACGTAATGGATATTTTCCCATGTTCTTTCACTGGGGCATTGTTTAGTTCTGCCAATTGGTTTTTATGTGCTCTTATATCAGCCTTTAATGAATTTATCTTTAGATTGGTTGTAAAGGTCTCGTTTTTAATTTGTGTGATGCGTTGTCTGTAATAGGTGCTTATCTGTTTTACCCTCTCAAGATCAAGATCTTTAGATCTAGAACCAATGGCTCTGTTTGTAGTTATGACCAATTCTTCTTCTTCCAGCCCTATAATAGTATTCTTAAGCAAGGCAATTTCCATTTCTAAGGCCTCAATATTGTTTGTTAATGCGTTGATTTCAGGACTAACTTCAGGGGTTACCAAATAATCTATATCATACGCCATGGATAGGATGGAAACATACTGTAACCCTGAAATTTGTATGCTGCTTTCATCGATTTTGGTAGAAAGCCCTATAAAATCTATTTTGGTAATGCCCGCATTGATGTTACAGTTGACAGATCGTCTAATTTGGGCACTATTTAGATACACGGTTACTTCTTTTATTTTGGACGGAATTTCAATGTCGTTTCCAAAGAGAAGAAATGGACAAATGACTAGGAAAAAGAGTAGTTTTTTCATGATTATTGGTTTTTAAGTTGCTCAAACCTAACTAGAAATGGTCCTTATTAAAACCCATAATGTGTCAATTGGACCTTCTAATGAGTGAAGTTGTACTTTGAATGAGTTTTCTTCGTTAATGAGATGTTGTCCTATTTTAACCAATTCATCTGATTAGATGTTATATAGAGTCGTATTACTTGTATTAACTTTTTTTAGCACCTACTGTTTTTCACAAGAAATTCCTGATTTTGGGAATCCTGAAAGTCACACCTACTATGTTGAACTATTGATAAATTCCAAGGATATAGGTTTTAAGGAAACCCTTCGCCAATATGATGAATTCATACTAAACAACCCTAAGAATATAACCGCTAAGGTGGAGCGTTGTAAATTCATAGAGAACTCTTATTGGGATGAATATGAGGATTATAACTTAAAATATGATGAAACAGAGGAGTGTATAGCCAACTTATATGACACCTATCCTGAAAACCCCAAAGTGTTGGTTTATAGAGCGGAAAACCTCTATGCTGAGGAACAATTAGAAGTTTTGGAAGCAGCTAGTTCGTTAATTGATGAGGACAAAGATGCTTGGTCTAATTTTGATAAGGCAGAAATCAGCAAAATGCTTGGGCAATACTATCAGGATGAAAACAACTGGCTAGCATTAAAGCATTTCAAAAGAAGTCAACGATTAAACAGCAATCAAGATTTGTCCTTAACCATTGCTAGGATTCAGGTTGATATGAAGAATTTGGACGAAGCAAAGGAAACCTTACTTTCTAGGATTGATACCGATACCATTTTATGGAGAATGAATCAGAAAGCCAATTTATTGGTTGAGCTAAAAAGTCCAAACGAAGCGCTTTCATTGTTTGCTATTATTAGTGAAAGAGATTCTACTTATATTGATAATGAGGAGATGGCAACGGCAATGTCCGATCTTGATGATTATGTCTCTGCGCGAGTGTTTTTGGTAAAAGACACTGTGCAAGAGTGGAATAAAAGTGGAAAACTACAAACGCTTTTTAAGCATGATTTAAAGTATTCAGAGACAGAAGTGGCTTTGGCTACTTATAGAAGAATGCAGCAACTAAACAGTAATGATGACTTTTTTGGAATAAAGAGGCTTAAGATTTTCTTTAAAGACGTTACCCTAAGATGGAATTTGTCTGAGTGTTTTCATTTTATGCTGTTTATTATATCGATTGGTATCTTGTTTCTCATTCCCTATTTATGGGTGCTGCCATTACATTATTTAGGTGTTTACATTAAAGACAAATTTAAGGCTCCTGTGCCAAAATTAGATTTCGTTTGGACTATGAAGCATTTTTGGATCATTAGTTTTCTCTACCTACTGGCACAGTTTATTTTGACTATCGCTTTTTATTATGAAGACACCATAAATTATCTCTTTGAAGTTACCATGAGTTATATAGAAGAGGAGGAAAGTATTGAAGACTCGGCAAATAGCTCTGTTTTCTATATACTTTTCATGTTTGCTTTGACTAGTCTAATTTTAACTAAAAAAGCATTAAGACACGTTTTCAACACCAACCTTACCTTAATGAGGACATTGGCGTTAAGTGTTGGTTTTTTAATTTTTAATGGGGTGCTATTGCAATTGCTTAGGCTTTTTATTGATATTGATGGGGTTGAAGCAGCAGGGGTGATTTTAAATGCCAAACAAGAAATAATGGCTATACTATCTGAATATGGTTTTTTGTTAAGCATGCTTTTGGTGGGAATAATTGGCCCAATCTATGAAGAAATCATCTTTAGAGGGGTTCTTTTAGGTTCTTTGGAAAAGCATTTGGGCTTTGTCATAGCCAATGTTGTTCAGGCAGTGATGTTTGCTTTGGTTCATTTTGATCTTAGCCTCTTTATTTTTTATTTTGTGTTTGGATTTATAACAGGCATATTTGTGAAAAGAACACAAGGCTTACTTACAGGAATCATTTTTCATTGTATAAATAATTCATTTGCGGTTTTGGTGATGTATTATGTGGTAAAACTGACGGCATTACCATTTTAAAGAAACTTCCCCTTTAATTCAGAGGTAGGAACCATGCAGGCGTCTTTTTTGCCATACCATTTGTACCTATTTTTGGCGATAAAATCGTATACGATATCTCTTAATCCTACTGGAAGCCATGTAAATACAGTAAATAACTTCCATGCTCCTCCAAATTCATTCATGATTTTTAGGGCGGCATCAGATTTTGTGTAGTAGGACACTCCGGGGTCAATTAAGATGATGGAATCTACCTTGGAAGTGTCAATATTACGTTCTGCTGTTAGTTTTTGACCTATTTCACTTTGCAAAGCAGCAAATCTGAAAATATCTTTCTTGTCTTTTTTTATGACATAGTTTATGGAGTTGTTGCAAAGGTTGCAAACACCATCAAAAAGGATTATTTTTTTGCTTTCTACTATCATAATTTGTAATTCCTGTGAAGACAGGAATCTATTTATTTGTCAATTCGACCCTTGTGTTTCAGGGAAAAATTTATAACAGTTTTCATATTTCTTACCCTTAGAGATTTGAAATAACATTTTGGTTTATGATGGTCATTTTGACAGAGAAGAGAAATCTAAATCTGCTTTACAAAAGTACATCGCAATATCCAAAATACCGTAGTTTTATAATGTATTTAAGAAACTGTTTAAATCAGTTTCCTTGTCCAATTCTAATTTTTTCTTTAATCGGTATTTTGATTTCAAAACACTATCGGGCATTACATTTAATGTAGCGGCTATTTCCTTAGTAGTGAGGTTCATGCGCAAGAAGGCAGCCAGTCTTATTTCCTTTTCAGAGATTTCGGTATAAATGGTCTTGAGTTTTTGGTCAAAATCATTGTGTACATCTGCAAAATAGCTTTTAAATATTTCCCAGTCCTTATCGGAGGCAGTTTCTTTTTTAAGAAGCATTACAATACGACGAAATTCGATTTTAAAGAGATTAGGAGATTTTTTGATGCGTTCCAAATTGTTCATTAATTCTTGGATAAAAGTGTTTTTTTGTACCAAATGCAGGGTCTCACTGGCCAACTCTTTCTTTTTATGTTCAATTTCCTGTTTATAAATTTCTTCTTGTTTTTCTCTAGCTATTTTATTTTTCTTTATTCGTTGTTTAAAACCAAAGAACAATACTCCCGAAACGGCTATAAAAGAGAACATTCCTCCTGCATAAAGCCCTTTTTTTAAATTATTGATTTCAACCTCTTGATTCAATGTTTTAATTTCTTTGTGCTGTAGCTCAATTTCGGTTTCCTTTTTCTCTGTTTCATAAATGGTTTTCAGTTCTTCTATTTGCTGTGTTTTGGTACTATTGTATATGCTATCGTTCAGTTGGTGAAACATTTCTAAATCCTGTAATGCTTCAATATTGTTATTTAATTCTTGATAGATCTTCGCTCTATTCTGATATGCCGTGCGCAATATTGCTTTCGCGCCAATGGGTTTGGCTATCGCTATTACTTCATTAATTTTTTGCAAAGCAGCAGGATAGGCATTGGTGTCCATACCTAATAATGCCATTTCTTTTAATGTAGAGGCTATGTCTAATTTAATATTGGTTTTCTCGGCAATCTGTAGCGCTTCTGAAAGTAACTTTTCGGCATCTTGAAATTGTTTTTTCGTTCTATAAATCCTGCCCATATCTGTAAGCGATGTTGAAAGAGCGGATTTTACACCCATCTCGCGGGCTAAGGATATGGATTGGTTTTGATAATCTTCAGCCAATTCAAAATTTTCTAAAGCTTCAGATGCTAGGCCAGCAGCATTGGCGGCATAAGATTGATATACTTTATCATCTTCATCTCGGTATATTTCGAAAGCTCTCTTGCAATACTCAAGTGAAGAATTGAAATTTTCCTGGGCATATTCGATTTTTCCAAGCTGTAATAATGCATCTCCTTCTCTAACCTTATCACCGATTTCCTCAAAAAATCGCAAAGCGTTCAATGTTTCTATCACTGCCAATATAAAGCTGCCCTTATCCATATAAATACTACCCAAAACTTCATGTTCCGATCCAATAAGATTGAATTTCTTCAAATCTGTTCCTTCTCTATTTTCAGGGCTATATAGAGCTATATTGGTTTTAGTAATATCAATAGCTATATCATAGTTTCCATTATCCCGCTCAATTCCTGCTATGGAGTGATTGGCAAAAATTTGTCCACGTATAGAGTTCATTTCCTTGAATTTATCTAAGGATAACTTATAAAAATATAGGGCAGAATCATTTTCACTTCTATTATAAAAATAATTTCCAAATTGAAGATACCCATTGGCAATACCTTTGGCGTATTTAATTTTTTTAGATAACTCAAAGCCTTCAGTTGCGTATTTTCTAGCCAATTCCGAATCCGTAAACATCATCCGCTCATGTATGCGTCCTAAAATTTGTGCTTTCTCTATACTCTTCGGAAGAGCATTGACAACTTTTATTAAACTATCCAACTCCTTTTGTCGTTTTTGAGCTAATCCTGTTGTGCTGAAACAGAGCATAATAATACAGCTAAGAAATAATGCTTTCATGGTTAGTTGGATTTACAAGCTAAGATACTTAATAAGATTGTTGGTCTAACCTGTGGATTTTTCATTCAAAGGTGATTGTCCATAGCTTGTCTATGTTGTTCTAAATCTATTTACTAAGTTAGAGATATATAACACATTGATAATCAATGTTATGAAAACATATAGTACATGATCATAGGATTGGCTGTCCATGGTTCATTTTATCGAAACAAGGGGTTCTTGTCCATACTTTGTCCATGCCAAAAATTAGGTGAACGCTTGTTTCGCTTCTAGATTTGGAGTGTTGAATCAATTAAACTAAAAAATTATGAAAAGTAAATTTTTAACAATCATGAAAATTAAGCCCATATTTTTAGTGGGCATAATTTTAATTACTATGTATTCTTGTAGTAAAGAAACGTCTGGTAGTGGCGATGATGGGGGGGACCCAAAAGAAGAACTTAACCTTAATTTAGAAGAGATTGATGTTGTTATTGCCAACCTGAGTTATGATGCAGATGCACTTTTAAATGTTAAGGACACGGGAGGTGCATCTTCTGAACGGACATTGGTCAATGAGTTGAACACTACTACTGGGCCTATTCTTGGAATTATAGAGACATGTAAGACTGAGGATTATAATTTGGAATCCAATTTTGATGATGTGGCTATTTTAAGACCTACCAATGGAGTTGTCTGGCCTGGAGCATTGGTTATTGGAAACAGTGGAATGTTAGACGGAATGCCAGATCCATTAACGTTGGGGAGGGCAGCTGTTACATTGCGCTTGGATTTGCCCGGTATTGGCGAACAAGGTACTATTGTTGTAGACAACCCAGTTAATTCATCGATACAATCCAGTATTGATAATTCTTTGGAATGGTGGAACGCCAATGCATATCAAGAAGGCTATGTGAACGCTGCCAATTCATCCTATCAGGCTACCACATCATATTCATCAAAACAAATGAGTCTGGATGTGGGACTTAATTTGGAATGGGCTACGGGATCCGTGGCCTCACAATTGGAATATGAAAGTTCAACAACAAAAAAAGTGGCACTCATGGTATACAAACAGGTGTTTTATACTGTTACTATGGACACTCCTTCCACACCAGCCAGCGTTTTTGGTCCCAACGTTACTGCTGAACAAGTTGGTGCCGTAATAAATTCCGAAACCCCACCGGCTTATATAAATTCTGTTTCTTATGGCAGAATTATAATGTTTAGAATGGAAACTACCAATACTTCCACTTCTGTTGATTTGGATGCTGTTCTAGAATATGCTGGAGGTGTCAACGGTACAGGGACCGTAAATGCTTCTTATGATGAAATATTGAGTAAGTCTAGCATTACGGTGGTGACCATTGGCGGAAATGCCGAGGTGGCCTCTGAGGCTATCACTGCTACTGGTCCAGGATCATTGAGTCATATTATTACAGGGGAGAATGCGGTCTATAGTCGTGAAAATCCCGGAGTTCCCATTGCCTATACCATAAGATATTTGAAAGACAATACTTTTGCAAAAATGGGTTACACCACAGACTATAAAATTGAAAACTGTGGCAAGTTCGCTTATAATCATAAGAATGCGTTCGTTAAAAAAACCGTTAGCCAAACCGTTAGATTTCGTTTTACATATAAGCAACAAGGCACTCAAAATTTTAAGACAACTGGCTGGACAGAGGTTGATAAAAATAAAGTGAACGTAGGTAAACAACCCCCTAATGGCGCACATGATGTTCGTGTCCAATTTGAATTCTTGGATGTTTTTGTTTGGACGACTATGGGCGAGATTTATTTGAACTATATACAGAGTGATAAATATTATGAAGCCTATTGTTCAAAAACGTTTCTTGGAATATGTACGGAGATTTCAATTAAATAATACTAAAAAATCAATTAAATTGACAATAGTTTAAAGTGCAGCTGGCCGCTCAGGTTGTAGATTCAACAACTTGATGCCAGCTGTTATTTTGTTTGTCATTTAGACAGTATGGAGAAACCTAATCAAAAAAAAACAAATCATACCTAAAGTAAATGGTCAAAGCCTATTTCTTTTTGGATTCCACTAATTCCAACTGGTCCACACTAACATTGGTTGTGAATATGCCGTAATTTACAATCGCCTTGTTTTTCTCCAGGATGTCTATACTACCTACAGCCTTACCATCTTGTAGCCTCACACGGTCACCAATCTTAAAAACGGGCCTTGGTTTGTTCTTTTCTTTGAAAATGGCCTTTTTCTTTTCAACTTTTTTCTCTTGCCTAACTTTTACAATTTTCTTTTCCAGTTCTTGGGCTACCTGGACCTTTTTTACACGGTCTATTTTGGTTTGTTGTGCAGATTTCTTCTTGCGCTTACTGTTTTCCGTTTCTACAATATGTAACAATTCTGAAACCAAAGGGCGTTTCTTTTTATCATGAAAGTATTTTTCTGACGCAGTATTTACCTTGTTCCCCAAATGGATCATGCGCTGATTATGGTCGTACAATTCCTGGTAGTTCTCTAATTTTGATTTTATTTTGGTGTTTAATGTTTCTAAGCGCCTCGCTTCTTCTCTGGCTTTAGCTTCCTCTTCTTCCATCCTAGAGCCTGTTTCAGCCATTTTACTGCGTTCTTTCTGTAATTTGGCTATGGTTGCATCAAAACGTACTTTGCCTCGCTCTATCTTCTTCTTTGCTCTGTTGATGAGACTATAGGGAATGCCATTCTTTTGCGCCACCTCAAATGTAAAGGAACTACCAGCCTGGCCCAGGATTAATTGATAGGTGGGTTCCAAGGTTTTGTTGTCGAACATCATATTTGCATTCGTGGCATGGGGTAGCTCGTTTGCCAACATTTTTAAATTAGCGTAGTGCGTTGTAATGACACCATAAGATTCCCGTTCGTAGAACACCTCTAAGAAAGTTTCCGCCAAAGCTCCTCCCAATTCAGGATCGCTACCTGTACCAAACTCATCAATTAGAAACAAAGTTTGGTTGTTGCACTTGCGCAAGAATTGGTTCATGTTTTTGAGTCGGTAACTGTACGTACTTAAATGATTTTCAATTGATTGGTTGTCTCCAATATCTGTAAGTATCATATCGAAAAGACAAACAGAGCTGCGCTCATGTACAGGAATTAACAAACCACTTTGTAACATCACTTGTAACAGCCCAATAGTTTTTAAGGTGATGCTTTTTCCACCGGCATTGGGTCCTGAAATAACAATAATTCGGTTCTTAGGATGCAAAGCAATGGTTTGAGGCCAGGTTTTTTCTTTGTTATATTTGTTGGTCAAATACAACAGAGGATGATAAGCATCCCTAAGGTGCATTTTCTTTTCTTCATTGATTTTTGGCAATACGGCATTCATTTCATCAGCATATTTTGCTTTAGCAGCTGTAATGTCCATATGCGCTAAAAACTGCTGGTAATTGTTTAGTAGAATGGCATGAGGGCGTATGGTATTGGTCAACTGATTGAGAATTCTTTGAATTTCTTCTCGTTCCTCAAACTCCAAATTATTAAGTTCCCTGCTATATTTAAGGGTGGTATCTGGCTCCATGTAGACGATGCTTCCTGTTTTGGAAGTGCCCATGACCATGCCCTTTATCTTTTTTCTGTACATGGCCTTTACAGCCAACACTCTCCTGTTTTCAACTACAGACTCCCTTATTTCATCTAAATAATCGGACGCATGATAGGAACTCAGTGCAGAAGCAAAGCTCTGGTTGATTTTCCCTTTGACTTCATTTATCTGAATGCGGATGGATTTTAATTGTGGGGATGCGGCATCTTTTATTTCACCAAACTTATCCAATACAGCATTGATTGCTAGTGGAATTTCAGTTGTTGAGGCTACTGTTTCTGAAAAGGCAAAGAGAATGGGGTAGTATTCCTTGAACTTTTTTAGAAATTTCTTATGTTCATTAATTGTATTACAAATGTCTCCTATTTTCCTAAACCCACTAATTTCCAAAGTAGTGTTCTCTATTTTAAGAAGTTTTATTTCACTTGAAATAGACTCAAAATGATGGTTGGGAATGCGATTGTCATTGGTAAAAGACGATAAGTACTCTGATGTTTGTCCTAATACGGTGCTGATTTCTTCCCTATTTTTTAAGGGTACAATAGACAAGGCGTGTTCTTTACCCAATTCTGTATGGCAGCGTCCTTTCAGCTGTTCTAAAACAGTTGGAAATTCTAGATCCTGTAGGGTTTTTGGGTGAATTTTGTCCATCATAAAATTTTACAAGCGACAAAGGTAGGGAATAGGTGCGAAATGAAAAATGGAGATGGTGCTTATGTTATTATAGATTTTCACAGCAATTACAATTGCAATCTAAAACCAAAAACCTGAAGTTCTCCCTGAAGAAAATCTAAATCAATTGACCTGTAAAAGCCCAGAGATTCATACATTTTCCAAGCAAGCTGCATACTTTTTGTTGAATGGATTACCACTTGAGCATTGTTGTGTTCTTTTGCTTTTTTGATACAAGTGGTTGTTAATAATTTTCCGATACCCTGTCCTCGAGCGAGCTCATCTACAGCTAATAAACGAAAACCAGATGCATTTTGCTCTTTGGTTGCGGTTCCTCCGGAGCCATACTGCTGCATGTCTGCAAAGTAAACTACTGCACCAACAATTTTTTCTTCAGAAGTAATGGCGACTAAGAGTTCTACTCCAGGTTTTCGGGTGATTTCCCCGATATTGGCTAAAGTGTTATAATAGTCTGGTTGTTCGTCTTTTTTTGGAAATCCGTCCAATTGAGAGTATACCTTCACTAGTAAGGTGCCAATTTCCATAAACTCGGTTGGTTTAGCGTTTCTTACCCTATATTCATGTGCCCTCATTGGCTTAATTTAAGAAGCTGTAAAGATAGCAATACTAGCCGTACTTCTAAATGATATACTGGGGCGATCTTCCATAAATATCAGTGAGAATGACTATAAAACCTTATCCTAATGCTTTAAAAATAAGATGAAATACCAAAACTAAAGCCACTGGTTAAAGCTGGACCATTGCCTAGGATATCGTTTTGCTTTTGATACCTATAGTTGATGCGAAACACTGTTTGTGATGTTGGTCTAAAACTAATTGCAGGCATGATGCTCCATAAATCCTCTCCTATATTTCCACCTGTTTCGTTGAACGTGCCAACATTCCAATCTACCCATTCTAAACGACATGCCACATTTAAAACGGCATTGTCCCAACCCAACATTGGCTTTTTTAATACAGGTTGAACAATATCAACAAAACCACCATTCTGTTTGCCGCCGTATTGTTGAGTATAGGTATCGGGCACATCAACAGTTACCCATGCCCATTCCCCAATGATAGTAGTGTTTAGCTTTGGCAATACTGTACTAAAGTCTACAGCGAACACATCAGACCTGCGTTTGTCATCCAAGACCACACCATCATCTTCAAAGTTGTTATAAACCCCTCCCATATAGGAAAGCCCTAGTTCACCAATTTTAGTGTTTCTTACTGCAATTTTAGTTGTGAATAATGGGGTGCCACTTGCAGACTCTTCAAATCGTTCTTCATTATTTTTGGACGCTGGTAAAAAGGTTTTATTCTCTTCATTGTCAATAATAGTATTGTCAAAACCGCCAGTTAGATAGGCTTCATAGCCAAACATCCAATCATTGGAATAGGTTTTACCAAAGAGCCCAAAGCCTGCATTGCTCCAGGTAGCCGGTAGCATTTGGGTAGCAGAAATGGGTCTGTCTGTAAATTCCCATTTGGGTCCATCATGGTTTTGGTTAAAAGCACCAATAGGGTTCATGATAATACCACCTCTAAGGTTGAACAAGGGATGGAATTCAACGTCTATGGCTGCAAACTCTATGGCGATTTCCTTTCCGCCTTCTTCAAATTCAATCTCACTTAAAAATTTTATTTTCTTACTTATAGTGGCCGCAACAAACAAGGTCATTCTTCTCATTTGAAATTGATGTCCTTCTGATACTCCATCTGTTCCTAGGTATTGCCAATTTGTTTCTGCATATCCTCCTACCGATACTGGGGTTTTGCCCAAGCCTAAAAAGGGCCTATTATATACGGCGTCCATGTTCATTGTTTGGTTTACCGCATTTGTTGGCATCCTTCTGAACAGTGTAGAATCTATTTGTGCATTAGTTTCCGTAATGCCAAAAAAAATGATTGCCGTTATTGTTACTACTATTTTATTCATACTGCTTTTAATGAAATTTTTAATTGCTCATTTTCTATGATGACCTCAAATGTTCTTAACTGATTTGCTGCTGGTCCATTAGTCACGTTTCCGTGCTTGTCAAATTCACTACCGTGGGCAGAGCAATGCAATTTGTCTCCAAAAGCGGTCAATTCATTTCCTTGATGCGTGCATTTCATCCATAGGGCGCTGTATTCTGTTTCGCTTACTCTGTATACACAAATAGGAAATTGCAAGAGTTCGTTTTGTACAATAAGGTATTTCCTAAATAAGACTTCTTCTTTTTTAACTATTTTAAAATCAGATAATTGAACCAAAATGTTTTCACCTTCAATGGTTCCTGTAATCATTTTCATTGGGGTGCAACTTTGTAACAGTGGCCCTAAAGCCAAGCTACCCAGACATGTATATCCGCAGGTTTTTATAAAGTCTTTTCTGTTCATTTATAAGGATTCTAAAAACGTAATCAATGCCTCTTTTTCAGTTGTTGAAAGCCCTTCATATTGGGATTTGCTGTTTGATGCCTCTCCAGCATGCAATAGTATGGCTGCTTCAATGCTTTTTGCTCTACCATCATGCATTAGAAAGTACTCACCTCCTTGTGCATCAGGAGCTAATCCCAATCCCCATAAGGGCGGTGTTCTCCATTCAGCCGTGGTTGCAC
Source organism: Flavobacteriaceae bacterium (assembly GCA_002746415.1). Classification (GTDB taxonomy): domain Bacteria; phylum Bacteroidota; class Bacteroidia; order Flavobacteriales; family Flavobacteriaceae; genus Saonia. Next base: position 133,398 of record NVXD01000016.1, on the reverse strand, counting down.
TGCCTTCTGTATACCCATCATCCAATTCGCTTCCCATATCATGTAATAGTAAATCTGTAAACGGGTGAAATTCTTTATTAGACAATGCGTCAATAGAGGAATAGCCTGTTCTAAGGGTTGGTATATGGCAACTGGCACATTGGATTTGCGTGAATATATTTTCACCAGAAATGACATCCACTGCATTACGTTGAATAGGCGCTTTTAGTGTTTTAAGATAAAAAACCACGTCGTTGACGGTATTGTTACTGACTTCAGGGTCTATCTCCAATCCCGAATGTGTATCAATTGGATCAAAAGAGGAGGTAACTCCCATATCTTGATTGTAAGCGTTTACCGTTTGGTGTAATAGGTCATAGGCTGCTGCTTTTTTTCCAAATCGATGTATGTATGTTGTCCCTTGAGTTACAGAATTGGGTCTAGGAATAGCAAAAGAAGGTAATTCGCCCCAATTTGGTATACCGCTGATTCCGTCGCCATCCAAATCGTTGGGGTCGGACATGGCAATGATATCCGCATCCGTTATGGCATCCAGGAACCCTAATCCTGTATTGATAGGAGGAGTAAATTTTGCAAAAGTTGCCCCTGCAGGTATCTGTTCTGGATCATACCCAGGTATGGCTCTGTTTTGTAGTTGTGGACCACCCATATCCAAGAAAAGGTTTCCTGTGTTGTCTATTTGTCCAAATCTGGTTAGGGTTGTAAATGGATGTCCCTTGCCATCGCCTGCGTGGCAGCTTATGCAGCTGTTGGCAACGAATAAGGGACCAACCCCTTTATCTATAGTAAATACTTCTGCGAAACCGTTGTCACCCTTTAAAAATTGGATGTTTTCTTCATAGGATAGTCCTTCTAACTGTCCGTCTAAAACTTCATCTTCCATAGGGCCCGCAACAATGGATTTTTCACATGATGCAATACTGAGTATTGCAATGCACCCTAGGATAAAATAGCTATTTTTCATTAATACCAATACTTATATGGGCACAAAGCTACATATATTTATGAGTATAAAAAAAATATTTTAGCCAAGACTAAAAATTAAATCAAGAATTTCCAAAACAAGAGCAAGTATCCTTTACTTAATGCGAATAGCCTCATCTACAACAGTACCATTTTCACGGATAGTGAATTTATGGACCAAGCCCATATCATCCTTTATGAATTCAAATTCTAAGGGCGCTTCTTTGTGGTAAAATAATGTTATAGATTCAGGATAAACAATCATTATATGGTTGTTTCCCTTTATTTTAAGGGTCTTACCTTCAATGGATACATTAATAGTTTTATTATCTGAAATGCGATAAGTACCAGTAAATTCCTGCAGGGTTTCAGTGGTTAGTTGGACTTCTTTTTTTGAACTATTTTCTGAAATAGCTTGGTGGTCATAGCTTAAGACGCGAGACATTTTCCAGGTATTATCTTTGTGCTGCCAGATATGAGTGAACTTGGCTTTTTCCACTAATCTTTCTTTTTTATCTCCATTTTTTTGATAAAATAAATGCTCCCCAGTAATGATTGCGCCATAATTGGCAATAGGATAAACGGCTATGGTGCCTTCCTTGGCAACTCTCCTCATTTTTGGGCCATTATCACTGCACAACCCAGTATTAATGGCTTCCATTAATGCAGTTCGCGAAACAGTCAATCCTCCCTTATCATGATAAAACTCAACATCTTGGGTTAAGAATTTTTGAAAGCCTTCAATATTGCAAGTATTGTAGGATTCCCAAAAAGAACTGTCCAGTTCTAAAATAGTCTGACTAAGGTTTTTTGATGGGGGAGTGGGGTCTTGTTTTTGTGCATGAATTTGATGGATTGCAATTGTAGATCCAACAAAAATTAAACATGCTAGTACTAATTTTGATTTCATATGTCGTTTTAATTGATGAATAATATCACCTATGACGACTATGAATAAGTTTAGGTTACAGGTTTTTAGTGTTTTATGATAAGAAAATCTGAAAAAGGTGGGAATAGAGGTGTTTTGTTATTCTAGGGGTATGGTTCATTTCATTTATTTTAACTAAAACAAAAGTCAGATTCTGCATATAAAACGCAATTTGCTAATACTATTTGTAGAATTTATTTAAAAAATAATCACCTTGCAGGCCCTATGAGCTGCCTTTTATAGAATTACACAAACTATCCGTGTTTGTTTTTTTGTACTCCTTGTCCTTATAGGGGTCGTATTGAAAATAGGTTTGCAGACTAAAATTCCTATTCTCAAATTTTTCTGGAAGTATTTTAAAATGCTGTATTCTGTCAATTCTAAAGGATCTATAGTCTTTCCTTAGGTGGCACCAAGCTATTAGTATCCATTTATTGTCGGATGAATAAATAGCACTGGGTTCTATTTTTCTAAAAGTAATGTTTGGGTCATCTGCCTTACGATAATTTATTTCTGTATAATTAAAATTGGTAATCGCCAATTGTATTTCAGATAGCGCATTACTAGGTACTTTTATAGTTTTCGTGTCAAACACAAAAATTTTGCTGTTCAACATTTCACTTTTTTCCTGGATAGAAGTTCTAAAAACAGATTTGACCTTCGTAAGGGCATCCTCAAAATTTTCTATAAAGGAAGAATCATTGGTTTTGCCCACCAAATGCTTTGCAGTAATCAGAGCATTGGCCTGTTTTTCTGTAAACTGTACCGGAGCCACAGAATAGCCGTCCATCAAAGAATACCCTCGCCCCTCAATGGTAATGACTGGTACACCAGCCTCAATGAGTTTTTTGATATCGCGATAAACGGTCCTGACACTTATATCGTATTTTTCCGAAAGTTCGGTTGCTGTTAAAATCCGTTTAGACTTTAAAAGGGTTAAAATAGAAATGAGTCTGGCTAGCTGCGACATAACACAAAGATAGCGAACCCAAATTGGGTCCGCTATGCTGTTTTAAAGATTTAATTCATAGAATGAAGTGCGACTCTATTCCCCTCTGTGTCTATAAGTTGTGCCATGAAGCCATTTTCACCAATACCGGTTTTAGGGATGATAATAGTGCCTCCTGCAGCTTCTACTCTTGCTAATGGCTCGCTTAAATCATCGCCACCAGGAAGATAAATGGTTACACCGTCTTTCGATGGTTTGCAGCCCTCCGCTTCAATAATTCCACCACCAACACCGTTCACGGCATATTTAAATACGCCATATTTCATATTGGGCATCGGAGCATCCGTAATTTCTGTATCCAATACGGAGCTATAAAACTTTTTTGCTCTTTCAAAATTTGTTACTGGGATTTCAAACCAATTGATTGCATTTGTCATGATATACTTTTTATATTATTAAACTAATGCAAATATAAATTGGGTATATGTCAAAACATGTCAGGGGTATTTTTAGATTAGTTAATTGTTACTTTTATAAATGGACTCCACCACCAAAACCAGTTTCAATAGCATTAGGGGGTATTATACTTACCCTTATTTTTCTATCTCCAAATTCTTTTGTTTGATATTTCGAAAGGACTTCCACTGCCTCTTTCATTGCCGCGTAAGCGGAATACCCGGGTAGTGTGAATCGGGTTTATCCAGTTGAAATATTAGTGATTCCAGCGCCATTGTTTAAATGGCTCAATGCCTAAAGTGCAATAAAAGATTATACCATAGGCAGTTCAATACCATTATGATACTTTGCTTTAATCAATGCATTTGCCTTTTCATTATCCCCAAAATTATTGTTTTCGGCATTCCAGTATAATTTTTCACCTGTTTTAAAGGCAATATTACCCATTTGAGCATTTATTGCAGCTACACTGCCAGATTCTATATAGGTATTAAGGCTACTTGGGTCATCGGCACGTACCGCATCAACAAAGTTTGTGGTGTGCAAATCCAAATAATTTACACCTTCCGGTACGCCCATATTGGCAATGGGTTCAATTTTGTTATCTCCCCATCCGTTGTAACCATCTCGTTCTTTTTCATAAAGCACCTCATAACCACCTCTGTTAAGTACTAAAGTGGCATTGTTGCCAATAAAGGCAATTCCTTCTGGCTTTTGGTATGGACCAAGGTCTATTCCTGTGGCGTGTTCCCATTGCATGTTAAAACCTTCAAACTCAAATAGTGCTTGTAAGGTGTCTGGTGTTTCGGAAGCATCATCTGGATAGGCTAGTTTTCCACCGCTTGCCATTATTGATTTTGGTGCCAAAGCCTTCATAGCAAATAAGGCAATATCAATTTCATGTACACCCCAATCGGTCATTAAACCACCTGCATAATCCCAAAACCATCTAAAATTAAAGTGGAATCGGTTGGCGTTAAAAGGACGAGAAGGTGCAGGACCTAGCCACCCTTGGTAATCTACTCCCTTGGGAACGGCTGAATCTGCAACAATAGGCACTGGGCGCATCCAACCTTGGTAAGCCCATACTTTTACCAATCTTATTTTTCCAAGGACGCCAGATTGTACGATTTCAATAGCTTTTTTATAGTGTGGCCCACTGCGTTGCCATTGCCCAACCTGTACCACCGAATTGTATTTTTTTGCCGCTTGTAGCATTATTTGGCATTCTTCAATAGTATTTGCAATAGGTTTCTCTACATAAATTTGTTTCCCCGCTTCACAGGCATCTACCATCATCTTACAATGCCAATGGTCTGGAGTGCCAATAATAACAATGTCTATGTCCTTATTATCCAAAAGCTCCCTATAATCTCCATAGGTTTTTACTTTCTTGGAATCCTGGCCTTCTATTTTATCAATTTCAGACAAACGTTGGTCCAATACATTTTGGTCTACATCACACAACCCAATAAGTTTTACACCGGAGTTTTTTAAAACGGATAGAGTATCACTCCACCCCATGCCTTTGCATCCAATAAGGCCAAGGTTTAGCCTGTCATTTGCTCCTAAAATTGAAGAAGGAAACATTGGTAAGGGCATTGCAAAGGCTGTTGCTCCCAATGCTGATTTTTTTAAGAAATTTCTTCTGTTATTGGATTCCATAGTTTGTTTTGGTTTTATAAAGTCTACTAAGTTAATTTCTTTTTCTTTCAAAGTCAAGTAAATAGAATATCATGGAAAAATTAGCAGTACCTTTGTGGCTTCAAGAAGATATATGACATTTAAATCATTGGGGTTATCCGATGCTTTGCTAAAAGCAGTTACAAAAAAAGGATATACAGAGCCATCACCTATACAAGAAAAAGCCATTCCCTTAATTTTAGAGCGTAAAGATGTATTGGCATCTGCACAAACAGGAACGGGTAAAACAGCAGGCTTTACGCTGCCCATGTTGCAAATATTGTCCAGTGGACAGCCTTTGCGGCATAGGCCTATTCGGGCTTTAGTACTGACTCCTACGCGCGAATTGGCCGCGCAGGTCCATGATAATGTAAAGGAATACAGTGAATTCCTAAACATTAGATCTTCTGTGATATTTGGTGGTGTCAATCAGCGACCACAAATTGCCACCTTAAAAAATGGGGTGGATATATTGATTGCCACACCAGGACGTTTGCTGGATCTGCTCAATCAAGGGGCATTGTCCCTTTCTAAAATTGAAATACTGGTTTTAGATGAGGCAGACAGAATGTTGGATATGGGTTTCTTGCGCGATATCAAGAAAATAATGGGATTGATGCCTAGACAAAGGCAAAATCTATTGTTTTCTGCCACCTTTTCTAAAGACATTAAAAGATTGGCAAATGATATTTTGAACCACCCTATTTTAGTAGAGGCTACTCCGGAGAACACTACAGTTGATAAAATCATACAGAAAGTATACAGGGTTGCCAAAGAAAAGAAAACGGGATTAATCATTAAATTGATTTCTGAAGGGGATTGGAAACAAGTACTGGTTTTTGCAAGAACAAAGCATGGTGCTAATAAGCTGTGCAAGAAAATGATTAGCGATCAAATTTCAGCTGCAGCCATTCATGGAAATAAAAGTCAGGGTGCTAGAACAAAGGCATTGGCAGGGTTTAAAGATGGCTCTGTTAGGGTTTTGGTAGCAACAGATATTGCTGCAAGGGGATTGGATATTCCTTTACTTCCTCATGTGGTTAATTTTGAATTACCCAATATATCCGAGGATTATGTACACCGAATTGGGAGAACAGGTAGAGCAGGAGCACATGGAGAGGCAATCTCCTTGGTTAGTGCTGATGAAACCAGCTATTTAAGAGATATTGAAAAGCTGATTGGTATGAAAATAGAAAAGCAAATTATTGAGGGGTTTGAACCAGACCCTAATGCTTCTACTGAACCCATCAAGCAAGGACAACGTTCTGGGCGAGGTGGTTCTGGAAATAGAAATAGAAATTCCAATGCTGGGGGTAACTCAAACAGAAGAAGAAACAGCAATAAGCCCAGTAGGAACAATAACCGAAACGCCAACCGGAATTAATTTTGACTACACAACCCAACAATCCATTGCACGGTGTAAAATTAGAACAAATCATTACTGATTTGGTGGCCTATTATGGATGGGAGCAGTTGGGACATAGGATTAATATTAAATGCTTTAATGAAAATCCTTCCATGAAATCTAGTTTAAAATTTTTGCGAAGAACACCATGGGCTAGAACCAAGGTGGAAACGCTGTATTTGAAGGTATTGAAGAAACAAGGGAAGGACTTTTAAGATTTCTCTTTACAATCGAAATGACGTTTATAACCTCCATATGTCCTTTCGAAATGAGGAACGATTGAGAAATCTAAGAACTAAAATTGATATTCCTCAGATTTCAGACCTCAAAATGAGTAGCGGTAAATAAAAAACGCCCCTTAAAAAGGAGCGTTTTATAAGTAAATTGGAGTGATTAGGCTATTCTTTGTCCAAATTTTTAGTCATAGTAAACCCAACAAATAGCGCTATCCCCGCCATAAGAAAAATAGTCCCTGGGTATGCAATGTCGTCATCAACTCCCATTTCATGAATTATAGATGCAATGAAAATTCCAATCCCTATACCCATCATTAATAATGATATATTTAAGATGAGTATTTTCCATATAGGTGCCGCAATCCCCTTTTTACTTCTCATGAAAATACTCGCCTCAGCTCCTTTTTCAATGAGTGCTAAACGTTCCTTATTTCTAGTGGAATAATATAAATAGGCTATTCCGAAAATGACTCCTAAAAAAATGGGCATTATTATTATTTCTGAATTATGCATAACTGTTTGTTTTTTGTGCTTAACTTGTTTTTGGTATTTTTCTCAAGTTTCAAGCTGATTGATAATTAATATATTTGTTTCATAGGCTATGACGACAGCTTCTTAATTATGGTTACAACATTTTCAAATTATTTTTTCAATATCCTTGTAACCGAAGGAGGTATTTTGTCGTCCAATACTCAAATGAACACAACCAACGATCAGCAATATATAACCAACATTCTTGGCGGGGACACTAATGCATATGCTGTATTGGTGGATCGTTACAAAGATTTGGTCTTTACATTGGCAATGAAGATGTTGAAGAGTAGGGAAGAGGCAGAAGAAATTGCGCAAGACACTTTTTTAAAAGCATATAGAAATTTAAGTTCCTTTAAGGGAGATTCAAAATTTTCTACTTGGATATATAGAATTACTTATAATACATGCCTAGATAGACTTAAAAAACAAAAGCGCCAGCAAAGAACTGTGGCTATTGATACCTTTACTGAGAATGAAATAAAGACCTTGGACAATGCGTTGGATATAATGGAGCAGAAAGAACGTAAGCAAGTCATACAGGATTGTCTGCAATTACTGTCGAAAGATAATGCTATTTTACTCACTTTGTTTTATTTTGAAGAACTGACATTAAGAGAAATATCAAAAATAATGGGAGGAACTGTTAATAATTTAAAGGTAAAACTCTATAGAGGTAGAAAACAATTGGCTACAATTTTAAAAGCTAGATTGGAACCAGAAGAAATTGAGCGTTATGAAAGATAACATAGATCAGCATTTGGATAAATTGATGGGTAAAGTGATGAGCGAAACATCATTAGAATCTCCATCATTAGATTTCACGGCGAATATTATGTCGAATATTGAAGTAGTATCAAAAAGTGAAGTAACCAAGTATAACCCTTTGATTTCTAAATATATGTGGTTTTTTATTATTATGGTTTCCTTAGCTTTTATGGTGTATGTTGTTTTTGGTTTACCGTTTGAGGAAACCGGAAGGTTCAGTTCTTTGAAGTTAAATGATGTGACCACCTTTGAACTGCCTAGTTTTGAACTGCCTAGTTTTGAATTACCCAAAGTGTTTTCAAGCATCACCATTTCCAATACCTTTATGTACTCCATTGTCATCTTTGCGGTATTGTTGTTTGTGCAAATACCCCTGCTGAAGAAACAGTTTGATAAACAATTTGAGTATTGATTAGTCAGGTCGTAATGACCAAATAATAGTTTGTTATCAAAGAGGGTGCAAAATATGCATATCCTATCTAATTTCCACAATAGAAAAGAAATTGCTTTTTCTCACGTAATTAAGCAGTTACAATTTATATTAACTTCCCCAACTTTATAATTTCAATTGAAGTAGTTTACTTTTCCGCTAGCCAATCAGTTCTATGCTCCTTTATTTTTTTCTTGAGTTTTATGTCATTTTCTTCAAATAAGGAAATGCTGTAGTTTTGGTTTTTTAATAAGGTTATAGCTGTTTCTTTCGTTTCTCCATAACGCTCATAAATAAGGCTTAAAGTGTCATCAGGTTTATAGGCACTTAAGATATCATTCAAATTAGATGAATTGTTTAATTCTTCATTTCCTAGTTGTATGATTTTATCCCCTTTTGTTAACCCAGCATTATAGGCAGCCGAGTTGAATCTGGAATAATTGTTTGCTTTTTGGTCTCTAAGTGATACTCCAAAATAAGCTACTTTGCTGGTATCTTGTATTAATTGAATGCCAACGCTTAGGAAAAGTCTTTTAAAGTCTGGCATATTGCTTTTGTAGATATAATTGTCAAAAAAATGATTGCCAAATTCCTTTCCCGCATAGCTGTTCAATGTCTGGTTCAAATCATCCACAGTATAATTAACCGCAGTTTTTCCAAATGTATTCCAGACTAATTTCATATAATCGTCTAAATTCAACTGTTGTTCTCTTAGGGATAAGTCTAAAGCTAGACCTAACATGCTACCGTAGGAATAATAAGAGATAAAGGTATTTCTTCTATTTACCTCATCTACAGCTGTGGCAGCATCAACAAAAGGAGCTTGGTAACTCATTTCTATAGGGTTGAAGAAATCCCTGCCTGGAGAATTCCACACATAATTGAAGGTTCCTTGTAAGCCTTTAACATATTCCTCTTCCGAAATCAAACCCGACCTCTTTAGGATAAGGTTGGTGTAATAACTAGTAAAGCCCTCGGCAAACCATAGTTCCCCGCTCATATTTACAGCTTCAAAGTTAAAAGGTTCCAAAGATTTAGGACGGATACGTTCTACATTCCAACTATGAAAAAATTCATGAGAAACCGTTCCTATATTTCTTTTAATACCATCGTTGGCAAGACTTCTTGTGCTGGTTAATATGGTTGAGTTTCTATGTTCCATGCCATCCCCTGATGCATTGGAAATATAACACGCTAAAAATGTATAAACTCCATAATCAAAATCTGGTAGCTCACCATACACTGCTTTCTCTTGAAGTACAATTTTTTTAACATTCTCAAAGTATGCGTCAAATTCTGTCTCCGTACCCCTGTGATGGAGTACAAAGTTGATGGTTTGTCCATCCACCTTAAAGGAACGTATACTGTGATCGCTGATTTCGGTTGGACTATCCATAAAATACTGTAGGTCCTTGGCATAATAAGTATTCCCTTTTAAATGTTTAAGTTGGGTAGCAATTTTCCAATTTAAATCTTTCCGAACATTAAAGGTGATTTCTATTTCCTTTTCAGACAAACTAGGCATGTACATAAAGGTGGCTGGTATGTTCAGGTGTGCATGGGTTTCATCTATTTGGGTATAAGTGCCACCTCCGCGATTAGCAAATAGTGTATAGCTTATATGTATGGTTCCATCATGCCCACTAACTTTCCAGGTATAGGGATTGGGTCTTGTGGTTTTTAAAATGGTTCCTTTGCTATCGGTTACCTTAACATTATACGCGTTTTTGGCAAATTCATGTATGGCATAACGTCCAGGGGAAGTTCTGCTCATTCTAAACTCAACTTCATCAGTCATTAAGTCTTTAAAGGTCACGTGTATAACAGCTTCATGATGTACCGCCTCATCAAATGAAATAGTATATATGGTAGCGACTTGTGCGTTGCTTATTTGAAAAAAAATAAAGAAGGATAGAAGGAGAAAGCGTTTTTTCATCATTAAAATTTAGAAACCCAAGATAGCCTTTTTAACAATTTTTGATGCTATAAGAATTTATTTTTAAAGTAATTGAACAATTGCCCTTGGATGGAGGGAAATTCAAAGTGATTTTTTTTGAGAGCGCTATATGGTTGATTAGAAGTAACACATAGTTTTTAACTATTTTTGGGTACTTAATTGGTAATAAATGAACATAAAAATCCACGAGAGTTGGAAAATCCATTTAAAGGAAGAGTTGGAAAAGCCTTATTTTTCTGAGTTGACAAATTTCGTAATAGAGGAGTATGCCACAAATACATGCTACCCTAAAAGAGAAAACATTTTTGCTGCATTTGACCATAGTACTTTCGCGCAAACTAAAGTGGTGATTATAGGGCAAGATCCATATCATGGACCAAATCAAGCTAATGGCTTGTGTTTTTCGGTACAGGATGGTATAAAGCATCCGCCTTCGCTTATTAATATCTTTAAAGAGCTCCATACAGATATGGAAAAAGCGTATCCCAAAAGTGGCAATCTAGAACATTGGGCAAAACAAGGAGTGCTATTGTTGAATGCAACACTAACAGTAAGGGCGCATGAGGCTGCTAGCCACCAAAAAAAAGGATGGGAAACCTTTACAGATGTAGTCATTAAAAAGATTTCTCAAGAAAAAAAAGGTGTGGTATTCTTACTTTGGGGAGGGTTTGCTAAAAAGAAAGCAAGACTTATAGATGAAAACAAACACTTTATTTTAACTTCTGGACACCCTTCTCCATTGAGTGCAAATAGAGGTCTATGGTTTGGCAACCAGCATTTTAGCGAATGCAATTCAATATTAGAAGATTTATTTGGGGCAGGTATAGCTTGGTAAATGCACGGAGTATTAGGTATTAAATAATAATAAGAAAAATCCTACGTTCTGATATTAGAAATAATATTATTTACATGGCAAGATTACGACCAAAGTCAGTCCTTCTTATAGACGATGACAAAACCACCAACTTTATAAACCAACTATTTGTCAAACAAATAGGATATGATTTAAAAGTCAATGTGGTGCTAAATGGTTCGGAGGCAATTGATTTATTAAGGGATGATGAATTTCTATACAATAAAGATTCACCCATGACACCATGTCTTATATTGCTGGACACCAATATGCCTATTATGGATGGTTGGGATTTTTTGACTGCTTATGAGGAGAAGATTAGTCAAGATGTAAAAGATAAGGTTGTGATTGTAATGGTTTCTGCATCATGCAATCAGGATGAAATAGCAAAAGCCCTTTCTAATGTCAATGTGAAATGTTGTACCGAAAAACCATTATCGGACTTAAAAATAAAAGAACTGATCGATAATTATTTTTAAATCTAGTTCCCCATATTTTTAACGATATTTTTAAAAGGAACACTAGTCTCAATTAATTTTAAAGAGGCTAAGGTGGACTGCACTTTTGTGACAGTAGCTTCACTTATCTCTGATTGACTCCATCTAGTAAGTCCTAACCACTCATTTATATCTTCTAATTTTTGTCCATATTTATTGGATAGTGTTCTATCTATGCTGGGAATGGATTTAAATTCTGAGCTATATACATTAATAATTTCTAAAATATGCTGTAATGTTTTTTCATTGTTTTCAATAAACTTTGTAGTTGCAGCGATTACAAAGCAAGGCCAAGGAGTAGGGCAGTCCCCTAAACGTCTAAAGGTAGCATTATCTACCAATGGTTTTGTTGTAAAATGTTCCCACATAAAGTAATCTGCCTGCCCGTTGGTCAACCCTTCAATAGCTCCATCTAGATTGTTTATGACTTCAAATTCCAGTTCATTGGTTTCCCACCCTTGATTTTTGGCATGTACGTATGCCATAAGGTGACTTCCGCTACCAAAGCGACTAATGGCAGCTTTTGAATGCTTTAATTCATCAATGTTTTTATAGGAGCTTTTGGCACCAACATGAATGCCCCACAAAAGGGGAGAGGATATATATTCTTGTACAATTCTTGTTGGATTTCCTTCGGTAATACTCTTAATAAGTCCTTCCGTTAGAATTATTGCTAAGTCGGTTTCTTCATTTTCCAACATTTGGCACATTTTCCCTGTACCTTCCGGTATATTTTTCCATTGAAGGTCAATACCACGATCTAAAAAGGCATTTTCTTCAATGGCCATATGCCAAGGCAAATTAAAATGCTCTGGCACACCAATAATCCTTACTTGCTTCATTGGGTTGTTAGCTTTTGTAGCGTGTATTGTATTAATTCATCCACTGCTTTAGAGGGATTTTTTGAAAATTCTCCAGTACTTCTGTTGGCTAAAATACAGTTTAGGGAAACCGCCCTATGTCCATGCAGTTTTGCCAATCCATATATGCCAGATGTTTCCATTTCCAGGTTGGTAATCTGCATGTTTTGATAGGTGAAGGATGCTAGTTTGCTATTGAGATCAGTATCTTGTGTGCCTAGACGCAACTTTCTACCTTGAGGGCCATAAAACCCTGTGTTTGTTACAGTAAACCCAAATCGTATACGATTACTGTTTAATTGTTCTCCTAAATCTTCATCAAATTTCACTACATAAGGGGTGGATTTGTGGATATACCAGTCAGCATGTTTTACAAAGGCTTCCTGTATGTTTGTATACTGTACATGTCCACTATCATAAAAGTGCAAGAGGTTATCAAAACCCATGGCATATTCACTCATTAAAAAGGAATCAATGGGAATGTTTGGCTGTATAGCTCCAGAGGTTCCAATTCGTATAAGGTCCAAACGGGTTTTGTTGGATTTTATCGTTCTGGTGTTAAAATCAATGTTGACCAAAGCATCCAATTCGTTCAAAACAATATCAATATTGTCTGTACCGATTCCCGTAGAAATTACGGTAATACGTTTGCCATTTAAAACCCCTGTATGGGTGATAAACTCACGTTTGCCTTTCCTTAGTTCAATGGTATCAAAGTATTTAGAGACATCAGCAACCCTGTCTGGGTCACCCACAGTGATAATTGTATTTGCTATGTCTTCTGGCAGTAAGTTAAGATGGTAAATGCTGTTATCTGGATTCAGAATAAGCTCTGATGGGCCAAGCTGCATGCTATAATTTTAGAATTCTGTCTATATCTGTGTTATAGAGATAACTGTATTTTAGAGAACCGCCTAAATACAACTCATTATCCCGAATAGCGGAATAATAGTTGGCGCTTCCTTTCAGAATCTCTTTTCCTTTTTTTGTGACTCTTACAGGGTTAAAAGAAGTGAATAATGGCTTTAGCGAACTAATGATGCGGTCGTATTGGGCATCACCAAATCCATATAATCCTTGATTTTGAAGCACACTAGTCATAAGACCTTTCCTATTAAGAGGTTTGTGCTCAATAGCTAAATTGAGAATATGGTTCTCAACCTCGTTCAACCCATTTTTAATAGTTGGAAATCTTTTTAAATGAGTTTTTATAGCACCTGAGAGATAGTCAAATTGATACTTATTAAAATCAGTTAAATTTTCTAGACGTATTGGATTGTCACTACAGTATAATTGCCATACATAGTCAGCATATTCAATATCATCTTGGCTAAGTATTGTTCTTTCGTCGTATAGTTTATGCAAATGCTCATTGTTTAAGTCGCATAGACCGTACATTTTGTCACTTTCATCCTCTTTTCCACTGCATACTAATGAAACTTGAGCATACTTTCTGTGGGTTTTAAGCCAGCTTAACACAGCAAGCATGTTTATTTGACAAAATAAATCATACTCAAACCACAGAACAATTTGATCTTGTTTCTTGTGGTTGCATAACGAGCGATACTCTTTTAAGGTACCCTCTATAAACTTTGACTTTGATACTTTGTAGTTTTTATGAAAAAACTCAAATCTTGTTTTCCAGAATGATTCACTGCCTACATTGTTTAAGGTTTTACCCTCGCATAGCATTTCTCGCCATGTGATGATATCTCCTTTAATGTTTAAAGACTTCAATTTTTCAGTAAAACTATCACCGTTTGTTATGTGCAATAGAGAACTCATGTTGGTTGTTGTTGTTAGGTTTTGGACTCTAAATGTAACGTTTAATCGTATATTTCAAAAAAAAATTAAAGAAAACTATCCGCCAACACGTTTTGTTTTAAAGCCTTTTGCCTCTAAAATCTCCATGATTTGCCTTCTGTAATCTCCTTGAATTATTATTTTACCATCTTTAAAACTCCCGCCCACACTAAGTTTGGTCTTAAGTTCCTTTGCTAATTTTTTAAAATCAGCATCTGCTCCAGTATACCCTTCCAGAATGGTAATTGGCTTCCCTTTTCTTTTTTCATATTTACAGATAATTGGTGCATCTTGCATCCAAATGCCTGTTTTTTCCGTTTTGGTTTGTTCCTTTTTACTTGAAACATGATCTGGGAAAAGATTTTTGAGTTGGTCTCCTAAATCCATTTGTTATTCTTTTATCAGACCTAATTCTATCAATCTTTCATGTAAAAATAATCCTGCAGTAATATCCTCAAATTCCTTGGGATGATTTTCATCAATACAATTTTCCAAACAATTTAAAGGCATTTCACCTATTGGATGCATGAAAAATGGAATGGAATACCTAGAACTTCCCCATAATTCTCTTGGGGGGTTTACTACCTGATGGATGGTGGACTTTAATTTGTTATTGGATAGTCTTGACAGCATGTCTCCAACATTAATCATAAGCTGATCTGGTCTGGCAATTGCATCTACCCATTTCCCTTCATGATTTTGTACTTGCAGCCCTTTTCCATGCGCACCCATTAGCAATGTTATTAGATTGATGTCTCCATGTGCAGCAGCTCTAATGGCGTTTTTTGGCTCTTCAGTTATGGGAGGATAATGAATAGGGCGTAAAATTGAGTTTCCATTTTTGATGAATTCATCAAAATATGTTTCCTCCAAATTTAAATGTAATGCTAGCGCTCGTAAAATATACTTTGCTGTTTTTTCAAGCATTTTATACGTCTCCTTGCCAACAGCGTTGAAGTTGGCTAACTCATTTACGGTAACATTTTCTGGGTATTTGGCAAGCAATTCAGGATTGTTTTCTACATACTGTCCAAAATGCCAAAACTCCTTTAAATCCCCTTCTTTTCTTCCTTTTGCATGTTCTTTCCCAAAGGAGGTGTATCCTCTCTGACCGCCAATTCCCTCAATTTCATAGGCGTCTTTTTTTTCTGCCGGCAACTGAAAAAAATGCTTTATTTCACTGTAAAGGTTGCTCACCAATTCTTCGGATAGAAAGTGACCGCTTACGGCAACAAAACCTATATTTTCAAAGGCATCACCTATTTCTGAAATGAATTTTCGTTTTTTGTCTATATCTCCAGAGATATAATCTTGCAGATTTACACTTGGAATTGCACTCATCTCTTACATTTAAATGTTATTATCATCAAATTTATGAAATAAAACGCAATTCAACTGGAGGAAAATAAGATTCAATTGAATGGTTTTTTATTATTTTTATCCTACGTTATATAATGCATTATTTATGGAATACTTAGATAAGGGAATAAGTAAGGAGATTCAGCTTAAACTTTACCGTGATATGCTGAAACCGCGTATGGTGGAAGAGAAAATGTTGATTTTGCTTAGGCAAGGAAAAATCTCTAAGTGGTTTAGTGGTATAGGGCAGGAGGCTATTTCTGTTGGTGTAACAAATGCATTACAAGATGATGAGTATATCTTACCCATGCATCGTAATTTAGGGGTGTTCACAACAAGAGGAATTCCTTTGGCTAAGCTTTTCTCACAATGGCAGGGGAAGGCTAATGGGTTTACGAAAGGAAGAGACCGTAGTTTTCATTTTGGCACCCAAGACTATCACATTGTAGGGATGATATCTCATTTAGGACCGCAATTAGGGGTGGCAGACGGTATTGCTCTCGCCAACACCTTACAAAAGAAAAAACATGTTACTGCCGTGTTTACTGGAGATGGTGGCACTAGCGAAGGGGATTTTCATGAAGCATTGAATGTTGCTGCCGTTTGGGAACTGCCTGTATTATTTTGTATTGAGAATAATGGTTATGGATTGTCTACTCCCACCAATGAACAGTATAGATGCAAGGATTTGGCCGATAAAGGTATTGGGTATGGAATAGAATCACATATACTGGATGGTAACAATGTATTGGAAGTATATAATACTGTTAGGGAACTATGTGAAAGTATCCGTGAGCATTCAAGACCTGTTTTGTTGGAGTTTAAAACGTTTCGAATGCGAGGACATGAAGAGGCTAGTGGCACAAAGTACGTCCCTGAAGCACTAATGAAGTATTGGGGGCAGAAAGACCCCGTACTTAATTATGAAAAATTCTTGTATGATAAAGAGTTGTTGAGTGATTCCTTGAAGGAGGAAATGAAGAAGGTGATTGAACAAGAAATTGATGCCGATTTAGAAAAAACCTTTGCTGAAAACACTATATCTCTTATTGAAAGTAAAGAATTAAATGATGTTTATAAAACGTTTGAATATGAGCAAATTAATCATGGAAATATTGTAAAAAATATTCGATTGATAGATGCTATTTCTGAAAGCCTTAAACAATCCATGGAAAGGCATGAAGGGCTTGTATTGATGGGTCAGGATATAGCAGAATACGGAGGTGTTTTTAAGGCAACTGAAGGTTTTGTTGCACTATTTGGTAAGGCCCGTGTACGTAACACACCCATATGTGAGTCCGCCATAGTAGCTGCTGCAATGGGGCTATCCATTAGAGGAATGAAAGCGGTGATGGAAATGCAGTTTGCAGATTTTTCCAGTTCAGGATTCAACCCTATTGTCAATTATTTGGCGAAATCCCATTACAGATGGGGGCAGCATGCAGATGTTGTAATCCGAATGCCTTGTGGTGGTGGCGTTGGTGCTGGACCTTTTCATTCGCAGACCAATGAGGCATGGTTTACTAAAACGCCAGGACTTAAAGTCATATACCCTGCTTTTCCCTATGATGCTAAAGGGTTGTTGGCCACAGCTATCAATGATCCCAATCCTGTTTTATTTTTTGAACATAAGGCCTTGTATAGAAGCATGTATCAAGAGGTGCCCACGGATTATTATACATTACCATTTGGTAAGGCTAGTATATTGAAAGAGGGGGCAGATGTCTCTATTGTCACCTATGGAGCTGGTGTGCATTGGGCGTTGGACACATTAAAAGAAAACCCAGCTATCGAGGCAGATCTTATTGATTTACGAAGCCTGCAGCCACTGGATATGGATGCAGTCTACGCATCCGTCAAAAAAACGGGAAAGTTGGTCATTTTACAAGAAGACAGCTTGTTTGGTGGTATTGCAAGTGATATTTCTGCTTTAGTCATGGAACAATGCTTTGAATTCCTTGACGCTCCGGTCAAAAGGGTTGGCAGTAGGGAGACTCCGATTCCTTTTGCTAAAAATTTAGAGGAAAATTACCTTCCAAAAAAACGCTTTAAAGAAGCCTTACTGGAGGTGCTGGCATATTAATAAGGAACCGCTGTTTCTTTTTATTAAAATATGTATCTTCATCTAAGTGAATAAATTTGATGTAATTATTGTAGGTGGGGGGTTGGCTGGACTTACTGCAGCTCTAGATTTAACTAAAAGAGGCTTTACTGTATTGGTGTTTGAAAAACAGCGGTATCCACATCATAAAGTGTGTGGCGAGTATGTTTCCAATGAAATTCAGCCTTATTTAGAACACCTAGGAGTGTTCTTGGATCAAGCTAATGCCGTTGTAATTGATACCTTTCAGCTTTCTACCGTTAAAGGGAAATCCTTAAAAGTGAAACTTCCAATAGGTGGGAAAGGAATAAGCAGGCATGCTTTTGATTATTTATTATATAAAAATGCCATTTCCAAGGGCGTTACTTTTGTTTTTGAGAATGTTGATAGTATTGCATTTAAAAATGGTGCTTTTACAGTTAAATCTGGCTTAAGTGAAACTTATATGTCTACTCTAGTTATTGGTGCTTATGGCAAAAGATCAAGCCTGGATAAGCAGTTACATCGGGGTTTTATTCAAGATAAATCATCATGGCTTGGTGTAAAGGCACATTATAAATTGGATAGTTTTCCAGATAATTTGGTTGCCCTGCATAATTTTAGAGGTGGTTATGGTGGGTTGTCCAAAACTGAGACAGGCGTCATTAATTTCTGTTACCTAGTTTCATACGAAAGCTTTAAGCAAGAAAAGAAAGTAGTTGATTTCAATAAAAATGTACTAGTAAAAAATCCATTTTTAGCAACATTCTTAAAAGAGGCAATTCCTTTGTTTGATCAACCACTAAGCATTGCTCAAATTTCCTTTCAACCAAAAAAAGCTGTCGAAAATCATGTACTAATGTGCGGTGATACCGCAAGTTTAATACACCCTTTGTGTGGCAATGGCATGGCAATGGCTATGCATAGCTCTAAAATTGCATGTGAAATCATTCAGAATTATATGGATGGCATATATGATAGGACGTATATGGAAAAGGAATATCAAAAGCAATGGACTGCCGTTTTTAAACGCCGTCTTTGGGCAGGAAAACAATTGCAAAAAATAATGCTGAGGGAGGATTTGTCAAATTTCGCCATGGGAACAGTTGCTAAATCGCCAAGGCTTTTAAAATCCATTATCAGCAAAACACATGGAAAACCTGTTATATGTTGATGGACTTGTCGCATAGAAGTACGGAGCCAGAATTAATGGATGATCCAAGGATTAAGCTGAATATCCTTCGGGAGGTGTTATATGACATCAGTAATGTAAATAAAATACTAAATGGCAATGGAATCACAATTAAAGCGGTTGCTAAGCTACTAAGTGAGCATCCAAAATCTAGTTATACTTTTTTGGATTTTGGATGTGGAGACGGAAGTATGTTACGTGAGGTAGCTCTTTTTTGTAGAAAAAATCAGATTAATGCAAAACTGACAGGTGTTGATCTTAATGAAAAAACAATACAAATAGCAAAAGAGAATTCTAAGAATTTTCCTGAGATTCAATATGTGAAACAAGATGTATTGCAGTTGGATGTTTTAAAATATAGTTGTGATATTGTATTGTGCACGTTGACCTTGCATCATTTTACTAATGAAGAAATAGTAACATTCACACAAAAAACAGCAGCATTAGCGGCCTTGGGTGTGATTGTCAATGATTTGCATAGAAGTAAACGAGCTTATTATTTATATAAGGGGTTTAGTGCTATTTTTATAAAAACGAAAATTGCAAAATACGATGGCCTTATTTCTATAAAAAGAGGTTTTACAAAAAATGACTTGACTATTTTTTCAAAAAAACTGCCTATGTCAGAACATAAAATAAAATGGAAATGGGCTTTTAGATATGTATGGGTTATTACTCCTAAACGACCAAGTTTTTAATATGAATGACGTACACATTGTAACTGCAGCTAAAGAGTTGCCGCCTTATGGTAGGGAAACCAAGGAAATTATCCCATTTGTAGAGTTGTGGTTAAAAGGCCAAGAGCCTCGTTTTATACGTAAAGTGCTTAAAATATTTGAAGGGGCTGCGGTAGACAAGCGATATGGTATTATGAGTGTTGAGGAGGTTTTTGCTGCTACTTCTTTTGAGGATAAAAACAAGATTTACGTTAGAGAGGTTAAAAAACTAGGGAGGCAGGTATTGAAAAAGGCTTTGCATAAGGCAGATTGGACTGCAGATTCTTTGGATTATATTATTACTGTTAGTTGTACAGGAATCATGATTCCGTCTTTAGATGCTTATTTAATCAATGATTTGGGACTTAGAACCGATGTGATTAGATTGCCTGTTACGGAAATGGGTTGTGCCGCAGGAGTTTCGGGGATTATTTATGCCAGTAATTTTTTAAAATCAAATCCAGGAAAACGAGCGGCAGTTGTGGCTGTGGAAAGTCCTACAGCTACTTTTCAGCTTAATGATTATTCCATGGCTAATATAATAAGTGCTGCAATTTTTGGGGATGGAGCGGCTTGTGTTTTGTTATCTTCTGAAGATAATGCTGTGGGGCCAAAAATAAAGGGAGAAGAAATGTACCATTTTAGGGATGCAACACATTTAATGGGTTTTGATTTAACCAATGATGGTCTTCAAATGATATTGGACCCATCAGTTCCAGAAACTATTAAAACACAGTTTCCTAATATCGTTCATCCTTTTCTGAAGCGTTATGGAACCTCAATAGAAGCAGTAGATCACTTAATCTTTCATCCTGGAGGAAAGAAAATTGTGCAAACTGTTGAGGCTCTTTTTGGTAAATTGGGTAAGAATATAGATGAAACAAGGGAAATCTTGCGGTTGTATGGGAATATGAGCAGTGCTACTGTGTTGTATGTTTTGGAAAGATATTTGGAAAAGAATATTAAAGCAGGAGATCAAGGATTACTATTGAGTTTTGGTCCTGGGTTTTCAGCGCAAAGAGTGTTATTGGAATGGTAAACAGCGAATTTTCATCGAATAATAAAAAATGGGCATTGATACTTGGAGGGAGTAGCGGGCTTGGTCTAGCTACTGCCAAGAAGCTAGCGCAGCATGGGTATCATATTATAGTGGTCCATAGGGACAGAAAATCTAGTTTGCAGGGAATTGAAGATAGCTTTAAGGGGATTATTTCGAATAAGATTAATTTTAAAAATTATAATGTTGATGCTTTAAATCCTGATAAAAGGAAAGGAATGATTGCAGATATTACTCAATTACTGCCTGCAGGACATAAAATAAAGGTTTTGGTTCACAGTATTGCAAAGGGAAATTTAAAACCGATGCAATCCAAGACGGAAAGGGAATTGGATAATCAAGATTTGTTGCTTACCATAAATGCCATGGCGGTGAGTTTATATGATTGGACAAAAGAATTGATTAACGCTAATCTTTTTTCTGAAGACGCTAGAATCATTTCGTTTACTAGTGAAGGTAATGTAAAGGCATGGCCTAGTTATGGGGCTGTATCGGCTGCGAAAGCTACGTTAGAATCCCTTACAAGAAACATTGCGTTGGAATTTGCTCCCTTAGGGATAAAGGCCAATTGTATTCAGGCTGGGGTTACTGAAACAACCTCATTTAAAATGATACCCAATAGTGATGGTATCAAAGAAAGCGCGCTTAAACGAAACCCAAATGAACGCTTGACTACCCCCGATGATGTGGCTAATGTGGTGTATTTATTGTGCATGGACGAGGCTAAGTGGATTACTGGTACAGTTATTAAAGTCGATGGGGGTGAAAGTTTGCGTTAGATATGGAGTACAATAGCATTTTAGATCAATTGCCGTATGCATCGCCTTTCTTATTTGTGGATACCCTGCATAAAGTGGATGAAAATGGTGTTGAAGGTGCTTTTTTGTTTAAAGAAGATGCTGCTTTTTATGATGGACACTTTAAAGATTATCCCGTTACTCCTGGTGTTATTCTTACTGAGTGTTGTGCACAAATAGGATTGGTTTGTCTAGGGATTTTTCTTTTGAATAAAGATGCTGATGAAAAGGGAAAAATAGCAATGAGCAGTTCAGAAATGGAATTCTATTTACCTGTGTTCCCTAATGAAAAAGTGGTTGTGGTGTCAAAAAAAATATATTTTAGATTCCATAAGTTAAAATGTGAGGTTAAGATGTATAATTCCAAAAACAAAATGGTCTGCAAAGGAGTTTTGGCGGGAATGTTAAAACCAACTTTGAATGAATAGGCGCGTTGTAATTACCGGATTGGGAGTATGCGCTCCTAATGGAACTGACTTAGATTCTTTTACGCATGCGCTTAAAAATGGGGTCAGTGGCATTACTTTTCATCAAGAATTAAAAAACTTAAATTTTGGATGTCAAATAGCTGGAAAACCAAATGTTGGAGAATCTAACTTAAACGATTACTTCACTAAATTACAACTCAAAGGGCTGAATGCTAGTGGTGTGGTTTATGGTGTTATGGCTGGTGTGGATGCATGGAAAGATGCAGGCTTGGCTATTGCTTCTAAAGAAACTCCAGATTGGGATAGTGGAATTGTGTTTGGAACTGGAATCTTGGGTGTGGATAAATTTAGAGAAGCCATTTATTTGGTTGATAAAGGGAGTGCTCGCCGTTTAGGAAGTACTTCTGTTATGCAGACCATGGCAAGTGGTATTAGTGCTTATTTGGGAGGAATTTTGGGTTGTGGAAATCAAGTGACTACCAATTCATCTGCATGTACTACAGGAACCGAAGGCGTTATTATGGCCTATGATAGAATAATGTCTGGCAAAGCAGAACGCATCCTTACAGGAAGTTGTAGTGATAGTGGTCCATATGTTTGGGGTGGCTTTGATGCCATGCGCATACTTCCAAGACAATATAATGACAATCCAACGCAAGGAAGCAGGCCATTGAGTGCCTCTGCGGCAGGTTTTGTGCCTGGAAGTGGGGCAGGAGCCTTGGTTTTGGAATCTTTGGAAAGTGCCCTTAAAAGAGGTGCAAAAATTTATGTGGAAGTACTGGGAGGAGCAATCAATAGTGGCGGACAAAGGGGAGAAGGCAGTATGACGGCGCCAAATAATGAAGGAGTGCAACGATGTATTGGAGATGCAATTAAAAATGCAGGTATCCTTACTTCTGATATAGATACCATAAATGGACATTTGACAGCAACTGCTAAAGACAGTATCGAAATTAAGAATTGGAGTGTTGCCCTGGAGCGTTCTGGTAAAGATTTCCCCTATATAAATTCATTCAAAGGAACAATAGGGCATTGTTTAGCTGCTGCTGGAAGCATAGAATGTGTCGCCTCGATTTTACAGTTTAAAGTAGGAAAACTGTTTGGTAATCCTAATTGTAGCGACTTGCACTCTGAAATTACTAATATTGTTGACTCTTCTAAAATCCCACAGCAAACAGTTTCTTATCAACCTAATATTTTGGCAAAGGCCAGTTTTGGTTTTGGAGATGTGAATGCTTGTGTTATTTTTAAAGCCTATAAAAACGAATAAAAAAACTATGAATAAAGATGAGCATTATCAAAAATTAAAGAATATAGTTAGTCTATACCTTCCTGAGGATGTTTCCGCAGATAAGATTACGGCTGAAAGTCACCTGACTAATGAACTGAATATTAATTCGGCTAATTTGGTGGATATTGTATTGGATGTTGAAGATGCTTTTGATATTATGCTTGAAAATGAGGATATGGATGGCATGCAAACTATAAATGACGCGCTTTTAATTATTGATAAAAAACTTTCTGACAAATGAAAACATTCTTAGCATGGGCAAAGCCAAAACTCTTGGTCGATAAAAAACTAATTTTTATTTATTGTTTGGTGTATTTTTTATGGGGTGCAGGAATGAACTGGTTTGGTACTGAGGTGGAAATTGCGAAATTTACGTATTGGTGGCAAATTATCACCTGTTACTTATTATACATGGTTCCCATTTCATTATTGCTAAGAAAGCTTCCTTTTCATATGCAATATGCCTACGGTCTTATAGCGATGTGTCTTTTGGAATTTGGAGGCTATGCTTTGCAAACATCATATGCATACCCTAATAATTTGATGGATCAATTTTTTGGAATTCGAAACTTTAGCTTAGGAATGGCTTTGTTTTTTGCTTTGTATTTTCCTGCTGGAAATTGTTTAGTATCAAAGGTTTATACTTTTATTTTTAAACAAACACTTTAATTATTTTAAAGTTAAAATTATTTTCACGGTGACTTTATTCTTCTCCCTATCCTTTTTATAGATATTGATGCCATAGTCTGAGGCATATAAGGTGGTGGTGCCAACCAATTTCTTTCCGTTACGGGTAAAATAAATGGTCTGTTCCTTAGTCGTTTCCTTAATGGTGAGCTTCCCTTTAACTGCTATTTTATTGTCGCTTGTAGTCACGGAGGTGCTCTTAAAACTTATTTTAGGATAGGTGTCAACATTAAAATATTTGCTTCCTTTTAAAGACCAATCTCTCATGAAATTTCCAGTTTTTATACTTTTTGCAGCAACGGAACCCTCAAATGAAGAATTGGAAATAGTAGTCAGGTCAATTTTGGAAGAAGACTTGAACCCCAATAAATTACCCGTTACATCTTTATGGTTAAAAACAAAGGTGATTTCAGCGGAAACTATGGTGGTTGTTTCCTGTGAAAGACACAAAGTGGAAGATAATAGCGTAAAAAGGAGTACAGTAATTAAGGATTTCATGTTCAATATTTTTTCAAATTTAAAGTATAAATCATTAAGTTTTGCATTAATTATTTATTCCTGTACAGAAATTTACTCATATAAGAATCAGATAACCAACACGTTAAAGTTTAGTTAATAGAATCTTAAAATGAATTGCAATGGCCTTTAAATACAATATTTTTAAGAAAACTATCAACCATGAAAAAAATAATATTTGTCTTTGCGCTATGTATTGTAGCGGGATTAGGTATTTCAGCCATTAACCCTGACAAAAATTCCCTAACTGAAAATTTTATTGTTGGAACACCTGATATAGCATCAGTGAATGCTTTGAGTTTTGGACCAGATGGCATTCTGTTCATTGGAGATTCTAAAAATGCCACTATTTATGCAGTGGATACCAAAGATGTTGAAAGTGTTGAAAGTCCAGAGAAAATAAATATTGGTGATTTTGACACTAAAATTGCGGCTTCACTAGGAACGACAGCTGACAATATTAAAATCACTGATATGGCGGTAAATCCAATATCTAAAACTGTGTACATATCGGTAAGTGTTCTTGATGGGACGCCAATTCTGTTGAAATTAAATGGAGAAGCATTGGAGCATGTGTCACTTTCCAATGTAAGTTATTCTAAAATTGCACTTAAAGATGCTGTAACGGCCGAGACTAAAGATAGAAGAGGTCGTTCACAACGTGTTTGGGCTATTTCAGATATGCAATATCACAATGGAAAAGTAATGGTTTCTGGCTTGTCAAATAAAGAATTTAGTTCCACTTTTAGAAGTATTCCTTTCCCTTTTACTGATAGTCAGGAGTATGCGTCATTAGAAGTCTATCATGCCGCGCATGGCAGATATGAAACCTATGCTCCTATAAAAACCTTTGGTGTGGTTGCTATATCGGGCAAGGATTATTTAATGGCTAGTTATACCTGTACACCTTTAGTGTTATTTCCAATGGATGAACTTAAAGGAGGCAAGCATATTAAAGGCAGAACTGTGGCAGAATTTGGTTATGGAAATAGTCCGTTGGATATTGTTTCATATCAAAAAGATGGAGCTACTTATTTTTTGATGTCAAATACCAATCGACCTGTAATGCGCATCAATTATGATGATATAGCAAATTCTAAAGATGATATTACCGAGCGGGTGGAGGAAGTTGAAGGGGTGCCCTATTTCTCCCTCCCTTTGGTCAATGTACAGCAAATGGATGTTTTGTTTGATAATAACCTAATCTATGTGCAACGTACATCCAGTGGGGAATTGGTATTGCGTACACGAGGCATTTAATGAATGGCTATAATACACATTTTAATAAAAAAATGGACAATATTATGTTGGCCTTTTTTTATGTCATAATGATTTTTGGATGTGAAAAAAATCAAAATAAGATTACGGTTTCAGTAGACTATATAAATACAAAAGCAGTTAGTATTGGGTTTGAATCTATAAAAAGTGTTGGCGGATTTAATGTTTTTGTAGAAGGTAATAAAGACATTCCTGTCTTGGGGGATTTTACTTCTAAAGGAGATAAACATACCTTTTTTTCCATTATTCCTTTTGCTGCGAATCAAAACTATGAATTAAGATATGATCAAGAATTTGTGACACAGTTTACTATTGAAAAATTCAATGTGGAAGATGCACCAGAATTATTGGCTATATACCCCAGCAAAGATACGGTCCCTGAAAACCTTTTAAAAATGTATTTCATTTTTTCACGGCCTATGCAAGAAGTGGAAAGTGCCTTGAATTTTATTACGATTACCAATACAACAACGGATACGGAAGAATCTATTTTTTTGAAATTAGAACCAGAATTATGGAATAGAGAACATACACAATTGACTTTGTGGCTGGATCCAGGTCGTATAAAGACCGATTTAATTCCAAATAAGGAAAAAGGATTACCCATTGTTAGAGTAAATACCTATGAGATTAAAATTTTAGAGAGTTGGAAAGATTATAATGGCAATAACCTGGGGAAAGAGTATACCAAAACAGTTTATGCATTACCTGGAGATTATCATAAACCCATTCTTGCTGATTGGGAAATCAGTAGTCCTAAGAGTAATACGGCGCATCCATTATACATTTACTTCAATGAATCTTTGGATGCTATTTTGGCTAAAGAAGTAATTTACATTCTAAACTCAGACAAGGAAGTGGTTGCTGGAACATATAAATTGACCAATAAAGAAACAGTAGTGGAATTTTATCCAAAGTCCAATTGGGAAAAAGGAAATTACATACTTGAAGTTGAATCTAAGCTAGAGGATTTGGCAGGGAACAACTTAAACCATTTGTTTGATGTGGATTTGAAAGAAGGTCACAATCAAGATGATACCTTTACGATTACAACTTTAAATTTCGCAGTTAATTGAGTTAAAAATCTATTTTGGAACGATTTGTGATTTCAAATAGTTAGGAACTCTAAAATTGTTGGTTATGAAAAAAGGAATACTGTTTACATTGTTATGTATTGTGACACTAGGTTTAAGCGCACAAACAAAATCAGAAAAGGCGTATGAGCAAACAAAAGAATTGATTGTTTCTGGAAATTATTTTTTTGAAGCCAACAAGGCATTGCCAACTACTGGGAGTAGTGTTAGTTTAGTGACTAATCGTGGTTACCTAAAGCTTAAGGATGAGCAGCTCACTATTTACTTGCCTTATTTTGGCGAAATGTATTTAGGTGGTGGCTACAATGGAGGCGGCCCCATAGCGGTCACGAAAGGGAAGGTGCACGATTATAACATTAAATTCAATGATAAAAAACACCGGCTTATTATAACATTTAAAGTAAAAAATTCTTCTGAACGATTTGATGTCACCATGAATGTTGATAGATTAGGTTGGACTTCCATTATTGTTAAGAGTATGGATAGAAGTACAATTAGTTACTATGGCAAAACCCGTGTTTTAAAAACCAATATGGTTTCAAGCAAATAAATTAATTTATAAAAAAAAGGGACAGTGATTAATGTCTCTTTTTTAGTTTTTTTTATTATTGTGCTCATTTTTAATGAGTATGGTTTCTACTCTCTGCCCAGCGTACTCTTTTGCTGTCTTTAAAGGTTGAAAAAAATGAATTTCTTCTTGATTCTGTTGGTGTATGATTGATGAAAGTTCTCATGATATGTTTGTTTTTTATTGTTGCTATTAATTTTTTATACCTAATGGGTATGGTTTCTACTTTCTGCCCAGCGTACTCTTTTGCTGTCCTTAAAGGTTGAAAAAAATGAATTTCTTCTTGATTCTGTTGGTGTATGATTGATGAAAGTTCTCATAATATGTTTATTTTTTATTGTTGCTATTAATTTTTTATACCTAATGGGTATGGTTTCTACTTTCTGCCCAGCGTACTCTTTTGCTGTCTCTAAAGGTTGAAAAAAATGAATTTCTTCTTGATTCTGTTGGTGTATGATTGATGAAAGTTCTCATGATATGTTTTTTTTTATTGTTATTATTATTTTATACTTAATGGGTATGGTTTCTACTTTCTGCCCAGCGTACTCTTTTGCTGTCTCTAAAGGTTGAAAAAAATGAATTTCTTCTTGATTCTGTTGGTGTGTTACTGATAAAAGTTCTCATATTATATTGTTTTTAAATTGTTATAATTAATTTGTTATATATCTATAAGACGAGAATCAATTTGTTTTGTTACAGTACTATGCAATAAATAGTACTGTCTTAAGCAAAATTTAACACAAGACAGTGTTAAATTACATGGTAATTAATTGAAATACAACTAATTACGCAGAAGTAATTATTTTAAATTTTAACATATAAAAAATGAAACAGAAGAGGATTTTATATCAAAAACATATGAAGAGGTCTGTTTTTTAGCACATAAAAGCGTTAATCTTTAAGCAACTCATTCATTAATTGCCCATAATTTTCAATTTCTTTATACAGGCGTCCTCCCAAATTGACAATGGGGGTCTTGAGTGAGTCCAATGAAACCCCAGCACCATACACTTTTTGTAACTGTTCTTTAATATTTGGATTTTCATCTAAGTTGTATTGCCTAAAGATATAGTGATTAGTATTTAGTGAATCTATAATGGTTGTACATGCTGCACATTCCTGGGAAGCATAAATTGTAATATGTTTTTTGGGCGTTATCTTTTTCGGAGGTACAACTATAATGGTGTGTTCTTTTCTTAAGGCACGCCTAGATAAGCTGTCATTGGTCACTACATTATATGTATACACGGGTTTTTTGCCCCTAAATAAAATAATGGTCTTTAAATGCACTTTAGAAGTAGCGGGTATTCGTATTAACCTTGGTTTTGCAGCACTTTGCCTAAAATTACTTCCTTTAACGGTAAATAGAACATCATAATCTTTTTCAGTTTCATTCAATCCATAAAATGCCAAACGGTTTGGTAATTCTTTTATCTCAATTTTAATTGGCTTCTCTTGGCCATTTAGTTGACATCCCATAAGGAAAACGAAAAAAAATATTTTTTTAAACATAGCAACAAATTATATTTTATCAAGATAGGAAATTATCCTATAAATGCTTTGAAACTTTTTAGAGGTTTGATTTTTCTTTGAGGAAATACATTTTATAATTGATTATCCTTCTCCTTAATAGTGTTTTAATGTATATATAATTATCAGATTAACAGCAACTTACGTGTCAGTTAAAATTAAATTTATGAAATCAAAATATAATCATGCTATGCAGAACATTATTCATGGGGGTTTATTTTATGTTTTTAGGGAAGTTATACATTAAATCAAGCATGTGCACTTTTAAGCGGCTTATTGAAGTTATGTAACCTACTGTATGATAATAAATGCTGCTAAATTAAAAAGGAAATTTTATATTTGCAGAATTAAAGAAGATACACATAAATCTATAATTGCTATTACTGGCTTGCTTATAGGAAATAATAGTATACACTCATTGTTCTTTTCAAACATTCGTTTAGTATTTCACTTCTTCTTTATCAAGAATTTATTGGTATCATAATTAAAACAGACGAATGGCAAAATCGCAACAGACATTTAATAAAAGTGAAAAGGAAAAGAAACGCTTAAAAAAGCGTGAAGACAAAAGAAAGAAAATGTTGGCCCGTAAGCTAGACGCTAAAGAGCACGGGAAAATAGGTATTCCAATGGCCTATGTTGATTTTAACGGAAATCTAGTTGACACACCACCAGACCCAACAATGAAGATAGAAATTGAGGCAGATAGTATTGTTTTGGGAATACCTAAGAAAGAAGAGGGTGATGTAGAAGAATTTGACCCAGTAAGAAACGGCAAAGTTTCTTTCTTCGATTCTTCAAAAGGTTTTGGATTTATTATCGATTCAGAAAATCAAGAAAAATACTTTTGTCATGTTAGTGGGTTAATTGATGAAATTTTCGAAAATGACAAGGTCTCTTTTGAATTGGAAAGGGGCATGAAAGGAATGAATGCCGTTCGTGTGAAGAAAATTTAAACTTTTCTAGCTTATTAAATAAAGCTGCAAAGTATTTTTTTGATTAGAATATGCTTTATTCTTATTTTTTATGGGTAAACCTCAGAATAGAACACTTATAATTCTTGCTTTTTTTTCTATTTATGTTATTTGGGGCTCTACCTATCTACTAAATAAAATTGCAGTGACAGACTTGCCGCCTTTTATGTTGGCAGGTATTCGTTTTTTTACAGCAGGAGTGCTTATATTCTTGCTGTGCAAACTCATGGGTATTTCCATCATAATTAGTAAAAAGCACTTGCTTAATACCATTATTGCCGGTTTTTTATTTTTAACATTAGGCAATGGAATAGCAGTTTGGGCATTAAAATATGTTGATAGTAGTTTTGCAGCACTTCTTATATCTGCCCAACCATTGGTTATATTATTGTTAATGCGCATAGTGGAAGGAAAAAAGATAAAAGCAATGTCCTATGTGGGCGTCGTTTTAGGTGTTTTGGGCATGTATCTTTTAGTGAGTCAAAGACAGGTGGTACTACAAGAAGACGCAGTACTTGGAATAGTATTACTTATGTTTTGTATGCTCAGTTGGGCTTTTGGCAGTCTTTTTGTTGCAAAAGCAGAATTACCAAGCAACTTTTTTGTGAATACGGGCTATCAAATGGTAACAGGTGGCGTCATCATGGCCATTTTAAGTCAACTTATAGGAGAACCATGGTCTTGGCCAACGCAATGGAGTGGACAAGTACAACTTTCAATGATATTGTTGGTGGTGTTTGGTAGTATTGTAGCATTTACCTCTTTTAATTATTTGTTGAAAGCAATCTCCCCAGAAAAGGTAGCTACCAATACGTATGTAAATCCGATTATAGCAATGCTGTTGGGATGGTAT
Organism: Flavobacteriaceae bacterium; assembly: GCA_002746415.1. Taxonomy (GTDB): domain Bacteria; phylum Bacteroidota; class Bacteroidia; order Flavobacteriales; family Flavobacteriaceae; genus Saonia. The sequence goes on along the minus strand of NVXD01000016.1, from coordinate 102,659 downwards.
TTTTTAAATGAGCAAATAACCGTCCAATCTATTATTGCCGCTGTAGTATTATTGACAGGGGTGTACTTCATCAATACAAAAAAGAGATTAAAAGGCTATTCTAGATTCCTAAACAAGAATAAGAAAAAGTAACACTACTTTAAACTATTAGTTTTCAATAAATTAAAAGCATTAACTAATATTTCGCAACAGCATTGATGCATTTTGTTATATTTGGGTTATAAAATTTTATAACATCATGATCAATCTAAAAAAACGTTCAGCCGTAGCTGTAACTGCATTCCTAATCCTATGTTTTGCATCGTGCAATACAGAAGATAGTACTGGAGACAAACTTGCAATAGAGTTTGAAAAATATCAATTGGAGAATGGCCTCGAAGTAGTCCTTCATCAGGACAAGTCTGACCCAATAGTATCATTGGCCATTCAATATGGCGTAGGTTCAAACAGAGAAAAACCAGGGAGAACTGGTTTTGCCCATTTATTTGAACACATGCTTTTTCAAGAATCTGAAAATGTGCCTCAAGATCAATTTTTTAAGAAAATCCAAGATGTTGGAGGCACTTTGAATGGTGGTACTTGGAAAGATGGTACTATATATTATGAAGTAGTTCCAAACAATGCGTTGGAAAAAATAATGTGGTTGGAAAGTGACCGAATGGGCTTTTTAATAAACACAGTGACTGAATCTGCTTTTTATAATCAACAGGAAGTGGTTCAGAATGAAAAAAGACAACGTGTAGATAATAATCCTTATGGACATACTGGTTGGGTATTGGATAAAGCCATATATCCCGAAGGACACCCTTATAATTGGCAAGTAATTGGGGAGTTGGTAGATCTTCAAAATGCAACCATAGAAGACGTCAAAGAGTTTTATGATAAGTTTTATGGACCAAATAATGCAACGTTGGTATTGGCTGGTGATTTTGAAACTGAAGACGCCAAAACACTGATTGAGAAATATTTTGGAGAAATAAAAAGTAGGCAAACAGTTAGCCCAATGGAGCCACAACCGGTAACATTGAGTGAAACCAAAAGGTTGTACCATGAAGATAACTTTGCCACCGCTCCACAATTAAATATGGTGTGGCCAACATTGCAACAATTTGAAGATGATGCCTATGCTTTAGATTTCCTTGGACAATTACTAGCTAATGGTAAAAAAGCGCCACTATATAAAGTGCTTGTAAAAGATAAAGAATTAACCTCTAGCACTCGTGCATTTAACAATTCCCAAGAGTTGGCAGGTACTTTTCGTATTCGTATTACAGCCAATGATGGGAGAAATTTAGCAGACGTTGAAGATGCTATTTTTGAGTCTTTTAAAATGTTTGAAGAAGATGGGGTTACGGATAAAGATATTGAACGTATTAAAGCAGGGCTAGAAACCGATTTTTATAATGGAATTAGCAGTGTCCTTGGAAAATCTTTTCGACTGTCACAGTACAATGCTTTTGCAGGAGACCCAGGTTTCATTACTCAGGATATAGAAAACATCAAGGCGGTTACCAAAGAGGATGTTATGCGTGTTTACAATACTTACATTAAAGATAAACACTATGTAATTACTAGCTTTGTTCCTAAAGGAAAGTTAGATTTAATAGCCAAAGATTCAGAATTGGCTGCTGTTGTAGAAGAGGAAATAAAAGATAATGTAGAAGTATCAATAGAAGATTCACCTGAGGAAGTTGTAAAAACTCCCTCTAATTTTGACAGGTCTATAGAACCTGAAGAAGGGGTATCCCCAAAGTTGAACATTCCTGCATCTTGGTCAACCACACTTTCTAACAATTTGAAAGTATATGGTATGGAACAAACGGAATTGCCTTTGGTAAACTTTAGTTTGGTAATTGATGGAGGGCATTTATTGGATTCCTTTGATAAAATTGGAGTAGCCAATCTAATGACCGACATTTTAATGGAGGGCACAGTCACTAAAACCCCGGAAGAATTGGAGGAAGAAATAGAGCTTTTAGGAGCATCTATAAATATGTATACTAGCAGAGAGTCCATAACTATTGCTGGAAACACTTTGGTAAGAAACTTTGAAAAAACAATGGCACTAGTAGAAGAAATCCTTCTGCAACCACGTTGGGACGAAGAAGAGCTTAAGCGTATAAAAACTAGTACTATAAATAGAATTATGCGCTCAGCAGCAAACCCAAATACAGTTGCAAGGAATGTCTATAATAAATTGATTTATGGTGAAGAACATATGTTTGCACATCCTACAAGCGGTACTGAAGCATCAGTTGAAACCATTACAATGGATGACTTAAAAGAATTTTATGCTAAGAATTTTTCACCCGCAATTAGTAAATTCCATATTGTAGGAAATATAGATCAAGAAACAGCGCTAGCAGTTTTAAGCAATCTTGAAAACAATTGGCAAGGTGATGTGGTTGCCATACCAACATATGAAATTAAAGGAGAGAGAGATAAAGCTTCTTTATATTTTGTAGATATCCCTAATGCCAAACAATCTGTCATTAATATTGGGTATTTGGGAATGGCACGTACAAACCCGGACTATTTTGCTGCAACTGTTATGAATTATAAATTGGGTGGTTCATTTTCAGGAAATGTAAACCTTATTTTGCGGGAAGAAAAAGGATATACCTATGGTGCAAATACTCGTTTTAGCGGTTCAAAGATTAGAGGAACATTTACAGCGTCCTCTAGCGTTAGAACAAATACTACTTATGAATCGGTAATGATTTTTAAGGAAGAAATAGAAAAATACAAAGAAGGTATTTCTCAGGAAGATTTGGATTTCACTAAAAATGCATTGATAAAGTCCAATGCACGTCGTTTTGAGACGCAAGGGTCACTTTTACGACTGCTTCAAAACATAAGCAGTTATGATTTGGCTACGGATTATATTGCCGGTGAAGAGAAAATAATAAGTGATATGACCTTAGAGCAACATAAAGCTTTGGCCAATAAATATCTTGATGCCAGTAAAATGGGTTATTTGGTTATTGGTGACGCTGCAACTCAATTCGAAAAGTTTAATGATGCAGGTTTTGATGAAGTGATTTTATTGGATAAGGATGCCAAGGAAGTGAAGTCTAAGGTTATAAAGGATTAAACAATTCTAAAAACACATTAGGAAAGGGGGTGACATAGCGCATCCCCTTTTTTTATTTTCAAATTTCCCCTTTTTAAATAGGTATTATACCCATAGAGCTGGACAGTTTAACAAATAGCATCATAATTTCTTTATTATTATTCGTCAATAACTCCATAAAGGCAGTAAATTTGCACTTTTTTAGAAAGAGATGGTATGGCAGAGCAGGCAATAGGATTACAGGCAAAGAAAACGGATAAAGAATTATATAGCTACCAAAAAGGCGCTATAGATCAAATTTTTGATAAGTTTGAAACTGCTCAAGAGGATTATCATCTACTATATCAATTACCTACAGGTGGAGGAAAAACTGTTATCTTCTCAGAAATTGTACGTCAGTATTTAAAGAACCACAGCAAAAAAGTGTTGGTCATGACTCACCGTGTGGAGTTGTGTAACCAAACCTCTGAAATGCTTACTGGTTTTGGTGTAGTGAATAAAGTAGTGAACAGTACGGCTAATCTAGATGACCAAGACCGCTACAGCTGTTTTGTGGCCATGGTAGAAACCTTGAATAATAGGTTAAATGATAATCAACTGGATATCTCAGATATTGGCCTAGTCATTATTGATGAAGCTCACTACAACTCCTTTACCAAACTTTTTAAATTTTTCGAAAAATCTTTTATCCTTGGTGTTACGGCAACACCATTAAGTTCTAACAAGGGCTTACCCATGAAGGATAATTATGATGAGTTAATTACTGGTGAAACCATTGTATCATTAATTGAGAACGAATTCTTGGCAAGAGCAGAAGTTTTTCAGTATGATATGGGGCTAACTTCCCTAGAAATAGGTTCCAATGGAGACTATACTGTAAAATCTTCTGAAGACTTATATTCCAGCACTAGTATGTTGGACAAGTTGTTAGAAGCTTATAAAAAACATTCTACAGGGAAAAAGACGTTGATATTCAATAATGGAATCAACACCTCTGTACAAGTATACTACACTTTTAAAGCAGCAGGACTTCCTGTTGCTCATTTAGATAATACAGCTACAAAAAAGCAGCGTAAACAAATATTGCAATGGTTTAAAGAGACCCCGGATGCTATTTTAACATCAGTAAGTATTTTAACCACTGGTTTTGATGAACCAACAATTGATACCATTATCTTGAATAGGGCAACAAAATCATTAACGTTGTATTATCAAATGATTGGTCGTGGTTCTCGTATCCTCAATAATAAAGATAAATTCTCTGTTATAGATTTGGGTAACAATAACTATAGATTTGGTCCTTGGGGAGCAGATTTAGATTGGCAGACCATTTTTAAATCACCTAAATTCTTTGTGGAGCGTTTGCAAAACGATGAAGACATAGAAGGCAGGTTTAAGCATGAAATGCCTGAGGAAATCAGGAAAGAATTTTCAAAATCTGAGGATGTTTATTTTGATCTTAAGGATATCTATATTACAGCTATAGCCAAAGGAGAATCTTCCAAAGTAGTATTGGAACGTTCTATAGCCCAGCATGCAAAAATATGTACTGAAAATAGTGAGGATGTATATGATGCCTTAGCACTTGCAAAACTCCTTAATGGGGATATCGACCAACGTATACAAACATATGCAAAATGTATTAGTAGAAGCACTTTTAATTTTTTAAGCTGGTTAAAAGATGATTATCAGAAAAAATTGAATGCCTATTTACGCCAAAACTTTGACGCTATTTTTGAAGAGATTCATGGTTTTCCACCAGAAGACTAAACCAAATAAGTACAGTATTGTGCATCATGAATGTCATTCCAAAAGAGGAACGACTACTATCCTTTTGAATGTCATTTCAAAGGAGGAATAACTGAGAAATCTTCCGAATCTTATCAAGAATGAAAAGTTGCTAAGAATCACAACCCTAAGGATATTGAGTTAATCGTTTTATACCATTATCTTTGCCCAAAATTTAATCATGTCAAAGCAATTCGCGGATTTAGGAATCATAGCGCCCCTTCAAGAAAGTCTGGCTGCATTAAAAATCTCAGTCCCAACAAATATCCAAAAGAAAGCAATTCCAATTTTATTGGAAAAGAAGGATGACTTTGTAGGCTTGGCAAAAACCGGCACAGGGAAAACTGCTGCATACGGATTGCCCTTATTGCAATTGATAAACATTGAAAACCCAACGATACAGGCTGTAATTCTTGCGCCTACACGGGAATTGGGACAACAGATCCATGCTAATTTAATGTCGTTTGCGTCAAATTTGCCTGATGTATCCATTGCTTCAATCTGTGGAGGGATTCCCATAAAACCTCAAATAGAACAATTAAAGCAGCCAACCCATATTGTTGTGGCTACTCCTGGGCGTTTGATAGATTTAATGCAACGAAATGCCATTAACATCAAAGAAGCTAATTATTTGGTTTTGGATGAAGCTGATGAAATGGTAAGTGCCCTTAAAGATGGTTTGGATAAAATAGTTGCTCAGCTACCTAAAAAGAGAAGAACCATTTTGTTTACAGCAACCATGCCGGGGACCATAAAACAAATGATACAAAATTACATGTCCAAACATGTAACAGAAGTAAAGACCGATATGGAAACGGTTGGGCATCAAGGAATAGATCACCAATATGTAGTGGTAGCCCCTATTGAGAAATTAGAGGTATTGATGCATTTTCTAAACTCTAGAGAAGGAGAACGTGGCATTATTTTTTGTAAAACAAAAGCGGCTGTTAATAAGCTTGCAAAAAACTTGGCGATACATAAATTCTCATCTGGAGCCCTGCACGGTAGCTTATCACAACCTATTCGTGATCGGATTATGGGGCAGTTTAGAGAAGGGCACATTAATATTCTTGTGGCCACGGATTTGGCAGCTAGAGGTATAGATGTTAAGGAAATCACATACGTGGTTAATTATCATCTGCCAGATGTGCATGAAACCTACGTACACCGAAGCGGAAGAACCGCTAGGGCAGGGGCAAAGGGGTTTTCTTTAACTGTGTTGCAACAAGATGAAGTTGCAGATATTACTGAGTTTGAGAAGGAATTAGGGATTACTTTTAAAAAATTCAAAAAGGCTGATGCTCAAAGTATTGAGGAAAACAATACGCTTTTATGGGCTAAGAAAATCTTTAAAACAAAACCTAATCGTGCGGTTTCTGATGAGTTTAGGAATAAAATTCATACCGTGTTTCATCATCTTACTAAAGAGGAATTGGTAGAGAAAATTTTGGCTGGGTACATTTTAGAAAACACCAACCTACCCACAAAAAAAATAGAAAACCCTGAGACTGACCTCAATTTTTAAAATAATGGACATGGACTCTTTTGATGATTTTAAAATAAACAGTCAATTGCGTAATGCAATTACCGACTTAGGATTTGTAAAACCCACTCCCATACAGTCAAAATCTTTTTCAGTAGTCATGTCTGGTATAGATATGGTTGGGATTGCGCAAACAGGAACAGGGAAGACCTTTGCATATATGTTACCCATTCTGCAAACGCTGCCATTTTCAAAGCAGGTGCATCCTAGGGTGTTGGTTGTTGTGCCTACTAGGGAATTGGTGCTGCAGGTAGTTGAAGAAATTGAAAAATTTGGAATGTATTCTTCCATTCGAGTGCTTGGTGTTTATGGAGGCACCAATATGAATAGACACAAAGAAGCATTAGCAGTAGGGGCAGATATTGTTGTCGCAACCCCCGGACGTTTGTATGATCTTGTTTTATGCAAAGCCATGCAATTAAAGTTGATTAAAAAGTTAGTCATAGATGAAGTGGATGTGATGCTGGATTTGGGTTTCCGGTTTCAACTCACCAATATTTTTGATTTGTTACCAGAGCGTAGGCAGAACATTATGTTCTCTGCTACTATGACCAATGAAATTGAGGCACTAATTAATGATTTCTTCAAAGGAACCCAGAAAGTTTCTGTTGCCCTAAGTGGTACGCCTTTGGATAACATCGCTCAGCACTGTTATGCAGTACCAAATTTTTATACCAAGGCAAATTTATTAGTGCATTTGCTTCAGGATACTGAGGTGTTCAATAAGGTGTTGGTCTTTGTTTCAAACAAAAAAAGGGCTGACCTCTTATTTACGGAATTGGAAGAGTTTTTTAAGGAAGAAATATGCTTGATTCATTCCAATAAAACACAAAACTACAGAATACGCTCTATCAGACAATTTGATGAAGGTAAAAACCGAATTTTAGTAACTACTGATGTCATGGCTCGTGGTTTGGACCTGGATAAAATTTCACATGTTATTAATTTTGACACCCCGACCTTTCCTGAAAACTATATGCATCGAATTGGGAGAACTGGTCGTGCAAAAGAGGAGGGAACCTCTTTCTTATTTTATACGGAAAATGAAAAAGAGGATAAGGAATCGATTGAAGAGTTGATGGAGTTTAAAATTCCCGAAGAAGAACTACCTGTATCCATAGAGATATCAGAAAAACTAACTTCCGAAGAACAGCCTAAAATCATAGAAGGAAATAACCCCACCAAAAATGCAGGTGATGTTCCAGGGGAAAGTTTTCATGAGAAATCCGATAAAAACAAACAAATCAATCAAGGTGGTTCTTATCAAAGGATTATTAAAAAGAAGTATAGTAAACCAAAGACCAAAGGGGATAAGAATTACAACAAGCGTAACAAACGTAAATAGGGTAAAAAAAGTAGCATGCTAAACATAAATACTCAAAACTTCTACCCTCATCTACACAAAATTTAATGGCAGAAAAACACAGCTATAAGGAGAGTACTATTACTGATGAAGAAATTGACAAGTGCATTGCCATTTTAGAGCAATTGGTCAATAGTACGGATGAAATTTTTGAAATCCCAAAAGAGAAGCGTACTGCATTATTAATTGTCTCAGGAAAGCTTTCTAGACCAAATAGGGATGAATTTTCCAGAAGAAAGAAGGATGCTAAAAAAGCTCAAAAAAGAAAGAAAGCAGCAAGGGATAAAAATGCCCGTAAAGAAACAGGAATCCGTAGTGCAAGGGAAGCTGTGGTTTTTGTGGCTCCTAAATTACTTTCTGCTGCCGATTTAACTAGAGATACTCAGGAGTTGGCATCCCCTAGGAATTGTTATGTGTGCAAGACTCTTTTTACCAAATTGCACCATTTTTACGATACCATGTGCACGGACTGTGGAGATTTTAACTATGCCAAACGTTTTCAGACTACAGATTTAAAAGGACAAGTAGCTGTTATTACAGGTTCTCGTTTAAAAATTGGCTATCATATTACATTAATGTTATTGCGTGCCGGAGCATCAGTGGTGGCTACAACCAGATTTCCTGCGGATTCTGCCTTACGTTTTTCTAAAGAAGAAGATTTTACTCAATGGGGGCATCGATTAAAAATTCATGGATTGGATTTACGTCATATCCCCAGTGTGGAGATTTTCTGTAATTATATTCAGCAGAAATACGAACGCTTGGATATTTTAATAAATAATGCGGCGCAAACGGTACGTAGACCTTCTGGTTTCTACCAACATTTAATGGCAAATGAAGAACGGCCCATAACAACCTTGCCAAAATATGCAGCTGATTTATTAAAAGACCATGTAGCTTGTTTGGAAGAATTAAAGCAGTTGACAAGTGCTGCCTCACCTAACCAGAACATGCCAGTTACATGGCATGGACCAGAACCAGGAATAGGAATACGAGCATCAGCAAAATTATCCCAGATTCCATATAGTTTTGATAATTCTTTACAAGCAAGTGAAGTGTTTCCAGAAGGCGAATTGGATGCTGATTTACAGCAAGTAGATTTAAGAAAAACAAACAGTTGGCGTTTAAAATTGGGGGAAATAGAGACTACAGAAATGATTGAAGTACAGCTTGTAAATTCAGTTGCTCCTTTTGTTTTATGCAATCGCTTGTCCGAATTAATGAAGAAAGATGATACGGGCAAAAAGCACATTATCAATGTTTCTGCCATGGAGGGGAAATTTCATCGTTTTTTTAAAGAAGATCGTCATCCACATACCAATATGGCCAAGGCTGCATTAAATATGCTAACACATACCGCTGCGGGGAGTTTAGCCAAAGAAGGTATTTTTATCAATGCAGTGGATACCGGTTGGGTAACTGACGAAGACCCTGCAGAATTGGCTAAGAAAAAAGAAGAATTGCACGACTTTCAACCTCCATTAGATATTGTTGACGGTGCAGCCAGAGTGATGGACCCATTAATAGATGGCATCAACACAGGCAAACATTGGAGTGGGAAATTCTTAAAAGATTATAGGCCAATTGATTGGTGATTTTTGGGTACGCAATACTATAGTTAGATTTCTCCTTTTAGTCGAAATGACTAATACAATCCTATAGTTGTTTTTCAATACTATGGTGCTAGCTGGAGAGTTCTTAGTGGTCATTCCGACCGAGCTTAAAAAAGCGACAAGGAATCTATAGTATGGCATATTTCAGTAAGATTTCTCCTTTTGGTCGAAATGACTGATAAAGAATTCTTAACGGGTTTTTCAATAAAAAGGGGAACAATATAAAAAGAAAGATGTAATTTCGCGCCTGATTTAGAAAATACCGATATATGAAGCGTGTTAACGAGTATAAGAAATTGTTTGCTGTTGAAAAAGAAATTGAGCTTAAAGCACTCAAAACCACTTATAGAGGTCTAGTAAAACAATGGCATCCAGATAAGTTTCAAGAAGGAGACGCTAAGAAAGAAGAAGCAGAACTTAAAAGCAGGCAAATCATTGATGGCTATCATTTTTTAGTGAGTATCGCGCCAGAAACAAAAACTGCCAATCTTTCAGCATACAATGAGACCATAACAGCTTCAGGTATTGCAGATTACCAACACAAAGGTTTGTTGTTGGAAATCACATTTTTAGATGGCACTACCTATGAGTATTTTGGCGTAAATAGGAACACCTTTATAAAGTTCAATAACTCTCCTAAGCAACTAAGGTTTGCCAAAAGAAGTATTTTTAATTCATACTTATATAGAAAGTCTAAGAAAGAAATGCAGACTGCTTAAACATGCCTCAGAAAAACGAAATGTAATGAGTTGGACAATTAATGTAATGAATTGTATTATCTAAAGTTATCAGGACCTGTATGTAAAGAAATAAACGCGTAGGTTGTTCTAAGCAGTTTTTATAGACTTTTGTGCTTTTTAATTTCTTCCTCAGTCAGTTCTAAAAATCTTGCGGCATTATTGTAAAATATATTTTCTTTTTGTTCGATAGTTAAAAAATCAGCGGAATTAACAGCTTCAATTCCTTCACCTATTGTGTTAACCCAAACCATTTGGTCACTACCAAACATTATTCTATCACCAAATCCTGCCTCAACTAGTCCACGTAGAAAATTATGAAATTCCTTTTTAGGTAGCCCCCAACAAATTACACCTAAATCAACGTAAACCTGTGGGTGTGCATACATTAAAGCTTTCATATCTTCTAAATATGGCCAAGCAGCATGCATAATGTAAATTTTCATTTTTGGGCGAGAAAATATAATCTCTTCCAATTGTAGTGGTTTACCTTGAAACGCTCTTGTTTTAGGATATGCAAAATATGCTCCACCTGGTGGGCCTCCAGGATACATGTGGTAAGCAATGGGAACACTTAAGTCATTTGCTAAATCAAAGTACTTTACTAAACTTTCGTCAGTTGGAAGTAGTCCTTGGTAGTTAGGGGCAACTTCGCCTAGTATTTGTAGTTTACCGTTCTCGTGTTTTTGTTTTAGATTTTCAATTGAATTATTATTGTTTTCACCTATTATTACCAAAGTAGAGTCAGACTGGTGCCATAATGCTCCATTGCTTACCATTGCTTTGACAATATTGTATTGTCTAAATTTTTCAAATGTTTGCTCTTGATGTTTTTGAATAGATTCTGAACCATAATAGACCTTTCCTGTTAACGGATTTTTGTATTCTAAACCAAACATTGGATTTACAGATGAATATGCATGAATGTGCATATCAATTATTGGACCTTTGTAGTGTTCTATAATATGCTCGGTAATTAATGCGGGTTTATCTTTAGTAGAATTGATACAGGAAGTGATTAAAATAGAAATTGAGAGAATGACTATAGCTGATGTTTTCATGATGTTTATTTATTGCCGATAACAACTGAATGAATGTACTGATACCTATATTTCTATTCTAAAAGTAATAAATTATTCCAAGAAGAAGCACTTAAATAATTTGGATAACCCCTAAACCTCCAAATAGTTACACAACGATTCGTGTTTCGTTGTACTCTAACTATAACGTATGGATTGTTTTTGGATAATTATCAATCGTGGTATTTAAGAAGAAAGGATTAGTTTAAACTTTTAGACGAATGTTTTTAAACAACGCTAAATTTAAATAGCTCTATTCCAATTTGAAAATTGATTTCATAATCTTTTTTTTAAAATGACCGTTAGGGTATGATGTGATAACGCAATCCATATGCATTATAAACTTATACAAAAATCCCAATATTACTTTAGTACTGTCTGAAAAGCAAGCAATTAGTTGTGAGTTTTATTAACAGGAATATTAATTATTAATCAGGCTAATTTTTTCATTCACTTTATCTATAAAACTATGCAAATAACTTGGGATGTTATCCTTGGACTGGTCAATTCTCCAACTTTTCACGTTTCCACTTTCCGAGTATTGAATAAATAATCCACCTCCATCTGTACAATCTGGACAACCAAAAGTAGTTTTAGTATCGTTTAATAGTTGTTTTGGAAAAAAGCTAATTAAATCTTCGACTTGTTTAAATTTACCACTTTCCAATTCCACAAAATTCAATTTTTTCCCAGAATAGTCGTCTAAAGTATCTTCAAATATTTTTTGGTCGGTCAGTTTAAAGGTCTCTACGCATACCTCTCCAATACACTCCCCATAGAAATGTCCAAAAATTAAAAAATCCTGCCCGTTTCTTATTTTTATGAGGTTATCATCATTAGTCGTATTGCAAGAAATTAAGAATCCAATAGTGCTTATAAATAAAAACAATTTTCTCATTATGTTGTTTTTACTATATAAGATTCATGATTTTATATTTGGTTGCGTGACAGCAACTTACAATAACTTGTGTGAGATTAATTGAGGGCATTTGCAAAGGGAATTGTCCTCAATTAATAAAGATGATTGATTGCAAGATTTTTCAAATGGAAAAACGACACGCAACTAATAATACACTTTGTTATTTTCCGCTCGTGAATGTTGGTAAGAATATATCCGTCATAATCGCAAAAGGCAGTTTGTCTTCCTGAGAATTGTATGCACCTCCAGTAAATACGGCAACCATATCTAATTCTGGAAGAACCATAATATATTGACCTCCGTTTCCTGTTGCTGTTTTAGAAACAAATATTTTCTCGTTTACTTTAAACGGAATGTTCCACCATAAATACCCGTAATCAATTCCAGTAATTTTTGTTTTTGGCGTAGTTGATTCCGCAATCCATTTTTCGGAAACGACTTGTTTTTCATTCCACTTTCCGTTGTTTAGTATTAGCTGTCCAATTTTTGCCATATCACGAGAAGTCATATACAATCTCTTTCCAGAAGGGATAATTTCTTTGTTGGAAGTATGACCCCAACTTAGATTGTTTACACCTAATGGGTTGAACAAATATTTTTCCGAAAATTTGTCGATTGTCATACCCGAAGATTGACTAATAATTTCAGTAGCCAAAACTTGTCCCATTGTGCAATAATTTGAAACTTCACCTGGCTTATGAACCATTGGTAAATTTAAAAAATATTGCAACCAATCACTTTTCTTAGATATTTTATCTTCTTGCCCTTTTGATTTTTTATCCCAATCATTACAATCCAATCCAGTTGACATTGTTAACAGATGTTTAATTGTGATTTCCGTTTTTCTTCCATCTAGATTTTTGGTTGGTACAAGGCTTTTGAGGTATTTTGAAATAGGGTCGTTTACATTTTCAATGAACCCTTTGTCGATTGCAATTCCCATTAAGATGGATGTTATGCTTTTAGTTGTAGAACGAAGGTCGTGTTGATTGTTAACTGAGTTTTCGCCAAAGTATTCTTCAATAATAATTTGATTATTTTTTACCAATAAAACACTATGAATTTTATTTTCTATTGTTTGTAGTTGATTGAATAATTTAATAATAAGCGTTGAATCAATATTTTGAGATTGCAAATTGTTGGTTTTCCATCCGTCTTCAAGTTTTTTCGGTTGGGAATAGATGTATGTGTTTTGAGCGGCGCAAAATGTACTTATGAATAAGATAAAAATTGGAAAGGTTTTTAGGTTCTTCATATAAAGGGTAACGCTTTAATATATGCACAAGTACAAATATTTAATTCTAAAAGTAATAAATAATTCCAAGTATCTGAAGTTGTCAAACTTAGCTACTCGCTAAACTTCCAAACCACAATTCTACTGATTTTATTCCCTTGCTCCATTTTAATAATGCTAAAACCTGCGTTTAATTTGGTCAGTTGTTTTTTGATTTTTGGCAAGTGCTCACTTCTTGAAACCAGGCATGAAAATACACCGACTTGCTTCGCAAATGGGACGCTTTGCTTTATCATGCGTTTGATAAATAGTGCCTCACCACCATTACACCAGAGCTCATTGGATTGTCCGCCAAAATTAAGGGACACTTTTCGTGAATTTTCTAAGTTTTTCAATTTTCTTAAGGTGCTTTTGGTTGCGGCTTCTTTTGAAGCATGGAAAGGAGGGTTGCACATGGTAAAATGAAAGTAATCGTTTGGCTGTATAGCTCCTTCAAATATATTGGCTTTATTAGGTTGATGTCTTATTTCAATTTTACCTACCAACGGAGGATTCACGTCTATATTATTTTTGGCCGCAGAAACAACGGTAGGGTCAATGTCAACCCCAACCATCTTCCAATCGTAGATTTGTGCCCCTAAGATGGGGTAAATACAATTGGCTCCCATACCAATATCCAAACCTGTAATATCATTAGCGAAATTTTCTTTCTTCAATACCTCCTCCAAATGGTGAATATAATCTGCTCTTCCTGGAATAGGAGGACATAAGTATCCATCAGGAATCGTCCAATCTACTAATTGATAATGATGCTTAAGAATGGCTTTATTCAATGCTAAAACGGCTTTTGGGTCAGCAAAATCAATAGTTTTAGTATCAAATTGATTTGTAAAAACAAATGATTTCAAAGGAGCATGTGCCCCTATTAATGCTGAAAAATCATACTGCTTATTATGAATATTATTGGGATGCACTCTTTTTTATTTTCCACAAAGATAATCATGTAACATGCAATAATGCACCTTATTTCCTATTCTGAATTTTTGGTAAATAGATGTATCTTAGAAGTTTTTATTAATATAAAAAATAGTTCAATTTAAGTATGAGTGCAAAAGCAAAAAAATCTACAAGTTTTTACATGCGAATTATTCATCGCTATTTAGGGTTCTTTTTAGTTGGTATTATGGCGGTATATTCCCTGAGTGGTATCGTTTTGATTTTTAGGGATACAGATTTCTTAAAAGGAGAGCAGCAAGTTGAAAAACAATTGTCACTTAACCTTTCCCAAGACGAACTAGGTAAAGCGTTAAAAAGTAAAAACTTTAAGCTTACTAAGGAAGAGGGTGATGTCCTTCATTTTTCTAACGGAGCATATAATAAGGCCACAGGTATGGTTAATTATACGGTTAAAGAACTTCCTTATGTGTTGAACAAGATGACCAAATTGCACAAAGCAAAGTCAAGCAGCCCTTTGTTTTATTTGAACATCTTCTTTGGGGTCTCACTCCTTTTCTTTGTGGTCTCTGCTTTTTGGATGTTTTTACCAAAGTCAGATACCTTTAGAAAGGGACTGTACTATACCTTGGGTGGTCTGGTGCTTACCTTTATATTATTGTTTGTATAAATTGCCATGAAATTTAAAAGTATACGCAGGTGGAAAATTGTTAGAGACTACATTGTTGGTTGGACACTTGCCTTTCTTTTTTTATCTATAATCAGGGGAGTAGGGACCATAGAAATGAGTTCTATTTCCTTTGAATTTTGGGATTCCATAATGGTGTCTAGTATTTTTGGTTTCTTTTTTGGTAGTATATCGGGATATGCCCAAATACTGACTGAAGAACGAATTTATGGACGTATTTCCTTTCGAAATTTAATTGCCTTCAGGATTATTTTTGCCATACTGTTTTTATTCTTACTCATTGTGGTTTCCTACTTTATGGCCATTACTTTTTTTGGAGAGACTAAAGGATTAATTGACTTTATCATTGAACCCGGAAGTCCAGCCATTTATTTGTATATCCTTAGCATTGATTTTTTCTTTCTCATTCTAAGGCAAATGCAACTGCTTATAGGGGAGAGTAATCTTGGAAAATTACTACATGGTAGGTTTTATACCCCTAGGGAAGAGCACCGAATTTTTATGTTTTTGGATTTGCAATCGTCTACCCAGCATGCAGAAAGATTGGGCCATATTAAGTACAGTAAGATGATTCAGGATTGTTTTAATGATTTGGGAGTTGTCATAGAAAATGAAGCAGAAGTCTATCAATATGTTGGGGATGAAGTCATTCTGACGTGGGAACTGAAAAAAGGATTAAGAAACCAGAATTGCATCAATGCGTTTTTCAATTTTAAAGAACGACTCAAAAAAAAGCAAAAAAGATACCAGAAAAGGTACAACTGCCTTCCATTTTTTAAAGCTGGACTCAACTCAGGAGTGGTTATCGTAACTGAGGTGGGTAAATACAAAAAAGAAATAGCATACCATGGGGATACCATCAATACAGCAGCTAGGATTCAAGGGAAATGTAATGAATTTAAACAAGAACTGCTGATATCAAGGAACTTAAAGGAACAGCTAGGTTCAAGTAAGTTTGTTTTTAATGAATTAGGCATCATTGCATTGAAAGGCAAGGAAGAGGATGTCGCTATTTTGTCGGTTCATAAAGTAAACGGTCAGCTATAGCAGCCACATCACCAGGCAATAAACCGTCTAATGTAATAGTTCCCACACGTACTCTAATTAGTCGAAGGGTAGGAAAACCTACTGCAGCAGTCATTTTTCGCACTTGCCTAAATTTACCTTCAGTCAAAACAATACGCACCCAAGAAGTTGGCCTATGCCGCCCCAAACGTATTTTTTTATCAGGTTCAGGTAAAGTAGTGGGTGTTTCCAATGTAGTGACCACACACTGCTTGGTTTGGTATTTTTTCCCCTCAAAACCAATTTCTACTCCTGTCCTCAAATTTTTTATGGCATCAGCGGTTATTTCACCATCCAATTGTGCATAATATTCTTTTTCTTTTCCAGAACGGTTAATGGTATCGCTTAATTTACCATCAGTGGTAAGCAACAATAACCCCTCTGAATTTTCATCCAATCTGCCAATTGGCATAATGCCTTCAGGAAAATTATATAACGCTTTTAAAAAGTGTTTTGTACGCAACTCTTTTGCATTATTAGATCCCATCTGACTGATCATTCCGTAGGGTTTGTAGATTTTAAAATGTTGGTGTGGTTTGGAGCACATGGCTGTAAGATTTGAAATGTGGGTTGTAAATTATTTCAATAACTCAGAAACTTTCATTTTATAAATCTTGCCAATAGGAATGCTATGCGTACCTATCGCTATTTTGTTTCCTTCTATACTTACAATATGTTGTATGGCCACCGCAAATGATTTATGGACTTGTACAAATTCATTTGTGGGTAAAGAAGCTAGCAAATCGGATATTTTATCACGAACAGTAATAGTTTCTGTTAGGGTAACCACTTTAGAATAATTGCCTGCAGCCTCCATGTATTGAATGGTGTCAAGGACCACTTGTGTATATTTTTTGTTCTCTCGTAAAAAGATGCTTTTTGAAATGGGATTACTGCCTTCTGTTGCGGGTTTAGTTGTTTTACTAGGGGTATTGATAACTTTATTTATGGCTTTAAGAAACCGCTCAAAACTAAAGGGTTTTAAAAGATAGTCGGAAATGTTGAGCTCGTATCCTTCCAAGGCATGTTCTTGGTAGGCGGTGGTTACAATAACCTTAGGTGGCGTAGCGAGCGTTTTTAGAAATTCAAACCCTTTTAACTTGGGCATGTTTAAATCGAGAAAGATAAGATCCACCTTATTTTGACTCAAACAGTCCAATGCTTCCATAGCATCATAGCAATTTTTCACCAATTGCATGTTCGGCAATAGATCACAGTACCCTTTGATAATGTCATGGGCTATATGCTCGTCATCAATAATTAAGTAGTTGATCATGATTTCTCTATGGTTAAAAGTGCCTTATATATTTCTTTTGTTTGGGTAAAAGATAAAGAATGGTTTTTTGGATAGACCAATTCCAATCTTCGTTTTAGATTTTTTAGTCCAATTCCGGGTGATGTGGTTTCTTCAGTTGGTTCAAAATTGTTTTCTATGTCAAAATGAACTGTATTCTCTGTTACTGTCATATTGATATGTACGTAGGCATGCTCTCTTAAATTCTCCACTCCATGTTTAAAAGCATTTTCCAAAAGAATGATAAAGAGCAAAGGCATTATTTTGAAGGTTTCATCTTGAACATGAAGGGTAAACAGCACATCAATCTTCTTGTGATAACGCATTTTGTGCAAGGCAATATAGTTTTTTAAATAAGCTACCTCTTCGTTAATAGCAACCGTATCTTTTTGTCCGTTATAGATGCTGTATCGCATCATGTCCGAGAGTTTAAGAATTAGTTCTTGCGCCTTTTTGGAATCCTTTTCCACCAAACCGTATAGGTTATTGAGCATATTAAAAAAGAAATGAGGATTCACCTGACTCTGCAAATGCATCAATTCTGTCTTTGTTTTTTCATTTTTAAGATTGATAATGGCTTTTGTTTGTTTGAAAAACCAACGAGCAATTAATCCTATGACTATCAGAAAATATAAGAAGGCTGCTATACCGAAGATTTCACTGGAACCAAAAAAATCATTGAATATGAAAATGAGCAGTCCAATTAGGATGAGGATTACTCTAAATACCCATTTAGGGATTTGCGATAATAGTTGTTTAACCTTTGAAAGCATACGCAAAATTAGGCAAGTAATACACAACCGCCAAAGAAGTTGACAAACAGCCTTTTTAGAGGGAACAACGACTTTAAAAGCACTATAAAGTCATTTTACATGCATCTAAAGCCCTTGTGTCCCTGTATGGTATTGGTATATCACATTTGCTTGGGTACCCTCTGGCATGCCAATATATTTGTCCAAAATAGAATATAAAATGAACAATCTTATAATTTCCAATCTTTCTAAAACCTATGCAAATGGAGTACAGGCATTACATGATATTTCATTGGATATCCCAACAGGTATGTTTGGACTATTAGGTCCCAATGGCGCGGGAAAATCTACGCTGATGAGAACGATTGCTACCTTACAGGAAGCGGATCAAGGAACCGTTACCCTTGGTGATTTAAATGTTTTAACACAGAAAAATGACGTTCGGAAAATTTTGGGCTACCTACCACAAGAGTTTGGTCTATACCCTAAAATAAGTGCAGAAGTTTTGTTAGACCATTTAGCGGTATTAAAAGGAATTACCAATAAAAAGGAACGAAAAGAGGTAGTGAAGGCACTCTTGTATAAAACAAATTTATATGCAGATAGAAAGAGAAATCTAGGAGGATTTTCCGGTGGAATGAAACAACGTTTTGGAATTGCACAAGCATTACTTACCAATCCTAAATTGCTGATTGTAGATGAACCTACGGCAGGATTGGATCCTGTAGAGAGAAACAGATTCTACAACCTCTTAAGTGCCCTTGGAGAAAATACCGTAGTAATATTATCCACACACATAGTAGACGATGTAAAGGAACTCTGTACAAATATGGCGATTATTAACAAAGGACAAGTGCTTTTGAAAGGAGACCCATTAAAAGTCATTGAAGAAATTGAGGATAAGGTATACCAAAAAACAATTTTAAAAAATGAATTGGAAAGCTATAAGCAGGAATACAATGTTATTGCTGAAAAATTATTCCTTGGAAAACCCATCATTCATATTCTATGTGATAATAACCCTGCCAACGGTTTTACACCCATAAAAGCAGATTTGCAAGATGTGTATTTCTCGCAAATTTATGGAGAGCAGCACGGCACTAAATAATTAAATAATCTCAAATAATACAACGCAGCATGTGGTACGAAATATTTAAATTCGAGCTTAAATACAGGGCCAAACGCCTTGACACTTATATCTTCTTTCTTTTCATCTTCTTATTCTCTTTAGTCGCGGTCGATTTTGTTTATGAGGGGGTTGACTTTGGTCTGGTTAAAAAAAATGCACCTATAGTCATAGCTAAGACAATGGGAGTCATCACAGGTATTGGTATGATGGTAATTTCCATGATCATGGGGGTTTCTGTGCTACGGGACTTTGAATATCAGATGGAATCCTTAATGTTTGTGAATCCCATAAAAAAGCGCGACTACCTCCTTGGAAGGTTTTTAGGGTCTTTTGTGGTCTTGCTTTTTATTTTTAGTAGTGTTCTATGGGGAGTTATTCTTGGAGAATATATGCCATGGCGCAACCCAGAGGACTCCTTACCTTTTAATTTAATACTGTATCTACAGACCTTCCTTTATGTGGTATTGCCCCTTTTGTTTTTTGGTGCTGCCTTGTTTTTTGTTAGTGGGGCTTTAAGCAGAAAATTAATTGTGGTTTACACACAGGGTATTTTTGTTTTTGTACTGTTTATGTTGACAAAGGCTATAAAAAATGAAACTGCGCAAGCAATTTTAGACCCGTTTTCCTTGACAACCTTGAGTACTATGACAAAAACATGGAGTGCTATTGAAATGAATTCACAGTTGATTCCTTTTAATAGTGTGTTGTTGTACAATAAACTATTTTGGTTAACCATAGGTGTTATTGCATTAGTTATTGGATACTATCGCTTTAGTTTTAATGTGGTGAAAAGTAAAACGTATAAAAAGAAGAGTGAGATTATTCAAAGTAAACAAGAAGTTTTAAGTAAAAATATAAAAGTACCAACCCTTACCTTGGATCAGGGTTATAAGGCACAATGCGCCCAACTTATCCAGCACTCCCTATTTTACTTTAAATCGATACTTAAAGAGGTATCCTTTTGGGCTATTGTTATCTGTGGTATGGTTATTATTTTAGTCAACTCTATTGGTTTGGGTACTGTTTATGGTGTAAATAGCTATCCAACAACATATTTCATAGTCGGAGAATTACAGGAAATGTCCAGTTTCTTTTTTATCATTGTTCTTGTATTCTATTCAGGGGAACTTATATGGAAAGAAAGAGGAATCAGGCTAAACCTCATTTATGATGCGCTCCCTTTTTCCAATTTCATAAATCTAGCAGGTAAATTCATTAGTTTGATGATGGTCTATGCTTTATTAATGACCTTTCTAATTGTATCTGGAATCATCTTCCAAACCGTCAACGGTTATTATCATTATGAACTGCACGTTTACTTTTACGGCTTTTTTGTGGAGTTGTTTCCCTTCCTTATGTGGTACACCTTTATTTCTTTTTTCTTTCAAGTACTAGTCAATCGGAAATTTATAGGATATATATTGGTAATGACCTTCTTTATCTTGAGCATGGCTTTGGAGCTTTTTGGATATGGTCATGTCTTGTACAGTTTTGGAGGCAATTCCTTGGGTACTTATTCGGATATGAATGGTTATGGACATTTTTTATTCCCTTATTTGATAATTCTGATGTATTGGCTGGCATTTTTCCTTATCCTTTTTATAATTACAGCTGTTTTCTCCGTTAGAGGGACAGATACCCGATTAAAGACCCGTTGGAGATTAAGCAAACTAAATTTCACAAAACCATTGTTTAAACTTGGGGCAACTGCTGCGGTGATTTTAGTTTTATTGGGAGGTTATATTTTTTACAATACGAATATCCTTAATACCCATTGGACCTCTTCTATGAAGGAAGAATTTAAAGTGGCTTACGAAAAAACACTTAGAAAATATAAATACCTACCACAGCCTAAAATAGTTGATACTAACCTGAAATTGGAGATCTATCCTTCTGATAGAAATTATAGTGTAGAAGGGTATTATATGTTGCACAATACTCACAAGGAACCTATTGAAGAAATTCATGTGCAAAAATTATTGGATGAACAGGTGACGCTAAGTCATGTGGATTTTGGTAGTGAGGCTAAAGTGAACAATGAGTATTTGGATTTTGGTTATACAATTTATAAACTAAAGGAGCCCATGCAACCAGGAGATTCCCTGAAAATGAAATTCAAACAAACCTATACCACCAAAGGGTTTAAAGAGAAACGAACAGATACCAAAATCATTGGCAATGGAACATTCTTAAAAAATAATGATTTTCCGAGCTTTGGTTACTATATGGGGTATGAATTGCGAGATGATGACGACAGGATGGAGTATGGCTTAACTCCAAGAATGTCAAAATCTAAAAGAAATGACCCCATAGAAGTGGTCCATGCTTGGGATGGTGACGATGGCTATGAAATAAATTTTGAAATTATCATTGGGACGGCAATTGATCAAACGGCAATTGCTCCTGGAACCTTGAAAAAAAAATGGGTGGAGGATAACCGCAATTATTTCCATTACAAAATGGACACTCCCATGACCAATTTCTACGCCATGGTTTCTGCCAACTATGAAATTTTGAAGGACAAGTGGATTCCAGAAAACGACAGTGTATCCAAAGAAGTGGCTCTTGAAATCTATTACCATGAGGGACATGAGTATAATTTGAGTCGTATGATGGAATCCATGAAAATGTCATTAGACTATTTTAGTACTAATTTCAGCCCATATCAATACCAAGAAATGCGAATTATGGAATTCCCACGGTATGCAGAATATGCCCAATCTTTTCCCAATACAGTACCTTTTTCTGAGGGACTTGGGTTTTTATTGGATATTAATGATGAAACAGATGTAGATATGGCATTTTACATAACCGCACATGAATTGGCGCATCAATGGTGGGGATTGCAAGTTGTGGCTGCCAATGTGCAAGGCAAACATTTAATCTTAGAAACACTGTCGCAATACTCAGCTTTGATGGTCATGAGACAAAAGTATCCAGAAGAAAAAATACAGCAATTTTTAAAATCGGAATTGCAACGTTATTTGGAAGGAAGAAGGGGTGCGAAAAAGCAGGAAGCATCATTGGAATTGGTTGAAAATGAGAATTATATTTATTATAGGAAAGGTGCCGTAAATATGTATGCCTTGCAGGATTATATCACTGAAGACAGTGTAAATATAGCATTGAAAAGATTTATAAAAAATTGGAATCCATTTGAAGATTCAGTTAAAAAAGATAGATATGCTACATCAGAAGATTTGTTGGGGTATTTCAGACAAGTTACTCCAGATAGCCTTCAATATGTTATTACGGATTTGTTTGAAACCAATACGCGTTATGTAAATAAAACAAAACAAAGTACCTATGAAATGGTATCAGATAAGCAATACAAGGTAAGCCTGTCATTGGAGACGATTAAGTACCGTACTGATAGTTTGGGAGTAGAAGCCGTTATTGATATGGATGATTGGATTGATATAGGAATATACGCGGAAGGGAAAGACAGAGAAGATGAATTAATCTACTTAAAAAAGCATAGAATTACCGATAAGGCAACAGCACTAGAAATCATGGTACATCAGAAACCTACAAAAGCAGGGGTAGATATCCATCATAAGTTGATAGATAAAAATAGTGATGATAATGTAAAAACACTCATAGAAAAGAAACGATAAACTGGAATATCATTTTAGTTGAATTTTTCAGGCAACCATTTAAGGGTCAGTCGCGTCTATAAGATATAGACACTTATATTTAATCATCATCATCAAAAAACGAACAGTATGAAAAAATTGACCTTTACCTTAATTATTGTAATGGGAGTAATTAATGGCCTAGTTGCGCAAAACTCAGAAATTAGAAGCCTAGCAACATTTGATAAAATTAAATTGGATGGTAATGCCAGATTGTACCTTATAAAAAGTGATACACCTTCCATAAAATTGGAAACAAGAAAGAATGTTTATTTAGGGAATTATGTTACTGAGGTGCGTAATGGAACTCTCTATTTACATTTTGAAAGAAGGCATAGAAGAAACAACGACCGTAAAGTTGATATTTATCTGAGCTATACAACATTAAACAATATTGATGTTGATGGTTTTATTCGTTTAGAATCTTATCAAGCATTGACTATGGATCAATTGGTTATTAAAGGAGACGGTTTTATTAAGGGAGATATCATTGTAGATGTTAATGATCTAAGCATTGACCTTGATGGTTTTTGTGGCTTAACGGTATCTGGTAAAGCAAATTCGGTGGATTTAAAAATAGATGGTTTTGGAAAAATCAATGCCAAACATTTAGAAACTACTAGGGCGCATACAGATGCTGATGGTTTTTCTAAAATTAGGATATGAGGTGACATATTTAAAAAAGTAGAAAACAATACTCGCTTTGTTATTTTTTAAATTGTAAGCGCTATCTATGAGGCAAGATTTACGAACTACGAACTACGAACTACAAAATACAAAATACGAAATACGAAATACGAAATACGAAATACGAAATACGAAATACGATTTTCGAAGTACGAAGTGTTGTATTGAGTTCATTTCAAAATTCTAACCGCTAACCGTCAACAACGAAGTTTGCATTTAGAGCTCATTCAACCTTTAAATTTCAATCCTTTTGCTTTGGTTTTTTTGTGTAGCACTTCTTCTGGGAAAGGGAATATGATAGTTGAATTTTTCTCCGCTGCAATATTTGATAAGGTCTGATATAAGCGTAGTTTAATAGCAGAAGGCGATTGATCAATTAATTTACCTGCTTCTAATAATTTACCTGCAGCCTGTTCTTCAGCCAAAGCCAAAATAACACGTGCTCTTCTTGAGCGTTCTGCTTCTGCTTGATTAGCCATCATACGTCTCATATTCTCTGGTAGTTGAATGTCTTTTATTTTCACATCATTGATTTCAATCCCCCATTCTCTGGTTTCTTGCTCAACAATACGCTTAATATTCTTGCCCATTTCTTCCCTTTTTGATAGAATGGTATCTAACTCAACTTTCCCACAGACATCTCGTAAAGCAGCTTGTGCCAATTGTGTTATGGCAAAACTGAATTCTTCTACTTCTAAAACTGCCTTTTCCGGGTCATTGATTTTAAAGAAAACAACCCCATCAATACTACAGGGTACGTTATCTGCTGTCATTACTTCTTGTGAAACGATATTAATTGTAATCACACGAATGTCCACCACTTGAATGGTTTCAACAATGGGAATAATCCATCTAAATCCAGGCTGTAATGTTTTGATGTACTTTCCAAACCTAAATTTAAGGGCTCTTTTGTATTCATAAACGACTCTAATTCCTGCAAGAAGAAATAGACTTAAAATCAGGCTAAAGACTATTGTGATGTTCATAATAGGGTGTGTTTGTGTTTTGTTGAATGATAATTCTAATTGAAAGGTTCTGTTTAAGAGGTATTTTCTATGCTTTTAGAACCTTAGGAAACCTCAACCCAAAATACCTATTGGTAGCATTTATGTATGGGTTGTAACGTGCTATTAAAAGATACAAAAAAAATGGCATAAACCGAAATTAATCAGTTGTTATGCTTCTTCTATGGATAGGTTAGTGTCTTGCAATTAACTATAGTAAATAAAGTTTTTATGCAAGGATATGGTAGGAGTATAGCCTAGAAAAAAAGGATTGGAAGGTTATTGAATTAATTACATCTTTAATAATCGCAAATCTCATTTGTTTTATTCCAATAATTTCCCCAAACTTTATAGTGTATTTTGTAAATTGAATTAACGAGACAAAGCATTATGAAAACAATTGGATTGATAGGGGGAATGAGCTGGCAATCCTCAAAACTATATTATGAGTTTTTAAATACAAGAGCCAACGAGTTATTGGGAGGGTCCCATTCCGCAAAGTGTATTTTGGTGTCTGTTGATTTTGCCGAAATAGAAAGGTTGTCGTTTGAAAACAAATGGGAGGATATTGGTGTTTTAATGGCAAATAGTGCCAAACAACTTGAAAAGGCAGGAGCCGACATTGTTTTACTAGGTACGAATACTATTCACTTAGTGAGTGATGCCATCACAGAAAATATTTCCATCCCTTTTTTGCATATTGCAGAGGCTACAGGAGAGGTCATTCAAAAAAAAGGATTAAAAAAAGTGCTGTTGTTGGGTACTAAATTTACGATGGAAAAAAATTTTTATACCAAACTATTGGAAGATATCTATGGATTGGAGGTTATGATTCCTGAAATTGATGACAGACAGCTTGTCCATGATATAATTTATAATGAATTGGTTAAGGGTAAATTTCTTGATACATCAAGAAAACGTATCATTGAAATTATTAAAAAAGAGCAATCAAAAGGTGCCCAAGGTGTTATATTGGGTTGTACCGAACTACCCATTTTAATTGCCCCGTCAGATGTTGAAATACCAACATTCGACACTGGGAAAATCCATGCCCATAAAGCCATGGAATGGGCAAATGAATAGCGAATTTTTTACCTTCTTTGACTTACAAATATTTTTGCAGGTGTTTTTTAAAATAAACCGCACTGTCTGTAATGCTTTGAATTGAATTCTGAGCAAAATTACCGCCTTGTTCCAAATAATAATATTCCAAACCAGATGTGGATGGGTCTGGAAGAATCTTAGTATAATCAATTGAGCCATTACCAAGTTCTGTGTAGTCCCTGCTCACCTTATCCATATCTTTGATATGCCACATTACAAATCGTCCAGGTTGACTCTCAATCAGTTCTTTTGGACTCAGTTTTGAAGAATGCATCACCCAATATAAGTCCATTTGTAATTTTACCAATGAAGGGTCTGTTTCTCGTAAGATAATATCATAACCCGTTTCACCACCTTGATCTATAAATTCAAAATTATGATTGTGATAAGCAAAACCCAATCCTGCTTTAGTGACTCGTTCCCCTATATGATTTAGTCTTTCCGATACTAATTTAAACTTATCTAGTGTTCTAGATTCTGCATCCAACCAAGGCCAAGTAATATAGCTTTGGTTCAATGCCTTGGCACCAACAATGCACTGGTCTACATATCTATTTAAGTCATCTATTGGACTATTGAGATATTTAAACAACAAATAATGACAGCTGGATGTTGTTAATTGGTGATCGTCCAAAATTTGCTTAAAATCGGAAGACTTGTATCCATAAAAAGTTCCTTTATCAGCATCATATCCGTAAAGTTCTAAATCCTCATACCCCAGTGATTGTACAATTTTTAAACTACCAATTGGGTCTTTTTCCA
This sequence comes from Flavobacteriaceae bacterium, assembly GCA_002746415.1. GTDB lineage: Bacteria > Bacteroidota > Bacteroidia > Flavobacteriales > Flavobacteriaceae > Saonia. The sequence continues at coordinate 76,236 of NVXD01000016.1, read as the reverse complement.
TAGCATCTCTTATAGTAAAAAGTTGTAGCCCCATCTTAAATTTTTTGTCAGCTGCCATAGAAAAACAGGAAAGTGGTACTAAAGATGCTGCGGATAATAAACCGAGTTGTTGTATAAAACTTCTTCGTTCATTGGTTATTTTCTCTTTCATATAAGCGTATTGGAATGGGAGTGAAATTGTTTTTTATTTGAACCTCTAAGATAAATTATTTTTATTCCTAAATGAGGGGAATTTAAGCCTGTTTATAAAAAAGACTTACATTTAACGCTATGGCCTTAGTGACTTTTTTGCTATTTACTTGTTTTGTAGCCTTTTATGCAACTTGGAAGCTCAGACGTGATAAACTCAATACGCGTGATGGCTATTTTTTAGGAGGTAGATCACTTACAGGAATTGTAATTGCAGGTTCCATGCTACTGACGAATATTTCAACCGAACATTTGGTAGGAATGAATGGTTCTTCTTATAAAAACGGGGCTATTATTGTGGCTTGGGAAGTTACATCGGCCTTGGCCTTAATTATAGCAGCCCTATATTTTGTACCTAAATACCTAAAAATGGGACTGACAACCATCCCTGAATTTTTAGAGAAACGTTTTGATGGGCTTACAAGGACTCTTGTAGCTTTATTGTTGATTATTTCTTTTGTAGCAACCTTACTTCCTATTGTTTTGTATACGGGAGCTTTGAATATTGAAGCAATTTTTGAAATTTCTGGTTTATTAGACGTAAGCCAAAAAGATGGTATTTGGATTACCATTGTTGTAGTTGGAGTTATTGGAGCGGTATATGCTATTTTCGGCGGACTTAAAATGGTAGCCTATACAGACACCATTAATGGCTTTGGATTACTGGTAGCAGGGTTATTGGTGCCCATTTTAGCCTTGCTGAGCATTGGAGACGGAAATCTTTTTGAGGGAATGAGCATGGTTTTTGAAAACAACCCTGAAAAATTCAATGTGGTCAGTAGAGAATCAGGAATAGGGGAAGGAGCGCGTACTGCCATTCTCCCTTTTGAAGTTTTATTTACGGGCTTAATGGTGAATCAAATTTATTTTTGGACCATGCATCAATCGATTATTCAGCGTGTTTTAGGAGCTGTTAATTTGAAGGAAGCACAAAAAGGATTGCTTTTTACAGGCTTGCTAAAAATTTTGGTGCCTCTAATCATTGTGCTACCAGGTTTGATAGGATTCTATTACTATGGAGAAAGTTTATATGATAATCCAGACAGTGTTTACCCCCTTTTAGTTAAAAAAGTGTTGCCGCTGTGGCTCACTGGTTTTTTTGTAGCGGTAATGATGGGAGCCATACTCAGTACTTTTAACAGTGCTTTGAACAGTGCGGCCACTGTTTTTAGTTTGGGCATTTTTAAGAGATATATTTCGAAAGATGCCAGTGAAAAGAAACTGGTGAAAACAGGAAGATGGACTTCTGCGCTTCTTGCTGTTTTTGCCATAGGAATAGCTCCCTTTGTAGCGAATGCGCCAGACGGACTTTACCAATTGCTACAGCAACTGAACGGTATCTTTTTTATTCCTATTGCCAGTGTTATTATTGCTGGTTTTCTGTTTCCAAAAGTATCCGCAAATGGCGCAAAAATAGGACTGGTTTTTGGCCTGTTTTTCTATGTCATCATGTATTATGTGCTAGAAGTGAATTTACATTTTGTGCACATTTGGGGAATTGAGTTTGTCTTGAACATTGCAATCATGCATTTGGTTTCAATACTATTCCCTATGGAAAATAACTTTGAAATGAAAGATGCCGGAATTTTAGATTTAAAACCTTGGAAATACGCCAAGTCCTTTAGCTTATTTTTAGTGATAATTACGACAGTTTTGTATCTTGTTCTAGGTAATGTATAGCGAATGAATGTTAGCCCTTAGAGATATAAATTCATAAATGACCATGGAAGAAAAAACCTTTAGAAATTACGAAGCTCCAGATGTGTCTGTGGCTGTTAAGGAGCATTATCGTAAAATGCGCAAGAATCAGACATTGGATTATGTGCAAAACATGCATAAGAAATATTTGAAGTTTGATAAACCCATGGGGCTTTGGGAAGCCATGAGACATTTAAATAGCCTTATAGATGTCAGTGATCCTGATATAAATTTGCCAAACATACAACACCTCATACAAAGTGCTGAAGCTATAAGGGCTGATGGCAGACCTGATTGGATGCAACTAACAGGACTTATCCATGATCTTGGCAAAGTCATGTTCCTCTGGGGCAATGATGAAGATGGTACTAGCCAAGCGGAGCAATGGGGCATGGTAGGAGATGTTTTTATTGTGGGTTGTGCCTTGCCTAATTCTTGTGTGTTTCCCGAATTTAATGCATTGAATCCAGATATGCAGCATGAAACATATAGCACAACAACAGGAATTTATGAAAAAGGCTGCGGTATTGATAAGGTGGACTTAGCTTGGGGACATGATGAATACTTATACCAGGTTTTAAATAATCATAAAGAAAATAAATTACCGGCAGAAGCCATGGTCATGATTCGATACCATTCTTTTTATCCCTGGCATACTGGAGGAAGTTATACTGAATTGTTGAACAACAAAGACCACGAATATCTAAAATTAATTAAAGATTTTAATAAATACGACCTTTACACTAAAAGTCAGAAAATCTATGATTTAGAGGATGTTTTAGAGCATTACCAGCCTATTGCTGAAAAGTATTTGGGAAGCAGTCCCATATATTGGTAGGCTCCTACAATTTTGACAACAACACCTGAGGCATTGTACATCTCATAAACGCCTAATAGTTAGGGTTCTGATGCTGTATTCTTTATGGATGTACAGTTCACTACATTAATTGTCCAACTCAATACATTTCGTTTTTCAATGGCAAAAATACAGCTCATATTTGCCTCATCAATAATCAAAAAACGAACAATCATGATTAATTTATCAAAAATGGCAATCTATTTTGCACTTAATTTTTTACTGCTATTCTTATGGACGGGTACAACTGAAGCACAAACTCAGCACCGAAGTTCTTCAGTAAATATAAATACCAATAATGGTAAGACCACCATTACAGTCAAAAATGGCTTGTCCAACAGTTTTTCATTAGAATATGAAGGCGATATTACCATATCAGATGATGATATGGATGTTGTCGCTATTTCAAGAGGAGGCTATTTGGAGGTCAAAAAATCGGCCTTTGGTAGCCGTAGGCGCATTTTTATGGAGCCAGGCAGCAACGGAAGACTTATTAAAAAGTACTATGTTGGGAGTAGGGAGGAGAACTATACATCAGAAGGAAAGAAATGGTTGTCTGAAATCCTTCCTGAAGTACTTCGTTCCACGACCATTGGTGCTGAACAACGTGTTGACCGTATCTACAAAAAGGGAGGCACTTATGCAGTATTAAAAGAAGTTGGTTATATGAGTAGCGATCATGTAAAAGCTGCTTATATTAAATTATTACTGGATAAGAATCCAAATAGTAATGACTTGATAAGTATATTAAAAGTCGTAGCAAACGATATCAATTCCGACCATTACCAAGCGAGTATCTTAAAATACAAGACCATGGCGTTTTTAGGATCGGAAGCAACAACGGCGGCTTATATTTCAACAGCAGGAAAGATAAATTCTGACCATCACAAAACTGATGTGCTTAAAAGAGCAATTAAAAGTAAGGACGTATCTGAAACTCAAATGAAATCACTTTTTGCCATCACAGAAAGCATTAATTCCGATCATCATAAGGCAAGCCTGCTTTTGGAAACATTGAAAAGTCGATCATTGAGCAAAGCAAACATCGACTTATTGGTATCGGCTTCAAATGACATCCAATCAGACCATCATAAGGCAACAGTCCTGAGGGCTGCACTCGCTTCAAAGGGATTATCTGAAAGTGGGTACAAAACCTTCCTACATTCAATTGAAGACATTCAGTCAGACCATCATGTTACTAGTATCATTTCGGACTTATTGAAAAGGGAATTGGATAGTGCGTCCTTGGCAGAAGTACTTGAATTGGCTAGTAAGAATGTGGCATCAGACCATCATATGTCCACCATTTTAAGAAAAGTAATAGCACAACAGAATCTAGAGGGAGAACACCTAGACATTTTGCTCAAAGCCATAAGAAGTATAGGTTCTGATCACAATAAGTCAGAGGTTTTTAAGCGATTGGCAAAAAAACGCTTTAGCAATGCTCAATTGACAACTATTCTAAATGCCACCAAAAGTATAGATTCTGACCATAACTTAGCTGAAACCTTAAAGCGTTTCGCTCCTCAAGTAAAAGAAAAGGGAAATGAGTTAAAAGAAGTGTATAGAGATGTATGCGGTTCCATTTCATCATCGTCATCTTACGGATCAGCTCTTAAGGCTATTCAATAATTATAAACTACATTTCCCACCAAAATACGCAAGTTATGCTAACATAATATTGAGTATTTTGGTTGGATGAAGTGGCTAGCAAAATATTTTTTACACCAACCAACTGTGAGAAAACATCTAAGTCTCTTTTTTATTGGGATTCTTCTAGGTATAGCTAGTTACAGCTTCATCAACTTTGATGGTTTGCAAAATAACTGGGGATTTATATTGAGTGCTTTTTTGGGCCTTTGTGTAACCTATGTAGTTCATTTCAGTAATCCATTCATAGATAAGTTTGTGCCTTGGAGAAAACAACCAGGACTCCGGATGCTCACAGGTATTGTTATGCACACGGTTCTTGGAGCATTTTTTGTCTATGGAGGTCTTTGGAGTAGTGAACAGTTTTTTTCTACCATTACTCTTTTTACTAAAAATACGAATGATGCCTTGGTAAAAATTGGCATTCTTTTGTTTAGTGCAGCCTTGGTGTATAACATTCTGTATTTTGCCTTCTATTCCTACCAATATTATTCAAAGGGACAGGTGTTACAATTACAACTGCAGCGAAAACAAGCGCAATTGCAACTCAATGCCTTAAAATCACAGTTAAGTCCTCACTTTCTGTTCAATAGTATAAACACCATGTCTTCCCTGTTCCAAAAGGATACAGAAAAGGCAGAAACTTTTATTCGTTCTTTGGGGGATTCTTATCAGTATGTGCTGAAAAAGTATAATGATCCTTTGGTATTGGTAAAAGATGAATTGGAATTTGTACAGCGCTATTGTTTTTTGATACGTACACGCTTTGGGGAACATTTAACCCTTGATATTGGACTATCAGATGCAGTGCTTCATAGTAAAATACCGCCATTGACATTACAAATTTTGGTAGAGAATGCTGTAAAACACAATGTGATGGGGCCGTCTAGACCCTTGGAAGTGAAAATCACTGCCAACACGCAAGAAATCTGTATTTCAAATAACAAAACAAAGGAGCGACCAAAAATGGACTCCTTAAAAATAGGATTGCAAAATATAAGTTCTCGATATGAACTTTTGGTTAACAAGCCTATTGAAGTAGTTGATAATAATCATTTTACGGTATATCTACCTTTGATTACATGAAAAAATTATTTGTACACCATCCGCTTTTTCGTCTGTTGAGCCCTTTGTTCAGTGGTACTTTGGTGTACCTGCTCATTTTATTAATCAATAACAATATTGGGCAGTTAGAAGCGGCATTTCTTGGGCAAGAATTGTACGTCTGCATTGGTCTGGCATATTTGATACAAGAATATGCACGGGTATCCCTTGTGTTCTTTGAGCGTTTGAACTTACGCATAACATACTTTTGGAAACTAGTATTGCAGGTTGTGAGTTCCATCATTATTGGAATTGGTCTGGTCACAGGGGCCATGTACGCGTATTTCACGTATGTTTTGGCCTATACCCCAAACAGTAAAGAGCTGCTCATATTCAACAGTATTTTTGCTGTGATTACATTTATTTACTTGATGCTGTATGTAAGCCATCAGTTTTTGCATAAGGTAAATACAAATTTCGTAGCCATGGAACTAGCCGCCAAGCAACAGATTGAAGATGATTTTCAGGAATTTAAGAAAGGGGTCAATCCCCAATTGTTGTTTGAGAGTTTGGAATCTCTTTTGGTTTTGATGAAACGGAATCCAGAAGAAGCGGAACTGCTTTCCGACCATTTTTCAAGTGTGTACCGCTACATTTTACTTAAAAAAAACAGGGAGGTGGTCCCTTTTAAAGAAGAGATGGAGACGCTTCAGGAATTGTTGAAGCTGTTTACCTATTTACCCTATCGGAAAATACAATTGGGTACTGTAGTGGAATCTGATACTTGGGTAGTACCAGGCAGTCTTTTGACATTGGTGGAAAGAATCATGCGCAGCACCATTCCCTCAGATGTCCATCTGCTTACATTGGATATTTTGGAAACTCCCACAACTTTAAAAATACAATACCAACCCGAAGAGGTGTTAAGGGGGCAATTAGAAACCTCGGATTTAGGGGATATTTCAAGAAATTATCAATTTTATTCTGATAGTCCAGTGCAAATACAAATGAAAGACCCTTATAAAATAATTGAACTACCAAAATTGAATCTTGATGAAAGTAGTCATAATTGAAGACGAGCCTTTGGCAGTTGAAAAACTGGAACGTTATCTACTAAAATGTAATGAGAACATTGAGGTCTTGGCCACTTTAAACTCCCTTGAAACAGCCATACCTTGGATAGAAACACATCAAAATGCAGTTGAGCTGTTTTTTATGGATGTGCAGCTTACGGATGGACTTAGTTTTGAGATATTTTCAAAGGTTACAGTAACAACACCTGTCATTTTTACTACTGCTTTTGATGAATTTGCCATAGATGCCTTTAAGGTTAACAGTATCGACTATCTGTTGAAACCCATCACTTTTACAGACCTCACAAATGCCTTAAAAAAACTGCATTCTTTGAAGGAGCAGTTTGCTCAACCTGTAGCAATGGGTCAATTGGTAGAACAACTTGGAAAAAGGACCTATAAGGACCGGTTTATGGTGCAAATTGGCAACCACATCCATTCAATTCCCACTGCTGCCATTGCCTATTTTTATGCTGAGGGGAGGGATGTGTACTTAAAAAGAGAAAATGGTAAAAAGTACCTTATTGATTATACTTTGGAGACTTTGGAAGAATTGTTAGAACCAAAATTTTTCATACGTACCAACCGAAGTTTTATAGTGCAAATTAACGCTATTGAAGATGTGGTGGTATATGCCAATAGGCGACTAAAACTAACTTTAAATCCCAGTGTTGAGGGAGAAGTGCTAGTAAGCAGGGAAAAGGTAGTCCAGTTCAAGCATTGGTTTGAGGGAGTGTAGGGGAGAAGTCGGTTAATATTTCTGCGGGCTAGTCCGACTTTAATTCCATAAGAATGGCCTCAAGGTGGTTTCGCAACAATGAAAAATGTCCTTCATCTTCAAGTAAGTGCAATTTAGAATTGGGTAGTAATTTGTGAAGATGTAAGCCGCGATATTTTGGAGTCATTTTATCCTTATCTCCGTACCAAAGATTAATTTTAGGTTCAATCTCTTTTATAGCAAAACCCCAATCAGCAACATATAGTTTCCATTCCTGTACTACAGCATCGGTCCCTTGACGGTAGGACTCCAGACTCCCTTTGATAAAATCGATTCCATATTGGGGTTTTGCCTTTAGTAGCTCACGATCTGGTTTGGGTAAGAAACGTTGTAATTGTTTTAGGCGTTTCTCTGGCTTTTGCGCCAAGGCTTCATAGTCATTTTTAATAAAACCTCTAAGGTTTTTGTCCTTTTTACTATTGGCAAACCAATGTATGAGTTTAACGGGAAACCACATTCCTTTTAACTTCCCTTTATAGTTATGTGGTGCGGTACCAGAAACAATGGCGATTTTTTGTAATCGCTCAGGGAACACATAAGCACAGGCTAGTACATGAGGACTTCCACCAGACAATCCAAAAACGGAAAAAGTAGCAATGCCAAGATGATTGGCTAATTGAGCAATATCATTTGGGTAGTTCAAGAAGCTTCTGTCCTTTTGAAAAGAAGACAAACCAATGCCGGGACGTTCAGGAGCAATGATGCGAATGTTTAGGCTGTTAGCCGTACTATCCATAAAGTTGCTACTCAACCTACTCTCTTGTCCACCATGAAAATAGAACATTGGGAGTCCGTCTGGGTCACCATACTCGGCATAAGCCAAGGTTCTACCGTCTTTTAAAATTATTGAATTGTCCGTTTTTGTGCTGTACATGGTTTCAAATTCTTTGCGGTCTACTTGTGGCAGGGGCATGCCATAACTGTAAAACAATAGGCCTATAATAATGAGCAGGGATGCCAAAATAACTTTTTTCTTCATAAGACATTTTTTTAATATAAAAAATTTTCATTGTGTCGTTTGGTCACAATGTAGAAAATTATTTTTAACTTTACAAAAAAACAGAGATTTATATAAAATGTATTACAATGAAAAAGCCAATGAATGCTAAGGAACTGGTACAGCTGTTTAAGAAAAGTGAGCACCTCTTTCTACCTAATATATCTGTAGACAGTGTCATTTTTGGGTATGAGCAAGGGCAGTTGCAAGTACTATTATTACAGGTTGATGAAAATACCTGGATGTTACCTGGTGGCTATGTGTACAAAACTGAATCTGTTGATGAAGCCGCCCACCGCAACATATACGAACGTATAGCACTTAAAAATACCTTCTTAAAACAATACGCTGTATTTGGCGGTGTGGATAGAGATTTTAAGCTGAAATTAAAGAATATGTTTCAGCAATTTGGTCATGATGGGAGTGAGGAGTTATGGATACAGCAACGGTTTGTATCCATAGGGTATTACGCTCTAGTTGATAAAGCTAAGACGTATCCCAAACCCAATTTGTTCGCAAAAGCTTGTGCTTGGCACAATGTTTACGAATTGCCAAAGCTTCTGTTAGATCATAAAAAAATTATACTGAAGGCCTTAGCAAGTTTTAGAACTGATTTAGAACATAATCCCATTGGCTACCATCTACTATCCACAAAATTCACAATGCCAGAACTGCATCAAGTATTTGAAAGTGTTCATGACAAACAAATGGATCGCAGTCGCTTTCAGAAAAAAATGTTTGGTTATGCCGTCTTTGAACGTTTAGAACGTAAAGAGGGTGTGGCTCACAGAAGGCCTTATTATTATCGACATGGAAAATAGTGGTATAATAATTGTTGCAAATGAAAGTCAATATATGGAAGAAGATATTGAATTAGAAAATCAAAATATATCATTGAAAATACTCAACCCCATAACATAAAAGGATTCATTAATTTTACTTTCACACCAAATCTTAATTAATGTTTATATTTTAGACATCATAATGGGGGAAATAAAAAGATACGACTTACATAAGGATGATTTTTCTAAATTGCATTTTGAAATAAATCATGCTAAAAGTTATGTGGATGAAAATTTCAAAGATGCCTCTATTCCTCATAGACATAGTTATTATCAGGTAATTTGGTTTAGAAAAGCAGGCAGGCATTATATTGATTATAACATTATTGATCATCCAGAAAACACTGTTTTTTTTATAAATAAAAACCAAATTCACTATTTCTGTAAGAACTCACTCAATGAAGGTTTTTTATTTCATTTTAATGATGAGTTTATAAACACCCATAATCCACAAATTTTAGAACGTTTTACTATCTCTATATTTAATGAAATTGGAGATAACTATATCACACTTTCTGAATCTGACTCCAAAAAAGTAGGTTTAATAACATCATTCATAGAGGCAGAAATTTTATATAAAGATGCCAACTATAGAGAACAATCATATCATCATTTTCAAACTATTTTGTTTCTTATTGAGCGATTGCGAAACAAAAAACACAATCTTAATCCTGTTACGAACTCCAATTTTACACTTGCCGCGACTTTTAAAAAACTAATTTTTCAACGGATTAATGATTTTTATAGTATTGATGATTATGCTAATGAACTCAACACAAACAGCAAAACATTAACTGCGGTAAGTAAAGAATACTTACTAGACACTCCTGCAAATATTATTAAAGAGCTTAAACTTTTAGAAGCTAAAAGGATGTTATCAAATCAAAATTTATCTATTAAAGAAGTTGCTTATTCTCTAGGATTTGATGAGCCTACCTATTTCACCAAATATTTTAAAAAGGGAACTAGCCTTACTCCAAAAGAGTTTCAAAAGGCGTATCTCTAATTTACCATTTATAGTATTTGGATTACCATTTTTAATGTGATAATGTGCTGAAATTTGCATTATTATTAATCATTAAATATATAACAATGAAAAAACAAGCATTAATTTTAGGTGGTACTACGGGAATAGGTAAGGCCACAGCAGCATACCTTTTAAATGATGGAATAGAGGTTATATTAATTGGTAGAAACAAAACTAATTTAGAAAGCGCTCAAAAAGATCTTTCACCAAAAGGGAGTGTAAAAACAATACCCTTAGATTTAAATAACCAAACTGATGTGGACGCATTTGCGAAAGACTTGAAGAATGTTGCTCCAAATTTAAAATACCTTTTAAATGCAGCGGGTTATTTTAGTCCAAAACCATTTTTAGAGCATACAGCATCAGATTATGACACCTACCATAATTTTAATAAGGCATTTTTCTTTGTCACCCAGGCCGCATCCAATATATTAAAAGAAAACGGAGGCGGTGCTATTGTAAATATTGGTTCCATGTGGGCAAAACAAGCTATAAAAGCTACGCCTTCTTCCGCCTATTCAATGGCAAAAGCAGGGTTACATTCATTAACACAGCACTTGGCAATGGAATTGGCAGATTTTAATATTAGAGTAAATGCGGTATCGCCCGCAGTAGTTGTAACGCCTATTTATGATGCTTTTATTGAAGAGGATAAAATAGAAGAAACACTACAGGGCTTCAATGATTTTCATCCCATAGGAAGAGTGGGGCGTGCTGAGGATATTGCGCAGACCATACATTTCTTACTTACCGATAAAAGTTCTTGGGTTACTGGTGCTATATGGGATATTGACGGTGGTGTTATGGCCGGAAGAAATTAAAAATAACATATAAAAATTAGCATACACAAGGGACCATGTTGGGAGGGATACTCCAAAGACTTTTAATCTTTGGAGTATCCCCTTAACTTATACCTATATTCATTTATTTAACTTCCTTTTAGAAAGAATTTAATTCATGTTAAGGGTCTAATGCTGCGAATATTCTATCAGCTGTAACGGCTCATTATTTGTCCCAAAAACAAGGATTTTCTTGTTTTCCAAGGCCGTGTTTAGAATGCTGGCATTTTTTACATCACCCTTAATGAATAAACCACTTTGGTTAGGCAACAAGGTCTTAAATTGACCTTTACCATTTCCTGTCAACAGCACACCGTAGCTTGCATCACTTCTTGGGGTTTCAACCTCTGACTGATATAAATTACCAGATAATAAAGCATCTGGATAACCATCCACATTGAAATCATCAATTAAGATGCTATTGACAGAGGAAAATTGGGTGGCACCTTCTATTTTGTGGGCTTTAAATTTAAAGTACCCCAAATTCTCAATATAGGCGGTAGCAAATGTAGTCGTGCTATAATGCAAAGCATTCTCAAGGTTTTCTTTTCCATAGACCTTAGAAATATCTGCAATGGCAAATTCATGATAACTAGGAAACTTTTCCTTCACTAAGGGCATTTGATTAGAAGAACATTCCCTTCCACGGAGCGGGTAAGACACTCCATCCTCATAGTATCCGAGAACAATATCCAAGCTGCCACTTTTATCAAAATCATGAGTAAACACTTCAAAAGGTTCTTCAGTAGAGGCATTATACTTATGATTCAGCCCTAGGTTACCCACAATAAAATCTTGGTCACCATCCATGTCAAAATCTGCCGTTGCTACACTAAACCACCAACCTGACTGAATTTCAAGACCTGTTGTTTCCGTAACATCGATAAATTCCTATATTTAACATGCTCAAAAAGAAATAGTTATAGTTTTGATTTCATTGTAATAACAAAAACAGTATGGAACAAAACCTGCGTTTTATAAAGTACCAGAGGAGCATGCAGTCAATGATAAATGGAAGTGCAAGGTGTACATATTGAGACAACACCTAGCTTATTTAAAAAACTTATCTTTAAAAAAATAATCAACCCATTTTGAGAATCCCCCTATTATTTTTAGCATGTTTCCTTGCGTCTTTTTTATATGCACAAAACAAACAAAAAGTAGATAGTTTATTGCAACTTGTCCAGATTTCTAGTGTACAAGATACCACTCGCTTAAAAGCATACAATGATTTAGGTATTCAGTATGCACTATCAAACCCAGTACTTGCTAGAGAATATATCAACAAAGCCTTGGATATCTCCCAACAAATAGCTTCTAAGAGAGGGGCATCTGGTGCCTATAATTGTTTGGGAGTTGTAGATTATTATCAGAAGGACTATGACTCAGCCTTAACAAATTTTAAAAAGGCCTGGGCAATTAATGTGGAATTGGAACATTTATGGGGACAGGCAGCTGCTTTAAACCAAATTGGTGCAGTATACAATCTTCAAGACAACTATAGGGAGGCCATACAAAGCTTTCAAAAGGCAGGACTCATATTTAAAAGCATGAACGATTCTCTTGCCTTGGCAAAATCAATTCAAAATATTGGTGTATCCTATTCAAGAATGGCACATCACTCCAAAGCAATTGCATCCTACCTGGAGGCCGTGCAGCTTTATGAAAAAATGAACAATAAAGAGGGGATGGGTAGGTCTTATATGCACCTAGGGGTTATTTTAAATAAGCAGAAGGAATATAAGAATGCATTAGTTTACCTGATGGAGGCTCGCACTAATGTGATAGCAGCTGATAACAAAAACCTTTTGGGTTCCGTTTTAAAGAACATCGGAATTTCACATAATGGAATACAAGACTATACCAATGCCTTGTTGAGTTTTCAGGAAGCACTTCGCCTTAAAAAAGCCTCCAATAATAAAAAAACGATTGCTTCCATAAATGCTAATATTGGAGAAACCTACTATTATTTAAAAGACTATGAAAAAGCATTGGTCTATCAACAAGAAGCTTTGGATAACTTGAGCACCTCTAAAGGAAAGGCAATAGCGCACAATTCAATCTCCAAAACTTTTATTGCGCTTGACAATATTATTGAAGCAAAACTACATACTAATGAAGCCATTGAAATATCCCAAAACATAGGGTTACTAGTAGGAGAAAAGGATGGGTTTTACAACTTGGCCACAATGGCAGAGAAAGAAGGAAAACACGAGGAAGCATTGCATTTCTACACCACATTCCAAAAGTTTAGTGATTCTTTGGCCGTACAACAAAAGCAGCAACAAGTACGTGAATTGCGAACTATCTATGAAGTAGAAAAAAGTGAGCTTACCATAGTTTCTCAAGAAAAAGACATTACCCTTTTGAATACTCAGAATAATCAAAAAAAACAATTGCTCCTTTTTGGTGGTGCGGGACTCGTTGCGCTGTTTGGTTTTATCTTGCTATTTAGATCTCATGCTACAGTCAAAAAGGAAAAACGATTGCAAGAACGCTTCAGTCAAGAATTAATTGAGGCCCAAGAAAATGAGCGTTCAAGAGTGGCTTTTGAATTGCACGATAGCGTGGGGCAGCAATTAATGATGTTGGTTAGAAAAGCGAAGAATGAAGGAGATCAAATAAGCGAATCCTTGAGCAATAATACGTTAGAACAAATTCGTGCGATTTCAAGAAACTTACATCCAGCGGCTATAGAGCAACTGGGTTTTACGGCTGCTGTAAAAGCATTAATCCATGATTTTGATGGGCTGACGGACACGGTCTTTAAAGTTGATGTGGATACTATTGATGATGTACTAGATAAGAAGAACGAATTGCATCTCTATCGCATTTTTCAAGAATCCCTTTCTAATATGGTGAAACATGCTAATGCAAGTCACGCTATAATCACACTAAAGAAAGAACAAGAGTTCATTATGTTGTCTATAAAAGATACAGGCATGGGGTTTGATTATAATGAAAAACAGCATAAATCAATAAGTTTAGGAATGAAATCCTTGGCAGAAAGATGCAATATTATGAAGGCTAAATTAAAAATTCATTCTGCTCCATCAAAGGGAACAGAGATTATGGTTTTTTTGCCCATTACATCTTAAATTACTATATTTTTAAAGCATGATAAACTCCCAAATCACAATCGTTATCGCAGATGACCATCCTTTAATGTTAAGTGGCTTACATGATGAATTGTTAGCAACGGGATATCAGGTACTGGGGAGTGCCAAAAACGGAGCTCAGGCTTTGGAACTTATCGTGAAGCATCAGCCCATGGTAGCAATAGTAGATATAGAAATGCCATTGTTATCAGGATTTGAAGTTATTAAAATAGGAAGTCCTAAATGCCCTGATACGCAGTTTATTGTCATGACTTACCACAAAGAAAAGGGCTTTTTGGTGCAAGCCAAGAATTTTGGCGCCAAAGGGTATCTCTTAAAAGATGCGGGCATCAAAGAGATCAGTAATTGTATTCAAACTGTTTTAAAAGGTAAATTGTATTATAGCGACTCTCTAGAAAAAGGGATTACTTCTTCGATTGATTTACAGCTCAAAATCATCAAACAGTTAACGCCAACGGAAAGAACCATTATCAGGCATATTGCAATGGACAAATCATCAGCCGAAATTGCAGCACAGCTAAGCACTTCCCCAAGAACAGTACAAAAACATAGAACCAATATTATTGCAAAATTAAGTGCTTCTCAGCAAGAAATTTCTTCGCTAAAACAATGGGCAGAGGAACATAAGGACCTGCTGGTATTGCTATAGCCTTTTCCGTTCTCCATTCTATCTACGCTACGTACCCTACGTAGTATGTGACATGCCTACGTATTTCGCCATAGCTGCTATTGAAATAACTTGTGCTAAAGAAAACCTACCCTTGAACTATTTCTTATGAGCAAAGCTCGACTTATATTTTTTGCCCTTTTTATACTCATGTCCTGTAGTAAAGACGAAGTAAAAAAAGAAGACCCAATTGCAGCACCAAACCCAGAACCAATAGACACTGAAGCCGCCTTATTGACATTTAATACGGCTGTACGGGCATTGGGTAATTTTGAAAATCCAGAAATTGTGGATCCACCAGAAGAAATCTCAGCAGATCCAGCTGTGGAATCTGGCAACTATGTATGTGTTACTAAAAGATTTAAAGCCGCACCAGAATTCAATGAAATGTTATTGTTGAATCCCAATAGCCAAGAATTATACCCAGGCGCATTAATCAAGGGGGAATCGATTGTGACTGGGGAATACAAGGCTATAGGAGGAAATCGGAGTCCCATTACCCTTTCTGTGTCATTAACAAACCTTAATGGACCAGTAAGTGCAGTTGTGGAGAATCCGGCCAACATTTCGGAGGTGCGGCAAGGTATTAGCGATATTCTTAGAGCAGGAGTAACAGGCAGTACGCCAGCAGAATTTAATTTTAGTATTGAAAGTGTGTATTCAGAAGAACAGCTAAGCGCTTCTATTGGAGCAAATTATAGTGGAGCCACTATAGATGCTTCGGGTTCGTTTGACTTTTCATCCCAAAATACCGAAAGCAAGATAGTAGTGAAATTTGTGCAAAGATATTTTAGTGTGGACATAGATACACCAGAAACCCCAGGTGATTTATTCACGGATACGGATCTTCCTGATCCAGCTTCATTTGGAGCCACCTTACCCAATATTGTATCGTCTGTAAATTACGGTAGAATGGTCTTATTTGTGGCTACTTCTAGCTATTCTAATATTGAAATGGAAGCTGCTTTTAAGGCAACTTATGATAGTGCCATTTCAGAAGGGGGCGTTGAAGTGGAAGCAAATTATCAAAGAATCATGGAGAATTCTTCCATTAAGGCCTTTGTATTAGGTGGTGACGGTGATGAGGCTGTAAAAGCTGTTTCGGGAGTAGCAGGTGTTAAGAGTTTTATTTTAAGTGGTGGTAACTATTCTGAACAATCTCCAGGGGCACCTTTGTCATATACCTTAAAAAACATCAATGATTTTACCCGTTCTAATGTGGTTTTGTCCACTGAGTACACGGCAAGGGTTTGTCAAAAAGTAAGGTCTAACTATAGAATAACTCTAACAGAAATAGACTGTTCTGAGGGAATCAACAATGAAGGGGACCAACAGATGTATGGTTATATTTATTTAAATGTAGGTAATCCGGACTTGGATGGGGTTATTTTTCCTTGTTTTCCTTTTGGAACTTCTTTAGGTGCCTTCTGGGGGAATTATGATGATGATGATTACCAAACAGCCTCTGCCAACAAGATTTCGGTAGGTACTTCTATAGATGTCACTTTGCCAATTGATGGAGATGATTATCTATATTTAAGTGGGCATCTTTATGAGTATGATACCTCGGCCTTTGATCCAGATGAAGACCTGGGCAGCTCTTGTAAAAAATTGTACATAGATGATTTAACCCAACCCATATATGAATTAAACTTCAATGGAGATGGAGATAAGGCTATGGCCATATTTACCATTCTACCTATAGATTAAACATAGCCCCCGAAATTTTCATTTTTGGTCCTATAATTATTTGCAATTGAGTAAAGTGTCCTAAACAATATGTTTGGGACACTTTTTTTATGCTCAAAATGTTGTTGCTACTATCGCGCTTGTGTTATGAAGTATCCTTCTTTTTCATTCCAAATAGTATTCTGGGTATTTTAAAGGGATAAATTAATGTCCTATAGATGATTATAATTAGGGGAAATGATATGAAAACTAATAATGCCATTTTTGATGGAATACTTAGCTCTAATTGAATGATATAATACCCCACAATGATTATGACTGTTTGGTGCACTATGTAAAAAGGATATATGGCTTCATTACATTTTTTAAGTAAGGCACTTTTTTTGTTAAACCAAATCTGTCCATATCCGAGTAATGTGGTTACAAGCGTCCAACTGATTAAAGCACAAACAACATACCAGATATTCCATCTACTAGCTATAGATAAATATGGAGCAATAGCTGCATTTGGTAAAAGATAATAACCATAAAATAAGATAACACAAATAACTAAGGCTATAAAATTAAATTTCCTATGCTCCTTTAAATGGTTCCATATATACTTTGAGGCAGTAAACAGCATGCCAGCAACAAGAAAATAGCCGTAATAGAAAGTAGAAGATAGGTTGGTAATTGCTTTGGAATCGCTTTGGAATATACTTTTAAGCAAAACTGTTCCTATAATTAAAGGGACTACCCAAATTAAAATTCCATATTTCTTAGCAGTGATTTTTTCAAGAAAAGATATCATTCGGTCAGATTTTGGAGATTTTAATAGTAAAATCAATGGGATGAGTACAACAGACATGATAAACAGGTTTTCTATGAACCACAGATGGTTGACACCAAAGGAGCTATTTCTATATACATCTATATAGGAGTTGTATTTGTTTGGATGCTCGTAATAGGTTTGTGGCGGAACAATAAAAAGGACGCCAAAGAAGAGCGGAATTAATAAACGCGTGCTCCTTTCTTTTAGGAACATCAACCAAGTTCTTTTTGAAAAGGCAAACATAGTTCCCGTACCAGATATTAAAAATAATAGGGGCAATCTAAATTGTTCAAAAAACACCATGATGTCATCTAGCACTTTACTTGATTGTGTATTCATTATGTGAAATTCGTCTCCATTAAAGGGCATTCCAATATGGTGTAAATAGACTGCTAATATGGCAATTACACGTAACCAGTCTAAATCATATCTGCGTTTTTTCTCTGTCAAAATAGTTGCATTTTCAATTCGTTCGCAAACTTAAAAACAAACACAAATGCAATGATAATTTTGTGACAAGTGACAAATAGAAGTGACGAAATACAAGGTATAACCCCTATATTTTGGCATAAACAGCATTGAAATCAGCAATATTAGAACGAGAGACAGGGATTGTAGCAGCGCAGTTTTTTAAAACTAATTGGTAGCCCTGAGCATTTCCAGAAATGGATTCAATTGCATTTAAATGTACTAAATAAGAACGATGAGTTTTAAAGACATTAGAAACAGGTCTTAATTGTTCTTCTAATTCTTTTAGCGTAATACGGATTAACATTTTAGTATTTCCATCAGGGGAGGATGTGTATATTTCTGTATAATTACTTTCTACTTTTGCAAAAATAAAATCTTTACTATTAAGTTCGAAGCCCTCATTTAAAACAGTACTTTTTATGGGAATAATAAGGTTGTTTTCCTCTTTTGTGCTGCCAACAGATAGGCTCTTTAAACTAGAGCTGTGTTTTTTTATAAGTCGCTCTAGGTTTAAGGGTAATACTAGTAATAATAGTAGCATTCCAACTAAAAAGGTATTCCGTATTTCCTCAAATAAATACTGAACAGACCAATTATTTGGGTTGGCGTAAATGAAATCGCGAATTAAAAAGTCACAAATTCCTATTAGTAACAGAATACCCGAAAGTGTGAAAAACTCCTTCCTGATGGTCCATTTTGATTCGTCGGTTATAGTGCCATTTAAGGCACTAAGATATGTATAAGCGATAGGGAAAGGGATAAAGGCATGAATGACTAAAATCCAGAAGCTGTTTATTTTATGTTCAGTCACATTCACAACAAATGGTTCAAAAAAATAGGAGAAACAAAAGCTTAAAATCGAAATCAATAGTAGCACTAAAAGCAGCCTTTTTTGATTCCTATAGTAGTATGGGTAAGGCTCCTTTAAATAGCTTATGAATTGTGCCACTTTTACTCTCATAAAGCTAAAGTAGCTTTTTTACGCTTCCTTATAAAACGCTGATTAAAACAATAATGCAACAGAGCTCTTGCAAAATATTAATATGATTAAATTTCATTCTTTTAGCTTTTACTGCCTGCATGGGCACAAGTTGTAACTATATATTTGTCTTCTTAGATGAACGAATACAAATATATGTGCTGTTTCATAGAAGGTATTCTAGTAAAGATTAGTCAAAATTTAATATATTTATCTGAATGACCAGAGCTATCATAGATATCAATGACTTCACTATTTTAGTGGAAACAGCAACAACTAAGGATAAGATATCTGATTCCTGTTGTTTTGATGAACCTTTAATTGCCGTGGCTTTTTATGGCGCTGGAAATGTAGACTTAAAGGTTAAATATGGTGATAAAACAAAAGCCTTTAAGCACACCAAAGGCTTGGCCCTATCTTTCTATGCAGATGAAAAAGTTGAGTTTATACATGAGGTTTCGGCTTTAAAACCCCTAGAATGTCTGGTGATAGCTACCAAAATGAATGTTTTGGATAAACTTCCCAATGAAGAGGGAGAATTGTTTGGTGAATTGCTCAATCAACTGGTTTATCCTAAAGACCATTATGTTGAAGGCCCCAGTTTTATTATGACCCCTGAAATGCAAACGATTGTAGATTCCTTATTTAATATTACCTATGAAGGTAAGACCAAAATGATGTTTTTTAGAAGTCAGGTGACCACATTACTTTCTCACTTCTTTGGGCAACTGGCCAATTTGAATACCAAACAGATAAAAACATTTGAACGGGAAAAACTACATCAGGCTAAAAATATATTAATAAATAATTTGGATAACCCGCCTACACTGAGTGAAATTTCCAAGGAGATAGGACTAAACACTTTCAAATTAAAAAAAGATTTCAAGAAGTTTTTTGGTGTTCCTGTTTTTAAGTACCTCCAGAATGAACGCCTAACATTAGCACATCAACTCATCAGAAATCAAGAAGCCTCAGTCCAAGAAGCCGCTTGGCAGGTAGGGTATGATAGTCTGAGCTCTTTCTCCAATGCCTTTGAAAAAAAGTTTGGGTATCGTCCAAGTCAAATAAAATAGCAGCTTCCTTCCTTTGACTACTTCGGCTTTGGAGGACTCCATGTTTCAGTTTGTTCATATGCTCCTTTTGGAACAAATCTTTATCCTTTAGCAACAAGTTCGCCTTCCCTTTGTGTGGCATCTTTGTCTCATCAAACAAAAAGGAATTATGGATTATTCATTGAAACTATCAGTTCTAGTTGCTTCAATAGTATTAACAGGTTTGTCTTCGGGGCTCTGCTTTACATGGTCTAATGCGGTAACTCCAGGAATAGGGGAGTTAAATAATTTCGGGTATTTAAGTGCTTTTCAGCAAATGAATCGTAGCATTCTAAACCCCGCTTTTATGATTGTTTTCTTTAGTCCAATTCTCTTAGACTTAGTTGCTGTTTATTTATATAAGGGTAGCTCTACTCAATTGTTGTGGTCTTTAATTCTGGCTAGCAGCTGTTACTTTTTTGGAGTGGTTATGGTCACCATTTTTGGAAATGTCCCTCTCAATGAGTTGTTGGATAAAACCGATTTAAGCTTAACAGATAATGAAGGCTTACAAGAACTTCGGAATCAATTTGAAGCGAAATGGAACCGCTTACATCTTATAAGAACAATCAGCTCTTTTATTTCATTCTTATTAATACTTCTAGCACTACTTATTAAAAAATAACATTTAAAAACAAAAATTATGAAAGAACACATTTTAGTTATTGGCGGAACCGGAAAAACAGGACGTAAAGTTGCTGACAAACTACTAAGCTTAGGACACAGCGTACGTATTGGTTCAAGATCAGTCACCCCATCATTTAATTGGGACCAACCCGAAAATTGGGTTAATGTAATGCAGGGTATGGACAAGGTCTATATTACATTTCAACCAGATTTAGCAGTCCCTGGGGCATTGGAAGCTATAGAAACCTTAGTGAAAACTGCTAAAAAGTGTGCTGTAAAGAAGCTGGTGCTTTTATCTGGAAAAGGGGAGCGCGAAGCAGAACTTTGCGAACAAGTCGTCATCCACTCGGGCATCGCATATACCATAATACGGGCCAGTTGGTTTAACCAAAACTTTAGCGAAAGTTTTTTCTTAGGACCAATTTTAGAAGGTGATGTAGCTTTGCCTCAAGGCAATGTGAAAATACCCTTTGTGGATACAGATGATATCGCTGCTGTTGCCGTTGAAGCGCTGTTAAAGGAAAAGCATGATGGAAAGATATACCAACTCACCGGAAATAAGGGGTACACCTTTAAAGAGGTAGTTGCATCCATAGCAACAGCAACCAATAGGAACATTGTTTTTACTCCAATTTCATTGGTAGCGTACAGCCAGGCAATGAAGCAGCAAGGTGTTCCCGAAAATTTCATTTGGTTGGTAGCTTATTTGTTTAGAGAGGTATTGGGTAATCTCAACAATGCAGAAATTACTAATGACATTGAAAAAGTGTTGGGGAGAAAGGCAATTACTTTTTCTGACTATGTACAAAAAACCACTAATAGTGGCATTTGGAATCCACAATAGTTTGGAAGGATAAGAAAGAGAGAGTAGATTCTTTTCCGATACTCCTAAATTATTATTAACACTGATGGAATTATCATTCACTCAGTTATTACTGAGCGTATCGCCTTACTTCGCATTATAATTATAAAAGATAAAGTAATGTTTAAAAAATACCGCGTTCTGAAATGGATACTGATTTGTGTACTAAGTTTTATAGTCCTTGTTGTTTCTTTTGGATTTTGGTTTATGAGCCTACTCCCACCAAAGAATACGGCATTAGAAACGAGTCAACTTAAAGACCTACCTTACCTTTCAGAGGCTATAGTGCCCTACAGGGGTAAAATATTAGCTGTGGTCACCAGTACGGCTGCCATGGGCAATAGTGGCAAAAATACAGGTTACGAACTAACAGAATTAGCACGTGCTTATTATGTCTTTACCGCCAATGGGTTTGAGGTAGATGTAGCCAGTCCCCTTGGTGGGAAACCACCCGTGGTTATTGATGATGATGATATGGGAGCGTTTGACTTTGCTTTTCTAAACGACTCTATTGCACAGTATAAAACAAACCATACCATTCCCATGAGTGATGTGGTGGCAGAAGATTATGAGGCCGTCTTTTTTGCAGGAGGAAAGGGAGCGATGTTCGATTTTCCTGATAATAAGGACATACAAAGGCTAGTGCGGCAGCTTTATCAAGCAAATAAGGTAGTGGGAGCCGTTTGCCATGGCCCAGCGGCTTTGGTTAACGTGAAGTTGGATAACGGTCGGTCACTCATAGCAAACAAAAAGGTCAGTGGTTTTACCAATGAGGAAGAATTGCTACTTATAAAAGAAGCGAGAAGCATATTTCCCTTTTTACTGCAGGATAAGATGCTGGCACAGGGTGCACAATTTAATGAAGGCGCAATGTATTTGGAAAAGGTTAGTCATGATGCTAACTTAATAACAGGGCAGAACCCTTGGTCTACTTGGAGGTTGGCTGAAACCATGATCCAGCAATTGGGCTACACACCAAAGTACAGAGCAATCACCGCAGAAGAAAATGCCGCAAAAGTATTGTCCGTTTATGCAAGCCATGGGAAAGCAAGGGCAAAGGAATTGATTAGTACATTGACCAATAAGGAACAGCAAGGGGTAGACAGAGTCTTGCTAGCCCAACATAGTATTTTGGCAGTAATGAAAGGAGAAGTAGGTAACTTTTTTAAGCTCATTGGTTTGGTTTCTTATGCCAAAAAGCAGGCGGCTAGGGCAGCGAAAATATAGCTACATTTGGGAAAAATATTCGGTTGACTTTTCTAGACATCCTTCTTATAGTATTGAGTAGTGCAGGCCTTTTGCATGGAGTGCTGTTTGCTTTGTACCTCTGTATCTTTAAAAAGAAAAAAACACTGACCAATCTCTTGTTGGGCTTGGTTCTTGTTTTTATGGCGTTCCGGATTGGCAAGTCGGTTATGCTAAATTTTGGCGATGGATTGGAACCCATTTTTATTTTTGTGGGACTCACCTTTTTATTAGTTATTGGACCTTTATTAAGATGGTATGTATTGGGCATGACCAACCCTAAGCTAAGACTAACAAAAATCTTCTATTACGAATTACTGCCCTTTGTACTATTCTTTATTGGCTGTCTTTTTGTAACAAAAGAATGGTATGAGAACAGTGAGCTTGTCCTAATTATTTTCGGGAGTGGGTTACTCTTTATTTACCTGCATTTGGCAGTTTATATAGTGCTTTCTTGGATACGATTGAAGCAGGTGAAACAGACATATGAAATAGGAGTACAAACCAAATCACAAAAGGCAGTCTTGTCTTGGCTGCAGTATGTACTTGTAGGTTTTGCGGTTATTTGGGTTAGCTATGTCCTCAACATTCTGGATGATGCCGTTCCCTATCTGGTAGGGCCTCTAGTGTACTCTGTAGTTATTTATTTTTTAAGCTATAAAGCATTTTCTTTGAAGGCAACGGATCTAGACGGGGATGTGTTTAAAGAGAATGATAATAGTATGTTATTCAGTCAGATTTCCCAATTAGTGATAGGGGAGAAGCGTTATCTGGAAGCAGAGCTTAGCCTTTCTAGTGTTAGCACACTAATGGGTGTAAGTAAACAAAAAACGTCTGAGGTGATTAACCAGTATGCGCAACAAAACTTTAATGATTTTATAAATTACCACCGCATACAAGAAGCAAAGAGTATGTTATTGGATGCCAGCAATGAAAAGTTCACGATTTCTTCTATAGCATTTGACACAGGTTTTAGCAGCCTGTCTTCTTTTAATAGTGCATTTAAGAAATTTGAGGGTACTACACCTTCAGCTTTTAGGGATAGTTAGGGCGAATTTATGCAGGCCTAATACTGTTCTTGGTGTATCAGGAATTTTCTAGCGGTTGAAATATACATATGAGGGTAGATTTCTGCGTGCGGTATTTGGTAAATGAAATTTGGATTATCAGGAGCGCCTTCCAAACCTATCAGGTATAATATAGGTTCTTCTATGCTATTGTTATGTTCTAGTTGCTGTGGTTCTAAAACTTGAATCTGGTTTAGGGCATTTATATAAGAACGGTAGTTGCATTCCACCCAAAAAGTAGTTTTGGATTTTTTATCTACGAGTTGAAAATTAGGAAGTTTAGGACTATAATTAAATTGTTCTTGTATGTCTTTGTATGATGGATTTTTTCTAAGTAAATCAAAATCCTCTTTTGGAAAGTAATTATCCAGTATGTATTTCTCAAAAAGTTCTTCTTTAATAAATGATTCTGCAATGCTGTCTTTGGTAGTAGCCATTTGTTGATTCATAAAAACCTTTTAATCAATAACATAGGAATGCATTAAAAATTGTAAGTAGATCCTTTTAGTTTATTTTTTTCTTACAAACAGCCAATTTTGTAGGAAAGCAAATACAAACGATAGCTAAACCATATAAATTCTATGGTTTTTGTGTGGTGCTACTCCATGAGTATGATGTAAATTGCTAATCTCCAAATATTTGACTTCCTATATTTTATGGCTTCCCTCGATTGTGAAATTGAAAAATACCAATTTGTGGGTATTGAATAGCTAGAAAATAAAGCAGAATATTGACTAAACAAAGCAGGTTAAATTATGCCAACAAACAAAGAAATAAAATACAAAGTTCAACTTGACGTAGCAGAATATGCTAGCTACCCGTTTGAAAAACTAAAAGGTGAATTTATTCTAAAAGATAGTCCATTAAAAATGGATAACCCGAGTCTAAATTTCATGACACTTTCCCTAAGAGCTTATGTGAAAAAGCATAATCCTAGTCAAACTTTATTGGCTAGAGAAGTCAAAAAAGCAAAGCTAACGGTGAAATTATTAGAGGACCTAATCATTAAAAAAATCAAAGGATAAGATGAAAGTTGTGTTAAAATATCTAATTACTTTTGTTCTTCCCGGTATTACTTTTGGACAAGTTGTTGAAAAAAAAACAACATGGTTTAAAGATAATGTAAGTATTCGTAAAACCTTTGATGGTTCAAAAAATGAAAATAAACCCGCAACATTTTCCTTATATGAAAATCATAAATCTGACAACGACTACATTAATGCAGATGTAGCTATTAAAATTAAGGAATGGGAATTATTTGAAGATTCAGGAACTGTTCTTACTCTGTTTCCAGTTGCAGAGTATCATCGTTCTACAAATGAGAATGACAAAAAGGATAAATTGAGTGCTGGTTTAAATACTGAATTTTATTTTGGAAGTAAGTGGAACCTTAAACCATATTTACTTTCCAATGTAGCCTTTAAAAGAAATTTTATGGAAGGCATCAATGAGATTAAATATGTTGGACAAATTTCACTTTTTGGGACAAAACCAGGTCAGCCAGGTTATAAATGGAGATTTGATAATGATGGTGCAGATTATAGAGGCACATACTATCCATATTTAGGATATGAGTACAATGAAATCCCTGATTTAGTAACGGAAGGTACTACTGAGATTATGTCGGCCATATTTTTCCGAGTTTTCTTAGAGCATTGGTTTTCTCCTAAATCAGTTCAAGTTACAATAGATGGTATTTATAGAAATTTAATTTCGACGAATGCAATCAAAAATGATTTGCCATTAATTAATATCGCATTAAATTATTATCCTGGCAATCAGAGTCATATAAGTATTGGTTTGGATTATAAAAATGGATATGATCCAGATTCAAAATTCACTCATGTTGAAATTACATCCTTAAATCTAAAATTTAATTTTTAAAAACTCAAATTCATGAAATATAAAAAAATTCTTATTCAATTTTTAGTAATTGCTGCACTCATAGGGTTTATTGCATGTTCGGGATATCTTTTTTACATATCCTTTCATATATTGGTAGATGGTAAATTACCAGAAAATTACTTACAGCAATTAAATTCTGCCATGATATATGTAACAAGTGGGTTAACAGGATTAGTTGGTGGTATAGTTGCAACTGGTTTTGGTGTGGAAATACCTGATGATGGCGTTGATGCTTCACCAGTCAATTTGAAACTTCAAAACCTTGGTTCATTCGCATCACGTGAAAGTGACCCAGACAAGACTAAAGAAAAAATTGGTTTTCTATACGCGTTGAGCTATATTATTGTTGGTATTGGTGCAATAATTGTTTGGTTAATCCTTGGTGATAATACCATGCAGAGTGTATCTATTATGGCGACTACATTTTTTGGAATGTCAATTCCGATAGTGGCCCAATATTTTTGATAACCTTTCACTAAAATAACAATTATGCCAGAAAAATTTAGTCCCTTCAAAAATATTGGTCTTTGCTTTAGTGGTGGTGGGTATAGAGCTACCTTTTATTCTTTAGGAATCGTTTCTTATTTAAACCATGTGCAATTTAAGGGGAAGCCTTTGTTAGAAAATGTAACCGCATTAAGTTCTGTAAGTGGAGGCACCTTATTGGCTGTAGCATATGCAAAAGCTGCACAAGACCTTAAGCATGATTTTAATACCTTCTACATGGAGTTCTATAATACGTTTGACCCAAAGAATGACAAGCTCTTAGAAACTGCAATTGAAAAGCTGGAGGATGATGAGGTTTGGAAAACTAATTCCTATAAAACACGTTCGCTCATCAACGCATTTGCACTTACTTATATGGAAATGCCTGTTTTTAAAGGTGCTTTCTCCATTTTTGAAAACCCCACATCGAAGCACCTTAAACTGGTCTGTTTTAATGCTACGGACTTTTCATTTGGATTAACATATCGTTTTCAAAATGGAACAGGTGATTTTGGTAATTCACCACTTTCAAACAAACAAGTAGACCAGCTTAAATATGAAGTGGAACTGGGGGATGTTATTGCTTCTTCTTCTTGTTTCCCATTAGGATTTGAGCCTTTGCAATTTCCAGATGATTACTTCAAGGATCATAATGCTGTGGATTATGTCAATTTAAAGAGTTTAGACCGTTTTAAAAAAGGTGTGGGGATTATGGATGGTGGTATCGCTGATAATCAGGGTATAGGTAGTATGATGCGGATTAGTGAAAGGGTAGGGGTTGACCTGAATCTTATCGTGGTAAATGATGTAGGCAGTTTTAAAATGGTTCCCTGGGAACAGGACAATAGCTACACCAAAAACAGCTATTCATTAGGACATTTTTTTGGGCGTATTTTTAGCTATTTTAAAGTCAAGCCCCTTTACTGGATTATTTTTCTGATAGGTCTTATTCTGGTTGTGCTTAATTCCCTAAGAATTTTTAGTGGTTGTGAGGACTGTGGTTGGCCCATAATCAATACCATAGGTAGTATACTAATGGGTATTGGGTTTGTACTGACCTTACTTGGTGCTTTTGCAAGTATTGGCATAAAGATTTTAAAAAGTAAAATAGCAAGGCTTTTCAATAAAGTAGTTCCTGAGCCACTTTTAGACGATATTTTGAGCTTTAGAAAACTGGACATTGGTTTGATAAAACAAATGTTGACGAATAGAATTAGCTCTTCCGTTCTAATGATCAATGATATTTTCTTGAAGCAGTTGAGAAGGCTTAATTACGATTTGTTTTATTCCAAATCATCCTTAAATCACAAACGCCTTACGACAACGGTTTATAAACTCAATGGATTAAAAACACCCTATTCTGGTGATGCTCCTAATTACAATAAAGACATTAAACCAGAACCCAGCACCTTATTGAAAAGTGTAGGATTAACAGCATCAGATACAGCGACTACCCTATGGTGGGATAAAAAAGATGTGGCAAGCAAAAGGATGGATACCTTAATTGCCTGCGGACAATTTACACTCTGCTATGAACTTATGGATTACATACTAGAGCTTAAGAAAGATGAAAAGGATTTGGATATAGATTTTAGGGATATAGATGTGCTATACAAAATCCTTCAGAAGGATTGGGTGAAATTTAATAAGGACCCAATGTTTATGGTGAAACCCAATTGAAAAACCAAATAAAGTATTAAAACTCATTATCACCATTTCGCCCTCAAAGAAAATGAGTTTTGTTTAGGTATGAGTCTCCCAAATGCATCAGTTTTAGGTTTGCTTATTTGTTGATGATACCCTAGTTCTAGCAGCACATCTTCATTTAGGTGATAGCCCACTCCAAAGTTTAAATTAACGCGCATTAATTGCGAGGTACCAGTTGCAAGATTCGTTTCATAAAGTTGTTTCAATCCAGCAAAAATATTAAGTCTTTCTGTGACATCCCATTTAAAGAGAACAGATACGTTGAATTGTTCCACCTCACCAAATTTCGCATAAAAGGTTTCAATTTGCACCGCTAACTTTTTTGACAATTGGTATTCCAATCCACCATTATAAAATGTTTCTCCATTTACGCCTGTAGGATACACAATGCGATACTGGGAAAGCCGATTACTAAAAGGCATGTCCGATAATGGAGGTGTTTCTTGAAGTGCTTGTCCATTACTAGTAATAAAAAAGATGCAGGAGCAGCCTAGTAATAGTAGTTTCATGTAGTTACTGGTTCTATATGAGTAACTTAAAGATACTATAATATACAAGTGCTTGTGAGAAGTAGCCAATATTTACGGCAAGTTTAACAACAATAAATGTTACATCTGAATGTCAAAATTTGCTACTATAGGTTTTGGAATAGTTGTTGCATCTTCATCTAGCATTTCCTTTAAATCTATTTCTATGCCTCTTGCCATGGTGGTAATGGGCACATCATTGGCCGTGCCTTCAAACGGGTTTTCTCCGGTTCGGCCGATGCGTTCCATAGTATGAAAAACCCAAGAAACAATAACACTAAAGGGTATGGAAAGCCACACAAAATGTTTTCCAATTAAGGGGTAGTTATCACTTAAAATCATGCCAATAGCATTAAACTCATTCATAATACCAAAAGGAAGCAAAAGCAAAAATATCCATACAAAATATTGATTTAAAGTAGCATATTGTCGTGGATAAGGGAAGTTCTTTATGCGCTCTGATTTTCCCTGCAAGCTGTAGCATTCTATCAACATATTTTTCATCTCCATATGCCTAAAATCTTCTATGAGTCCTCTGCGTTTTAATTCTTTTAATTGTTTGGATTGCAATGATATAGCGTGGGTTTGAATGTTGGATTTACTTAGAATATAGGCCAGTTCTTCTTTGGTAACAAAAGGCTCTAATTCTTCTTTGAGCGTGTATTTAAATTCCCTGATGTTTGCTACTGTACTCCATTTTCTATTGGTTCTATATTTTAGAAACTCCTCCCAAGGCTTAGGAGCTCTCATTGCATGACGTAGAGCAGTTATCCAGGCGAGATGTCTGTATATCAATTCTTTTTTGATTTGTTGTAATTCTTCTTCCGAAGCTTTTTCGGTTGCATATTCATTGGTGATATAATCATTGACCTGAATTCCCCAAGAGCGAGATGCATTGACAATGCCTCCCCAAATTTTACGAGCTTCCCAAATTCGGTCATAAGCTGCATTGTTTTGAAAACTAACTACAAAAGCCACGGCAGTACCAATAAGAGCAATAGGAAGCCAAGGAAGGTGCAACCATTTTAAATCTACAACTTCATAAAGTAAAACGGGAATAAGCGCTAATAAAATAAATTTAAAGATGTCATGGCTTGTCCATTTCATCATTTCTATAGGCGGGTATTTTGATTTTATGTACATGATTATTTCAAGACTATGGTTAATTAGTAGCTGTTAAAAACAACTTTCAGGGTTTTCCTTGATTTGGAAATTATTGTTCAATATCGGAATTTTTTATAACATCAAAACGGGTAAATGTTTGAACATAGCATTTTAGAAAAAAACAAATTATGGATGCATTATTGAAACACGTTTTATGTGACGGACTAAGAGGGAAGCATGATCTGAGTGAAATACTATTAAAACTAACTAGTAAACAATCCTATAGCTTGGGATACCTTAAAAACATAAAAGTGTATTTTTGGTGCCAGCCAAAAGTTCAAGTTTCAAAAAAATCTAAAGGGAAAGTATCATTCAATGATTTACGTTAATATTATTGGCATTGCCATCCTAAGTATATTTGGGTTGTTTATCATCACAAAAAAAAGTAAAGTACTTAGTGATTTTTTATTATTATTGGTCATCTTTCTATTTTCGGGAATTCTAGTATCTGGAATTCTGTTGGAACATAGCCCCTCAGCATTTCAGTATGGGGTATTCCTATTTTTCAATTCTTTTATTTTCCCAGGACTTATCATTTATGGATTGGTGTTGTTAGATGAGCATCATAAATTTAAAATGCAGTGGTTATGGACGGCCTCTTATGCCATCCTATTCCTTCTTTTTGTTGGTGTTGATATCCTTATTCTTAATACCTACAATACACCGGAACAAGTTAATGGACTCATTCAGGATCCATCACTATGGTATTACCTATTTTACAAGGGGCAATATGTCTTTGTAATTGCAATTCTTATTTGGCTTATTGGTAAACTAAATGTCTACAAGCGTAAGATTAAAGACTATTTCTCATCCATTGAAACAATTCATCTCAATTGGTTTAAAAACTTTATTTATTGCTACTTGGGAGTGAATGTTATCAGCCTATTGCTATTTATTGGCTTGGACCTGAATTTAATGTCAGATATCTCGATTCCTCTTTTTATAGAACATCTCATTCTTGTTTTGGCCTTGTTTTACCTTTGTTTTCATGGAATCAAACAATATAACCTTGCTGAACTAAATGTGTATAAAGACCTTCAATTAACAACACAAAAGTATAGCTCGTCTTCCTTGTCGGCTGAAGAGATGCAAAACCTCTACAAACAAATAGAGCAGTTGTTCCAAGAAGGTCAAGTGTATTTAGAGCCAGAATTAAAGATTGATGTTATAGCAAATAAACTCAATGTTACCACACACAGAATTTCACAAACCATAAACACATTGACCCTAAAGCCATTTTATGATTATGTGAATTCCTTTAGAGTAGATCATTTAAAGGAATTATTGTTGGATACTGACCATCGCAAGTTCACCATCTTGGCGTTGGGTATTGAAAGTGGATTCAATTCAAAGGCAACTCTTAATCGCACTTTCAAACAACATGTGGGCATGACTCCCAAGGCGTTTCAACAGCGTAACATTACAATTTAGCACTTCTTAGATTATAGAATAGGTCTCATATTACCATATGACGCTTTTACTTTGTTTGTCCTTCGCATATTTGCTTCAATTAATTAAATTGAAAAAATGATACGCACTTATAAGGAAACGGATTTAGAAGATATAATGGTAATATGGTTGGATGCGCAAACAGCTGCACATCCATTTTTATCGGCCGATTTTGTTGACAATGTAAAAACCTTGATGAGAGAAAAATTTATACCCAATTCCAAAACTTGGGTGTATGAACTTGATGGTGATGTTATTGGTTTTATAGCCATGATGGGTAACGAGATTGGGGGCTTATTTGTGAAGCCCAACAACCAATCAAATGGTATTGGTGCATTATTGGTGGACTATGTATCTCAAATTTATAAAGACTTGGAAGTGGAAGTTTTTAATGAGAATAAAATTGGTAAACCCTTTTACTTTAAACAAGGCTTTACAATCATTTCAGATTATATCCATGAAGCAACGGACCAGAAAGTTCTTAGAATGCAGCGCAATTAGTAATGACTCACCTTTATTTAAAACCCATGAAACGACTCAAATTTTACCTTAGGATAAACAGCCTGTTTTCTTTTGCAACAGGAGTTTTTATGATTCTTTTTTCGGATATACTTCTGACATTTTTCAATAGAACAAGCCCTAGCTTTTTATTTGATGTCATTGGCTTGACTCTCCTTGTATTTTCACTCTTTGTTTGGTATGTTGCTTCAAAACAATTGCAAAACGAAGTACTTGTAAAACTCATCAGCTTTTTGGACATTTTATGGGTGATGGGAAGTCTTATTATTATTGCTTTTCAACTTTTCAACCTGTCTGTAAAAGGCTATATGTTAATTAGCATAGTGGCCATCTGGATTGGTTTTTTGGCATACCGACAGTTAAAAGAGATACTGAAATATACTAAGTAAGCGCCTGTTATGCAGTCGACTGCATAAATGAAGGAATTGCAAACGGAATAATTATTAATACTTATTTTCTTCATTAATTGTAAGTAATTGTAACAATTATTTTGTACATTTCAGTTCAATCTATTTACAGTTCTCCCTTTTATTTAATTTATAATTAAACCATTAGGGATGAAAACTGCACCTCCAGAAAAATTAGAAGCCACCCAATTATTTAAAAACGTATCGCAACAATACCAAAGACGTTTTGGTGTCATTTCGGGCTATTTGCCAAAGGACCTTACCCATATTGGGAAATGGTTAAGTGATACTATAGAAGCGTCTCAAAAAGATAAAGCAGCCCAAGGAAGCGCATATACTTTTTCGCCAGCAGTTGCCAGAATGAAATCGATTCTTATAAAAAGCCTGACTTTAGAAATTCAGGTAGCCGAAATGATTCAGGAAGGCCTAAAAGTACATGAGCATTACGAGCCTAATGTGCCTTATGCTGTTAAAAGTGTTGAGGATTTATTTGTAGCCTTGAATTACATCGTTCAAAGAGCTCCTATATTTGAACCTCAAGTGAGTCACACGGCATTTCCAATGTCGGGCCTGTTCGTCTATATGATGGCGACACCCACCGGATGGCTTGTATTAAAGAACCCAGTATTTAATGATGCGCTACGCCCAGTTTTACAGGAATGGTGTGATTTTCTAGACTCAGACGTAACTTTAAGTGTTATAAATACTTCTTCTACAGGTTGGTTATCGCCAGCTTCGGTGATTGCTAATAATTTGGACCAGTTTGTCACCCCAGAAGCTAAAGCCAAAGATCCATTACATTGGGGATTTACCTCCTTTAATGATTATTTTCATCGCGAAATAATCTTATTGGCTAGACCTCTTGATGGCCCAACCAATGACGCGGTTATTGTCTCAGCCAATGATGGTACCGTTTATAGAGTTGCGGAGAATGTGAAACTCATTGATAAATTTGAAAGCAAGAGCCAGAATTATTCTTTAAGCAATATGCTAGACGGCTCACCATACACAGACAACTTTATAGGCGGGGATGTCTTACAGACCTTTTTAAGCGGACACGATTACCACAGATGGCGAGCTCCTATTGCAGGCGAAATTGTTGAGGCACGTGTTATAAATGGCTTTATGTTTAGCGAATTACCAGTTGAAGGTTGGGATCCATCAGCGGGTACCCATTCTCAAGGATATGAGGCCAATGTAAACACCAGGGGGCTTATCATTATAAAACACGATGACCCAAAAATTGGATTAGTTGCCGTAATGCCTATTGGTATTACTGAAATATCTTCAGTTCAAATCAGAAAGAAAAACGGAGAACCTTTTAGCATAGGAGACCGAGTTGAAAAAGGGGAAGAATTAGGTTGGTTTAGTTATGGAGGTTCCAGTTTATGTCTAGTTTTTCAGCCAGGTGCAATAAAACAATTTACAGTTGTTAATCCTAATCCGGATGTGGACTCGGACAATGGGCCTTATGTACGGGTACGTGCACAGGTAGCCATCGCCAATACTTCCTTTCAAAAATTGAAAAACCCAATCAGCTAATTAAAAAAAATATTAATGAAAACAACATCACTAACAAGCACCCCAGAGGCTATAGCATATATAGCGCAATGGTTGCAAGACAATCCAAATATTAAGGTATTATTAGAGGAGTCCATTAATAAAGCAGAAAGCGTTGCTTCAACAAAAATGGATTCAGACCTCTACTTGGCCATTGAAAAAATATATGGATGGCCCAGCACTGCCGAAGAATGGGTCTATTATGTTACTATATTTAGCAGATGGATTCCGCAACAAAGTGAGCACGAAGGATGGCAAGATCCTAAAACAGGTCATTCGCAAGAAGTGTACGATAATTTATGTCACTTTTACTTTCTCCTAGACCAAAACGTAGGGCCTGAGGGCAATACTATTGTCCAAAATAGTGATGGTTTTAAGGAATGGATTGTGAGCTTTGCTAACCTTTGGGGTGATTTTCTAAATACAACGGAATCTTTTAACGAGCATATTTTGGAAACTTTTGAGAATTTCTCTCCTTATTACCGAATTCAAGATTCTATGGTAGATGGAAAGCCCAACAATCCTAGTGGTTGGTTAACATTTAATCAGTTTTTTGCAAGGGAGCTCAATCCAGGATTACGACCCATAGATACCCCTGCTGATAATAACGTTGTAGTAGCACCGGCCGATTGCACGTATAGAAAAAGGTATGATATTGATGAAAATTCCAATATAACAAACACCATTTTTAAGAAAACACATATCATAGGGAATATAGCTGATTTATTGGAAGGAAGCTCACATGCCAATGCCTTTGCCAATGGTACTTTTGTGCATTATTTTTTAGGACCTTTTTCCTACCATAGGTTCCATGCCCCAGTATCGGGGATGGTAAATGAATGTCGCCCTGTGAAGGGTTTGGCCTATTTGGATGTCAACCTAGGGGATAACGGGCAATATGATGCTCCAGACGATTCAGATTCACCGGCACCGCCAGAAACGGGCTATCAATTTAATCAGGCAAGGGGTATCATCACCATAGATACATGTGGGGATGTAAATGGTGATGTTGGCATTGTGGGCATTGTTCCAATTGGTATGTGTCAAGTATCAGGAGTACATATGACCGCTACTCCAAATCGTAGGATTGCAAAAGGGGAGGAGTTTGGTTATTTCTTATTTGGAGGTTCAGATATCATCTTACTGTTTCAAGAAGGTCAAGAACCTGAGGTAAATAACTGTGAAACCTACCGCTATTATGGCACTAGTATTAGTGGATGCCCGGATAGTATAAAGTAAGGGTTCCTCAAGGATACAATAAAGTAGGGCATGTCGTTGGCGGTCATTCATCTTATATGCCTAAAGATGTGTTCATTTTATCTTGTTGAAATTCCTCTTCCGAAACCTTTTCTATGACAAAATCATGGTGTTAAGTCTAATGAGCTAAATGCTCCATAAACGAGATTCACTGACGATGAAACCCCGAGTTTATGGACTTCCAAAAGTCGCTTATTAGCGATATTGTTTTGTAAACTCACCACGTAGGTCGCCACCTTACCGATTAGGACAATGTGCAACCATTGGAGGAGCCTAATATAGATTCTATACTTTAAAAGTAGTACTTAAACAAGGACAAGAAGGACTAATTTTTAGGATGCCTAGGCTGGTCCATTTTAGCATTTCCAGTTGAGAATATTTTGGTTTAGTATCCATAGTTTTTTTTAGTTTTTTAAATTGTGTTCAATATCTAGGATTTTTTGATAGCAGCATAACTAATTGTAAGGCTGTAATAATTTATTTTTTTCTAAATTGCTCATCTAAAGATTATTATCCAAAAGAACAGAGATGCTTTGTGATTTGGACAAAGTAAGAAGAAAGAGGAAGCATATATAAATGGAGCGGAACAAACGCATTTATGTATTTATACAGAATAAAATTAATAGTACTATTTTCATGTAAAATATTGCTACTTACAAGGAATAACATTTACATGAAGTAAGAAGTTCTATATTTTCACGTTTTTACATATAGTTATTTAGTTTAACCATTGCTTATAACCAACCAAGTAAATGACCAGTTTATATACTTCAGGCCCAAAAAATGTACCCAAAGAACTAACAAAACCAAGTAAATCTTTTAAGAAGCATGTATGGCTCTCCGTACTAGCATTGATTGCATTTATCACATTGTATTTTATATTAACCATTTGGTTTGGACGCTTGTCGTATAATATGTTCAGAGGTTCTGGTGGTTTTCTAAATTATGGTTTGGGCGCAGGTTTTGCATTGCTTTTCCTTTTTATGCTAAAATCACTTTTCTTTTTAGCAAAACGAGAGGAAAATCCAATGAGACGCTATGTACAGGAAAAAGATGAACCTGTTCTTTTTAACTATTTATATCAATTAGCTGATGAAGCTGGGGCGCCACGACCACATAAAGTTTTTTTAACCGATAGGGTAAATGCAAGTGTGTCCTATGACCTATCCTTAATTAATTTATTGTTCCCTTCTAAAAAGAATCTAGAAATTGGATTAGGGCTTGTCAATGTTTTGACCCTTGGTGAATTCAAGGCGGTTCTGGCACATGAATATGGGCATTTTGCCCAACGGTCAATGCTGCTGGGGCGGTATGTATATACTGCACAACAAATTGCAGCACGTATAGTAGGTAAACGAGATATTTTGGATAAACTTTTGGCAGGACTCTCTAGTATTGACTTACGTGTCGCTTGGATAGGTTGGATTTTATCCATTCTCGTTTGGGCAATAAGATCATTGATTGAAACTTGTTTTAGTGTGGTATCTGTTGCAGAAAGGGCGCTTTCCAGAGAAATGGAATTTCAGGCCGATTTAGTTGCAGTCTCCATGACTGGAAGTGATGCATTGATACATGCCCTGTATAAACTCCAAATTGCAGATGAAGCCTATGACAATGCAGTAGAGGTAGTAAACAGTGAGTTGAACAACAAAAAGGCCATATCAAATTTATATACCCTTCAGACCAATTACATCGAAAAAATGTCATGGCTGTTAGCTGATGCCACTTATGGTAAATCACCTAAAATTGCTGAAACCAATCCTGAAGACGACCGCATATTTGTATCACGTACGTACAACCCACCAAAAATGTGGGCCACGCACCCTGCCGATAAAGATCGTGAAGAGAATGCCAAAAAAATATACCTACAGGCAAGCATAGATGAGCGAAGTACCAAGGAGCTATTCTCTGATGCATTGCAATTTGAAAAGGACATGACCGCTACCCTAATCAGTACCGCAAATGTTGAAACTATATTACTTACAGAAGCAGAAGGGTTAGAAGTTCAAAACAAAAAACATTTTGATTGGACATTTTTGCATCCAAAATATCATGCATCTTTTTTGAATCGTTATGCCTTTATGAACTTTGAAAAAGTTGAAGAACTTTATGAGGGTCAGCTAGATAAGTCTGAGTTAAAGCAGGTATTTAAAGAACTGTATCCTGATCAAATAAAAGTTAGCTTAAACCAACTCAAAGAAATACAAGAAGAGATAGACGTTTTAGTAATTTCGGAGAACGAGCTGGTTACTGCTGAGAAAAGACGTATTTGGCACCGTGGTCTAGAAATCAAGAGAAGGGATATCCCATCGGTTATAACCGCTTTGAAAAAAGAGGAAATGACTGTAATCCAACATTTAAAAAACCATGATATTCAATGCCGTTATGCCCATTTCGAGGCAGCAGGAGCTACTGGTTTTGGTTGGCCTGAATACCTTAAAAAGCTTGCTGGCTTAGTGCATTATGCCGAACATACCATTTCTAATTTAAATGATAGTGCCCGGAAGTTTCATAATGTGCTCCAAGTCGTATTTGCTGATGGCAGGGTTAGTTCTTCTGAATTACAAGACGTGCTAAGAGCATCTGATGACTATTATTATGCGGTTAGAAAGGGTTTTGTAGATAGCGAAACGCTTAGCTTAGACACTAAGCTGCTCAAAAAGATGAATTTAGAAAATTACAAAAATTCTTTTGAAGAGTTTACCTTGACAAATCCAGATGAACATGTTATAAATGATTGGATACAGGTCATTGATGGCTGGGCGGCATCCGCTCTTCAAAATTTGGGCAAATTACGCAATGTAGCTTTGGAACAGTTGCTGGATACTGAAGATGAAATTAGAACCAAATTTTTGGAAGGCAAGCAAATGGCTGAGCCTGCTCCAAATGAAATTCACCTGATTAAGGAATATAAACGATTATTGCCAGGTTCTGAAAGATCAATTCAGCGAAAACTAAATTTTAGAGACCGATTTTTTATGGGTGATGGACTTATTGCCTCGGCTGCCAAGTTTGGTATTGCTGGAGCAATCCTTGTTGGAGCCCTGGTACTGGGTAGCTTTAGCCAAAAATCCGATTTGTATCTCTATAACGGATTACAGACCGATGTCATAGTAGCAATTGACGACAGCTTTTATGTTATAGGAGCTGGTGAGCATAGAGAAGTGAATATTAATTTTGGAACGGACTATACGATAGTGACTACTACAAGTACTGGTGATCCAATTGAAACATCTAATACTGATTTTGATGACCCTTCCAAAAAATACATCTATAATGTTGCGGGAGCGGGAGTGTTTATGCAATACCCCGTTTTTTATGGCTATGATGGCATGGATGACACTATGTACTTTGGATCTCCAAAATGGTTGGGTGTTGATGCCGATTACATTTTGGAAGATGCACCAGAAAGTATTTCCACCTCTTTTGAAAATGGTAAAGAAAGACGTGATGTTGTTGCGGGCTATAGTAGTATGGACCCTTATAATTTAATTAGTATTATTGAAGATAGTATTCAGGTGCAACAAACTTTGGAGGCACATGTTACATGGGATGAAACAGATAGCCCTTATCTTATGTCATGGATGAATTTAATGCCTTCCAACTCTAAAACTATGAGTATCTTAAAGCAACGCGAACAGAAAAACAAGCATGAAATATACAGTTTGCGTGCGCTTCAAGACAAGGCTGATTCCATTGAGCATATCACTATCTGTGAGAGGTATCAAAAATTAGCCATTTCGGAGCCAGAAAATGCAGATTTCCATTACTTGCAAATTCGATGTATTGAAGATGAACAGGAAAAGAACAGGGCCTTTGTTAAAGGGTATGAAAAATTCCCTGAACACCCATGGTTGGCCTTTGCATCGGCCTATACCTATGCAGAAGATGAGTTATGGCATAAGTCATATGATGCATTTAGAACGGCAAGTTCATTCAATGAATCCTTAAAGGCCAATATTGGTTTGGATGCGGAACGTGTAAGGCGCATGCTGGAAATTAAGTTTAAGGTAGATATTCCCTTTGACCAACGGGTTAACAACGAAACCATTAATACCTATAGGGATATGGAAAGCGGTTTGAGGAATG
The DNA here is from genome assembly GCA_002746415.1 of Flavobacteriaceae bacterium. GTDB lineage: Bacteria > Bacteroidota > Bacteroidia > Flavobacteriales > Flavobacteriaceae > Saonia. Next base: position 37,545 of record NVXD01000016.1, on the reverse strand, counting down.
AGCCTGGCAATACAGATTACGTTTATTATTTAATTTCTGTAGGGAAATTAAGGGAGGCTTATACCTTTATTTCTCAATCGGAAAGCTATAAACCAAGGGTACTGCGTATGCTAGCAGCTTCTGAGGGAGTTGCCCAAGAAATTGTTAAGGAGGCATTGGATTTAACAACAGAAGAGGGAATTGATTTTGAATCGGCCTGGATGGCATTGGGTGTTGCCGTAAGGGAGAATGTGAGTACTTCAGAATATATCGATATCCTTGTACAGATGGGTATCGACCGTAAAAAGGTTACTGATTTTATTCAATTGACGAAACAGCAACATACAGAAGCTGCTGAGGCTGGTCTCCGCAACATGGACTTCCGCTATAAATCACATTTTTATGCTTTGGGCTGTACAATCCTGGGGTCAAAGGCGCCACAGCATTGGAAGGTGTATTCGCAAGCATTGCTATTCGTAAATGAGAGGCCCTATATAGAAATGTAGAGAAGTTCTCCCTAATAAGACTATTTAGTCATCATAGCTTATATGAAATCAAAAGCGAGTAGCTGTTGTTTTACACCAGTACCCTTATATGTACTGTAACAGGAGTTCAATATATCATCGCCCTTGACTGTAAGTTCCATAATTTATATCGACTTGTATAGTAATCAATTTATTTAAATTTTTAACCTAAAACCCTTATAAACGTGGTATCACAAATTAAAAGTTCCCTAGCCAGTATTTTAATGGCACTTGCATTTACATTTTCTATAAATGCCCAGAACACCGATGCTAAATCGGCCGAATTGTTAGATGCTCTAGTAGCAGTAAACGGTGGTTACAAAACATTAGCTGCCAAAAAAGATGTTCAATTTCATTATGTATATGATAATTTTGAGAAAGGAAAAGATGTTTCATTAGAACGTCATATTTTTCATGGGGAGCATTCTTGGGCTTCTTATGAGCAACATGATTTAAATGTGATGCCTGGAAAAGAAGGAATTGCAATGCAATCCTATGTAGATAATAAACCAGCATTAACCTTGGACGGAAAAGCAATTACAGATAAAAAAGCCATTGCTGGCACTGTATTTTTACGTAAAGTAAATTTCTATTGGTTCACCATGATGTACAAATTAAAAAACCCAGGGACCAATTACAAATATCTTGGTACTGAAAAAGTAGGCGATATCACCTTTGATAAAGTAAGCTTGGTATATGATGCCGATATTACTAAAAAAGAAAAAAACGATGAATACATCTTGTATTTCAACCCTATTACGCATTTAGTGGATCAATTCTACTTTTCATTGCCAGATTGGGGAATAGAAAAGCCTATTTTAAAAATGACCTTGGCGTACGAAGAAATTGATGGCATCCTATTAACTACAGTGCGCAAAGGATATATGCCCAATGACAAAGGAGACTATATTCCTATGGGTGTATTTACTTTTAGCCAAATTAAGTTTAACAATGGATTTAAGAAATCCGATTTTATGTTGCACTAAAATAGAACAGATTGCATTGTTAAAGTCCTAAATGTAGCATTTAATGTATGAGAAATTGGATTAAAAGTTGCATACTCAATTAATGGTAGTATCTTTGTGCTTTATTATAAATAAATTTAATTACAATGAGTAAAGGAACAGTAAAATTTTTCAACGACACTAAAGGTTTTGGATTCATCACTGAAGAAGGAGTTGATAAAGACCACTTTGTACACATTTCTGGATTAATCGATGAGATTAGAGAAGGTGACGAAGTTGAATTTGATTTACAAGAAGGAAACAAAGGTTTAAACGCCGTGAACGTAAAAGTTGTCTAATTAATTTAGATTGATTTTTAAAAAAAGCCCGCCTATTAGGTGGGCTTTTTTATTTTATATAAGAAGGAAGACTAATGTTTGATGGTGCCAATTAACTCCCTATGGTTCCTAGCATCTCTTTAGCATTAGTATTTTCAGGGTTCAATTCCAGCGGTTTTTTATAATTTTTAAGGGCCCCTTCTTTGTCATTATTTTTTAAATAGGCTTCCCCCAAACTATCATAAACATTATACGAATCTGGAAACAGGCTTGCATTGAATTGAAATACGAAAATTGCACTCGCATTTTTTTCAGCCTTTAAAAATTCATATCCAATTTTATTCAGCGCCTTTTCATTGTACATATAGGTGCAGTCAGGAAATTGTTGCTGGGTAAACTCAAAGAGTGTTTTTGCTTCCTGCAATTGTTCTTTTTGCAAAGCATAATAGCTTATTTCAATAAATTCATAGGCTTGAGCAGTATCGTAATCATTTTTTCCATGATTAGATACATACCAATCTAAGCCTTTCTTTAAATTATCCTCTTTTATAAATTGCACTAATTTTTTTACGACAGATTTTTTAAAAGAAAGTACTTTCCCGCTTTTAATAACGGTCTTTTTGGAAGTGAAATTTTTATAATCATCAAAAGGGTTTTTATCAAATAAAACGACATCGGCCTGCTTACCAACTGCAATTGAACCATACAAATGGTCTATTTTCATTGCTTTGGCACCATTTAGGGTGGCTATTTGTAATATTTCTTCTATATCCAAACCAGCTTCGTATAAGAGCACTAGTTCAGAAATCATTGCTTTTCCTGCCTGATCGGTGTCCGTCCCTATTCGTAATTCAACTCCTTTATCATGCGCAATTTTTAAATAGTCCATCATGATACTATAAGCCTCTTGCAATTCCTGTAACTGCTCTTTTGAAAAATCTGGAAGGTCTACGGCATCTCTTAACGGGAATTTACTAAAAGATGAAAAGAAGTCGGTTTTATTTGCCGCAGCACCAAAATTATGAATAGCGGTACTAATGGTTGCCTTTTCAGCCGCCAATAGGTCGAATAACGCAAATAGCTTTGTTTCTAATTCTGGGTTTTCTTTGATGTATTTGAAGAAGAAAAGTGTTGATGTGGAGAAATCGTCAATGTTATTCCCATCAGGTAACCCAAATCTAGTTTTCATGGGTCTCCAATGTTCATTAATATTTAGGATGCTTGGCATGGTAGAGAAAAAATGCTCAAAATTTAATACGCCTAGTTCTATTGCTTCAGGAATGGTGACCATATTATTGTCTACATGAGCACTGATAACAAAATTATGTTTTTTGGCTTCAGAGATGATGGCTTTCATTTCAGGTATCTCTAATTTCCAATACAATTTTAAATTTGAAATGCCTTGATTGGCATAGTCCTGTACTTTTTGTATGCCCTCTTTGGGACTATTAACAACGGTGTGGTGTATGGACGGGTTCTTATCCCATGATAGCTTAGAAATCATAGCCCCACCAGAAATATAATAATTAGGGAAATCTGGTGATGTGTTTTTTTGCCATGTTATGGTCTCGGGTATCCAACTTTCGGGTTGTCCCATATCAATAGCGGTGGTAACTCCGTAAGGCAATAAGGTTTGCGCTAATTTCTTTCTAAACGTATGATCCACTACAGGAATGGCATAGCCAGGAGCTACATCTAACATTTGACGTAAATGCACATGCGTATCTACGAAACCGGGAACAAGCAAGCGATGGTCACCATTTATGATTTTTACAGCTGTAAAAGCTTCATTGCCATCAATAATCTTGGCAATGGTATCTGCATTGATTAAAATGGTTTGATTATCAATAACTTTTTTATTTTTACTATCAAACAGCTGCACCTGTTTAATGGCTAAATCATATTGTGGTCCTTTTTGACATCTGATATGGGTAAGACATAGCATTCCCAGAATACCCAGTACTAAATATTTCATACTATTCATATTTTGATTAATTGATTGGACAAACATACTAGTTCCTTGATAACACAATAGTATCAGTAGATGAGTGCTGGTGAAATGTAGATAGATAATGGATAAATGAGGTTAAATAGTATTCGTCGATAGGAGTAGCGCATATAGGGGTGATTTCTGTTATTCTGTCGATTGATGGAAAAAACGAAGGACTCTTTTTTATTTTTGCATAAATGATTAACGTAAAACAGATTTCTGATTATTTAAATAAAAACCGAATAGCGGCGCATATTATATTCTGGTCTATTTTCTATCTATTGGATGTTTTTAAATATTCAATTTTAAATGATGATGATTTAAAAACTGCCTTAGTCTTTAATTTTTCGGCCTTAATTCCGCAAATCTTGTTTTCTTATTTTGTGGGGTATTTTATCATACCCAAGTTCTTTGTAAAAAAGCAGTATGTCTTGGCAACTGTCTTCTTTATTTTAGGAACGTACTTTTTTGCAGTTTTTAATAGAGAAATGATACTTCTGGCGGAACGTATTATGCAATATCCATCGGCTACTCAGGAGTCGCTTGTAGAAGTTTTAGGTGATTTTAGATATTTACTATACAGGTATATCCCTTCTAACTTTTTTGTGGCCTTGATTTTTATATCCATAAAGTATGTCATAGGGTATCAGAAAATACAAACCAAGGATTTAAGAATAGCTAAGGAAAAGTCGGCCTCGGAGCTAAAAGCATTAAAAGCACAATTAAACCCTCATTTTTTGTTCAATACTTTGAATAATATTTACTCTTTGTCTGTATGCAATTCTCCAAACGCATCTATAGTCATAGGCAAATTATCAGAAATTCTAGATTATGTCTTGTATCGCTGTAATACTAGATTAGTACTGCTCTCTAATGAAATAAAACTGTTGCACAATTATATTGAACTCGAAAAACTACGCTATGATGACCGCCTAGAAGTAGCGTTTGTAAACAAGATTCAAAATGATATAGAGATTCCTCCTTTAATTTTATTATCCTTGGTAGAGAATGCTTTTAAGCATGGGGCAGGGGAAGATAGTGGTTCCCCAAAGATTGCTATAGAGGTAAATACGAAACAGGATTCTTTTATTTTTAAGATATCAAACACTGTTTCAAAAGAGTATATTTCTACAGAGAAAAAGCCAATTGGACTCGCAAACATTAGAAAGCAGTTAGATTTAATTTATGAGAAGGGCTATTCGTTAGACATAGCGAATACGGGAGGAAGGTTTACAGTAACTTTAGGAATTAACAAGAGTAGCGTATGAAAATAAAATGTTTGTTGGTAGATGATGAACCTTTGGCCATTGCATTGCTAGAAAATCATATTTCTAAGATTGCTTCTTTAGAGGTTGTAGCCACTTGCAATAATGCACTCAAAGCATTTGAAGTTTTAAGTACCCAAGAAATAGATCTCATGTTTTTAGATATAAAGATGCCTACTATTTCTGGAGTAGATTTTTTAAAGACCCTAAAGAACCCGCCCAAAACCATTTTTACGACTGCCTATAGGGATTATGCCCTAGAAAGTTATGATTTAGAAGTAGTAGATTATCTGCTAAAGCCCATTATGTTTGAGCGTTTTTTTAAAGCCATAGATAAGTTTATAAGGGTGCAAGAAGGCATTAAAAACCCAGAAGTAACTGTAAAGGATGATGATTTTTTGTTATTAAAATCTGGGAACAAGCATCATAAAGTGTCTCTGAATGACATTTTTTTTATAGAGAGTTTAAAGGATTATATAAAGGTGCATATAAAGAATGACAAGCATATCGTTGCCAAGTATACCTTAGGAGCAATAGAGGAAGAGTTGCAGGATAGGCGGTTTTTACGCATTCACCGCTCGTTTATTATTAATACAAGTAAAATTTCTGCCTTTACCATTAATGATATTGAAGTAAATGCTGTAGAAATTCCTATAGGGGTTAGCTATAAAGAAAGAGCGCTTGCTTTTTTGGATGGTATAAAGAAAAAGTGATGCACATAGGTGGTTCATGAAAGCGTGTACTACACGATAAAAAAATTCTAGTTTTTTCTATTTTGCCCTGTCTGCATCTGCCGTAAAATACTGTGCCACAGAAATTTTAACACTTTATTTCCTTAAAAAAAGCTGTTTTGTAGGAAAGGAAATACAAACCAATGTAAAACCATAGAAATTCTATGGTTTGTATGTAGTGGTGGGTTGCTTTAGTTTTATAAATTGTTGATCTCCAGATTATTGACTTCCTATTAATTGTAAAAATGCAAAGAAAGAATACCTATAATTGGGTATAGTCTGATAATGACCAATGAAATAATTTTAAAGAAATTATTTCATTCAGTATAACCAAACCAAGAAGATTATGAAAATCAAAAAAATATATAAACGCATAGGTTTCTATTTATTAGGATTAATTACAATTCCAATAATTCTATTTGTATTTAATTTTTTTGAAGATGAACCTAATTTATTTATCAGTTCTAAAAAACAAATCCAATCTGAATGGGTAGAAACACTTTCTGAAAATGGATTTAATCCTAAATTGATTGATTCAGGAGAATTTAATTCTTACGTTTTTCCCTTAGCTACAGATTCTATGAGTTTATTTATGAAATCTGATATTTCTGTGTGGGGTAAAGTTGTAGCATATGATTTTAGTCTATCCCCAGAGATTAAAGGTGAAAGTTACCAAAGTATAATCTCTTCTAGTTTGGGCAATGTAGAAAATTATGATAGCATTCAAATACAAGAGTATTTGGAATATATTAAAGCCTTTGTGCCAAGAGCAAAATGCGATCCTATAGAGGAAGGTGAAAAAAAGAATAAGTACAAGCTGTTCGTAGAACTAAAAGGGAAAAATCTGTATTTTGATAAATTTGAATTTAATAATTTAAACTATACTAATCCTAGATGTTTTGATACAGAGGAGGATAAGTTTAATCTCGCTAATTGGATTGATTTACCCGAAGGCGTTACTGAAATTCCATATCGAGTATATTTTACGGCTACTCGTAGAAATACTGCTTATGAATACAAATTACTAATTAAAGATTTGAACGATAGTATAATTGGTCAAATGCCTAAAGAAAAAGATAAGTATATAAAAGGGCAATTAAGATTGCTTTCACATGAAGTCGATACTATAGGGGTGCTAAAGCTTAAAATTAGATAAAATGAAAATTCAAAATATTAGTATTGTTTTTAAAGGGATGTTACTAATTTGCTTCATTCTTGGTTTTTCTAATGGGATTATTGCTCAAACATTATTTGAGGATTCTAGTGGTGAATCTGCAATTTATCTTAATGATGGTCCTGAAGCTTGGGTTAAATTTAGCTCTTCTTCCTCTAGTGTAACAATAGGGTTTAACAAAAAACGAAAACAAGGCCATGATGGAGGATACGGCGATGAGCAAGATGATAAGGCTACCAATTTTTTACTGGGGGCTAATTTGAGCGTAACTACTGATGAAGGTATTGGTACTGTTTTTTCCAACGAAAAAGTCGCCTCAGGGGTTGGAGGAAATTTTTTAATTGGTGCTCAATCCACAAAATGGTTTAATACGGATAAGAATAGAAATAATTCTTTTGGTTCAATTTATTTGTCTTTGGGTTTAGATAATTCCCAATTTAAAACAATTGATACATTGAGCTTTCAAGAAGTAAAAAGGACTGAATTATTGCATAATGTTAGTTTAAACTTTAATGCCAGATTTAATGACCCTTACTATGATAATGAAAATGTAGAACAAGAAAGATACTTTTATGTTGGTGTGGCTATTGGGAATAGGCGATTATCCAATTTAAAATCTCTAGATAAAAGAGTACTTGAAAGAATAATACGCACAGATGGTACTAATCAAATTATTTCACAAATAGAGGGAAGAGCAGGAGACTTAATGCTTAAGTCTACCCCTTATGTGTTTATAGATTTAGGAATTTTGCCACGTTTGTTTCAAACCCAACAAGTTGGTTTTAATGCCTATTATAGGCAAGACTTTAGCAGTTTTAAAAATATTAATAATATGGGGTTCGGTTTGTTTTTCTTGAAGCCTGATAATCCAGTTGGCGTTGTGGGAGGTATTGCAATGCAATTCAATGATATTAATAATGCTTTGGAAAGTGAAGATAGTTTTGGGGAGAGAAGTTCTGTATTTTTTTATGTTGGATATAATTTTGGAAAATGAGAAGGTTACTTTTATCAATAACTGTGGTTAACTATAAAAATTATTGAGGAATTTCATTCATTTTTAAGTAGTAAATTGATTGCAGGGACTCGCCGGCTTACAGAATAAACATATTTGTACTATAATGTACGTCGTTATAAAACGTTGCTTTGGTAAAACAAAGTTTCATTATTAGAATCTTCTTTGTTCTTTTTCTTTTGATAGTTTGCTCGTCTTCACTAATGGAATCCTTTATTATACTAACTGACATTAAAGGGAAGTATAATAAGGGGAGAATGGTTGGCAAAACGAATAAAAAATAATTATAAAAGTGTTGAAGCTTTTGTTCAAATTTAAATTTTTTTTATTTATAGTTTCTTAATTATAGAACTGCTCAACCCAGTATGTTTTTTTATACCCACATCATCCATGCCACTAACCTTTAAAGACTTAGCAATCTCCAATTTATAATCATCAACCGCCCGCTTCTTCTCCTCCTCAATCTTCCAAGCCTCCAACTCTTTCTTTTCAGGCCCCATAATCTCAAACAAACCAGATTTTTTAAGCTTCTCCATGATGCCAAGATCTGCTAGGCTGGCATAGTTCTCTTCTGTGATAATAAGGTGGTCTAGCACTTCAATATTAATAAGCTTGCCTACTTTAAGCATTCGGTCTGTAAACTCATTGTCGCCCTCAGAAAGCTCTGTAGAACCACTAGGGTGGTTATGCACCAAGATTACTTTTACTGCCAATTTGTAGATGGCCATTCTAAAGACATCTGGTGGGTCTGCATTGACACGGTTTACCGCTCCCAAACCAATTAATTCTGTAAAAATAATTTTGTTTTTGTTGTCTAAACCAATGACCCAAAAATGTTCCTGGTTTCTACGGATCTTGTTTTCACGCAGCAATACCTGCTGCATAATGGCATAAATACTCTTGGAATTCAGCACTTTTATTTTCTGTTCTTTGGACAAACGTACGTTCATATTCTAAATTTACAATACCTAATTGTACCAAAAGGGAACAAGGTTATAAGTGGGCATTAAAAAGCAATAGGGGAGTGCCGCCTTAAAAAATCTTATAGGCCTTCTTACTACAAAGGCCATTCCTATTCCACAAAACAACTGCCATAATATTGACATTATGAATTTTAACATAAAAAATTAATGTAAATTAGAGCCAAAGCCAACCTTATGCCCTTATATTTAGATTTACATGAGCTTCCAGACGGAGTAACCGCAGCCCATGTTGCAGAGATGCACCAAGCCGATTTGGCTATTGAGCATAAATACAATTGCCGTGGTCTTACCTATTGGTGTGATGAAAAAAGGCAATCGGCCTTTTGTTTAATTGATGCTCCTAATAAACAGGCACTTATAGACTTGCATGAACATGCTCATGGTGCTGTTCCAACAAATATTATAGAAGTAAATGATACCATTGTAGAATCTTTTTTAGGGCGTATAGAAGATCCTGAAAAATCTCAGAATACAAGCCTTAACATTATTAATGATCCTGCTTTTAGAATCTTGGTGGTGCTTACAATAAAGCAGATAAGTTTAGATCCTAAAACAAGCGATTCCCTACAAGCTGCTATTGGCAGCTATACCACTTCAATTGAAAGCTTAACAGAGCAACACAATGGAAGTTTAATAAAACACGAAGCACATACCTATTTAATGTCTTTTGAACATGTTACAGATGCTGTACACTGTGGTAGTGCCATAAGGAAGGTTTACAATGCTTCTCTTAGTCCGACTTTAGAATTTAACATAGGCATCAGTGCTGGGGTTCCAGTTACTGAAAAAGAAGGCTTTTTTGAAAACACCATCACAACGTCCACTTATTTAAGCGATGTGGTCAAGGGTGCTATTGCTATCACTACGGCAATAAAAGACCTTTACGAAAGTGAAAATCAAAATAAGCCTTTGGGGGATAAAGCTATTCGTGTACTAAGTAGCAAAGACGAAGCATTTATGATGCAATTAATGAGCTGCACTGAAGGGATTTGGTCTAATACCGCAACAAGCGTTAACGATTTTGAGGAACACTTGGGCTATAGTAAATCTAAGCTCTACCGTACTATGGTGAATTTGGTAGGGAAATCTCCTAATATTTTTTTAAGGGAGTATCGTTTGGAAAAAGCCTTGGAATTGCTAGAAAAACAGCATGATAATGTTTCTGAAATTGCATATCAAACGGGTTTTAGTAGTCCGGCTTATTTTTCAAAATGTTTTCAGAAGAAGTATGGGGTGTTGCCTTCGGGTTTTATAAAAAATAAGTAGTGTTACTTATTTTCATTAGTTGTATGCAACCTGAAAACAAAATTTAGTTATAAAATAAACAGCAATAAAATGAAAAAACTAATTATTGGAATTACGTTAATCTTCGGATTTGTGAGTTTATCCTTCTCACAAGAATTAACAATTGAACAGGAAATTATTGATATTTCAAAAGAAAAATGGCAATGGATGGCCGACAAAAATGTGGATAAACTAGCTATCCTCTTTGACGATGGTTCAAAATTTGTTCATATGAGTGGAACTTGGAAAAAAGACAGAGAACTAGAAATCATAAAAACGGGTAGTATTTGGTATAAGAAAGCTGAAGTCCACGATGTTTCGGTAGAAATTTTCGAGAATACTGCAATCCTTTGGAATCGAATTACTCTTATAGCAGTAGTTCGTGGAAATGAAGTTTCAAATGAATTTACAGTTACGGAAATCTATCAAAAGCAAGAAGATAACTGGAAATTATTGGACTTGACCTTTAGTAGTGTACGTGATACTCATACAATTGAACATTAGTGGTTGGGTACATATAGAAAATGATTAAGGTAGTACACAACAATGGCTATAAGCAATTGCTTGTTCTTGCCTACTACTTAAAATTCAAACGAATTTTAAGCTTGGCCTGTACTTGCAAAGTTGTGCTAATCTACGCAACTCCTCATAGCCGAGATGTTGTATGGCATCTCAGATCAATAACAGGGAAACCAAAACACTTATTCAATGGAAAAAGCTTATAAAAATATCGTGCTGTTTTTTATAACAATTACTGTTATAGTCTTCCTAGGTTTTTACAATACTTATTTTGTCTTTTTTCCAGATTTTGATAAATTCAAAACATTCCATCATGTCCATGCAATTATTATGATCCTCTGGTTACTGGTACTCATTGTGCAACCAATATTGATTAACAAAAGAAAATATAAATGGCATAGAGCCATTGGTAAGGTATCCTATGTCCTTGTACCAGTTATTGTGATTTCAATGTTGATAGCGTATAAATATTCATTTCTTACCAGTATAGCAGAAAAAGGAGTAGCCCATAGTATGAGTCTCAATATGCTATTCTTACCGCTGACGGATGTCCTTCCATTTACTACTTTTTACATGTTGGCAATTATTAATAGGAAGAAAGTTGCAAGCCATTTCAGATATATGATATCTACCGCTGTTGTTGTTGTGAGTGCTGGATTGTTAAGGTTGCTTATGACATGGCTAGGTATGGATTTCATGGGAGCACTTTATACAAGTATTGTGGTTATGGTGCTGGTTTTTGTGAGCCTTATTATTTACGACTTCAGGAATGGGAAGCTTAAAAAAAACAAATCATTTTTGATTGCCTTACTAATCTTTTCAATTCCAAATTTGCTTTTATTATTTGTGCCTTACACATCCTGGTGGCGAACCTTTGCTGAGGGATTAATCAATTGAAGCCTCACAACAACACCTATAATTCATTACGGGCAGAATTTCTAATCGAAATTCCTGCGTAAACAGCTATCTTTAAGCTACAGCGTGAATTTCCCGCAACGAAATCATAGCCTAACCTACCATACATTAGGTACGGTAAAGGGACATCCTTTAACTTTGTAAACTATCTGCCTTAACGAACATTACGGAAACCGCCTCTTGATAAGAATGTTGTAACTTACTAAACAACTATTAACCAATTAAATATAAAATAATGAAATCAAAAATGATATTTGCATTTATTATGATTTTCGGAATTGTAATTACTGGATGTAAACAAAAAGAACAAAAAATTGAAGTTGAAGAGGTGAAAATTGACCTTGTAAATGATGAGTTTTCCGAAGCAAAAATTGAAGTTATGGCTTTGATGAACGAACTAAAACAAAGCATCAACGATGGTGATGTTAACAAAATAATTTCATTCCATGCCTATGGTCCAAAGTTTACCGAATTTAAAGGTGGTGAGAAACGAGTTGGTAGTAAAGAAAATGAAGAATTTGAAAGAGGAATATTTGGAAATATCACTGAAGTAGTAAAATTCAACTATAATGACTTGAAAATTGCCGTGTATGATAATGTTGCTAATGTCACTTTTCATTCTGACTTTCATTTTAAATTTGGAGAAGATGATGTAGTCGTTAATGACCAGATTACTTTGTTGATGGTAAAGACTGAAAACGGATGGAAATGTGTCCACGAACATCATTCTCCTTTAAATAAAACAGAAGAGTAAAAGGCACTACAATACCTTGGCCTTTATTCTGATAATCCCAGTTCAAATAAACTAAAATTTCTATCTATAGGTAAACTAACCAAACGCTAAATGCTAAAATTCTTTGGTAAAATTCGCCAACGACTACTGACTGAAAATAAATTCAGCAAGTACTTACTTTATGCCATTGGTGAAATAATCCTTGTGGTTATTGGTATTTTAATTGCATTGAGTATTAATAATTGGAATGAGCAACAGAAAAATAGAGTCACTGAACAAAAACTTCTTATTGCCATGCAGGAAGATTTATTGGTCAACATTGACCGTTTAAATAAAGATATCTTACTGGAGCAGCGAACAATTAATCAGGCAACTAAAATAATTAATCACCTAGATGAAAGAAAACCATATAATCCTTCTTTAGATGTGATATTTTCAGAAGCAATATACTCCCCAGATATTCTTATTTCGGCAACAAGCTATGAATTCTTAAAATTTAATGGAATTGACATTATTCTAAGTGAATCACTGCAAAGAAGTATCATTAATCTATTTGATGTTGTGTATGCCAATTTAGTTGCTGAGACGGTGCGTTTGGAAAATCAATTTTGGCCATCCTCAGTATTACCTATGATTCATAAGCATTTTCGAGAGACTGAATTCCGCAAGCTAAAACCGACAAATTATGAAGCATTGATGGATGACACCACCTATAAGAATATGGTCATGCATAGAGTTCATTTTAGAAAGCTTGCTTTAGAATTGAAAGCCAAAGCTTTAATTGAAACAGAGGAATTAGTTGAAATTTTAGAAAAAGAATTAGACAGAGAGTAGTAAGGTTAATTTTTCTGTAAATTAACGAAAGGCTCATAACGGCTATAATGTATTGTGGGTAAGTGTTTTACCCGAAGTAAGAGATCATAAATAAAGAAATAGCTAGCGGACTAAAAAGTCTGAGTTTAACCACAACATACCATAACCAAAACGTTGTAATTAATTTGATGAAATTAACAGACCAAATAAAAACCCGAGAACTGAAATTCAAACCAAAAGTTGAAATTTTTGAAAATACTATTGAGTTGAACGACATCGGAATTTCAATTCCTATTCCAAACGGATTTGAAATTGATAACGGTGGAGTTTTTGACAAATTTAAAGCGGAATATGTGTTCCCTGATAATTCGGAATTTTCAACAAAAGACAGAGAAAGTTTTGAAAAAGTAATTTTCCCACCTGTATTTGCACTCAAAAAAGGTAATGGAAGACCTGTAATTGCTTGTTATTTATTTGACGTTAGAGCTTTGAAGGGTAGAAGTAATTTGCACATTCGGAGCATAAATAAGTATGAATTAATGTGGGCACCTTACTTGGCGAAAAAGACAAACGAAATCCCAATGAATGCAAAAAGGATTATGAAGAATGAACTGACTGGGGCACTTTCTACTGAATACGGATTTGATTACAAAACCAAGAACGGAACTGTTCCGATTCCCTCAAACTTGAGAATTCTAACGTATGAAGTTGTAAATTTTGTTTTGACTTTTTATATAATCTATGACAACACTAATAACTTTGAACAAACTGAAATAGACTCTTTTGTTGATGGAATAAAAACTAATGACAACTTTGGCAATAATTCATTTTGGCAAAAAGCTAAATCAATGTTTAATTTGTAAATCTAATGGCTTGATTTCGGGCGGAATTTTCACTGCGTGAAATCGCAGAACGAAATCATAGCTGAACCGTCACCTAATTTTCTTCTGGTCTAAAAGTGCATTTATTTGATCCAAATGTAGCATTTCGGCAACCTATTCCCTTCTAATTTTGTAGCAAATCAAATAAATATAAAATTATGAAGACTAAAGTAGTAATGACATGCATCATGATATTTGGAATGGTTATATCTGGATGTGGACAAAAAGAAATGGATGAAAAGGCCTTTACCATTGATCTCATAAATGAGGAATTTCCAGAAGCCAAACAAGAAGTATTGGAAACCTTTGGTGCCATAGCACAAAGCATTAAAGATGGTGATATTGACAAACTAATTTCCTACCATGCCTATGGTCCAAAGTTTACCGAATTTAAGGGTGGAGCACTAAGAAATGGTGGAGTTGCCAATGAAGAACACGAAAGAAATGTTTTTGGTTCTGTAACCGAAGTCATAAAGTTTGATGCCAAAGATTTACAAATTGCCGTCTATGGTGATGTAGCAAATTTGACTTTCCATTCAGATTTTCATCTTATGTTCGGTGAAGACTTGGCAATTGTCAATGACCAAATAACATTATTGTTTGTTAAAACATCAGACGGATGGAAAATGGTTCACGAACATCATTCCCCTTTGGCAGTCGAGTAACTTTATTTGTTACTACGCAGCCATAACTTGTAACCGTAAGAGTACAACAGCCATGATCAATAGCGTAAATGCTATGCATGGCTAGTTGTATTTCAATAAGGGAAAGCCCTTGTTTTTGTAACGATTTGACATATAAAAGAGGACCTTCCTTATTATTTTAAAAATGAGTAACTTATAGGAATGACGAATTAAAATACCGACACATGAAAAATTCAGTAAAAGATTTAGACCCCAATACTATAAAAACATTTGGATCACAATTAAAGGGCAGCCTTGTGTTACCGTCTGATGCAAGCTATGATGAAACACGAAAAGTGTACAATGGCATGATAGACAAGACCCCAGGAGTTTTTGCGCTCTGTAAAGATTCCGATGATGTGATTGCAGCCGTAAATTTTGGAAGAGATCACAATTTGTTAGTCGCCATAAGAGGTGGTGGACATAACGGAGCAGGCTTAGGCCTCTGTGATGACGGCTTGGTCATAGACCTGTCTGGAATTAAGTTTGTAGATGTAGATACCACAAGCAATACCGTAAAAGTTGGAGGCGGAAACATTTGGAATGAAGTCGATACTGCCACCCACGAACATGGTTTGGCAATTCCTTCTGGGATGATTTCTACCACTGGAGTTGGTGGCTTAACACTTGGAGGCGGCATTGGGTATCTGGCACGAAAATATGGGCTTACTATTGATAATCTACTAGAGGCCGATATGGTGTTGGCAGATGGTACTTTTGTGACTGTAAATGCTACGGAGCATACCGACTTGTTTTGGGCCATTAGAGGTGGTGGTGGAAATTTTGGAGTGGTTACTTCCTTTACCTTTCAAGCGCATCCTGTTAAAGATGTCATAGGCGGACCTACTCTGTGGCCTATTGAAAGGGTTGAAGAAATAATGGAATGGTTTGATGGCTTTATTCATGACGTATCTGAAGACTTAAACGGGTTTATAGCCACTATGGTTATTCCAGGGCCTCCTTTTCCAGAGGAATTGCACCAAAAGAAATTCTGTGGTATTGTTTGGTGCTATGTGGGTGACCCTGCTAAATTTGATGAATTATTTAAACCCGTATTAGCCCTTAATCCTGTTTTTGCACATGTTGGCGAAATGCCTTATCCAGCATTACAAACCTTGTTTGATGGCATGCTGCCACCGGGAATGCAGTGGTATTGGAGAGCTGACTTTTTTAACGAATTGGGGGCAGAAGTACGTGCAGCGCATTTAAAATTTGGTTCTAGTATTCCAACCCCTTTATCGCAAATGCATTTGTATCCAATTACTGGAGCAGCTGCTAGAGTAGGAGCAGCAGACACCCCTTGGGCTTATAGAGATGCTAAATATGCAGGCGTATATATTGGCGTTGATCCAGACCCAAAAAACGCCGACAAGATAACCGATTGGTGTAAAGGCTATTATGATGCCTTGCATGGACATTCAGCCGGTGGTGCCTATTCTAATTTTATGATGGAAGAGGGGCAAGAGCGCATTAAAGCCAGTTATAAGCATAACTATGCCCGACTGGTGAAAATTAAACAACTAGTTGATCCAAACAATTTATTTAAAGTGAACCAGAATATTAAGCCATAGGGTTTTAAAACACCTTATCTAGCAATAAATCAGACATATGCAAATGGGTATGGAATGAATTATAATCATTAAATTACCTGCTTAAATGTAATTTGTACTATGCCCTTATTTATGGACATCCATGTGGTTAATGATGATAACTTTTCTGTAGAAGAAGTCGCTAGAGCACATACTAAAGATGTAGCAATACAAGATAAATTTGGTGTAAAACAACTTAAATACTGGGTGAATGTTGAACAGAAAACTATTTTTTGTTTGATGACAGGTCCGGATAAAGCATCCTGTGATGCGGTTCATAAGGAGTCACATGGAGGTACAGCCTGTAATATTATTGCCGTTGCCGATGATGAGTTTGGAAACTACATGGGTAAAGGTGAAAGTATAAATGATTTAGCATATACGACATCAGGAATAATAGATACGGGGTATAGAACCCTTTTAATGGTGAATACTTTTGATTTTTTTGATAAAAACTCTCATTGTCTAAAGAAAGTATATCAATTGATCAACACTGCTAATGGCACAATTTCCTTGCAACCCAATAAAAATATAGTCGCTTCCTTTACCATAGCATCAGACGCAATAAGCTGTGTAAATGCTATTGCAAATTTGTTAAATGACCTTGGGAATGCATTTGAATACAGCTTGTCATTAGTAACAGGGAAACCAGTAGATGTGAATGGGAAACACCTTTTTGAAGAGGCAAAAACAAGGCTGAACGTATTAAATTATATTAGTTTAGGTAATAAAATTTGCATCGATTTAGCAACAAGCTTAATTCTTAAGAAAGAATCAAGTTTAATTGAAGTCGATGTAGCAAAACTTAACATAATACAGACAGATGATTTTGCTTTTATAGAACATGTATTTAGCATAATTAATACTCAAATGCATACATCTGATTTTAACCTTGAAAAATTAAATGCAGCAATCGGCTTAAGTAAATCTCAATCTCATAAAAGAATTAAGGCAATAACAGGTGTAGCGCCAGGGCGACTTATACTAAAGTTAAGATTGCAAGAATCATTGGGTTTAATCAAAAACAGCACAAAAACCATAGCGGAAATTGCCTACGACTTAGGTTTTAATAGTCCAACATATTTTACAAGAGTATTTAAAAAAGAATATAATGTACTCCCAACTTCCATCGTAAAATAGGGAATGATCCAATTGTTTCATATATAAAGACAATACTGACATCATAGGATGTCGTTTTCAAATAATTTTATCGAATAAATAATTTTATTATGAAGACAAACTATTATGTACCCTGTATGATGTTACTCCTTTCCGTTACCGGGAGTTTTTCCCAAAATCCAGACAAAACCGATTTAGAAAGCAGAAAGGTACTTTGTATAAACGCACCTATTAATACGGAGCATTTTGATGGTTTTCCAATGGTTATGCCAAATGGATTAACCTTATACTTTAGTTCGGATAGGCCAGGAGGTGAAGGAGATTTGGATATTTATGTATCCTATAGAAATTCCCTTAATGAGGCATGGCAAAAACCTATTAACCTTGGAACTGCTATAAATTCACCAGGAAGTGATCATAGTGTTGCCATTTCTAAAGATGGGCACTATATGTACTTTACTAGTGATATGGAAGGAGGAGAGGGGGTTGAAGATTTATATATATCATATCGAGAGGATATTACTACGGATATCAATTGGAGTGTTGCAAAAAACCTCGGTAAAGAGATTAATACAAAAAGTTTAGAAGCTTGTCCGCTCTATCATGTTGAAAATAATAGAACGGAATTGTATTTTGTTAGTGACCGAAAAAGTGGCTGGGGAGGAATGGATTTATATTATAGTCTTTGGAATGAGAAGGAGAAAATATTCGGAACCCCAATACACCTGAAAGTGAGTAGTACAGAAAACGATATGCATTTTGAGCCAGAAAGAGGCTTAATATGGTCTAGTAGAAAAGGAGGAGTAGGAAAACAAGATATTTGGATCGCAAATTTTAATGAAGAAAAGGAAGAATGGGAAAATGCTGAATGTCTCAAATATCCAATTAACACAGTGTATGATGAAGGAATGCCATCAATAGTAAAAGATTTTTCAGAATTATATTTTCATTCCAATAGACCAGAAGGTGTAGGCTCTTTTGATATCTATATCGCAACTAATAACTAATCCATATGAAAACAATAAAAAACATCAGCGCTGAAACACTAATGTCTTTCAGAGACCAATTATCCGGTGAATTAATTTTCCCAAAGGACAGTACTTATAATGAAACACGTAAAGTTTATAATGGCATGATAAACAAAAAGCCAGGTTTATTTGCGATGTGTGTTAGTGTTGCAGACGTTATTGCAGCCGTAAATTTTGGTAGAGAAAACAATGTTTTAATTGCCATAAGAGGAGGTGGGCACAATGGTGGTGGTTTAGGGTTATGTGATGACGGATTGGTCATAGATTTATCTGGAATCAAGTTTGTAAGGGTAGATGCCTCCAATAATACGGTAAGCGTGGGAGGTGGGAATCTTTGGAGAGAAGTAGATCATGCAACGCACCCTTTTGGTTTGGCAGTTCCCGCAGGAATTATTTCCTCAACAGGAGTAGGAGGATTAACTCTTGGTGGAGGTGTAGGGCATCTTTCTCGTAAATATGGCCTCACAATTGATAATTTATTAGAAGCAGAAATGGTTTTGGCAGATGGTTCTTTTGTAACGGTAAATGCCAATTGCAATACTGATTTGTTTTGGGCCATTCGTGGTGGTGGTGGAAACTTTGGTGTAGTAACATCGTTTAAATTTCAGGCCCATCCAGTAAAAACAGTTATTGGGGGTCCAACCTTATGGCCAATAGAACAAACGGAAGCGGTGATGAAGTGGTATCATCAGTTTTTACTGAATGCACCAGAGGAATTAAATGGCTTTATAACGACTATGATTATCCCAGGAGATCCTTTTCCAGAGCATTTACACCATAAACAATTTTGTGGAATAGTTTGGTGTTATACAGGTAAGGAGAAAGATTTTGAATCCATTTTTAAACCCGTCCAAGATATGAAACCCGTATTTGAACATGTAGGGGAAATGCCTTATCCTGCAATACAATCAATGTTCGATGATATGATGGTTCCTGGTATGCAGTGGTATTGGAGAGCCGACTTCTTTAATGAATTAGGCCCTGAAATTAGCGCGCAACACTTAAAATATGGCTCAAACATTCCCACACCATTGTCACAAATGCATTTATATCCAATTAGTGGCGCAGCCAGTAGGGTTGGAGCAGAAGATACCCCTTGGGCCTATAGAGATGCTAATTATGCTGGTGTTATTGTTGGTGTAGATCCAGACCCTAAGAACGCTGGAAAAATAACCAAATGGTGTAAAGCATATTGGGAAGCTTTACATCCGTATTCTTCAGGTGGAGCCTATTCTAATTTTATGATGGATGAAGGACAAGATCGTATAAAAGCGAGTTTTAAACATAACTATGCCCGACTGGTAAAAATTAAACAACTAGTTGATCCAAACAATTTGTTTAAAGTGAACCAGAATATTAAGCCATAGTTTGTACCATGGCTTAATTCATCGAGGGGCTACATGAGCGTAGAAAAACGCTAATTTTTAGTATGTCAAATTTAATTTTAGTTGGGTTTTCATTTTGCAATTCAATTCATGTTGGTCTGCCAAAGGTTCTTTGGTAAAGGGTAGTTGTGGCATATAGGGATAGGGCCCAAACTCTGGTGTAATGGTCATATCCCGTTTTGAACTATGGTAGTCAATGATTTCTTGCCACCACTGGGTGAAAGTATCTAAATGCAATTGCCATTCTGGGGCAAAAGGATGGTTCACTTGTGGGGACTGCTCAAAGCCTACACGTGCATGAATATGATGTATATGAGGAATTATTTTTGTAATAAGTTCCTCCTGATCTTCTAACATGGATTCAGACACCACACACCAATGGGAAAGGTCTCCCACAAATTTAAGATTTGGAAACTTCTCCAAATAGTTTAAGGTTGTTTTGCTATGAAAGGTAAATCTACCTCTGTGAATTTCATGAAGCACAGGAATGTTGTGTTTTGATGAAAAAGCTTCTATGGCTTCAATAATGTTGCAGTTTTCAGAGAAGGAATAATGGTCTTTACCCGTATGTGAATTGATAAAATTTGGCTGATACGGCAGCATCTTTTCCAAAGTAACTAAGACTCTTGATAAATAGTCTTTGGGGGATTCTTTTTGTATTCCTAAAACTTGTTGCAGGACACAAATGAAGTCAGGTTGCTCCAGTTTGATACTGTTCAGTGCATCTTGAAATTGACGCCTAAAAATAGTATCCTCAGGCAGGTTGATTTCAATACCGTCAAAGTAATTAGACAGCGCAAGATAAAAAAAATCGGATGGCGTATTTTGCTTCGTTCCCCAATGAGGATATAGGTATTTAATCGTGCTCATTTTAATAGAGTATTGGGTTGAGTGGTGTATCTATAATTTCACCAATTTTAGCATTGGGACACCAGGTGTTCCAATCGTTTACCTGTCCATCGTTACTGGGCTTTTTTAATTTCATTTCTTTGTCCATATAGATGATGGTCATTACTTTTCGAGTTTCATCTGTAGTATTGTCACCTGCACGATGGAATACCCAACCAGAATGGAAACTAATTTCACCAACATCAAAGGGTTCAATGATGTGTTTATAGTCGGTTACTTTCAATTTTTTCTGAATCGCTATTTCGCTTTCATCACCAATGGATAATTCTCTGCCTTCTACAATAGCATGACTCCCAGCACTGAATTCCAAAGGCCCCATTTCCAGAGGTGTTTCTTGTAGTGGTATCCATGCGGTAATTGTTTTATCGGTTGCTAAAGGCCAGTAGTGCTGATCTGAATGCCAAGGCGTAATACCTCCACCGGCTTCTTTGTAGAGCGCTTGGTCATGGTACATTCTAACACCATCTACCTGCATTAAATCTGCTGCAATTTTCGCCAGGCGCTTGCTAAAAATCAGTTTTTTTATCTCTTCATCATGCGTCCATAAATTAAACAATTGTAAAAAGGCTTTGCCATAGGTAGACCGTGCTTCCATAGGAGCTTCAACCTCATTAAGCTCGTTTACTTTTTTTGTTATGATGGCATTGAAATGACCCAAGGTTTTTGCATCAAGCACCTCCTTTAACTTTATAAACTTGTTTGTTTGATAAGCCGAAATTTGCTCTTTTGTGACAGTATATTTCTGATTGAGGATGGCTGTGCTGCTCATGCTAGTAATTTAGGTGATAGTCCAAAATTACAGTAGTGTGATGTGAATTAATAGATCGATTTAAACCAAAACCACGCATATTTAAACATGTCTTTGTATTTTTGTCTCTATTATAGGTTAATAATAGCGTATGAAGCCAGCATTGGAGCAAATTGCTTATGAAAAATCTAGGCAATCCTTTCAGTTTTTTAATTTTAAAACGGATGCTTTTAAGCCTTTTTGGCATTATCATCCTGAACTAGAACTCACCTTAATTACCAAAGGAAATGGTACACGATTTATAGGAGATTCTATTGAACCTTTTTCCGATTTTGATTTAATTCTTGTCGGTGAGAACTTACCACATAATTGGGTGAGTACGCATGAACTTGGGGATGCCCAAAGTGAGGCATATGTATTTCAATTTAACAAGGACTTGTTTGGTCAATTTGCCGAGTGCGGGGTATTTGAAACTTTATTTCATGAAGCAGCTCTAGGCATTCACTATTCTAACCCTAGCCATCAGTTAATTGAAAAAATCACATCCTTTGCATCAAAATCAAAAGTGTTGCAATTGGCCACTTTCATTGAAATCTTACAGATTCTAGTGGGGGAAGAACCTCGTAGGATACTTTCATCTAACAACAATCAAACGAAGTATCACCATTTAAGTACACTTGACAAAATATCCAAAACAACGAATTATATCTTGGAACATTTGGATCAAAAGTTAACCGTTAATCATATGTCGAAACTTACCAATATGGTGCCCCAATCCTTTTGTAGGTGGTTTAAAAATCATGCTGGACATACCTTTGTCTCTTTTTTAAATCAATCTAGGGTCCAACGTGCAGGCCAGTTATTAGAAAGTAGCAACATGCAAATTCAGGAAATCGCTTTTAGTTGTGGGTTTGAAAGTCTCAGTCATTTTAATAGAACCTTTAAAAAGTTTCAGAAGAAAAGTCCGAGTGAATTTAGGCGAAGGAGCTCCTAAAACTACTCAGGAAAATCACTAATGGGCTATTTTACCTGCCTATAGCCTTAACCAAAGTCTAACCTAATAGAATTCAATCGTCTAGATTTTGTTTTAAATGTATTGAACCAAATGCATAGTTGTTTGGATCAAATGCATGCCTTAAGCTTGTACTGATGCTGTAGTTTTGAAGTGTTCCTCCGAGATACTGTAATAGGCAACACATATTTCTTAAACATTTAATTACTTAAAAGATTCTTCTCAATATGTAATAGATAAGTAGTGCGATATTTCGAATGCTTTAACTTAGATAATGAAAATATTTTCACCCCCCTTTAGCGATGTAATTTAGCAACAGTTCTAATGGGTCAGAATGCACAAAAGTTAAAGTTTTATCAATTTTCATCCAAAGTTGTAAAAGATGGAGAAAATTAATTACTTTTGGACCGACTGGTCTAATATAGTATTTAAGAAATCAAAAATAGACCATAAAACGAAAGCGTTGTAAATGTATTCACCTTCGTTTTTGAATGCAAAAGTTAAACATAAGAATGACTAAAGAGAATGCATTAGCGGCAGGATTAGAACTTTTTTCGAAAAAGGGTTACAGCAATGTGGGCTTGACTGAAATATTGGAAAAAGCTGAAATTCCGAAAGGATCATTTTATCACCATTTTAAAAGCAAAGAAGCATTTGCTATTCAGGTTTTAGAAGGCTATTCAAATTGTGGTTTAGCTGTTTGTCAAGATGTTTTATTGAAGAAATCTGAATTAACACCTAAAGAACGCATTCAATCTTATTATAAGGATAGGGCAGAGGAGTTTGAACAAAAACAATTTGAAAAAGGTTGCTTATTAGGCGATAGCTGTTCGGAAGGTGGCGTAAGTAACGAATTTAAAACCTTTGTAGAAGAACAATTGGAAAAATGGGAAGCCACCATTGAACAATGTTTAGAAGAGGGTAAAGCAAACAATCAAATTTCAAAAGAAATAGACACTAGAATGATGGCGTCTGTTATATTAAACGGTTGGGAAGGGGCCATTTTTAGAATGAAATCTAGTAAAAACAGACAACCTTTGGACGATTTTATCCAAATCCTTGACCTATTACTCTAAAAAAATTTAATCAAATACTAAACCGACTAGTCTATTATTAATTTAAAAATTTAAAAATAAATCATATGAAATCATTATCAGCATTCCAATTGGGCGACATTCAACTAAAAAACAAAATCGTTATGGCGCCAATGACACGCACACGAGCAACCAATTATATTCCAAATAAGCTTATTGCTGAATATTACGAGCAACGTGCTTCAGCAGGTTTAATTATTACCGAAGGTACTTCGCCATCGGCAAACGGATTAGGATATCCACGTATTCCAGGAGCATATTCTGACGAGCAAATTCAAGGTTGGAAGGGCGTTGCGAATGCCGTACATGCAAAAGGAGGGAAAATATTTGTACAGCTCATGCATACCGGTCGCGTTTCAGCAAAAATAAATATGCCAGAAGGGGCAACCATTTTAGCACCATCGCCTATACAAACAGCCGGACAAATTTTTTCTGAAACAGGCATGGAAGATCACGGTATGCCTAAGGAAATGACAAAAGATGATATTTTACAAACACAAGAAGAGTTTGTTTATGCGTCCGACCGTTTGATTAATGAAGCCGGAATTGATGGGGTAGAATTGCACGCCGCAAATGGTTATTTGTTAGATCAATTTATCAACCCTAAGTCTAACCAACGAATAGATGAATATGGTGGTTCGGTTAAAAATCGCAATCGTTTTGTGATAGAAACGGCCCAAAAAGTAGCCGATAAGGTAGGCGCCAATAAAGTAGGTATTCGTATTTCTCCTTTTGGCGTGTATAACGATTTACAAAGTGACTATGAGGGCGTTGAAGAAACGTATATAGCTTTGGCAAAAGAACTAAAAAAAATAGGATTAGTGTATATGCATATTGTGGTTCAGGAAGATTCTTTTGGAGTTATGGATGCACGTACAGACCGACAATTAAACTTAAGAAAAGCAATTAAGCACAACTTTGAAGGTCCCGTAATTACTGGTGGAAATGTATCTTCTATAGCAACTGCCGATGCTGTTTTAAACGACGGTTTCGACTTGACATATGTGGGTAGACCCTATATATCGAATCCTGATTTTATTGAGCGTTTAAAAAATAATGTGGCCCTGCAAGCACCAAATCCAGAGACCTTTTTCGGTATAGATGCTGTAGGCTTCACGGATTATGCGTTTGCTTAAATCAACAACCTCGACCCAAGAGTACGAGGTATGCTTCCGAAAAAACATTTTTCATTTCGAGGCTAGCCTCCGGGAAATTAAACCCTCAATGAGGGATTAAAAATTAGAGTCATGAATATCGAAAAAAAGTTAAGCGAATGGCAGTTAGCCCTTCCAGTACCAAGTACGCCAGGCGGATCATATACAGCTGTAAATGTTAGAGGCAAGGTGGCTTATGTTGCCATTCAGTTCCCGATTATTAATGGCGAATTGCTGTATAAAGGTCGGTTTGGAGACAATTTAAGTACCGAAGATGGTTATAAGGCCATGCAATTGGCGGCACTAAATGTATTATCTCAAATAAACGATAAAATTGGTTTCGACAGCATAGAAGGTCTAAACCACATGGATGCGTATTACCAATCTGGAGAAAATTGGAACGAAGCACCTCGTGTTGTAGATGGAGCATCGGATTTATTTTTACATGTTTTAGGAGAACAGGGCATACATTCCAGAGCCATATTTGGCGTACATAAATTGTACGGCGATTTGTCTGTTGGTATTACTTGCCATTTTACATTGAAATAATTTTCCAAAAAGAAAATATACAGACAGTATCATAATTTCAAATAGCGAGAACTAATTATAATTGGTTGTCGCTATTTAAATGTTTCTTCCATATCATCAAAGGTATTTTAAACCCACTTCGCTTTTATGTCTTTGTATTTAGTTCTTCCGATAGGAATACCTTCTCCATTTTTTAGCTTGGCCATATATTTACTACCTGATTCTACAATAATTTCCCTTATCTCAGACATCTTTACCAAGTATGATTTATGTATGCGTTCAAAAGCATGCGATAACAGCTGTTCTAGCTTTTCGAGTGATTTATCATGCAGTTCTTTTGTTCCGTCTTTAAGAAAGAGTTCGGTATAGGGACCAGCTCCTTTTATGTAAAGTAAATCTTCAATAGGTATGAGCTGTATCCGACCTCTTTTTTTTATCGCTAAAACTTTAATTTGGTGATTTTCTGATTTTTCTTTTGTAATAGCCCGATTAAAAGCTTGCTCCAACCGATCTCTGTTAAATGGCTTAGGGACAAAATCTAAAACCCCATGTTCAAAAGCAGTAAGTGCCTGATCTTTGTAAGCGGAAATTACTATGGTGTGAAACGATTCAGAAACAGCCGTCGTAAGTAGGTCAAAACCATTGTCACCGTTGAGATTTAAATCCAAGAGAACAAGATCCAATGCGTTATTTTTAATAAAGTTCAAGGCCTCATGGAGCGTGTTGATATGGGTTAGCGATTGTAAGGCATTGCCAAAAATATCACGCGTCATGCGTTCAATTCTTTTGGCAATTCTCGATTCATCTTCAATAATTAAAATGTTCATCTCTTTAGGAATATATTTTTATAGTGTTTTTCCAACCCTGATCTGTTGGTTCAGAGGTTAAATCCCATTTTGATTGATAACTCTCTGTAAGTCTAGCCTTGATGTATTTCAGTCCCGTACCCTCTTCTCTATCACTCCTTGCTTGCCTAACACGAGTAGCAAAGGTTAAAAATGTATAACACTTGTAATGACTATTCGCTTCAAAAACAAGCTTAAATTTGATACTGTTATCTTCCAGAGGCAGGCTGTGGGTAATTCCATTTTCCAATAAGGTGTGAAGTATTGCTGGTGGTATTTTTTGTTCAAGGTCAATGCCAACTTCTACCCAAGAATAGTTGATTTCTTTCCGGTACTCCATAATTTCAAGATGGGTACGGCAAAGGGCTATTTCTTGAGAAATAGGAATCAATGTTTGATTTTCTATCTGATTAAAAAGGTCAAATTCTTTGGCTAAAGCTTCTATAAACAAAACGCCTTTTTTAGGTGATTCTTCCACCCAATCTATTAAAGAGGTCAAAGTGTTCATAAGAAAATGAGGTTGAATATTCTTTTTTAGTAATTCCAGTCGCAGGCGCGTGGATTGAACTAAAGAATTTTCATATGCCAGTCGTTGTTCTTTGATTCTGAGAGAAAGCAAATAAAACATGCCAAGAAGAATAAGGCTGAAACCTGCGAATAGGCTTTTGTTAAAAGGAGTGACAAAAACAATAGGCACGGATAGTAGGAGGGTCAACAGTACGAGACGAGCACCTTTCCTCTTTTTATAAACCCCAAACACCACAATCCCAAAGGAAAACAACCACATGCTTAAAGCCATATTATTGGCAGTCAATTCGAAGACATATCTTGATAGGAAAATGTACAATAGAATTGCTGCGTAAATGGCTAGCAGCAATTTTCGTTTGGGCAAAGGAAACTGCATGGAAAAATAGAACGGAATCAAATAAGAAATACCAAGCATCAGAATGCCTATAATCTGTAAGCGTATCACATGCGTACTGTAATGGATGGGCATATAGGCTTTAATGAACTCTGCCAATATCAGGAGAAAAAATAGCAAACAGCTGATACTGAAAACTAGTGTTGCATACTCCTTTTTATTACTTAGAAAGAGAAATAGAAAATAGAAAGAGGCGATAAGAAAGGCTCCTGCAAAAAGATGCATATAGGAAGATTCTATGAGTCGATTGGTTAGTAGGGCATCATAATAAGCTATCTCCATGTCATATATTCCTGTATGACTCGGAAAATAATAAAGACTTGATCGTAGCGCCAATAGATGTTCTCCCGCCTCCGTTAGCTGTGCAGGGAGACTAAAGGTGGCCCACATTTTACCTCCAGGATCATCTATTGCTTCCTGTCCGGGATTCCCGTTTTTTCCAACCAAAACCCCGTCCCAAAAAACCTCATACTCTCCATAGACATCTAGCTGAAGTCCATATGGATGCAATGAATCGGGGGTTTTTAGAATATCAATTTTAGTCCTGGACCAGAAAATCTTACCATCTGGCACTACTATTTTGCGTTTTTTCCAGTCCTGATCATTCAGGTCTTTGGTTGCCCATTCTTGTTGATCGCCCACCTGGAATACAGTCTCATATTCCTTAAAAACAGGGGTTGAAGAACAAGATGTTACAAGTAGCAATACGAATAGAAGGCAGGGCAAAAATTTCAGATTCATTTTTAGCGGTATTACTGATGTAAGATAACCATTATAGGGATCTTCTTAGAGTCGTTCATTAGGATATAGAGCAGTTGACATAATATAGATTGGATAGCTGGAAATCAAGAACCAAGTTTGTAAAACAAAACGAAAAAATTCATCTCATCTAGATGCCTTTTTTGTCTCTTTAAAAAAGTGTAAACTATGAAAAACAAAACAGGATTACTGCTTTTAATGCTACTTATCCTAACAAATAGTGGCATTTCCCAACAAAGTAATGGTCATGCACCAGAGGCCACAGCTGCCGAAGCCACGCTCTCCTTCAGGGATATTCCTGATATTAAAGAAGCCTTTATTGATGCAGCGCCAAAGGATAGAAAAGACGGTATCCTTGTGGGCGAATTAGGCATCGATGGTGGCAACAAAGCGTTGATTCTTAAGCTAGCACAGAAGATCGCCAAGGACAATACTGATAAGTTCGACAGCTTTCTTATTACCTACAAGGGCAAGCTCTTATTTGAATCCTATTATTCGCGTGGCCGTAGCAACCTGCCCCATCCGCAAGCGTCTGCAACTAAAGCCTACACTTGCATGGCGCTGGGCCGTGCTATCCAGTTGGGTTATCTGACTATGGACGATTTGCACAAGCCGGTGGTCAGCTTTCTCAGGGAACTGGACCCAACAAAATTTGTTGCCGGTGTAGAAAAAATCACGCTGCACCAAGCAATGACTATGCGTTCTGGTATTCGCATCAGTAACGAACAGAGAGAAGAACTCGAGAAAAATCCAAGTAAGTTAATAGGGCAGGGGCAAGTTCAGGGAATTCTTGAGCATAGTGCTCCTATTACCACTGAATCTCAGAATTTTAAATATCAAGGCGATCCAGTTTTGGTGATGCAAGTCCTAGACGCTGTCGTACCGGGGTCGGCCAAGGACTTTATTAAAAATGAACTCCTCGACAAAATAGGCATCACGACTTATGGCTGGCGGACTGACGTGAGCGGCCTGCCAAGATCGGGAAGTGGCTCTAGCATGACATCCCGCGATATGGTCAAGTGGGGAACTTTGGCTATGAACAAAGGCAAATGGAATGGTGAACAGCTGGTTCCAGAAGCGTTTATCACCAAAGCAACCAGCAGGATTCTCCTTACTGGCGATGAAGATGTCTACGGTGGTGGTAAAGATGTCTCTAATCAGGGGTACGGTTATTACTGGTGGAATGCAGATTTAAAATACGGCAATAAAAGCTATTATAGTACATCTGCCCAGGGTGGTGGTGGTCAGTTTATTATTCTGATACGGGAGCTAGATCTTATGGTTGTGGTTACAGCCCATGAAAACGATAACAGCACCCTGCAAATAATTGCAGAGAGCATTCTTCCAGCTTTTGTTCAAAATTCTATTCCAACTATGAGCGGAAAAATTGATAGTCAAGATAAATCCTCAGTCCTCGAAGGCTCCTATCTTGGGCAAAAGGCCCCGGGGTTAATACCCGAATTATTTGCTCCGGATATTATTCGGACAAAGCATAGGGAAGCAGAAGCTGCCTTTACACCCGATTTAAAAGAGTTCTATTTCCGCAGAAGAGGGGGAGAATATAAAAATAATACTTTAGTTGTTATTCAATACAAAAATAATCGATGGATCGAATCTGTTGTGCCACCCAGAGCGGGGGAACCATTTATTTCTTCTGACGGTAAGACGCTGTACTTGGGAAATAAATATAGAGAGCGAACCAACTCTGGCTGGTCAGCCGTGAAAAGTCTTGACGCTCCTTTCAAAGACATCCCTATCATGCGCCTTACGGTTTCGGCTAAAGGAACTTTCTATTTTGATGAGGCCTCTGAAACAGGGCCTATTCGTTATTCACGATTAATAGACGGCAAACGTGAAAAACCGTTAGCAGTGAACATTGACATGGGAAATTGGAACGCCCATCCCTTCATTGCTCCAGATGAATCCTATTTGATCTGGGATGATCAAAGAGAAAGCGGATATGGTAATGCTGATCTATATATTAGTTTTCGGCAAGAGGATGGTTCATGGGGTGCTGCCATTAGTTTGGGAGATCAGATAAATACAGAATTCGGAGAAGCATATGGAAGCGTATCACCTGATGGAAAGTATTTTTTCTTTCATAGATCTTTTGGTGGTGACCGAGGAGATATTTTTTGGGTAGATGCACAAATATTTGAGGCACTCAGGCCCAAACAATAATCCATATCACATGTGCATTAACACAGAAAAAAGGACTAGCAAATCTCTTTAAGCGTTGATAATATAATCATCAGTAAATCAGGATATTACCCAGTTGGCGGTAATTAAAAAACAAATTGTACATGAGGAATTATTTAATTTTATTTTTTACACTAGTGTTTATCGTACTTTTTTATTCTTGTGACAGTAAGAAATCAGAAGAGAGCAACTCATCAATAGAAGAAAATATTTACTTTGGATATAAACCACCAGGATTAACTCCTGAAATTTTTATTCCTAAAAAAAACACTTCTCAAGATTGGAAATTAGGGAATGAGGACTCTCTGGATATGCAAGAGTTTTACTTCACTTACTCAAGGAATGACCCCTTTCAGTCAGCTGTTATTGTGTATCGGAATGAAGGAAATTCTTATAGAGTTAATAAATATAGTTTTAAGCATAATCCTGGAAATAGCAACATATTATACTCAAGGCATAACTATATTGAACGTACAGACTCTGGTTGGTCAAAAATTAAAAGTCTAGGTCCAATGTTTGACAGAAAAGATTGGGGTATTATGGTGTTGTCAGTATCTTCTAAAGGGACTTTTGTTTTTGATGATTATAAAAGTAATGACGTAATCCGCATCTCAAGGGTTATAGACGGTAAGCGCGAAGAACCAAAATTACTCAGTAAGCACATTAACTCAGGAAAATGGACAGCCCATCCATTTATAGCACCAGATGAATCCTTCTTAATATGGGGTAGCGAGCGAGAAGATGGATACGGCTTGTCTGACAATTATATCAGTTTTCAACAGCAAGATGGTTCATGGGGTCCTGCTATTAATATGGGAGATAAGATCAATTCAGAGCTAGTAGAAAATGGTGCGAGGTTAACACCTGATGGAAAATATTTACTTTTTGGAAGGTCAGAAGAAAAAGTAAGAGAAGATGGAAGTACATATTGGGAAACAACAAAATATTGGGTTGATGCTAAGATCATTGAACAGTTAAGACCATAACAATGATTTTATGTGAAAATTAAAGAGTATAAACATAACTACCGCCAAGTTCGTTTCTTATTTGTTTAATTAGTCGCTTAAACACGCAACGAAACCATACACAAGTTCATTAGATATCAAAAAGGAAGAAAACATGAAAACAACGAAATTAGTATTGTTGGCATTTGCCATTTCAATCAATATAGCTTTTGCACAAGAAAAAATCGGAAAAGATGCTAGCCATCCAACCGTAGAAGATCGCTATTTTGGAGAAAAACCACCGGGTTTAACCCCTAAAATTTTTGCTCCTAGCATTGTTTCTCCAGAAGGGCGTTTTGAAGGTGGTACATTTTCACCAGATAAGAAGAAGTACTATTTCTCTAGAAAAAATGGCAAATATGAAAAACGCACCTTTTTTGTAATTCGGTATGAAAATAATAAATGGGGGAACGAATCTGAGACCGATATAAAATGGCCAAACTTCTCTAAGGATGGTACTAAGATACGCCGTGGAAATAAATATAGGGAACGAACCGACACGGGCTGGTCCGAACTCATAAGTATGGGGTCCCCTTTTACAGATAAACATATCATGGGGATATCTGAATCAGACAGAGGAACTTTTTTCTTTGATCAATTTGAAAGACCAGATACCATTGGCGCTATCAGTTATTCACGCCTTATAAACGGCAAATATGAACCCCGCCAAAAAATGGGCAAGGAAATCAACACCGGAACATGGATTGCCCACCCCAATATTGCTCCGGATGAATCCTATTTGTTATGGGATGTTGTAAGAGAAGACGGATATGGTGGTTCTGATCTCTATATTAGTTTTAGAGCGAAAGACGGTTCTTGGTTACCAGCAATGAACATGGGAGCTCAAATAAACACAGAGCTCCAGGAAAGTGGCGTACATGTGACAGACGATGGAAAATATCTATTTTTCTCGAGAGGTGAATGGGAGATTAAAGAAGATGGAAGTACTAATTGGGTAGGAAAACCTTATTGGGTGGATGCTCAGATTATTGAGAATCTTAGACCTAAACAATAATCCATATGGAAAGTGCATCAACAGCTTTGTTGCTTATGGTTAGGTCAAAATTAAGAGTGTATTTGAAAACAGCACAAAAGTTTTGCTTTCATGCCTGCCGACAGGCAGATTTTAATGTTGGCTGAGTCCCGAAACTTCGGGAGATAATTGGGTATAAAATAAAATGTCGTAATATTTCAATTTTATCAAAGTAATATGCAGTTGGCTGTGCGGCAATTTTTCATAACGCAAATTATAGCTTACGAATATGAACAATGATTCTAGCAAAAATGCAATCTGATGGCGTTTTAGGATATAAACATATTTGTACTATAATGTACGGCGTTATGAAACTTTGCTTTGGAAAAGCAAAGTAATTGGTACTTCTGTTACTTTAATTTTTCTTCTAGAATGTTTTTTCTTCCTAGGTAATGGAACACTCTTTTCCTGAAGTGACAGTAGGAGGGGAGGGGAATGTGTGTGGAGTAAGTAACCTTGATTTTTTCATTTATATCGAGCTATAGATTTAAAGTATTCATCTACAAATTGATATGTTTCACTAAACAAAGGTGTTTTTAATTCTTTCTAACTTTTTCGCCTCTTACTGGCTCTCCTTTTTCTATAAATATATTATCTTCATAATAATTATTAAATTGAGCAGGAAGTCCCAATTCATTTAAAGATCCTGATGAACCTTCTAGCTGATAATGTAGATGTGGAGCAGATGAAGCACCACTATTTCCAGCTTTACCAACTTCTTGACCTTTAACAACAGTATCACCCACAGAAACTATAATTGACTCTTTTTTTAAGTGTGCCATTATTGAATGTTCACCGTTTAAATGGTCTATAATAATATAATTTCCACCAGGTCGATTTCTATTCTCATTACCGGGTTGATTATCTTCAACATTATTTACAACTTCTATTATTTTTCCATCACCAGGAGCATTTAACCGTTTTCCAAAACAATAATGATCTTCATTTTGCCTGCCATCGCCTGAATGCATCTTTCTTAATATACCAGTACTTTCTTCTATGTCTACAACTATTAAAAAATCAATAGCATATCTTTCACCTCCGCCACGAGTAGTAAAATGATGAGCACCTTCAAAATGAGTTTTCCCACCATTAAATGTATACCATTCTTCTTCAAAAGGTAATTCTAAATCTGTTCTGGTTTGGTAGTTTAAATAAATCTCTTCGTCTAGTTTTCCTTCATCTCCAATTAAAGTATTTGTACAAGAGACTAGTGTTAAAATAAATACTATAAAAAAAGTATACGTAAACAATTTTATATGTTTCATAATTAATTAAAACTTAAAGTTAATACCAAGGTTAATCTGGTGTTGTAGTTCTCTATACGCATTAGAAATTTGAAGCCTATCGTAATTAAAATTATAGTTTACATTGAAATCAAAATGATTAGAGAGTTTATATTTATATTCAGTACTCCACAAAAGGCTTTGATAACTTTTTAATGAATAAAAATTTTCTTCGAAAGTTGAAGTTCTCCACATAAGAAAAGGCAGGGTTAGTTTAGATGACAGGGTTTGTTTTTCATCTGCTTGAAATGTTAAACGGCCTGCTACTCCAAGTTTTTGTTGAAAATCATAGGCCTTCCAGTTTATATAAGAAGACACATTTGTTTGTGATTGTAAACCTACATGTATTGCTAACTTATTTTTATTGTAGACTTGTTTTAAATAGGAAAAATTTAGTACTATTTTAGAATAGTTAGCATTAAGTACTGGAATTAAATCTGATTTTAATTCTGAATTTAAATAGTCTAGTTGTATTTCAAATAAATTTTCTTTTTTACTAGTACTTGCATATTTTAACTGATAGACTAAACCATTATAATCATAACGAGAAACAGGTGCAAATACTAAATTTTTTAAAGATCCCGAATTATAACCTATTGAAAACACAAGGCTGCTGTTTTTAGGATCTGTTTCTGTTTGGGCAAATCCAGTAGTATAGGACAGGATAGCAATGCATAGAAATGCAAAAATATATTTTCTCATTTTTATAATTAAAATTTGAAACAAAAAAACAGAAAAATAAGTTTCAAATAATAATAATTTGATAACCGTTGATTATTTATTGATGAACGTTGGGATAGGGGTTAACACAAATAAATTATGCTTTCCTTTGTTTAAAATACTCAAAATGAATACATCCAAAATAGTAATCGTAGCTGCACACGTATTGTTTTGGTTATTTAATTTTTGGTTTATAGCCTTTGGATCGGAGTTTAATTGGAATGGCTTTAGCACTATTTCTGGTAGCTTAACTTATGCCTACACTTACGGACTTATTTTTAATGCTATTTTATTTTACACACAAGTTTTTTGGCTATTCCCCAAGATTTATATTCATAATAAAAAGGTGAAATTTTTTGTACTATCTATTTCTTTAATCATCATAATTTCTGTAATTGAAACGTATTGTGATTATGTCCTTTATGGTGTTTACAAAATAAATTATGAATTATTAGAGGGAAGTTTTATCACTAATTTAATAGTTCACATAGTGTACAGTGGCGCTGGTTTTTATTATATTCTTAAATTTGAATACAAAAAATCCGAAAAAATAAAGCAAAATCTTTTAGAAGAAACCTACAAAACAGAGCTGAAATATTTGAAGGCTCAATTAAATCCTCACTTTTTATTTAATGGAATAAATAGTATCTACCATTTAATTGGTAAAAATAATACACTAGCTAAAGATACTTTACTTCAATTTTCTGGACTACTGCGCTATCAATTATACGAAAGTAGCACTCATATTCTATTAGAAAAAGAACTAGATTACGTATCAAAATACATCAAAATTGAAGAGACTCGTAGAGGCTCAGACGTTCTATTAGATTACAATATGAAATTGGAGAATCCTACAATAAAGATGGCTCCTTTGCTGTTGATTCCTTTTATTGAGAATGCCTTTAAACATTGCAGTAATCATGTAGATAGTAGTGCCAATAGAATTAAAATAAAAATTGAAGAAGCGGGAGGGAAGCTTCATCTATATGTAGCGAACAGTTATGATCAGCTAATTAATGAAAATGTAGTAGGTGGAATTGGATTAACAAATGTGCAAAAGCGATTATCATTATTATACCCAGATACACATCAGCTGAAAATCAATAAGGAAAAGGACAATTATATAGTGGACTTATCTATTCGTTTATAAGACTAAAAATGAAACAACTCAACTGTTTAATTATCGATGATGAACCCATAGCAAGAGAAGGTATCGCGGACTATTGTAATGAGATTTCATTTTTAAATGTTATCGCACTATGCAAGAATGCGTTACAAGCAAATCATTATATAGAAAGTAATCAAATCGATTTAATTTTTCTGGATATCAACATGCCTATAGTTTCAGGTATTGATTGGTTAAAAGGTTTAAAAAACTCTCCTTCAATCATTATAACCACTGCATACGAAGAGTATGCTTTGGAAAGTTTTTCGTATAAAGTTTTGGATTATTTAGTAAAGCCAATTTCATTTGAGCGTTTTTTACAAGCAGTCAATAAAGTCAACAACTATTACAACCATAATGCTGAAAATGAAGTCCTCTTTTTAAAAAGTGAAAAACAGCTAAAAAAGATTAAAATAGATGATATTTTGTTTGTAGAAGCAATGCAAAATTATATCAAAGTAGTAACACTAGAGGAAGCTATAATTGCACATATATCTTTAAAAAGTTTCATAGACCAATTACCAGAAGATAATTTTATTCAAACACATAAATCATATATAGTAGCTAAACATAAAGTAGATAAAATTATAGAACATCAAATAATTATTGGTGACTATAGAATCCCTATAAGTGTGCGTTTGAGAAAATTAGTTTTAAGTTGTTTCCAAAATTTTGTGTAGCCTTGATTTTTTTGTTTTTTTTGGAATTATAGCCTACAAACGGGAATTCCCTTAAAAACTGTAAATAATGTATTTGTACTATAATTTATATTATGTAAAATAGACTTTTTAAGTACTACAAGAATACTCCTATTCCCAATACATCAATCCATCTATGAAAGTATACCAAATAAAAAAGCCCTAGTTGTTCACCAAGGCTTTTTATATTATTAAAGGATAACTATGAATTAGTCATCTAAGGTAATATTTTCGACTGTTCCATCAGGATACGTTAGCGTGGCTGCATCATCACACTCACCATCTCCAAAGTCAACTGATACCGTTAAACCATTTTTTGAAAGAGACATTACACCAGACGTTAAATACGTACAAGAAACATCACCTTCTAAAGTTTCCGTAACAACAACAGCATACGTATCATTGTTAACAGTTACTGTCCAATCTCCAGAAAGCGTATATACAATACTTTCTAAATTTGCACCAATCGTAAATCCAAATTCCTGTGTTCCAACAAGCGTTACAACATCTTCATTTTCAAGTACTACTGTCAAGTTACTCGTAACATCAAAGGAAAAAGAACCTGCATCCTGTCCGTAAACAAAGTCAAAAGAACGCGTACCATTAATTAAAACATCTCCTACTGCAAAATCTGTATAAGTAGCGGTAAATGTGGTAATTATGTCTTGTCCCGCCTCATAAGATACACTTACTGTGCCATCTAAAATATGACCAGAACCACCATCACAATTATCAAAGGTTAATGTAAAACCTAAATCCGTGTAGACACCTTCATAACAATCTGTTTGTTTTTGACTGCTTCTTTTCGATGTTGCCGATGTGGTATCCATAAAGACATCTGTAATAATATTATCTGCTATTCCGGTAATATTATCAATTTCTACTACAGTTTGTACCTGAGTAGCTGTAATTTCCTGTGTTACTGGTGCACCATCATTGTCCTTACTACAACTTACGGCCAATACCACTACACATACGTAAACTAGATTTTTAATAAAACTCTTTCTCATTATATTTAATTTGGGTTAAGGTCTGTATAACGGAAATCGACATTTTTTAGTGTAATGCATCCCATATACTCGATGACTGGTACTCCCCCCTTGCTCTTTTTTATTGAAAAATTAGTTTAAAGCAACCAAATAGTTGCGTAATAAATTATATTATTTATATTTGCAACCATAAAGTTGCATATTAATCTAAAAAACGAACAGTTATGAATGATTTAATCACTAAAGAACACATTTTCACTCATTCCATTGATAAAGTATGGAGTGCCATTTCCACAGCCGAAGAAATATCTGCATGGTTCATTAAGGCCGATTTTAAGGCTGAAAGCGGTTATAAATACACCTTTACTGCTACCGAAGAACGTGGTTGTATGGAAATTACTGGAGAAGTAAAAAAAGCAGACCCTTATACGCTTGTGTATACCTGGGTTGTGCAAAATACGGATACAGAAACCATTGTAATGTGGGAATTGACTCCCCATGAAGGTGGCACAAAATTACTTTTGGAACATTCTGGCATCTCAAACTATCCCGAGGCTTCTGCAGTTAAATTTTTTAATGATTTTAGCGGTG
>NVXD01000015.1 GCA_002746415.1 Flavobacteriaceae bacterium | reverse complement strand
CCTAGATCCAAATTATAGAGGTCGAATCAAACGCGAGCAAAGATGATAAAGAGAATTATAGTTACTAAACACTAGAGAATGGAAAAGGTATTAAAGCAACTAAAGTTTGAGAAAGCCCGAGAGGAATATACTGACCGTGAAATTAAAATGGAAACTCTTTTCTCAAATAAGGTTTTACTTGAAGCAACCATAAGAAATGGAAAAAATATTTATATTATAACGGTAATTGTTGTGATATGGATAATACTCTCTTTGGTAGGTTTATTATTAATTACAATGGGTATTATTTAAAAATATATGTAGACACAAAAATCGCAATAGAAAACAATTTATTACTGAGTTTATATGCCCCCATCTTAGGCTATATTTTATTAATCTATGACTTTCTAATTTGATTTAAAATACAAAAATCGTACATAAACTAAACAAAGAAACCTCAACTCATTGTAATACAACTCGTTGAGGTTTTACTAAGCGGTCTGGACGGGACTCGAACCCGCGACCCCCTGCGTGACAGGCAGGTATTCTAACCAACTGAACTACCAGACCGTGCTAGATTAGCGGTTGCAAATATACATTGCTTATTTAATTGCACAAACATATTTTCCTAAAATATTTTCTTATTTAAATTTTTGTCGCTCTACCATATAGGTGTTTAATACTTTTGAAAAGTCGGCCCCGCAGTCAACATCCACATATTTAATCTTATACTGGGCGCATTTTAGCTTCAACTCTGTAAAATAGGCAGCTACACTTTCCTCATATGATTCCTTAACTGTATCTGAATACAAATCTATATGGTGTCCGGTTTCTACATCTACAAATCGTTTGGGTGTATTTTCAAAGTCAAAATGCAATTCCTTCTCCTTATCCAACAAATGAAACAACACCACTTCGTGCTTGTTATACTTTAAATGCCGCAGCGCATCAAACATTTTTTCATCATCGGCCGTGGTTTGAAACATATCCGTAAACAGAAAAATAAGGCTACGTCTGTGTATTTTTTCTGCTATCTGATGCAAATAGGTATAGGTTTCTGTCTTTTTTGCAGGATTCGCATCCTTACTTACCGCACTTAATTGTGCCAATAACATCTGATGGTGGCGTTCACTACTTTTCTCTGTGGCATAGAAATTATAGTCGTCCGAGTACATACTAAGACCTACGGCATCACGCTGCTTTTTTAAAATATTCATTAAAGCAGCAATGGCCAACACCCCAAAACCAATCTTATTTAAATTGTCTAAGTCTAGCTTTTCAAGTTGTGGATAATACATGGAGGCAGAAGTATCCAAAATCATG
The DNA here is from genome assembly GCA_002746415.1 of Flavobacteriaceae bacterium. GTDB lineage: Bacteria > Bacteroidota > Bacteroidia > Flavobacteriales > Flavobacteriaceae > Saonia. Next base: position 366,014 of record NVXD01000015.1, on the reverse strand, counting down.
TGGCAGCGCAGGTTGGTTTCCTCCTCATATCTTTTGGTGTACAGCTTGTCTGTTTTGGCAAACAGTTTCCAATCAATGTGTTTGGTACTCTCTCCGTTGTTGTAAATCTTATGCTCTGCAAATTCGGCCGAAAAACCATGAAACGGACTTTTATGAATCCCACTAATAAACCCCTCCACTACTTCCTTGGCCAAGAGCTCCAAGTTATGGAAGAGGGTGGTTTTGTTTAATTCGGATTGCAGGTTCATCTAGCTAAGATAAGAAATGCGTATGTGTTGTGGACTACTTAAAACTTAAGATATTTCAACTGCTTTTTCTAGTACGAGTTTTTGGAAAACAAAAAAAGGTAGGCCCCAATGACTTGGAACCTACCTTTTTTATATCAAATTTTATTTTAGGTACTACAACAATGCATCAATTGCATCTGTATATACTTTCTTTGGAGATACCCCAACTTGTCTGCTTACAATCTCACCGTCTTTAAACACAAGAACAGTAGGAATATTTCTTACTCCGTATTTTGCTGCAAACTCTTGGTTCGCATCTACATCGACTTTACCAACTATTGCTTTTCCGTCATACTCGGTACTCACTTCTTCTATGATAGGTCCAACCATTCTACAAGGTCCACACCATGCTGCCCAAAAATCTACTACTACTGGTATATCACTTTTTAAGACTACCTCATCAAAAGTAGCATCTGTTATTTCTAATGCCATATTGTTAATTTTAAATATTATACAAATTTAGTCAATTATTTACCCTTTTCCTTACCTAAGGTACATTGGTTTTAACTATGGCACTATTAGCATTTTATATACAAAAAAAGCTGCCCTATTTGGACAGCCTTTTTTACTAACATTATTGAACTTAATAGTTTAATGCTTTTTCTTTCTTCTTCCTTTTCTCAATTCAATTTCAGTCTCATTACCGTCAGAATCGGTCAATACTGCAATATTATCACAAGTACTATCACCATAATCCAAGCTAGAGGTACCTTCATCATTTGTAAACTCGCGCACTCCTGAAGCAAAATACTTGCATTCTGCAGGTTTTACCAAAGGTGTTGTGATTTCCATAGTGAACATGGCTCCAGATGCTCTAGTATAAGAAAAAGAAGCTGTTTTAGTTATCTCATCATCTAACCAGCTATCTGTTTCAGCTCCTGCTGTGATTTCAATAGTACGGTTACCTACTTTACTGATGGTTCCTTCTTCAGTTTCAATAGAAATATCAACCGTTCCAGACATTTCTGGGTTTCCATTTGCATTTTCAGCAGTGTAGTTAAACGTCTTTGCACCATTTACTACATAACCGTTTACCGTGAAATCTACAAAAGTGATGGTACGTTCCTTACTGGTATCGCTGATCTCTTTTGTTATGGTAATGACACCAGAAACAGTATTGCCATGCTTGTCTTCACATTCTTCCTCAAAAGTAATGTTGATTACATAGCTTGTATCCGTAATCACTGATTCAATAATTGCACATTCTCTAAAAAAACCAAAATGTCTTGGGTCTCCTTTGCTAGCGATTCCATCATATTGCAAAAACGCTCCAGAATAAAGGATATATTGATCCGTTACATCCTCCACTCCTTCTATGGATGCCTCTAAGGATACGGCTTCAGTAATACTTAGATCTTCTGTTTCCATAAGATCTGCATCATTATTTTTCTCACATGATGTAAAGGCTAAGGCCAACATTAGGCCCATAACTACTAATTTGCTCTTTTTCATAAAAAATAGGTTTAAGTTTATATATACCTACAGAACAACTGACCAGCATAAAACCCTACCTACAAAAAGAACAAATTATATAAGAGACTGATTTAGTTTAATTTATAGAGCACTTCCTGCTCTTCCAAAGTTGACAATAGTTCGCTGGTGATTTGAACTTTTTGCTTTCTACTAATAAGGTCTACTTTTATTTCATCCTCCATTTCATACACCATAAAATTTAATGCATGCTTACCATCATGAGATCTTAAAATATCCTTAAGCTGATGAATATGATCCTCTTTTAAATCGGCTATATTCAGTTTTATGGTGAGTTTTTTTGCATAGGCTTCCATGACATCCTGCAATTGCTTAAAGTCATTGTATTGTATGCGCGGATCTCCTTTCTTGCCTGTTTCCCTATTGGTCCAACCTTCTTTTACATATGCCTTGATAAAAGCGAAGGAATTGATCATTAAGAAATGACGGAATTTTAAGTATTCCTCCCCAAAGATTCTAAACTCAAACGATTCTGTATAATCTTCTAAAGTAAACAAGGCCCAACCTTTCCCATTTTTGGATATTCGATGCTGCACATCCGTTATCACTCCTGCAAAAACAAGTTCTCTGCTTACATACGCCTCCAAATTAGAGAAACATGATACATTGGCATTGCAAAAAGCCTTGATTTCATTGTTAAAATCATCTAGAGGGTGACCAGATAGATAAATCCCTACGACCTCTTTTTCTCGTCTTAGCTTTTCCATAGTACCCCATTCCTCACAAGGTGGAATGATGGGTTCTGGTATTTGAGCTTCACTTATGCCTCCAAACATATCCATCTGCGAAGAATTCTCATTTTCTTGAAATTTGGCAGCCGATCTAATTATTTTTTCTAAAAAAATAATCCCATCTCCTTCTGTATGTAAATATTGGGCTCTATGTGAATCTCCCAAAGAATCAAAACCACCAGCCAAGGCCATATTTTCAAAGGCTTTCTTATTGGCGGCTCTCAAATCGACACGCTTGGCCAAATCAAAAACTGATTTATAAGGCCCGTCTTTTTTTCTATTTTCCACTATGGTTTCCACTGCACCCTTGCCCACTCCTTTAATGGCACCCATACCAAAACGCACAGCATTGTTCTGATTTACAGCAAACTTATAATAGGATTCATTCACATCTGGCCCCAATACTTCCAAGCCCATCCTTTTACATTCTTCCATGAAAAAGGTCACCTGTTTAATATCATTCATATTATTAGACAGTACCGACGCCATGTATTCCGCGGGGTAGTGCGCCTTTAAATAGGCCGTTTGATAGGCGATATAGGCATAACATGTAGAGTGACTTTTATTAAAGGCATAGGATGCAAAGGCTTCCCAATCTTTCCATATTTTTTCTAATATTTCTCTTGGATGTCCATTCTTTTCCCCACCATCTAAAAATTGTGGTTTTAGTTTTTCCAGCAAGGCAAAAATCTTCTTACCCATTGCCTTTCTCAATACATCCGCATCACCCTTAGAGAAACTGGCCAATCGTTGTGACAATAACATCACTTGCTCTTGGTATACTGTAATTCCGTAAGTTTCTTTTAAATTATCCTCCATTTCTGGAAGGTCATACGTGATTTCTTCTTCTCCATTTTTACGAGCAATAAAACTTGGGATGTATTCCATTGGTCCCGGTCTGTACAGGGCATTCATGGCTATTAAATCATCAAAAACAGATGGTTTAAGATCTTTCATGTGCTTCTGCATCCCTACAGATTCATATTGAAAAACTCCTACCGTATCTCCTTTTTGAAACAACTCATAGGTTTTCTCATCATCCAACGGAAAATCATCGGGTACCAAATCAATACCGTGTTTTGCCTTAACAATTTTTACAGTATCCTTAATTAGTGTCAACGTCTTTAGCCCTAAAAAGTCCATTTTTAGTAGGCCGGCACTTTCTACGACCGAGTTATCAAACTGGGTGACATATAAATCAGAATCTTTGGCTGTGGCTACAGGTACAAAATTGGTAATGTCAGATGGTGTAATGATCACCCCACAGGCATGTATTCCTGTATTCCGAAGAGACCCTTCCAACATACGAGCCATGTTCACCGTCTCTGCTTCCAAATCATCCCCTTCAGAAATATTGAGCAGTTCGTTTACTTTCTCCAATTCTTCTGCCCGAAACTTCTTTTTTAGTTCTGCTGCAGGAACACCAAATATCTTCCCTAGCTTGGACATAGTAGGAATAAGTTTGGCAATTCTATCTGCATCGTTCAAAGGCAAATCCAATACTCTGGCTGTATCCCTGATAGAAGATTTTGCAGCCATGGTACCATAAGTGATGATTTGGGCCACTTGGTTAGACCCATATTTATTAATCACATAATCCATGACCCTGCCCCTGCCTTCATCATCAAAATCAATATCAATATCCGGCATGGAAACCCTATCTGGATTTAGGAATCGCTCAAAAAGTAAATCGTATTTTAAAGGATCAATGTTGGTGATTTTTAAACAATATGCCACTACAGAACCTGCAGCTGAACCACGCCCCGGTCCTACGGACACATCCATATTTCTAGCCTCTCGGATAAAATCTTCAACGATTAAGAAATATCCTGGATACCCTGAATTTTCTATTGTTTTTAATTCGAAATCTAGACGTTCTGTAATTTCATCGGTGATTTCAGTGTACCTAATTTTTGCTCCTTCATAGGTAATATGCCTTAAAAAGGCATTTTCACCTCGTTTGCCTCCATCAGTTTCATCTTCTGCTACCTTGAACTCTTCAGGAATATCAAACTTGGGCAACAATACATCTCTTGCCAGCTCATAAGACTCAATTTTATGCACTAGCCCCTGAATGTTTAAAATAGAATCTGGAATATCCTTAAAAATCTCCTTCATCCCATCAGAAGATTTAAAATAATACTCATTATTGGGCATACCATAACGATAACCACGTCCTCTACCTATGGGAGTTGCCTGTTTTTCCCCATCCTTTACACAGAGTAAAATATCGTGGGCATTGGCATCATCTTGGGCGCAATAATAGGTATTGTTAGTTGCTATAAGTGGCACCTCGTGTTTCTTAGCAAATTGCAACAGGACTTTGTTTACACGGTCTTCATCCTCTTGTCCATGTCGCATCACTTCCATGTACAAATCATCACCAAACTGCGCTTTCCACCACAATAGCGCCTCTTCTGCCTGTTTTTCACCAACATTAAGCACTTTTGAAGGTACTTCTCCGTACATATTCCCAGTGAGCACAATAATATCTTCCTTGTATTGCTCAATAATTTTCCGGTCTATTCTTGGAACATAATAGAACCCATCTGTATAGGCAATGGAGGACATCTTTGCTAGATTATGATAACCATTCTTATTCTTGGCCAACAATACCATCTGATAGCCATGATCCTTTACACTCTTATTGGTATGGTCGTCACACACAAAGAATTCACAACCAATAATTGGGGTGATTTCTTTCTCTTCAGGCGATTCTCCTTTTTCAAAGGCTGCCGCATTCTTTTCCTTTACCTCAGCATTATGGGCCTTTACTGCTTTTACAAAATGAAAAGCCCCCATCATGTTGGCATGATCCGTTAAGGCAACTGCAGGCATTTTATTTTGGCCAGCCACTTGTACCAAATCTTTAACGCTTATTGTAGATTGTAAGACCGAAAACTGAGAGTGATTATGCAAATGCACAAATTCCGCATCCGCAAGTGACTTTATATTTTCCTTTAATTCTTCATTTGATACCTGACCTGTATCACTATCCCAAAGGCTATCTGCTATCTTTTTTGAAGCCTTTTTTAGGTTGATATGCTTTAATCCGATGAGCTGAATCTCTTGTGGATTGGCTTCTGAGAAATTTTGAAAGTAATCTGGCTGCACATCTAGCTGCTCCGTAGTATATTGTTTTTTACGGATTAATTCCAAAAAACAACGTGTGGTAGCTTCTACATCAGCTGTTGCATTGTGCGCATCTCCAAAGGGGCTTCCAAAAAGAAATTGGTGCAATTCCGTTAGGGTAGGCAATTTAAATTTACCGCCACGCCCTCCAGGAATCTGGCATAATTGTGCCGTGTGTTCTGTACAGGTATCTAAAACAGGGAGCTCTTGCAGGAAGTTTTCTACCTGCAACCTATGGAATTCTGCTCCCATAATATTCAGGTCAAAACCAACATTCTGCCCAACAACAAACTTGGTTTTGCCAAGTGCTTCATTAAATTTCTCTAAAACATCAGCTAATGAAATGCCTTGCTCTTCTGCTAACTCAGTAGAAATACCATGAATTTTCTCTGCATCATAGGGGATATTAAAGCCATCTGGCCTTATCAAATAATCTTGACTCTCAACAAGCCTACCCATATCATCATGCAGTTGCCATGCAATTTGTATACAGCGCGGCCAATTGTCCGTATCCGTATAAGGAGCATCCCAACGCTTGGGCAAACCAGTGGTTTCTGTATCAAAAATTAAGTACATAAAAAGGCTTATTTCCTGTTTGTAAAAGAGTGTATAAATTTATTGAAATGCTACATGATAGAAAAGTGTAGTTATAAGGAGTTATTAACCAATTTGAATTAGACTACAATACCTCTAAAGAACAAGCAATTAATTTTACTTTAACCTGCTTTCCCTTACCTTGTTGCATAGTATTTTATAGAGTACGTGAAGTATTTGTTTTTAAAAAAATCACTTGCTTATTACTTAAACATCAGTTAACCACAAAAACATATTGTTCATTTACAGAAAACCTGTATATTTGCACCCCTTTTTAGGGACAAAAAGAAGAATTAATAACCCAAGGGTCGGGCACCCTACAAAATTAATGTGATATGCCAGTTAGAATTAGATTACAAAGACACGGTAAAAAAGGAAAACCATTTTATTGGATAGTAGCTGCAGATGCACGCGCTAAGAGAGATGGTAAGTTTTTGGAAAAATTGGGAACATACAACCCAAACACCAATCCAGCAATAATAACTCTTAAAGTTGATAACTCTGTTACTTGGTTACAGAATGGTGCACAACCTTCTGATACTGCTAAGAAAATATTATCTTATAAAGGTGTGCTTTTAAAGCATCATTTATTAGGTGGTGTTGCTAAAGGAGCTTTAACTGAAGAGCAAGCTGAAGAAAAATTCACAGCATGGTTGGAAGAAAAAGGAAAATCTGTAGCAGAAAAAACTGATGGATTAAATAAAGTTAAAGCTGATGCAAAAGCAAAAGCATTAGAAGCGGAAAAAGAGGTAAGCGATAAACGTTTGGCTGCCGCTGTTGAAGAAGAGGTAGCTGAAGAAGCTGCTAAAGCTGCAACTGAAGAAGCTGCACCAGCTGTTGAGGAAGCAAAAGAAGAAGCACCAGCTGCTGAAGAAGCTGCACCAGCTGTTGAGGAAGCAAAAGAAGAAGCTCCTTCTACAGAAGAAGAATAAACGATAAACGATGCAAAAGGAAGATTGTTTCTACCTAGGCAGTGTTGTTTCAAAATACAGTTTTAAGGGTGAGGTATTAGTAAAGCTAGATGCCGATGAACCCGAAATTTACGAAAACATGGAATCAGTATTTGTTTCAGTAGGAAACAATCTGGTTCCATTTTTTATTGAAAAATGTGTGCTTCACAAATCGAGCTTACTCCGTATTCGGTTTGAGGAAGTAACTACAGAAGAAGACGCCAATAGAATTCTTAAGGCCAAGCTTTATTTACCCTTAAAGTTTCTCCCAAAACTATCTGGTACTAAATTTTATTACCATGAAGTCACTGGCTTTGCTATGGAAGATAGCAAACATGGCAACATTGGCACTATCACTGGTGTAAATGATTTCACTTCCCAAGCGCTGTTTGAAGTTGAAAAAGATGACAAACAATTATTGATTCCCATCAGCGATGATATTATTACCAAAGTGGATCGGGAAAACAAAACCGTTTTTGTAACCACTCCTGAAGGTTTGGTGGATTTGTATTTAGGATAAACTTTCCTATCTTGGAATAGTCTAAAAATCCACCCGAAAAATGTTCAAATATTCAAGTTTACTCCTTTCTCTTATTTGTTTGTGCTCTTGCGCAGATAAAGCTTCAAAAACAACAACAAACGAACCCACAAGACCTCCAAATATTGTGCTCATCTTTACGGATGACCAAGGCTACCAAGATGTAGGGGTTTTTGGAGCTACAAACATTGAAACTCCACATTTGGACCAAATGGCCAAAGAAGGGGTGAAATTAAGCAGTTTTTATGCCGCACAAGCGGTGTGCTCCGCCTCCAGAGCTGGAATTTTAACGGGTTGTTACCCAAATCGTATTGGCATTCACAATGCGCTGATGCCCAATAGTCCTGTAGGGTTAAATCCAACTGAAATTACAATAGCGGAACTCTTAAATTCTAAAGGATACAAAACCGCCATTCATGGAAAATGGCATCTTGGTGATGCTGCTAAATTTATGCCCAACAATCATGGCTTTGATGAGTATTTTGGTATTCCTTATTCCAATGACATGTGGCCCTTGCATCCATTACAGGGAAGTGTTTTTAATTTTGACCCCCTTTTACTTTATGAAAATGAAACAGTGATTGACACCTTAACGGATCAATCCAATTTAACAACACTTATTACAGAGCGCAGCATTGACTTCATTCATAGAAACAAAAACAATCCATTTTTTCTTTATGTTCCCCACCCGCAACCTCATGTGCCCCTTTATGTTTCTTCTAAATTTAAAGGAAAATCTAAAAGAGGGTTATATGGAGATGTGATTATGGAAATTGACTGGTCTGTGGGACAAATTTTAGAATCACTTAAAGAAAATGGCATTGATGACAATACTATTGTAATTTTTACTTCTGATAATGGTCCCTGGCTAGCCTATGGAGATCATGCAGGCAGTGCATTACCGTTTAGAGAAGGCAAGGGAACTGCTTGGGAAGGTGGTCAAAGAGAGCCCTTTATCATACGGTACCCTAAAAAATTAAAGGCTGGTACAACTATAGACACCCCAGTAATGGCGATAGATATATTACCTACTATTGCAGAAATCACAGACATTCCCTTACCCGATAACGTGATTGATGGCAAAAGTGTTTGGAAAGTTCTCACTGGAGAAACTGATGAGAGCCCACAAGAAGCCTATTTCTTTTACTATAAAACCAATGAATTGCATGGTGTTCGCTACGGGAAATGGAAATTATACTTCCCTCACAGGTATAGAACCATGAATGGGCAAGAAAATGGAGCAAATGGTCTTCCCGGAAAGTATGCTCAAATTGATTTAAAAGAAATCGAATTGTACGATGTAGTATCCGATATAAGTGAAACTAAAAATGTAGCAGCTGACCATCCAGAAGTCGTTGAAAAAATTCAACTTTTGGCCAATGATATGCGGGCTAAATTAGGAGATAAACTTATTGGGATTGAAGGGTCAGAAAACAGACCAGCAGGCAGCATTGAATAAGCTCTCTATTTATTTTCTAATGCAAATGATTGTAGTCGGTCATTATTATTGGCTACTACAATCAGTTTTTGCTTATTAACTTCAATTGTTATCGCTTTTTTTGCGTCCTTATTTGCAAAAAACCCACTTTCTACAAAGGGTATAGCATTAAATGCTCCTTTTCCATCTCCCAAAAGCAAATTACCGGTGCCGGCATCATTCCTCGGAGTTTCTATTTCCGAAGTAAATAAATTGCCAATGGTTAAAATATCTAAGACACCATCCTTATTAAAATCATCAACTAAAATATCATTAATACTAGAGAGTTGCGCCTCGTTCGGAAGTGTGGAAACCACGAACGAACCATTGCCAAGGTTTTCTATATAGGAAGATGCAAAAGTATCTGCTTTATAATGTAGCGCTTCCTGCAAATTGGCAGCACCATACACTTCATCCATTTCAAGTGAGGCAAAAATATCATATTTCTGAATGTCCATTTTTAAATTTGGAATCTGTTGGGCAGAGCAAGAAAACCCACGCACAGGAAAATGTTTTTCTTCATTATAATACCCCAGAACAATGTCCCCAAACCCATTGGCATCAAAGTCACTATAATAGACATCAAAAGGTTTTTCTATTGATGTTTTGTACTTATAATTTAAGCCTAAGTTACCTGCAATAAAATCTTGGTCTCCATCGCCATCAAAATCGCCCATCTCTATACTAAACCACCAACCTACAGTATTCCTTAAATCCTCATTATCCTCTTTTATAAATTGACCCTCATTGTTTTTAAAAATGGTAATGGGCATCCACTCACCAACCACTATAAGATCCAAATCATCATCAGCATCAAAATCTACCCAAACAGCATCAGTCACCATGCCCATATCATTAAAATCTGCTGCTTGAATATTGGTAACATTTACCAATCGTCCATTTTCATTCTTCAACAACATACTAGATGCCGGCAAAGGGTATTGATGTGGCGTATGCCTACCTCCTACAAAAAGATCTAGGTCTCCATCCCCATCAAAATCTGCTGCTTTAACTATTGACCCGCTTATAGGAGCACCATTTAAAATGGCTCCTTTTGTAAATTGCCCATGGCCATCATTCATATACAATCGATCCAAATAATGAGCGTCATTAACACCATAAGCATTACCACCACTTACCACATACAAATCTTGGAATCCATCATTATTGACATCAAAAAACAGCGCATCTATATCTTCATACGGACTTTCCTTTTTCCAAAATCCTGAGTTGCTTAAATTAAAACTCCCTGTTTCATCTTGAAGGTACAGTGCCGCACTTTTCCCCGAAGCACCTCCTATAAATACATCCTCTAATCCATCATTATTGACATCGGCCTTAGCCAAAGAAGGACCAAATTTTGATAATTGATGCGGCAATAATATTTGTACATCAAAATCGTTAAAAACATTCTCTTCATGGGTGTTTACAATTGAAAAATCATCTGTGATTTCTACAAATAAACGCTGTTTAGCTTCCTTATTACCCTTGTTAATCTTTCGAGAACTTGCTTTGTTTATAGTGACTAATTGATTGGATTTCAGCTCTTTTTGAATTGTTTTTTCTCCATTCGGCCAAACAACCCAAAGGCTATCAATCATTTTCTTTGATCCAAGTCCAAAATGCACTAAAGATTCACTTGTAGAATAGATACCCCTAACGTTACTGGTTTCCACGGTTTGCTTTTGTGTCCCAGTAAACAAGGTTACCCTACTCCCTAAAACAGGTTTGTTATCCTTGTTCTTTAGTTGAATTCTAAGATAATTAGAATTTGGTAAGGCATCAGAATTATTTTGAAATATAAAAGCTTGTTCATTGATATTATTCACCACCAAATCCAAATCGCCATCATTATCAAAATCTGCATAGGCAGATCCATTAGAAAAAGAGGCCTGGTCTAGCCCCCATTCTACGGCCACATTTTTAAACGCCAAATCTCCAGTATTTTCATAAGCATAATTCTTTATGGGTTGTGAGGGTAATAAATCTAAGGTTGCGTTTAAATCTAGAATATCAAAAATATCCACATCACCACCATCAGGGTGCGACTTTACCCATTTATTAGCAGTCTCTGTAATGTATGTACCCACTTTTTTATCTGCATCAGTATTTCTAATATCACGTAACAAACCATTCGTAATATAAGTGTCCTTTAACCCATCATTATTAAAATCTGCAATAAGATTTGACCAGCTCCAATCTGTGGAAGCCATTCCTGTAAACTGGGCTACATCTTTAAAAGTAGTATTGCCATTATTTAAGTGTAGCGCATTATACATATACTGGTAATGCCCCCCATTATCCACAACTTTTTTAAAGGCTTTGGGATTCATGCCGCTCATGGAAGACTTTTGTCTAAAATTATCCTCGGCCACCATGTCCACCACAAAAATATCTAAGAATCCGTCATTATTAATATCTGCAACATCTACTCCCATACTATAGTAGGGCATATGATTAATTGCTTCTTTAAGGGTTCTAGAAAATGTTCCGTCCTTATTGTTGATAAGAAGGAAATCTGGCGCATAGAAATCGTTGGCTATATAAAGATCTGTATAGCCGTCATTATTAAAATCGCTTGCTGATACTGCATTGGGAAAACCTGTTAAGGATAGGCCTGCCGCTTCTGTTACATCTGTAAACTGTTTGCCATTATTTTTATATAATTTGATGCTATACTCAGGTTTCAATAAGGTAGTTCCTGAATATTTGGAATAACTCCCTGGGTTTGGAGGTTGTGTAAGTAACAGCAAATCTAACCATCCATCTTTGTCATAATCTATAAAAGTAGCATGCCGGGTGCGTTCGCTATTTGCAATACCATATGCTTCCGCCTGCTCGGAAAAAGTACCATCACCTTTATTTATATAAAGTAAGTTTTTACGTAATTCTGGTTCGTCATCATATAGTTCTCTACTTACGTAAATATCCAAATGACCATCATTATTTACATCTGCAACGGTTACACCTGTAGACCATCCACCATCTTCTAATATTCCAGCTTTTGTAGTGACTTCATTGAACGTAAAATTACCAGTATTAAAATATAATTTATCTGATACCAAATTCCCTGCAAAAAAAATATCTTGTAAATCATCCCCATTGAAATCGCCAACACCTACGCCTGCACCGCCATAGTAATTGGAATATTTTAAAATATTTGCTTCCTTAGTATCTTGTATTTTATTGTTAAAATGAATGCCTGTTTTATTTGGTTTCAGCAATGTAAACCGCTGTGTTTTTTCCATATAAGTGTTTGCCACTAAAAGGCACAACACCAAGATAGCACAGAAATAATACTTGCCAAATTTTACAGCTTTTACCATATCTCTAAAATACTAAAACAAAATAAAGGAGGGCTAACTACCCTCCTTTATAACTCAAATAATAAAACTAATTAACTCAAAAAAAGCATTTTAAATACGTCTACTATTCTTTATCCCACCAAACACGAGTGGTTAATTCATCTGGTCCTTGTGCTGCAAGTGCTGCTGCATAATTTTCAGGATTACTACTTTGTTCACTTTCTGAATATGTTAATCTTCTTGGAATGGTACCGTTAGTAACATTACCAGGATAATTAACTGGTGTTAACACAGGGAAACCACTTCTTCTCCAGTTAGAAAAAGTTTCATATTCATTTAAGAATGTGGCAATCCAATATTGCGTGTTAATTTGCTCTATAGCATTACCGGCATCATATGGGTTATTAGTTAAATACGTGGAAATATCAGCGTCATCAATTATAGCAGCATCACCGTAAAGTGAAAGCATTTTCATGGCAGCTGTTACACCTGCATTATAATGTGCTTCTGAATCTCCTGCAAGACCCCAACGCACTCCAGCTTCTGCTAACATAAACTCAACCTCAGCATAGGTCTGAAAAAACATAGGAGCTGTCTCTCCTGTTATAATGGCTCTATTAGGTTCAGCATAATTTTCGCTATCTTCTTCACCAGTTAAATCTAGTAGCATAGCAGAATCTAAACCATTTGGAAGGCCAATTAAATTAGCCGGACTAGTATCTCCATCACTTCTTCTAGCACCAAGAATCGGTAATCTTGGATCTCCCGCTAAGAAATTAACAAAGGTGTCACTTAACCTAGGGCTTCCATCAGCAGAAAATACTTCTCCGTTTCCATTTTTATTATCAGCATCATGCCGTAGAAATAAAATATCCTCATTAGACTCCATTACTCCACCAGCAATAGCTTTGGTAACCCACTCTTGTGAAGCCGTTGGATCTACTTTTATCAAACGAAATCCTAATCTTAACATTAAAGAATTAGCAAGGCGTTTCCATTTGGCCTGATCTCCTTGATACATTACATCTGCATCACCAAAAGCAGAAATTCCAGTACCAAGTGCATTAGCAGATTCCTCCAACTCCTTTAATAAATCTGCATAAATTGCGCTTTGAGCATCATATTTTGGTAATAAAGATGCAGAAATAAAGGCTTGACCAGCTTCAGTATAAGGTACATCACCATATAAATCTGTTACTCTAGCGTACGCTATAACCCGCACGATTCTGGTAATTGCTTTCATTTCCTCTGGTGCAGCTTCTTCATCTAATTGCACAAGCATATCTTCAACAGACTTTATCACATTACCGTAATATCTATCTATTAAAGAAGAAGCATACCCTTTGTTCCAAGTGTATTTATCTCCAGCCCAATATCCTGCTGTAGTAGAAAAATGTTGCATCATAGTAGATTGATAAATTAAGCCTGCTCGCCAATTATCATAACGCTCACTAGATAAGAATTTTTGAGCTGCAGTTAATTTATTGCTTAAATCTACTTGTACAGGTTTTGTGGGATTCACGTTAAGCTCCTCAAAACCTTTATCACATGCACTAAATACGAGTGCAAACAATAAAATATAAATTGATTTTTTCATAATTTTTTTTTTAAAACTTTACATTTACATTTAGTCCATAACTTTTTGAAGAAGGAAGTCCAAAATATTCTAAACCTTGGGAATTTCCAGCATTATAAGCACTTTCCGGATCTATATTGTCTACACTTCTAGAAATATAAAATAGGTTGGATGCAATCAAGGAAAGAGATACATCTTTCAAGAAACTATTTTCTAGCAATCTAGAAGGTAAGCTATACCCTAAGCTCAATTGTCTAAATTTAATATAGTCAGAGTCCGAAACAAACTCTTCAGCGATATCGGCTATTTCACCATAATAAGTAGATAAATTTTCTGGAGCCACTGTAGTTGTAAAAGAACTTCCCGTAGCTGCATCTATACCAGTTACTGTTAGTCCATTTTCACGACCTTCCAAAGTTGCTTTATGTAAACCATTACCATAAAGTAATGTATTGGTTCCAGAAAAAACTTGTCCACCAAATTTACCATCAATTAAGAAGTTAAGATTAAAATTCTTATATCTAAAAGAATTCGTAAACCCTAAGGTTATTGGGGGAACTCCCTCACCTAAAATTTTACGTTCCCCTTCAACAGCTCTTGGTACACCTTCACCATCAATTTCATAAACTATAGTTCCGCTGGCGTCTCTTTCATAAGAAACCCCTACCAAAGTACCGTAAGCTTCTCCAACAATATGAGTAACTCTAATATTTCTTGATCTTGGTTCATCTAAATTTACATCCGAATCAGTTTCATTTGTAGCCAATACAGTTCCCGTATTTTTTGAAATATTAAAACTTGAATTCCATGTAAAATCTTCGGTCTTTATTGGTGTACCACTTAATAATAATTCTACACCCTTATTCTCTATTTCGCCAATATTTGCTTTGGCTCCACCATAACCAGAAAACACAGATGTTGCTACATCTACAATATCATTTGTAGTGTTGTTTTTATAATAAGCAAAATCTACAGCTAGTCTATTCTTGAAAAATCTAGCATCTAAACCTATTTCCACCTCTTTTTTACTAAAAGGTATTAGGTTAGAATTGGGTACAGTATTACCATTTACCCTACCCAAAGGTTGCCCTTGAATTGGGTTACCAAATATTTCATAAGTTAAAGACAATTGGTAGGCATCTTGTGCACCACCTGCTACTTCAGAATAACCACCTCTAAGCTTTAAGAAATCCACAAAACTTGGCATTTCTAAAGCCTCAGACAATACCAAACTTGCATTTACAGAAGGGTAAAAATCATTGTTTGGCGTCGTTTTTCCTGGAGCAGAGAGCGTTGAGAACCAGTCATTTCTACCTGTAAAAGTTACATAGGCCCAACGGTCATACGAAAGTTCAAAGGAACCGTAAACAGATCCAATTTTACGTTCTCCGTACTCATGACCTCTGGACTGACTAACAGTATTCCCTATATCCTCAAGACCCGCAACAATAAAATCATTACCGCCAAGATTTAAGTTTTCAAATTTAATGTGGTTACTATTGATTCCCACAAAAGTTGCAATAGAAAATTTGTCTGATAAATCTTTATCCACGCCTAAAATTAAATCAGCATCTACTTGATTATACCTACGGTCTTGTTCACTTATACCCCCTAGTGGCTTGTAGGCTGTGCCAAAAGGCTCAACAGATGTTCTTCTAATTGTTGAATTATCTAAACCAACTCTCCCAGTTAAATACAACCAGTCTGTAATATCATACCTTAAAGAAGTAGAAGCAATAATTCTGTTCTTAACATCTTCATTTCTAAAATTATATGCAGCAAAATATGGATTCTGAGAATATATATTAGCCGAATAAGTACGCTCTGTTCCATCTTCATTAGCACCAGGATCCATGTCAGTAACATCTAAATTTGCTGGTAAATTCATAACCGTAAAGTTTGCATTACCAGGTGCATCTGAAAGTCTTGGTCTATTATTTGCTTTTTCTATGATGTACTTAACGTTCACAGAAGTGGTAAGTTTATCTGCCAATACAGCAGAAGAATTTAAAGAAAACGATTTTCTATTAAGGCCTGAATTTGGCATTATATCTTCGTTAGACAAATCCGTAGCAGAAAGTCTATAACTTAAATTTTCTGACCCACTAGTTAAGGCCACGCTATTTATTAATGTTGTTCCTGTTCTATAAAATTTGTCAGCATTGCTACCTGTATAAGAATAAGATCTATCAACACCATCCCACTGAACTACATTTGAACCATCTAAACGAGCTCCCCAAGAAGACAATCCGTTATCTCTTGCTTCTGTAACATTAACAGGTTTTCTTCCTTGAATACCTTGACCATATTCTGTTTGAAAATCTTGTAAAGAAGTATCTACAGCATCAAAGGTTACCGAACTACTAATCTCTACACCAAACCCATCTTGACCTTTACCAGATTTTGTAGTAACTATGATTACACCTCCTGAGGCTCTAGAACCGTATAAGGCGGATGCCGCACCACCTTTAAGAACACTTATAGATTCTATATCATCTGGATTAATACTAGAGATACCATCTCCTCCATCATTACCTCCCCATAGTCCTGCGGAGCCATTGTTATCATTTCCTATTGGAATACCATCTACCACATAAAGAGGTTGATTGTTCCCAGTTAATGAACTTGCCCCTCTAATAACTACTCTACTAGACCCTCCTGCTCCGGTAGCATTCTGGGTAATATTAACACCAGCTATTTTTCCTTGTAAGGAATTTATAGCATTAGGCACTTTAATTGTAGATAGTTCTTCTCCATCAACTTGGGTTAAAGAATATCCTAATGCTTTAGTCTCCTTACGAATACCTAAAGCGGTTACTACTACTTCACCAAGCATTTCTGCATCTTCTTCTAAGGATACAGAAATAGTGCTTTGCCCATTAATTGCAACGTCCTGAGTGGAAAAACCCAAATAAGAAAAAGAAACTACAGCATTTCCATCAGAAACATTTAAGCTGTAATTACCATCAAAATCAGTTGATGTTCCATTTGAAGTTCCTTGTTCAATAACATTTACCCCAGGTAGAGGTGTCCCATTACTGTCTGTAACTGTTCCTGAAACAGTTAGACTTTGTGCCAGCATACTCTGCATAAAGAGTAATGCCACAACGGTTAAAAAATAATTAATTTTTCTATTCATACGAGTTAAGTTTAGTTAGTTTGTACTCTATTCTTAAATTCGTATAAATATTTATAGTTTTGGATTAAAAAATAAAAAATTTCGACTAACAACTATGCTGAAAAGCTAAAGGACGTTTTAAACGAAAAGGTTTTCGTAAAATATCTTTATAAGACGAATAAACAACTGATAAATAATACCCTATTAATGGTTACAGGAACTTGAAGCATTACACAGATTAATCCAATCCTAAATAATTAATTATAAAAATTGTAATCCTAATATGTACAATGCAACTATTTTACCGCTTTAATGTGCCACCAGTTAAGACCTCATGAGAAATAAAATAGCCTTGATATTCCTTGTTGTTAATTAAAATTCTACTGGAGCTATTGCTACCTTCAGGGCTTAAATTATTACTAATTTCCAAGGAGGAATTTTGGTAATACTTTGGATCTAAATGAATAGTAACTTTCTTAAATTTTGGGGTTGTAATTGTATACATTGGAGAGGCAGGACTATGGGGGTAAATACCCATCATAGAAAATACCGCCCATGCACTCATGGTGCCAGTATCATCATTGCCTGGTAGACCATCTGCTGCATTTTTAAAATGAGTTTTTAAAAGACTACGGACCAATTCATTAGTCCTATATTCTTCGCCTTTTATGTAATTGAATAAATAGGGGTAGGCAATATCAGGCTCATTAGCCATATCAAACTGGTTTTTATCAAAAACATCTTGTAGCCTACTTGCAAATGGTTTTGGACCACCCATTCGCTTTATTAAATGTTTCATATCATGAACTACCATAAAAGAGTATTGCCAGGCATTACCTTCTATAAAACCTAAGTTTTTTTCAAAATTTGCGCCAGATTCAGGATTGTAAGGGCTTAACCAACTACCATCATCATTTTTGGGACGTAATAAATTAAACTCTTTGTTGAATAGCTTTCTATAGGACACAGCTCTTTTAGAAAATGTTTTATAATCTTTTTCCTTACCCAATTTCTTCGCCAGTTGGGCAATTGCAAAATCTGATATATTATACTCTTGAGTAGTAGAAACAGAACCACTTTGTGTTGTTTTGGTAGTTAAATATCCCTTCTCTAAATAATCTTTAAGGCCAGGGCGCAAGGGGTTCCCTTTCAATTGCACTGCGCTTTTCTTCATTGCAGCATAGGCCTTCTCTACATTAAAATCCTGAATCCCTTTTAGATATGTATCTGCTATAATTATACCCGCAGGATCACCAACCATTGTGGTTGTTTCTGTAGCATTCAATTCCCATTTAGGCAACCACCCAGATTCATCATAAATCTGCAACATGCTTTTCACCATATTGGATTGTTGCTTTGGATATACCAGACTCATTAGTGCATGTAAATTTCTATAGGTATCCCACAATGAAAAGGTAGTGTACCTTGTTCCTTGTGTAATTAAAGTTTCTCTAGTTTTCATTTTAGGATACTCCCCATTCACATCATTTAAAGTATTTGGGTGAATTAAGGTATGATACAATGCGGTATAAAAAATTGTCATATCATCAGCAGTTCCGCCTTCAACCTCTATTCGAGATAAATAACTGTTCCATTCCTTTTTGGTTTCCTCTAAAATCTGATTAAAACTTTTTGAATCAATTTCTTTTTCTAAGTTTTCCCTTGCATTTTCTATACTAACATAAGAGAGTCCTATTTTCATTTCTACAGTAGTTGGGACTGTAAAATTATATTGCATAAATGCCCCTATACTATCGCCCACAACTTCTTTAGTATACTTTCTTTTGATTCTAGTATTCCCATTATACCTCATCCATTCTGCTTCTGTACCCTTATAAACTCTTGGTTTTTTCCAAATGCCAAAATCTGAAGCTGGTTTGGAAAAACGAGCCACAAAATAAACTGGATACGCTTCCTCTGCCTTATAATAGCAAAAGGAACCAACGGACCGCATTCCTTCAATTTCTGATGGAGACACCACTTTTACCATAGCTCCTTCTTCATTGGTTAGACCTAATCCTAAATTTAAAAGAATATTGGCTTTGCCTGCAGGGAAATTGTATTTACTAACCCCTACCCTTGTACTTGCTGTAGCCTCTACACCAATACCATATTTATCTAAAGTAGTAGCATAGTACCCTACTTTTGATACCTCATTGGAATAAGTGGTTCCATATTTTAAGTGATTGGTTTCAATTTCTCCCATTGTTGGCATAGCCAGAATAACCCCTAACTCTGGACACCCTACTCCGCTTAAATTAACGTGACTAAAACCTGTTAAAAAAGTGTTTTCATGGACATATGGAGTAGATAGCCATCGACTGTCTTTTTCCAAAGGTAAATTCTGTGGTCCTGCCACATTAAAAGGAGAAATGTTTGCCATTCCTCGAACTGCAATAGGTCCCGGATTAGTAGTGCCAAAATTGGAGGTGCCAATAAACGGATTCACATAATCAATAGGCTTCTGAGCATAAATCGTTTGGGTAGCCAACAGCAAAAAAATTCCCAATAAAAAAATATGATTTGTACACTTCCAATTCCCCATTGCTATTTTTTTATCACTAGAATTAAAACTACTCTCAACTTAAACACGTTGTTATTCTACAGCATCAATTTTAAAAACATAAGCATATTTACTAGGCATATTATCGCATAACTCTTCTGGAATCATCACAGAAAAACCAGTAGTCTCTTTTTTCCATTCTAACTTTAAATTAGACCCTAGCACGCTAATTTTTGATCCTTTTTTTGGAACGAATGCAGTAAGGGAGATTTCCTTAGGCATCGTATCTTCTCCTTCTTTCGCCAAATAAAAAAGAAACACATTTCCTTTCTTATTTTGGGTCATACAAATATTGTTTTCCTTAAATGGAACTATAGGCTTAGTATTATAAATAGCCTTGCTATTCACCTTCATCCATTCCTCATATTCCTTTAATAAATCATAAGCACCTTGTTGCCATGTCCCATCAGGTCCAGGAGCAATATTCAATAATAAATTACCGCCTTTGGCAACTATATCTACAAGCGTATGTATCCCTTGTCTACCACTCATATAAGTTGCATCTGGAGTATAAGACCACCCACCACCAGAGGTAATGCAAGATTCCCAGGGGTAGGGTAGTGTTTTTTCTGGAATACGATTTTCTGGCGTTAAGTAATTCTGGTTTTTACCATGTACAGCCCTATCTACAACAATTAATCCCGGTTGTTTTTCTCTGGCTTTAACAACGAGTTCATCCATTTTTATATCTTGAGCTATGATTCTATGTTTTATAAAGCCATTACCAGAACTATTCTCCTTAAATTTCTCTTCGTAGTTCTGACTAATATTAACGGAATCTCTTTTTCTTACCCATCCACCGTCAAGCCAAAGGATATCAACCTTACCATAATCTGTTAACAATTCTAAAATCTGATTATGAGTAAAATCGGTGTATTTTCCCCATTTTTCGGGATATAAGGCAGGGTCATAATTTACATTCCTGTCCAACGGTGGGAAATAAGGATCCCAATAATTTTTATGATTCCAGTCGGGTTTAGAAAAATAGGCGCCTATCCACATATTTTCTTTTCTAAAAGCATCAAAAACTTCTTTAGCTATGTTTGCTCTGGGATTAGTACTAAATGCACATTCTGGATCAGTAACTTTATAATCTGTATACTTAGAATCGAACATAGAAAAACCATCATGGTGCTTGGTGGTAAATACCATGTATTTCATACCTGCTTTTTTAGCAGCTGTCGCCCATTTTTCTGGATTAAATTTTGTGGGATTAAAGGTCTTTTTTAGCCCTTCATATTCCTTTACGTATTGGGTATAGTTTTGAGGATTACTCCCTTTAGTACGCTCACACCAGCCGTAATCTTCAGGACAGAGTGACCAAGACTCCACGATACCCCACTGACTATAAGTTCCCCAGTGCATGAGTAACCCAAATTTTTTACCCTGCCATTCATCTAACTTTTCTAATACCAAGGGGTCCGTCTCTGGCACATAGCGCTCATCTTCATATATGGCTTGTGCTTGTACAGATCCAAGACATCCCATAACAACCACTATCAATAACAACTTTGCTACATTTCTCATCTCTTTATTTTTTCTATAATTACCTTGTTTAAGTGGCCTTTTACTTTTCAGTCGATAATGAATAAGGAGAACTGCCAGTAGAGATGCCCCAATTTTTATTAGGAGTGTTCCCCATTTTAAAATTTAGGGTTCCCCCTTCTTGTAAGCTTTTGGTAGCTATCCAGGTATTATTCATGTCGCTACCAAATAAATCAGCTTCTTGGATGTATACATTTTCTTTGCTGTTGTTTGATGTTGTTATGGTAAAGGTGTTCCCATTTTGCAAATGCAAGTTTACTTTATCAAATAAGGGGCTTCCAATAACATATTGGTTGGCAGCAGGGGTAACAGGATAAAAACCTAATGCACTAAACACATACCAAGCTGAGGTTTGCCCATTATCCTCATCACCACAATAACCATCAGGTGTGGGCGCATATAACTTATCCATGACCTCTCGAACTTTTTCTTGTGTTTTCCATGGTTGTTTTACATAGTTGTACAGGTATATCATATGTTGAATAGGTTGATTTCCATGAGCATAATTACCCATATTCATGAGCTGCATTTCTCTGATTTCATGAATTGTAAACCCATAATAAGAAGCGTCAAAATCTGGCGGCATATTAAAAACCTCATCTAATTTGGATGAAAAATTTTGGTCTCCTCCCATAAGATCAACAAGGCCTTGTACATCATGAAAAACACTCCAAGTATAATGCAAGCTATTACCCTCTGTAAAAGCATCTCCCCATTTTACAGGGTTAAATGGGGTTTGAAAACTACCATCCTTATTTTTTCCTCTCATTAAATTGTTACTTGGATCAAACAGATGTTTGTAATTTAAAGATTTGTTATAGTACGTTTCAGCAATTGCATCTTTGCCCAAAGATTTTGCCATTTGGGCAATTGTAAAATCTGCGTAGGCATATTCCAAAGTTCTGGCCGCATTTTCGTTTATTCCAACATCGTATGGCACATAACCTAGGGTGTTGTAATAATTTACACCAGCCCGTCCAACACTATTTACAGGTCTTCCCTCTGCAATTGTTGCGTTTTTAAGCATGGCATCAAAGAGCAATTCTTCATTAAAACCACCAACTCCATTTAGGTAAGCATCTGCAATAATAGGTGCGGAATTAGAGCCTATCATACAATCTCTATGTCCAGGACTTGCCCATTCAGGTAACCATCCAGATTCTTTATAGGTATTAGCCAAGCCTTGCATGATTTTACCATTTAACTCAGGATACATCATATTGAAAAATGGAAAAACCGCTCTAAAGGTGTCCCAAAAACCATTATCAGTAAACATATAGCCCGGCAAAACTTCCCCATTATAGGGACTATAATGAACTACCTCATTGTCTGCGTTAAATTCATAGAATTTTCTTGGAAAAAGCAAGACTCTATATAAGCAAGAATAAAATGTTCTTAATTGATCTGTATTGTCTGAAAAAACTTCTACCCTCCCTAACTCCTTTTCCCAAGCCTGAGTCGCCAACGCTTTAGTCTCTTCAAAAGTATCGTCTCCAATTTCTCTTTTTAAATTAAGTTCAGCTTGTTCTGGACTTATAAAAGAAGAGGCAACCTTTACTTTAATTTGCTGCCCTTTATGTGTTTTAAAACCAATTATAGCACCAACATGTTCTCCTTTATTATTAGTGCTATTTTCAACCAATTGCCATCCATCACCCCAGGTGTGGTTTTCTTCAAAATCAGTATCAAACTCGGCCACAAAGTAATTGTGAAAATTTTCAGGAACACCTCCACTATTATTCCGGCAATACCCAATTATCTTGCGTTGCTTTGGAAGTATTTTAACCATTGAACCTTTAAAAAAAGCATCGAGCATGATATAGGCATTATCAGTCTTTGGAAAAGTAAATCTAAAATGTGCTGCTCTTTCCGTTGGAGTTACTTCTGCCAACACATCATGATCAGCCAAATACACACTGTAATAATCTGGACGGACTGTTTCTGCTTTATGAGAAAAATAGGAAGCCCTTTCTTCTTCATTATATTTTAAATCTCCGGTAACTGCCATTAAGGAGAATGCGGCATAATCATTAATCCATGGGCTTGGTTGATGCGTTTGCTTTATGCCTCGTATTTTTTTATCGTGATATTTATAAGTCCACCCATCACCCATATTGGATGTCATTGGTGTCCAAAAGTTCATACCCCATGGTGTAGCAATTGCAGGATATGTATTTCCGTTAGACAGGCTAAAATCGGAATCAGTTCCCATAAGTGGGTTTACATATTGTACAAATGACCTAGCTGTTTTTTCACTAGTAGTAGGCTTTGCAATTTCTGAATTACATGATGCTAGAAGTACGACCATACCAATTAGCCCTATTTGAATTTTTAAACTTTGTTTCATTTGGATGTACTAAGGCTATGACCTCTAATTTAAAGGTCATGACGTTAAATTTAATATAGGGGGATGAACCCCATCAAACACTTATAAGGGATCTATAATTTTACTATTTAGCCGTTTTTATAGCTTGCCAATGCTGTTCTTGTACTCCAAAAAATGCAACCCCGGACGCTCCACTTTCTTTAACCACTGCTATTGCCTTTGCAACTTCCTCTGCGGTCATTTCTGGTATGTATATTCCTGTATGGAGCTGTGTATTCTTACCTTCTAAATCTTTAAGCCCTTGTTCCGATGCAAATTTGATCCAATCCAAACCTTCATTATAAAAATTATTATAGATCATTGGCAAAACAGCATCAATTTGCCATTTATCCCAGCGTTGACGAACCATATGATCTGCCATTTCAGGATAAGGGAAAACGGCCGCTGTTAGTAACTTTCCGTGTTCATGAGCTATTTTATACGCTCCATCCACTACTGCTTTTATTTCATTTAAACGAAACTGTTTCCATTCAATATCAATAGCAGGAACTTCCATTTGTAAGGGGTCTCTACCGTATATTCTTTTAAATTTGGTGACCGCGGCTTCAGAATAATCAAAATCAAAATCTGGCAATTCTTCATTCTGAATCAAATCGTATTTTGGTAATAAAGCTACGGGTAGGTATACGTCTGGGTATCTTATATAATCCAAATGGACACTTGTGATTCCTTCTATTTTCGCCAACCCTTCTACCAAACTCCAAATATGATCAACAGCATCAGGATGACTCGGGGACAACCATTGATAATAGTCTACATAGGGTCTTTCATCAAAACAAGATTTACCACTTCTGCTCACCTGATACCAGTCTGGGTGCTGCAATGCTACTTTATCATTGGGTCTATTTATGGTAAACATCCAAGCATGCACTTCTAAACCTAAAGCTATTGCAAGAGGTGCTATTTCCGCCAAACGCTCGGCATTTGCTCCTGTATCTATTAAAACAGCATCTATCCCATTAGCTACATATTGTTCAAAAACAGCAGTATGATCTTCTAAACTTTTATTTTCGCCAGCCCCATACCATGCCCAATATTTAAAAGGAGTAGTAGTGGTTTTTTCTGATTTATCAACTTTTGTTGAACAAGAATTTAATGCCATCATGCAAAAAATCGCCAAACAAAATTGAACTATTTTAGTTTTTAGTTGCCCCATGATTTATAAATTTTCCGTTATTATTTACACTTAATATTTCACCTGTGAATGGACTTTTTGTCCATATTGTCCATCCAAATTTATAAGTAGCTAATTGAGGTAATACTTGGATGTCAAAAATTGTTTTAGGAACTAAGAATTTCTTATTCTCCTTATTCTTTTGTCCCTCATAATCACAATATAACGCATACAAATACCATTTTATATGTTCGTTTTTAGGGATGTTAAACTCAGATATTGTACCAACCTCATCAGAAGTGAAATAGACATACCCCCAATGTTCGGGTTCATGCATATTTACCACTCCTTGTGGTGACCATACCCAATTGTTTTCATGCAAAAATTTCCCATTACTATCTTTCTTTCTGCTATATTGACCAGCTGTCACATCATGTGACCAATTGACTCTAGAAAAATTTATTCTCCAAAATTCATTTTCTGGAATTTTAGGGGTACCACCAGGCTCCGTAACAAAGGACCATGGAATAGCAATTTCAACCGACCATCCTTGGTCAATATCTGTTGCATTATTTAAGGTTCCTTGTATATCTACTGCAGATTTTAGGCCCTTAATATCCCACTTATCAGTAATGGTACCATTGTTTCTATAGGGTTTAGACAAAAATAAATCCCAAACCGTATTTAGGGCATTCATTTCAAATTCATAATAATTATGAGTATCTCCATCAGGGTCAATAAAAATTTCAAAATCGTTATTATAAAAAATAATGGTATCCTTTTGTTTTAAGGTTGCCCATACGTGTGGTTCTTTTAACTCTGCATAAAAATAGAGGTTCTCTTCATCCCAAATCATTTTAAACTTGGTATGGTATTTTGGTATTTTAACCCCTTCGATATCAATAAATGGAGTAGACCAAACGGCTTCTTGCCAAACACTTTCATTTGCTTTGCCATCAATCTTAATTGGAATAGTTGTTTTTTGTGCAACATAGGTCCTAGGCATGTTTTGCCCCTGAACAGATAACCCAAAAAAGAAGACTAATCCAGTTATTAATGTTTTATAATCAAGCGTCTGTATATTCATTTTTTCATGCTTAAAGACTATTTTCTTTTGTAAAGGCTACCACCTCAGATAGTTTACCAAAAGCCATTCCAACTACAGTATCGGCAGCACCATAATACACTGCCAGTTTATCAGCTTCTACATCATGTAAAGCAGCACAAGGAAATACTACATTTGGTACATCTCCTACACATTCATAATTCTCTTTTGGCGCTAATAAGTAAGGTTGTGTCCTATATTTTACAATATCAGGATTATCCTTATCTAGTATTGCCGCACCCATAGAATACCGAAACCCATTGCAGGTGTGTATTACGCCATGGTATAAGAGCAACCAACCATCTTCTACTAAAATAGGAACAGGACCTGCACCTATTTTGGTACACTGCCATGCACTATCAGCAAAGGGAGTAACCTTCATTACACAACGATGTTCTCCCCAATATTTCATATCTGGACTATAACTGATGTAAATATCGCCAAAAGGAGTGTGACCATTATCACTTGGCCTACTTAACATTGCATATTTACCATTAATTTTTTCAGGAAAAAGCACTCCATTTCTATTAAAAGGCAAAAAGGCATTTTCACATTGATAAAATGTTTTAAAATCAAAAGTATATCCAATACCAATGGTTGGGCCATGATAGCCATTGCACCAGGTAATCCAATACCTATCTTCTATAAAGGTAACGCGAGGGTCATATTTATAATCAGAGGCAATCATGCTTGTATTTCCTTCACCAAAAACAATAGATTCATGATTAATATCCCAATGTACACCATCAGCACTAAAACCAGCAAAAATATTCATTTGTACTGCTTTATTATCACACCTAAAAACACCTGCATAACCATCCTTAAATGGTACAACGGCACTATTAAAAATACTATTAGATGTTGGTATAGCATCTCTGTTTATTATGGGGTTATTCGTATGCCTCCATAATACATCTTTACTACCAGCGGGTTTATCTTGCCAAGGAAAATTATTCACTATCTTTTTTATTTATTTTTTTGAATACTAATTTGATATTTTTCTTACTCTATCTAACCAAGTATATTTTAACACAAGCGACGTAATAGCAAAAACTGCAAAAGAAATCCACATCTTAGGATAATCTCTAATCACAAAATAAATAGGTAAAACAATCATACTTGACTGCCACAGAATACCTATCAAGCAGTTGACCATATCTAGGCTGAAGTTATTATTTTTTTCAAAAGATTCATCTTCTGTTTTTAGAATAGTGTAGACTGGTTTCCACCATCCCCAAGGACGTACTTCCCTGTAAAACGTTTTTAAGGTGTCCATTTCTGTTGGCTTAGTAAGGAATGTACCTAAAAAAGAACCTAATAAGGAAAACCCAAAAATTATTGGAAACAGGTAAATGGCATGCATATGAGAAATCTGATACCAAAAAGAATCTACAACAAAATGTGCCTTGTTTTGATCCAGGGCAAATTGAAGGCTTGCAATTGCCAGACCAAACACCATACCCCAAAAGTAACCCCAACCATTGAAACGCCACCAAATCCATTTTAAAAAATTAGCCGCAACATAACCTCCGTAAAGAGCACTAGTAATCCATAGGGTTAGTGAGTTTATAGAATCTGCAAAAAAGCCCATAGCCACTCCCAGGATTACAACAAGAACAGAGGCAATGTGACTTACCTTTATGTAATGATTATCACTAGCTTTTGGCTTGAAATATTTTTTGTAAATATCATTTACAATATAAGCTGGACCAGCATTTACGAATGCTGAAAAGGTTGACATAAAAGCCGCTAACAATCCTGCTAAAAGCAACCCTTTAATACCCACAGGAATATGATTATTAATTACATTTGGCAATATTATTTCTAAGTCCGCACCACTTAAATTTGGATTAGCTGCCAATTCTGGTCCTAAAAAAACAAGGGCAATTACCACTATTCCTGCAATTAATAAATATCTGGGAATAAAAAGAATTAAGTTGG
Source organism: Flavobacteriaceae bacterium (assembly GCA_002746415.1). Classification (GTDB taxonomy): domain Bacteria; phylum Bacteroidota; class Bacteroidia; order Flavobacteriales; family Flavobacteriaceae; genus Saonia. Next base: position 338,161 of record NVXD01000015.1, on the reverse strand, counting down.
TGAAACCGCTCATATAAGCGGCTTCTTTTACAGATTTTGTAGATAGAATACGCTGTAAATCATAGCTAGGTGTTGGTCCCGCTATACTTGCGAAAAAGCCTTTAAAAAGTGACATCCCAATAAGTGCTCCAAACATTTTGTACCCTTCAGAGTCTATTAAGTCGTTAAATGCTTGGTATTTATGACTCCAATGCGGCCCTAACTCTGAACTAAAAAATACAGTTTTCCATTCCGTAGATATAATAGCATTAATTTCAACATCAGAAATAGTTACAAAAGCATATCCCGCAACCAAAATACCAGCAATAACCATAATAATATATTGCAATACCTCAGTGGCCACTACGGAAAACATCCCTCCTTTTATGGTATAGATTGTTGTAAGAAAAATTATGATTATTGCATACGACTGTTCTGAAGTAAAAAGCACAAAATCCCCAAATTCTAACGGAATCTCCCAAGGTAAAATTATGGACATGAATTTACCTACCCCTTCAAAAAAGTAGGCTATAAATCCTACTGCGGCAATAATTGCAAAAACTGCTACTACACTATGAGATGCTCGCCCAGATTTACCATCACCAAAACGGGTTAATATCCATTCAGAACCCGTCATAATGTTGGATCTTCGTATCCAAACGGCCAAAAACATCATGACAAAAATTTGATTCCATACTGGCCATAGCCACATAAACATAAAACTTTTGGCACCATATAGAAAAAGTAAGCCTACCATCCATGCGGTTCCAGAAACATCAAACATTCCAGATCCATTACTTAAACCCAAGTAGTACCATTTGATATTATTTCCTCCTAAAAAATAAGATTTAAGACCTTTCGATGCTTTCTTAGAAACCCAAATTCCAACAAATAATGTTAAAACAATATATAGTATTATTATCGATACATCGATTATATTCATTCTTAGCCTATTTTATTAATTATTGCACTTTTTGATTACTTTAGCAGCAGCAGCCACCTATTTAATACAATTCGATCTAGTTCTTACCTAGCGTTAAATGTTACTATTTTTAAGACTAAAAAGAATATTATTAGACCAACAACTATAGGCTAAAGCTAAACGTCATTTAAAATCATCTTAAACCAAACAACTATCTTAAATGTACATTAATTCCAAAATAGAAAAGTTCATTAAGGAATCTCCAAATAGTGGGTATAACATCAACTATAAACACCATTTGATATTTTGGTTGGTTTATATATCCCTTAATATTTTAAGATGGTGGGGCATTCACCAAGACTTGACATACACGCTAAAAACCAATCTTATTGGTTTTCCTATACATATGGCACTAGCTTACTTTAATATTTATTATTTAATGCCTAAATATGTATATACGCGCAACTATTTTAAATATGTCTCTTTTGTACTTATTGCGCTTGTTACAATGCTATTTCTAAAATATGGCCTTACCTATAACTTTGTGAGTACTAATGTTTTTCCTGAAGGCCCTGATGGCCCCGGAGGGTTTACCGCAACATATGCCATTACCACTATGCTTGGAGAAATCTATGTTGTTTCTTTTGTAACAGCTATTAAGATTACCATTGATTGGTTAAAGGAGAGTAGCAAACTACATGCTCTAGAAAAAAGACAACTTACTACTGAATTAAAATTTTTGCGCTCCCAGATTTCTCCCCATTTTTTCTTTAATACCTTAAACAACATTTATTCTTTAACCTTAGAAAAATCTGATAAAACTCCACAAGTAGTATTAAAATTATCTGAATTAATGCGGTATTTCCTCTATGCAACAGACAAAAGAAGACAAGACCTAACCTTAGAAATTGAATGTATTCAAAATTATATAGATCTGGAGCGCATACGCTTTGATGATTCTTTGGAAATTAATATTAGTATTACTGGAGATTTAGAAAATCGAACAATTGCGCCCATGCTTCTTGTCCCACTAATAGAAAACGCTTTTAAACATGGAGCAAGCAAAAATATCGGCAAAATGCAAATAGATGTTGACATTAAAGTGGAAGAAGAATTTTTATATTTTAAAGTGGTTAATACGATACCAGAAAATAAAATTAAAAGCGACATACCTACAAGGAGTGGAGGTATTGGACTTTCAAACATAAAGAAGAGATTAGAACTTGGTTATAACAAAGAAGATTATGACCTTTCAATTTTTGAAAAAAACAAGCTGTTTCACGCAATCCTTAAGCTAAAAGTATGACGCAAATAAAAGCCATAATTATTGATGATGAACCTCTGGCAATCAACATTTTAAAAAATTACGTTTCTCAGATAAAAGAATTGCAATTAGAAGCAACTTTTTCTAATGCAGTAGATGCCTCATCATATCTACAACAGACCAAAATAGACTTAATTCTTTTAGATATTAATATGCCTATTTTGGATGGCTTAGAATTTCTTCAAAACATGCCATCTGTTCCTTTCGTTATTATTACCACAGCTCATGAAGAATTTGCCTTAAAAAGTTTTGAACTACAGGCAATAGATTATTTAGTTAAGCCCATTCCTTTTCCAAGATTTCTAAAAGCCATTCATAGGATAATTTCCTTAAAACAGGGCTCGGAAAAATCTGGAAACGCCTTAAAAGAAAGGCAACACATTTTCGTTAAAGTAGACAAAAAGAAAATGCAGAAGGTGTATCTAGATGAAATTCTGGTCGTTGAAAGTTTAAAAGATTATATTAGAATTAAAACTACCTCAGCCAAATATATAGTGCATAAAACCTTGGGCAGTTTTACAGAAGAATTACCTAAAGATAAATTCATTAGAATACATCGATCCTACACCATTGCTATAGCTATGGTGAATACTATTGAAGGCAATAGTGTTGAAATTGATGGTATCAGGTATATTATAGGTAGAAGCTATATTACAACAGTAAAAGAAGTAATTCTAAATAACATTATTAAATAAGGTACTTCTCTTGAATTAATGTACACCTGGATTCCTCACTATAACCAGTCACATTATAGCCGGAACTCACATAAGTATGAACCAAAGTATGCGCTAAACTTACGTTTGGAGAAAAAACATTGTGAAGGCTATTAGTCCATCAACCCATAAATTTCCATTTCCCTCATGGTCCATGGAATTTCGTCTTCACCTGCTACATCTTCAGTGAGTTCAATTCTTAAAAACTTAGCGCTTAGGGGTGCAAAGGAAATCTCCATATTGCTTTCTTCCCCAACACCTTCATATACGGTATTCCAAGACATTCCGTCTTGTGACAATTGAACTTCAAAAGCTCTAGGAAAAGATTGTACACCTGGCACTCCTCTACCCCTCCTTATACTTGGTGACACAAAATGTATTTCAGAAATCACTGCTATTTTAGCTATTTCAACCTGAAAGAACATTTCTTTTTGCTGTTTTTCACCTGTGGTCCATCCTTCCAAATTAAAGGCACTCATGGTAGAAGCCGTACCACCAATCCTATTGGGTGCATTATGGCTTGCTGTTACTTTCCAATCACTAGAAGGGGCTAACACTTGGGGAACAGAAGCCAATAAGCCTTCATAACTATATGGCGTCTTCTGTTCTGCTGTAGCAGTTCTAACTCGTGCTACATCTTCTGGGGTCACCAAAGAGGCTTCATTGGTTAAATTCAATCGAATATATGAGACTATCGCTGCAATCCACTCATCAGATTGGTCAGCATTACCTACCATAATACCCCCTGGATATGCTTTCCCATTTAAGGGTCCTTGCAATCCACGCATTACCGTTTTTATTACATAATCCGGATGTGACTGCACTCGCGCAGAACCTGTAAGTGGTGGTGCCATAATCTGCCCATCACCCATTGGCGTCCCGGTACCATCGTTACCATGACACTGTACACAAAGTTCATTAAAAATGATTGATCCTTCTTCAATAATTTCTTTTTGAACATCCGATAGTTCTGGCCCACTATTCCCAAAAAACCCTCTTACCACAGGCGGGTTTAAAACTTGCTCCCCAATAACTTGAACCCCTTTCGCTTTATTCAAAGCCATTACAGTTGTCATATTGCTTTCCAAGGCAGGAATATTCAAAACTTTAGACGTTAACATTACTTGAACTACTACATCTACATTATCATCCTTCAACATATTGGCATACTCGGCATCAAACACTTTTTGGCCTGTTTTGTAGAGGGATTCACTAACCCTAAGTGCTTGTATTCTCATTCTAGGATTGGCATCTTTCATCTGCTCCTTAATTAAATCGGCCTTTAGAGCGCCCAATCCTTCTAGACTCCATAAGGCATGAAAACGAGCCAAAAGATGCTCCTTTTGGCTCACCATTTTTTCTAAAGCAGGCACAACGGATTTGTCTTTGCTCAATACTATTAATTGCTGTGCTTTATCTCGCCACCATCCATTAGCATGTTTTAAATGTTGTACAAGTTCTACAGGAGTCTCGTCTAACATCCGTGGTTGGGTCTTATCACGGTCCATTGTAGTATGTCCAACGCGCCACACTCTTCCTAGGCCAATTACTTTATCTAATTGATACTGCTCTATTTTTGCACGCAAATAAGAACCTTTTTGTGCCCATTGTCCTTCTTGGATAATACCATGATACATATCTACCACATATAAAGTTCCATCGGGTGCAGTTACCATATCCACAGGTCTAAACAACGGGTCTGTAGAACGAATAAATTCAGATTGTTTGTCTTGGTATGTATTGTGAAGCTGGGTTAGCCCCTCTGTAACCACTGGGTTTATTTGTCTTACTATTCTCGCTACAGGCTCCCCGTAAAAATACTGCCCATACATCTCTTTGGGTAATTTATCACCTCTAAAGATATCATTCCCCGCGGAACCTGTTACCCTATTTAAGGAACCATCAGGTCTTCGTATTTGACCCATACCTCCTTGCATGTCCTCAATTTTTATAGGAGCTCCCCAAGGAATATCAAATCCTTCAGCATACTGGTTCTCAACATTAAAAGTTCCATAATGTATCGGAAATTGAAAGTAAGAAGGCAATCCGCTTGCACCACCTTGAAACCATAACTTTCCATCATCATCATGAGTAACGCCCCATTGCGCTCTGTTAAATCCGGTTTTTTCACGGATTACACCGCCTGAAGTTTCCCTGACCCTAAAAGCATTAACAGTGCTGTACAGCCAATTGTCCATACTCCAATACATAAAAGCCTGTTGGTGTTCCACATTTCCAGAACGGCCATATTTAGTAGTGAATAACTCCTTTTTGTCTGCTTTTCCATCACCATCAGTATCTGTATATTTATACACATTATCCGCATCGGATTCCATTGTCAAAATACAGTCTTTCCCGTAAGGCACTACAAAACGTGGAAAAATTAAATTGTCTACAAAAGCGGTTCCTGTTTCATACACACCATCATTATCCGTGTCTTCCCAGCGAGAAATTCTACTTATGGGTTCTAGCGTATTATCCGAATCCGCAGTAAGCATATAGCTTCTTAATTCCAGCACATACATTCTTCCATTTCCATCAAAAGCAATCGCTCCTGGTTGTTCTATTTGAGGCTCAGTTAATACCGTTTCAATGGTATATCCTTCAGGTAGTAAAAAAAGTTTTTGCTCTTCCTCTGGAAATAAAGGAAGTACTGGTTCTTTTTGTGCTAAATCTATGCCCTTCCAATTCTCGTGTTCAGGATCTACACCTTCTGGCAATGTTATTATAGGAGCAACCGAGTCCATAGATGCAATTACATTCTCAACAGGATGTGGCCCCTTTTCTTTTGTAGCACAGCTAGATAAAAGTAGGAGGATCATTAGCATTGAAAAGCCAAAAGGCCTTTTTTTGCATAAATAAATCAGTTGGTTTAAAAGTAGTTTGGTCATTGTGGTTTGATTGTTATTTTTGAATATCTAATTGGTGCTTCAAATTACTTACATTCATTTCAAGCAACAAGCATTTTAACTTCACCTTAAGGGTGTTTTATGAAAAAGACAAATAACAGAAATGAATAAACCTTTCAAATTCAAACAATTTAGAGTGCAGCAAGATAAATGTGCCATGAAAATTGGCACAGATGGTGTGCTGTTAGGAGCATGGGCTTCTTTAGACCACAACCCTAATTCCATATTAGATATTGGTGCAGGAACTGGTGTCATTGCTTTAATGCTTGCACAACGTAGTGTGGCGGAAATGATTGAAGCCATTGAAATTGATGCAAATGCCTACGAACAATGTGTAGGGAATTTTGAGGAATCAGCATGGGCTGATAGACTATTTTGCTTCCATGCTGGTTTGGACGAGTTTGTAAACGAGATTGAAGAAAAATATGAGCTCATAATTTCTAACCCTCCTTTCTATTCTGAAAAAATATCCAGTGGCGATACTGCCAGAGATATTGCTAGGCAAAACCAATCCCTTCCTTTTGATGAATTATTGGAAGGTGTTGCTATCCTACTTTCCAAAAAAGGAACGTTCTCAACAATAATTCCATACAAAGAAGAAGCTTCTTTTATTCAGCTTGCCCAGACATTTGGGCTTTTTCCACAGAGAATTTGTAATGTAAAAGGAACGCCAAGTTCTGAAATTAAAAGAAGCTTGTTAGAATTTGGCTTTAAGGCTGTTACTCCTGCTTTGGATGTGCTTACCATAGAATTAGAACGTCATAAATACACCTCCGAGTATAAAGCATTAACCCAAGAGTTCTATTTAAAAATGTAACTATGTGGTCATGTATTGTTATATTTTGTTTATTTACCTTTGATAAAAAACAGGAATGAAACCAGACCTTTTTGAAGCACCCGATTACTACCACTTAGATGATTTACTTTCTGATGAACATAGGTTAGTACGTGATGCAGCTAGGCAATGGGTAAAAAGAGATATTTCTCCTATCATAGAAGAATATGCTCAAAAAGCTGAATTTCCCATGCAGATCATCAAAGGTTTGGCAGAAATAGGAGCATTTGGTCCTTATATCCCTGTGGAATATGGTGGTGCCGGACTGGATTATATCAGTTACGGACTCATTATGCAAGAAATTGAACGGGGTGATAGTGGGGTACGCTCCACCGCATCCGTGCAATCCTCATTGGTTATGTATCCCATTTTTGAGTATGGTTCTGAAGCACAACGAAAAAAATATTTGCCGAAATTGGCAACGGGTGAATTCATGGGTTGTTTTGGTTTGACAGAGCCTAATCATGGATCCAATCCTAGCGGTATGGAAACCAAGTTCAAGGATATGGGAGACCATTACCTATTAAACGGTGCTAAACTATGGATCTCCAATTCGCCCTTTGCAGATATTGCAGTGGTTTGGGCGAAAAATGAGGAAGGCCGTATTCATGGACTAATTGTAGAACGAGGTATGGAAGGTTTTTCCACGCCAGAAACACATAATAAATGGTCTCTACGTGCCTCTGCCACAGGAGAACTTATTTTTGACAATGTAAAAGTGCCTAAAGAAAACCTGTTGCCTAATAAAAATGGTTTGGGTGCACCCTTGGGTTGTTTGGACTCCGCCCGTTTTGGTATTGCTTGGGGCGCCATTGGTGCGGCTATGGATTGTTATGATACTGCATTACGGTATGCCAAAGAACGCATTCAATTTGGGAAACCTATCGCCGCCACGCAATTGCAACAAAAAAAATTGGCCGAAATGATTACTGAAATTACGAAAGCTCAGTTACTGACTTTCAGATTAGGGCAGTTAAAAAATGAAGGCAAAGCCACTACGGCGCAGATTTCTATGGCCAAACGCAACAATGTGGATATGGCGATACATATTGCCCGCGAGGCAAGACAAGTATTGGGTGCTATGGGTATTTCAGGAGAATACAGTATTATGCGTCATATGATGAATTTAGAAAGCGTTATCACCTATGAAGGTACTCACGATATTCATCTATTGATTACGGGCATGGATATTACGGGGCATTCGGCTTTTAAGTAATGTAAGTATTTGTACAATAACGAATTGAATTCACTAATTTTATTGAAAATATTGTACTAACTAATATACTTATGGATAAAAATTATGCAATACTCCCTGACCGAATCAAAGCAGCCGTAGTTGATGGTATACTTCTAATAACCTTAATGTATGCCAGTTCAGAAATATTTTCTTTTTTCAATGAAGTTCCACAATTTGTACGAATTTCAGTTTTTATACTTCTTTTTGTTTTATATGACCCAATATTTACTAGTAAGTATGGTGGAACAATTGGACATTCATTTAGTGGTATTTCTGTAAAAAAAGAAAGTGATCCAACAAAAAACATTTCTTTTCCTGCTGCTCTTATTCGTTTTATATTAAAAGCATTATTGGGGTGGATATCCCTACTAACTGTAACCATGAATGATCAAAAGCAAGCCATTCATGATTTTGCCGTAAGTTCTGTGGTATTGGAAGACAAAAAACAATAGTTTCCTTATTATTTTATATATCGTTCTGCCCAATTGGCTATCATTTTTCCAACATAAATAGAATCTTCCTTATCCGTTAACAAATGATTCGCCCCGTCTAAAGAAATAAAGCTCTTTGGGTGCCAAGCAGCCTGGTATATTTGCGCAGCATTTTCTATTCCTACCGTTGTATCTTGAGGAGAATGCAGCACTAACAAAGGTAATTTTAAAGTACTAAGACTTTCCTCCATATTATTCTCATTTATATCCTCTAAAAACTGCTTTCTAATTTTAAATGCTCTACCTCCAATATCCACTACAGCTTCTCCTTTCCTATTAATTTCATCTATTCCCGATTTAAGCAAATGGGTAATATGTTTTGGGCTGGATGGTGCACCAATTGTAGCAACAGCTTTTACACTTGGAATATGGTGTGCCGCAAAAATAACTGCTGCACCACCAAATGAATGTCCAATTAATATGCTTGGCGCAACATAATTTGCTTTTAAAAACTGAGCTGCTAAAACCAAATCGTCTACATTGGAAGAAAAATTTGAATGTTCAAAATCCCCCTCACTTTCTCCTAAACCTGTAAAATCAAAACTCAATACTGCAATACCACTTTTATTTAAGGCGCGCCCAATATTTCGAATAGCGGTTAAATTTTTATTACATGTAAAACAGTGTGCAAACAAAGCATAACTTTTTGGCTCACCGTCTGGAAATTCAATTCTAGCAGCTAACTCCTGACCTTGAGCATTCTTAAATTTAATTTTCTGGTTTTTCATTTCTATCTTTTACATTTAAAATAGATATCTTTTGAATAAAAGCATTAAAACTCAATCACCAATTGACTCAGCTTACTTTTATCAACATCCGTATGTACTTGTAGCGTTTGAGTCACATCATTTCCATCAATAGAAATGACATTCCCACCATTTTTCTTAAAATACCCATTTAAAATACGCCTAATATCCCTATTGTCTTTTTGCCCTTGTAAGTTCCCCATATACTGCTTGGGGTGTTTTTCAATATGTTGGTTTTTCGTATAACCGAACCCTTTATAAATCCCATTTTCTACCAAAACATAAGCATGTTCTTTTTTGTTTCTTCCCCTTTCTTTTATGATAAAGCTTTCAGTTTTATACTGCAGGGATATAATCGCTTTTTGCACCCTTTCGTTATACATTTCTACCTTTTCCTCTCCTCTACAAATTCCCTTACATTCCTTTATTTGGTAATGAAAACAACTGGAAACATTAGTTTGTAAATGGCAGTATTTAGGACACAACTCAAACTCCTTGCAAAGCTGTTCCAAAAAAACACGGCATTCTGTGGCATTGTAAAATTTAATGATGGGTTTGGCAACCATTTTAATGGTATTGTAGCCCAAATGAATGATGCCATCTGAATCCTCATAAGAAAAAATTGCCAAGCTTTCCCTAGACCTCCGTTGTGCCCTATTGTATTTTGGATACAAACTTTTTATCTCAGCAGATTCCAACAACAGGGCCAAAAGTTCGCTTCCCGTTTCCGTATAGGCAATATCCGAAGTTTCCATACACATGGTAATTTCTTTCTTTGCCTTATCGTAAAAATGGCTCAGTACCCGCTTCTTAATATTAATGGCCTTGCCCACATAAACTATGCTCTTCTCAAGGTTTTTAAAATAATAGACTCCTTCTGTTTCTGGCAGCTTATCAAATACTTCTTTTGGTAACAATGGTGGTAAGGTCCCTTGTCTGGAACGGGCGTTTAAAAAAGATTGAAACACTTTTTCATCAACATCCAAGGCCAACAATTGTTCAAACAAGATTGTAGTTGCTTCGGCATCTCCACGAGCTCGATGCCTACCCACTATTTCTATTCCTCTAGACTTACACAACACACCAAGACTATAGGATTTTAATCCAGGTATCAGCTTTCGAGACAAACGAACGGTACACAACTTTTTCCGGTTGAAAGAAAAGCCCAGTTCCTTGAACTCGTTTTTAATAATATTATAATCAAAATTAACGGAGTGGGCCACAAAAATGGTTTCCTTGGTGATTTCTTCCACCTTTTTTGCAATCTCATAAAACTTTGGTGCATGGTTCACCATAGCGTTGGTAATACCGGTAAGATTGGTGATAAAAGGCGGAATATTACATTCGGGATTTACCAAAGTGGTGTATTCATCAACAACCTTTTTACCATCGTGCTTAAAAATAGATATTTCGGTAATTTTCATACCCGTATATCCGTTTCCAGTGGTTTCTATGTCAACAATAGTATACAAATGTAGCCTGCCTTTTATTTAAGCTTGAAGATAGGAATTAATCGTTTTATCCTAATCCTATTTTTTAAATTTTAACCTCATATCATACTATAAAAGTATGCTTTGAGAACAATCTTATGGTTTGGAACATAATCACTAATATATCAAGCTTGTTTAAAATGCTCTAAAATTTGATATCAGCTGCATTAGTAATATTTTTACAGTTGAATTAAAAACACCATGCACAACAATTTGATTATTTTGGCTGGGGGAGCGTCCTCTAGAATGAAAAAAGAGGCAAACGCTTCAAATTTAAACAAAGAAGATGTAGCACAAGCCAATACTAAGAGTAAAGGATTAATTGGTGTTGGGGAGTTAGGATTACCCTTATTGCACTACTTGCTCTACAATGCCAAAAAAGCAGGTTACAAAAATATCTTCATCATTATAGGTGAAAAAGACAGCAATTTTCAAGAGGTTTATGGTGCTTTGGAAAAAGGGAACCAATTTAATGGTCTATCCATTTCTTTTGCTAGACAATATATTCCAAAAGATAGGATTAAACCCTTTGGAACAGCAGATGCAGTTTTTCAAACCTTGGAACAATTTCCTGAACTTAAGACTCAATGTTTTACGGTTTGCAACAGTGATAATCTGTATTCTAAAAACGCTTTACAACTACTCAGAGAAACACCAGAAAGAAACGCTTTGTTAGGTTATGACCGTGATGTATTGGAGTATCCCTCGGAAAGAATAAATCGGTTTGCTTTAATGCGTACGGACAACAACAATTATATGGTTGATATCATTGAAAAACCTCATATTAATGATGTTCCTAAATACCAAGATACCAATGGTAAATTAAGAGTGAGCATGAATATTTTTAAGTTTGATGGTCCCCAATTTTATCCATATCTAAAAAGTTGTCCCGTACATCCTGAAAGAAATGAAAAAGAAATTCCAACTGCTTTACTAAACATGATTGATGACCATGGACAATGTATAAAGGTCCTTCCTATTGCTGAACATGTCATTGATCTGACTTCAAAAAATGACATTGGTATGGTACGGGATTATTTAAAAGATAAGTATCCTAAAGTATTAAACTGGTAAATAAAAAAGGCTCTTGAAAAAGAGCCTTTTTTATTTGTTTTTATTTAGCAAAGTAAATGTAGATGCCAATTACTATAACACAGACTGTTATTCCCACCTGCTTTACATACTTATAAGGCACAATTGAAACCTGCTCTGTATACTCCAATACATAGGCTTCTTTTCTAGGCCATATTTTTCCAATGACTAACATAATAATTACATTCAACCCAAATAAAATGGCCATAACATGTAAATAATGTGGATAGGCATCAGCTTCAACCAATCTTAATGCCGCTTCATCTGTTATCCCAGATGCTTTTGCAGCCTCCAATGCTTTTTCCACTCTATTAGGGCCAACAATAAACTGACTTATAATATATAGTACGGAACCTGAAACAATACCAATTTTAGCCGCTATTGCAGGCACTCTTTTAGTCAAATACCCTACAATTATTATGGTTAGGATTGGAATACTATAAATACCATTTATTTCTTGTAAATAATTGAATAAACTTCCAGCATTGGCAATCAATGGCGCAATAAACATCCCGGCAAGTGCCAAACAAACACCAAATATTTTACCATATTTAACAACGGTAGCCTCTGGCGCATCTTTATTGATATGTTGCTTGTATATGTCTATTCCAAACAAAGTAACGGAGCTATTCAAGACACTGTTAAAAGAACTCAATATGGCTCCAAAAAGCACTGCAGCAAAAAACCCTACCAAAGGTGCTGGCAATACTGCACGCACCAATTCTGGATAGGCAAGGTCACTTGAAGCCAAACCTCCATCAAAATAATGATACGCAATCATACCTGGTAACACCAAAATTAATGGCCCCAAAATCTTTAAAAAAGAAGCCAATAACAATCCCTTTTGTCCTTCAGCCAAGTTTTTGGCACCTAAGGCACGCTGAATGATTTGTTGGTTGGTACCCCAATAAAACAACTGTACCAACATCATTCCTGTAAAGATTGTTGAAAAAGGCACCTCTTGACCATGATTTCCAGTAGAATCAAATCGTTCTGGGTCCGCAGCTATCAATGTTTCCAAACCTCCAAAAACACTTCCGTCTCCAATGGCCATCAATCCAAAAACAGGAATCATAATTCCACCAATCAACAAACCAATGGCATTAATACTATCCGAAACTGCAACAGCTTTTAAACCTCCAAAAACTGCATAAATAGACCCAATGACTCCAATTCCCCATATGCAAACAATTAGTGCTGTCTTATCTGAAACCCCTAAAAGCGAAGGGACATCGAACATGCCGCTAATTGCCACTGATCCAGAATATAGAATCACAGGAAGCAACACTACTACATAGCCCGTTAAAAACAAGCCAGAAGTAATTGTTTTAGTAGTAACGTCAAATCTTTTTGACAAAAATTGTGGTACTGTGGTTAGTCCACCTTTTAAATATCTTGGCAGTAAAAAAATAGCTGTGACTACCATGGCAATTGCAGCCAAGGTTTCCCATGCCATTACAGAAAGTCCATCTGTATAGGCACTTCCATTGAGTCCAACTATTTGTTCTGTTGATAAATTGGTCAATAATAATGACCCTGCTATGACTCCAGCAGTAAGGCTTCTGCCTCCTAAAAAATAACCATCAGATGACTTTTCATTTGTTTTCCTTGTTGCCATATAGGCAATGACCGCTACTAATATAGTAAAGCCTAAAAAAGAGAATATTCCTAACATATTGGTTAATTTGGATTAGTTACAATTTGCTAAATATATTAGATTATTGCCTAAAAATTAGGCGGATTGCCAATAAATCAACAAAAAATATCCAATTGGTTGACAGAAAACGTTTTCGTAGCATGGAATTAACTTTTCATTTATCTTATTAATCTTTCATTCATCTTCATATACTCAAAGTTTACTTATATTGTCCCACGTTCTTCTTAAGAAAATTTTAGGGCAGAAAAATGTTTTGGTTTTACTCCATTTCAGGGTAAGTTTGATTCTTTTTCCACTGCCTTCATACAAAATGAAAATAATAGTATTGCGAGTAATAAAATTGGGCTAGATTTGACCCAAATATCTATAAGACATTTAAATAGTCTTGCCCTCACTACTTCAGACTGAAGCTAGGTAGTCGTAAAAATAACGCAGTACAAGTTAATAACTGATAAAAAAATGATGATGAAATTACGAATTGGATTGTTAACATTGGTTGCCATATGTGCGCTCTCCTGTAACGAGAAAAATGCAGAACCTATCGTTGTTACAACGGATTATATTCATGGTTCTGTTGATAAAGTGACAGAAATAATGATTCATGATATTTTCTCACCTCCTGTTGCTAGTAGAATTTATGCATATCCTAATATAGCCGCATATGAAATCATGGCGCTTCAAAATGATGGTTATGCTTCTTTGGAGGGGCAAGTGACCGAGCTAACAGCCATTCCCCAACCAGATGCATCAAAACCTGTAAATTATCAATTGGCAGCGGTTATTGCCCATATGGATTTAAGTAAGAGATTGATCTTCTCTGAACAAAAATTTGAAGTATACCAAGATAGTTTATACCAACTATGGGAAAACAAAAATGCTCCAGAATTTCTTGCTTCTAAAGAATATGCCATGGAAGTTACCGGACATATTGTAGCTTGGATGAATGAAGACAATTACAAACAAACCCGTACCATGCCTAAATTTACGGTGGACATAGACGACCCTACTAGATGGCAACCTACTCCGCCAGCATATATGGACGGTATTGAACCTCATTGGAATAAGATTCGCCCTTTTGTAATAGACTCCGCCAACCAATTCATTCCAGCCCCACCTCCACCATTTTCAATGGAAAAAGGCTCAGTTTTTTACAACGAAGTAAAAGAGGTTTATGATATAAGTAATGAAATTACCGAAAAAGGAGACGACTCCGAGGAATTGGCTATTGCACAGTTTTGGGATTGCAACCCTTTTGTATCGGTAACTAGAGGGCATCTTATGTTTGCAACAAAAAAAATATCTCCAGGTGCGCATTGGATAGGCATTGCCAAAATAGCGAGCAAAGAAACGAATGCAGACTTTGGCAAAACAATCTATGCCTATACAAAGACATCTATGGCTATTGCTGATGGTTTTATCAGTTGCTGGGATGAGAAGTACCGTAGCAACCTTATCAGACCAGAGACTTTAATTAACGAATACTTTGATGAAAACTGGGAGCCAGTTTTACAAACTCCGCCTTTTCCAGAATATACCAGCGGACATAGTGTTGTTTCGGGAGCAGCTGCCACAGCATTGACATCAATTTATGGAGATGATTTTGCCTTTGTAGATGATACCGAAGTTCCTTACGGACTTCCTATTAGAACCTTTACTTCTTTTAATACCGCAGCAGATGAAGCTGCTATTAGTAGAATGTATGGCGGCATTCATTATAGAGTAGCAGTAGAGGTAGGAGTGAAGCAAGGTAGAGATCTTGGAAAATTTGTTGTTGACAAGTTAAATATGGCTGTCAAGACTGATGTTGCCCTAAAATAATCAACATGGCTAAGTACATTAGCATCATACTACTAAGTGTTATTACAAGCTGTTCCAATTATGGGCAATTGACGCTAATAACGGACCTTCCCAAAAGTCTTGAAGAAAATTCAGGAATTGTTTCTTATGGAAAATCCCATGTTTGGATTATAGAAGATGGCGGAAATCCTGATGAAATCTATAAGGTGGGTTTTAATGGTAAAATCTTAAAGGATTTTAAAGTAGAAAATGCTAAAAACCAAGATTGGGAGGATTTAACCAAGGACAAAGAAGGAAATATTTACATTGGAGATTTTGGAAATAATTTTAATGATCGAGAAAATTTAGTCATTTATAAACTTCCAAATCCAGAAAAAGAGAAGGGTAAAAAAATACATGCTGAAAAAATAAAGTTCAATTATCCGGAGCAAAAAAAATTCCCACCAAAAAATACTGAACTACTGTATGATGCCGAGGCGTTTTTTCATCATAATGATTCCCTTTATATTATAACCAAAAATAGAACCAGGCCATTTGATGGTAGGACAATGGTCTATAAAGTCCCAGCAACAAAAGGAAATCACAATGCTAAACTTGTGGGTAGTTTTATCACTTGTTTGGACTATAAAAGTTGCCAAGTAACCTCAGCTGATATATCCCCTGATGGAAAAAAAATTGCTGTTTTAGGTTATGGAAAACTTTGGGTGTTTACAGATTTCTCCATGGTTGATTTCACAAAGGGAGCAATGAAGACCATTGACTTAGAGACTACCACCCAATTGGAATCTGTATGCTTTAAAAACAATACTACCTTATTACTTTCTGATGAAGAAAGAGGGCTTACAGGAAGAAATTTGTACTCTTATACCCTAAAATAAGCTGATATTCACTACCGTACTCCTTAGCAGTAATAAACCAAAACCTAGAACGCCCACAAAGTTTCTGCTTGCCTACAATTTGTACCGCTTATTACTTAACCTCTGGAATCATTTTCCCATAGCCATATTTTAGCCTTTTATTTTTTAATAAGGCACAAAATATATGCTAAATAGTAAAAGACACTGGACCCTAATTACATTAATGTTTCTTGTTTTATCCTGTAACAAAGATGTTGAATCTCTTCAAACAGACAGCAGTCAAGCGACAGTAGCATTAGGCGAGAAAATAATACTTGGAGAACAACTAGAAAACCCGTATTCGGTTAAAAACATGCGTTTGGCATTGCAAGCTTTAAAAAAAGCATCTAAAAAATATGCTTCCAAAACATTTAAGGGAGATTTAAACATTCAAACAACAGATTATTATGTAAAGTTCTGGATAGAAAACAAGGAGCAAAAGAATTTGTTGATTGCTGATTCACTTAATCTTTCTGTAATCCCTTTAGATGTGGAAATTGAACAGGAAGGAGATTATATGGTTGATGAAAACACTGAGCTAAAACAGTCGCAATGGCTTTATACATCAGTTGAAAAAGAATATCAATTTCATCAAGGCATAAAATATGAAATATTGGAAGATCTTTTTTTAATTGAACCTTCTGAAGCTGAAGAAATTGAAGGTGATGAGCAAGAAAATGAAAACACGACAACTACCCTTGCTGGTAAATCTGGTATTCCAAAAAATTTCCTATATGATTTAGAAGATCAAGCACTAAAACTCACTGGGAATTATACTCCACCAGAAAACAATAAGCTAGCCGCCAGAAGAAGCAAAAGAAAGCCTAAAGGATATATCAAAGTTCTAAACACTGTAACAGGAAATTTAGATCCAGTAGTAGGCGTAAAAATAAAAACTAGACGATGGTTTAAATGGGCAAAAGGATGGACTAATTCTAGGGGGTATTACTAAGTCAACAGAGGATATCGGAGAAATGTTCGCTATACTGTTGTTTTTAAAAACGCTAGAGGGTTTAAAATTTGGCCGTATCTACTTAGTCTCTCTTCTGCCAGATATAGGGCAGGAAAGCATAGCAAATTTGGGCACAATATTACTTTTTCGACAAACTCTGGAGCGTGGAGTTGGGCTACAGTAAACAATGCCGCCGTAAAATATTTGGATTATTGTAGGCAATATGGGGTTGGCAAACCGCATTATAATCTTAGAATTTTAGCCAGTAGAAAAAATGGCGCTTCATCTGCACCAATGTTAAGCCGTACATGGGGACTTGCAGGATTTACCTCTAATTCAAAGGCAGGTACATTTCTTTCTAAGGCCAATGGAATTAACCTTGGAGCCAATTTAATATGGATTATTCTAAAATTTGCTTTGCCAGATGTTATCATTAAAGCCCATAAGAATAACGGCACTGATGGGGTGTTTTCTACCACATTCCATGAATTGGGTCATGCTTCACATTTTAAAAAAGTAGGGAGCAGATACTGGATTAAGTATATTAACTATATTATTACTTATGGCACTTTCAATAAAGTTAAAGTACCTTATGGAGATGGCCATGGAAAAAATGCTGGCACATGTGCACTAGGAGAAGCCTGGGCAAATTATTTTGGATACACATTGACTTTAAAGGAATTTGGTGCTAACAACAGAATTATTTCACCTAGTGGATTTGAAAATTTTGATCCGGTTAAGAGACCAAATAACAATTCCATAAATCCGATTCGTGGAGGTTGGGAAGGTTGGATTCCTGCAGGCATAATGTTAGATATTACGGACTCTAATAGAGACTTAGTACGCACAGGCTATTATGACAATGTTTCTGGGTATTCTACCAAAAATATATTTGATGCCTTAGATTCAGGAGTTGAATCCCCTCAGGCATTTAGAGACCGTCTATTAAGAGAAAACAGCAACAGGGATTCAAATGACATAAAAGAACTGTTTAAAGCCTATTACTGGGAGTAAAATGAAAAAATGAAAAAAATATTGTTAGTGTATTTGATACTTCTAGGTCTGTTTACTGCATGTGACCCCCAGGAATCATTAGATGTTTTTATTAAGAACAGCACCAATACTAATCTAAAAGTTCACTTTGTAAGTGCACAAATTTTATTGGGAATACCTGATAATACTGAAACTCTTAACATTAAATCAGGAGAAAGGGAAAATTACCCAGAAATGAGTATATTTTCCCCTACCTCACGTGTTAAACTATCTCTAACTAATTTCGATTCCATTTACATCACCAATACCACCGATGATATATTAAAGGTATATAAGGCAGCCAATGCTGGTAAAAATATTTATGACATCAAAAACTATTGGACCGTGAAAAGTGTGACAAAAAACCATGATGAATACACTTATGAAATTACAAATGAAGATCTTGATTAAAACATTTGATGATTATGAATATTAAAATTATTTATTTCTTGCTATTCTGTGTTGTATTCGTTTCTTGTGATCCTACATCTGAGAAATCATTAATAGTAAGAAATGATAGTGCAGAAAATTTAGAACTAATTATACATGGTAAATCCAAATTAATATTTAATATTAATGCAATTGGAGGGGATTTTGGGCTTATTGGAAGTTATGACTCCATTTTAATAAAAAAACAAATACTACTAAGCTTAAATGGTCTCGTCCGGATTCTCATTTAGGCTACATTAACGATAATGGAGATGACCGAGAAATCGGAAAAGATATTTACAACATTAAATATTGGGTGTATAGTTCTGTTGATGAAAATGAAGAATGGATATTCAATATTACAAATGAAGATATTAAGTAACACTATTGGTGTGAAAAAAATATTGTTGACACCCTTATTGATTGTATCTATATTTAATAGTTGTGATACTTCAGAATCTTTTGATGCAGTAATTACAAATAGTACTGATATGGATTTAAAATTACATTTCGCAAGTAATTCTGTACTATCTGAATTATCGAGCAACACAGAAATTTTAAGTATAAAATCTGGAACAAGTAAAAATTACAAAAGAATAGAAGCAGGTAATGGAATAGGTCTAGCTAGATTAACAACTCTTAAGGATTTCGATTCCATATACATCACCAACACCACCGATGATATCTTAAAGGTATATAAGGAAGCCAATGCTGGTAAAAATATTTATGACATCCAAGACTATTGGACTGTGAAAAGTGTGACCAAAAATCATGATGAATACACTTATGATATTACAGATGAAAATATTAGATAGAAGTATTAAAAGCCAAATCCAACTCCAAAGGCAATCCTAGGCCCGTCAGAACAATCAAAATACGATATTCTAGCAGTCATAATATTTGATGCATTTAAGAAAAATCCGCCACCGTACGAAGTATGCCATGTATCGGAATCTTCGCCAGACAACCATACTCTTCCATAATCATAACCGCCATAAATACCGACTGAAACAGGTAAAATGCCAGTTCTCATCTTACTAAAACTATACCTAATATCTGTGTTCTGATAATAGGCCTTTTTACCACTAAACCTTTGAAATCTAAATCCTCTTAATCCATTATCTCCGCCAATACTAGCAGCTTGATAAAATTCAAATCCATCGCCAATTTTAAAATGCCCTTTAAGTTTGCTTGCCAAAACCAATCTACCACTAGCGTTTAATTTATAATTGAACTCAAAACTGGGAACTATAAAGCCAAAACTTTCCCCTGTCCCACTAACATTGGTCTTATACCCTACATGTAGTGATGTTGCCATGCCCATGGTAGGAAAAGCTTCATTATCTCTATTTGCATAGGTATATTCGGCATCCACTCCAAAAAAGCTCTTTGAACTTTCTTCCCCATTTTGCACATAAAAAGTATTGACAAACCTATCCACAGTTTCTTCTACCTCAACATCCTCATAGGAAACACCTGCTCGGAATTTTGCTCCCAAATCCCCTCTCCATACCAAGGATGGGGCAATTTTTTTCATCTCTGTTTTTACTCGGTTATAATCCATTCCCAAAGCATCTTCCAGATTTATAGTCTCATTACCCAAACCAAAAAAGTTGATACTAAAATTGGAGCTTGTAAATCTTGCCGCCAATTCCAAATTCCAATTTTCAAGCACATTGGCAAACTCCCCTTTATACCCAAATTCAAACCCCTTTGTAGCAAAATAGAAGGCTGCATTAAATGTATGCTGTTGGGTAAATGGATTTTGCTTAAATCCGTTATGTATATAAATATCAGTCAGTCCTATCTTAAACCCATCATCTGGATTAGAACCAATGGATGGAATCAGCTGGTTTACACTATTCTTTATTTTATTAAATTGGTAGGTATTGGTTTCATAGTCATCTGTCCTGTGGATTTTGGCATTGACAGCCTCATCAAAAGTGTTCTTCTTTGATTTAAAATCATAGATGTGCACTCCTTTACCCTGTTTCACTTTGTAAACATCATTGTTTTGACCTCCAATTAATCTAATTTTAATTGTATTGTCTGTACTCAAAACATCAAACACATCATCATCATCCAATCCATAGATCCAGATCTCCTTGGTATGTTCTCTGTCATAAATTTTATTGAAGATAATCGCGCCCTTCTTGCCATTCTTTATTCTATAAACGGTCACCTCTTTTTTCCCATCGGAAGCAGTAACTATTTCAAAATAATCATCTTTATCCGTTCCTGTTACCACGCTGTACTTGTTTATAATGCCATAATATTCACTTGCGGTTTGCAATAATTTATTTTTTCTTGCCAAAAGGACCTTCTTGATAGCCGTAACAGTTTCATCTCTAACCTCCTCCGGGAATTTTTCAAATGCAAGATCAATCACCTCTGAGGTAATATGCTGCTGAATATATGCTGTCTGCTCTTCCCATAGTGCTAGTGTGGTTTCTGGCATAATAACCATATCCAAGGCAAATGTTTTGGGCGACGAATTAAAACCTTTTACACTTCTAATTTCTTCTGTAAATCCCTCCATTAAACGCAATCCAGGAATTACTCTGGATGCAAACCCCATAAACGCTCCGTCTCCCATAATGGAAAATGCTTGGTCTCTATCTCTGGGAATCGGCTTGTAAATAACCTCTCCAGATTCATTTTTTGTTGCCGCCCAACGCCATTGATCAGTATGTCTATCCCAATCTCCTATCATCATATCAAACAATCTAGCTCTTACGTAAGCTGTTTTATCAACTGAATACTTTTCGTCCTTTCTTAGCTTTTTTAATAAATCATCAGTGCTTTCAATCTCCTTAGTATATCCAAAACTTTCAAGGTCATTGTGCCCATCTGAAACATGTTCTTCTATCATATAAAGTTCATCTCCAAAATTTAGGTTATAACTTTTCAAAGCATCTTGCTTGGGAACATAGAACAAAATGGGATTGGTGTGATAAATGTCAACTGCATCCGAAAGAGTACCGATAGTAAAAGGAGCATATGGGTGGGATCCCGTATAAAAATCTAGTAATACTTTCTCTGTATAGGTATCATCAAAATCGCCTACAATATACTGCTCCTTAAATGCCATTGCCTGTAAATAAAGCTCTGCACTTTTACGCAAGGCACGCATCACATATTGTTTCCCATTCTTATCTATTAATCGCAACGATTTGGATTGATGTCCTCCACCTTTTCTTACTGGAGTCAATCCTCCATACAAGGTGTCTAAACGAACTGTTGGAGCATTTACCATTGTGCCATAATACTTTCTATAGCGGTCACCCCAGACGGATTTGTGGAACTTGCTTTTTGTTACTTCTCCCCGAGTATAAATAGCTGCTTTTATATTGGCTGGAAAATCCGTTTTATAGGTTCCATAATCTTCTTTCTTGTTTGATGGCAATACTTCCGTAGCAAATAAATGTTGCTCATCATCTTCATCATTTACGCCATAAAAATCGACTTGAGAAGAACCATCTTTATATACCTCTAAAACAGCATACCCCATACTTCCAGTTGAAAACATACTTCCATTCATTAGTCGGGTTGCACCATCTTTAGCTCCACCACCACTAATAATTTGTGGTGTATTTTCCTCAACTATATATTGCAAACTATGTTCATGCCCAGAAGTGAAAATCACTTTTTCTGAATATTGGGCCAAGGTCACCAAACGTTTTCTAAGCGCTCTATATTTTTTGTTGTTTAAATCCTCTATAGAAGCTCCTGTAGTCTTGCGTAATAGATTGACAAAAGTTCCCAAGAATGGCAACGGAATTTTACTGTTATGACCAATATAAAATTGTTCTTTTAAAGAAAATTGCCCTCCATGTGTTCCATAACTAAACATCGGATGATGTAGTGCAATAATAATTGTTTTCCCCGCATTTTTTTTGATAAGGCCCTCTATCTCTTCAAAGAATTTTTCCCTGTCTTTTATTTCACAACCATCATTTATAGTTGGGTGTTTGTCCCAATTGACTAAATACCATTCTGTGTCCACGGCAAGAACTACTATTTCGTCATTAATATCTATTTTTTCAATTGGGCATCCATTTTCAGGAAAAAAAACCTTCTTACTGCCTAACTTTTTCTGAATGTACTTTTCTTCCCGTTCCAGTCCCTTTAGTCCATCACTATACCAATCATGATTGCCTGGAATAAAAATAGGATTCCCTTTATATCCGTCTAAAGCTTGTAGCTGCGCATCTAAGTGATTTTTAGCCTCAAGATGCTTTTCTGGATGATTTTTCTTGTTTGGAAATCCAGCTGGATAAATATTGTCTCCTAAAAAAATAGCTGTACTATTTTCATCTGCTTCTCCTAGTTTATTTTTAAAAGCCTTTAGTACTGGATTCATTTCACCCATTGGAGACAAGCCTGCATCACCTATTAAATAAAAGGTATGGGACACTTCTTTACCAGTCGTTATACTTTTCGTCTGTGTCAAATCCTTATATTTTGGCGTATAGGTAGCACAAGATGTAAGGAATGAAACTATTAAAACGACTAGGTAATATTTATTCATATAAAGTTCTTCAGTATAAAATTTTGTAATTTGGAAACTTTTAAGCTCGTATAATGTCAGAAATAATTGAAAAAACTAAAAATTACGTTGTCAATTTGTTGAACAAACAATTAAATGCCAACTATCTCTATCACAATTTACGACATACAGAACGTGTTGTTAAAAGTACTAAAGAATTAATTGATGTTCATGGACTTATTTCCAAAGATAGCGAAGCACTGTTATTGGCTGCTTGGTTTCATGATACTGGTTATACTGTAAGTGCTATTGAACATGAAAATGAAAGTTGTGCAATTGCAAGTGAATTTTTGGAGAAAAATAATTTAGATAAAAAAACCATCGAGAAGGTTTGCGCTTTAATCAAAGCAACAAAAAGACATTATGAACCTACAAATCAAGGAGAAAAAATCTTAAGAGATGCAGATTGTTCACATTTTGGGCAAAAAAGTTACTTAGAAACTGCAGGCGAGCTCAAAAAAGAACTAACTCAGTTGGGATTGGCGTCCTACTCTGATAATGAATGGCGTGATGAAAACATTAAGATGTTTAAAAAAGAACATCATTTTTATACAGATTACGCTAAGGAGCATTGGCAACCTATGAAAGAAAAAAATCTTAAGAAATTGACACAGGATAGCAAAGAGAAAAAAATAGCAAAAAAGGAAGCTCTAAAAGCAAAATATAAAAATGAAAGCCCGGATAGAGGGATACAAACCTTGTTTAGGGTCACCTTAAAAAATCACATCACGCTGAGTAATATTGCTGATACCAAGGCCAATATTTTGCTGTCTGTAAATGCAATTATCATCTCCTTGGCGCTGTCTAATCTTATTCCGAAATTAGATAACCCTTCTAATAAGTACCTTGTTTATCCTACCGTAATATTTATAATCTTTAGTGTTGTATCCATGGTTATGGCAATATTGGCAACCAGACCCAATGTTACAAGCGGCGAGTTTACCAAAGAGGATGTAAAAAACAAAAAGGTAAATCTTTTATTTTTTGGAAATTTCCACAAAATGAGTTTAAATGATTATCAATGGGCCATTCAGGAGTTAATAAAAGACAAAGAATATATGTACAATTCCTTAACTAAAGATTTATATTTTTTAGGGCTAGTACTAAACAGGAAATATAAAATATTACGATGGACCTATACTATCTTTATGATAGGTATGGTTGTTTCTGTAATAGCCTTTGGAATTGCATTTAAGTTTTTTGGACCAGATAGGGTGTAATTATAAAAACATTACGCCTTTAATTCCTCCATTAAATCTTCATAAGTATAGGTCTTTTCAGGTTCCATGTCTTTTTTATACAAAATGTCTACCCTAATTGCCTTTAAACCAGATACACCTTGTAAGCCTTCCAGTTCAAGAATTTCTACCTTATTACCAAAATATCCTTTGGCCTTCAAGAATTTAATATACCTTAAGTACTCTCGCTCATCTTTCTTTTGCGAATATACTATGACCATCTTTCCTGTTTGAGTAAGACGTTCCCGAGTCCCTTTTACAAGGGATTTATCTATACGCTTTTTAATAATCTCATAACGGGCATTATACGTACCATCCACATCAAAACGTTTTTCATCCATCCTAAAGCGTATGGACAAAGAGGTGTTGTATACCAAAATCAAAGAAGTAACATCAAGAGCCACAGAAAGCTCTGGTTTTAAGTTATAATGCGCGTTCTCCATATCGCACATTATTTGTAACTGCCACAATCTAAGATTATTCAAATAAAGTGGGTTAAAGTTTTTTTCAGCCGTAATAGATTCCCCTATATACATATTATGCTCTACACCATCAGTTTTATAACGTTCAAAATAATGGGGAAACATCTTTTGGGCATCTTCTTGTTTCGTATCCATGATAGATGCCATTTTTTTATTGATTAGCATAACACTCTCATCATAATTCCTTCTGTGGTCATAATAAGATTCAGTGTTTGCATCTATCCCCTTTTCATAAGCAGCTATTAACGCTTTTAAATTTTCATCTGATTTTTTTAAATACTTAAAAACAGGTTTAATTTCTTCCTTTACAAAATCAAAAATAGCTTGTTCACTATTGGTAAGCAGTACTTCTCTTATTTCGTCAATATAATTGTTTATCCGAAATATTAACTCTTCATAGATGGGTAGCTTATTTTTCTCCAATGCCTTAGCCAAAACATTATTAATTTCTGACAATTGGATCATCAAATCTGTTTGTATTGCTTCATTTCTGGCACGTGATGAGTTTTTAATATCAACCTGTCCATATAATGGGTGCACATCCTTAAAAGCTATTTCTTTAAAAGATGGCTGTTTGCCTTCTACATTTTCCTGTATAAATCTTTTAGCTTCTTCTTCAAACCTCCATGAAACGGATGGATGAACAGAAGTACATTCATGCTGTATGATGGCATCGATTAAATTTTCTTCTTCTATTTTGGATCGTAGCACTGCAGAAACAATGTAAGGCATTACATCCTCCAATTTGTTGACATTTATACTGTTCAGCGCATGGACCTTAGTTGAAACCAATTCCAACACTCCCAATAAATTTCCTTGATCTGCAATGGGGGCAAAAATGGCGCTTTTAATTCCTTGTTCTTTCAACCCTTTATAGGGTGCCATTCCACCGGACATCTTATAGTATTTATCTACATTTGATATCGTAAAATAGGTATTATCCTCAATCAATTTTTTATAGGATCCTTGACACAAGGCTTCATCACAAACTTCCATATCCTTGTCCATAAGGATAAAACTTTGCATTTGTTTTCCACATACACGTTCAAATTTGTTTTCTCTAGAATCATAGGAAACAAACCCTGCACGCATGTTTGGCAAGTTGAAAAAAGACCTGAAAGTTTCTTGTAGACCTTCCATAAAATTTTCGTACCCCTTTTGACCACCAGTAATTAAATTTGATTTGATTTCTGAAATGGAATGCTCTGCTGTGACATCAAACATATTGGAAATCACAAAACCTTTGGATATAAAACTATTGGGAGGTATTTTTTCCTTCCAAAGCTCCAGATTCTCAAAATTATCCATCAACTCATCTATATCTTCTTTGGTCAGTTTTTTGGCTTTCTCCGTAGGAATTATTTCAACAAAATCTGCATTATAAAGAATTCTATAGTGCTTCATTACTCCATTGGCATCTGGAATATCATAAAAAAATGGTCTTCTAAAATCTAATTGATAACCATAATAAAAATTTAAAATTACGGTGCACCCAACAACATACATATCATGGTCAGGAAGGTTTCTTATTTCTGGTTCAAAACCTTTTCCACCTGCATTCTCCAATATTTTTTGAAACCGTCTTGAGGAGTTAAAAATGGTATCATCAAAAGCCAACGATGCCGTTTTAATTTCATTATTGGTCAACACATCAGGGAACGTATCCTGAAGAATAATGTTGATAACCTCTTTGTGTTTTTTTAAAAGTGATAAATCAGAAAAGCCCTCCCTAAGTTCCGGAAAAGGAGCTTGCGCATCCAAAATAAGTTGCGCATTTGCAGCCAACATTTTATCAGCTCCCTTAGCCATATCATCATATTGCTTCAATAATTTATTAAAGCTCACTAATTGTACCAATGGTGATTCTCTGTCTTTTTCAAACATCATAGTCTATTAAGTCTCTCATAACCATATAAAGTTACAAAAGAAACTGTCTTTTTTTGTTAAATTTTATATGTACTTTTTCAGGCATTTTTATAATCTTTATAAAAAATAAGACATGTCTTCCAATTTTAGATTATCAAGAGCCTATGAAAATGCCAAGATTGTAGCCTTTGATGATGCCTCAAAAATTATTCTATTTAGTGATTGTCATAGAGGAGACAATAGCTTTGCGGATGACTTTTCCAAGAATCGCAACATTTACTATCATGCGCTTAAACATTACTATAATGAAGGGTTTAGCTATTGTGAATTGGGCGATGGGGATGAACTGTGGGAGAACCTTCATTTTGAATCTATTTTCAATGCCCATAAAAATGTTTTTCAATTATTGCGCCAGTTTCACACAGCCAAAAGATTGCACATGATTTGGGGCAATCATGACATGGTTTACAAAGATCCTGATTATGTTAAAAAACACCTTTCCAGTTATTTTGAACCCATAGATGCATCTGACAAAGTGCTTTTTGAAGGCATCACCTATCATGAAGCCATCATTTTAAAACATAAAAAGACCCAACAAGAGGTCTTCTTAACCCATGGACATCAGGCGGATTGGTGGAACTATAGGTTTTGGCGCTGGGGCAGATTTTTAGTACGTGTGCTATGGAAACCTTTGCAAGTTTGGGGCATTGCCGATCCAACCAGTCCAGCGAAAAATTACAAAGAACTCATAAAAGTTGAAAGACGTATTAAAAGATGGATTCTTAAAAAGAACCTACTTATTACGGTGGTTGGTCACACTCACAGACCTCGTTTTCCTGAACCTGGTGACATTCCTTTATTCAATGATGGAAGCTGTGTACACCCTCGAAGTATTACCGGGATTGAAATTGAAAATGGCACAATATCACTTATAAAATGGCAAATTGCCACAAAGGATGATGGCACTTTACAAATCGTTAGACTGCTGTTGGAAGGTCCACAAAAATTGATTAACTATAAAAATTAATTACAAACAATTACATCTACCTTGATGCATATCAGGTAGATAGACTTTTAATAAAGCCACAATAATATTTGCTATAGCTCTTGTAGTAAAATTTTATTGCACAAATTGACTCGATTACTTACATTGTTAACCAAAACCAACCTTATGCCATTATTAATTGTCGTTGTCGGAATATTAATATTATTCCTTCTTGTTGCTAAGTTCAAATTAAACGCTTTCATTTCTTTTATCATTGTTTCTCTTTTTGTAGGTCTTGTAGGCGGTATGGAATTAGAAAATGTGGTGCAATCCATACAAACCGGAATAGGAAATATTCTAGGCATGTTGGTTCTTATTTTAGGATTTGGTGCCATGTTGGGAAAACTTGTTGCTGATAGCGGCGCGGCACAACGTATAACTTCTAAGCTTATTTCTGGTTTTGGAAAAAAGAATATTCAATGGGCAGTTGTAATTGCTGGTTTCATTGTTGGTATTCCGATGTTCTATTCTGTAGGTTTTGTAATCTTGGTACCCTTAATTTTTACTGTAGCTGCAGCAACAGGACTACCATTAATTTATGTTGGTCTGCCTATGTTGGCATCTTTATCTGTTACACATGGATTTCTTCCACCACATCCTGCACCCACTGGAATTGCAATAATTTTTAATGCAAACATTGGCAAAACAATGCTCTATGGAATCATTGTGGCCATTCCTGCCATTATAGTTGCTGGACCCTTATTTTCCCGAACAATTAAAAACATCAAGGCTACCCCATTAAAAGAATTTTACAACCCTATTATTTTAAAAGATGATGAAATGCCAAGTATGGGAATTAGCATATTTACTGCTTTATTACCCGTTATTTTAATTGGTCTTTCAACCATTCTTGATGCTGTACTTCCTGCCCATTTTCCATTTAAAAATGTAATTCTATTTTTAGGCAATCCAGTAATTGCAATGCTTATTGCTGTGCTTGTTGCTATATACACCTTAGGATTGGGAAGAGGCAAAAAAATGGAGGAAGTAATGAGTTCTCTCTCAAGTTCCGTATCTGGCATTACAATGGTATTGTTGATTATTGCAGGTTCTGGTGCATTAAAACAAATTTTGATTGATAGTGGTGTAAGCGATTATATTGCTGAATCCTTAAAAGACAGTAGTGTCTCACCACTCATATTGGCATGGCTGATAGCTACTGTAATTAGAGTGTGCGTAGGTTCTGCCACAGTTGCTGGCCTTACTGCAGCAGGAATTGTATTCCCACTAGTTTCAGGAACTGGTGTTAGCCCAGAATTAATGGTTCTTGCTATTGGATCTGGAAGTCTTATGTTGTCTCATGTAAACGATAGTGGATTTTGGTTGTTTAAAGAATATTTTAATCTTTCCATTAAAGATACATTGTCCACTTGGACTGTTATGGAAACCATGGTTGGTGTAATGGGATTAATAGGCACATTAATTTTAAGTTTATTTGTATAATATGAAAAGTTCACCATCAAAGAGAATTAAAGAATTAGGATTAATTTTACCTCCAGCCCCAAAACCAGCTGGGGTGTACAGGCCTATATTGGTTGTCGATAATTTTTTATACGTTTCTGGTCAAGGTCCTATACTACCAGATGGAACATTAATGACTGGTAGAGCGGGTGATGATATAGACCTAGAACAAGCAAAATTAGCTGCAAGACAAGTAGGGCTAACCATGTTGTCTACCATACAAACCCATTTTGGTGATTTGGACAACATTAAAAGAGTCGTAAAAGTGTTAGGAATGGTCAATTGTACTCCAGATTTCGTAAAACAACCATTGGTAATCAATGGCTTTAGTGAACTCATGGCAGATATTTTTGGGGACGATAATGGTGTTGGTGTAAGAAGTGCTGTAGGAATGATGCTTCCAGACAACATTCCTGTTGAAGTTGAAGCAATGTTCCAACTACATTAGAACCGTTTGCTATGGGATATTTAAAAGAGTGGTACACACTCATCAATCCAGAAAATACAATTTCTCCGTCACTACTGGTATATCCAGACAGAATTGAGAAGAACATACAATTAATGATTAAAATGGCTGGCGGTACCAGCTTTTTACGACCACATATCAAAACCCATAAAATCGCAGAAATTGTACAATTACAATTAGCGTATGGCATCCATAAATTTAAATGCGCAACTATTGCTGAAGCAGAGCTACTTGCCAAGTGCAATGCCAAAGACATTCTTTTGGCCATGCAACCCGTGGGAGTACATGTGGGTCGTTTTTTTGAACTGATCGAAAAATATCCCAATTCAAAATTTTCAACACTAATAGATAATCATGTTTCTCTCAATGAGATATCGAAAATAGCATCGTCAAAAAACACATTGGCATCCGTTTGGCTCGATGTAAATTGTGGAATGAATAGGACAGGAATCATTCCCAATGAAAAAGCCGTGGAACTATATAAAACAATAGATGATAATAGCCATCTACAGGCTGAAGGCTTACATGCGTATGATGGACACCTTCACGATTCAGATTTCGTTTTACGAAAAGACGCCTGTGATAAAGCATTTGATACCGTACAAAAATTGAAGGACGAATTGGAGAAAATGGGTATTACAATTAAAACCATTGTAGCCGGCGGTTCTCCTACTTTTCCTATTCATTGCAAAAGAAAAAATGTTGAAAGCAGCCCCGGAACCACAACCCTTTGGGATAAGGGCTATTTAGATGCTTATCCAGATTTAGATTTTCTACCTGCCGCAGTTTTATGCACTCGGATAATTAGCAAGCCTACATCAAATATCATATGTTTAGATCTTGGACATAAGGCAGTAGCTTCAGAAATGAAATTGCCAAGAGTACATATTTTAGGAGACAATGATTTTAAGCAAAAAAGTCAAAGTGAGGAACATTTGGTTATTGAAACAAATGAGGCATCAAAATATAATATTGGAGATTTTTTCTATGCGCTACCAATACATATTTGTCCCACAGTGGCAAAATATAAAAGTGTCTTAACTATTGTTGATGGAGAATTAACTGGCTCATGGAAAGTAGCTGCAAGAGATCATAAAATACATATCTAATACCTAAAAACTATGTTTATACTTGATGCACATTTAGATTTATCCATGAACGCCTTGGAATGGAACAGGGATTTAAGGTGGACGGTTGAAGAAATTAGAGCGAGTGAAATTGGGATGACCGATAAACCGGATCGAGCAAAAAACACGGTCTCCTTAGATGCATTAAGGAAAGGAAATATTGGTCTATGTGTAGCGACACAAATTGCTAGGTACGTAAAAAAAGAAAGCACATTACCTGGGTGGAAATCACCTCATCAAGCATGGGCGCAGACACAAGGACAATTGGCTTGGTACAAAGCTATGGAAGAAGCCGGTGAAATGATTCAGATTACAAATACGGAACAATTGAATAATCATCTGGCTTTATGGAAAAGCGCTAAAGAAAAAAAACCTATTGGTTATATTCTAAGTTTGGAAGGAGCAGATTCTATCATCACAATTGATTATCTGGAAAAATCTTATGAGCAAGGGTTGCGAGCTATAGGACCAGCCCATTACGGACCTGGAACTTATGCTCATGGCACGAACTCTGTTGGGGGAATCGGTGCTAAAGGCAGAGAATTGCTAAAAGAAATAGCGCGACTCAATTTAATCTTGGATGCCACCCATCTGTGTGACCAAAGTTTCTGGGAAACCATGAAAGTATACAATGGTCCAGTATGGGCAAGCCATAACAACTGCAGAAATTTTGTAGACCACAACAGGCAGTTTTCTGATGAACAAATCAATGAACTCATTAGCAGAAATGCAGTAATTGGCATTGCATTAGATGCTTGGATGATGGTTCCCAATTGGGTAAGAGGAGAGTCAACCCCTGAAAAAATGGAAGTATCCTTAAAGCAAATGATTGATAATATTGACCACATTTGTCAACTATCTGGAGATGCTAAACATGTAGGCATTGGTACCGATTTAGATGGAGGTTTTGGAAAAGAGCAGTGTCCAGCTGATTTGGATACCATCGCAGATCTTCAAAAAATTCCTATACTATTAGCTGAAAAAGGATATAGCGATACCGATATTGAAAATATCATGAGTGAAAATTTCATTCAATTCTTGAGAAACACATGGGGCTAGGTCCATTATTTATAGGTATTTGCTTATAAAGGATTTAAAAGAACCCCTAAATTTCTTTTAACATCCATTTAAAACTTTAATGGCAAGGTATTTGTTAATTTTACCTTTGTACGTCCAACCTTTAGAAATTATGAGGTATTTATTTGCGCTGGTGAGTTTTACATTGTTTTCCTTTATAGGGAATGCACAGTCGGATTTGCCCCAAACCCAATCCTTAAATATTGAACCAGCAGATAACAAAATAGATTTACCTGAGACCCCAAAGCCCTCTTCTAGGTTAAATATCCCTTCGGTTAGTTTAGACCCTATCGATTTTAACAAAAAGAAGGAAATAAAAATGCTTCCTGATAAAGAACTGCTACAGGCTGGTCATGATTTAGTTATAGACACTAAAATTGGTGAAAAAGAGAAAAAGGGTGAAAAAGGTCATTATGGCGACATGTATTTGGGTGATGTGAAAACAAGTGCCAAGTTTGTGGGCATTGTATGCAGGGACCATGAGTATGTAGATGGTGACCGCGTAAGAATATATGCCAATGGAGTTGTTGTAGAGCCCAACATTTTACTTACGGCAGCTTTTAAGGGCATCAACCTAGATTTGAACAAAGGTTTTAACCGTCTGGATTTTGAGGCCTTGAACCAAGGCAGCTCTGGTCCAAACACGGCTCAAGTAGATGTCTATGATGAAAATGGCAAAGTGATTTATTCTAACAGATGGAATTTATCAACAGGCTCAAAAGCTTCACTTATTATCATTCAAGAGGATTAATCTATTCTCCTGGATGATATGTTTTTATAGCGTTTTTTAATACATCTTCCTTATAAAAAGCTACATCTTTAAATTCCATGTCCACATAGCGTTGTGCTTGGTCATTAAAATATGGGGAATCTGGATTTCCACTCTGTCCTCCAGCAAGCATGCTTTTGGCGCTAACCCTGTCACCAAATTTTACCACGGCAACAAAACTATTGCCCCTGGTACCATATATTCTTTTTGTATTGTTAGTGTACCTGGCACCATATGCAGCTAAGGCCCCCCAACGCCCAGATGCAAAACCAACGGAAATACTTGGTTTGGAATCATCAAAAGCTTGGCGAACATCACCATTTAAACGCTGATACCTATTTATTTCTCCCCAAGGGATACTCCATGTACCAAAATCGTTTTCAAGTTTTAATACTGCTGCTTCAAAAATTCTAATCCGTTCTTCTTTTTCAGATTGGTTTCCCCAATAAGTGACCAAGTCTTTTGGTGTCAATCCGTTTGGCCTTACCCCCATTTCATAATACAAGGTTCCATAATAATGGGCCAAGGTCATACCAACAGATGCTTTGGAAGTTGTATAATCCCATTCTTTAAGTATCGCTATAGGTTCATTTAACTTAGGGTTTTTGTCATCATATTGATTATAGGCATCTATTAAGCCTGGGATTAAGGCTTCAAAAGCAGGCAAATAAGGGTCATGTGCCAATTTAATAAGGCTGTCCAAAGTATATCCTTTTCTATCTTTCAATAAATTGATAGCATGTACTCCACGAAAATTCTCGCGGTCAATAGACATATAATTGGGATAATTTTCTTTTTTGGGACTATATTCCAAAGCCGCTGTATATGGTGTGGAGTTACAATTTTGCAACCACCCATTTTCTGGGTTCAGTAAAAGAATGTTCTCATTTACAGTGTGCAGCCCTTTCCAATCTGTTTTGGGATTGCTGCCATCTACTGGTTTTGTATAATCAAAAACCGTATCCCGAACTGGTATAAAATTGCCATGAAAATATCCAATATTTCCCTCAGCATCAGCATAAACGGTATTGTTTGATGAATTTGTCCGTATGTCCATCATTTCCTTAAACCCCTTATACCCTTTTTGCTTTGTACGAATGTAGGATTGTTCCAAGGCTTTTACCGGTTCCCACATCATTGCGGAAGAGGTCCATTGTCCATCTTCTATATGCGTAATTGGTCCATGATGTGTATGATACGTTGGAAACGTTTTTTCTTTTATGAAATTTCCATCTTTATATTTTAAAGTCACTTCAGATGTCTCTACTAGTCTAAGCTCTTCACCGTATTGATAAAACAAACTGTCTTCCAATACCATCATTTTTTCCTTAAATTCATCCATGATATCAGTATAAGTGGAGGTGTGCATCCATCCTGTTTTTTCATTGAATCCTTGGTACACAAAAAACTGTCCCCATGTGACTGCACCATATGCATTAAGTCCTTCGTCACTTACTACGTGTACTTCTCCCCTAAAATAAAAGGAGGTATGTGGGTTGATGAGCAACATAGCATCACCTGATTGTGTCAATTTACCAGAAATAGCAATGCCGTTGGATCCCTGCGGTTCAGCCATTTCTTTTTCCTTTTCAATTTGATATGCTTCCATTTTTGGAATTTCCATTCCGCTTTCATAAAAAGCCTTTATTTTTCTGGTTGAGATTCGTTCTATATCTCCCCCTATAGAACCCTCGCTAAAATACATGGGCATCCAAGGTTCAAAATGGGTTAGCAACTTTGGCTGCACTTCTGGATGCGTATGCAAATAATAATTTATGCCATCTGCAAAAGCATTGCATAGCTTTTTTAACCAATCGGGGCTTTTTTCATAATTGACAACAGCCTCTTCTTTGGTCATAAACAAACGGGCACGTAAATCGCTGTACAAAGCTGCTTCACCTTCAATTTCTGCCAACCTGCCAATGGCCCATATATAATTTTGTTCTACTCTGTTAAAATCATCCTCACATTGTGCATACAATAATCCAAAAACGGCATCTGCATCTGTTTTTCCATAGATATGGGGCACACCAAAGTTATCTCTTATGATTGTGGTATTTTGGGCATGTTCTTGCCACCGTTCTTCTTCGGTTAACTGTTTATCGTCTCCACAAGAAATGCATCCTAACAATAGGACCAAGCAACATAATTTAATTCCATTTTTGATCATTGCACTATCATATTTGACTATTAAATGTAAGAATTATGAATTTAATTCTTAAAAAAATCATAACAACTTAAAATAGTCCCCTAATTCCCTATACTTTTGAAGTCAATTATCTTCTCAATTAGAAAGTCCTGCAATGTCAAATAAAAAAGTAAGTATTCTAAAAGCATTTCAAACCATAATATGGCCAAAACGTAAGATTGTATTTGTTGGTTTGGTCCTAATATTTATTAGCAAAGCAGCAAACTTTGTTACCCCTTTAGCCTTAAAATATTTCTTTGATGACATTATTCCTAATAAGGATGTGGAGTTGCTGAAAGTAGTCGTAGTTGTGGTTATTATAGCCCTTTTAGTCCAGGCTATTACTTCATTCTTACTAACAAAAATTCTAAGCGTACAGGCACAATTTTTAATTTCAGAATTAAGGGCGCAGGTCCAAAGAAAAGTGCTTTCATTGCCTATTCGATTTTTTGACAATACAAAATCAGGAGCTTTGGTTTCCCGAATCATGTCAGATGTTGAAGGGGTCCGAAATCTTATAGGTACTGGCTTGGTACAACTGGTTGGAGGTACAATTACCACTATTGTGTCATTAGTTATAATGATACTAATAAGCCCGACCATGACCTTATTTACGCTGGTACCCCTGGCGATTTTTGCAGTCGTTGCACTAAAAGCATTTAAAGTTATCCGTCCAGTGTTTAGAGATAGAGGTAATTTAAATGCGGAAGTAAAAGGAAGACTAACAGAAACTTTGGGTGGCATCAGGGTTATAAAAGGTTTTAATGCCGAAGAACAGGAGCATAAGGTTTTTGAGGACGGCGTGGAAAAATTGTTCCAAAATGTAAAAAGAAGTCTTACCGCTACTGCCTTTATATCTAGTTCTTCCATTTTTCTTTTAGGGCTTGCGACGGCAGGAATTATGGGCTTGGGAGGTTATGAAATTATGTTTGGGAATTTATCAATAGGCGAATATATAGAGTTTACCTTATTGCTTGGAATCATGATTGCTCCTATTATGCAGATGAGTAATATTGGTAGTCAACTAACAGAAGCATTAGCTGGCTTAGACCGTACCGAAGAACTCATGAATGAAACGGCTGAAATGGATGAAGAAGATAGGATCACCACTCTAAATGACATTCATGGGGATGTCATCTTTAACAATGTATCTTTTGCTTATGAAGAAAATAAAGAAGTACTGCACAACATTAGTTTTGAAGCGAAGCATGGTTCTGTAACCGCACTTGTGGGAAGCTCTGGTTCTGGAAAGTCTACCATTGCCGGCCTAGCTGCCACCTTCTTAAACCCATCCTCCGGAGTGATTACTATTGATGGTGTAGATATCTCTAAAGTGAACCTAAACAGTTACCGTAAACATTTGGGAGTGGTATTGCAAGATGAATTTTTGTTTGAAGGCAGCATTCGTAAAAACATCATGTTCCCAAGGCCTAATGCCTCTGAAGAGGAATTAAAAAATGCCGTCAAAGCAGCTTATGTGGATGAATTTACAGACCGGTTTGAAGATGGTTTAGAAACCTTAATCGGGGAACGTGGCGTAAAACTTTCTGGTGGCCAACGACAGCGAATTGCCATTGCAAGAGCTGTTTTGGCTAATCCAAAAATATTAATCTTAGATGAGGCCACATCCAGTTTAGATACTGAAAGTGAGGCTTTAATCCAAAAAAGTTTGGCAGAACTTACAAAGGGAAGAACCACATTTGTTATTGCACACCGATTGAGCACTATTAGAAAAGCGAATCAGATTTTAGTGATTGAAAACGGACTTATTGCAGAACGGGGGACACATGATGAATTGATTGCCAAAGAAGGCCGGTATTATAATTTGTTCACCTATCAGGCGAGAATATAGCAGTAGGATTTGACCCTTTTACTATTGAAATTGAGGGAGACTTCCTAATCTTCCTCAGGAGCCAATTCAACCTCCAAACCATTCATGTCTTCAGAAATGTGAAGTTGGCAACCCAATCGACTATTGTCCTTAACATTAAAAGCTTCAGATAACATTGCTTCTTCATCATCAGACTTTTCTGGAAGATTGTGCTCAGATATCACATAACACTGGCACGAAGCACACATGGCCATACCTCCACAAATACCAATGGTACCCTCAGGCGCCAATTCATATGCTCTAGTAAGCTCCATGATGTTCATATTCATGTCCGTTGGGGCATCTACCTCATGTACCGTACCTTCGCGGTCGGTAATTTTAATCTTTATATCTGACATTGAATTTGATAATAGGAATTATAAAAAAATGTGGTACATCATTCACATAACGCATATACCATACCAAACATACTGTAACGATTAGTCTAAATTAACCACCTCTTCAATTTGTGGAGCGTGCTTTTTAATGGTCATTTCAACACCGCTTTTTAGTGTCATTTGATTTACGGTACAACCCACACAAGCACCTTCTAACTTTACCTTAACCGAGGTGCCATTATCAATAGAAACTAATGATATATCTCCGCCATCACTTTGCAAAAAAGGACGGATTTCCTCCAATGCCAATTCTACTTTTGCTCTAAGCTCTTCTGATGTCATGTTCATTTCTTTTTAACAGCAGAACACCCTGCCATTGTTGTTATTTTAATTGCCTCAGTAGGTGGCAAATCTGTATTTCTTTTTACTACTTCCGCTACCACATTTCTGGTAAGTTCTTCAAATGCAGTTTCTATAGGTGAAGCTGTTTGTAAAGCTGCTGGCCTGCCTATGTCTCCAGCCTCCCTAATACTTTGCACCAATGGTATTTCTCCCAAAAAAGGTACATTTAGATCTTCAGCAAGGTGTTTTGCACCTTCTTGGCCAAAGATATAATATTTGTTGTTAGGCAACTCATCAGGGGTAAAATACGCCATATTTTCAACAATTCCGAGTACTGGAACGTTTATTGATTCTTGCTGAAACATTGCAACACCTTTTTTAGCATCTGCTAATGCAACTTCTTGAGGTGTACTTACAACTACAGCACCTGTAATTGGCATAGCTTGCATAATACTTAAATGAATGTCTCCTGTTCCTGGAGGTAAATCCAATAACATAAAATCCAATTCTCCCCAATGGGCATCAAAAATCATTTGGTTCAACGCTTTTGAAGCCATAGGCCCTCTCCAAATTACCGCTTGGTTGGGTTGGGTGAAAAACCCAATGGAAAGCATTTTTACCCCATAGTTTTCTACAGGTTTCATTTTAGATTTTCCATCAACATTAATGGATAATGGTCTTTCCTGTGTCACATCAAACATAATGGGCATTGATGGACCATAGATATCAGCATCTAAAACTCCCACTTTAAAACCCATTTTGGCTAAAGTAACAGCCAAATTTGCAGTAACCGTAGATTTACCAACACCTCCTTTACCAGAGGCTACAGCAATTATATTTTTAATTCCGGGAATTGGTTTCCCTTTTATTTCATTAACCTTTGGTTTTGCAGGAGCCTCAACCTTTACATTCACAGTTATTTTTGCTTTCTCATAAACCTCTCTATGGATAATCTTTAGAATTTCCACCTCGGTTTTCTTTCTAGCCTGTAAACTTGGGTTTTTAATGGTTAAATCTACCACAACCTCATCACCAAAAACCATAACATTGGTCACGGCGCCACTTTCTACCATATTTTGGCCTTCTCCAGGGACAGTAAGTCCCTCCAATGCCTTAAAAATATCCTTTTTACTCAATTTCATCATATAACTGTTAGACAGCAGTCGTTTAATTCAATTTCAAAGTACAAAGATACTGTATAAACAGGTAATTCTAAAGATGCTAGGTCTTATAAAAATCATAAGATTATTCCCTATATCAATCCAGTTCCTTGCCTGGATCCCAAAAATATTTTTGAAAATCGATAATTTGATTTTCAAAAACTTCTATTCCTTCATTCTCCAACAGTTGTTGCATTAAACTTGTGCCATCAAAATGATGTTTTCCGGTAAGTAATCCCACTTTATTTACTACTCTATGGGCTGGCACATCTTCATTGGAACCTGCACCATTCATTGCCCATCCCACCATACGTGCGCTGCGGGCAGTTCCCAAATATTTGGCAATGGCACCATAAGAAGTTACTCTGCCATATGGAATACATTTGGCTACTTCATATACTTTTTCAAAAAAATTTTTGTTTTCGGGCTTCATGCCTATCTATAAAATATTCTGAGAATGGTTATTATTAAAAGTAATACCATTAAAGCACTAAGAATGTAATTGGAATTTTTGGAGAAACGATTGTTCTTCGTTTCTAATTTATTAAAATATACTGTATATATATATAAAACCGCAAAAGTCCCAGATCCTGCGGATAAAATAAACACTAGAATATCCCATATTTCAAACTTAATCCATCCAGATGCATTCCACATGGCATTAAGACCGCTATAATAAGGGATGGTTAATAAATTAAGTGCTGCTAAAAGCACCCCTTTAAAGAAACTGTTCTTTTTACTTAAATTAACCATTTCTCTTTTCTTTTCTGTATTCTTCTTTGCTAATACAAAAAAATAAATAGCGAAAAAAATAAAAACCCCAAGCGCTATTTTTAGAAGTAAGTCTATGACTTCCGGGTTATTGTGCAAAAATTTAGATATGACCACAGCAATATATGCCTGAAGCATTATCATCGTAGAAACGCCAAGGCTAAAAATGATTCCGTTTGTTTTTCCTTTTTCCACACTGGTCTTGGCCGCATTCATATTTAATAAACCAGGCGGAACAGTAGCTATAAAGGCAGCTGAAAACGTACTAAAAAAAAGAATGAGTAAATGGGTCATGGTTAGTTAATCCTAAACTTTATATAGGTAATTGGTTTTTCTTTTTCAAGATACTGATTTTCATAGAAAGTCTGAATCTCTAATACTTCTTTTGGACTTCCCTCATTCTTATAAACATCATGATTGGCATACAGTATCTCATATCCCAAACCATGTAACAGTCCTAAGGTATAACCATGCATAAACTCACTATCTGTCTTTAAGTTTACTTCACCGCCATCACTTAAAATGGACTTATATTTTTCCAAAAAGGATTGATTGGTCATTCTATGTTTGGTCCGTTTATATTTTATTTGCGGATCTGGAAATGTTATCCAAATCTCAGATACTTCATTTTCAGCAAAAAGAAGGTTTACAAGTTCTATCTGAGTTCGCAAAAAAGCAACATTGTTTAGTTTCTCCTCAATAGCTGTTTTAGCTCCTCGCCAAAAACGAGCTCCTTTTATATCAATTCCAATAAAATTCTTATTCTTATTCTGTTTCGCCAATCCAATGGTATACTCTCCTTTCCCACAACCCAACTCCAAAACAATTGGATTGGAATTACCAAAATGTGACGCCCATTTTCCTCTCAATGGGAACAACCCCTTGTCGACTTCGTCTCTATCTGGCTGAATTACGTTTTTAAAGGTTTCGTTCTCCTTAAATCTTTTTAGCTTATTCTTGCTTCCCACAGAAACCATAATTTAATGATGCAACAAAACTAAGGAAATCTACAAACCTTTTGGGTGTTGTTCCTTTGTTGTTATGGATAATTCCAAACGTTTTTTTACAGCCCGTTTAAATAAGTGATATAATTTACCACGCAATTCATTCAATAATCATTGTTTTATTGAATTTACTCCATATTACATCAGACGGCTTAATACTTTCTTTGTTACAAAAAAAGCATCTAATCTTAAAATGATATAGAAAGGGTAATGTTCAGAAAATAGGTTTTTATTCTGGCGCTTGGTGGACTACGCTTCTTTATTTTCTGCTTTTTCTAAAGTGAATGAAAATTCTGAACCTACATCGACCACACTTTCCACGTAGATTTTTTCATCGTGCGCCTCTATGATATGCTTTACTATAGAAAGACCTAACCCTGAACCACCTTCCTTTCTACTTCCGCTTTTGTCTACCCTATAAAAACGTTCAAAAAGCCTTGGAATGTGCTGTTTAGAAATACCTTCTCCATTATCTGTGACTCGTATAATTACCTTATTCTTAATTAAATTTTCAACACTTACTTCGGTAGTGCCATTATTATGACCATACTTAATAGAATTTACCAATAGATTAGAAATAACCTGCCGTATTTTTTCTTTATCTGCCAATACATAGATTGGGGCTACATACTCCATATCAAAGGTTAAAGAAATTTTCTTTTTAGATGCTTTCATTTCCAAAAGATCAAAAGCATTTTTTATAAGCTCAAGGATATTAAAACTTTCTTGTTCCAAGTTTAGGTCCCCAACTTCTAATTTGGTTATTAAATCTAAATCTTTAACAATATAGATGAGTCTCTCTACCCCTTTATTAGCTCGCTGTAAGTACTTAACACGCACATTTTCATCATCCATGGCTCCATCCAACAATGTAAGGATATAGCCTTGTACGGTAAACAATGGGGTCTTTAATTCATGGGACACATTTCCTAAAAAATCTTTTCTGTACTCTTCTCTAATTTTTAGGGTATCAATTTCAATTTTCTTGTCTTTAGCAAACTTCTCAATTTCCTCAGTCAAGGTTTTCATGTCTGTAGTTATGGGTTGGGAAGTAAACGAGGAAGATTCTAACAGGGAAACATCGTCATAAATTCTTTTTATTCT
Source organism: Flavobacteriaceae bacterium (assembly GCA_002746415.1). Taxonomy (GTDB): domain Bacteria; phylum Bacteroidota; class Bacteroidia; order Flavobacteriales; family Flavobacteriaceae; genus Saonia. The sequence continues at coordinate 296,803 of NVXD01000015.1, read as the reverse complement.
TCTGTAGATAAATTTTTCTACTCGAACTTGAATAATAAAAAAGGAAAGAAAGAAAAGTAAAAGACCAAAAATGACTAAAGAAAGCCAATCCAAATCATTTTTATAAAACATGAAGCCTCCCAACAGGAATGTAATAACAATAGTTATTAGTAATGAAGAATAAAAAGCAAATTTATATGACTTCTTTAATTGTATTGCCATTATATCACAAACTTATACCCAACCCCTTTGACGGTTTTAAAATGATTTTCTCCTATTTTCTCACGCAATTTTCTAATATGTACATCTATAGTGCGCCCACCAACAATTACTTCACTACCCCACACTTTGTCTAGGATAACCTCTCTCTTAAACACTTTGCTAGGCTTAGAAGTCAAAAGGGCCAACAACTCAAACTCTTTTCTTGGCAAGATTATTTCCTTACCATTGTTTACAATTTTATATTCTTCTCTATTAATAATGATATTACCAACCTGAACAATTTCTTCAATATCATTTTTATGCTCTTTTAACCTTCTCAAAAGAGCCTTAACTTTGCTTAGTAATACCTTTGGTTTTACAGGCTTTGTGATATAATCATCTGCGCCCGCATCAAAACCTGCTACTTGGGAATAATCTTCTCCTCTTGCGGTAAGAAATGTTATGATTGTATTTTCCAATTCTGGTGTACTCCGAATTATTTCACAAGCTTCAATACCATCCATTTCTGGCATCATAACATCCAAAATAATTAAATGAGGTATTTCTTTCTTAGCTTTTGCAACGGCTTCTACCCCATTCTTTGCCGTAAAAACCTCATACCCTTCCGAAGAAAGATTATAGCCCACCATTTCCAAAATGTCTGGCTCATCATCAACTAATAATACCTTAATATTCCTTTTTTCCATGGATTTAAATTGGTTCAACCTCCCAAAAGTAAAGATAATATTATTACTTTTAAATCACTTAACGATCATTTAATATTGCGGCATATAAGGATACAATAAAACAATATATGCTTAACGCTAAATTCACATATCTTTTCAAGTAAAGTGCCAATATCCCTTCTTAATAGTAGTATTTAAAGAGGTTTGCTCTATTTAATAATTTGGTTTTTTACTTTTTTAGCGTATTTCATCTAATTTCTTTGTTTTTCATGATTAGTAAGCTTCTTATTCAATATCTTTATGGCATATAATTTGCTGATATATAGTACATGAAGCACCTTTACTTAGTTTTATTCTTTTTTATTTGCTTTGCCGGATTTGGACAGGAGTCCACAATTGGTGGCGACATAGAGGGTTTTACACTATATCCAAACCCTACCACAAATGGTAAAGTCTTCATTAATACAGCCAATAATGCCCCTAAAAAAATAATGATTTTTGATGTTTTAGGCACCAAGGTATTAGAAACTACAATCCTAGGCAAAGAATTAAATATATCTGATTTAGATGCGGGTATATATGTGCTTCGTGTTTTGGAAAAAAGCAAAGTAGCTACTAGAAAACTTATTATAAAATAAGCACCTCCCTTCTTTTTAACTGATTGATTTACTGTATTTTGAGATGTTTTTTTGTCGTAAAAATCCTGTATAACAGCATTGACCTACAAAAAACAGTGTTTCACAACATTTAATATTATAATGGTAATTGCTTGGTTACATTTACAGTGTTGATCCCAAATCAATCACAAATGAAATACATTTACTTCATTTTTTTATTGTTATTTACAATTACGGTATCCGCCCAGGATATAGCTGAAAACCGAATGGCTAAAATTGAGGAGGTTCCTAATTTTAAATTATATCCCAATCCAGCTTATGATGACGTGGTATATGTTACCACAGAAAAAAACAAAAACAAGGACATTACCATATATGATGTTTTTGGAGAAGTTGTACTAAGGGACAAAATAACATCCAGCATGCTTAATATATCTAAATTATCTCCAGGAGTATATGTCCTAAAGGTGGTTGAGGATAGTAAGTCCATGACACGAAAACTTGTAGTGAAATAGTCTAAACAATATCAATATATACAATAATGCCCCTTTTCTAGGGGCATTATTGTTTTACGCCTTTGCCTATATTCTTACCTTTACATAAGTTTATCATTGGATGGAAAGCAACAAAATATTTAATACAATCACTGAAGAGAAATTTGAACCTTTGGCGTTAGAGGTTTTTTGCTATCAATACACTAACAATCCTATTTATGGTGAGTTCTGCCGGCATCTTGGAGCCACTCAAAAAAATGTACAAAACATATCCCAAATTCCATTTTTACCAATCGAATTTTTTAAATCCAAAAAAGTTGTTTCCAGTACCCAGAATGCCGAAATCATTTTTAGTAGTAGTGGTACAACAAGCAACAACACTAGTCAACATCTAGTAACTGATATTAAGCTATATGAACAAAGCTATCTTAGCGCATTTACGAAGTTTTATGGTGCTATAAAGGACTATTGCATACTTGCGCTTTTGCCATCTTATTTAGAAAGAAAAGGCTCATCTTTAATCTATATGGCAAATGATCTTATAGAAAAAAGCAAGCATCCAGCTAGTGGGTTTTATTTGGATGACCTCAACGGCTTAAGGGATACATTAATTGAACTGGATAAAAAACAGACTAAAGTCATTTTAATTGGGGTTTCTTTTGCTTTGTTGGATATGGCTGAAAACCACCCTATGAAACTAAAACATACCATAGTTATGGAAACGGGCGGTATGAAAGGCAAAAGAAAAGAAATGATTAGAGAGGAGCTGCATCAAATATTAAAAGAGGGGTTTGGCGTACCACAAATACATTCGGAATACGGAATGACAGAACTTTTGTCACAGGCCTATTCCAATGGTGACGGCATTTTTAGGACACCGCCATGGATGAAAATTCTAATTAGAGATGCTGAAGACCCTTTAACCCAACATCCTTATGGGAAAACAGGTGGGATTAATGTAATTGATTTGGCCAATATGAATTCTTGTTCCTTTATAGCCACACAGGATCTGGGGAAAATTCATAAAGACGGGAGTTTTGAAATTCTAGGTCGTTTTGACCATTCGGATATTAGAGGTTGTAATTTGATGGTGTTAGAATAATATGCTATTTTTTTTCATAAATCATCATTAGTTCTTGGTTCCAAAATATTGGTATGGGCTATATTAAATTAAAAGGCAACCTAAACTTTATAGATAGGTGGTTGTGTTCACTAGCTCACCACCAATACAAAATAATTTTTCTTGCCTCGCTGTAACAGCACAAATTTATCATTGATTAAGTCAGATGGAGTAATCTTAAAGTCTTCTTTTACCTTTTCCTTGTTTACAGAAATGGAATTTTGTTTCAACTCTCTTCTTGCTTCGCCATTAGAACCTAAAAACCCTGTTTTAGCTGCTAATGCACCAATCATATCCAATCCTGCTTCTATTTCAGATACAGAAATTTCTGCCTGAGGCACTCCTTCAAAAACATCTAAAAAAGTTTTCTCATCCAACTTCTTTAAATCATCAGAAGTGGATTTGCCAAAAAGAATGTTACTGGCTTTTATAGCATTATCCAAATCTTCTTGGGAATGTACCATTACCGTGATTTCTTCTGCTAATCTTTTTTGCAATATCCTAACATGTGGTGCTTCGGCATGCTCTTTTATCAAATTTTCTATTTCTTCTTTAGATAAGAACGTAAATATTTTAATATACTTCTCGGCATCAGTATCAGAAGTATTCAACCAATATTGGTAGAATTTATAAGGTGAAGTCCTGTTGGCATCCAACCACACATTACCACCTTCTGTTTTTCCAAATTTAGTGCCGTCTGCCTTTGTAATCAAGGGGCAAGTAAGTGCATAACCTTTGCCTCCACCTATCCTTCTGATAAGTTCTGTACCTGTGGTGATATTTCCCCATTGATCACTACCACCCATTTGCAGGGTGCAATTATGGTTTTGATAGAGATACAAAAAATCATACCCTTGCACTAATTGATATGTGAATTCTGTAAAAGACATGCCTTCTTTAGCCTCTGAAGACAAGCGTTTTTTTACAGAATCTTTTCCCATCATATAGTTTACCGTAATATGTTTTCCCACATCACGAATAAACTCCAAGAATGAAAAGTCTTTCATCCAATCATAATTGTTTACCAATACAGCGGCATTCTCGGCATCACTTTTAAAATCCAAAAAACGGGACAATTGTTCCTTTAATGCATTTTGATTGTGACGTAAAGTAGGTTCATCTAACAAATTACGTTCTGCAGATTTTCCAGATGGGTCACCAATCATTCCTGTTGCCCCACCAATTAAGGCATATGGTTTATGGCCTGCCAATTGAAAATGGCGCAACATCATTACACCTACCAAATGGCCTATGTGTAAGGAATCGGCAGTTGGGTCTATCCCAACATAGGCAGACTGCATATCATTACCCAAATGCTCTTCTGTTCCAGGCATTGCATCATGCAACATTCCCCTCCATTTTAATTCTGCCACAAAATTTGATGTCATTCTTGTCCTCTTTAATTAATTGCTGCAAATATAAAAGAAATTGTAGGCTTAGGTTGTTTTTCAATTATAAGATTCCTCCTTCCTGCAATGCAATTTTCATGCAGGCAGATATATTCATCATGGCATTTTCAGCTCTAAATCCATGCAAAAATGAGTACATTTGAACATATGATTTTGGTTACAGGTGGTACAGGATTGGTTGGCGCTCATCTTTTATTTCAATTGGTAAATAAAGGGGGCTTGGTGAAAGCAATTCATAGAAAGCAAAGTGATTTAAGTAGGGTGAAAAAAGTTTTTTCCTATTACTCTGAAAATGCTGCTGAATTATTCAATAAAATAGAATGGATAGAAACCGACCTTAACAACTTGCCTGAACTTGAAATTGCCTTTACCAATGTCACCCATGTTTACCATGCTGCAGCACTAATCTCATTTGACCCTAGGGATTACAATAAACTGAGAAAAGTCAATGTAAATGGCACTGAAAACATTGTAAATATTTGTATTGCAAAAAAAATTAAAAAACTTTGTTATGTAAGCACAATTGGCACCATTGGTCCTAGCATTAATGGGGAAATAATGACCGAGGAAAATGAATGGAGCGATACAAACGCTAATGTCTATGCCCTAACCAAATATGATGCAGAAATGGAGGTTTGGCGGGCTTCACAAGAAGGTCTTGACGTAGTCATTGTAAATCCTGGGGTGATAATTGGGCCAGGGTTTTGGAATATAGGAAGTGGAAAGCTCTTTTCAATGGCTGCTACAGGGCAAAAATATTATCCTCCTAGTGGAACTGGTTTTATTGCGGTAAACGATGTTATTAAAATAATGATTTCTTTGATGGAATCTTCCATAATAAATGAACATTTTATTACCGTTAGTGAAAACCTGACTTATAAAGAAATTCTTGAATCTATTGCTACTGAGCTTAAAAAGCCTGCCCCTAAAAAAGAATTAAAATTTTGGCAGTTGGAAATCTTATGGCGCTTGGATTGGCTCAAATCACTTTTTACTGGAAAAGGAAGGAAACTAACCAGAAACAGTGTTATTTCTTTACACAACAGAAGATTTTTTAGTAATGAAAAAATTACAAATGAGCTACAGTTTATTTATGAGCCTATAAAAAAAACAGTTCAATTTTCTTGCCAATATTTTGAACAAGAGAACTCTTAATCCACTTTTTTTAAAGTAGGTCTTTTAGAATTTTTTTCATTAAGTTTTTTATAAGTAATTGTTGCGCTATCATTTTTTTGTTTTCTTTCCTCCTCAATTAGCTTCTCTTCAGCTTCCAATCTGGCGCCCACTTCTTTATAAATTGTTTCATAAATGGCAGGAATAGAGGCATAATACAAATCACTTTGAACAAATTGAATGCTGTCTATTTTGTATTTGGAAAATAAATACTCCATAACTACAATGTCATTCTTTTTCAAAATTGCCTTATTAGTATTCTTTGCGGCGGCAAGAAGCGTCAAGTCATACAAAATAGCCGTCATTTTATCTTCAGGAATAAGTTTCTCTGGTTTTTCTATTAATTTCTCAGCACAAGAAAAAAACATAGTCGCCAATAAAACAAATGCTATTTTTTTCATGATTATCTGTTAAATGTTAATCGGCGCGCATTTTTATGTTCAGAAAACACCCCATTCTCATTTGCCAAATGCCCATTGACAAAAGTATGGGTTATTTTGGAGTTAAAAGTTGTCCCCTCAAAAGGAGACCATCCACACTTATAAAAAATATTCTTTTTAGCTACTTTCCATGGGCTGTCCATATCCACAACCACTAAATCTGCATAATAACCTTCCTTTATAAATCCACGCTTTTTTATTTGGAATAATATTGCTGGATTGTGGCACATTTTTTCGACAACTTTTTCCAGTGATATGATGCCCTCTAGAGATTTCTCCAGCATTCCTGGCAATGCATGTTGTACCAAGGGTCCTCCTGAAGGCGCCTTTGTATATACATTGTCTTTTTCTTCTATAGTATGCGGGGCATGGTCTGTTGCCACAACATCAATTCTATCATCTAAAAGGGCATTCCAGAGTTGTTCTCGGTCAGTAGCCGTTTTTACAGCTGGGTTCCATTTAATAAGAGTTCCTTTATCATCATAATCTTCATCCGAAAACCAAAGGTGATGCAAACATACTTCGGCTGTTATTTTCTTTTTTTCTAAAGGAATATCATTTCTAAAAAGTGCAGTTTCAATTCCAGTAGAGACATGAAAAACATGCAATCTTGCACCAGTCTTCTTTGCTAAGGCGATTGCTTTTGATGAAGATAGATAACAAGCCTCCGCACTTCTAATCAAAGGGTGGCACTTCATGGGAATATTGTCCCCATATTCCTCTTTAAATTTTGCCAAATTCTCCCTTATGGTCGTTTCATCCTCACAATGGGTTGATATTACCATCTCTGTACTTTTGAAAATCTTTTCCAAAACTTCTTCATCATCCACCAACATATTTCCAGTGGAGGAACCTAAAAACAATTTTACTCCAGAACAGGCATTTTTATCCAACTTTTTTAGCTCTTCCAAGTTGTCATTGGTTCCACCAAACAAAAATGAATAGTTCGCAAAAGACGTTTGCGAGGCAACACTGAATTTTTCTTCTAATTTTTTTATGGTTGTTGTTTGTGGATTGGTATTAGGCTGTTCCATAAAAGTGGTAATTCCGCCAGCAATGGCAGCTCTACTTTCCGTAAAAATATTTCCTTTATGGGTAAGCCCTGGCTCCCTAAAATGCACTTGGTCATCTATAACACCTGGTAAAACATAACTACCATTTACATCTATAACCTTAGCATTTTTATCACTTATATTTTTATCAATCTTGAGAATGGTATCGTCCTGCAATAAAATATCGGTCTCTAACTGGACACCTTCATTTACTACTATTGCATTTTTTATCAATATTTTACTCATTCTAATATTTTTTTCTTTGAAAAATGCTTCTAAGCTTCATTGAAACAACACCAAAAATCGCTTCACTAATAATGGATGAATTCATTTTAGACTTTCCAAGAACCCTATCCGTAAAAATAATAGATACTTCTTTTATGTTGTATTTTTTTAGATAGGCTCTATATTTCATTTCTATCTGAAACGCATATCCTATAAACCTTATGGCATCAAGATTTATATCTTCCAAAACTTTTCTTTTGTAACATACAAAACCAGCCGTTGGGTCATGCACTCTCATCCCAGTAATAATTTTCACATAATAAGAAGCTCCGTAAGAAAGTAATACCCTGTACAACGGCCAGTTCACAACATTGACCCCCTTTTTATAACGAGAACCAACTGCTACATCTGCGCCATCTGCGCATGCTCTGTATAATCTAAGTAAGTCATCTGGTCTGTGTGAAAAATCAGCATCCATTTCAAAAATATACTCGTACTTTTTTGCAATGGCCCATTTAAATCCATGAATATATGCGGTTCCCAAACCAGCTTTTTCTTTTCTTACTTCCAAAAATAAGTTGTCTGCAAAATCTTGTTGCAACTCTCTTACTTTTTGAGACGTACCATCAGGTGAATTGTCATCTACAATTAGTATATGGAAATCCTTTTTAAGAGCCAATACAGCTTTTATAATGGCCTCAATATTTTCAATCTCATTATAAGTGGGTATGATGACTAAACTATCTACCATTAAATCTTAACTATTTGGGGCAAAAATAACACTTTAAAGTCGGTCAAGAAATCCCTGCATAACTTTATGATTTTTTTAAATGCTACAATAAACATTGAGAATTTGTAATTTCGCACCCAATTAAGAACAGGAATGATAAAAAAACTTCCCAAGATTTTTCTTCTTTTTTTAGGGGCTATTTTTCTACTGAACCTACTTCAGGGGCATTTAACAGAACTTATTTTTGATGAGGCATACTATTGGCACTATGCCCAGAAAATGGCTTGGGGCTATTTTGACCATCCACCAATGGTTGCTGTGCTTGTAAAAATCAGTAGTTTTTTCTTTAACGGAGAATTAGGCGTTCGTTTTATGGGTTGCGTAATGTCAACCGGAATTTATATTATTTTATGGCATTTAATAGACAATCCTAAAAAGAAAGAGTACATCACACATTTCTTTGTTTTGGTTTTCTCTATGACCCTTGTGCATGCATATGGTTTTTTAACGCTTCCAGATACACCTCTTTTATTTTTTACAGCATTATTTTTATGGGTTTACAAGAAGTTTTTATCCAACCCATCCATTTCTCTATCAATTTCTTTAGGAGTGGTCATGGCAGCATTAATGTACAGTAAATACCATGCCGTACTGGTTATTCTTTTTGTACTGCTTTCCAATTACAGGTTAGTGCTGAACAAATATGCATGGTTAGCAGTCCTTGTTGCCTTACTTTGTTACACCCCGCATTTTATATGGTTGTTTGAAAATGATTTTGTTTCCATTAAATACCATCTTTTTGAAAGACCAAACCGTGCATATGAATTTGAAGATTTTACATTGGGTTATTTTATTAACCTTATTGCCATTCTTGGTCTCACTTTTCCATGGATATATTGGGCGTTGTTTAAGACCAAAGCATCGGATAAGTTTATAAAATCTCTTTTATTCTTAACCTATGGAGTGCTTATTTTCTTCTTTATTTCCAGCTTTAATAGACGTGTTCAAACCCAATGGATAATAGTCATTTCTATTCCTTTAGCTGTACTGACTTTCAATTTTTTGTTACAGAACCAAACCGTTAAAAAATGGATATTTAGAATGGGGATTGCAAACATTATTGTGCTATTATTTTTAAGAATAGGGTTAGTTCATGAGCCCATGTTTCCTGTAACTTATGAAACACATGGAAATAAAAAATGGGTCAGCAGTTTATATTCTCAAGTCGGGAACACTCCTGTTGTTTTTGAAAATTCATACCGATTAACCCCTATGTACAATTTTTATTCCGGCAATACTTCGTACTCACTAAACAATTTGCATTATAGAAAAAATCAATATTCAATTGATAGCACGGAATTTAAAGTCCAGCATAAAAAAGTAGTGTATATTTCTAAGTATATGGAAAAAGGAGTTATTTCCTTTCTGAATAACAAGGGAACCCAATACAATGGAAAGTATATTGATAATTTTGAATCTTATAGAAAACTAAAAAGCTATATAGGTAATGGTGAGCGTATTGATCTCACTGAAAAAGGAGAACTTACCCTTAAAATATATAACCCATATAATGAAGATATTGCTATTGAAAAATTAATATATGAAGGAGTTTTTCTTAATAAGTACAAACAGATAAAAGAAGCAATTCCCATAACAGTTAACCCACTCAATAAGGAAACTAAGGTGTTAAGGGCAAAAGACACTACTTATTTTATGTTTAAATTGCCTACACCAAAAACAAAGAATCCGGGTTATTTCAAAGTAAGTATTGCAAAAAATGGTTTGCTTACTGGGTTAAATGGTGAAAATGTAAAACTAAAATAATGGAACCCATTCAAAGAACATTTGACTCTCTAGACTGGATTACAATTATTCTTTTTTCCAGTTTAATTTTTATCATTATTGCCAAAAGAATGTTCTATAACAGGTTTATGGATTTCATTATTCTTCCATTCAATAATAAGTATGTGTTTATGTACAATAAAAAGGCAAAGCTGTTAAATTGGTTTCAAATATTCATTACTATTTTTCAGGTTAGTAATTTTTCGCTTTTTATTTATTTGGCATGTAATGTATTTTTTCTATCGGATTACGGTTCGTCCGTTTCGTTTTACTTTATAATTTTAGCCCTATTGGTTTTGTTTTTAATTGTTAAAATATTACTTCAGATAGGCAATGGTTATATTTTTAATTCCAATAAAATTATTTCAGAATTCATTTTTAGAAAGTTAACGTATTTAAATTACAGTTCCCTATTCATGTTCATAGCAAACGTAATGCTATGTTATGTCTTTAAAGATTCCAAAACCGTTGTATTCATTAGCATTCTCTTAATTCTTTTAATAAATGTAACAGGTTGGATAACAGCGTTAAGAAATCATCAAAAATTCTTACGTGCTAATTTTTTCTATTTTATTTTGTATCTTTGCACTCTCGAAATCGCCCCCTTTGTGATTATTGGTAGCTACCTAAAATATTAATGGACTATGAAAATAAAGACAATTTTGGTGTCTCAACCTGAGCCAAAGATGGAGAACTCTCCATATTCACGGCTTATTGAAAAAGAAAAAGTTAAGGTTGATTTTGTTCCTTTTATTCATGTAGAAGCTGTAAATGCTAAAGAAGTGAGGCAGCAAAAAATCGATCTTAAAAATTATACTGCTATTATCCTTACCAGTAGAAATTCTGTTGATCATTTTTTTAGGATTGCAGAAGAAATGCGCTTTAAGGTTCCAGACAGTATGAAATATTTCTGTCAGTCTGAAGCAGTTGCATACTATCTCCAAAAGTATGTAGTGTATAGAAAAAGAAAAATTTATGTAGGCAAAAGAAACTTTGTTGAATTGATTCCTTTATTTAAAAAATATAAGGAGGAGAAATTTCTTTTACCATCATCAGATGTTTTAAAATCTATTGTTCCCGATACTTTGAATGAATTAGAGGTTGATTGGACAAGAGGTATTTTTTACAAAACAGTCATCAGTGATCTTTCAAATTTAAGGGATGTATCCTATGATGTATTGGTCTTCTTTAGTCCTTCAGGAATTGAATCTTTATTAAAAAACTTCCCTGATTTTGAGCAAAAAGAAACTCGAATAGCTGTTTTTGGTAATTCCACGGTTGATGCCGCCACCAATGCTGGTCTTAGAATAGACATTAAAGCCCCAACACCAGAAACACCTTCTATGACCATGGCGTTACAGAAGTATATTACCGTTGCTAACAAAAAGTAACATTAGTTGTTATCTATTTTTTTGGAGAGGTCTTTAGTACGGAATAACCCAATTGAGCCCAACCTAAAATAAGCAGTAATCCACCAATAGGTGTTATAAAACCTATGGTCTTAAAATCAAAATTTGTAAGGTTGTTGGTTGCCAAAAAGTATATTGAAAAAGAGAATAAGACGGTTCCTATTGTGATAGGATAATACACCCACTTGCTGGTCTTATTTGAAATTATGTCCAAATTTCCCAATATCAAAAGAAAAAAGGCATGGTACATCTGATACTTTACACCAGTCTCAAAAGTTGCCAAACTTTCCTGAGTCAATACTTTTTCCAATCCATGTGCTCCAAAAGCACCTATGACTACCGCCAACAGACCAAACAAAATTCCTGTTCCCAATATTGTTTTTTTCATAACTTTTAGTGTTCTATTTTTTATAAATGTAACAATTTGATACCTTAGTGTTTCGTTTATACATCAAAAATACGTTATTCAATGTCAAGAAATATTCTTCTTATAGGTGCAGGTAAATCCTCTTCATATTTAATAGATTATTTCCTAGATAAATCTGAAAAAGAGAACTTACACCTAACGATTGGAGATATAAATCCTAAAAGCATCCCAGATAAAATAAAATCCCATCCACGCTGCAAACCATTACTTTTGGATGTTTTTAATGATACCCAACGTTTAGAAACAATTAAACAAGCGGATATTGTTGTTTCTATGTTACCTGCAAGGTTTCATATGAAAGTGGCTAACGATTGCATTCTGCACAACAAACATCTGGTCACAGCATCATATGTAAGTGATGAAATAAAAAAATTAGACAAAAAAGCCAAAGAAAAAGGGTTGGTTTTTATGAATGAGATTGGTGTAGATCCTGGAATTGACCATATGAGTGCCATGGAAATACTTGATGCTATTCGTGAAAAAGGCGGGAAAATATTACTATTCGAATCCTTTACCGGCGGTCTTGTCGCCCCTGAAAGTGATAACAACCAATGGCACTATAAGTTTACATGGAATCCTAGAAATGTGGTCACCGCTGGACAAGGTGGAACAGCAAAATTCATACAGGAAGACACCTATAAATACATTCCCTACCACAATCTTTTTAGAAGAACAGAATTTTTGGACATTGAAGGTTATGGGAAATTTGAAGCCTATGCCAATAGAGATTCCTTAAACTATAGGGAAGCATATGGTTTAGCTGATATCCTTACCCTATACCGGGGCACTATGAGAAGAGTTGGCTTTTCTAAAGCCTGGAATATTTTTGTGCAATTAGGAATGACAGATGATAGTTATTCCATAGAAAATTCTGAAGGAATGACCTACAGGGAATTTATGAATCTTTTTCTTCCATACTCCCCAACAGATTCTATTGAATTAAAATTACGCCACTACCTTAAAATCGATCAGGATGATCTTATTTGGGAAAAATTACTAGAGCTTAACTTATTTGATTCTAGCAAAACATTGTCCCTAAAAAATGCTACTCCAGCACAGCTGTTACAAAAGATACTGGAAGACAGCTGGACGTTGCAGAAGGGCGAAAAAGATATGATTGTCATGTACCATAAGTTTGGTTACGAAATAAATGGCGTAAAACAGCAAATTGATACCAATATGGTAGTCATTGGAAAGGACAGAGTATATACTGCCATGTCAAAAACCGTTGGTTTGCCAGTGGCTATAGCTACACTATTGATTTTGAACAAAAAAATAACCACTCCAGGAGTACAAATTCCCATTACCAAAGAAATATATCAACCAATTCTTAAGGAATTAAAAGAACATGACATTTCCTTCAACTCCAGAGACGTTCCCTATATGGGTTATAACCCAGATGCCATAACTGATTAGACATTAAAACAGAATTGATATCTTTACTGCTAATTTGAAACGTTTAAATGAAATCGACCAACGGAAATGTAAAAATTGATGGAATTGACAAAAAGATTCTAAGATTTTTAATGCAAGACGCGCGGAAGCCCATTTTGGAAATAGCACGTAATATTGGAATATCCGGTGCCGCAATTCATCAAAGGCTCAGGAAATTGGAAAATTCTGGTTTAATTTCTGGTTCTAAATTCATCATCAATCCAAAAATATTGGGCTATACCACCATGGCATATATTGGTATTTTCTTGGATAAGGCTATGAGTAATCCTGTTGCGGTAAAAGAACTAGAAAAAATCCCTGAAGTACTTGAATGCCATTATACCACTGGTAATTGGTCTATTCTAATAAAAATATTATGCAAGGACAATGAACATTTAATGCATGTGTTGAATAAAAAAATTCAGCAAATCGAAGGCGTTTCCAGAACAGAAACCTTTATTTCCTTAAACCAACAGATAGACAGGCAAATTCAAATTTAATTTGTATTAAATCTAAATAAGCTTTATTTTTGTCCTGTATGACAGTTGTTTATAAATCCAAATTCTATACGTTTTACCAATCTGATCAAAAAAAATGTTTTTACATTGATTTTGGTCAAAAATTAGTGCCCTTATCTTTTTGTCAGTTATTAGCACTTCGTCAAAAAATAATTACCATCTCTATTGAAAATCATTTTTATACAGAGCATAACCAACATGGTCTTGAAATTTTAGTGTTTTGCAACAAAGAACATTTATTTGTATTGAATACCTTCGAAATTTTGGATTTAAAAGAATTAGTAGAAGTCGGATTTTCAGTCTTAGGCATCTCCTCCCCAAATACTGTTATTGCTTCTTGAAACTTATTTTCTACTATTCTTAATGAGTCTAAAACCAATTATAAACTAAATAGTTAGCTTCTTTTTCACCTCATATTTTGGTATCTTGGTATAAAGATTGTAAAATAATGAAAGACATTGCAAGACAAAGATTGGGTATAAATGTGGAAGCCATGGACTTACTCAATAGTCAAATAAAAATGGAAGCACACGCCTCTGCTACATATCTGGCTATGGCATCTTGGTGTGAACAAAATGGATTCTTTACAAGCGCAAAATTTTTCTACGCGCAAACCGAAGAGGAAAGAGGGCATATGATGAAAATTTTTAAATTTTTGGTTGATGTAGGGGGTAATCCTATCTCTCCTGAAATTGGCAATATTAATCATGATTATGCATCTATAGTAGATGTATTTGAAACCACTTTAGACCACGAGATAGCGGTAACAAAATCTATCCATAATATAGTAATCAAGGCAAGAAGCTTAGGAGACATAACTACCGAACGTTTTTTAGATTGGTTTGTTCTGGAGCAAGTTGAAGAAGAGAACACCATTCGTGATATTCTAGATATGATTGAAGTGACAGGCACAGAAGGAGTAGGACAACAAATGATTGACAACCAGATAAACAACTGGATTGATTAAGTTATAATTCCTTAAAAATACAAAGAGAGACCTAGGGGTCTCTCTTTGTATTTTTAATATCTTCATAGCAAGCTTCTAGGTTATAGCTATGGGAAAATTCTTAATCCCTACTTGCCACACGCATTGCAAAATATAATAATGTTGCCAAGGCACCAATAGCAGCAACCACGTAGGTTCTTGCTGCCCATTTTAAGGCATCTTCTGCTCCTGCATATTCTTCCTGGCTTACCATATTCTTATTCTTTAGCCAAGCCAATGCCCTATTACTAGCATCATACTCAACTGGTAAAGTAATAAAACTGAACATTGTTCCTATGCCATAAAGCGCAACACCTATCCAAGCAATAGTGCCTCCAATAGCCGTAGTACCCATTAACAATAACCCTCCAAAAATTATCCACATGGAAAACCGTGAAGTGACATTTAAAATTGGCACCAAATTAGAACGCATTTTCAACCAACTATACGCTTTTGCATGTTGTACGGCATGCCCACATTCATGTGCAGCAACAGCAGCAGCTGATGCATGGCGCTGGCCATACACTCCTTCGCTCAAGTTCACCGTTTTATTAGCTGGATTGTAGTGGTCCGTCAACATTCCTGGAGTAGAAACCACCTTTACATCTTGTATGCCATGATCTGCCAACATTTTTTCTGCTATTTCTGCACCGCTCATTCCATTTCTTAAATGTACTTTGGAATATTTCTTAAACTTACTTTTTAGACGATTACTGATAAACATACTGAGAAGACCAAAAGCTCCAGCTATGACTATATATCCTATATCAAATCCAAACATAATTTCCTGTTTTAGTTTCCTTTAAATATGTTATACAAGACAAAAACCCCGCCATTCTTTTATGGAAGGGATTTCCTGACAAGCTGTCTAAATTCCGTTATTTATATTTTAATTTTAAAACAATAACAACAACAGCCAAAACTCCAGTAACACCATTTGCAAGCATAATGGACAAACTATCATGATGTACCCCATAAATGAACCACAAAGTCAAACCTAATATAAAGAAAAGGTACATGGTCAAGGAAATATCTTTGGTAGATTTGTGCTTCCAAGCCTTATACACCTGAGGCACAAAGGCAGATGTTGTAAATACGGCGGCCACTAGACCTAAAATTTCTATGTTTTCCATTTTCTATCAAAAAAACGCTGTCCGTTTGGTGAAGATGCCAAACACAGCCTAAGATTTACCCCACAATATTTATAATCTTCCCAGGTACCACAATCACTTTTTTAGGAGTTCTTCCCTGCAATTGTGCTTGTGTTTTTTCATGTGCCATTACAGCAGCTTCTATATCGTCTTTAGACATATCCAATGGCAATTCCATCTTGAAACGCATTTTCCCATTAAAGGATACTGGATATTCCTTACTACTTTCCACTAAATGACTTTCCTCAAATATTGGGAAAGCTATTGTAGCAATAGATCCAGTATGGCCTAGTTTACTCCACAGCTCTTCTGCAATATGTGGTGCATAAGGGGATACCAAAATAGCCAAAGGCTCTAAAATGGCTTTACTGGTACACTTTTGGATGGATAACTCATTCACACAAATCATAAAAGTAGACACCGATGTGTTAAATGAGAATTGCGCTATGTCCTCTTCTACCTTTTTAATGGTTTTATGCAAGGTCTTTAAATTGTCTTTTGTAGGCGCAGCATCAGTGAATTTTGCCCCATTGTCATCAACATACAAACGCCACAGTTTTTTAAGAAAACCATGAGTACCCGTAATACCTGCCGTGTTCCATGGTTTGGATTGCTCTAAAGGCCCTAAGAACATTTCGTATAAACGCAAAGAATCTGCCCCATACTCTTCACAAATACTATCCGGACTCACCACATTGTATTTAGATTTGGACATTTTTTCTACTTCTCTGCCAACAATATATTTCCCATCTTCAAGAATAAATTCAGCATCTTTATATTCAGGACGCCAATTTTTAAAGGCTTCTATATCTAACTCATCACCTGCATTTACAAAAGAAACATCAGCATGAATTGGCGAAACTCGTTTATCAACAGTAAGATTTTTAGAAATAAAATTACCAGCGTCATCTCTATATACAAAAGCACTCGTCCCAGTAATCATGCCTTGGTTGATCAGCTTTTTCGCAAACTCATCTTTAGGAACCAATCCTTTGTCGAACATAAATTTTTGCCAAAAACGGGAATACAACAAATGGCCAGTAGCATGCTCGCTACCCCCAATGTATAAATCCACATCTTGCCAATAGTTGATGGCTTCTTGAGAGAAGATATCTGCTTCATTATTGGGGTCCATGTACCGGTTAAAATACTGAGAACTCCCAGCCCAACCAGGCATGGTGTTTAGTTCTAGAGGATAAACCCCTTGATGGGATTCCGAATCAAGTTCGGAATGACGTTCACCATCCTCGTCATGCTGAACTTGTTTCAGCATCTCATTAAAAACTACTTTATTGTTTTTTGTGTCCCAAGCCCATTTGGTGGCATTGCCCAAAGGAGGTTCGCCAGTTTCAGTAGGCAAATACTTTTCAACTTCTGGCAATGCTATAGGAAGGTATTTTTTGTCAATCATTTGCGGCATTCCATCCACATAATAAACTGGAAACGGCTCTCCCCAATATCGTTGTCTGCTAAAAACAGCATCACGCAAACGGTAATTGATTTTCCCTTCTCCTTGTCCCAAAGCTTCCAATGCGTCAATAATTTTTCTGGTAGCTTCTTTATAGCACAATCCATTTAAAAAATCGGAATTGCCAATAATGGTAGTTGCCTTATCAGCAAAAGCCTCCTCTGAAATATCTACTCCTTCAAAAATATTGGGTATCGGAATATCAAAATGTTTTGCAAAATCATAATCGCGCTGATCACCACAAGGAACAGACATTACAGCTCCTGTCCCGTAACCGGCAAGCACATAATCGCCAATCCAAATAGGAATAGGCTCTTTTGAAAATGGATGTTCTGCATATGCCCCTGTAAAAGCGCCTGAAATGGTTTTAACATCAGCCATACGATCTCGCTCAGAACGTTTTGCTGTGGCTTCTATATAGGCCTCTACGGCAGGTTTTTGCGCTGGAGTGGTAATTTCATGTACCAAATCCAATTCTGGAGCCAAAGTCATAAAACTTACTCCAAAAATAGTATCGGGTCTTGTTGTGAATACTGATATTTTATGAGATTTCTCTCCTTCGACTTCGCTTTGGGTCGAAATGACATTAAAGGTCACGGAAGCTCCTTCTGATCTTCCAATCCAATTAGTTTGTGAATCTTTTAGAGGTTGTGGCCAATCAATTTTGTTCAATCCATCTAGCAAACGCTGTGCATAAGCACTTATTCGCATGCTCCACTGCGTCATTTTTTTACGGACTACGGGATGACCTCCACGTTCTGAAACTCCGTTTACAATTTCATCATTGGCAAGCACCGTTCCTAAGGCAGGACACCAGTTTACTTCGGTTTCCGCCAAGTAGGTCAATCTATATTTTAGCAGTACTTCTTGCTTTTCTTTGCTGGAAAACGCTTTCCAGTCTTTTGCCGAAAAAGGTGTTGTATCTTCATCACAAACAGCATTGATACCTGTATTCCCTGAAGCCTCAAAAACTACTATCAAATCATCAATAGCTTCAGCTTTATCAGTATCAATATTGTACCAAGAATTAAACAATTGTATAAAAACCCACTGAGTCCATTTGTAATATTTTGGATCTGAAGTACGCACTTCCCTGCTCCAATCAAATGAGAATCCAATTTTATCTAACTGCTCCCTGTATCTATTAATGTTCGTTTCTGTAGTAATTGCAGGATGCTGACCTGTTTGTATGGCATACTGCTCGGCAGGCAAACCAAAGGAATCGTATCCCATAGGGTGCAATACATTAAACCCTTTGTGTCTTTTATAACGGGCATATATATCACTGGCAATATATCCCAGTGGATGCCCAACATGTAATCCTGCACCAGAAGGATAAGGAAACATATCTAAAGCAAAGAATTTTGGCTTGCTGGAATGGTTCTCGGCTTTAAAAGTTTGGTTATCTGCCCAATATTTTTGCCATTTGGCTTCAATCTCCCTGAAATCGTAGTTCATTTCTATAGTTCTTCTAGTCGGCAAAAATAAGTTTAATCAATGAAAGGGAAAAGTATATCTGTTTACAATGAACACATGAGCAAAAGCTAATTATTAAAATTACTTTTCTATTTTTACGTATTCTTAGTCCATTATGAGCAAATCTTTTGAACGTTATCAAAAACGAAAATTAATTTCTTCCTACTTCTCTGTAGTATTGAGCATTGCTTTGGTACTTTTTTTACTTGGAGCTCTCGGACTTTTGGTCTTGAACACCAAAAAAATGGGAGACCACTTTAAAGAACAGATTACGATATCCGTCTTTTTAAAGGATACCGCAAAGGAAGTAGAGGTAGACCAATTGCAAAAGAGCTTGGCCATGGCAGCATACACCAAAACTGCCACTTATGTATCTAAGGAAGACGCTGCAGAAAAACACAGTGAAGAAATTGGAGAGAACTTTTTAGATTTTCTGGGTTATAATCCCCTTAAAAATTCCATTGATATAAACCTTAATGCCGATTTTGTTTCTCCAGAACAAATTGAAGAAATTGCAACCGACCTCTCTTCCAAGGCCTATGTAGATGAAGTTAGTTATGACAAACCCTTGATTACACTCTTAAATGACAATGTAAAAAGAATTGGTTTTTGGATTTTAGTGGTCAGTGCCATTTTTACTTTTATAGCAGTATTGCTCATAAATAGCTCCATACGCCTATCTATCTATTCCAAACGGTTTATTATAAAAACCATGCAAATGGTAGGAGCCACTAAAAAATTTATACGACGCCCATTTTTATGGACCAATATTAAACTGGGAATGTTAGGAGCATTTTTGTCACTCATAGGGTTGGCAGTTGCCTTGTTTTATATGGACAAAAATTTTCCTGAACTCAACTTGTTCCAAGATTCAATAACTTTAACTATTCTTTTTGTTGGGGTTTTTGTTTTGGGGGTATTAATTTCTTTAATTAGCACGTATTTTGCCACGCAACGATTCCTTAATTTAAGGACAGATGATTTATATTATTAAATTTGTAGCATGAATAAAAAGCAACAACAAATTCAAAAACCCAGATCTGAGTTTATTTTTCAGAAAAAGAACTATACCTTTATGTTCATAGGATTGGCCTGTATAACTCTTGGTTTTATTTTAATGAGTGGAGGTGGGAGCAACGACCCAAATGTCTTTAATCCCGAAATCTACAACTTTAGAAGAATACGATTGGCGCCTACTTTGGTATTGATTGGTTTGGGCATAGAAGTATATGCCATTTTGTTGAACCCACACAAGAAGAAAAAATAATTGGACACTATTGATGCTATTATCCTTGGAATTATACAAGGACTAACAGAATTCTTACCCGTATCCTCCAGCGGTCATTTAGAATTAGGCAAAGCTATTTTAGGAGACAACTCTGTTCCTGAGGAAAGCCTTCTTTTTACCGTAGTATTACATTTTGCTACTGCACTCAGTACTTTGGTAGTGTTTAGAAAAGATGTTTGGGAAATTATCCGTGGGCTTTTTCAGTTCAAATGGAATGATGAAATGCAATTCTCCCTTAAGATTATCATTTCTATGATTCCAGCTGTTTTAGTGGGGCTCTTTTTTGAAGAACAATTGGAAGCTTTTTTTGGAGGTAACATTCAATTTGTTGGCTTCATGCTCTTAATTACCGCTGTGCTTCTTTATTTTGCTGATAGAGCCAAGGATACCGATAAAAAAGTGACCCCTAAAAAGGCTCTAATTATTGGGATATCACAAGCCATAGCAATGTTACCTGGAATATCTAGAAGTGGTGCTACAATTTCCACCTCAGTTTTACTTGGCGTTGATAAAACAAAAGCAGCTCGGTTTTCTTTTCTTATGGTTGTTCCCCTAATTTTTGGGAAAATAGGAAAAGACATTCTTAGCGGTGACCTTAATTTTGATAGTGGGCAAACTGTTGCCATGGGAGCTGGTTTTATTGCCGCTTTTATCGCAGGTTTAGGCGCATGTACCTGGATGATTCAATTGGTAAAGAAAAGTAAGCTTTCTTATTTTGCCTTGTACTGCCTCGTAGTTGGACTGATTGCTATTGGGTATAGTTATTTTAGCTAATTCCGTTTCTTTTGACAAAATAATACGTCACAAATGAACTACCATAATAAAAAATTTAAACTGTTTAGTTCTTCAGAAAATGGAGAAACATCCGAAGAAACTATTTTCCATTACAAACAGGAAGAACATATTCTAACATCAGAATACAGTGGCGGGCAGATCATAAAAGGACATCTTATTGGTGTAGTTGATGCTGACGGCACTATTGAAATGAAATACCATCAAATAAATACAAAAGGAGAATTAACAACAGGAATGTGTACTTCAAAACCAGAACTGATGCCAAACGGAAAAATTAAACTATTTGAAAAATGGCAATGGACTTCTGGAGATAAATCTAAAGGAGAATCTATTTTAATTGAACTATAAATGAAGCCTTTTACTTCCAAAAATATCGTCCTAGAGAACCAACGAGTAGTGCTTTTACCCTTTAAGCATGAGAGAAATTTAGAGCTTAAAAATATTATTTTCCATGAAGATATTTGGCGCTTTATGGGAAGTTCTATTAAAAATGATATTGATTTTGATGAGTACATTTCAAGTACTTTGAAGGAAAACGAATTAGCCATTAGTTACGCTTTCATAATAATAGACAAAGCATCAAATAAAGTCGCAGGGAGTACTCGGTATGGAAATATCGATATGAAAAGTGAAAAATGTGAGATTGGGTGGACATGGTTTGGAAAAGAATTTCAAGGAACTGGTCTAAACAAAGCTTGTAAATATGAGCTTCTTAACTATGGTTTTGAACAACTTAAATTAAGACGTATTCAATTTAGTGTAGACCTAGAAAACATTCGGTCACAAAAAGCCATTGAAAAATTGGGAGCTACCAAAGAAGGTCTCTTTAGAAATAATTATATTGACATACATAATAATAGCAAGGATGATGTTTATTATAGTATTGTTTTAGAAGATTGGAAAAATATAAAAGAAAGCCATTTCAGTGAATTATTATAGTTATTAATTTTTTATGAAAACTCAAGAAGACTTCTTAACCGGACAGTTATTACTCATTGACAAACCTTTGGGATGGACCTCTTTCCAAGTGGTAAATAAAATTCGATGGAATATTCGCAAGAAATTCGATCTAAAAAAAATTAAGGTTGGTCATGCTGGCACCTTGGATCCATTGGCCACAGGCCTTTTATTGATTTGTACGGGAAAGTACACCAAAACAATAGATGAATTACAGGGGCAGGTAAAAGAATATACAGGAACTATAACCCTTGGCGGCACAACACCTTCCTATGATTTAGAAACGGAAATAGACCAAAAATTTTCAATTGACCACATATCAGAAGAACTGATTCATGAGACAATTCATCAATTTATTGGTAAAATTGAACAGGTTCCGCCCGTTTTTTCAGCCCTAAAAAAAGATGGGAAAAGATTGTATGAATATGCCCGAAAAGGAGAAGAAGTAGAAATAAAATCTCGAAGTATTGAAATATTAGCCTTTGAAATTACCAAAATAGAATTGCCGAAAATAGATTTTAGAATCATCTGTAGCAAAGGCACTTACATACGTTCATTGGCTCATGATTTTGGCAAAGCCCTTGGTTCTGGGGGGCATTTATCAGCCCTAAGGAGAACCAAAATAGGTGATTACAACGTAAATATAGGACTAACACCTGAAGACTTTGAAAAATCACTTTTGTTGAATATGCCTAAAAAGATGTGATTTTTCTTTTTCTTTTAAGATTTTTTTAAAATATTTTTTTAAAAAAATGGTTATTATATCACAATGAACTTAAATAGAAGTCAGTTATCATTTTTAATAACATTCTTCTCCATGTCACTCATGGTGTTGTCCCTGTACAACATCCATTTAGGTACCAAGGAAAAGGAGGATGAATATGTCATTGAATTATTATCTGATGAGGAATTAGAAAAAATCATAGAACTCGAAGAAAAATTGTCCAAAGAACTGGCACAGGCAGACCCTATTAAAAGTCATATAGCGTTTAATGAGACTGCAAAACCAAACTATGGCGATCCAGAGCCATTAAAGACTTTAGAGGAACTATTGGAAGAGAAGGCTGCGAGTGAAGAGGCTGGAGAACCCAATGATTTTTTAGATTCAGAATACGCAGCCAGAGTAAAAGAATTAGCTGAAAAAAGAGAAGAGAAAAAACAACTGCTTGGGGAGAGAGAAGAGAAAAAACAAGAGTTCACCAATAATTTGGCTGAAAAAAGAACCTCTATTACCTATTCCTTGATAGAACGCAATGCTTACGTCCTACCACCACCTATATACACTTGTATAGAAGGAGGCAAAGTAGTCATAAATATTCAAGTGAATAGCTTTGGGCAAGTTACCGCTGCGAAATTCAATGAAAAAAGTTCAGGTACTTCCAATGGTTGTTTAGTGGAAAACGCCATATCTTATGCATTAAGAGCAAAGTTCAATTCTTCCGATAAAACAACCCAAAAAGGAACCATTACCTACTTATTCCAAAGCAAGTAGTTGCAACAAATCATTAAACGTATTTCCGCCTTTATCTTTATTGTACCAAATTTGTAGTTCTTCTTTAAACTCCGAGGTCAATTTTCCATGTAGTTCCTTAAAATTTTCAACTCTTTCAAGAACTGCTCTGGGTCTTGGCCCCCAATCACCAACAACATCCCCTGTTTCATCATCAACCATTATAAGTTTAGGAATAGCTAGTGTTCCATTGGTTAAAAACCGATTCATTAATTCCAGGTTTTCATCACGCAGAACAACTTTTAATGTAATGTTGGGATCTTGCTCTACAATTTTGTTCATTATAGGCATACTATGGGCGGCATCTCCGCACCAACTTTCTGTGAGCACAATCCATGTCATTTTTTTATCCGTTTTAAGGACATTATCCATTTTAGTTTTAAATGTCTTATCCCAGCGCTTCATTCGCTTATGATTCAACAACGTATAATTACTAAGTGCTTCTGTTTGATTTGTACCAGTTGATTTCCCTTCATTTGCTAGGTTTTCCACACTAGTTCTGTACTCATGATAAGAAACTCCTTTAGATAAAGTTTCCTTTAAAAGTTCTTTCGTTGTTTTATCCTCCAGTATTTCCATTTCTTCTATTTTAAAGTAAAATTACCTCCATCCCATCAATTGGATTGTAACTTGGGTAACATTAGTACTCCTAAAACATAAAACCTTACTCCTTTCAATCTTTCTGAAAAAACCAATCAATTCTTATATCTTTAATTTTTTAATGTAAAAAATAACACGTGATACCAATTAACGATATATTGCTCTTCGGTTTAGCATCATTAATAATGGTACTTTCCCCAGGC
The DNA here is from genome assembly GCA_002746415.1 of Flavobacteriaceae bacterium. Taxonomy (GTDB): domain Bacteria; phylum Bacteroidota; class Bacteroidia; order Flavobacteriales; family Flavobacteriaceae; genus Saonia. Next base: position 272,614 of record NVXD01000015.1, on the reverse strand, counting down.
CCTAATATGCTTTATTTAATTTCCAGGTCTTTATCACAAGGAAAAAAGGCCGGTATTATTTCTCTTTTTGGAGTAATCTGTGGCTTCTTATTTCATATCCTTATGGTTTCTTTTGGATTAACCGCCATATTTTTTGCTGTACCCTATGCTTTTATTACTGTAAAATTTCTAGGAATTGCTTACTTGCTTTATTTGGCATATACTACGGTACGATCAAAAAACAAAATATTTGATGCGGATAAAAATTTAAAAACAGACAAGCCACTCAAACTTTTCAATATTGGTCTTTTAACCAATATCCTTAATCCAAAAATGGCCATTTTTTATCTTTCTTTTTTCCCACAATTCATTAAACCTGAATATGGTTCTATCTTAAGTCAAAGTTTACAATTAGGAGTTATTCAAATTATAATCAGCTTTATTATTAACTTGCTCATCGTTTTATCGGCTGCTAAAATGGCTGTTTGGTTTTCTAAAAAGCCTATTTGGTTACGAATACAAAAATGGTTTATGGCCTCTATTCTAACAGGCTTAGCCTTGAAAATGGCATTAACAAAAGTGAAATGAATAAACATAAATGTGGTTGGTGCGTAGGTGATGCGCTTTATGAAGCGTATCATGATACCGAATGGGGTGTCCCTGAAAAAAACGATGATACCTTATTTGAGTTTTTAGTCCTTGAGACTTTTCAAGCTGGATTAAGTTGGATTACCATTCTTAGGAAGCGTGAAAATTTCAGGAAAGCCTTTGATGATTTCGATTATAAAAAAATAGCGGCTTATAGCGAGTCTAAAATTGAAGCTTTATTACTAGATGCTGGTATCATCAGAAACAAGTTAAAAGTAAGGGCTACCGTAACCAATGCACAGGCGTACATAAAAATACAAGAAGAGTTTGGCAGTTTTAGCAAATATATTTGGGGATTTGTAAATGACAAACCCATTAAAAATAGTTTAAAAAACTACAAAGACGCTCCTGCAAATACACCTTTGTCTGATACAATTAGTAAAGACCTTAAAAAAAGAGGTTTTAAATTTGTTGGCAGTACTGTAATCTATGCCCAAATGCAGGCAACAGGAATGGTAAATGACCATGAAGTTGAGTGTTTTAGGTTCAATGAGGTTTAGTCGTTATTTCCTTGAAAACAGAATAACCTTCTCAACTAAGCTTTCAAATATTTTAAAAATGCATCTCTAGAAATTTCTTCTGCACCCAAACTTTCCAAATGCATGGTGTGCACTTGGCAATCTACTAGCATATAGTTTTTTTGTTGCAGTTCTTGTACCATTTTTACGAAAGCAAATTTAGAGGCATTGCTTGTGGTACTAAACATGCTCTCACCGCAAAATACATGTCCTAAATCCAATCCATACAATCCTCCAACTAAAATATCATTTTCCCATACTTCATATGAATGAGCAATTCCCATTTCATGTAATTGTATATATGCTAATTTCATTTCTGGAGTTATCCATGTTCCGTCCTGATCTCCTCTTTTTATTGTTCCACAATTATGTATCACCTCTTTAAAACATGTATTCTTTGTCAACCTAAAAAGATTGTTATTCAGTACTTTTTTCATGCTTTTAGAAATCCTTAATTTGGAAGGAAACAATACCATTCTAGGATCTGGGCTCCACCACAGTATAGCACGATCTTCGTTGAACCATGGAAAAATTCCATTTTTATAAGCTAAAAGCAAACGCTCTGGAGACAAATCTCCACCAATAGCCAATAGTCCCTCCTCATTGGCAGATTCCACAGAAGGAAATTCCAATGCATTGGTCAAGAAAAACATAGCTTGGTTATCTTCTTCGTTCAATTATTTCAGTTTTTTTTAGGACTTAAGCTAATAAAAAAATCCCATAGGTTTTACCTATAGGATTTTATCATTATTGTTTTAGGTGCTTTTAAAAAGGTAAGTCATCATGGTTTTCTTCATTTAAATCATCAGCAGGCTCAAAAGCATCCATTGGTGGTGTTGGCGGTATTTCTGCATTAGAGCTAGCTTCAGCTTGTAGACTTTCAATTCTCCAACCTTGAATAGCATTGAAATATTTGGTTTCCCCTTGTGGATTAACCCATTCTCTACCTCTTAAATTAATACTTATTTTAACATCTTTCCCAACGGCATAACTGTTCAACAAATCACATTTATCCTGTATAAACTCAACCAAAATATGTTGTGGGTATTGCTCATCAGTTGTAATAACAACCTCTCTCTTTCTAAACCCATTGCTTCCAAAAGTTTTGGTTTCGTCCAACATTTTAATTTTTCCCTGTACTTCCATTCTCTATTGTTTTCTTATTTGTTTATTGTATTTGATTTTGGGAGTCCCAAGACATAAGTTCCCAATTTTTTTCCTTTTTTCCTAAACATTATAGCTTTCTCCCAAGTATATTCCTCAGTTTCCAACCCATCCAAAAGCACATCCATATCCTTAAGTGTATACATTCTGGGCATTGAGGCCTGCCCATCCCAAGCATAACAAATAGGTATAATTGGAATAATATAAGTAAATACCAATTGCCTCCAAGTTAAAGGCCTTACAAAAGGGGTCATAAAAAGCACTGTTATCATTAGAATTAATAAAGAAACGGGCAATAACAACCACCATAGCCATAGGGGTAAATTATTTTGAGCCATTTCATAAATCAACAAAGGCTGTTTGTTTTTTTGAGCGGATTCTAATATTTTTCTGGCATTCTCAGGATCCATATGATGAAAACTATTCACCATTGTTTTTAATCCAGAAGGTGCATTAGCAATATCAGTGGCATCCACAGATGATTCATTATATTTAATATTTGGGTTGTTCTGACTTTTAAATTTCCTTATAACTTCAGTGTCGGGATACAAATCGGTCATGATTAAGTTGACATTTTTATACCTATCAAAACCATGCAGTATTTTCATCACTTCTGGCATGGCGCCACCAGCTCCGGACCCCAAATCCACAATTTGCTTTGCGTTACTTTTAATGAGTGCCTGTGCTATCAAATTAGCCAATATGTCACTAACACCCAACAATTTATGGAGTACAACAATTAAATTGGTCATGCAAACACGCAACCAGCTCGGAAACCAATCATAATCTTCAAACTCAAACAGTTGTATTCTTTTCATTTTCTTTCTGTTAGGGCTTTTGTTACGGACTAAAAAACATCCTTGCCACAAGCAACAAATGTAAACAAATTGTAGGGCAATAAAAACCTCTGGTTTGATAACAAACACAACATTTTTGAGCAATTTAAGTTATATTTAAAGTCAATTTACCCTGTCGGATGAACTTTAATCCAAAAAAGAAAACTTCTAATTTTATTATAGTGATAGCAATCTTTGCTATTGTAAGCCTCATTCTTTGGAACACCAATAGTTTTTTTAGAAAATTTAAGGAAGAGGAACGGAATAAAATGGAAATTTGGGCAACAGCACAATCCGAGTTGTTGCTGTCTTCAGCAACAGCAGAATTGGGAAACCTAACCCTAAAGGTATTTCAAAGCAATACTTCCACTCCAATGATTTTGGTGAATAAGGACGGCTCCATTAGGGTAAATAATATGCCCAAAGAAATCTCACAGGATAAGGGAAGGATAGAAAAAATAATGAAGCAATTTCAAAATGAAAACAATCCTATCCTAATTGAGGACAAAGGGGAACATCTAGCTACACTGTATTATGGAAACTCTGATGTGCTCAATAAATTAAAGTATTATCCCATAGCACTATTATTGATTATCCTCTTGTTTGGTGCTGTTATATATTTTCTCTTTAAAACCAATAAAGTTTCTGAACAAAATAAACTTTGGGCAGGAATGGCAAAAGAAACCGCGCATCAAATTGGAACTCCACTTTCTTCTCTCTTAGGGTGGAACGAGTTGCTCAAAGCTGAAAATATTAATCCAAATATTACAAAAGAGATAGAAAAGGACATCACTCGACTAGAAACCATTACGGAACGTTTTTCTAAAATAGGTTCTTTACCAAAATTGGATGAATATGATATTGTGGAAGAAACTCAAAAAGCATTTGATTATCTGAAATTAAGAAGCTCTAAATTGATTCATTTTTCTTTTGATTCCAAAGTATCCCATATACCTGTTATGTTAAATCGAACTCTTTACAATTGGACGATTGAAAATCTAGTAAAAAACGGAATTGACGCCATGAAGGGTAAAGGCAGCATTAGCATAGAGATTGTGCCTGATGGCAACCAAATAAAGGTTTTGGTTTCCGATACCGGTCATGGCATACCAAAGAATGATTTCCAGAATATATTTACTCCCGGTTTTACTTCTAAACAAAGAGGTTGGGGACTTGGATTATCTTTAGTGAAAAGAATTGTGGAAGAATACCACAAAGGTAAGATTAAAGTACTTTCTTCTGGTAAAGAGGGCACTATCATGCAAATATCTTTAAAAACAAATACTTGAGTTATGGCGAAAGAAAAACTAGAAGTAATTAAAGAAGCAGATTTGACCAACAATTGTCCTGAGTGTTTTAATCAAGATATGAAACTTTCCTTTTATCAAAAACATAAATATGGTAGATTTTACCATAGAATAACTGGAGAAGTATCCAATCAAATTATATGTAATAAATGTAGTTCTATAATTTATCCTGTTAAGTGGACAGATGATATTGAACGAATTTTTGACTACTATCAAAAAATGACTGTTCCGGAAAAGGCAAGCATTCGCTATACGACCTTGTTTTATGCTTTGATATTGTTTTTAATTTCAGCTGTAGCTGCTGTGGTCTATGGGTATTTGGAGGGCTTTATTCAATTTTAGCCCGAATTTTATCTGCTATTTCCAAAAAATCCTCTTTTTTAAGTGCTATTTTATGTTGAAATGTAGCATCTTTCATGCTGTTCAAGGGAATTAAATGCACATGCACATGCGGCACTTCCAATCCAATTACCGTTATCCCAACCCGCTTACAATCAATTACTTTTTCAATTGCTCTGCCCACTTTTCTAGAAAACGCCATAAGCCCCATATACGTTTCTTCATCCAAGTCCATGATTTTATTCACTTCCTTTTTAGGAATACATAGGGTATGTCCTTTCGCATTGGGATTAATATCGAGGAAGGCAAAAAAAGTATCGTCCTCTGCTATTTTGTAACATGGAATTTCACCAGTAATGATTTTTGTAAAAATACTAGGCATACTTTCTTTTTTTAAATCAAAAAACCCATCTGTTAGATGGGTTTAAATATAAAACTTTATTAAGTCACTATTCTCTAGTTATCTCTAAAACATCAAATTTTAATGTCCCATTGGGAACAGAAATTTCAGCTACATCTCCTACTTCTTTACCCAAAAGACCTTTCCCTATTGGAGAAGTAACAGATATTTTTCCTGTTTTTAAATCTGCCTCACTTTCAGCCACCAAGGTATATTTCATTTCCATACCATTGGTCTGGTTCTTCAATTTTACTGTGGACAGTACTAATGCCTTAGATGTATCCAATTGAGACTCATCTACTAATCTTGCATTAGACAAGGTTTCCTCCATTTTAGAAATTCTAAGCTCCAATAAGCCTTGCGCCTCCTTGGCAGCATCATACTCTGCATTTTCAGACAAATCACCCTTATCTCTTGCTTCACCAATTGCCTGTGACGCCTTTGGGCGCTCTATATCTTTAAGCTGACGTAATTCCTCTCTTAGGCTTTTTAAGCCTTCCTCAGTATAATAAGAAATGTTACTCATGATCTCATTGTTAAATAAATACAAAAATCCTCTTTTTGAAGAGGATTTCATACAAATATAAAAATTTTTTGCTCAAATTTGTGGTTCAATTAGTTAAATACAAAGGACAGCATGAAAGGTATATGGATCATGGTACTTGGGGTTTTATTACTTTCTTGTGATAATGATAAGACAAATCGCAATCCCTATTTACAAGAAATTGGCTTTCGGTTTGATGTAAATCTTAATTTACCACTGTACAGCCCATTAACCAATACTGGAAATGCAGTCTATATTGCCAATAAAACGGCGGGTACCCGAGGAGTCTTTATCATCAATACAGGTTTTAACACGTTCAGAGCTTTTGAGGCCAGTTGTCCCAACCATGCACCTAATTCATGTTCCACAATGGACCTTAATGGGCAAACAGCTGTTTGTTCGTGTGAAGAATATGAATATAGCCTGTTTACAGGACAACAATTGAATCGCCCCGATGATGGCAATCGTTATTATGATATGCTTGAGTATCATACTACTTTTGGTGGCAATACAGTTTCCATTTCTAATTAATAAACAACTCAACCAAACTCAAAATGAACTTTAGAAGATTAGGTAAGACAAATTTTAATATTTCAGAAATATCCATTGGTACATGGCAAGTAGGTGGAAAATGGGGCTCTGGGTTTGATGATGCATTAGCGGAAAAAATTATTAACGAAGCCATAGACTCTGGTATTAATTTTATTGATACTGCCGATGTTTACGAGGCTGGGTTAAGTGAAGCTGCCGTTGGGCGTGTAGTACGTGCTAGAAGTGAGGAGATCTTTGTTGCCACCAAATGTGGCCGGCAAATAAATCCGCACATAAATGAAAATTACACACCGGAAATATGTGGAGGATAGTCTTAAAAATACTGGCTTGGAGTGTTTGGACCTCATCCAATTACATTGCCCTCCAACAGAAGTATATTACCGACCTGAGATTTTTGAGCTTTTCGATAGATTAAAAGAAGAAGGGAAAATAAAGAACTTGGGTGTAAGTGTTGAAAAAGTTGAAGAAGCTCTAAAAGCCATTGAATTCTCTAATGTAACTACGGTACAAATTATTTACAATATGTTTCGCCAACGCCCATCAGAAAAATTCTTTGCAGCTGCTAAGAAAAAAGACGTTGGAGTCATTGTTAGAGTTCCTTTAGCGAGTGGTTTGCTTACAGGTAAATTCTCTAACGACACGCAATTTAACAAAGAATATCACAGGTTCTTTAATAGAGAAGGTGCCGCTTTTGATAAAGGAGAAACCTTTTCTGGAATACCATATGATATTGGTCTAAAAGCTGTGGAGGAACTAAAGGCTGTTTTTCCTGATACGGAAAATCTAGCTCCTATTGCTTTAAGATGGATTCTAGATGCTCCAGAGCTAAGTTGTATTATCCCAGGCGCCTCTAAAAAAGAATATTTAAATTCTAATATAACAGCCATGGATTTAGCTCCTTTAAGAGATGACCAAAGGACTGCGGTAGATGCATTATAGGACTCATATTAAACCGCATGTGCACCAATTATGGTAGCTGCATAGACAGAAATGGTATGAAACCAATGTAAATCCATACTTTCTTAAATTATTCTATTCTAAATTTCAGATAGAACACGTTCAATTAAATTGGAAATTTAGATTTTAAACAATGCCATAGGTTACTTCACTATTAACTTTGCCCTCATCACCGCAGAATGTCCTGGGAAAGTACACACAATCCAGTATTCACCTGGTTCAGAAGGTGTTTTAAAATAAATTTTTTCTGAAGCATTTGGCTGAAGAATACCTGTATGATAAAGAACTAACTCCGTATCTGGAACATAATTATAATCTTCTGCATCCAATCCTAATTCAAGTGCCAACTCGCCAACCTTATCCACCGATGCAACATCCTTTTCTGTTATTACAAGGTTATGTAGCATATCATCATTATTATTAAATGTTAGCTCTATTTTCTTGTTTCTTTCAACAACAACCTCATCAACATCGAATTTTAACCCTGGTTTTGTTCCAATTACGATTTTTTGATTAGAACCCTCTGCCCATCCAATTGGCATCTCGGTTACCCTTTTAGGCTGGTCAATTTTATTGGAAGAACTAGAAGAAGATATTTGCATTGATTTTAATTCCCCTCCTGGCACTTCATTTAAGGTATAATACACTGTATCATGTAAAATTGACTCTCCTGTCTTGGCTTTGAGGTTAACAACCTTTAGTTGATGAATAAACCCTAAACGCATACCATGTACTGTTAATTTTGCTGATAATCCATCTGAAGCCACTTCAACATTGTGAACCATTGCTTTTTGTTGGTCAACAATTGGGCTTCCATAGGTGTTGTGGTATTTATAAGTAAAAGTATTTATTTGGTAAGAGGAGGTTTTACGAGCTGTTTCAAGGTCAACAGCCTTTGTGAATTCCAGTAAAAATCCATCATTCTTAGCCTTCATCGTTTTTATTTCAAAAGGCATTTTACCAGACCAGACCAATCTTTGAAGACCATAGGGTTGCTTTCCTGTTGAGGCCCAACCTCTACTGGTCATACCTACGAACATACTTGCATCGCTACCCCAAATCATTCTTAAAATTCCAGAAGAGAATCCTTCTCTAAACTGAAAGGCAGCTCCTTGGTACACTCCATTTACCTTCTCCATAAAAACACGCATCACTTTGCTATGTCCTTGATCCCCAATAAACATTTGATTTTCAAATGGACCAAATTTTCCCGCATTAGTGTCATATAATATATCCGATGTTGAGATTCCTTGAATAGTGTGTGGAAACCATACGGCAGGAGCCTTGAGTTCCGGTACTATTTTGGCATACTCATATAGGCTTAATCCTGAGTTTTTTTCAATTTCATCTTGCTTTAATTTTAAAGGGGACTTAAGGTCGTCTGTCCACCTTAAACCTTCTGGGTTTCCTGCGAAATCACCCTTTTCTAAATGTGTCATCCTTCCCGATCCAACCCAATCTCCTTGATTTTCTGTATAAAATATGTCTCCATCGGGACTTACTCTAAATCCGGCTGGCGATCGTAGGCCAGTAGCAATGGGCGTCATTTCTCCTTCTGGAGTAATTTGCAATAACCAACCCCTCCATTTCACTAAACTTGCCCCATGACCAATCCAAGAGAGGTTAAGTGTAACAAGCATATCTCCATTGTCTAAAAATTCCGGGCCATAAGAATAATCATGATAATTCCCGGATAAGGGCCATGAAAAAATGGTTTTATACACATCTGCCTTTCCATCACCATTTTTATCCATTAGTTTGGTCAATTCTCCCCTTTGTGAAAGGTAAAAAGCATTGTCTTTGTAATTAAGTCCAAGCGCTTCATGCAAACCATGGGCATATCTGCTGTAAATAGGGTTGTTGCTATAGGGTTTATCAAGTACCCATACTTCTCCTCGCCTTGTTGAAACTCCTAATCTATCATCCTCCGTTAGGGCCAAACCACCCACTTCCAAAACAATGTCTTCTGGAATTGGAACATCAATTATTTTATAAAATTCAGCTTCTTTTTTTGCATTATCAGATTGACCAACTACAAAATGATTTACACTAATTAATATCAATAATAATACTGCTCTATTTACAATCCGCATATTTTCTCTTTTAGATTACCAAATAAGGTTATAACTGAATGAATGATCCCCCGCAGGGATTTTAACCAATAACTCTTCCTTATTTCCTCCTTTTCTTATAACCGGCACCAAATTTTCATTCTCAGAAAAATCTACAAAATAACTTTCGCTATTAATAATAAAAACCCCTTTTGACACCTTCTCAATTGATGAGCCATCAGCAATTTTATGCCAAATTTCCTTATTTCCTTCTACACTAATTATTCTTTTTAACAACCTACTTTCATTAGATGGTACCATGGTGTTGGTTATGGTTGTTTCATTAATTTTATGGGTAAAAACAGGGATTTCATTCTCTTTAAATTCATACCCCATTTGCCTTAACTCCATATTCTTCGGAACATTATTGGGCCAAGTTGCCGATTCATTTTCTAAAATCATAAAATCCGGATCCCCATGAAAAGAAACTGTAAAACCTAGTGGTTGTGCCAATTGATGAACTCCTCTTGAGTGCCACATATCTGAAACATCTAAGAAATCGCCCTGCCATACCTGCAAAAGGGAAGCTGTCGCCATATCATAGGAAAAATGCATTCCATCTGTTAATCCTACTGCAATGGTATGTGTCCTTTTAATCCCTTCATGCATCATAAAACCACGCTGGGTGATGGTATTATCAGTTACTGTGAGTACTATATTCTCCTCTGGTTTTTCTTGGTTCAAATTCAGCGACTCTTTAGATTGCAAAGGATGTTTTTCAACGCCGGGTCCTTCAACCTCTAAACTAAATCCTCTCATCCATTGGGTGTGTTTATTGTATACAAGGGTAAAGGGTGTCTCGCCCTCTTTTAAAAATACTTTTCCATATGCAGGATTAAACATGGAATAATCCCCATCTAAATTAGCAATGGTATCATTATTAATTAATAATAGTGCTCCGCCGTTTACTTTTAAATCAAAAAGATATTCCCCGGCTACTGATGTAACCAATTTTCCAGAATATTTTAGAATATTTTGCCCATATTCATCCAACACCATTTTGGAAGATATAGTATCCGTTGCGATCTCTCTAATGACTTCCAAACCATCAAAACTTGGTAGTACCTTTTCAGAATTCTCATATTCGCTCATTACAACATCTTTAAGGGCTACTTTTGAATTATCATAAAGCTTATATTTCAAGTTTTTTATAGCTACTGCACCGTGGTCTCCCTGAATCATAAGTGGTCCTTTGGACTGTTCATCAGTAAAAGCTGCTGCCCTTGTAGGCCCAGACAATTCTACATTTTTATGTATGAGTTCACCATTTAACCAAATTTCCTTGAAAAGTGCATTTTTTACCTTTTCCCCCGCAGTATTAAATTTAGGTCCATGAAATACTATTTTAAAACGTTGCCATAAACCTGGCGCTTTTCCCGCATTTATCCTCGGTGCATATCCTTCAAAACCTTCATTACTAGAATCACCCCATCTTTCGTAAATTCCTCCAATATCAGAAAAACTAGGGTTCTCTATTCCCCAACTATCAAAAAGTTGCACCTCATATCTGCCTTGAAAATATATACCAGAATTAGACTTCAAGGGCATCATTACATCAACTTCAAGAGCAATATCACCATGTTCAAAAGTGGTAAACAAATGGTCCTTCTCTCCTTCTCTTGGAAGATTTACCAAAACACCTGTGCCATTTGATGGTTCTAGCTTATTTTCTTCCTGCCTGTTGGCAATAACTTGACCTGCTATTTGCCAATTTTTCGATGTTTTTTTAAAACTATTCAAATTATCTAAAGCGATCTCTTCAAATGGCAAGGATGTCACAATTAAATCTTTAATGGGAGTTATGTTTTCAGTATTGTTTTGCTTACAGGAAATAATTAAAACCACTAAAAGAAAAGGAACATAAAAGCTGCGTTTTTTCATATATCGGACTTATGTAATACTAATTTTATCTAGATTTTCTTCTAACAAATTTATATTATTTTTTCTTTCAACAAAAATAAGAGCGTAAAGGTTTTGTAACGGAATCAAAACTTTTTATTAAATTTCTAAAATTCAACCACCTAACCTAAAGGTTTATTATTTTCTTTAATGCAAAAGCTTGCATTCGTCTATATTATTGAGGCAATTTCTTATTGAGGCAATTTCTTATTTCAAATGAATTATTTGTTTGTCCATTGTAAGCAAGCATGATGTTTGATAGTGCTCGAAATCTAGTTGAACCCTATTTTTGAATTTTGCAATGCACAAAATGCATTTTAAACTAATTGTATTAAACCTTATGCGCATCAATTGGAGTAACTAATTGCCTTAGCCTATTAAATATTAAAGCAACTATAGAAACCAAAAGCCATAAAAGTGCTATCCCCCAAAAGCCAAATTTTATGGTAGCAAAGGAAGAGTATATATAAACAATTTCATTAATAAATTCTTTGGGTTCAGACAACATATAAAAGGATATTAAATTTTCTAAAACATCAAAAAAAGCCGCAAAAGGCAATGAAAAAGCCATTATATAGCCCTTTTTGTTAAAAAATGAATCTTTTTTATGCAAATTAGCAAGAAGCGTCCAAATAGAAAAACCCATTAAAATAACTGTAAAAATGAAAATAAAATCTATGAATTGTGTGTTAATATAAATTCTAAACGTATCATTATCTATCAAAAATTGATACCATGATTTTAGTTTTAAAGCATCAAAAGATGTTTGAGCCTCAAAATATGAAACCGGAAATTTTGATGAGGCATAACTTTTTTCTAAAAAAACACTACTCAACCTATATAGAAGAAAGGCAATAATTGAGGCAATAATTTGAAAGGCAATGCTTGAATTTCTATACCCGTTTATTGATTTTTTCATTGTACTATTTTAGAATTATCTACAGTACAAAGTTGCTTCGATTAAAAAAGAAAATCGTTCACATATGTTAAGAAGGAAAAGGCAATATTAACTTTTTGCTCTTATTCTACTCAAAGATTGGGGTTTAATTCCCAAATATGAAGCCAAATAGTATTGAGGAACTCTATGAATGAGATTAGGGTTGTCTTTAATAAGTTTATAATAATGTTCTTCCGCTTCAAGATTGGCCAAATCTGAGGCTCGCTGCGCAGAACTGATAAAATATTCCTCTGCCAGTTCTGTTCTAAGCATAATAGCCTTTGGCAAAACAGCAATTAATTCTAGCATGTTTTCCAAACTTATTTCCATCAAGGTGGTGGTTTCAAGTGCTTTTATGTAAAGTTCTGATGTTATATTTTGAATGAGACTCTTATATTGGGTAATCCAATCATTTTCAAAAGTGAAGCCGCAGCTTTTTTCATCTCCATCTATTAGTTGATAAAAAACAACCGCCCCTTCTTCTATAAAAGCAATTTTTTTACAGTATTGACCTGCTTCTAAGAAATACGCTCCTTTTTTAATTTCAACCTTCTTAAAATAACTGAAAATGAGTTGTATCTCATCATCCGAAAAAGGGAATTTTTCTTTAAAATAGGTTTCCATTATACTCATTTTACGCTGGCTTTTTTATCAGTAACAAAAATATTAGATTCTTTGAATGAAAAAAGGATAGTGCTATAATTTTATAGCACTATCCTTTCGATTTATTAATTAATGATTATTAAAAATTAAATGTAGCTCCCAATAAAAAATTAGTTCCTGCTTGTGGATAATACCCTGCCCCTTCTATAGTGGTTGTTTGATTTGCTACAGACCAGGTATCATCAAAAGTGTAAAAATAACCGTTAGATTCATATTCTTTATTGAATATATTATTTACCAAGCCAGATAATACAATACTTTTTATAAAGGAATTTGTTTCTATTACATATTGCACATTAATATCTGTTTGAGAATAGCCGTCTAGCATAGAACCTTCAGAGTCTATATTGCCCATGTACTGCTTGCCCACAAGCTTTGTTAGTAGGGACAATTGCAACTTATCTGTAGGACTATAGGCAAACATATTTCCTGCAACAATACTAGGGGAAAAGGCAATATTAGTATTGCCTAAATCTTGTAAAACTCCATCCCGTTGAAATACAAAATCTCTATTCATATTAGCACTTAGTGCAACATTAGGCCTCCAAACAAACTTGTTACACAATTGAATATTGGCATCTATTTCCAATCCCATTCTATAACTATCTCCAACATTTGCTCTAAGCGGAGCACCAACATCATTCAATTCACCTGTCAATACTAATTGGTCTTTATAACCCATATAATAGACATTGGTATTTATCTGAACATCTGGAGATACATAACGCCACCCCAACTCAAAATCGTTTAGTTTCTCTGGCTTGGGGTTACCACTTTCATAATCATTTCTGTTAGGTTCACGATTAGCTACGGCATACGAAAAATAAATATTATTGTTATTATTTACATCATACGTAATTCCGGCCTTTGGATTAAAGAAATTAAAAGTATCGTCTACCAAACCGGTATCCCGCCCATTAGCACTGTACCCAACAGTTCTATACTGCAGATCCCCGAACAAACTCCATTGTTTATCTAATTTATAATTGGCTTTGGTATATAGATTAAAGTCCGTTTTTTTAGAATCGTCATCATAATATCTATCACGAATAGTACTATTGCTAGCAAAACGTGACCAAATTACTTCCCCAAAATGAGCCCCCTCATAGGTGTTCCATCCTCCTCCAATAATCAAATTTATTTTTTCGTTGATATAATTTGCAGAAAAAACTGTTCCATAATAATCATTATCCAACCAACGACGGCGAATAACATCCGTAGTATTTACTTCCTCACCATCAACAATTATAGGTGTAAAACCATAGGTTTCAAAATCATCTTCCACTTTATATTGCTCAAAATATCCTCTGCCATTTGTATAATGCAAGGCTATATTGGTGCTCCAATTTTCAGAGATTTTCTGATTCCAAAGTAATTGTGCGTGATCTTGTTTGTAATTATCCTCTTCATTTTCATAGGTATAGTAATTATACCTTCTATCCGAATTACGAAGATTATTAGCTTCTGCATCTGAAAGAAAATTGTCCGAAATAAACTGTTCTATTCCAGCTTGATCATTATTTATTCTTGCCAATGGTGTACCATACCAAGCTTGGTAAGTAATCTCATGACCACCAAAAAGCAGTGCTTTCACTAAAGTATTATCATCTTTATATGCGCCTTGCAAAAAATATGATTCAAGTTTAGAAGAAGCCCTATCTATATATCCATCTGAAGCTATACGAGACAATCTTCCAGAAAATTCCACATGATTGTTTAATAATCCAGTACTAAATTTTATGTTGTTGCGTAGTGTATTATAGCTTCCTATTGAAGAGGAAATTTGGGCATACCCTTCCTCAGAAACCGCATCGGTCAACAGATTAAGGCTTGCGCCAAAGGCCCCTGATCCATTGGTGGAAGTTCCCACTCCTCGCTGCAATTGCAGACTTTCTACAGAAGAAGCGAAATCTGGCATGTTTACCCAAAAAGTACCTTGGGATTCGGCATCATTATACGGGATACCATTAATAGTTACGTTTACGCGACTGCCATCACTACCACGTACGCGGATACTTGTATAACCTACTCCAGCACCGGCGTCTGATGTTGTGACCACGCCAGGCAAAAAATTCATAAGAATAGGGATGTCCTGTCCCAAATTTCTACTTGCAAAATCTTCTTTTTTAAGGTTGGAGAATGTTACTGGTGATTCTTTCGTAACACGTATTGCTGAGATCAATGCCTCATCCAACACAATTGTTTTACTTTTTGTAGAATCTGTTTGTTGTTCTTGGGCAGATATGCCCATTGCTAGACCAGATATGATCAAGGTTGTGAAAATAGTTTTCATTCGTAAAATGTTACGAATAAAAGGGGCTATTATTCTTATTAGTAATTGATATACTTTGAGCGACCCTATTTAGGAACATACCAGCACATCAGCTGGTTCTTTCTCGATACATGTCTTGTGGACATTTTCTTAACGCTCTGTCCCTTGGCAGCATTATC
This sequence comes from Flavobacteriaceae bacterium, assembly GCA_002746415.1. Taxonomy (GTDB): domain Bacteria; phylum Bacteroidota; class Bacteroidia; order Flavobacteriales; family Flavobacteriaceae; genus Saonia. The sequence goes on along the minus strand of NVXD01000015.1, from coordinate 257,309 downwards.
CGCCCAGGTTCATTGGGTATAATCTCAGCTTTTTAAGGCACCCCTTTGAGATAAGTGCAAAAGTAAAACAGGAAAATTATATCCACAAGATAAATATCATTAAAATAAATTCTCCGAATGAATTGTGCCTAAATCAAGCTTTCATTGGAGACTAATATCTATCCTTAAAAAAGGCTGCCATAGCAGCCTTTTCAACCAAACCAACCAACTCAGGGCATATAAATCGCATTAAGCCTTAATAAAATAGCACTCAATGCAGACCCTGATTTGTTTTGCAAAATATTACAGATTCTTTTTTTAATTGTTGGTTTCCCGATAATCAGCAGTTAGTGTTTGTACAGCATTATACGGTGATTTTTCAATTTTTTTTATTTCATTGGAAGTGATTAGGTTCCCATTTTGATTGTTTTCATTCATTATCCATGACGCTACCAAAAAAGTGGTTATCGTAACAACGCCTATAAAGAATGACTTCATAAAGTGTCTCATTGAATTGATTTTTTTCTCACTTATTTTATTTCTTTTTAAGCCTTTCATTATCATAATTTTCAGGCTTCTTTTTATTAGAGAACATTGTGGGAAGAACAATACACAAAACAACAATAGATACTAGGATACTAATTATGAAAAAACCTAACAATATCTTTTCTCTCATCCAATTACCATATTATTGAACTTTTATATGTCTCAATTAGTAAGACCCCCATATAATTAATAAGTCACTTTTAGGAATAAAAAAAGCGTGCTTTTAAACACACTTAATTGACTGACAGATATTTAATGAAATTACTTTTTTTGATGCGCAGGTTTTAAAAGGTCGTTGACCGTTTTGACAGGGTTAAAAGTAATTAATGGTACTTCAACAAAAATTGTGTTCCAGAAAGCCATTGCACCATTCCATAACCCCGGTAGCTCCATCGCTTTAAGATTTTTGCCCTCTTTGGTTTTTTCTGTAATAAATCCTTGCTGATGGTCTACAAAATTTGAAAGATTGTATTTTTCACCATTGAAATCTTTTACTCCACATACCAAATCGACTGGGTTAAAATGTGTAGAATTCTTAAAAATATTTAGTTGGGATTCGTTGGTTATATCTACTTGAGCCGATTCAATAATCTGTAAGGAAATACGACCATTTCTATCTTTTATCCAAAATGGACCTCCTCCAGGTTCTCCCTCGTTTTTAACCATACCACATACGCGTATAGGTCTATTAATTTTATCTTTAAGAACCTCTATTTGTTCTCCAATACTAAAATTGCTGAAATTGTCTGAAAACCGCACATTAAGGTCGTTTTCCAAAAAATCTTTAATCGCATTTAATTGTTCTGCAGTAATTTCAACCATGTCCAATAAGGCAGCATAGGAAAAAGCTTGTTGTTGCACCTCTACAAGTAATCCTGCTAACACTTTTTTGCTCTTTCCAACCTCTTTAGCAAATTCTGGAACCACAACATTGTCAATGTTTTTTATAAAAATAATATCTGCATCTTGCTCGTCCAAATTCTCTATCAATGCTCCATGACCTCCAGGCCTAAATAGAAGAGAACTATCTGAATTGCGGAAAAATTCATTGTCCATTGTAACGGCAATGGTATCAGTAGATGGCTTTTGGAAAGAATACCCCACTTTAAAAGAGGTTTCTGTACTTTGCGAAACCCTTTGCCCTACTTTATTAAATTCTTCATTAAACATTTTCCCATGCTGCTCAGATATTGTAAAATGCAAATTCGCAACACCATCTGCTTTTGCGTAGGCAGACGCTTCTTTTAAATGCTCTTCAAAAGGGGTCGCTGAATACTCGCCATAATTATGAAAAGGCAACAATCCTTTAGGATAAAACCCATAGTTATAGCCATCCTCTAACATCATTTTCTTTACAAAAAAATACTGCTCTTCATCCTTAGAAGCACCTTTGCCTTTAATGCTGTTCTGAATAAGGTCATAGAAAGCAAAGTTTTTATATCCATCAAAAAATGTTTCAATGTCCTTATCTCCAGTCCTTTTTATATAGGCATCCAACATTTCATTTGAAGGGTCGTAGGTCTCCAAAAAATTAAATAAAGCTTTGAACATTCTGGAAGCAGCACCAGAGGCAGGAACAAATTTTAATAAGGACAATCCTTCTAAGGATGCCTCAAACTTTTGGATTAGTTCTTCCTCTTCGGTTTTAGAAAATTTGGAAATACCTTCAGAAATTACAGCTGCTTTTTCTAATCGTACAAAAGGGATTCCTTCTTTAAAAGTAACTACTTGCTGAAGCACTTTTTCTTTTGATATTCCTTTACTTAATAATTGTAATAAATCATCTTCGCTAAAATTGGTCATGATTTTAATAATTGGTCAATATGTTTAATGGCGTCAGCCAACCTCGTTTTTTTATCTCCCTTTAAAGTAACAAAATTTCGATTATGTTTCTCTAAAGTCTCTTTAAAATATTGAAACATTCTTTCACGTTCATTCGGTTTATCCCGCAAATCATCTTGCTGCCAAGGAACATCTATGTACGTTAAAAAATATAGATCATATGTGTTTTGAATAGCATACTTCTCTAATAGAGGGTCACAATGACCAACATAATATGCTTCAGAATACACTTTAGTTTCCAAAAGGTCCGTATCACAAATCAACACATCGGTTGTTTTTTTTGTCAGCTCGTTTTCTAACCTCATTTGTCCTTCTGCAATGGGCAATAAATCATGCGGTTCACAAGTTTTGCGCTCATTGTTCCACTTATCTTGTAAAAATTCACGCGCGTATTCTGGCACCCAAACTGTGTTGTAATGTCTGGCCAACTGTTCTGATAAAGTTGTTTTTCCTGTAGATTCAGGACCAAACAATACTACTTTAACAACGTCTGAGGGTTTTTGTCTAAACTTTTCTTCCATAGAAAATAGGCTTGTATTGCCAAAACGGTAAATATAAGATATTGAAAGGACAGCATACCCCACCCCCTATATGCATAAAGGGGAACGGTAATGATATCTGCAATTATCCATAGTGTCCAATTCTCAATTTTCTTTTTTGCCATGTACCACATTCCCGTAAAAAACAAACCAGATGTTAGAATATCAATATAATTAGAAATTGTAATTTCTGTGCCAAAAACTTTATAAACGATGTATGTTATTATCATTGTGAGCACACATAAAACAAAACCAATGATTTTCTCGCGGGTATTTGTTCTGGATATCTGAACAACTTTTTCATTGTTTTTTGTTCTTGCCCAGTTCCACCATCCATAAATACTCATTATTGAAAAATAGAAATTCATCATCATATCACCAAACAGTCCATCTTTCAATAATAAATAAACTGCAAGGACTGTAGCCACTAAACCTGTTGGATACACTAAAATATTTTCTTTTTTAGCATACCATACACTTGCTATTCCAGTAACCAAAATAATAGCTTCTATGACAATAATATAGACTTCTTTATTACGGTAAGAATCTAAAAAGAAATCAAAAATGTGGTTCATACTCGCTTCGGTCAGATTTTACAATTTTCATGAACAAGAGTCCTTTATCCATTAGCTCAAAGGCTTCTTTTATTTCTGTATTCAGAATTTTCATTACGGTATCATACTCGCCATAGATTTGTGTACTCAATGGGTTTTCCAAAACTGTGAGTCCAGAAGAACGTAATTTTTTAATAAAGTTGATGATAGGGGCCTCAAAAGTGTCTTGAAGCGGAGTCAATGTTAATTCTACGGATATGTTCATTAAGAATATTGGCTGTAGCGTTATGGGTATTTGGCAAAAGTACTGCTTCTTTTTTTGAACTAGTCTCTTCAGCTTGGACTTTGTACCATTTTCAGAACTCTAAAAATTAAACTCCAGGCTGTCTATAACCAAAATACCTGTCTCAGATTTGCACCTAATTCTCGGCTCTTAAATCTATTTGATTTTCCAATAATTCGTTCCCCATCTTAATGGCATAGGTGCATGTAAACTCTTCAAACTCCATAAACCCCACATGATAAAATGACGCCTTTCCCTTGTATAAAACCTCAGCGGTAGTTGTTGTGGTTCCTTCTTCTTTCAAGGAAAAATCATTCACATTTATATGTTGTAAGAAACTTAAACCATGTGTTGAGTAAATTTTGTAAAGTGATTCTTTTGCTCCCCATACCATGGTTAATTTACGAACTATGGCTGCTGTATTGGCCAAGGTTCGGTATTCTTCCAAGGGAGTAAATTTATAGGCTATTCTCAATATTTTTTCTCGCTGCTTCTCAATATCTATACCCACATCATCTTTATCTGCAACAATAATTCCAGTAAAATGATTGGAATGAGTAATAGAAATAAACCTACCATCCTTTAAATGGGGCTTGCCTGCATCATCATAAAATAAATCGTGATCAATATACCCCGCTTCTGCCATTAAGTGCCTAATACTCAAGAAACCTCTACGATGCATTTCAGATTTCATACCATCCATTCTCTCTTGACAATGAGAAGTAAGCACAATGTCCTTAGAAAGTTCAACCTCAGACTCTTCTATCTTCCAAATATAGAGTTTAACCTTAGGCGTTATTGTTATAGTTTTATAAAGAGGCATATGTTTATTTAACTTATCATTACCTTTGTAGCCGTCGAAATTGATGAAACCACAGATAATACTTAAAATAAGAAAAAATTACGATATAAGCAAGCAAGCAAAGATTTCAAATCAATCCAAATACCATATTGCTAATTATATTTAACCACAATAAAAAACGTACAGATGAGCACTGAAACTATCCCATATAAACCATACAAAGTAAAGGATATTACCCTTGCTGAATGGGGAAGAAAAGAAATTGAATTAGCTGAAGCAGAAATGCCTGGTTTAATGTCTTTACGAGAAGAACATAAGGAATCGCAACCTTTAAAAGGCGCACGTATTGCTGGATGTTTGCACATGACCATACAGACAGCTGTACTTATTGAAACTTTGGTAGCCCTTGGTGCTGATGTCACATGGAGTTCTTGCAATATATTTTCCACACAAGACCATGCTGCAGCTGCAATCGCTGCAACCGGAGTACCTGTTTATGCTTGGAAAGGATTAAGCGAGGAAGAATTTAATTGGTGTATAGAACAAACCTTATTTTTTGGAGAAGATCGCACTCCCTTAAATCTCATTTTGGATGATGGTGGAGATCTTACTAATATGGTATTGGATAGGTATCCAGAATTGGCCCAAGGAATTAATGGTTTAAGCGAAGAAACCACTACTGGTGTTCATCGTTTGTATGATCGTATGAAAGCAGGAACCTTACCAATGCCTGCAATTAATGTGAATGATAGTGTAACCAAATCCAAGTTTGATAATAAATATGGATGCAAGGAAAGTGCTGTAGATGCAATCCGAAGAGCTACAGATATCATGCTGGCAGGAAAACGAGTTGTAGTCTGTGGTTATGGTGATGTTGGTAAAGGCACAGCTGCTTCTTTTAAGGGCGCTGGTAGCATTGTAACCATTACTGAAATTGACCCAATTTGTGCCTTACAGGCTGCAATGGATGGTTTCGAAGTTAAAAAATTGGAGACAGTGGTTGGCAATGCGGATATTATTATTACAACTACAGGAAATAAAGACATTGTACAAGGACGCCATTTTGAAGCAATGAAAGACAAGGCCATTGTTTGCAATATTGGACATTTTGATAATGAAATTGACGTTGCTTGGCTGAATGACAACCATGAAAAAGTTGAAATCAAGCCACAAGTGGACAAATACATTGTAAATGGTAAAGACATTCTCTTATTGGCAGAAGGTCGTTTGGTAAACTTAGGCTGTGCTACAGGACACCCAAGTTTTGTAATGAGTAACTCCTTTACTAACCAAACATTGGCTCAAATTGAGCTTTGGACAAACAGAGACGCTTATAAAAATGAGGTGTATATGTTACCTAAATATTTGGATGAAAAGGTGGCAAAATTACATCTGGCAAAAATTGGTGTTGAACTTACTGAGTTACGAGATGACCAAGCAAAATACATTGGTGTAACAGTGAAGGGACCTTTTAAACCTGAGTACTATAGATACTAGATTATGTCTCTGCTGAACTTGCTTCAGCAACATAAAATAATTTAAACCCTCCCAGAAATGTGAGGGTTTTTTACATCCCTATTTTTGATTTACCAATTTTTTAGGGTAAATGAAAAACTAATCATACTCAGGATATAGTTTTTGCAAATCAGATTCCTTAATGGAAATCATATTTACATCTAAAGTAATTGGTGTCAGAGGGGCATCTGTTGTATCTCGTGCTACATTTACTATTGCGTCTATAACATCCATTCCCTTTATCACTTTACCAAATACGGTATAATCACCATCCAAACGATGCAAACCCTCCTTATTCTGCACAATATAAAACTGACATCTAGCTGAGAGTTTTTCGGCATTACCATCCCTTCCAGCACCCAAAGCACCATATTCATGCAAAAGCGTTTCATTAAATTCTGGTTTCAATAGGTATTCTGGGTCATTAAAACCCTCTGGAGTATCTGGGCACCCACCTTGAGCAACAAAATTTGGAATAACGCGATTAAAAGACAGCGTATCCCAATAACCAGCATTTGCTAATGCTATAAAGCTTTCTTTATGTTTTGGTGTCTCATTGTGCAACCAAACTAAAATTTCACCCTTAGGGGTTTGTATTTGACCTATTTGATATGTTTTCTCTTTGCTATATGAAACACATAACATTACAACCAACAGGAGAATTATTTTTTTCATCATTATGAATTAAAAACCATCTGTTAAAAATAAAAAATAATACTTGTCCAAAAAAATATGCATTCATTGATTCAATCTCGCAATCAAAAAATAAGTTCATAGAATCCCTTCAATAGCATTTTGTTTTTTTGGAACTTCGTAAAAAAATTTAAACTATGAGCCTATTTATTGACATGGACGAGGTAATTGCCGATACCTATTACGCACATATAGAAATATACAACAATGAATTTCAAGAAAATTTAACCCTGGAAGATTGTTGGGGGAATGAGGTCTGGAAGGCAGTACCAGAAGGCAGACAGGCAAGTGTGAGAAACCACGCAAATACTATTGGTTTTTTTAGAGACCTTAAGCCTATAAAGGATAGTCAGCCAGTTTTAAAAGAGTTATCCCAGAAATATGAACTCTATATTGCTTCTGCCGCTATGCAATTTCCAAATTCATTATTGGAAAAAAGTGAGTGGTTAGATGAATATTTTCCCTTTATAGACTGGAAAAAAAGAATACTTTGCGGCGACAAACATATTCTAAAAGGAGATATTTTAATTGATGACAGAAGTTATAATCTTGAACATTTTGATGGACGTTCCCTTCTGTTTACTTCTGGTCACAATATTCATAGCAATGGCTTTGAGCGCGTAAACACTTGGCTCGAAGTAGCGGACAAATTACTTTAGGTTATAAAAACAAAAAACCCTTTCTGCAAGCAGAGAGGGTTTTAAATATTTTAATAGTAATGCTACTAAGCTTCAAATGGCTCAATGGAAACAAATGATTTTCCACCGACTTTTTTTGTAAACTTTACAAGACCATCTACTCTAGCATGTAACGTATGGTCTTTCCCTGCATAAACATTAGCACCTGGATTATGTCTAGTACCACGCTGTCTTACAATAATGTTACCAGCAATAGCAGCTTGACCACCAAAAATCTTTACGCCTAAACGTTTTGATTCTGATTCTCTACCGTTTTTCGAACTACCTACACCTTTTTTGTGTGCCATGATATATTGTTTTTATTCGTTTCTTTTTATTTACTTAAAGCTGCAATGATATCTGCTTTTTTCATTGAAGACAATCCTTCAATTCCAGCAGTTTTTGCCAACTCTTTTAATTCAGCAACTGTTTTTTTGCTTAAATCTTCTGTTGCTTTTGGAGCTTCTTTTTTAGGAGCTGCTGCTTTTGGAGCTACATCCGCCTTAGCTGGTGCTTCTTTTTTAGCTTCAGCTTTTGGAGCTGCTTTCTTTGCACCTTTGGCAACAATACCTTCAATTACCAACTCAGTTAAATACTGGCGATGGCCATTTTTCTTTTTGTAACCCTTACGTCTTTTCTTTTTAAAGACGATAACTTTATCTCCTTTTAGGTGTTTAACGACTTTTGCCTCTACTGCGGCTCCGTCTATAGCTGGGGCGCCAATTGTAATGCTCTTACCATCTTCTATAAGAAGAACGTTGTTGAAAGATACTTTCTTTCCTTCGTCCTCTTGTAAACGGTGAACATACACTTTTTGGTCTTTTGCAACTTTAAACTGCTGCCCTGCTATCTCTACGATTGCATACATAATGTGTATATTTTTTTATTTAAAATAATTAACCCATTTTTTTCAATAGGCGGGTGCAAATATACAGCTAATTCGGTATTCCACAAGTGATTTGTAATATTTAAAGTGATTTTTTACTGAGGTTATTGGAGGTTTTAAACAATTGCATGAAGGATAAGGTTAATACCAAAGAAGTGGTTATGCCCATTATTGCCACTGTGAAAAATACTATTCCTTCAAAACTCTCAAACCTCTTGTACCAAATTGCTGAAAGTTGTCTTAAAAAAGAAGTGTCTACCTCAGTAGCATAAAAAGCGAAAAAAAAAGTGAAAATAAATGTTGCAACAAAACCAGTTACGAGTCCAGTAGTGAATCCACTGGTATAATTAAAATCCTTCCCATTTTTATATTTAAAATACTTTATGGATTCATAAATGCCATAACCCGTAATAATAACATTAAAAAGACTGTAATAAATATTGGTGTGTTTTCCAAATAAAGCCAAAACCAAAAAATATGCAATAAGACAACCACTTGTGGCAATTCCAAACCTAATGGGCTGTGCAAATTCCTTCATGACATATGCTTTTATAACTAGGCTCATTAATGTACAAAATATTAGCCACTTATCATAAACAATCTTCTTAAATGACCGAGCATATTTATCTCCATTTTAAACAAATTAGGGGTGTCTGACTATTTAAAACAAAATTAAATTACATAACAACCTCTTGCTAAAAGCTTTTTCCCTATTTGGAACTTTTACCTTTATATCAGGATTTAGTTTGTATATTTTGACTACTAAAACTTTTTCAAAGAAAAAAAAGACATCATGAAAAAATCTATTTTACTAAGTATACTTGCCCTTGGAATCCTAATTTCTTGCAAAGAAGAAAAGAAACAATTGGAAGAACCAACCCAAATGGAACAGGTTTTAGCCGTTCATGATGAGGTGATGCCGCAAATGGGAACCATAAGCAAATTAGTAGGAGAATTAAATGGTCTAGCAGACAGTACTGAAACTGGATTAAAATATGAAACTGCAAAAAGAGATTTACAAGCTGCCCATAAAACCATGATGGATTGGATGCAGGGATTTGGTGACCGATTTGATTCTGATGAAATTCTTAATGGCAAAGAACTTACTGAAGAAAAACAAAAATGGCTTAATGAGGAAGAAAAAAAAGTGAATGCACTTCAAGAGGAAATAAATTCTAGCATTAAACGGGCTGAAGCCTTATTAGGGAAAGAATAAATTAAACAATTCTATTCCTTCCATTTGAACGTTTCCATAACCCTACGGACATCTTTTTGAAGATATATGGCCGCTGGGAATATAGAATCATAATTTGGTTTGGCATAAAAATACAAGGAACCAGTCACAAAATGGTTGATACTATCCGTAACATAAAATTGGGCCTGTGAAGCAGCATCACCTTTTACCTCGTAGAACATACCATATACTTTTTCATTGGCATTAATAAAAGGTTGTTCAATAATATTATCTGCCTTTACGGCGTGCTCATAAGATAGTTTTTGCGCATCGGATAATAGCGTATTCAAATCTCCATCCACTTTTTTGTAAGTAATAAAAATAGAACCCTTCATGTTTGGGTAATCCAATGTTAAAGAGCAATTTTCTTTACTTTCCATTTTAGCCATTTGATTGTACTCAAAGCCATAATAACAATCAGTTTCTAACCCTTTGGAGGCCTCATTGGGGTAATCTAATCTGAGCATTGCCTTAGGCTTGGGCAATACATCTTCTTTACATCCAATAAAAATGAATAGGAAAACGAAAAGGAAGGAATACTTGCTATTCATGAGGAAGGGTGATTTTTATTTGTTTTAATCTCTTTTTGTCCAAGCTTTCAACAATAAACTGATATTCCTTAAATTTTATTATCTCCCCTCTTTTTGGAAAATTTCCAGCTATTTCCAAAACAAAACCAGCAATAGTTTCAGATTCCCCTTTTTGTTCTTCAAAATCATCTTCGTCATCGACCTTAACTACTCTATAAAAATCTTTTAAGGTTGTTTTCCCATCAAAAACATAATTATGCTCATCCAGCTTTGAAAATATTAAATCCACATCATCAAACTCATCACTTATATCTCCAACAATTTCTTCGATAATATCTTCTAAGGTCACTATCCCAGAAGTGCCACCATATTCATCTACAACGACAGCCAAATGATTTTTCTTTTCTTGAAACTCCAACAATAAATCATCTAGCTTCTTGTTCTCGGGAACAAAATAGGGTTCCCTAATTAAAGATATCCAATTAAAAGTTTTACGATCAATATATGGTAAAACATCCTTTACATAAAGGACCCCCAACACATTGTCCATATTCTCAGAGAATATGGGTATTCGAGAATGTCCATTCGTTTTTATTTCTTGAAGCACTTCCAGAAATTTCATATTCTCATTCAAAGCAAAAATATCTATTCTGGGGCGCATAACCTGTTTGGCCTCTGTATTTCCAAAGGAAACTATTCCCTCCAAGATTTTTTGCTCTTCTATTGTGGTATCACCATCATCAGTAAGTTCCAAAGCTTGCGACAAATGATCGACACTTAAGCTTGACTTCTGCTTTCCAAATTTATCATACAAAAAAAGCGTTGCCGACTGCATAGGCAAACTAATAGGTAAAAGAACAAAATTCATAAACTTTAGTGGGTACACCATAAACTTTGAAAAACTAATTCTATTTCTATTTGCGTAAATCTTCGGCAAAATTTCACCGAACATTAAAATTAAAAAAGTAATTACTATCACTTCCAATAAAAATCTGGCAGAAATAATACCGAAAAAATTATGATTGATATTCTCAAAGAGCGTATCTCCCAAAGAATTAAATAATAACACCATACCAATATTAATACTGTTATTGGCTATTAGTATGGTTGCAAGTAATTTTTTTGGCTTTTCTAAAAGCTTGACTACTATAATTCCTGTACTTTTTTTCTCTTCTTCCAGTTTATTGATGTCAGTCTTGGAAAGGCCAAAAAAAGCAACTTCAGCGCCAGAAATAAGGGCTGAACATATTAAAAGGACAATTAAAATAATTGTTTTCAAGGCAATTGCACTGTCAAAAACAGAAAAATATAGCAGTAAACTAAGGGGGTCTGGATCCAATAGTTAAGATTTAATTTGAGTTTAATTAAAATGGCAGGTCGTCATCCTGTTCTGGTGCAATAGCTTGTGACTGTTCTTTTGGAACAGCCGGAGCAGGAGCAACTTGAGGTTGTGCGCTTTGTTGGGTTGCTTGTACATTAGAACTTGCATTGGACTGGCTTTCCTTCTTGGTTGATAAAAATGTAAATTCCTGCACATGCACTTCTGTGGTGTAGCGTGTATTACCATCTTCACCTTGCCACTGTCTATTCTTTAGCCTACCCTCCACATAAATTTTATCACCCTTACTAAGGTACTTTTCACATATCTCCGCAGCCTTATTACGCACTACTATATTATGCCAATCCGTATTGGTCACCTTTTCTCCTGTTTGCCTATTTGTATAACTTTCATTGGTTGCCAATGGAAAACGAGCAATACAGTTTCCGCCTTCAAAATAGTGTGTTTTCACTTCATCTCCCAAGTGCCCAATCAGCATCACTTTATTCAATGTTCCACTCATAACTTTTATCTTAAATCAAAAATACTAAATTTTAAATGCTTTTATAAAATCTGCTATTAAAACTGGTACTGGGTACTTTCCTAGTTCAGAAAATTTAATCTTGTATTTATCCCTTTCCTCAGTGGCTACAATCCAAAATTTGGTATGCAAATGCTGATGTGATAATTTATGAACAATAGGTTTGTCATTATATAAATAAACATCCGAGGTATCATTAACACCTATAACATTTGTCATTTTTGTTTTAATTTCCTCAAGATTGATTTCATTTTTGGTTTCCACCAAAGGAAATTCATATAAGTTCTGCCAAATTCCTTTCCCCACACGTTGTTTAAGTTGTGTTGTACTTTGGCCATCGTTTCCAATAACTATTGGAACTAAATAGTTGAAATATCTTTTTGTGATTTTGGTTTTTTTGAGTTTAACTGGTAATTGACCAACCTTACCTTCTTTTAAGGCAATACATCCATCATTTAAAGGACAGTGCACACAATTTGGTTTTTTTGGAGCACATTGCAAGGAACCAAACTCCATTATTCCTTGATTATAATCCCTAATATTTTCCACATTCATTATTTCTGTGGCCAATTCCTTAAAGTATTTACCCCCTTTAGGACTGTTTATAGGAATTGAAATTCCATAATACCTTGACAAAACTCTAAAAACATTCCCATCAAGAACAGGCTCTGGTTCATCAAAACAAAAAGAAGCAATTGCACTGGATGTATAGTCGCCAACTCCTTTTAACTTTATTAGTTCCTTATAGGTACTTGGGAATTGTCCGTTTTGTTCTAAAGAAATTGTCTTGGCAGTAGCATGCAAATTTCTTGCTCTGGAATAATAACCCAATCCTTGCCATAATTTCAATACTGTTTCCTCACTTGCTTTTGCCAAATCTTCAACTGTTGGAAACCGTTTTACAAAGGCATAATAATAGGGCATTCCTTGAGCAACACGAGTCTGTTGAAGCATTATTTCTGAAAGCCATATTTTGTATGGATCCCTAGTGTTTCTCCATGGAAGATCCCTCTTGTTACTGGCATACCAAAGTAGAATTTTTTGAGAAAAAGACATCAATAAAACAATAATGGGTAAAAGTAACTGTTTAATTACTTAAAATTAGTTCATTAGAACATAAAGATTGAATTAAATTTATATATTTGCAACCCTAAAAAAACATACAGAAAATTTATTTTTAAATATGACGAAAGCTGATATTGTAACGAAAATCTCAGAAAAACTGGGAATTGAAAAAGGAGATGTACAAGCAACTGTGGAATCTTTTATGGAAGAAGTAAAGTCTTCTTTGGAAAGTGGTGAGAATGTTTATTTAAGAGGTTTTGGTAGTTTTATTATCAAAACAAGAGCTGAAAAAACAGGTAGGAATATTTCTAAAAACACTACCATTAAAATACCTGCACATAACATTCCTGCATTTAAACCTGCAAAGGTCTTTGTAGAAGGTGTTAAGAGCAACGTACAAATAAAATAATCATTAAAAAGAACATTTATGCCGAGCGGTAAAAAAAGAAAAAGACATAAGGTAGCTACCCATAAACGCAAAAAGCGTAGGAGAGCTAACCGTCACAAGAAAAAGTAGTTAGTTTTTAACTACTTTTTCGTTTTATACGTTCATTGACATAGAAATCCTCAAAAGGATTTCAACAGGTTTATACAACCTGTACTGACTATTGTTTAATCTATTTATCCAACATAGGTATATTACCATTGTAGGATAAGTAAAAATTGATTCAGGTGAATAGAGAATTAATCGTAAGATCTAGTTCCGATGCCGTCGATTTTGCTTTATTAAAAGATGGAAAGCTCACAGAATTGCATAAAGAAGAAGATAACAACAACTTCTCTGTTGGCGATATTTTCCTTGCCAAAATAAGAAAGCCTGTAACCGGGCTTAACGCGGCATTTGTAAATGTAGGTTATGAGAAAGATGCTTTTTTGCATTACCATGATCTAGGGCCGCAATTATCTTCCATGCTTAAATTCGTTAAAAATGTGAGCACAGGGAAATTAAGAGATTATTCCCTTAAAAATTTTCCATTTGAAAAAGATATTGATAAAAATGGTAGCATCACAGATGTTATCAAAGCTAATCAATCTTTATTAGTACAAATTGTTAAAGAACCCATATCCACAAAAGGACCACGTATTAGTTCCGAGCTCTCAATAGCGGGACGATATCTAGTAATGGTGCCTTTTTCTGAACGCGTCTCAGTTTCTCAAAAAATTGAGTCGAATGATGAAAAAAATAGGCTAAAAAGGCTTGTAAAAAGCATTAAACCTAAAGGATTTGGAGTCATTATTAGAACAGTTGCAGAAGGCAAAAAAGTAGCAGAACTGGACAAGGATCTACAAAACTTGTTGACCAAATGGTCGGCGATGTGTAAGAAATTGTATAAAGCGCCACACCCTTATAAAGCTATGGTAGAGCTCAATAGAGCATCTTCCATATTAAGAGATGTTTTTAATGATTCATTTACTGGTATTCATGTAAATGATGAAACGCTTTATGACCAGATTAAAGACTATGTGCAAGAAATTGCGCCAGCAAAAGAATCCATTGTAAAATTATACAATTCTTCTGTTCCCATTTTTGAGAAATTTGGGATAGAAAGGCAAATTAAAACCTCTTTTGGAAGAACTGCTTCCATGAGTAAAGGGGCTTATTTGATTATAGAACATACCGAGGCTTTACATGTAGTAGATGTAAATAGCGGCAACCGGTCCAACAAGGCTAAAAACCAAGAGGATACGGCGCTAGAAGTAAATCTATTAGCAGCTTCGGAAATAGCAAGACAACTACGTTTACGTGATATGGGAGGTATCATTGTGGTTGATTTTATTGATATGACCAAGCCAGAACACAGAAGAAGACTTTTTGATCATCTTAAAGATGAAATGAAAGATGACAGGGCCAAACACAAAATATTGCCTCCAAGCAAGTTTGGACTTATACAAATTACAAGACAACGGGTAAGACCAGAAATGAATATTAAAACAAGTGAAGCTAACCCTAACAGAGGTGGTGGTGAAGTAGAAGCTCCAATTGTTTTGATAGATAAAATAACTTCTGATCTAGAAAAATTGTTGAAAGGCCCAGCAAGTAAAAATGGAATAACATTGAATGTGCATCCATTTATTGCCGCCTATATAGCACAAGGTTTCCCCTCAATACGTTCCAAATGGTTTATGGAACATAAAAAATGGGTGAAAATACAACCTAGAGATGCATATATGTATCTTGACTACCGTTTTAAAAATAAAGACGGCAAAACCATTTATTAAAAAAAGCGACTTCGGAAACGGAGTCGCTTTTTTTGTTTACACTAAGCCCTATTTAAGTGTCTTTTACTTTTTTGTATTTATATTATTTAGTTCCCTTATATTTAGGCGAGAAACTACGATACATATGAATTGTAAAAATTGTAAACAACAAATTACCTCCGATATTAAATTTTGTAAAGATTGTGGTGCAAAGGTTGTGCAAAAGAGAATTACAGTATTCAGTTTATTTACAGATGCTTTTCAAAATGTTTTTGGTTGGGATAATAAATTCTTTTTTACCGTAAAAACTTTAATTAAGGCTCCGAATCAAATATTTCTTGAATATATAGACGGAACAAGAAAAAAATACATGAACCCCATTGCATTTCTATTAATTGGTGTGGGTATTTCCATTTTCCTCTTCAATATGTTTACAGATGACTTTTTAAACCTCTCAAGAGACATGAGTACTGCACAATTGGAATTTATGGCTGAAAATATAGGAGGTCCTTACGAGTCTGCTGAATATAGAGCGGAACAACTTGTGCAATCTTTACAAATACAAACCTACATATTAAAATATTTTAACTTAATCACCTTTCTCTCTTTACCCATCTACACATTTATGGCGTTTCTAGTTTATAGAAAGCCATATAATTATGGAGAACACCTTGTCATTAATACCTATATACTGGGCCTAGGTTTTCTTTTTACAGCAATATTTTTTGCATTAAGTGTCTTAATTAATCCCATTTTCTATTACCTAACACTTTTTATGCAATTTCTCTATTACACCTACGCATACGGAAAATTATATAAACTTAATATACCTGAGTCCATACTCAAAATATTTAAATTTTTAGGCATTCTTATTGGGTTATGTATTATTGCAATGATATTGGTCGTTATAATAACTGTGTTATTTATATATATAAAGGATACCTTGTAAAATAAATTTTAACATGCCAAAAATTGAAACAGTAGAAAATTTCATCTCCATTGTAGAATCAAATGAACATGATAAGGCTATTGAAGAATTTTACACCTTAGGTGCTTCAATGAAAGAGAATCAATCGGAGCCAAGAGTAGGCCGGGATAATTTACTTGAAAATGAAAGAAAGGTCCTTTCTAAGGTAAGGACCATGGAATCAAAATGCATTCATCCTGTATTTATTAAGGATGACCATGTCGTGATTCGATGGTATTTTAAATTTGAATGGAAAGATGGCACAACAACGGAAATTGAAGAAATAGCCCATCAACATTGGGAAGGTGAATACATAAGAGAAGAAAGGTTCTTTTACGACCCAAAACAATTAATTCCTAAGTAGTTTAAGCATGTTTTCCCAAAAGACCTACACCCTTAGCGAAGCTACCAAAAAACTGGAAAGCTATTGTGTTTATCAAGAACGCTGTCATAAAGAAGTAGTTCATAAACTGCGAAATATGCATATGATACCTGAGGCAATAGATACTATTATTGTCCATTTGATACAAGAAAATTATCTCAATGAGGAACGTTTTGCCCAGGCTTATGCCAGAGGTAAGTTCAATATTAAGAAATGGGGTAGAAATAGGATTGTAAACGAGCTGAAATTCAGGGAGATTTCTAAGTACAATATTAAAACGGCTCTAAAAGAAATAGAGGAGGACAACTACCTAACGACGCTAGACCTACTTGCTAAAAAAAGGGTGTTGGAAATAAAAGACACCAACCTACAAAAAAGAAAAAAGAAGTTAGCAGATTATTTACTTTACCGGGGATGGGAAAGTCATTTGGTATATGAAAAAATAAAGGAGTTAATTCATTAAAGTATGTTCTTATTGGTTCTCTCTATTGCTTGTTCATTTTTCCAATCTATCCAATTTTGCCCTTTTAATTTACGCATTAGACTATCATAATTCCGCATTACAATTACATTGTAAAATGCACTGCTTAAATTTTTAGGGTTACGGGCTATTGCGCGTAAACTCATTGAAAAACCAGGGGTTATATATTTCATAAAATGCCAATAGCCTTCAGGCATATACAAAATTTCACCATGGCTCAAATTAGTTTTATAACCCTTCGCATACTGCAAAGCCGGCCATTTTTCAAAATCTGGATTCGAAAAATCTATACTCTCATGGGTAATTAAAGAATGTGGAATCTTGTACAAAAATTTATTTTCGGTCTGCGGAAATAGTATACATTCTTTTTTTCCTTCAAAATGAATATGGAAAATATTGGCCATATCAATATCATAATGCATGAAGGTATGGGAATTGGAGCCGCCAAAAAAAAGCATGGGCAAACTTTTCATAAGCTTTAACCCAAAATCAGGATATGTAAAGTCTTTTTGTAACTCTGGGATTTCCTTGAGGATATTCCATAAAAAAATTCGAAATTTTGTATGCTCTCTTTTAAGCAAATCTATATAATCTGCCATTTTCATCGTGGCGTGCGGTTCATTGAACCCATCTTTATAATCTACTGGTCTATCATCATACAATGGCACAGTTTTATCTCCAGCAATTGCCTTCATATAGTCCAAGTTCCATCTGGAGTAAGCTGGCCAGTCATCAACAAACTTTTCTATGACCACTGGTTTTTGTGGCTTAAAGTAGTTGGTGATAAAGTCCTCTTTGGATATAGTTTTTAGTCTAGGGATTTCCTTTAATTTCAAAACCAATTGTATTGAGATGAACCATCAAATGTATAAAAAACAAAAGTATAGCTCTAAAATTAAGCTTCAATGTAAGAAATATCCTTGAACTAAGCCTTTGCTTTAGCCTTAGCGTTTTCGTTGCGATCAATTTTATGACCTGGTCTGCTCCATTTAGGTTTTTCTGACATGGATTCAAATTGCGAATCACCTGCCTCAACAGTTTTGGGTTGTGATACTTTAGTAAATGGTTTTTGCGGGTTTAATCCGAGCATTTTAAACATTTCCATGTCCTCACTAACATCAGGATTAGGTGTAGTCAATAGCTTATCGCCAGCAAAAATAGAATTGGCTCCAGCAAAGAAACACATGGCCTGCCCTTCTCTACTCATTTCTGTTCGCCCAGCTGATAATCTCACCTGAGTTTCTGGCATTACAATACGGGTCGTTGCCACCATACGCACCATATCCCAAATAGAAACGGGTGCTATATCTTCCATAGGAGTGCCTTCAACTGGCACTAAAGCATTAATTGGCACAGATTCTGGTTGCGGGTTCAAAGAAGTAAGTGCTAC
Organism: Flavobacteriaceae bacterium; assembly: GCA_002746415.1. Lineage (GTDB taxonomy): Bacteria > Bacteroidota > Bacteroidia > Flavobacteriales > Flavobacteriaceae > Saonia. The sequence continues at coordinate 238,886 of NVXD01000015.1, read as the reverse complement.
CAACATTCCAGCTCTATCTTCCAATTGCTCCCCCATACCAATAATTCCCCCACTGCAAACGGTAACATTGCTTTTACGAACATTATCTATGGTATCTAGTCTATCCTTAAATGCACGAGTAGAAATCACATCTTTATAATAATCCTCAGAAGTATCTAAATTATGATTGTAAGCATAAAGACCAGCTTCGGCCAAACGATGTGCTTGGTTTTCAGTCAACATTCCCAAGGTACAGCACACTTCCATATCCAGTTTGTTTATGGTGCGTACCATTTCAAGTACTTGGTCAAATTCTGGACCATCTTTAACATTACGCCAAGCGGCTCCCATACATACTCTGGAGCTACCTGATGATTTTGCCCTAAGGGCTTGGGCTTTGACATGGGAAACTGACATTAAATCATTTCCTTCTATATCTGTATGATACCTTGCGGCTTGCGGACAATATCCGCAGTCCTCTGGACACCCTCCAGTTTTAATAGATAACAATGTGGATACTTGAACTGTATTTGGGTCATGATGCTTACGATGTATAGTTGCTGCATCGTATAACAATTCCATTAAGGGAGTGTTGTAAACGTCAAGAATTTCCTCTTTTGTCCAATTATGTCTTACCTGGCTCATAAATACTGTAAATCTGTGCCAAAAATAACCTATTTGAAAATGAATTCCCAATCAAGAAAAACCCTTAACACAAAAAGACCTAAAGAATATATTATTCAACAGGTCTTTTTATGATTTAAGCGAGGTAAGAATTATTCTTCCTTGTCTTTCTTATTCGGTTTTACCTCTTTAACTATTTCTTCTTTTTCATTCTCAGCATCAATCTCTTTCCCTTTTAAATATTCTGGCAATTGCATTCCTGCCATATTGAACATTTCTTGCAATGGTGGAACAGATTTATACATTCCAGAAATAAAATTAGAAGTTGCCGTTTTACCATCCTTACCACCACCATTTTCCCAAACCGTAATTTTATCAATTTTAATGTTCTTGATGGCTTCTGCCTGTGTTTTTACCAATTCAGGCAATTTATCAGCTACTAAGAGCAATACTGCATCTTTAGGATTGTTACCAGCCGCTTTTACAATTTCATCGAAACCAGCAGCTTGTTTTGTCAATACCTCAAAGATACCTTTTGCTTCTGCTTGTGCTTTAAATAAGATTGCATCTGCCTCTCCTCTAGCTCTTCTACGTATTCTTTCTGCATCTGCTTCAGCATCAATCTCTACTTTCTTTTTGTCTATCTCTGCTGGAACAATAATATCCGCCATTTGCGAAGAACGTTCTTTTTCTGCCCTTACAATTTCTGCTTGTTGTTCCGCAACATATGATTCCTCAAGTGCTTTTGCTGTTTGTACTTTTTCTGATGCTACTGCCACACGTTCTGCTTCTGCCTCTCTTTGACGACGTAAAGAGTCTGAATTTGCTACCGCAATTTTAGCGGTATTCTCTCCTTCAACGGCCTGTGCATTGGCAGCTGCAACTTGTGTTCTTTCATCTTGCACTGCAATTGCCTCTCCAATAGACCCATCTCTAGTTTTTTCTGCAACAGATTTTCGTGCTGCATTTATTGCGTGTGCAGCAGCTTCTTTACCTAAAGCTTCAATATAACCAGACTCATCTACAATATCTGTAATGTTTACATTGATCAATTTTAAACCTACTTTTCTTAGCTCTGTTTCAACACTTTGTGAAATATTACTCAAAAACTTATCCCTATCTGAATTGATTTCCTCAATATCCATAGATGCAACTACCAAACGTAACTGCCCAAATATAATTTCTTGTGCCAAATCCTGGATGTGATCTTGTGCTAGACCAAGTAATCTTTCCGCCGCATTTTGCATAACACCTGGCTCCGTAGAAATTCCAATTGTAAAACGGGAAGGAACATTTACACGAATATTTTGCTTACTTAAAGCATTGACAAGATTTACCTCAATTGAAATTGGCGTTAAATCCAAAAATTGATAATCCTGAATTACCGGCAATATAAAAGCCGCACCACCGTGGATACATTTCGCGGATTTTCCACCACTTACTTTTCCATAAACTACCAAAATCCTATCTGAAGGACAACGTTTGTAACGACGAATTAAGACTACAAATAATATGAAAATAAAAAAGATTGCAAAGCCAATGGTAATCAATGGTCCAAAACCTTCTACTTGCAATAAAATAGTGTTTAGCATATACTTTTATTTTTTTAATTGTTCAACAATAAGAATTCCATTTTTTGTCACTTCTGTCACTTGTATTACCGATCCAGTTTTAAGGTCACTTTCCTCATCCGTTAGTGCATTTAAATCTCTTAAAGCCCCTTGGACCGTTATCTGTACTTTACCCATACTAGATCTAGTATTTCCTATGGTAAGATATACCTCTCCTATGGCTCCTTTTGCATTTTGCATCTTAAGGGTTCCGCTGCTTTTTAACTTGGACAATTGATAGATTAAAAACGTCATAGCAAACATCATTACTAAGCCACTGATGGCAGAAATAACAATAGTCATTGTCTGCGAATATCCTGCATCGATGCACGAAATCCCGGACCAGCCAAAAATGGTGAAAAAAGCAACTAAATTTTTAAAGGTAAAAAACTGAAAACCTACTCCAACGTCACCTTCTATATCCGCATCAACATCTCCATCTATATCATCTGTATCACCTCCCATAAGAGTTGACACCGCCACAAAAACAAAAAACAATGAAGCTACACCTGCAATAGTCCAGTATACTTTATCAAAAGAGGCAAGCTCAGAAAACCATTCTACCATAATCTTAAAATTTAGTTCGTAAAATACCCTATGGAAATATATAGGTTTTAAGATTCTAAAACAAGAGAACCCTTTATTTAGACAAAAGGACACTTACAGCGTTTCCTCCAAACCCAACGGCGTTTACCAATACTTTTTGAATTTTTTTAGGGATTGAATTAGCATCAACATATGGCACTTCTATAAACTTCTGATGTTGCAACATTAAAACAGCAAGTTCCAAACTCAACATCCCAGAAGCGCCAAACGTATGTCCTATCTTCCATTTATTGGTAGTAAGACTTGGGGTTTTGTTACAAAAAACTTTTTCTATTGCTTTTTTTTCAGACATATCCCCTTTAATAGTTCCTGGAGCGTGTAGAACAATAACATCAACTTCCTCTGGCTTAATAGCACCCAAAGCCATCTTCATGGAACGCTGAAAACATTGAGCATCTGAAGAGATAGAAATATTATGTTCTAGTGTTTCCGTTGCATATCCTATTCCTACAACAACTGCCAAAGCGTTTTTCGTTTTACCATTTTCCAAACAAGCTATTGAAGCTCCTTCTCCCAAAACCATTGTATTCTTAGTCTTTTCCATATCTAAAGCGCTACAAGGGTATTCTCCTTTATTATTCGTGTATATTTTTAGCGCTTTCATTTGTGCAATTGTAAAAGGCGTTAGTGGCGCTTCACTTCCACCAACCAAAAATTTATTTGCCATGCCACTTTTAAGCCAGGCTATACCATTTAATAAAGCATGTAATGCGGTAGAACAAGTAATTGAATGCGAAACATCCGGGCCCATAGTACCCAAATCATGTGCCACCCAAGAAGATATATTACCCAAAGTTGTAGTGGGTGATGATAAAACCGATGTCTTATTATTATCAAGGAACTCTTTGTGGTATTTTTCAAAAAGAGAAGTTGCTCCTCTTGAAGAGCCAATATTAATACCAAAATTATCAGCAGCATTCCAGCCAGCTGTTTCAATGGCCTTTCTTGATGCATAAAGAGCATACAAAACACTATTGTCTAAATTCTTGTATTTGGTGTCAGAAAGTCTAAGTGCTTTTATTTTTTTTTTGGCATCATCAGGAAGTTCTGCAACCCATGTTAATACATTTGAAAACTCATGTTGACTCAGGCAATGGCCATTGTCCATGTATTTTTCCCAAGCATCAACCAAAGAAATTCCTAAAGGGGAAATAGAAGAAATTGCGGTAATGGAAATAGGTGAATTCATTTATTTTTTCAAACTAAATAACAAAACTAGGGTATTTGTATCTTTGATTCATATTAATTGAATGTAATCTTTATTTCTCATTCAAATTGCAACAAAGTAGGTGCTGAAATTGTAAAATAAACCATCCCGAAACATGTATTAATGTTCCCTATTTTAATGAATTTAATAGATTTACATGGCTATAAAAAATTCGCTAATCATTCTAATTACACTATTTCTAAGGCATCTTTAATTGTGCTATATATTTTTTGCATTTGCCCTTCAGTAGTAACGAAAGGTGCTAAAATATAGATGGTACTTCCTAAGGGCCGTAGAAATACACCATTATCCATAAAATGGTTAAAAAGTTTATCTCTTAAACTTCCATAGCGCTCCATTTTTACATTCAAATCCAACGCATAAATAATTCCATTCTGTCTGGTGGATGCTACCTTGGGATGATTTTTTATTTCATCATTAAACTGTTGGTGCGATGTAATAATCCGTTGAATATTTTTTTGAATTTCTTCAGATTGAAGCAACTCAATTGAAGCCAAAGCTGCAGAACAGGCTAATGGATTAGCTGTATAGGTATGGCCATGGAACAATCCTTTCGAAATTTCATCACTGTAAAATGCATGATATACTTCTTGCGCACAACTTGTAATTGCCATAGGAGCAACACCTGCGGTTAATGCTTTAGACAAACATATAATATCTGGTTTTGTCTTAATATGATCAGATGCAAAGTGTTTTCCAGTCTTGCCAAATCCTGTCATTACCTCATCTGCAATAGTGAGCACATTATGTTCTTTTAATAATCTTAAAATACTATTTAAGTGGTCTGGATTGTGCATTTTCATGGCTGCAGCACCTTGCACTAAAGGCTCATAAATAAAACCCGCTATATTATTGTTTTGCAATCGTGCTTCCAACGTACTTAAAATAGCATCCACATTTTCTGTTGTTGGAACTGGAATACGTTCAACTTCTATAAAAAAATCTTCAAAAGCACCATTGTAAACCGATAATCCCGATACAGACATTGACCCAAAAGTATCCCCATGGAAGCCTTCTTCAAAAGACAGCATTACATTTCGCTTGTTCCCCTTATTATGATGATACTGCAAAGCCATTTTTATACCTATCTCAGTAGCTGTAGATCCATTGTCTGAAAAGAAAAGTTTGTTTTGATTTTCCGGTAAGATTTTAATAAGTTCTTCTGATAACTTTACTGCTGGTTCATGTGTAAATCCACTAAAAACAACTTGATCTAATTGGTGCAATTGTTTTGATACACGTTCTATGATGAAATCATTACAATGCCCAAACATACACGTATACCAAGAAGAAATACCATCTATATACTCTTTCCCATTTTCATCAAACAGAAGCGCCCCCTTAGCCCTTACAATACCTAACATGTTAGGATGCAATTTATGCTGTGTCAATGGATGCCATAGATGTTTTTTATCTCTTTCAGAAAGATTTTTCAATGTAACATAATTTAACAAAACCTACTTTTTATCTATCTTGCAAAGATGGGAATTAATACCATATAATTATTAATCACCAATGTTTAAAAAAGGAATTGCCTTACTTACTATTGATTACGATAATTTAAAAAACAGAACTGTTTTTTTTATGCTTCTTTCAATTTCCATTTTTATTCGATTTCCATTTTTTTTTAGGGATTATATAGATCGAGATGAAAGCACTTTTATTCTCATGGGGCAATCTTGGGTAAATGGACATTTACCCTATACTGAACTATGGGATTTAAAGCCTCCCATTACCTTTCTATACTTTGCGAGTATCATCTATGCCTTTGGAAAAAGTTTTTTTGCCATTCGTTTTTTTGGAACGCTGACAGTTGCCATATCTGCATTTTTCACTTATAAAATTGGAAGCAAAATCAGCTCTAAAAAAATAGGGATATGGTCCGCCATAGCATGTATTTCACTACAAAGTATGTTTGGAAGCCTACAAGGGGTCATGTCCGAGCATATTTGCATGCTATTCTTTATGCCGGCCTTATACCTGATTATTAGCTATCAAAAATTTTATATTTATTTCTTTTCTGGATTATTAATGGGGCTAGCGGTAATGACCAAGTTAAACATGGCTTATGCACTCTTATTCATAGGTCTTTACATTCTTTTCTCTTTTTTTAAGAAAAAGGAATTTAAAACAGGTATCGTTAATGCGATTGCGTATGGAACTGGAATTATCTTGATGATTTTAGTGACTATTTTTCCATATTATTTACAAGAAAATATAGATTTATGGTGGAATTCCATTGTAAAAGCACCACTAGCGTACTCTTCTGCAAGGCGTTATTCCATCATAAAATTACTTCCATTCTATTTATGCATTGCAGGGTTTTTTGTTTATGCTTGGAAAAAAAAGTCTCTATCTTTTAAGTGCTCTAGCATTCAAATTCTTTTAATCGCAATATTGGGAATTATTTTTTCATTTGCCATAAGCGGAAGAATAAATGGTCATTATTTAGTCCAATTACATCCCATATTAATAATTTTGGTTAGTATCGTTTTCAGTAAGATTGTTTTGCTCCAAAAAGTAAACTATAAACCCTATGTGATTTTAGTGCTCTTATTGCTTCCCATGGAGGCTTATTTAGAATATGTAGCAATCATTAGGCATAAGTTAGAAAAAGGAACTTTTTATAATGGCGAGGGTATTAGTGTCCCTAATTATATTAGGGAAAACAATATTGAAACTAAAAATATTCTTTTCCTAGAGTACCATATTGGGTATTGGAAATTGGGAATGAACCCACCAACTAAAGCAGCCACCCACCCCAGTAATATATGCAGAAGTGAACTCTATCCTTTTTACGACAATCCAAGAGGCACTTCATTGGAAGAGTTACAATTTATTTTAAATGAGCTTCAACCAAAAACAATTGTAACACGAAACGGTAGATCTATTTTTGATAAAAAAATGATTGATGAAAATGACTATATAAATAGTTATTTATTGGAGCATTATCAAGTAATTGAAAATGTTGAAAAAGCAGAAATATATCAACGTTTAGAGTAATTCCAACGCATTCCTGAATTTATCTGCATACTTTTTTATTGTAGTCTTATCAAAAATTTCTTCTTCATCAATTCGACCAATAACGGGTACTTTTGTCATTTTAGAAATGATACGCTCCGTAGTTGGGTGTTCTTTTCCGCTGAAAATAATAGACACATTATGCCCTAAGTCCAGCAAGGTTTTTACAGTTAGCAAGGTGTGGTTTATACTACCCAAATAATGCCTAGAAACAACTATTACTTTGTGTTTAGGAGAAATTATATCCAATACTGTTTCCTTATCATTTAGAGGCACTAAAAGGCCCCCTGCTCCTTCTATTACAATATGATTTTCTGTCTTTGGTTGTATAATTTGAACTGTTTCAATACCAATTCCATCTATTTCCGCTGCTGCATGCGGACTCATTGGTGTCTTTAAGGCATAGCTATTTTCATGAATTACTGTTTTATGGTTAGAAATAAGTTCTGCAATCCTATGAGAATCAGAATACTCCAATTCTCCAGCTTGTATTGGTTTCCAATAATCTGCCTCCATCGCTTCTACAATAATTGCAGATGCAATGGTTTTGCCTACATCCGTGGATATTCCGGTTACAAAAATTTGTTTCATTACTGAGTTATGGCATTGTAATTATATTACAACTGTGGCATTTATATTTTCGTTTTTCAAAAAAGGGAAATAGCTTATAAAAAATAGTGTTCCGGGAATAGTAGACCTCACTTCTTTCCGCTTTGCAATTTGGACATACAATAGGTTTTCCATCATCATCAACAGCGTAATTTCTAATTTCATTATAAAGCAACAATGCTTTTTCCTTATCCCCTGATCTTACTTGTAATTTTATCCCCCCAATAGCCCCACTGATTAACGGGTCTGAATTTATTGTGTTTTCATCTTTAAGAAAAACCTCGATTCCTTCAGATTCCAGTTTTCCTTTTATTATTAGAACATCAGCAGAGAACTCAAAAGCTCCCAAAGTATATAAATTTTCCCTCATATGACTTAAAGATAAGATGATAAGAGTTGCAAAACTAGACCTAATTCCTCTTTAGAATTATAACTATGCAAGCACAATCGCAAGCGTTCTTCTCCCTCTGGGACTGTGGGTGAAAGAATTGGACGAACATTAAACCCTTTTTCTTGAATTTTTGCAGCCACTTTTTTCACCTTTGTATTCCCGGGTATTAGGCAACACTGAATTGCTGACGAACTTGGAATAAAAAAATCATTCATTTTTAAATCCTGAATCTTTTTATTAAAAAAAACAATATTATCTTCCAATTTCAGCCTTGCTTCTTTGCCTTCTTGCGAAATTAAATACGAAAATGCCGCTTTGATAGTAGCAATAGAATGAGGTGGCAATCCTGTAGTATATATAAAACTACGGGAAAAATTAACCAAGTAGTCCTTTAGCTTTTCAGAACCAAGTATTGCTGCACCATGACAGCCCAATGCTTTACCAAAAGTAACAATCCTAGCAAAAATATCCTTTTGTAGATTTTTTTGTTGCACCAATCCTTCTCCATTCAACCCAAAAACTCCTAAGGCATGGGCCTCGTCAATCACCAAGTTATAGTTGTTCTTTCTTGAATAATTTACCAAAGCTTCCAAATCGGGCGAATCTCCATCCATAGAAAAAACTGATTCGGTAACGATATAAACCTCAGCAGGCTCAGCTTGATTAACATTGCCATTTCGACAACGCTCAATGGCCTTTATTAAATCCTCTAAATCATTATGCTTAAACTTATAATTCTTGGCATTACTTAACTGAATACCATCTCTAATACTGGCATGTATGTACTCATCATAAAATATAACATCTCCTCTTTGAGGTACAGCACTAAAGAAACCAAGATTTGCGTCATAACCAGAGTTAAAAACCAAGGTGCTTTCGCAGGCATAGAATTCTGCCAAATATTCCTCTAATTCAGTATACATTAGATAATTTCCGGACAAAAGTCTAGAACCCGTAGCGCCATTTTGAGAAGCGCCATTTTTTAATATCAATTTAAAAGTATCTGAGTATATAGTTTCATTTATAGCAAACCCCAAATAATCATTAGAAGAAAAATCTATTCTGTTATTTGGATTGGGTAGTTGCCTAAAGGAATTATTTTCCTTTCGGTTTTCTAGTTTTATTAATAGATTTTTTGGCAACTTTGGCATACTTCAAATGTAATTCTTTTAATCAAAATTATGAATTAATGGTTGTGTATAAAAAAGTTGAAACGACTCAAGAATTAAATCAAATTATAGCGCTTCAAAAGAAAAACTTATTTAATGGATTAACCCTAGAGGAAAGGGAAAAAGAGGGTTTTGTATCTGTTACCCATTCTTTGGTTATTTTAGAAAGAATGAATACCAAATGCGCACATACCATTGCTGTTCATAATAATATAGTCATTGGTTTTGCATTAAGCATGCACCCAATGTTTGCAATGGATATTGAATTATTGAAACCTATGTTTGTTGAAATTGAAAAAAATCTTCCAAGAGGTCAATCATACATAACCATGGGACAAATCTGTATTGACAAAACCTATAGGGGTCAGGGTATTTTTAGAAAATTATATGTTACCATGAAAAAAAGGGTGCTGTCAAAATTCGATGTAATAGTAACAGAAGTTGATGCTAGCAATACTCGTTCACTTAATGCACATTATGCTGTTGGATTCTCGGATTTAACCACCTATATTTCTAATGGGCAAACTTGGAAATTAATAGTTTTGCATAATTAAATTTATACTATTGTAAACTCAGTTTCAACAATAAAAGCTCTTTTCATTTTAATCAAAAAAAAAAAAGACTGCCCAAAACGGACAGTCTTTTTATATTATATAAGTTTGCTAATATTTAATCAGCCAATACTATTACTTTGTTGTCCTTCATTTCAATGGTACCACTGGAAATTTTTAAGACTGTTTCTCCATTAGCGCCTTTTGAAAATTTCTCCAAAAAAGCTTCATCAATATTTAAATCGCCTTGAATAAGCACTTTTCCTTCTTGCAACAAAGAAACAATTGGTGCGTGATTTTGCAACATTTGAAATTCTCCATTGATTCCTGGAACAGTTACTGAAGTAACATCTCCTGCAAATAAAGTGGCTTCTGGTGATACTATTTCTAAATACATATTTTAGTTATTGGTTGCTTGCTGTTTGTAATTAGGTCCATTAAGAACCATCAACTAAAAACGAACAACAAATTACGCCTCAGCTAACATTTTTTCACCAGCTTCAATGGCATCTTCAATAGTTCCTTTAAGGTTAAAGGCAGATTCTGGCAAGTGATCTAATTCACCATCCATAATCATAGTAAATCCTTTAATAGTATCCTTAATATCTACCAATACTCCTTTTAAGCCTGTAAATTGCTCTGCAACAAAGAAAGGTTGAGATAAGAAACGTTGCACACGTCTTGCTCTACCTACTGCAGATTTATCTTCTTCAGATAATTCTTCCATTCCAAGAATAGCAATAATATCCTGTAATTCTTTATAACGTTGCAACAACTCTTTTACACGTTGTGCGCAATCATAATGCTCATTTCCTAAAATATCCGCTGTTAAAATTCTTGAAGTAGAATCCAAAGGATCCACTGCCGGATAAATACCTAACTCAGCAATCTTTCTTGAAAGTACTGTAGTGGCATCTAAGTGAGCAAATGTTGTTGCTGGTGCTGGATCCGTTAAATCATCCGCAGGCACATATACTGCTTGTACCGATGTAATGGAACCTCTTTTTGTTGATGTAATACGTTCTTGCATGGCACCCATTTCTGTTGCCAATGTAGGTTGATACCCTACTGCTGATGGCATACGACCTAAAAGTGCTGACACTTCTGAACCGGCCTGCGTAAAACGGAAGATGTTATCTACAAAGAAAAGTACATCTTTTCCTTGGCCATCTCCTGCTCCATCACGGAAATATTCTGCTATCGTCAATCCTGATAATGCCACACGTGCACGTGCCCCAGGAGGTTCGTTCATTTGTCCAAATACAAAAGTTGCCTTGGACTCTTTCATTATATTTTTATCAACCTTGGACAAATCCCATCCGCCTTCTTCCATAGAATGCATAAAGTCATCGCCATATTTTATAATACCAGATTCCAACATTTCACGAAGCAAATCATTTCCTTCTCTAGTACGTTCTCCTACTCCGGCAAATACTGAAAGTCCACCATGTCCTTTAGCAATGTTGTTGATCAATTCCTGAATCAATACTGTTTTACCAACACCAGCTCCACCAAACAATCCAATTTTACCACCTTTAGCATAAGGCTCAATTAAATCGATCACCTTGATACCAGTGAACAATACTTCAGTAGAAGTTGATAAATCTTCAAACTTAGGTGCTTCACGGTGAATTGGCAATCCATCTTTTCCAGCCTTGGGTAAATCTCCAAGTCCGTCTATGGCATCTCCAATTACATTAAACAATCTTCCATAAACATTATCGCCTATTGGCATTTGGATTGCATTTCCTGTGGCAATTACCCCCACACCTCTACTTAAACCATCTGTAGAATCCATAGAAATGGTTCTAACTGTGTTTTCACCTACATGTGACTGTACTTCCAGAACCAATTTGGTCCCATCCGCATTATCAATCTCTAATGAATCGTAAATTTTTGGAAGATTTGATCCAGATTGAAATTCAACATCAACAACTGGTCCGATAATCTGAGAAACTTTACCTGTAACTTTTGACATTACCTAAGTATTTAATTTTTAAGAATCTAATTTAGTTTGAAACACAATTCTTTTGATAAACAAAAGCCTGTGTTTTTCAGGCTGCAAAGATATGTCATTCCATTTTAAATAGAAACTACTTTTTTCTTTTTTTGCCAATAAAAAAGGCATCAAATCAATGACGCCTTTACAAATGAATTTTAATTCGTTTTTAAGGGTTGATAGACCATGATAGATAGTATATTGAGCCTATGCTCCCAGTACCAATTGCCGTAACGTATTCCGCTCCCAGTATGTTGGATCCACCAATTTTAAAAACTGATTTTATATTTGGAATTGAATAATTTACCTGAGCATCTAACACGGTATAGGCTGGGACATCTCCATCCGCAAAAGAAGCTTGCCATTCATAGGTATCAGTCCATCTATAATTGACATTGAAACCAAAATTCTCAAAAAGAGCAGTATTTCCAAATGAAGCTTTTACTTTATGTTCTGCTGTATTAAAATTAGTTCTAAAGTCTGGGTAAGCAGCTTGATCAAAGTCAAGGTCGGCATAGGTATAATTAACCCCTAAATCAAAATTTCCTAAAATTTTAGTCTCTACACCTATTGTTGCTCCATAAGAATCAATATCGGCTTCCGAGTTTGTGTAGGTTTGATATGGTGTGAAATCCCCATTTTGCAAAGCCAGCAAGGACAAGGCATTATCCCCAGGAGTTCCATAAAGAGGTACAAGAGTTGTTTGATTGGATATGAAATTTTTATACTTATTATAATACCCTGAAAGATCAATTACAATTTTGCCCCATTTGGCCCTATAACCAACCTCATAGGCTGTGATTTCTTCTGGCTTAACTATTGGGATATTAACCGCTTCTGGAGCTCCTATCTGTACTGAGTTTAAAGAAAAAGCTCTTTCGTAAGCATCCCTACCTACTATAGTAACAGTTGACTGCCCTATTATAGCAGCACCACTTTGACTCACATCATAAGTTCTGATATCCTTGTCTAAATTGCTGGGAGCAGAACCAACCAATACCGCAGCTCCTGCATCTAGTCCTATAAATAAATCTTGGGTTGTTGGGTTTCTAAAACCTTGTTGAACGGAAGCCCTGAAATTCTGATTTCTTTCTTCACCAGCCGTATAGACCAAAGAAAATCTAGGGGAAAGGAATCCTTCAAAAAATTCATTTTTATCATAACGAACAGATGCAGTCAATTTTAACCGCTCCTCCATTAATTTCTTTTGCGCCTGTAAATATGCTCCATATTCATTGTAAGTAATAGGTCCATCAACATCTGTGAAAATAGTCCCACTAGAATTTAATTCATATTCTCTAAAAGAACCTCCTATTTGAATATCTGCAACATTTTTGGTCCAGTGAGTAAAATTATAGTTGGCATCAGCATGCCTAAACTTTGTATTATCAATAAATTTAGCACCTGTTGTTAAATTTCCATCATTGATAACTGAATTGAAAGTAGATTGAAACTCTGGGGATCCTGGAATTAACCTTCCTGTATCTGCTGCTTGTCTTGCAGCAGCATGAGCAGTAGCATCATCTAATTGCACTCCTGTTCCAACACCAAGTTTTGCGCCAATATAAGTTTGCGCGTACTCAGTAAACCATTGTGTATCCCCTTTCCATGACCTATTTACATTAATGGCCGCAAATCTAGTATCATAGGAGTCTCCAGAACCTTCTGTCGTGATATACCCTCTTATGAAAAAGTTGTCATTTCTAATCTCCAATTTATGCTGTTGCATGATGAAATTCTTAATGGAATACCTGTTGGCACCTTGATAGAGGGTATTACCTCTACCCACTCTTCCATTATATACAATTTCAAAATCATCTGCAAAAGGCTTGTAATGCAAGGAGAAATCTGTTTTTACACTTTCAGCTTTATAATTTGCCAAATCTGCCTCATCATAACCAGTCCTTGTTACAAATGCCGTGCCTACAGTTCCTGTAGGTAACCCAGCTGCGGCATCAAAATTAAGCAGAGTGCCTACTTCATCCCCATAAACATTTAACCCATCATATGCTGGGTCAACCCTTGTTGCTCCAGGGTTGTTTAAATCATCTATTCTATTGGCATGCCAATCTTCACCTTTTAATATAGAGAAATTGGCTTTTATTGCTAGTTTATCGCTAAATGCATGTGCTGCCCTAAAACCAAAATCATAATAATTGTTGTCTCCAGCCGCGTCTTGTGATGTTAACCCTACTTTTCCATAGGCACTTATCCCTTGATAGTCAAAAGGGTTTTTACTATTCATAAATAGAATACCATTAAAGGCACCTGCTCCATACAGGGCAGATGAAGCACCCGGCAGTATTTCCACACTTTGGACTTCCAACTCTGAAATCCCCACTAAATTTCCTAAAACAAAATTTAATCCAGGAGCGGTATTGTCCATTCCGTCTATCAATTGCATAAACCTAGTATTCGCAAAAGTTGCAAAACCCCTTGTGTTTATAGATTGAAATGTTAAGCTATTGGTGTTTACATCCACACCTTTTAAATTCTCTAACCCACCATAAAAAGAGGCGGCTGTTGTGTTTTTTATTTCTTTTAACCCAAACCGCTCTACAGAAACTGGAGATTCAAAAATACGTTCTGGAGTCCTAGATGCGGATATCACTATTTCATCTAATATAGTTGAAGCCTCATTAAGCGTTATTGCAACCGTCTGCTCATTAGAAGTTATGGTTACTACCCCATCAGAAAACCCAAGACTTGTTATTCTTAATTGAAACGGAGGTGTTTCTGAAGTCTCTAAAGTAAAATTACCATCAAAATCTGAAATTGTACCAATTGCTTTCCCAGTTATAACAATATTTGCCCCAGGAATAGGGTCATTATTCTGATCCACAACATTTCCCTTGATAATGGTTTGAGCGTATCCAATCATTCCAAACATCAAAAAGGACAAAAAGACTATCTTTTTCATTCTTAGCTATTTACGTTAATGTTAATAATAATACTTAATTTTATATAAGCGTTAGCAAGATACATTTTTTTACATTTTAATAGTAAGAAAATAAAAAAAATTATGCATGCATAGTATTATTTTCATAAAATAACACTCTTAAACGTAGCATATTCGTAACAAAATAAAAAAATAGGTCGCATAAACGACCTATTCTATAATCAACTGTATATTTTTTGAGTTTTTTATTCCACAGTAACCGATTTTGCTAAATTACGTGGTTGGTCTACATTACACCCTCTCATTACCGCAATATGGTATGATAGTAATTGTAGTGGTATTGTGGTTAACAATGGGGTTAGGCTTTCTATTGTTTCAGGAACCTCTATGACGTGATCCGCCAATTCTCTTACTTGAACATCGCCTTCGGTAACAACGGCTATAATTTTACCTTTTCTGGATTTTATTTCCTGTACATTACTAACGACCTTTTCATAATGCCCCTTCTTAGTTGCAATGACCACTATAGGCATATGCTCATCTATCAAGGCAATAGGACCGTGCTTCATTTCAGCAGCTGGATAGCCTTCTGCATGGATATAACTTATCTCCTTTAATTTTAATGCACCTTCCAGAGCTACCGGGAAATTATACCCTCTTCCCAAATACAAGCAATTGGAAGAATCTTTGTAAACATCCGCAATTATTTCGATTAAAGGGTTGGATTCTAATGCCTTTTCAACTTTTGCAGGAATATTTTCTAACTCTGTTAAAAATTCATGGAATTTAGATTCAGAAAATTCCCCTTTTTCTTTTGCAAGCTTCAATGCTATAAGGGTCAGTATGGTAATTTGAGTTGTAAATGCCTTTGTAGATGCCACTCCTATTTCCGGTCCTGCATGCGTATATGCTCCAGCATGTGTAGCCCTAGCAATTGACGACCCAACAACATTACAAACACCAAATACAAAAGCGCCTTTCTCTTTGGCCAGCTTTATTGCGGCTAGAGTATCAGCAGTTTCCCCAGATTGAGAAATAGCAATTAGCACATCCTTTTCTGTAATAACAGGGTTTCTATACCTAAACTCAGAAGCATATTCAACCTCAACTGGTATTCTTGCCAAATCCTCAAATATATATTCTGCTACCAATCCTGCATGCCACGATGTTCCGCATGCAACTATAATAATTCTGTTTGCATTCAGGAATTTTTCCAAATGTTGGTCAATTCCAGCCATTCTTATGATTCCTTGGTCAGCTAACAACCTACCCCTGTATGTATCCAAAATTGCTCGTGGTTGCTCGTAAATTTCTTTGAGCATAAAATGATCGTACCCTCCCTTTTCTATTTCTTCAAGGTTCAGTTGCAATTCTAAAATATTCGGGTATGCAATCGCATCATCTTTTATCTTTCTAAGTTTTATTTCTTTTCCTAAACGAAGAATGGCCATTTCTTCATCTTCCAAATAAACTGCATTATTAGTGTATTCAATAAACGGAGAAGCATCAGAAGCAATAAAATATTCATTATCTCCTACACCTATTGCTAGTGGGCTTCCCAACTTGGCAACAACAATTTCATCTGGCTTATTTTTGTCAAAAACAGCAATAGCATATGCTCCAACCACTTGGTTTAAAGCTACTTGAACCGCCTTCCCAAGCTTTAAATTTTCTTTCTTTTTAACTTCTTCAATCAAATTCACTAAAACTTCCGTATCCGTATCAGATTCAAAGGTGTATCCTCTTTCCTCTAAAGCTGTTTTTATCGATGCATAATTCTCTATAATTCCATTATGAATAATTACCAAATCCCCTGAATTCGAACAATGTGGATGAGAATTAACATCATTTGGAATACCATGGGTAGCCCATCTGGTATGTCCTAATCCTAAATGGCCATTTGTAGATATTTCCGATTTAGATTTAAGGACCAAATCTTCAACTTTACCTTTGGTTTTACACAAGTTTACGTTTTCTCCATCAAAAAGAACAACGCCTGCACTGTCATAACCTCTGTATTCCAATCTTTGAAGCCCTTTTATTATGATTGGATAAGCGTCTCTGTGACCAATATATCCTACAATTCCACACATAATTTAATTAAATTTAAGGTTAGCAAGCTGAAATGTATTTACACAAAGATATCTAGAAGTCTAGATTCTTCATTTAAATACTAAATAAGTAACGTAAAATTTCTTTAAGTGGTGTGTGAAAGCTAAAAAATTAATTAGCTTCTGTATAATGAATCACTAACTTAAGCCTTTTGCTCTCATTACTTGCAGACTGTGTGCCACTTCCAAAAAGAACAGTTCCCATTGGGTTAATTATGGACATTACTGGAATACTATTGTTCGCCTCTTGTAAATCATTGAACATGGCATCACTGGCATTTACAAGCCCAATATTAGATGTTAAAGTCAATCTAAGCGTAGCATTGGTAGAATCTCTAACAATAAGATTATTGATGTGATCTGTTATTCTTACCGAATATTTTTCTCCCTTACCATCAGATGATTTCTCAATTAACCCATCATAGTTTTTAAATAACCCTAGGGATGTATTGGAATCTGAAGTTTCTGTTGCTACATTATATAAGGGATTATTGTTTTCTGCATTGTATAAATAAAGTCTGGGAGGCTCAACAACATTTTCTCCTGTACCTAAAGCGTCACTATCCACATAGAAAACCAAATTGGCTTCATTAATAATCCAATTATTTGCTTTTATTTCATTAATTATTTCCTCCCCATTATTTTCATCAAAAAGGTTTATTTGAATGACTGATCCCGCACCTCCTTTTAAATAAATTTTTGATGCATTTTCTCCAGTATCCAAGTTACTTGCAATTTCAGGTGAATATGGATCATTAATAAGCGTATTAACAGCATTACCTCCAATAGCAGAAACTCCTCCTCCGATTAAAAATCGCAGTTGATATATACTTTCCTCTATTTCTATGGTGTCATCAGAAGTGTCATCAAAAGTACTATTTGTATTCACCACATTATACTCATAATTTATATCAATTCTAGCTTGTGTCAAATCAAATAAAATCAATATATCATCAGGGATAGAAAAATGGATTCCCCTAAAAAAGTCTCTAAAATTTGTAAGACTCAATAATTCTGATTGCCCTTCTTTGTCCAAAATATTTTCCTGAAAAAAAGCATTTGCAATAACCGGATCTAATTGCACTCTAATTCCTGGCGCCAATCTAACATCAACTTCTTTTGACTCATCAACGTCTTCAGTGTCAGGGTCATCTTCCTTAAAGAATAAAATTTCCTCATCACTAAAAGCCACTTCGCCATCAAAAAATACCTCAGCAACAAATTCTGGTGAAAATTGTTGGTTGGAAAAATACTCTTGTGCTTCCTGAAAGTTGGTGTTTGGATCCAAATCTCTTAAGAAGAAAGTAGAACGTTCCACTTTAATATTAAATCCCTCCGTTGTATCCCCATAAATACTATCTAAATCTACTTTTCTAGCAAATGTATTGGCAATAGTATCATCATCGTCAAAATCATTTATCCCATCCCCATCTGTATCAGTATTTAACGGGTCTGTTCCTAGGATTTTTTCTTCAATATTAGATAGCCCATCACCATCAGTATCATTAGTAACGTCTAAAATAAATTCTTCCTTTTCAAATTCATCATCAACCCCATCTCCATCAGAATCTCTAACTGTTGCAGATTTTGTTAAGTAAGGTATATATAAAAATACTTCTGTTACTGTTTCGTTTTCAAGAGTTGTAGAGGCATTATCGTCCGTTCCAGAATTATCTTCCACGTCCTGAGAATACGTTCCAAAAATAGGGTTTCTACTGGCCAGATTAACCTGTGTCGTAATACTAGCTACAGTCTTCCCATAAACAGGATCATTAAAAACCCCCAATTGATATATAGGCAATCTATTGGTCTGTACAGCTTGTATTTTTTTATTAAATGCAAAAACAGGATACTCTATTTTCCCTGTAGTAAAAGGATCTCCGCTTATTACTCCTTCTCCAATAGTCGTTAACTCTTCCTCGCAAGAAAAAAGAGCCATTACAAGTACCATTCCTGCCAAGACAGGGAACTTTGAATTAATCAAAAATTTCATGCAAATCTAGTTTAAGACTTCGGTGTTATAAAAATTTAAATATGCCTCTTCAAATTCTTGTAAAGGAACATATGGTAACACTGGTTTTTGGAGGTTGGCTATATGGTTTTCTAATTCATCTGGAATTTCTTCCGAGGCTAAAATAATAGCATCTGAAAAATCTACCGCTACTTTTAACAAATTATTATAGTTGGGTGTAGAAAGTGAACCCATTTCCTCCATGTCCAAACCATCAAATGCAATTTTATCCTGTAACTTATTACTTAAGCTACCTTCAAAACCATTCCCGTAAACAGATGTAACTATTTTACTATCTGCAAATAAAGGTTCGTCTCCGTAATATTTTCTAAGATACAATGGCAATAGGGAAGCCATCCACCCTTGAACGTGGATGATATCTGGCGTCCAATTTAATTTCTTTACTGTTTCAACAACACCTTTTGCAAAAAAAATGGCTCTTTCGTCATTATCAGAAAATAGCTCGCCATTTTCATCTGTAAATGTGGCCTTCCTTTTAAAATATTCTTCGTTGTCAATAAAATAAACCTGTATACGTTCTTTGGGTATGGAGGCCACCTTGATTATCAATGGCATATCCATATCGTTAATAACCAAGTTCATTCCAGATAAACGGATCACTTCGTGAAGCTGATGACGACGTTCATTAATATTCCCAAATCTTGGCATGAATATCCTTATTTGGCCTCCATTACTGTTGACCATCTTTGGTGTTTCATAAGACATTAAAGAAACTTCGTTCTCTGGTAAGTAGGGTACTAATTCTGAAGATACGAACAATATCTTTTTTCCATTCATAAAAAGTGTATTTTGTTTATCGGATAAAAGCGAATGCAAAATTACGAAAATTATACAGATTAGCAGTAATTATAGTAAGTTTGCTAGCTTTTAAATCAAAATATGCAGGTATTTCACTCAAAAAAAGAATTGAGGAATAGCTTATCCTCTTTTAACACCAAAAACCATACCATAGGCATGGTGCCTACAATGGGGGCTTTACACCAGGGTCACCTTGTATTAGTTAAAAGGGCATTTTTAGAGCATAATTGCGTGGTTGTAAGCATATTTGTAAACCCTACACAGTTTAATAATAACGATGATTTAAGAAAATATCCCAACACTTTAGACAAGGATGTACAACTTCTTAAAACGATCTCCGATAAAATTATTGTTTTTGCCCCTACTGCCAATGAAATATATGCTGGCAAAATAAAATCCAACTCCTACCAGTTTAATGGTTTAGATACATTAATGGAGGGTAAATTTAGAGCAGGACATTTTAATGGTGTTGCTACAATCGTTGAATTGTTATTAAACGCTGTGATGCCGGATATGGCTTATTTTGGCGAAAAAGATTTTCAGCAATTACAAATCATAAAAAAGCTGGTTCAGATTGCGGCAATTCCAATAAAAATAAGAGGATGTCCAATAGTTCGAGAACCTAATGGTTTGGCGATGAGTTCAAGAAATGAAAGACTGTCAGAAGAGGCAAGAAAAAATGTTGGTTTCATATACAAAATACTAAAATCTGCCAAGAAAAAATTTGGCACGAAAAGTGCTATTTATACTATACACTGGGTGCAAAATCAATTTAAGAAAAAGCCAGATTTTAAATTGGAATATTTTCAAATTACAAACATTGATACTTTAACCCCAGTTTTAAGAAAACAAAAAGGCAAAAAATATAGAGCCTTTGTAGCAGTTTATATTGAAGGGGTCCGTTTAATAGACAATATTGCACTTAATTAATTAACTTTGCAACATGCAAATTGAAGTAGTAAAATCTAAAATACACAGGGTAAAGGTTACAGGCGCCGACCTTAATTATATTGGCAGTATCACGATTGATGAAGATTTAATGGATGCTGCAAATATTATTAAGGGTGAGAAGGTTCAGATTGTGAACAACAACAATGGTGAACGTTTAGAAACCTATGCCATTCCTGGGCCAAGAAAAAGTGGTGAAATTACTTTAAATGGTGCTGCTTCTAGAAAAGTAGCCGTAGGAGATGTTCTAATTTTAATCACTTATGCCCAAATGGACATTGAAGAGGCTAAGAAATTTAATCCTTCTTTGGTTTTTCCAAATGAAGAAAACAACCTTTTAATCTAGTTTTGAGTCCCTATATAAAAAAAACATTGAAATTAATACTCCCAATCGGCTTGGGAGTTTTTTTGGTCTGGTACCTGTATTATTCAACCACACCTGAACAAAGATTAGAAATACTAAGTTATATCAAAAAAGCTGACCTTTTTTGGGTCTCTGTTTCTATATTTATTGGAATATTAAGTCATGTTTCACGCGCTATAAGATGGAACTATTTGTTAGAGCCGTTAGGATACAAACCTAAAGTAGGTAATAATATTTTGATAATTCTCACGGCATATTTGGCAAATTTAGGAATACCTAGATCTGGCGAATTCCTAAGGGCTACCACCTTAACAACATATGAAAAAGTGCCCTTTGAAAAAGGTTTTGGCACCATCGTCACAGAAAGAGTTGTAGATTTAATAATGTTATTTCTCATTATCCTTATTGCCCTACTTCTACAGACCGATCTTATTTTTAGTTTTATTCAAGAACAAGGATTTGGCTTGGTTAGCGCTATCGTAATTTTGGGCGTAGGTATACTTGGTTTATTCCTAATGATTAGGCTAATTAAAAAATCTACATCCGCATTTGCCATAAAACTTAAAGAGTTTTTAAAAAGTCTATTAGATGGTGTTCTCAGTATTTTTAAAATGAAGCATAAATGGGCTTTTGTTTTTCATACTTTATTTATCTGGACAGCCTATATTGCTATGTTTTGGGTGATAAAATATACCGTCCCAGAAACGGAAAACCTGTCTCTAGGAGCACTTCTTGTTGCTTTTGTTGGTGGAGCAATTGCAATGACTACTACAAACGGAGGGTTTATTGCTTATCCAGCTGCCATAACTAAATCTCTAGAGGTTTTCGGAATCAGTCTAGTTGCTGGGAATGCATTTGGATGGATTATGTGGATAGCACAAACTGCAATGGTCATCATCTTTGGTGCAATATCTTTTCTGCTCTTACCGTTATTGAACAGAAACAGGTAAGGTTCTGTTTCTTCAAAACCGCCATCATGAAATCTATTTTTGTCTTTATCATCTCTTTGATGTGCCTTGGCCTAAATGCTCAAGTAACACAAGAAATATTTGAATCCTTTAAACTTCAAGAAAGAAGAGATGTAAAATATTACTTCCCTGAAGATTATACCAAAGAAAACAAATATCCACTTATTGTAGTCTTGGATGCTGAATACTTGTTTGACAATGTTGTTGCCAACGCAAAGTTTTATAGCACTTTTCATAGAATGCCAGAAGCCATTATTGTAGGCATAAACCAAAGTAAGAATGATTTACGCTGGGAAGATTGTGATTATGATGAGGTCAATGGTCTGCCAACAGAAAAAGGCAGAAATTTCTATGAATTTCTTGGAATGGAACTTATTCCTTACTTAGAGACCAATTATAATATTGCTCCCTTTAAAATGTTCATTGGTTATGATATAACTGCCAATTTTGGAAATTTCTTCTTGTTCCCAGAAAATTCGTTTTTTGACGCCTACGTTAGTATTTCACCAACGCTTGCACCCGAAATGGAAAACAGAGTCCCTTCTAGATTGGAAGCAATGGAAAAACCTCTTTTTTACCACCTCATTGTTGAGGGCGAAATGAATGAAGACAAACCTGCAATACTTGCAATGGACAAAGCAATAAAAGCAATAAAAAAAGAATCACTTCATTATTTCTTTGATGAATTTAAAGAAGCGGATGAAATATCCATAGCCACATATGGTATTGGTAAAGCATTTGATAATGTGTTTAAAATGTTTAGACCTATTAGTCCAAAAGAATACAAAGAAAAAATATTGGTCTCTGAAGAACCTGTTTACACTTATTTGGAGAACAAATATGCTATGATAGAAGAGTTGTTCGGGTTTAAAAAAACGATGGAACTCAATGACATAATGGCTATTTATGCAGCTTCAAAAAAGAAAGAAGATAGTGAGTCTTTAAAATTACTATCCTCTCTTTGCAAAAAGGAGTTTAAAGACACCATGCTAGGGTTTTATTTTGAGGGAGAATACTACGAAGAAATTGGGCAGCCCAAAAAAGCACTGAAAACTTTTGAAAAAGCATTTGGTATGGATGAAATTGATTTCCTAACCAAAGATATGGCATTGGATAAAATTGATGCCCTTAAGGCTGATTTTGGATTCTAACAGATTATGGCTGAACTAACTTATTCTGAAAAACAAATTAAATAGATATCTAATATCGGGGATTGTATTGACATTCATTTCTCTAAACGATGATGACTTTGTCATCTGGTACAACGGTCTTGCTTTACTTCTGGCAATTTCTGCGTTTGCCTCTGCTTTTTTGAATATCAAAAAACAAAAAATACTTAAACATTGTTTTATCTTCGCCTAAACCTTAATCTAGGGAATGGCCAAAACAAAAACAGCTTTTTTTTGTCAAAACTGTGGCACTCAATATGCCAAATGGGTAGGACAATGTTCTGCATGTAAACAATGGAATACTGTTGTTGAAGAAATCATTCAAAAAGAAGAAAAAACAAGTTGGAAAACAAATAAAAGCCCCTCAAAAAAAATAGCAACACCACTTAAGGTCAATCAGATAAATACCGAAAAGGAAGTCCGGTTAAACTGTTATGACCAAGAATTTAACCGAGTGTTGGGTGGTGGCATTGTTCCAGGATCCCTTATTCTTTTAGGTGGTGAGCCGGGTGTTGGCAAAAGCACACTCTTACTTCAAATTGCCTTAAAACTTCCTTATAAAACCTTGTATGTTTCAGGTGAAGAAAGCCAGAAACAAATAAAAATGCGAGCCGATAGGATTCATCCAAACAGTGATACTTGTTTAATTCTTACGGAAACAAAGACTCAAAATATATTCCAACAAATTGAAGCCACTGAACCAGACCTTGTGGTTATAGATTCCATTCAGACACTTCATTCAGATTATATAGAATCGGCCGCAGGGAGTATTTCGCAAATACGTGAATGCACCGCGGAACTCATTAAATTTGCCAAAGAGACGAATACACCTGTTGTTTTAATTGGCCATATTACCAAAGACGGCACCATTGCTGGACCCAAAATCTTAGAGCATATGGTAGATACTGTCTTGCAGTTTGAAGGGGATAGAAATTATGTCTACAGAATTCTACGTGCCCTTAAAAATCGTTTTGGTTCTACAGCTGAATTGGGTATATATGAAATGCAGGGAAGCGGACTAAGAGAAGTCAACAACCCTTCAGAGATTCTTATTTCTAAAAATGATGAGGGTTTAAGTGGAACTGCAATTGCTTCAACAGTTGAAGGAATGCGGCCCTTATTGATAGAAATACAAGCATTGGTTAGCACTGCTGTTTATGGGACACCCCAACGTTCCACGACCGGTTACAATGCCAAGCGACTAAATATGCTTTTGGCAGTTTTAGAAAAACGCGCTGGGTTTAAACTTGCCGCTAAAGATGTGTTTTTAAACATTACAGGGGGCATTTCTGTAGATGACCCTGCCATAGACCTGGCTGTTATTGCCGCGATTCTTTCCAGTAATGCAGATATCCCTATAGAAAAAGGAGTGTGTTTTGCTGCAGAAGTTGGACTTGCTGGTGAAATAAGATCCGTACAACGTGTTGAGCAGCGTATTTTGGAGGCTGAAAAACTTGGATTTACCACTATTTATGTATCTAAAACCAACAAAATAAGCCTTAAAAACACTAAAATAGCCATTCAATTAATAGCTAAAATTGAGGATATGGTTGCTGGGTTATTTGGATAGAATTGCTCTTTCAACTAGTCATTTCGAAGAAAGCACGACTGAGAAATCTCGAATTTGATTTCCAAAGTAAGATTTCTATTTTCGTTACGCTACAATCTAAATATCATTCGAGATAATTTACCATCCCTTCCCTTCAGGCTAGGAAATTAGAGGAAAAATTATGGCGCCGGATTGGGCATTAAATCATGAATCGCTTTAATACCTACTAGTACCTCCTCACTTAATTCCACATGAATACTGGCAATGTTTTCTTTAAGCTGCTCCATAGTAGTTGCCCCAATAATATTGCTAGTTACAAAAGGCTGTTTGTTCACAAATGCCAAGGCCATTGTTGCTAAAGAAAGATTGTGCTTCTTAGCTAAATCATAATATAATTTGGTGGCTTTAATAGCATTCTCCGTATTAAACCTAGCCATAAATGGAAAAAGGGTGAGTCTGGCATTTTCTATACCAACCCCATCAATATACTTATCCGTTAACCTACCAAAACCAAGAGGAGAATACGCCAATAAACCAACATCTTCTCTTAATGAAATTTCTGAGAGCGCAATTTCATAAGTTCTATTCAATAAATTATAAGGGTTTTGTACCGTTGCAATTTTTGGTAAACCATTATATTTACTTTCTTCAATATAACGCATAGTACTCCAAGCCACATCATTAGACAAACCAATATGCCTGATTTTACCTGCTTTAATATGGCCCTCCAAGACATGGAGAATTTCATTTATATTATCTTCCCAACTTTCTTCGGGATTGTGAACATAATCTCTTTTTCCAAAACAATTAGTACTACGATCTGGCCAATGCAGTTGATATACATCTATATAATCTGTTTGCAGTCGTTTTAAACTACCCTCAATGGCAATAGCAATACTTTCCTTAGTAAAGCCACCCTCTCTCATGTGATGCTTGTTGACAAAAGCTGGCCCAACCATTTTAGAGGCTAAAACTATTTTATCTCTGTTCCCAGACTTTTTGAACCAGTTCCCTATGATTCTCTCTGTATCTCCTTGGGTTTCTGCCTCAACGGGTACAGAATAAAGCTCTGCCGTATCAAAGAAATTTACACCCTGATCCATGGCATAATCCATTTGTTCAAAGCCCTCTGTTTCAGTATTCTGTTTGCCCCAAGTCATGGTGCCCAGACATATTTTACTAATTTTAATATCAGTGCTGGGCAGGTTGGTATATTTCATAGCAAAAAATGTGGTTTGGTTATAAAGGCATTAAAAATAACACTTCTTACTTACTATAATCTTAACATTATGTTATTTCTCTAACTCCACAAGAATAGGGCAATGATCACTATGTTTTGCTTCAGAAAGAATTACAGAACGCTTTAACCTACTCTCCAAAGAGGTACTTACCATACCATAATCTAGTCGCCAGCCCTTATTGTTGTTTCTTGCATTTGCCCTATAACTCCACCAGGTGTAATTATGTGGTTCCTTATTAAAATGTCTAAAACTGTCTATAAAACCACTTTCCATAAAGTTCCCAATCCACTCACGTTCAACAGGTAAAAAACCTGAAACTTTTTTATTGCGAACTGGGTCATGTATATCTATAGCTTCATGGCAAATATTATAATCCCCAAGAATAATTAGGTTTGGGTGTTCCTTCTTCAATTCATTGATATACGCTTGCAAATCTGCCATGTATTTTAACTTAAAATCCAATCTATCCATATTGGTCCCAGAAGGCAAATACATACTCATAACAGAAACCCCGTCGAAATCTGCTCTTAGATTTCTTCCCTCAAAATCCATATAGTCTATCCCAGTGCCATAGGCTACATGGTTTGGCTTTGTTTTGGATAAAATAGCAACGCCACTATATCCTTTTTTTTGGGCGCTGTACCAATAATTGTGTGAGTATCCTGCAGCTTCAAAAAGAGAAAGATCCAATTGTTCTTGATTGGCTTTTATTTCCTGTAGACATATTACATCAGGGTTTACACTTTGTAGCCATTCCAAAAAACCTTTTTTAAGTGCCGCTCTAATACCATTTACATTATAGGAAATTATTTTCATTTTCTTTGATTCAAAATTTGACCTTAAAAATAAAGAATGTTTCTGCCAACTCAGCCAGTCGAAGAGCAAAAATTTAGAGGAGCCTATTTACAGATTGGACTTCGAAAACATGATGTGATATATTAAAGCCCTTTACATCACTCTTCTATTAAATTTTCTTAAAAGATTTTTGGTTTACTTTTTGATGCTTATCTTTCCAAACGCTAAAACAAAACCATTAATGAAAAAAAACACCCTTCTTTTTCTGTTTAGCATTATACTTCTTTTTTTGGTCATTGGCCAAGGCATTGAAGTAAACAATGAAAAAAAATCGGAGATTAAAATAGACGCATTTAATCTCATTGCTTTTGAATATATAGACAACTCCTACGAATATTTAATACATGAGAAGCTTCTTTTGGAATTCAAAATATACCGCTTTTAACATCGAAAGTGCCACAATGAAAGGGGGAGATGAGTTTATGAAAATTAAAAACAGTATATATTTATTAAGGCAGAAAAAGGAAAAGCAAAACATTGGTTGGTTTCAGCATATTTAACTTACGAATAACAATATATACCAATGCATTTTTAGATTTGTTATTGGTCGAACAAATTTCATGTCATTCAATATTATTCTGAAATTTTAAACCTTATTGTTTTAAGTTAATTAAAGAAGAGATTTTCCTTGCCTTGGCAATAATTAAATTAAGAATATTTAAATATAAAAATATTGACAGAAAGGTATACCATATATAGACAAGGCATTATTACATTTTTTATTCTAATAACACTTAATATATTTTATAGCTGTAAAGAGGTTAAAGAAGAAAAGTCACAAAGACCAAACGTTATTTTTATAATGAGTGATGATCATGCTTTTCAGGCCATTAGTGCTTATGGGTACGGTTTAAATAATACCCCAAATATTGATAGAATAGCGAAGGAAGGCGCTATTTTTAATAAAGGTTTTGTTACTAATTCAATTTGCGCGCCAAGCAGAGCAGTGATGCTTACAGGTAAACATAGCCATATTAATGGCAAGGTAGATAATATTCGTCCATTTAATTGGGGGCAAGATAATTTTGCAAAGGCCCTACAAAACGATGGATATCAAACCGCTTTAGTTGGTAAAATTCATTTAGATGGATTACCTCAAGGTTTTGATTATTCCAATGTACTTCCTGGTCAAGGTCAATATTATGCTCCAGACTTTATTGAAAATGGGGTTAAAAAAACATACCCAGGATATGTTACAAAGGTTACTACAGATATAGCTTTAGACTGGCTGAAAAATAAAAGAGAGAAAGACAAACCTTTTTTACTGCTATACCATCAAAAAGCACCTCATAGAACATGGATGCCTGAAGAAAAATATTTCAAATTATTTGACGATAAAACCTTTACACCTCCAGCAAATTTCTTTGATGAATTTGAAGGTAGAAATGCTGCCGAAAAACACGAAATGGGCATTTATGAACATATGGATTTGGTGTACGATTTAAAAATGCTTGATAAGGAGGGGGAAATTAAAACGAGATATAGAGGAATATTTCAGAATAAATATAATAGGATGACTGATGAGCAAAAAGCTGCTTGGGATGCTTATTATGACCCTATTATTGCAGATTTTAAATCTAAAAATTTACAAGGAAAAGAACTAGCACTCTGGAAATATAACAGGTATATGCAAGATTATTTACGAACAATTCAATCTGTAGATGATGGTGTGGGACAAGTATTGGATTATTTAAAAGAAAATGATTTAGAAGAGAATACTATAGTAGTGTATACATCGGATCAAGGGTTTTACTTAGGAGAACATGGTTGGTTTGATAAACGCTTTATGTATGAAGAGTCGTTTAGGACTCCCATTTTAATGAAGTTCCCTAAAGAAATTAAAGCTGGAACAGTTATAAATGATTTGGTTCAAAACCTGGACTTTGCACCAACATTTTTAGATTATGCCGGTGTAGAAATTGATGAAAGCATACAAGGAGAATCTATAAGGAAATTAGTAAAAGGAGAAGCTAGTGAATGGCGCGATGCCATTTATTACGCCTATTATGAATTTCCAGGTGAGCATCATGTAAAACGTCATTATGGCGTAAGAACAGACCGTTATAAATTAATTCATTTTTATTATGATATAGAGGAATGGGAATTGTATGATTTAGAAAAAGACCCATCGGAAATGCACAATGTTTATAACGATGCAGAATATTCTAAAGTAAAAGAAGAAATGCATAAACAATTAGTGGCAATGAGAGAGAAATATGGAGATAGTGATGAATTGAATAAGGAACATTTGGAGCGTTTTTTAAATGCTAAAAGGCTGAACGAATAATCCAAATCAAATTAGAAAATCTCAATGATGATTATAAAATTGGACTTACTGCAATTTAGTCTTGATAAATCTAATGCCACTGAGGGCTACAGCCGAAGTTTTGCGTCAACGCCCTATTATAGACAATATTTTTCAAAAAAGTATGCTGCTGGATTCTTCGTTGAAGGTTTTGGAATGTTGAATTCTGGAATTGAAGACTATTATTATAATGATAGAATTGATAGCTCCTCTATGGGTGCTTTTGACTACACGGATTTCGCTTTAGGAATATCCATTGGTGGAAAATTTATTGCTAAAAGAGGATTTGTAGCAGAAATTTATTCCAGAATAGGGCCAAATATAGTAGAGTCGGATAATGGCCCAGAAATTGTTGGTCGAGGAGACATTGCCTTAAGATATCGTTTTTAAATGAAATATACACACTATTACACTTCGTTAATGCTTTGTTTTCTTTTCCTAAATGTTAGTCTTGGACAAGAAATCGAAACAAAAAAAAGAGATTCAGTTACACAACTGGAGGAAGTCATTCTACGTGATTTTGCCCAAACCAAAAATGCAACGGGCATTACACCATCAGCTGTTATTACCAAGGAAATTTTTCAAAATTACAGCCCTGTGGATATGGTTGCTTCCATAAATCAAATTTCTGGAGTCTATATTTTATCTGGCGCATTGAATACCAATAGAATTACTATTCGTGGTGTAGGGGCTAGAACACTCTTTAGCACGGATAAACTCCGAATGTATTACAATAACATTCCCGTAACCAATGGCACTGGGACTTCAACAATTGAAGCATTCGACCTTGAGAATCTTAATGCCATTGAAGTTATAAAAGGGCCTAAAGGAGCAGCTTATGGGGCTAATTTAGGTGGCGCCATTTTATTGAAACCTAATGAAGCTGTTCTTAATACCACAACGCTATCCAATAGCTTTACTGTTGGTTCTTTTAATTTGATAAAAGACAATCTTAGTTTTAACCATAAGGATGAAAAACTGGCATTAGGATTCCAATATGGCCACATGGAAACCGATGGGTATCGGGAAAATAATACTTTTAAGCGTGATGGCTTTTTATTGAACACCTCTTATCAAATCAATCCAAAAAACACTATAGCCCTTTTAGTCAATTATATTGATTATACAGCACAAATTCCTAGTTCCATAAACGAATCAGATTTTAATGAGGAGCCTACTAAGGGTGCATTTACATGGAATGCAGCAAAAGGTTTTGAAGCTAATAAATATACACTTTTGGGACTTTCTTTTTCTCATGTATTCAACCCTAGGTTAAAAAATAGCACTAGTGTTTTTTATACTTATTTGGACCACTATGAACCTAGACCATTTAATATTTTGGACGAGTTCAGCAATGGATATGGCTTTAGGAGTATTTTTACTGGAGCTCTAGATACTAGCAAAGGACAAGCCGAATATACTTTTGGAGCAGAACTTTATAAAGATGAATATAATTGGGGCACTTTTGTAAATAATTATAGAGACAACAATGGCAATGGAAGCTTACAGGGCAGTCAATTAAGCGACAACAAAGAATACCGCAGGCAGTTCAATGCTTTTGGAACTTTCACCTTGCCTTTTTCAGATGCATTCTCAGCTCAAGTAGGGTTGAATCTTAACAAGACCCATTACGATTTCAGGGATTTGTTCAATACTGGAGCTGGTAATAAAAATGCCAAAAGAAGTTTTGATGTCATTGCAATGCCAAGTTTGAATCTTTCTTATCAACTACCCAGCGGACACAGATTCTATAGCAACATAAGCAGAGGATTTTCTAATCCTGGCTTAGAAGAAACATTGACTCCAGACGGGGTTATCAATCCAGATATTGCACAAGAGACAGGAACCAATTATGAATTGGGAAGTCAGTTGACTTTTTTGGATAATAAAATGTTATTGAACATAGCCATCTACCAAATGGACATTAAAAATCTTTTGGTTGCACAACGTATTGGAGAGGATCAATATATTGGAAAAAATGCAGGTCAGACCAAGCACAAAGGCTTGGAATTGGATCTTAATTTTAACATTACTATTGCCCCCCAACTCAGCCTAAGACCCTTTGTAAGTTATACCTATAGCGACCATAGTTTTGTTGATTTTATTGATGAAGACAATAACTATTCTGGGAACCCGCTTACAGGAGTACCTAAACACCGCTTAAATGCAGGGCTGCAATGGCAACATCTTACAGGTTTTTATTGGAACACAAGTGTACAGCACGTTGGAGAAATTCCTATGACAGATGCCAATACTTTGTACAGTAATCCTTTTAGTGTACTCTACAGTAGGTTGGGCTATAAAAAACAACTTACCAATAGGTTTACCCTTGGTTTGGATTTTGGCGTCAATAATGTTTTTGATACGCATTACGCTCAATCTGTCTTGATTAATGCAAGTGGGTTTGGGGGTAACGCTCCTAGATACTATTATCCGGGAAATGCCCGAAATTATTATGGAAGTTTGCGGTTGAAGTATCAATTATAAAAAATTGATGCTTTATGACAAACAAGAAAAAGCGGGTCAATAAATCCCCGCTGCCTTGCTTTAATTTATCTTTTTCAACCAGTTTTTCATATCTACCTCATTGCCTATGATTTCTTTTACCTTATCAATAGCAACTCGTTGTTGCTCCATGGTATCCCTATGACGAATAGTTACTGTATTGTCTTCTAACGATTGATGGTCTACAGTAATACAAAAAGGAGTTCCATTGGCATCTTGTCTTCTATAACGACGTCCCACGGCATCTTTTTCATCATAGATTACATTGTAGTCCCATTTAAGATCATTTACAATTTTATGCGCCAGTTCTGGTAATCCATCTTTTTTCAATAAAGGAAAAACAGCGGCTTTTGTAGGTGCTAAAACTGCCGGCAATTTTAACACTGTTCTGGTTGTTCCATTTTCCAGTTCTTCTTCTTTTAAGGAGTTAGAGAAAACAGCCAAGAACATACGATCCAAACCAATAGAGGTTTCCAATACATATGGCACATAGGATTTATTCTCCTCATGGTCAAAATATTGTAGTTTTTTTCCAGAAAACTTCTCGTGGCTACTTAAATCAAAATCGGTTCTAGAATGTATCCCTTCCAATTCTTTGAATCCAAATGGAAATTTAAACTCTATATCAGAAGCGGCATCTGCATAGTGCGCCAGTTTATCATGATCATGAAAACGGTAATTCTCTTTACCTAACCCTAATGATAAGTGCCATTTTAAACGCGTTTCTTTCCAATGCTCATACCATTTTTTTTGAGTTCCAGGTTTAATGAAAAATTGCATTTCCATTTGTTCAAACTCACGCATACGAAAAATAAATTGTCTCGCTACAATCTCATTTCTAAACGCTTTACCTGTTTGGGCAATTCCAAACGGAATTTTCATTCGCCCTGTTTTTTGGACGTTTAAAAAGTTCACAAATATTCCTTGAGCTGTTTCTGGTCGCAAATACAAATCCATAGCACTCTCAGCAGAAGCGCCAAGTTTAGTGCCAAACATTAAATTAAACTGCTTAACATCTGTCCAGTTTTTAGAACCGGATACAGGACAAACAATTTCTAATTCTTCAATTAGACTTTTTACATCAACTAAATCCTCTTTCTCTAAGGATTTACCCATTCTAGAAAGAATGCTATTCATTTTTTCTTGGTATCCAACAACTCGAGGATTTGTAGATACAAACTCTTCTTTATTAAAAGCATCACCAAAACGTTTTCTTGCTTTGGTAACTTCTTTCTCAATTTTATTTTCAATTTTAGCGCAATAATCCTCTATTAAAACGTCTGCCCTATATCTTTTCTTAGAATCTTTATTATCAATCAATGGATCATTAAAGGCATCCACATGACCTGATGCTTTCCAAATGGTAGGATGCATAAATATGGCTGAGTCTATCCCAACAATATTATCATTGAGTTGTACCATGGCTTTCCACCAATATTCCCTAATGTTCTTTTTTAACTCTGCTCCATTTTGCGCATAGTCATAAACAGCACTAAGCCCATCATAAATTTCACTGGATTGGAACACATAACCGTATTCCTTTGCGTGGGATATTACTTTCTTAAAAAGGTCTTCTTTATTTGCCATTGGGCAAAAATAGAATTTTAGGTTAGAAGGATATAATTATTTCAATTCAAATTGAGTTGTAGCAAGTAATCTTTCGTCCTCAAAAACATTAAGAGTATACTGGCCTTCTTGTAGAGAACCTTCTGGAACGGTAATAAAATCACAAATAACTACTTCTTCGCCCATAAAAACCACTTCCACACGCTTACTATATATATTTCCATTTACAGAAATGGTATTTGCATTATCCTCAATAACACCCATGTTAGGACCCAAAAATTGAAAATAAACTATTTTATCCTCTCGGTTTACATTAGGATTACCAACAATGGTAACACACCCTCTAAGTTTTTCTATGGTAGATCCTTTATTGGTCTGTATAGGTCGTGCATTACGCAATCTATATCCATTTCCAATTGCATTTTCTAACTTTAAGTAGCTTTTAGTTTTCAACTCATTATTAAGTTCTTGTATTCTTCTTCGTTGTGTAACCTCAGCTTCAGCCATTGAACTGCGTTGATTTCTTAATTCAACTATTTGTTTTCTAGTCTCCTCATACTTGTCAGCAAGAAGCATATTGTTATAAGAAAGGAAATTGTTTTTGAGTTTAAGACTATCATACTTGGCTTCTAAAGCTCTAAGTAGTTTTCTGTTTTCTCTAAGTTTAGCAGTATTAAAATTAAGTCTGCCTACGGAATCCAACAATCGTTGTACACGGTGCCTTGAAGACTCAAGCTCTATTTCATTAACCTCATTACGGGCAGAAAGCTGGTCTACCTGCGCTTTCATTATGGTCAAATCTTTAACCAATAGATCTTTTTCTTGCTCTAAAAAACTTAATTGTGTTTGTGATTGGGCATAACTGTAGTAAAAGGCAATAAGAATGCCTAGGATTACAGCTGCCAGAGCGGCAAGCAGTATTTTATAATTGAATTTATTATCTTGGACTTCCATTTAATTTATAAGTAGGTAATAAAGATTTGACACACTTCAAGTTAACAAATATACTAAATGATGTAAATAACATACTGCTACCAACTGTGTGTTTTGGATGTAATGCACGATTATATAGAGGAGAGAAAACCATCTGTACCGTTTGTCGAAATCAATTACCTCTTACCGATGATAATTATAACGAAGAAAACTCCATTGACCGTATTTTTTATGGAAGAGTTAACATAAAAAAGGCCAATTCTTTACTTTTCTTTACTAAAAACGGCATTGTTAAGAATATTATTCATCATTTAAAGTACAAGAACCAGGAACAAATTGGCGAATTTTTGGGTAATTGGTTTGGGGAAATCATAAAAAATGATGGCAGTCTCAATAATATTGACATTGTCATACCTGTTCCATTACATAAAAAACGACTGAAAAAGAGAGGGTATAATCAAGTTACACTTTTTGGACAACAATTGGCATACCATTTAAATGCAGATTATGCAGAAGGCATATTGATCAAAACATCCAATACCAAAACCCAAACAAAAAAAGGAAGAATATATAGGTGGCAATAGAGTCAAAGTCTTTTTATAGTATCAGATATCGAGTTTTTAAGAAATAAAAATGTGCTATTGGTTGATGATGTTATTACCACTGGCGCAACAATAGAGGCCTGCGCAACTGCCATACATTGTTCGGAAAATGTTAATATATTTATAGCTACAATGGCTGTTGTGCCTTAAAGTTGTTTCTTTGCTCTAAGATATATTTATAGTAATGTTGAGACGTGTTCTAGGATTTCTTTTTATGATTTTTGCAGTATTTGCCTTTTTTCAATGTGCACAAAGAGGAAGGCCTAGCGGTGGTCCAAAAGACATTACACCTCCTGTTTTGGTTAAAGCTACACCTGAGAATTTGACCACCAATTTTAAAACTAAAGTAATAAAATTGGAGTTTGATGAATTTATAAAACTCGAAAAAATACAGGAACAACTCATTGTTTCTCCCCCTTTAAAGTATGTTCCAGAAATTACTCCACAAGGTGGCGCCAGAAAACATATTGAAATTATTATAAAAGACACTCTTAAAGAGAATACTACCTATACCTTAAATTTTGGACAAAGTATTGTAGACAATAACGAAGGAAACCCAAATAGTTTTCTCACCTATGTTTTTTCAACAGGCGATTATATAGATTCTTTGTCTTTAACTGGTGCTGTAAAGGATGCCTTTAATCAAAAAGCAGATGAATTTATTAGTGTAATGCTTTATGAAATTGATACAGCCTATACTGATTCCACCATCTACCAAAAACCACCAAATTATATTACCAATACTTTAGACAGTACCGTTATATTTAAATTGAACTACCTAAAAGCTGGAAAATATGCCCTTGCAGCTATAAAAGATGAAGGGAAAAACAATATGTTTGACCAAATGATTGACAAAATTGGTTTTGTGGTAGACACCATTACCTTACCTACAGATTCCACATATCTTTTGACATTATTTAAGGAAAAGCCAGATTATAATATCTCTGTACCCAGTTTTGCGGCCGAAAACAGAATCCAGTTTGGTTACCAAGGAAACAGGGAAGATTTTGTAATTGATATAATAACGTTATTACCAGATACTGTTGAGACCATCTTTTTAAAAGACAGGGAAAAAGACACCTTGCATTATTGGTTTACACCTTTTGAAATGGATTCTTTATTATTTACAATTACCAATGAAAAACTGAAATTAATTGATACTTTTTCTGTTAAACCAAGAAAATTACCAGCTGATACTTTATCCTTGTCTTCTAGCCAAAGAGGAAAATTCAACTTTGAAGAGAAATTCAGTATCCTGGCTAGTACACCTTTGGTAGTTCTAGATACTTCATTAATATCCTTAACAGTTCAAGATTCCTTACCTGGTTCTTTTTCTGCCTCAATAGATACCATTAAAAATAAAGTGGATTTAGATTTTGAAGTAGTTCCCAACCAAAAATATAAATTCGAGTTATTTCCAGGTGCAATCACAGATTTTTTTAAAGATACAAATGACTCCATTGTCTTTAATTTTTCAACGGGCAGTTTGGCAGACTATGGAAATCTAAAATTAAACCTAACTGGAAACACCAAATTCCCCTTGATTGTTCAACTTACAAATGATAAGGGTGAGGAAGCACTACGTGAAATTTATATGACTGAACCAAAAATATTGGAATTCAACAATCTTGAACCTTCCAGCTATATGATTAGAGTAATCTTTGACGAAAATGGTAATGGAATTTGGGACACAGGAAGTTATCTTAAAAAAATACAGCCAGAAAAGGTAAGCTACTATCCAGGCGTGATTGAAATGCGCGCCAATTGGGAATTGGAACAAACGTTTACGTTAAAAGAGTAAACATATCCCTATCATCCAAAAATTTTAATTTATTACGCGTAGTAGTTATGTGGTCTTTATATAGTGTTGTATAAAGAATTTCTTCTTTTTCTGAAAACACCAATTGCTCCCCTAGGGCATTATATACACTGGAATGTCCATTGTACTCATATCCATTAATATCTTTACCAACTCGATTAACACCTATAGCATATGCCATATTTTCTATCGCTCTTGCTTTTAAAAGTGCATCCCAAGCATTGATTCGAAGTTTTGGCCAATTGGCAACATAAAGTAAAATATCATATCCATCATCATTTCTTGCCCAAACAGGAAATCTAAGATCATAACAAATAAGTGGGCATATTTTAAAACCTTTATAATCAACTATTAATTTTGATGTTCCAGCTGTATATATTTTATCCTCTCCTGCAAGCGTAAACGTATGTCTTTTATCATAACTCCAAGGAGTTGTCTTTGGAGCCACAAAATATAATCTGTTGTAATATTGATTCCCTTCATTAAAAACAATGCTTCCAACCAAAGCAAGATTTTTTTTATCTGCTAATTGTTGCATCCATTCCAACGTTTTAGTTCCTTCTAATGAGTCAATATTTTGTGGGTTCATCGTAAACCCAGTTGTAAACATCTCTGGTAGAACAATTACATCCACATTATCAGAAATAGTATCAATTTTATTTGAAAAAAATCGCCTGTTTCCTTCTGGGTTCTCCCATTCCAGTGGGGATTGTATCAGTGCTATTTTTAGTTCTTGCGACATCTTAATCAATATATACTTTTTGCTCCTCAGTTTGCACCATTTTGTACAACTGCTTTAATTGACTTTCTAAAATTCGGTTTTCAGATAATTCAGGTAAATTGTTTAAGGGAAAATAACCTGTCTCCAACATATCAAAACCGGCCTTTAAACTTCCCCCTTTAACTTTACAATAGAACATCATCTTATAAACATAGAAGGGTTCTGGTGGGTGCGGGTGTCTTTGTTTGTCATAAACAGCCAATAACCGATCAACTTCAACTTTTAAGCCCGTTTCTTCTTCTATTTCTTTAATCACAACTTCAGATGGAGTGCAACCTATGTCTGCCCAACCTCCAGGAATGGACCATTTGCCATCAACACTTTCCTTTGCCAATAAAATTTCATTTTCGTCATTTAAAACGAATCCTCGAACATCCACTTTTGGCGTTGGGTAGTCTTCTTGTGGCATAAAAAATTTAAGAATAGTCTCTAAAGGCTGATTCCCAACATGCGCCATTAATTGTAGACTAATTTCTTTAAGTTCTGTATATCGCTCTATATCATAACTTCCTTTTTTAGAATATACTATTCCTGTTTCAGCGATAGCTTTTAATCGTTTTATAAGGTCAAGTTGTTGTTCTGCTTTCATCAATAAGGTTTACTTTTTAAAAATACCAAATAATAATCTTAACCTTATTGGTTTCTTTCTTTTAATTCCTAATCCCTAGCGTAAAATCCTCTGGAACTTTTTAGGATGGTTTTAAGTCTCTCTAATCGAGGCTATTATGCACTTTCCCTTAAAAAGAGGGTTCTTCTATTTTCATCACCAAAATGAATACATCACCCTAATATTAATTCCCAAAGTTTTTGTGGCAAACCTAGATACATTAAAACCTCCCAACTCAAATTCTTTAATTCCTTTGCTTACATCAAACCCTGTATATATTAAATAGCCACCAATATGAATTTTCTCATTGTTCAACTCACCCTCAATTCCTGCTCCAAAAGACCAAAAATTTAACTGCCTTTTGCTTTCATAAAATGCTTCTGTTTTAGCATAAAAATCCGTAATCCCGGTAACCTTAGCTCTAACGGTAATATCTGCAAAAGAATATTTAGGAATAACAACCAAGCGCAATCCTTCCCCCTCCCAGAAAAAAAGTTTTGGTGTAATGCTTACTATTGTGGCATTAAAAGCCTTGTCAAATATTTTTGAATCATATCCATTTTCATCAGTCTCTGTAAGCGTTTCAATTCCTCCAATAAAATAACTGACTTCAATTTCTGGAGCAATAAATTTATATGAAAAAACTTCTATCCCAGCAGTAAAATCCGCATACCCACTACCTTCCAAATCTGGCGCCAAATAAAATCCTATTCCACCATATACTTTTGGCGGCTTCACCTGAGCAATAATAAAAAGTACTTTAAACAAAAAAAGGAATAAAATAATTGACTTCTTATTTAGGACCATGTAGTTAATTTAATGTCCTGTGAATCACAAATTTAATGCCAGAATACTCAAATAGAAGTTTTTAATCCCTAATCCCTGGAGTAAAATCCTTTGGAGCATTTTGAGGCAAATTGGTAGTACCCTTACTTCCTGTATCGTTGAAAATGATCCATTCAGAAAAAGTATATGTTGGATTGGCTTTATCAATGTTTAAATTTCTAACGGCCCTGCCATCTTCAAACTCATGATTCGTCTTGGTCCCATCTTCTCCAACAACACCAAAAACATCAATTACAGTACCAAATGGGTCCACCAATTCTAGATTATCATCACCATTAGAATCAGCCGGACTATTGGTAGCAACACCCATATGTGGAGCAAAACCATAAACAGTTTCAAATTCGGACATATTCGGGGAAATAACAAAGGTGCTTTTTGCAGCAAGATTAAAGTCTGATAGATCTATGGTAGCACTAATAGTTGTGTTCGCATTGGTATAGCGTCTAAGCGTCCATCCTTTTAAACTTAAATCTTTATCTGATGCATTGTACAATTCCAAAAACCGTGCTCCTGAATTGTTATTTGGATCCGCTAATTCAGAAATAAACAACTGATTGGAAGTTACTTCATCTGGCAGGCATCGTTCCTTAGAAAAATCAATATCATTGACATCTCTTATGACTACTTGATATATATCATTCTTCTTCAATAAAACAACGGTTATTGTACCATTCCCTTCAGGGAGAATTGTTGATTGAAAATCAGAATAACCACTGTTCAATAAGGCAATTTCATCTCCATCACAATCTTTTAAAATACGTTGGGTTTCTTTTTTAGCCTCAGCAAATGGTTTTCCTATGGATGCCTCAATTACTTCTATATCTTCTAATTGCACCAAAGTATTCACCATGGCATCCTCTAAAGCATCTATTCCAACAATGGTAGGTTGAATTGCTTTCGTATCACTACACCCTAAAAATAAGTGTTGCTGTACCACTATTGAAGGCAAACGACCTACAGAAGCGTTTCCAAAAGCGCTGAACACCCCACCTATTTTATAGACCCC
Source organism: Flavobacteriaceae bacterium (assembly GCA_002746415.1). GTDB lineage: Bacteria > Bacteroidota > Bacteroidia > Flavobacteriales > Flavobacteriaceae > Saonia. Next base: position 199,195 of record NVXD01000015.1, on the reverse strand, counting down.
TTTTGATTTCTCTAAATACAGCCCTTTTAACTTTAGGTATACCTTACTTCCACTTTGATAAAATAAATGCGAATCTCTTAGGTCAATTTCTAATTGAAAACCTCCTGTGGGGTTAGTTGAGCTATCCTGAATATGAAGCTTTCCAAAAAAATTGCCAGCTTTATCTGATGAAATTACATAACCTTCCAATATCAAATCTTCGTGTATTTGTATAATTTCATCAACATACAATTTCTTTACATCTGCAAAAGAGGTGTTGGTGGTCAACTTATTTTCACAACTACTTTTTGGAGCATCAAAATCAGTGTTCTTTACACATGAACAAATAATTAATAAAATATATAAATATCCTTTTTTCATTTTACACTATTAATAACACACCCCTTTATCCCCTCTTATTAGAGGGGAAATAGCAACCGCGAGTTCAATATAAACTTATAATTATTCTTTATTTCCAAAGTCGAATGCTTTGTTACCTTTTAAACTTCCCTCCTAAAAAGGAGGGACTGAGGGAGGTGTACAATCATTAGCTTCAAAAATTTGAATATAATCTTCAACTGTTCTTAAAACATTTTCCATGTCATTCATAATTTGAAAATCAGAAAATCTAAGAACACGAATTCCCAACTCGTTTAGTCGTTCTGTTTTCTTCACATCTTTCTCCCAAACTTCTTGTATTTCATGTGAATATCCATCACACTCTATTGCTAACTGCAATTTGTTACAGAAAAAATCTACTATGCATTCATCAATTGGTTTTTGTCTATGAAAATCATATCCATACATTTGGTTGCGTTTTAATTTTTGCCACAATTTAATCTCTGACTTTGTAGCGTTATTCCTTAGTTGTCTGGCAAACTCTTTAAGCTTAGGATTGTATATGACTCTCATTCTATATTCTTTCTTTTTAACACACCCCTTAATTCATTACTACGACTGCGTTCAGCACGGGTCTTGCTATAAAGGCAGTTATGACGATTTAAAAGCCAATAGCAAAATTTAAAAAATACGTACGACCATAACCATACCAATATTTTGGTGCAAAAGATGGCGTTCCACTTAAATTATCCTGTTTTAACTGCCCAAAATTGCCATTTCTACTTTGCTCATACCCACCCGTTCTATATACTGTATCAAAAACATTGTTGATACTAGTAAACACACTTATATATTTACCATTTATCAACCAGGACTTTCCACCAACAAGATTCAATAAATAAAAATTACCTAACCTTCGTTGCGCTAATAATCTGCTTACATTTTCTTTTGTTGCATTGGGAAAAGGATGTCCCGAATCAGGGTCTAAATAGAAACTCTGTGTCCTTATAATTGTGGAAATGTTGGCATAATTATTTCCTAAATAATTAGCAGTTGCTCCCACCCACCAATATTTTGGATCTCTATATCCAACTCCAAAAGCCATAGCTTTTTGCGGGCCTTGTGCAAGCTTATAATCTTTAATTTTGGCAATTCCCAAAGCTATATTTCCATCAGGATTTATGATGTCTTCTACAGCCCCCGCTGTATCAAAATTAATTGTTATGTCAGGATTGCTGGCATACACATATTTAGAAATTGCTGTAACTACCGTCAATTTTACACTGGACGAAGCTTGATATTCCAACCCTACCTCTGTACCCATGTGCAATTTATCCAAGTTGGTTATCCCTTCCTGAACAAAATCTGACCCCACGCCTGCGTCTACAAAAAAGAAATTGACGTCTGTCATGTTTTGAAAACGAGTATGGAATCCCGTGATTCTTCCTGTTAATTTAGGTAGGCGAATAAAATAGTTTAAGTCGGCAGTCATTATTTTTTCACTCTTAATATTAGGGACAATAGCATTATTTTCTCTTGGATTGATAAATACATTCTGTAAAACAGGCGGGGTATTTATATATGCTGCGTTTACCCTTAACCAATGCCTGTCTGTGATTTTACTTCCCAATCCTCCCTTTATTCCATAATTGGAAAAAACGACATCCTCACTCTTTCCAAGAGAGTTGTCTATGAAACGTTCGTTAGGAAATAATCCATCTCTCTTATAACTTGTATTGTTGTAATTTCCTGAAACAAAGACATTCCACTTGTTGCTGGTATATTTAAATTGAACAAATGCATCAGTCTGTTCCGAATTTATTTTATAATGATAATTGAACAGTTCATTTTCTGTTTTAGAGGTAGCGCCATTCATATCGTTTTTAGTGTTGGAAAAAGGATCCACATCCAAATGGAAATCGGCTCCCAAAACATCTTTCATTTTTGCATAATTATCAGATTCCAGTTGCTTATATGTTACTCCAAAATCAAGTTGCACCTTTTCATTTAGAGTAAGATTAGCAATACTATTCATGGTAACCTGATTGTCAGCTACTGCATCGTCATATAAAATATAACTTGCTTTTCCATTATTTACTTCGTTCAAATTAGCATCATAAAGACTTTCCCAATTCCATTGGGGCTGCTCCAAAAAACCTTTTTTTGCCAAACTTGCACCAATGAAATTAGCACCTATGGGGCTATTTATAAAAAAACTGGGCACATATCGATAGTAGGTAGGGTCAGGGTTCGGCGCATTGAAATACCCTAATCTACTTCTTGCATATGTGCCTGTTTGGTAAGCAATTCCTGAATTGATATTTAATTTATCTGATTTATAATAGTGATTCAACATGAATATGGGTTCTACTATTTTTCTTTCCCTTGAATTTCTCAGGTCACCATTTTGCAAACCCCAATACGGGTTGTATTTACTTCCAACAAGTTCAAAAACTTCCTCTGTAATTGCCGAAGAACGTCCTCTACGGTTGGAAGCCAGGATTGAAGTGAGGCCAACAGAATGCTTTGGATTAAATTGAAATTCCAAAGCCCCGAAAAAAGAAAAAGCATCATAGAGTGTTCCATCAACATAACCTTTCTTTGCCCATCTTCTAGAAGCTGAAAAAACATATCCCAATCCATTTTTATGAATTCCCGAGTTATATGTTGCCATGAACCTCCCTGTATATGTCCTATTGGAATAAGAAGAGGACAATCTTGTTCCTGGACGAAGACCAGAAGGTCTTGTATCCATATTAGTAGTTCCTAAAATACTGCCAAAATTGTAATCTGATGCGTTTAAACCATTTGTAAACACTTGGTTCTTGGTTACATCATTTAACCCGCCCCAATTATTCCATTGCGGCCGCCCTTCATATATTTTGTTCATGGGTATTCCATTAACAAGTACTTTCCCGTATTGGGAACCATATCCACGGACTCTAAAAAATGCTTGACCAAAATCAAAAGCCGACTTAGTAAGAAATACATCCCGCGTAGCTTGCAATAATCCAGAAGATGTGGAAATACTTTCATGGTCAGATAAATCAGCATCCGTCAGTGTAATTAAATTATCACCTTTTTCATGGGTAATATCTTTCTCCAAATAAATGATACCCAAATTCAAGGTTTTCCCTTCCAATACAATAGGAATCCTTTTTGAAACGTACTCTTTCGAAATAATAAAAAGAATATAATCTCCGGTCAAAGAAGTTTTTATAGTAAATTTTCCTTCTAAATTAATGCCGGTGGACAACTGTGTTCCTTCAATTGAAATTGAGCACTTTGGAACTTTTAATCTGGACTACCTATCGACTATTATACCAGTTAAAATAACGTATTCCTGTGCAATACTAGTTTGGAAAACTAGAAGAATTAGAAAAAAAAGTGTTCGCATTAAAAATTGTTTACCGTTGTAATTCAAAACAAATGTGCGAAAAATAAACAATATTCGTAGAAAATTTACTATATTAATTTCAACTTAACTATTGAACAGTATTGTAGTCGCCCTTTTCCTTTAATTAAAATAGCAATCTTTGAAAATAAAATTAATGTTATTTCTTCTTTTCATTTCTTTCCTAGGTCATTCCCAAGAGAAAAAGAAATATGAGATAAGAACAATAGCCTTTTACAATATTGAAAATCTTTTTGATACGATAAACAATCCCCTGACTTTTGATGATGACCGCACTCCAACAGGAAAAGACCAATGGAATACAAAAAGATACAATCAAAAACTCACCAATATAACAAAGGTACTATCTGAAATAGGAGCTAATATTACAAAATCATCTCCTGATATTATTGGGTTGTGTGAAGTTGAAAACAAACAGGTAGTGGAGGATTTAATCAATCATGCCACTCTAAAAAATAAAAATTACGGAATTATTCATTTTGATTCCCCAGATGAGCGCGGCATAGATGTCGCTCTTTTATATAAAAAAGGAGTGTTTACCCCAACTACTTTTAAACGCCACCGTTTACTATTAAGTAGTAGTGAAGGGTACCGAGATTACACCCGTGACCAATTGGTCGTGGGTGGGTTTCTGGACAATGAAGAATTCTTTTTTATTGTAAATCACTGGCCTTCTAGAAGTGGAGGCGAAACCAGAAGTAGACCCAATAGGCTGCTAGCTGCGAAATTGAACAAAAGAATAATAGATTCTATTATAAGATTGGACTACACCTCCAAAATCATAAGTATGGGAGATTATAATGATGACCCAATCGATGATAGCCTAAAAAAAATATTACATATTAAAGGGCAAAGGAAAAAGTTGGATAGTTTGGACCTATTTAACCCCATGGAAGGCTTACATAAAAAAGGTGTTGGTTCCTTGGCTTACCGCGACAAATGGAACTTATTTGACCAGATTTTCTTTACTGCTAATCTATTGAAGAATGACACTTCATTTTCTTTTTGGAAAGCAGGAGTTTTCAATCCACCTTATCTCAGCACCTCCAAAGGAAAATATAAAGGATATCCCTACAGGACGTATGCCGGCGGTAATTATTCAGGGGGTTACAGCGACCATTTCCCTGTATATATGTATGTGATAAAACCCTTCCGAAAGGAGGACTAAATATTATTGGGGAATTAATTTAATATTTCTCCATTTAACTTTTATGCCACCACCATCATGAATTTGCAAGGCTATGGATCCCTCACCAGCTCCAATTTTTTCGTCGGTCAATGTAATCATCTCAGTTCCGTTTACCCAAGAAGTTATCGTATCTCCAGACAGTTTGATTTTCATTTGGTTCCATTCTCCCATTTTTAGCGCTTTATCCTTTTCTGGGTCTGGCTTTATCAACCATCCACGTCCATAAGATTCATACACGCCTCCTGTGCTATGCCCTGGAGGAGCTACCTCAACTTGCCACCCACTTACTTTTGTGCCATCTACCGTAGAGCGAACAAATACTCCGCTATTTCCATTGGCTTCTTGTTTAAATTCTAAAGTAAGGACAAAATTCTTGTAATGCTCATTGGTTCCCAAATACCCATATTGTGCATCAGGACCACTTTCACAGATTAAAAGGCCATCTTCTACATACCATTTTTCTGTTCCGTAAACAGTCCAACCAGTTAAATCTTCTCCATTGAATAATGATTTTTCTTGGGCATGCATGGATGATAATAAAAATACTGTTAGTGCTAACGTAAGGAGGTTTTTCATTTTTAATATATTATTGAATTGATAATTGTTATGCTTTAGGTTACTAGAAAGGTAGGATTGTGATTTTAGAAATTGATTAAAACCACTGATCCCAAGGAAGACGACTTAAAAGACAAAGCAATCCAAGACCATAAAAAATAGCTATTGTTTTAAACTTTTTGGCAGCTTCCATTATTTTTTTATGTTTAGACCATCCAATTGTAATCAGCACTATGGCTATAATATTGATAAAAGGATGTTCTACAGCCAACAACCGAGCAGCAGAACTTAGTCCACCCATTCCGGATTGTTTTATAGCACTTAGCCCATTTGGAGAAACAAAAAATAGGATAAGACCAACTAATAATTGAATATGACTTAAGATAAGTGTAAAAAGACTTAGTCTTAAATCTTTTTCCATAGTGAACATTTTATCGCCTTTAAGGCCTAATATGGCATTGGCCACAGCAAGAATTAATATAGCCAAAACAGCATAGGCTAAATAAGAGTGTAAATTCAATATAGTTTCGTACATCAGTTTGATTTTAGTTGCTTAAATGTAGTGATTTTTAGCATAAAAAAACCCCACTAAATAGTGGGGTTCTAAATTGTTTATGAAGTGATTTTTAGAAATTGTAACGCATGCTTACGTTCCATGTTCTACCAAAGCCAAAGAAAGCTTTATTTCTAACATTGATTCCATTATAAGTTGTATCTCCAGATTCAGCAAAAGTATTGGTCAAAGATTCAGCAATATATTCTGAATCAAATACATTGTTCACATTTACTGCCAAACTTAATGCATTGTCATTTCCTAAATTGAACTTATAATATGCCCCTACATCAAATAAATTGTACGTTGGCAAGCGTAATGAGCCATCATGATCTGGGCTATCAAAATCATCTGCAGAAATAAAAGCATATAAATCTGAAGCCGTAAACCAAGTAGCGCTCAATTTTAAATCTTCACATGGTCTTACTATCATTTCTAAATTAGATGTGAATTGCGCAGCATCACCAACTTTTACTTCATCTAAATACAAAGTAACATCTCTGACGAAATTTTGACTGTCATCAAATGCAGCACCAGAGGCATCTCCTCCATATTCCCAATCTCCTAAAGACAACATCCCCTTAAATTGAACAACGTCAGAGGCTCTATAACTAGTTTCTATTTCAACACCTTTATGAACCTGCTCTACACCAGAGATGTTTGCAATTCCATTATCTTCAATACCAATAGAAATAAATCTATCTTTCCAAGATGTTCTATATACATTTAACTTCATTCTAAAATCCCCAAGATTTAATCCATAACCAGCTTCCATGCCTATTATTTTTTCATTGCTAAGGTCATCATTCAATTCATTTCTAAAATTTGGATATACCGCATCAAAATTTGGTTGTTTAGAGTAGTATCCAGCATTTACAAATACATTATTTGCATCATTTATATTATAATTAAGGCCGCCCTTAATGTTCCCACCTAAAATATTTTCCCAATCCGATTCCTGATCTGGATCAGAATCTAAATAGGTGAAGTAATCTTTTCTCTTAAATCCTTGCTGAGAAACACCTGCCTGAACAAAAGCAGAAACCACATCGCTTGTATATTCCAATTGTCCAAAAGCACCATACCATCTCACCAAACCATCATTATAATAATCTATCTTTTCATCTTTATCTATGCTTCTAAAAACGTTCCATAAGCCCCCTAAATCTGAAGTGTTCTCTTGAGTAACTACATTAAATCTGTTGTTGATATTATCATTGTCACGGTATCCATCTGCTCCAAGTAAATTGTCCACTCTTCTATAATGAATTCCTTTATAACTTCTAAGATCAACACCAATGTCCCAATTCCAATTATCATCTATATCTGTATGGAAATTAGCAATAGCCCCAAACCAGTTATGTGAATTCACAGAAGCCCTTCTAATAATTCCATTCCTTCTTATGACTCCGGTTAAATCATTTGTGCTACCATCACCAAAATCACCTAAACTAGTATCATTTATTATAAAAGAACTGGTGTAAGGATCTATAGTATTGCCATAAGAAAAACCATTGAATTCTGTTAGTGTACCCGAATTTGAGGATACTATGGCATCATAAAGTACATTTCCATCGTTATCTCTTAATCTCCCGTCACTAGCAAATTTCCCATCCAATCTGCCAATATCTCCTGTTCCACCACCTCTACCATATGATGCATATACAGATGAGGATAAAGTAGATTTGCTATTTACTTTATATTCCCAGTTTAATGAAGCTACTGGTTTGTGGTAGAAATTTCTTCTAATTCCAAATTCCTCTCCATTTAAAGTACCTTGATTAAAATTGTATTTAGTACCAAATTCCAAATACTGCTCAACTGTTGCTGTATTAAAAAAGCTTGACGTTCTTTGATTATGCACTTGGGGAGCCCCTGTAAGCATAAATTGAAAATTGTGTTTTTCATTTGGTTCATATCCAAACCCAATAAAATAATTGTATCCTTCAAATGCAGTTCCATTAATATATCCATCACCAGATGTTCTTCCCAATAAAACGGAAGCTGCAAAACCATTCTCCATTTTACCTGTGTTATAAGAAACATTGGTCTTAAGATAACCATCGTTACCAGCACTAATTGTTACAGCTCCACCTTCTTCTAATTCTGTAGATTTTGTAATAATATTAATAGTTCCACCGACTGATGATATTGCCAGTTTGGAAGAGCCTAGCCCTCTTTGTACTTGCATGGCAGTAGTAACATCACTAAGCCCTGCCCAGTTACTCCAGAAAACCCTACCATTCTCCATATCATTAACAGGTATTCCATTAATCATAATTGCAATGTTTGGAGAATCAAATCCACGTATATTAACCCTGCCATCTCCAAAACCACCACCAGTTTTTGTAGCATATACAGAAGGTGTGCTTCTTAATAGCTCAGGGAATTCCTGAGACCCCAATTTTTCTTGAATTTCTGATGCTCTAATAGTAGATACTGCAACTGGCGTTTGTCTATCTTTTGCAATATCCATAATACCTGTAACCACAACGCCTTCCAATTCCTCTGCGTCTGGTTCCAATGAAATATTTCCAATATTTCCAGCTGATGTGAAATTTACATTTTTAGTAATAAAACCGATATAGGAAACAACCAATGTTCCTGTTTCCCCTATTACTTCAATTGTGAAATTTCCATCAAAATCAGTAGCTGTTCCATTAGTTGTTCCTTGTACAACTACACTTGCGCCAGGTAATGGCCCTCCAGATTCACCATCTGTTACCATACCCGTAATTGTTCCTTGTGAAAAAGCAATTGTTGACATTAAAAATGCCGCAATTGCAAAGTACCTTTTTTTCATTTTTCTAGTGTTTAAGTTCTTATTTTTTGTCCTGCAAATGTGCTCTTATTCTAACACATAAACATTAAGACAATGTTAAATTAGTCAACTCAAATTTAACATAAAAATGAAACAAAAAACACTGAAAAACAATAACTTATCACAATCCGTTAACAAATTGAAATGTCACAAGTCATTTCTTAAAAACTTGCAGAAGGTTTAACGTTGACCCATCATGATCAGCAATTTCGGAATTGTTGATGTCCTTTAGAATTGCAGTTGCCAATTCCTTGCCCAATTCTACTCCCCATTGGTCGTAACTAAAGATATTCCATATAACTCCTTGGACAAATATTTTATGCTCATACAAAGCAATTAAGGCACCCAAACTCTTAGGCGTGAGTTTATCTATTAAAAGGGTATTCGTTGGGTTATTCCCTACAAATACTTTAAAAGGGGCCAATGTTTCAATTTCGCTTTGAGACATCCCTTTGTTTTGAAGTTCTTCTTCAACTTCGGTAGCAGATTTACCATTCATTAGCGCTTCTGACTGCGCAAAGAAATTAGCCATTAATTTGTTATGGTGGTCTTTATCCCCATGTAATGATTCTTTGTACCCAATAAAATCTACCGGAATTAATTTTGTTCCCTGATGAATTAATTGAAAAAACGCATGTTGGGAATTTGTTCCTGGTTCTCCCCATATAATGGTGCCTGTTTGGTACGCTACTTTCTTCCCACTTCTATCTACGCTTTTACCATTGCTTTCCATTATTCCCTGTTGCAAATAAGCAGAGAATCTATTTAAATACTGCGTATATGGAATTATTGCCTCTGTATCTCCATCATAAAAGTTATTATACCAAACACTTAAAAGTGCCAAAATTACTGGAATATTATCTTCAAAATCTGCAGTTTTAAAATGCTCATCCATTTCGTTGGCTCCCATAAGCAAACCATCAAAGTTATCGTATCCTACAGCTAATGCTACAGTTAGACCAACAGCACTCCAAAGGGAAAAACGCCCTCCAACCCAATCCCACATTGGGAATACATTATCAGCATCAATTCCGAATTCAGCTATTGTAGCTGTATTGGTGGATACCGCAGCAAAATGTTTGGCAACATCTTCTTGTGCTGCATGCTTTAAAAACCACTTTTTAATAGTGGTGGCGTTACTTAAGGTTTCTTGGGTTGTAAAGGTTTTGGAAACCACAACAAACAAAGTAGTTTCAGGGTCCAGTTCTTTTAATATTTCATAGACATGGTCACCATCCACATTGCTTACAAAATGTGTTTTTAAATGGTTTTTATAGAACCTTAGGGCTTCCGTTACCATTGCAGGGCCTAAATCAGAACCTCCAATACCAATATTCACAACATCTGTAAATGCTTTTCCTGTATACCCCTTTTTCTTTCCAGAAATTATGGAATCCGTAAATATTTTAATCTTTTCTTTTACGGCATATACTTCTGGCACAATATTCTCGCCATCGACCAATACTACATCAGTTTCTTTTGCTCGCAATGCTGTATGCAAAACAGCTCGTCCCTCGGTTTGGTTTATAGCATCTCCTTGAAAGTACTTTTCAATGGCTTTTTTCAACTGAACTTCATCTGCCAAATCTAGTAAGAGGTCCATTGTCTTTTTTGTTATTCTATTCTTTGAATAATCCACCAAGAAATCTTGCCACTCAATAGTGAATTTTTTTGCTCTTTCCGTATCAGATTGAAAAAGAGTCTTTATGTGTTTATCTTTATTTTCTTGAAAGTGTTGGGCAAGTTTTTCCCAAGCTTTGGTAGTAGTTGGATTGGTAATATCTAATGACATTTTATTGATTAAGGGTTAATAAGTCCTCTGTAAGGGCTTCTGGAAATTCAATACAGTCCAGTTGCTCCTTTATGGGTGAAATATATTTTAGGTACTGAATTTTTATGGTTTCTGAAATAGGTTCGGCTGCGGGAAGTTTTTCTCTAAAAGGGTCAACTTGCCTGCCATTTCTCCAGAATCGATAGCAAACATGTGGGCCTCCTGTATTTCCTGTCATTCCTACCCAACCTATAATATCTCCTTGTCTAACAAATTCCCCTCTTTTTACCTTTTGCTTTCTCATATGCAGGTATTGGGTACTATAGGTTCCATTATGACGTATTTTTACATATCTTCCATTTCCACCCCTTCTTGTAGATTCTGTTACCGTACCATCGGCTGTGGCCATAATTGGCGTTCCTACTGGTGCGGCATAATCCGTTCCTTTATGCGGTCTTATTCTATTACCGTAATATGCTATTCTTCTCTTTAAATTATACCTGGATGATATTCTACTAAATTGCACTGGAGCCCTTAAAAATGTACGTCTAAGATTATTGGCTTCATCATCAAAATAATCAGTTATGTTTTTGAGTGAGTCTGCCTCATAAGCAAATGCAAACAAGGGCGTTCCATTGTGTTCAAAATATGCCGCTTCAATTGGTTCTGACCCCGCATAAATAGAATCATTGATATACCTTTCTTTGTATATAACTTTAAACTTATCCCCTTTTTGCAACCTAAAAAAATCTATAGTCCAAGCATATATTTCAGACAAATCATTGGTAATATTATAATCAATTCCTTGGTCCAAAATGGCTTCAGACAATGAGGTCTCTATTATTCCTGATGCCTCTTTTGTCACATATTTAACTTTCTTTCGCTTTTTATAGACCCTTACACTATCCCTTAAATCTATCACGGTATAATTAATTCGATCGTTCTGGTAGATGAATACTTGTGCTTTTTCTAAAGTATCCTTAGACCTTAAGATAAGGTACGGTTTGCCAACCACAATCTTACGTACATCAAAAGTATCTCTATATTTTTCTGAAATTTCAGCTATTTCGGGATAACCTACTTTGTTTTGCAACATTAATTCCCCAAAACTATCTCCACTTTTTACTGTATCCTGCAAAACATTATAATCCTCCAGATTAAAACCATATTGTATGATAACCTTAGGCTTTTCAATAATTTTTATGACGACCTCTTTGTCAAGTTCTTTTTTGTCCTTGCATGATGTCAATATAGCCAAAACTAAAATTAAGCTCCAATATTTTTGCATTCCTTACGCTTCTATTTTTCAGGGTTAAAGATATGGTCTGCCCATTGTTTTCCCCAATCATTTAACTCTTGTTTTGTATATAACTCAGGAAAGAAAATAATTTTTTGAAAACTTGGGGGGAGAAAATCTTTCCAATTTGTTCCTCCTGTAGCATCTATAGGAGTATTACCTTTTTTTAAATACCGATGCGCAGAACCCATATGCATTAAGGGCCAGTTCACATTTGCATTTATATCCAAATTCTTTAATGCGGCTATCAATTCTTTATTCTTCTTGCTCGCCGTAGGCAGTTGTTGGTATTTATTATAAATAGTACTTTCTTTTACTTGCTTTGCAATACGCACTAGTCTTGGCGTATACCTGTATTCAAATTGTTTCAGGGTTAGGGTTTTGTCTCCAGTGGCTAAATCTGTAGCTCCTTTTTTCCAATAAATCTGCTCGTACAACTCTTCTATGGAATTTTTGGAAGAAAACAATGTACGCTCCGTATGATGAATTAAATTTTCCATTGGAGTTGCGTAAATCTCTATCATCCTGTATTGTGCAGATTGGAATCCGCTTGCAGGCAAAAGTGCCATTCTATACTTTAAAAACTGCTCTCTTTCCATTCCTTTAATCATAATGCTAAAAGAGGAAATCAATACTTTATAATAACTATTTATCCTATTGGTTTTTTCAATAAAAAAATCCACATTTTGAGTTTTATCATCCACAATTTGTTTTTGTTCGTGGAGAATAAGCTTAAAATACAGCTCCGTAATTTGATGGTACATGATGAAAATCTCCTCATCTGGAAAATGCGTTTTGGGAGCCTGCAAGCTCAACAAAGTATCCAAATGTATATAATCCCAATAGGTGAGATAACGTTGGTATAGTAGTCCGTCCAGGTAAGAATTTAAATCTTGTCCAGAATCTTTGTATTTTTCTTCAAGTTTAGATATCCGCTCTTCAATATCTTTTTTATTCTTCATTCAAAAGACTTAATCCATTATTATTTTAAACTGATTTCTAAGTCCGTTATATCCATCCAAATCTACTTTAATGGCACCAACTGCCAAATTTGCTTTTATTCGAATAGGGATTTTGTTCAAATCATTGGATACCCATAAAGAAAGACTCTCTTGCTCTTTAAAAACCCTTCCTGATTGAACATAGGGTCTAAATTTTAAGCATTCTACCTTTCCATACTTTGTTTTAACCACTTCTTTTCCCAAATATTTAAGCTTAAACTTAAAAACGCCATCATCATCATACAACATATCCAATTCAATTGATTCACCAACTACCAAGTCTTCAAATTTGTAATTGCTTCTAAGGTAATAAAAGGCAGAAATTAAATCTTGTATGTCGTCCTGAATTGTAAAATTAAACTTTTTCTTGTTTTTCTTATCATTTAGTACAGCTTCATCCTTTTCGTGATCAAAATTAATCTCTATATCTTTTGTATAGCCTCCTTCATTAATCTTACGAACAAATTTGTATGGTCTTCCGTCCTGTTTTCCAAAATAACTCTCATAAGTATCATCTACCTTAAAGAATAAGCTTGCAAACCCAGCCGTTTTACCTTTTCCCACTACATGATATACAGGGATGCTGTCTATTTCATCTGTGTTCACCTTTAAGGTTGCATAACTTGCATTCAAAAATCCATAATGGATTCTAAACTTAAGCCATTCCCCAGGTTTAAAGGCAGGTTTTTTCTGGGCATTTAGAGATAGCCCAATAAACAAAAATAATAGTATAGAAATCTTTTTCATGGCAAATAGTATTGTAAAATTACTAAAACCACAGCAATACAATGGTGGTTAACATATATTTAAACAAAATTTGTTCCAAAGTATTGCATAAAAAAAGCCCAGTTAATAACTGGGCTTTTCCTAAATAACCAACCAAACTTTAAATTATGAAAAACCAATACTTAAAGTAATAAGGGAACCACCCCTTATGTTGGTACAAATTTACGGCAACAATTTCTGTTAAAATATGTTTTAACGTACTTTAACTATTGTGTTAACAGTAATTTATAATTTACTCTCGAAATTTAAGAATCTGTTAGCAATAGGGAAGTTTATAATACTTTTAAGCAAAACTAAAACCAATAACCGATACTAAAAAACACCATAGAAGATGCTACCTCGGGTGACCATGAATACAACATTTGAACGGGACCAAAAAAAGATTCCCAACCATAACCAAGTGCATAACCCGAAAAATTTGGTTCTGTGAACCATTCTCCCGTTCTAAAAAGGTCATCATCCACATTAGCGAAGTTGGCGGCAAACATTAAATGGTTCTTTGGTGCAAACTTAAAATCCAATTTTCCATAAGCTTTTACATAACTATTTCCTGGTAGGCTAAGAAAATCATATCCAAGAAAAGGAACAAAATTATTTACAACACTACCTCCATAACCGCCAAGAACAAAATCTAATGAGGTTATCCTAGAAATTCCAAACTTAACTCCTCCCTCAGTTTCTATGTTCAAGGACAAGTTTTTGGCAATGGGAAAAGCGGCTCCTATTTTGGCGTTTCCAATGGAAAATTCTTTGAAATTGTCATTGAAATCTGAAGAAAAAAGATATACATGAAAATCTCCATTAAAATACAGGCCTTTTGAAGGGAAGTACTTATCATTGTATGTATCCAACGTCAATTGCCCGTATGCACTATAATAATTGCTTTTGTCATAAAGTACCCTACTGCTAGTTGAAGGCGTAAGACTATCCGTATCTGGGGCGCTATCTAAGGTTCTTGTACTATATTTTAAAAATTTATGCTCCACTCCTGCGCTAAAAGCAAATTCTTCTTGCCATACTGTTTGCAAATAAAATTGATTGGTAAGATCCGTTACATCAAAATTAATAGTATTTATATTATTGTTAATGGGGGCATTAAAATTAGATTGTATTAAATCATAATTAATTTCCTGTTCAAAATTGACAAACTTGGAATTTACCCCATAACTCCAATAGGATCCTTTATCCACATAATACTGCATGCTATACCTAAGATTATCGCCAAGTATAAAATCAAAAGAAGCCACATCATCATCCATTAAAAAATTCTTTTTTGTTAAATTAATCAATGCAGCGCTCTTAAATAAATCATCATAATGGACTCCCAGCCTAATGAACATTTTGTTGGGGTTTTCCCTAAGTTTTAAAACTAAGTCATCACCCATGCCGTTAGATTTTAGCTCATATCTTATTGTTTTAAAGTTTTTTGTTGCCGCCAAATTACTTATTCCATTAAGTAATTTATTAAAGCTTATTCTTTGGGTTAAATCAAACCTAAGTTTGCCTTTCACATAACCTCTACTATAATTATTATTTCCCTCAAGTTTTAATCTACTCACTGTTATGGAGTCCTGATGTAGTATAGCTAGTTTCTTTCTTTTTTTACTATCCTGTTTGATTGCCAATTCTTTCAAGATTACATACTTTTCCATGGCAGCAATTTGTCCGTTTTGAATGATACTCTGACCCATATCAAAATCTATTACAGAAAAGTTTTTTATATCTGGTTTAATATAAATATCTGTATGTTTGGATTTCTCTACCATATCCTGAACTGTTCTATAATTGCTTATTTGAAACAATACTTCTGTGGCAGATAACAAGGACTCTCTTTTAGATAGCTCATCTTGTACATCTACACCAATTATAAAATTCGCCCCTAAATCCTGCACCTCATCTATAGGGTAATTATTAATCACCCCGCCGTCTATTAATATTTGCCCATTAATTTCTGTTGGCTCAAAAAGAGATGGAAATGTTCCACTAGCCATAATGGCCTCTGGCAAATATCCATTGTTCAACAATACTTGTTTTCCTGTTTCCACATCTGTGGCCACACATAAAAAAGGGATTGGCAGTTTATTAAAATCATTCACATCTTTTACATGATATAATAACTTCACCAATTCGTTATATATATTTTGACCTCCAGAAATAGCTTGTGGAAATGAAATTTTGAAATTATTAAAAGGAAGTGTCAGTGCATATCTTTCAGCATCCTCTTTTTCATAAAACGTTTTAGCGCTTCTTGGCAAATCATCTTGAATAAGCTCCTTGAAATCCATATTTGTAAAAATAGAATCCAATTCATTTGCAGAATACCCAGATGCATATAGCGCCCCAACAATGGCACCCATGCTTGTCCCCCCTATATAATCTATTTTAACTCCGGCTTCTTCCAAAATTTTGAGTGCGCCAATATGAGCAAATCCCTTGGCACCACCTCCACTTAAAACCAAACCGACCTTTACTTTTTCATTTTGGTTCTTTTGTGCCAATAATGAAATGGAAAAAAATAAAACAATAACAAATATGATGCTCTTTTGCATAGTATTAAGATACAATTTTAATGAAAGGTTGCATATATTTTCTTTGCTTTTGCCATTCCAATAATCAATGCTAAATCTTCAATGGGGGCTTCTTTAATCCTTTTTACAGATTTAAATTTTTTTAGTAATTGTTGGGCAGTCCTTTCTCCAATTCCTTCAATGCTTTCCAATTCAGAATTTATAGCGGCATTGCTTCTTTTATTTCTATGAAAGTTAATCCCAAAACGATGTGCTTCATTTCGCAATTGTTGGATTATTTTTAAACTTTCAGATTTTTTATCTAAATAAAGTGGAATTGAATCTCCAGGAAAATATATTTCCTCTAATCGTTTTGCGATTCCAATAATTGCAATTTTTCCGCGCAAACCTAAAACATCAAGGCTTTTCAGGGCAGAAGACAATTGTCCCTTCCCGCCATCTATCACAATAAGTTGTGGCAAGGACTGTTCTTCATTTAACAATCTTTTATAGCGTCTAAAAACAACCTCTTCCATAGAAGCATAATCATCTGGCCCTTCTACTGTTTTAATATTATAGTGTCTGTATTCTTTTTTTGAAGGTTTGCCATTCCTAAAGACCACACATGCCGCTACTGGGTTACTTCCTTGTATATTGGAATTGTCAAAACATTCAATATGCCGTGGCTCAACAGACAGCCTTATGTCCTTCTTCATTTGAGCCATTATTCTATTTATATGCCTGTCTGGATCAATAATTTTAATTTGTTTAAACCGTTCCATTCTGTAAAATTTGGCATTGCGAAACGAAAGGTCCAGTATCTTTTTTTTATCACCAAGTTTTGGAATTGTGATTTTTAAATGTGACTCTAAAAAAACTTTAAAGGGTAAATAGAGTTCTTTTGATTGCGAATTAAACCGTTGCCGAATATCAATAATTCCTAGCTGAAGTAAATCCTCATCAGTCTCATTTAATTTCTTTTTTATTTCTGCCGTATGAGATCTTATTATTGAGCCATTGGACAATTGCAAAAAATTAATATATGCATGGGTTTCGTCAGAAATTATGGTGAAAACGTCAACATTATTGATTTTTGGATTTACAATGGTGGACCTTGCTTGGTAATTCTCCAAGACCTCTATTTTGTCTTTGATTAATTGCGCATCTTCAAATCTCATTTGTTCCGCTAAAGCAACCATTTCCTTTTTAAAATACTGAAGGGATGATTTAAAATCTCCTTTAACTATTTGTCTAATATCTTCAATCTGAGTTTGATATTCTTCTTCTCCTTGCAACCCCTCACATGGCCCCATACAATTTCCTAAATGGTATTCCAAACATATTTTATACTTGTTAGCCTGAATTTTCTCTTTGGAAAGATCATAAGTACAGGTCCTTAATGGATATACACTTTTTATTAAATCCAACAATGTTTTTACGGTATGCATGCTGGTATACGGGCCATAATATTCAGAACCATCCTTAACAAGCCTTCTGGTTGGAAATATTCTTGGAAAACGTTCATTTTTAATGCATATCCAAGGGTAAGATTTGTCATCCTTAAGCAACACATTGTATCTAGGTTGGTACTTTTTTATGAGGTTGTTTTCCAATAATAACGCATCAGATTCCGTAGGTACCACAATGTGCTTTATATATACTATTTTCTTTACAAGCACCCTAGTCTTACCATATTCATGCTTTTTGTTAAAATACGAGGATACTCTTTTTTTTAAATTCTTGGCCTTTCCTATATAAAGAATTAACTGCTCTTTGTCATAAAATTGGTATACCCCAGGGTTGTTGGGTAATGATGCTAGTTGTACTTTTATTGGAATATCCGACATGAACTAAGGAAAAGATGCTTTAATTTTAATACTGAAAAGTTAAGATAATTTGTTTTTATTTAAACACATAGTTATTGGTCATTTTTAACGTGTATCATCAAACTGAATTCCTTCTTTAAATGAGTTTAAATTTGCTCTGAACTCTTTTTTTTGTCAAAATTGAGATTACATTAAACTTATTTCTTGTTTTGATTATATAGAAATATATAAATTCCACTAAAAAACATGTTATAATAATAAAATTACTTGTCAATTTTGTTAAATACTCAAAAATGACTCCGATGAAAATTCTGATAAAATTAACTCCTAATTTAATTGAAAATATTTTTATTCGTTTGACGTTCAGAACTTTATTACCATATTGTATTCTTCTAAAATTCCATTACACCCAAAAGAAATGTTAAATCTTTTGTAAAAAATAGGTATTTCATCGGTAAAAGAGTGCAGTTTACGGAATAAGTGAATTTTTTTCTTTACATTTAGTTGATTAAAATTTTATATCAGATGGAGAATTATATTATTGTATTGGGAATGTACTTAATTTTGATGCTTTTCTTTAAAATTTACGTTGCAGTATCTATTAAAGAGCAAGCTTAAATATTTTATTCCTCCGAAAATCATATTTGTTTAGTCGACAATCATGTTCAAAAAAGAATTGCGATTAAACTATATTCAGTTAAGAAACAAGGTCTCTTCTAAAGAACTCCAAGATTCTAGTATTCAAATTGCAAATAAACTTTTAGAGCTGCCTATTTGGTCTTTAAACTTTTATCATATTTTTCTAACTATTTCAGAAAAAAAGGAAATTGACACCAGCTTTATTTTGTCTATACTACAAGGGAAAGATAAAAATGTTGTGCTCCCAAAAATGACGGGGGAACATACTTTAGCTAATTATTTGCTCACAGATAGCTTAATTATCAAAAAAAACAAATGGAATATACCTGAACCAGTAAATGGTATAGAAATCTCTTCAAAACAAATTGATGTGGTGTTTATTCCATTGCTTGCATATGATTCTATTGGAAATAGAGTAGGCTATGGAAAAGGATACTATGATGTTTTTTTAAAAAAATGTGCCCCAGATGTCATAAAAATTGGTCTTTCTCTTTTTAGACCAGAAGATGAAATTTCTGACACCAATGCTAATGATATTGCTTTAGACTATTGTGTAACGCCTGAGCAAGTTTACAAATTCTGATTTTCCTCTTCGTCTTCTTTTTTTCCAAATGCTTTTTTATTAAACACTATCAATATTCCAACGCCTGTGCTAATGGACATATCAGCAATATTAAAAACTGGTTCAAAGAAATTAAATGTTTTACCTCCAAAATAGGGCATCCATTCTGGCCAAATCGCATTCCTAATTATTGGAAAATGGAGCATATCAACCACTTTTCCATAAAAAAGACTGCCATAAGGCTCATCAGAAAACATGCTTGCAACTTGTACCGGGGTACTTTCATTAAAAATTGCTCCATAAAAAACTGAATCAATTATATTCCCCAGAGCCCCTGCAAAAATTAGGGATAAAGCCAAAACTAGGACCTTAGGGGATTTCTTTTTTATAATATCATATAACCAATACCCAATTCCTACAATTGCAAAAAGTCTGAACACCGTTAATATAAGCTTTCCAAGGTTGTCTGAAATTGGCAAAAGGTCACTTAATTTTGTTCCCCATGCTGCTCCTTCATTCTCTATAAAAAGAACTTTGAACCAATCAAATACGACAACTGATTCTTGATATGTAAAATGGGTTTTTATATAAATCTTGCTTACTTGGTCAATAATCAAAATGATGCCAACAAGAAGAAGGGATTTTTTCAGATTCATTCCTTTAAATAATAGATTGGGCAAAAATAACAATATTATTCGGTTTTTCTTAAGTAGATATTTCCTGTAACCGAGCTTAACTTATAATAATTTTTGTCTTGTAGTACCGTTTCTTTATATACCACACCATATTTTGATGTGGCATTAATATGTGCCTTAGCATTATACACCTTTATAGCGCCACTATAAGTATTGACCTCAACAGCTCCTTCCACTTCATTTAAGATACATTGTCCATCCTCCAAAGTGATGTTTAGATTTTTATATGTGCCCATTACAGATACATTACAACTTAACCCATAAACTTTAATATTCTTATTTTTTGGAATCTTAACCTTCAAAGCAATTGAAATTACCTTATGTGCACTTAACTTGTCATTAGGACTAACAAAACCAGGTCTAAAACTTGTGCTAATTAGAACTGTTTGTCCGTCTTGAATTGTGTTTAACAATAAATCATTTTTATACTCCCCATCAATAATAGCCTCAACAATAAGCTCATCTGTATTTGTTGTTACCATATCCAATTGGTAACTCTCGTTTGCATCAATCTGAATAAAACTGGTGTCGGGATTTAAAATGGACTTTTTTACTATTTTTTGTGCCCCCACTAAATTAAGGGTCAGCAAGCAGCAGATATAAACTATTGTCTTGATCATTTTGCATAAAAAACGCCCTTATGGGCGTTTTTTAGTATTATTTCTGTATGTTTTTTGCCTCTATGCTAAGTGTTGCATGGGGCACCAACTTTAATCGTTCTTTATTAATGAGTTTTCCTGTAACCCTACAGATGCCATAGGTTTTGTTTTCTATTCGCAACAGTGCATTGTTTAAATCTCTAATAAATTTTTCCTGCCTAATTGCCAGTTGGGTATTAGCCTCCTTACTCATCGTTTGTGAACCTTCTTCAAAAGCTTTAAACGTTGGCGAAGTATCTTCAGTGCCATTATTTCCGTCGTTCATATAAGAACTCTTAAGAAGCTCCAAATCTGTTTTTGCTTTTACTATTTTTTCTTCAATAAGAATTTTAAATTCCTCTAAATCCTTATCAGAATATCTAATGTTTACATCTTGTGCCATAGTTTTTAATGTTTTTGGATAAACAGTTTGGTATTTATTTCATCAAAGGTGATTTCTATGCCTTTTTCTAATTTTTCCTCAAAATTAAGCTGCGCGGTAAGCGTTTCAGCCTTAACATAATCAATATTACTTTCAATAGCCTTTTCAACACAACCGTCTTTCAATATTTTTACATCTATTTTGTCTGTAACTTCTAAACCAGAATCTTTTCTAAGATTTTGAATTCTATTTACAAGCTCTCTAGCTATTCCTTCTTCCCTTAATTCTCCATTTATTGTAATGTCTAATGCAACTGTCAATGTTCCTGAACTTGCCACTAACCATCCTTCAATATCTTGAGAGAAAATCTCTACATCATTTAACTCCAATTTAATGGTTTTATTTTCAATATTCAATGATATTTCCCCTTCTTGTTCGATTTTTTGAATATCCTCTTGATTTAAGCCTCCTATTGCCTGCGCAATCTGCTTCATTTCTTTCCCAAATTTTGGCCCCAAAGTCTTAAAATTGGGTTTTATCTGCTTTACCAAAATCCCTGAAGCATCATCTAATAGCTCTATTTCTTTTACATTGACTTCCGACTTTATTAAATCGGCCACAGCTTCAATTTCCATCTTTTGCTTCTCGTCCAAAACAGGAATCATTATTTTCTGTAACGGTTGACGGACTTTTATTTTTTCTTTCTGACGAATGGACAGCACCAATGAAGATATAAGCTGAGCTTTCTGCATTTTCCCTTCCAACTCCTTGTTTACATATGATGCATCATATTCTGGAAAGTTAGATAAATGTACGCTTTCAAAATCTTCTCTTTGCGTTGTTTTAATTAAATCTCTATACAACCTATCCATAAAGAATGGTGCTACTGGTGCAGATAATTTGGCAACAGTTTCCAAACAGGTATATAAAGTCTGGTAAGCGGATATTTTATCTTTTTGATAATCTCCTTTCCAAAAGCGTCTTCTGCATAGCCTAACATACCAATTACTTAGGTTTTCTTGTACAAAATTAGAAATCATTCTTGTAGCCTTTGTTGGCTCATAATCTGCATAAGCTTCATCCACTTTTTTGATTAGCGTATGCAACTCAGACAGTATCCACTGATCAATTTCTGGACGTTCCTTCAATGAAATATCATCTTCGGCATATTTGAATTCATCAATATTAGCATATAATACAAAAAACGAATACGTATTGTATAAGGTTCCAAAAAACTTCCGCTTTACCTCAACAATGCCATCTATGTCAAATTTTAGGTTATCCCATGGGTTGGCATTAGATATCATATACCACCGTGTAGCATCCGGTCCATGCAAATCCATGGTCTCAAATGGATCTGCTGCATTGCCCAAACGCTTGGACATTTTTTTGCCTTCCTTATCCAATACCAAGCCATTGGACACTACATTTTTATAAGCAACCGAATCAAAAACCATGGTGGCTATTGCGTGTTGCGTATAAAACCAGCCTCTCGTCTGATCCACTCCTTCAGCGATAAAATCAGCCGGAAAGGTTTCACCTTTATCAATAAAATCAGCATTCTCAAAAGGATAGTGCCATTGTGCATAAGGCATTGAACCACTATCAAACCACACATCAATCAAGTCACTTTCTCTTTTCATCGGTTTTCCTGAAGGTGATACCAAGGTAATTTGATCTACAATGTTTTTATGTAAATCGATTTTGTCATAGTTCTCTTCACTCATATCATCCACAACAAAATCGGAAAAAATATCTTCCTTCACAACTCCTGCTTCCAAAGCCTTGGTTATCTCTGTCTTAAGCTCAGAAACAGAACCAATTATTATTTCTTCTTTACCATCTTCCGTTCTCCAAATAGGTAAGGGTATTCCCCAGTAACGAGAACGAGATAAGTTCCAATCATTGGCATTAGATAGCCAATTACCAAAACGTCCTTCGCCTGTTGCTTTTGGTTTCCAATTGATTGTCTGGTTCAATTCAAACATCCTATCCCTAACATCCGTAACTTTTATAAACCAAGAATCCAGCGGATAATATAAAATAGGCTTGTCTGTACGCCAACAATTAGGGTAACTGTGCACGTACTTCTCCACTTTAAAAGCCCTGTTCTCTTCTTTAAGTTTAATGGCTATTTCTACATCTACTGATCTTTCTGGAGCTTCACCATCATTGTAATATTCGTTTTTTACATACTTACCGCCAAACTCCTTTAATTCTGGTCTAAACCGTCCTTGTAGGTCTACCAAAGGAACTGGGTTCCCACTTTCATCCAAAATAAGCATGGGCGGCACTTCAGGAACTGCCTGTTTTGCAACCATAGCATCATCCGCACCAAATGTAGGGGCAGTATGTACTATCCCTGTACCATCTTCTGTTGTTACAAAATCTCCTGATATAACTCTAAAAGCGTTTTCTGGGTTTTGGTAGGGCAAGGTATAAGGTAGTAGTTGTTCGTATTTAATTCCGACCAAATCCTTTCCTAAAACAGTAGTGCCCACTAAATAAGGTGTCTTTTTATCCCCCTCTTTATATGCTTTTAGTTCATCCTCATTCTCAACCTGCATAAATTTTCCAGCAAATTGTTTGCCAACCAAAGCTTTTGCTAGCAACACTGTCATTGGCTCAAAAGTGTATTGGTTATATGTTGTTACCAAAGCATATTCAATCTTTAGACCAACAGTCAAAGCCGTATTGGATGGTAATGTCCATGGCGTTGTTGTCCATGCCAATAAATAAAGATCTCCCTCTATTTGATTAAAAGAGTCTGGCAAAGTTTCTTTCTTAACCTTAAACTGAGCAGTAACGGTAGTGTCTGTTACATCTTGGTAAGTCCCGGGTTGGTTTAGTTCATGGGAACTTAATCCTGTACCTGCTTTTGGTGAATAAGGCTGAATGGTATAGCCTTTATAAATAAGGCCTTTGTTATAAATCTGTTTCAACAACCACCAAACCGATTCCATGTATTTGGACTTATACGTAATATAAGGGTCTTCCATATCTACCCAATACCCAATTTTTTCGGTCATGGAATTCCAAACATCCGTATAGCGCATCACTGCTTTTTTACAGGCAGCATTATATTCTTCAACTGATATTTTAGTGCCAATATCTTCCTTGGTTATACCCAGTTCTTTCTCAACGCCAAGTTCAATAGGCAGGCCGTGAGTATCCCATCCGGCTTTTCTTTTTACCTGATACCCTTTCATAGTCTTATACCTAGGAAAAATATCCTTTATAGTACGTGCCATGACATGATGAATTCCTGGCATTCCGTTTGCAGATGGCGGACCTTCATAAAAAACATATGTCTCTTTGCCCTCCCTACTGGAAACGCTTTTCTCAAAAATGTGATGGTCTTTCCAGTAGCCAAGTATTTCTTCCGCTACTTTTGGCAAATCCAAACCTTTATATTCTGCAAACTTCATAATCCTAAATAAGGCAGCAAAATTAAAAATTTAGATTGAATTATAGGTTTTATAATGGGATGAAATGTTCATTATTAGTGGTTTGTATTGAAAAGCACCTATTCCATACCCTTAAAACCGCATTTTAAACATAAACTATGCTGAATATAAAGCAATTATAGCTTAAAATTTATATCCCAATCCCGTAACAATGTTAATTCCTGGTGCAGCTATTCCCGAAGAATAGGAACGGTATCTTTGATTTGTTATGTTTTCTACACTAAACGAAACTTTTAAAGCATTGGAAATACCATATTGAGAGCGAAAATTCAAGGTATGCCAAGAAGGGGAATATGGGTTTCCATTGGCATCTTTTGCATAGAGATACTCCTTATTCAATTCTGACAGAGCCAGATCTTTATTTGCAATCTCCCCATTGTAGTTTAGGAATAAATCAGCCCGTAGTTTTTGATTCTTCCATATCACATGAAAATCCCCAAAAGTAGGAGGAACATGTCTTCCAGGAGAAGCGGTGCCATCTTCTTCATCTTCTGTCCCTTCAGTTAAAGTAAAATTGGATGAAATGGACAAGTTATCTGAAAGAAATGCTTCTACTCCAAACTCATAACCATAAGTATATGCCTTTGAAGCATTTTGAATCGCCTGTACTGTACTAATTTCCCCATTATATACTATTTCAGATTCTCCATTAAAATAAAAATCTCTCCGGACTAAAGCATTAGCCACATAAGTGCCAAATCCAGCTGCTTTAAAAACTACTTTATCATTGAAATTCTTTTGTATGCCCACTTCTGCATTATAAGCGTATTCAGATTCTAAATTAGGATTTGGAACTACTACAGCACCAGGTTCAGAATCAAAAACCTTTCCTACATCATCAATATTAGGGGCTCTAAATCCTGTAGAACCATTTAGAGTTATCTGTAAATCCGCTTTGGGAAACCAACTAAGTCCTATACTCCCTGTCAATGCTCCAGTACTTAAATCGGCATTATCAAACGGGAATGCATAAAACGTTTTATCAAAAATAGCATCTATCCAAACATGGCTATATCGCAAACCCGCTAAATAAGTTAGGTTGGGTTTTGCCTTATATTCTGCAGTTATATACCCCGCTATGGTCTGCCATGTAGCACCATCTGGATATCTGGAAGCAGCATTCGACACTACTTCTGTAATATTGTTTTTTTGACTTCCCTCTGACCCAACTTTATTGAAAATATATTCCCCTCCATAATACAGTCTAAGGTCGCCAATTTTTTTATTTTCAAAATCTATATTAGCAGAGATTGCATCTACTTTTTCCTTGGTCGTAAACAACGTTGGGTCTTGAAAATCTCTGCTGTTTCTACTTTCTTCAAAAAGTTGATAGGCAGCAGTGATTTTAAGTCTGTCATAAAATTTTCCTTTTCCTTTTTGTACCACTTGTAAATTTCCCATAAACCATTTTTGTGGCCCATAGTACCATTCAGCAGATTGCAAACCAGTTCCAACTCTGTCAGGTCTTATCAACCTATCATATCTAGAATAATTTGAGGTTTTGGAATAATACAGACCCAAATTGTAGTTCCAATTATTATTCGGTTTAAAAACAACTTTTTGCATTAAACTTATTTGGTCATAACCAGTTGACACTTGCTTTCTAGAGTTACTGTTCTCGTCCAAAATATCTGCTCCATCTTTGGTAATAACATGGGTGTTCCTTAAATAAGAATCTGGACCATTCCTCCCCATCACTAGGTCATCAAAATCATTATAAGAAATACTAGATAAAAACGCCCATTTTTCCTTCCCTAAATTAAAATCAAAATGCCCCGTTTTCTCGTTATTAGCAGATGCATATCTGAATTTAGAATTTCCCGAAAAAGACAATTCTTCTGTAGTGGAAAATCGTGGATTATGTGTGAAAAAGTTCATGACACCTCCAATGGCATCACTTCCATAAATCACCGATCCTGGACCAAAA
Source organism: Flavobacteriaceae bacterium (assembly GCA_002746415.1). Classification (GTDB taxonomy): domain Bacteria; phylum Bacteroidota; class Bacteroidia; order Flavobacteriales; family Flavobacteriaceae; genus Saonia. Next base: position 172,846 of record NVXD01000015.1, on the reverse strand, counting down.
ATCACTTCAGTATTCTTAATGGTGAACGGATCTATTGATATTACATTCTGTATGTTTCCTCCCCTAAAAATTGCATTGTTCATTCTAACCCCATCTACAGTAAGCAGCAACCTATTGGTGGAAAACCCTCTAATCATTGGGCTTCCGCCTCCTAATTGGCTTTTTTGCACAAATACTTTTCCACTGTTTTGTAATAGATCCGCAGAAGTTTGTGGGTTTGTAAAAGCAATAGTTCTAGCATTTATAGATGCTATTTTTTGCGGGATATCTCTTTTTTGTTGCTCCCATTTAGAAATGGACATCACGACTTCATCTAACTGCTCTGTTTTTAAATCAAGATAAACGCGGCCCCCTCTTTTTATGGCATTAGACTTTGTTGTTTTTCTAGTTTCATAACTTATATGCGTAAATAGTATGCGTTCATCGGGACTAAAAATGGAAAGGTCGCATTTGCCATCATAATCTGATATGGCTGTTTTGGATTTATCCGTATTGTAGACAGCAACATTAACAATGGGGGTCTTAGCCTCTGCATCCAAAATGGTTATTTCCTGAGCAGGTGTCAGTTGAAACAACAGTAAAAAAAATATGAAACCTAACTTATGCATATTAGCTAAAAACTTGATTCAAAATAGCAAGAGATTTGGGTTTTCTAAATCCTTGCAAATGTAATTCAAAATAAAGAACAAGCGACTGTAACAGTTGTTGCCGATTGCTTTTCTTCATTTTAATTGTATGAATAGCATCAAATTTTATGCCCAAAAAGGTTTTAAAATAATGTGCGTTTTCATCCTGTAGTATTGGATTCAATGATATTGTCTGGATAAAAGCTCCTTCCAACAAATCAAAATATGGTGCATTACTATTTAATGTATCTGGATAAAACCCTAAATACCTCGTCAATGTCAATAAAAAAAAGATGTGAAAATTAGAAACTTCATTATGGGTATCCAACCACTGGAAGGAAGCTTCAAGAAAATGAAAAAGATTTTCGTTTTGTTCTTCCTCATGAATACTGTTTCCTAACATTTCAGATAAAAACAAGGTTATAGCATTCTTGAAAACATCTGTATGCAGACTTTTGTAGTGATAATACACCTTTGCCTCTCTGATACTTTCCAAGGTTCCTTTATCCCTATGATTTGCTACCAATTCCAATTGAGTTAAGGGCAAAAAATATGCTGCTTTAAGCTTTCCTTTTTTTGACGCCAACACGCCTTTCAACATATATGTTTTTATACCGTTTGATGCTGTAAACGCTTTTACAATCAAACTGGTATCACCATATTTTAAAGAAGACAGCACAATAGCCTTGGTGGTTACTAGCATCAGTTTACATTAGAATGATGCAAAGATAGTTTGTTTGTAAGAGTTGAGGGCTATAAGTAAATAGTATTCAGTAGGCAGTACTAAGCATTATGTATGGAGTACTGCCTACCTTAATTTAAATTACTCCTTGTGCTAACATAGCGTCAGCAACTTTTACAAAACCAGCAATATTGGCTCCTTTTACATAATTGCAATAACCATCTTCCTCTTTACCATATTCAATGCAAGAATCATGTATTTCTTTCATTATGCCTTTAAGGCGCTCATCTACTTCTTCCCTTGTCCAACTAATTCTTAGTGAATTTTGAGACATTTCCAGTCCAGAAGTTGCAACCCCACCGGCATTTGAAGCCTTACCTGGTGCAAAAAGAATCTTAGCTTCATGGAACTCATGGATTGCTTCTGGAGTTGAAGGCATATTAGCTCCCTCAGCGACACCTATACAGCCATTCTTAATCAATATTTTGGCATGGTTCTCATTTAATTCGTTTTGGGTAGCACAGGGCAGCGCAATGTCGCATGGAACTCCCCAAGGTTTCTCACCTTTAAAGAATTTTGCTGATTTGTATTTCTCTGTATATTCTGATATTCTTCCTCTCCTATTATTTTTTAAATCCATCACATAGTCCAGCTTTTCTGCATCAAGACCATCTTTGTCATAAATATATCCTGAAGAATCAGAAAGTGTAACTACTTTACCGCCTAATTGCATTACTTTTTCCGAAGCATACTGCGCTACATTCCCAGACCCGGAAACAACTACAATTTTTCCATCAATGCCCTCATTTTGGGTCTGCAACATGCTCTGCGCAAAATATACGGTACCATAGCCTGTTGCTTCTGGTCTAATTTTAGAACCTCCCCAAGAAAGCCCTTTTCCAGTAAGTACTCCTGTAAACTCATTTCTTATCTTCTTGTACATTCCAAATAGAAATCCTATTTCCCTTGCACCCACACCAATATCACCAGCAGGAACATCTGTGTTAGGGCCAATATGCCTACACAATTCTGTCATAAAAGCATGGCAAAAACGCATAACTTCATCATCAGACTTTCCTTTAGGATCAAAATCCGAGCCCCCCTTGCCACCACCCATGGGAAGTGTAGTAAGACTGTTTTTAAACACTTGTTCAAAAGCAAGGAATTTTAAAACACTGGCGTTTACTGTAGGGTGAAAACGCAATCCTCCTTTGTAGGGTCCAATTGCAGAATTCATTTGTACCCTATATCCTCTATTTACATGTATTTCACCACTATCATCTACCCATGCCACTCTAAAGGAAATTAATCTTTCTGGTTCTACCATTCTAAGTAGAATATTCTTGCCATAATATATTTCTTGCTTGGCTATATATGGAATAACTGTTTCAGCTACTTCCTGTACTGCTTGGATAAACTCAGGTTCATGACCGTTTCGACCAATAACCTCATCCATAAAACCTTTAATTTTTGCTTCCATAAAAAGACTCTAATAAGTGTGTGTTTTTGTAAAAATGATAATACAACGCCAAAATTATGCTAATTATATAATTTGAATGCCTTTTTTAGCTTTTATTTAAGCTATTCAATAAAAATAATAGCACCATTCACCTCAAAATTATACCCTAACTAAATGCTTTGTTTTTTTTATGAATTACAATGTTACCTTTGTTCGTCTATATCTTTTTTTCATAAAATAAATCTTAACTATTCTCAAATAAATAACTTCCAGTGAAACTCATATTTCGGCTATTCCTTTTCTGTTTACTCCTTATTGGTTGTAAAAATGAAAATCAACTTACATTTGAATCCCTTAAGTTTACCAATGACACTTGTGAGGACTGCCCTACTATTTCAATTGACATACCCAATTCATTGGACAATTCTAAAATTGATGTCTCTATAAACTCCGCCCTAAGAGAAGAACTAATTTCTTTATTGAATTTTGATGAGGAAATAGACGTGACCACAATTGAAGAAGCCATAACCTCTTTTAACAAAGGCTATTTTGATTTCAAAAAAATGTTCCCTGATGAAAATACGGAATGGGAAGCAGAGATTAATGGTGAAGTCACTTATGAAAACAAAAACATTATAAGCATACAAATACAATCCTATATGTTTACTGGTGGTGCTCATGGATACAATTCAGTTCAATTTTTAAATTTCAATAAGAAAAATGGCGATGAGTTAGAAAACTGGGAACTTTTTAAAGACAGTAGTCATTTTATAAAATTTGCCGAATCTAAATTCCGTATTCAAGAAAGTATTCCACAAGACGACCCCATTAACAGCACTGGTTTTATGTTTGTAAATGAAGCATTTCACCTCCCTGAACATATAGGGTTTACCAAAGAAGGGTTGCTATTACGATACAACCAATATGAAGTGGCCTCTTATGCAGATGGACCAATATTATTGACCCTTCCATATAACGAAGTAAAAAACTATTTATCCTTAAAAATTAAATTTTAGTTGGCAATGGCCCTTTTTAATGCCAAAATAGATCCCAAATGCAAGCCTTCATGAAAAAGATTGAAGGTTAAAGCATCTTCTACACTTGCTAAGGTAACATTGGGAGTAGTAGTATACTCATTAAACGTTTTAAAAAACCCTTCTTCATAATCCAATTTAGTTTGCTTGGGGAGTGAAACCAAGAGGGTTTTTATTTGTTCTATTTCGGCATCTGTTGTTGTGCCATCTGGAGTGGTCCCTTTTCTAAATTTAGTTACAAGTGTCTCATCTAAATTTACTGGCAGTCCGCTCAATTTATAAACCAGCAATTGCTCCGTTACCACGACATGGGCAATGTTCCACCAAATATTATTGTTAAAACCCATAGGAATTTTCAAAAGCTGCTCTCTAGAAGTTCCATTGAGAATCTTTAATAATATAATTCTATTTTTTTCTATTGTATCAAATACCTTATCCATGTGCTTACTTTTTGAGCTTGTAAAAATAATACATCTTACAGAATTTGCCGGCATAAATAACACATCATAGTGAAGTATTTTTTCTAATATTAAATAATAACTGTATACATTTGGCACACAATTAAGAACAATAAATACTTCTTGAAAATGAATTTTGCAGCAGCACAAAAAGACATGCGAAACGCCTACTATGGAGGCGGTCCAGGGGTTTTCACATCGGGAATAGTCTGGCTTTCGGCAGGGATAGTAGCATTATTGAGCACAAAACAAACCAGTGTCTTGGTATTCTTTTTTGGAGGAATGTTAATTCATCCTATGGGGATATTATTATCCAAGATTTTAAAACGGTCCGGAAAACACAAAAAGGAAAATCCATTATCAAACCTTAGCTTAGAAAGTACTTTTCTACTTTTCATTGGGCTGTTTATTGCTTTTATGGCGTTACAGGTTCGTCCCAACTGGTTTTTTCCTATAATGATATTAATTATTGGCGGGCGTTATTTGATATTTGCATCTGTTTATGGCTTGCGTATTTATTGGGTATTAGGAGCCGTCTTGATTTTATCTGGGGTAGGAGGTTTCTTTTTAAGCAACTCTTTTTATTTGATTGGACTAGTTGGTGGAATTACAGAAATTATTTTTTCATTCATCATCATATTTATTGAGAAAAAGAAGAATTAAAACTTGGTTATCAATGTAGGAAAAACTTAAAATAAGGTACTTTTATACAACGAAGACCTTAACAATATAGTTGGGCAAAATTAGTGTCACAAATGAAAAAAATATACCACCTAAAAACCTGCTCTACCTGTCAAAGGATACTAAGGGAATTGCAACCTTTGGACGGTTTTGAACTACAGAATATAAAATCAGATGCCATTAGTCCTGACCAATTGGAAGAAATGAAAATATTGGCTGGCAGTTATGAAGCACTGTTCAGCAGAAAAGCCATGCTTTTTAGACAAAGAGGATTACATGAAAAACAACTTTCAGAAAACGATTATAAAAATCTTATTCTTGAGCAATACACTTTTTTAAAACGCCCTGTTATTATCTTTGCCAATCAAATTTTTATTGGCAACAGTATAAAGAATATAGAACAAGCCAAAGAAAAAATTCACTCTTGAACAAAAGAACCCTTGCCATACTAGCTGCAATATGTGCAACTACTATCTATGGGTTAAACCATACCATAGCCAAAGGAGTTATCCCTACGTATATTAAACCTTTTGGTTTTATCATGCTACGGGTTACGGGTGCTGCTATTTTGTTTTGGATCATTTCCATCTTTGGCCCCAAAGAAAAAATTGAGAAAAAAGATTGGGGTCGAATTCTTATTTGTGCCATTTTTGGAATGGTCATCAATATGCTTTCCTTTTTTAAAGGTTTGGAGCTTTCCACACCCATAAACAGCTCTGTATTGGTCACCATAACACCTATTATAGTGGTTATACTATCAGCTTTTCTTATCAAAGAGAAAATTACAGGATATAAAGCTTCGGGAATAGTTATTGGCTTCATTGGAGCATTGGCACTTATTCTTTTTGGGGCAGAAATAAGACAGGATGCCCCTAACATTCCTATGGGTAATTCATTATTTGTTGTAAATTCAATTTGCTATGGCACCTATTTGATTTTAGCAAAAAAATTAATTGAAAAGTACCACCCCTTTACTTTTATGAAATGGCTATTCACTATTGCTGTTGTTATAAATTTTCCGATAACTTATTCAGAAGTTGTTCAAATACAATGGAGTGAGCTTCCGTCGAATATCATCGGAGCTATTGCATTTGTAATTATAGGCACCACCTTTTTAACGTACCTTTTTAACATATTTGCGCTGACACAATTAAAGGCGTCCACTGTAGGTTCTTTTTCATATTTGCAGCCAGTAATTGGAATTTTATTTGCCCTTGCAATGGGTACAGATCACTTGACCATTATAAAAATAACGGCAGCATCCCTGGTTTTAGTTGGGGTATACCTAGCCAGTAAATCCTCCGCAAACCCATCCAAAGGAAAGGAAGTGTCATAAGAATGTCTTATAAGTTCTTAGGTTGTTTGGCAAATTTTCGGGTGTCCTCTTTTGTGAGCCACTTAAATCCATCAGCTTTTTCTATCGTATTAAAAATTGTAAGAATAGGTTCTGGCAGTGCCGTTAAATTACGCTTTGTCATATCTATCCAGGCACCAAGCATTTCACAATGAGCGACATTCCTGCCTTTATAATCATAGAAATTATGATGGAATTCAAAGAATTTTCCGTCTTCACTCATCCCAAGCAACTCTAAAGAAACCTTAATAGGTTTCCCAGGAAAAACCTCTTTAAAATAATAGATGTGCTCATAAAAAACCACTGGCCCAACACCAAATTCAACAAACTCTTTATGCCCAAAACCAATTTCCGTTAAAAAAGACATACGGGTATGACTCATAAAATTGATATAGGCAGCATTCGCCATATGCCTGTTCGCATCAATATCATTCCACCTAATTTCAAACTCTTTTAAATACATTCTTTCAACTATTAGTTTGCTATGCGTGCATAATAGTTTCAAAAATAACATACTTTTGAACACGAAATACAATCAAAGTCTTAAAATTTAACTATTATCACTAAATTTAAATCGAATAAAAACTCTAACAAATGAGCGATAAAGCCTCCTTTATAAAAGACCTAGCCCTGCCAGCTATTGCTGCACCCATGTTTTTAATCTCTGGTCCGAAATTGGTCATTGCATGCTGTAAGAATGGAATTGTAGGGACTTTCCCAGCCTTAAACCAAAGAACAAGTGAGGGTTTTGAGGAATGGTTAGTTGAAATTAAGACCGAACTCAAAAAATTTGAAGAAGAAACGGGGAAAAAAGCTGCACCCTTTGGTGTAAATTTAATAGTGCACCCTACCAACCCTAGATTAGAAGCAGATGTAAAATTATGTATGAAACATAAAGTTCCATTGGTCATAACGTCATTGGGAGCCGTTGCAATGGTGGTCGATGCCATTCATAGTTATGGTGGTCTTGTGTTTCATGATATCATTAAAAAAAGACATGCTGAAAAAGCATCAGAAGCTGGTGTTGACGGGCTGATTCTTGTAGCTGCAGGAGCTGGAGGGCATGCAGGCACAATCAACCCTATGACTTTAGTAACAGAAATTAAGAAAATGTTTAAAAAAACCATTATCCTTTCAGGATGCATTAGCACCGGTAGGGATATTGCTTCTGCTAAGCAAATGGGGGCAGATTTAGCTTATATGGGCACGCGTTTCATCAATGTAAAAGAAAGCAAGGCACCTGAAGAGTATCGCAACATGATTATTGAAGCTGGGGCGAGTGATGTGGTGTATACAGCATCCATTTCTGGTGTACATGCCAATTTCTTGGGAGCCAGTTTAAATGCTGCCGGTATTACTGCTGAAGATTTAAAAAAAGACACTAAAATTGATTTTGGAAAAGAAATGGATACAGAAGCTAAGGCTTGGAAAACTATTTGGTCCGCAGGACAAGGCGCAGCAACCATTGATAACGTGCTGCCTGTTTCAGAATTGGTGAGTACGTTAAAATCCGAATTCAGATCAGCTCTAGAGGAGCAGGCAAAATTATTAGAAGATTACTAATGCCGATTATCCACTCCAATTATAATCCACCGCTACTCTTTAAAAATGGGCAGTGGTCCACTATTTATTCTGGGCTTTTTAGAAAGGTTCAAGGGGTTGCGCAAACAAGAGAACGTATTACCCTAACTGATGGTGATTTCATGGACTTGGATTGGAGTTTTTCAACCAAAACGAGTACTAAAGTAGTTATCTTACTGCATGGATTGGAAGGCCATGCACAACGGCCTTATATCACCGGGCCCGCAAAACAATTCAATTTATCTGGTTATGATGCCTGTGCAGTGAACTATAGGGCATGCAGTGGCGAAACCAATACATTGTTTCGCTCCTATCATTCTGGCGCTACTGATGATTTAGATGCCATAATCAACCATATTCTAGAAACAAAAAAGTATACAGAAATCTATTTAAAAGGAATTAGCCTTGGTGGCAATCTTGTTTTAAAATACCTAGGTGAACGAGCTTCTGTTCCAAAAGAAATTAAAGCAGGAATGGCCATATCAGTGCCCTGTAGTCTCCATAGTTCATTAATTGAATTATTGACCTTTAAGAACGTGCTTTACGCCCAGCGTTTTAAAAATCATTTGATTGCAAAACTGATATTAAAACAACAAAAATTTCCAGATAAAATTTCAGACTCAGAAATTACTTCCATAAAAACTTTAAAAGATTTTGATGATGTTTACACCAGCAGGGCACACGGTTTTATTGATGCTTTGGATTATTACAAACAGTGTAGCTCCTTACAGTTTTTGCCAAATATAAAAACCCCTACCCTTATTGTCAACGCTAAAAATGATACTTTTTTAGGGCCGGAATGCTACCCTTACCAAGAAGCCGAAAGCAACAATAATTTATTTTTAGAAGTGCCAAAATATGGTGGGCATGTAGGCTTTTATGGTGTTGAAAATATAACATATACTGAAAGAAAAGTAATAAAGTTTTTACAAGAGTCCGTTTAAACTTCTGTATTTCTTACCTTAGAGCCCTAGATACCCCTTGCAACTATCTAAAATTCAGCTTACATGAAAAAAACATTCATCCTAATGGCATTGGCCACACTTATTTTTAGCTGTGGGCAAAAGAAAAAGGAAGGAGTAGCAGTAGATTTAAGCAATAAAGGTGTTGGCCCTATTAAAGCAGTTGCTTTTGGAGAGGTCATTAATACTGAAATGGCCAGCAAAGGGGAGGAAATGTTTAAAGCTATCTGTTCTGCTTGCCATATGGCAAATCAAAGAATGATTGGCCCTGCATTATCAGGTATTTATGAAAGAAGAAGTCCAGAATGGGTCATGAACATGATTATAAATCCTGGTGTAATGATTCAAGAAGACCCCAGTGCTAAAGCATTATTCAAAGAGTACAACGATGTCAACATGCTAAATCAAAACCTCAATGAAGATGAAGTAAGAGCCCTAGCAGAATATTTAAGAACACTATAACATCTACAACATATATTAAGAGTGCTTTTATTCAGTTATTTATCTGAAATAAAGCGCTCTTTTTGACATTACAACTTCTATTATGAATACTTTTCTTCAAACTTCAGGAACACAAATCATTGATACCTCAAACCAACAAATTCATTTAAGAGGTTTTGCATTTGGCAATCAAGTTTGGGAAACAAATGATGTTCCTATAAATCATCATTCAGAAATAGATTATGAGCGACTCAAAAACATGGGGGCAAATGTAGTTCGGTTTTATATGAACTATAAAGCTTTTGAGAGTGATACCCCTCCTTATAAAAACAAAAAAGAAGGATGGGATTGGCTAAATGAAAATATAGCATGGGCAAAAAAACACGGCATCTACCATATTTTAAATTTACATCTTCCGCATGGCAGGTTTTTATCTTTGGGTGATGGTAATGCCATTTGGGATGAATCCATTTACCAAGACAGAATTGCCTCTTTCTGGAAAAAAATTGCGGAAAAATATAAAAATGAACCTCAAATTGCTGGATATGGCCTTCTCAATGAACCCAGTCCAACAGCATCCATTTCACAATGGCAAAACTTTGCCCAAAGATTGACTGATGAAATTAGAGCTATTGATAAAAATCACATTCTCTTTATTGAAAGGGCCATAAAAATAAAAGAGGCTTTGGAAGAAGATCACAATCTAAATTTCCCAATAGTAAAAGATAATAACATAGCCTATGAGTTTCATATGTTTCAACCTTATGCTTATACACACCAATTATTGGAATGGGCTGGCATTGGGGATGTAGGCAGCTATCCAGATGCAGCTGTTTCGCAATACACCAATGAATTGGATGGAGCAGACAACTCAGACAATACAGCATACAAAAGGGATAAAACCTACCTCAAAGTAGTGCTAGAGCGTTTTGTGGCTTGGGGAAACAAAAATCAAGTTCCCATGTACATGGGTGAATTTGGCACTTGCATTCCTACTTTTAAAGATAATAAAGGCGGATTGAATTGGGTAAAAGATGTGTTAGAAATTGCCAATGAAAACAATTTGAATTATACTTACCATGCCTATCATGAAGATTCTTATGGCGTATATTCCATGGCAGAACGTTTGCCAAATGCTGAATCAGCAAATGAAGAATTGATTAACCTATTCATGGTCTTTTTAGGATAATACCACAATCAAAAACGCTTGCCTAGATGTATCTAAACAAGCGTTTTTTATATAAATAAGAATAGGGGTTATTCTACAATAAATTTTCCTTTCATTACAGCATAATGTCCTGGGAAACTACAGATAAAATCATAGGTTCCAACCTCTGGTGCGTCAAAAGTAATGGTCACACTTTCTCCACCTCCAATTAATTTGGTGTAAGCAATAATAGCATCACTCTCAGGAATATATTCCGTATCCCTAGCAGTCATTGCTGCTGTAGCAAATGTAGCAAGATCCGTATCCTTCTTAAGCAGCACAAAATTATGTCCCATAACGTTCTTGTCCATTTTACCCGTATGTCTTAAGGTCAATGTTACTTTTTTACCTGCTTCTACTCTTAACTCAGCCTTATCATAAGACATTAAATCTGTTGATGCCAATGCAATCACGTTTACATCTTCCTCCGCATCATTTGATACCTCTTCTTTAGCTCTGGTCATCTCAAAACCATCTTTTTTCTCTTCCTTCTTTTCTCCACAGCTTACTACAAACAATGAGCAAACAACCGCAATCAATACACTTACCTTTTTCATATACTTTTTTAAATAATAGATGTTCGTTTTTTATAATGAATTGCAAATTACATAAAATTCCCTAAAAACTTCAATGAAAACAGTAGGTGATACCTATAATTTACACTGCCCAAACCCCTGTCTTTTCCCTTTTTATAATCCACAAAACAACTAAGTCTCTCAAAACAAGCAAACTGTATTAATACCAACACTTTTTTTTCTACCCTAAAACACTACTTTCAGCTCACAACATAATTATAAATTCCAACTAGTATCAGGTCACTTTGTAGTGCCTTTCTATTTAAATCCTTAAAAATCAGTCATCAAGAAAGCGCTCACAATTCATTTTTTTTGTGCAAATTGCTCTTTATCCAAATATGTTGCTTTACAGGAACAATAGAGCTAGTAGAAACAAAGTGCAATTGCAAATCAAACTAAAACTGACTTAAATGATTTTATTTTTTCTTATAGTTATTTCTTTACTTCAATTTGCTTTATATTTTTTGAATAATAAATACAAGAACAAAGTTCCTGATTTTGTAATTTTTCTTCTTGTTTTGGCCTGCTACTTTTTCATTTTTCCCAGACTATTTTATCCAGAACCAAGAACGGACGGAATTAATTGCGGAATGCCAATTCTTGGAATAATATTGGGGTTTTGGATTTTTGGAACAATCGCAGGAATTGCGACCCATCTAATTTGGAAACTAAAAAAAAGAAAAACACAACAAAACCTCTAATCAATTACTTGGGCTTGTATTAAACAAAAACCCTCTGAGATTTCCCTTATAAGCTGCTTATGGTTTGCTCTTTAAAATAACAACTAATTATAGCCAACCATTATCTAATAAAACTACTTTCTGATTTTATCTACAACCACTTTATAAGTTGGGTCTTCAGATACATTCACATCAATAATATCATCGGCATTTTTAAGAAGGCGCTTACAGTCACGGCTCAAGTGTTGTAAATGTACTTTCTTACCTATTTTTTGGTATCGTTCTGTGATTTTATTCAAGGCTTCAATTGCAGACATATCCGCCACACGACTTTCTTTAAAATCGATAAATACTTCCTCAGGGTCATTTAAAACATCAAACTTCTCATTAAAAGCAGCTATGGAGCCAAAGAACAAAGGACCATAAATTTCATAATGTTTTGCTCCATTTTCATCAACATGCTTTCTTGCACGGATGCGTTTTGCATTTTCCCAAGAATAAGCCAATGCAGAAATAATAACCCCTAGTAAAACAGCTACAGCCAAATTATGGGTGATTGCTGTTATCAAGGTCACTAATATCATAACTACAACATCAGAGGTTGGCATCTTTTTAAAGGTCTTAAAGCTTGCCCATTCAAACGTGCCAATAGCTACCATGAACATCAGTCCAACTAAAGCCGCCATAGGCAACTGTTCTATTAAACTAGAACCAAACATAATAAAAATTAAAAGCATTATTGCCGCTGTAATTCCAGATAACCTTGCTCTTGCACCAGCAGAGGTGTTGATTAAACTCTGACCAATCATGGCACAACCACCCATCCCAGATAAAAAACCTGATAAGATGTTGGCCGTTCCTTGTGCGATACATTCTCTATTACCGCTACCTCGGGTCTCCGTTATTTCATCAATAATATTTAGTGTCAGCAAACTTTCAATCAATCCTACACCAGCAACAATACCCGCATAGGGCAATATTATTTTAACGGTCTCCATTGTTAATGGAATACTTGGAATAGAGATTGGTGGAAAACCACCTTTTATACTCTCTCCAGCTTTCATGGTATCTGCTACCGTAAGCGTATCTATTCCAAAACCAATAACAATAGCTGAGACTACAATAATAGCTACCAATGAAGAAGGTACTGCTTTAGTCAATTTTGGTAATCCCCATATGATTAACATGGTTAAAAGCGTAAGGCCTAACATGCTCCAGAATGATATTCCTGATAAAAGATTTGTTGTCCCTTTTTCATAAAAGTTTGGAAATTGCGCCATAAAAATAATGATGGCCAATCCGTTCACAAACCCAAACATCACTGGGTGTGGCACCAGTCTTATGAATTTACCCAATTTTAAGAACCCTGCAGAAATTTGTAAAACCCCAGCGAGGATGACCGTTGCAAAAACATAATGCAATATGGTTTCTGGATCTATCTCGGGGAAATTTCTTTTTAATTCTAATATTAAACCAATAAAAATAACAGCTACTGCTCCTGTTGCACCCGATATCATTCCTGGTCTACCTCCTAATATTGAGGTGACCAATGCCAAGATAAATGCAGCATACAATCCTGTTAAAGGAGAAAAACCTGGAATAAGAGCAAAAGCAATTGCTTCTGGAACCAATGCCAGTGCAACAGTTATTCCTGATAAAATCTCAGTTTTATAATTTACCTTCTGTGAAAAATCGAAGAGGTTTAAGTACTTTTTCATTATTTTTTCCCTTAAAAGGCGCAAAAATAGGGCTTATTGCTCTTTAAAGGTACGTTATTGCAAGAAAATCATAGTATTCCGCCAGTGCTTCCCCCATCAACTTTAATTACAGTCCCATTTGTAGCGGATGAAAGCGGGCTCGCAAAGTAGGCGATGGTTTGGGCCACTTCTTCCACTTTTGCAAAACGTTGCAACAAAGAAGTTGTACGTACATCAGAAAAAAATTCTGTTTCTACCTGCTCTTTTGTTTTTTCTTCTTTTATGGCTGCCTGTTCTAAAAATTGTTCCGCACCTTCAGAAAGGGTGGACCCCGGCAAAATTGTGTTTATAGTAACCCTAGTTCCTTTGGTCATTTGTGCCAATCCTCTAGAAATAGCCAATATTGCGGCTTTGGTCATACTATAGGCAATCATATCAGTAGGTACCAATGTTGCACATTCACTAGAAATAAAAAGAACACGACCCCAGTTTGCATCCAGCATTTTTGGTAAGCAATATTTAGACAGCCTAACCCCGCTCATTACATTGATTTCAAATTGTCTGTACCAATCCTCATCTGAGGATTCAAAAAAAGAAGCCGACTTATATACTCCTACATTATTGATGAGGATATCTATTTTAGGTAGCTGTTGCAATAAAGATTCAACTTCTTTTAATATACCAAAATCAGCCGGCAGCCCTAAAATATCAGCATTAGGAAAATCTTCTTTCAATTTATCTATAGCTAGATTAATTCCTTCTTCTGTTCTGCCATTTATGACAACTCTTGCGCCTTCTTTAAGTAAAGCTCTTGCAGTTGCAAAACCAATACCCGCCGTTGAACCTGATATAAATGCTGTTTTGTTTTTTAATTGTAAATCCATTCCATATTACTTTTATACCTTATACTCTCTTTTTTCCAAAAATTATGCTTACCAGTTCTTTAGCCCTAACAACCGCTCTCCTAAATCTGATAAGATTGCCGTCGTATACTTCTCTCTTTCCCAATTTCTAGGATCACCTGGAAAGGCATATCCTTCTGGAGCCATTCTATTTTTCCATGAATTTATCCTCCACGCCCTTAAAACATCATTATGTTCTTCAGCTGGCATCATTGATATGTACTGGGCCATACGCACTTTATCTTTGGATTTATTTGGCCTAATGCCGTGTGGCTCTGTACTATTGAAAATAAGTAAATCACCTGCTTCCATTTTTACTTTTACAATCTTATCCTCAATACCAGAAGTATCTGGTTGAAACCTATCCCTATCCTCGGCCTGAGTTAACTTCCAAGAATCGTAATTTCTATACAACCAAGGAATACATTGAAAACCTCCCATATGTTCATCTGTTTGATCCGCAAGTGCCAAAACACCTTGTACATTTTGCGGTTTGGTCTCTGGATCATAATCCCAATGAATAAACCCTTTCTGTGAAAATCCCGGTTTTATTGGGAAATTTAAATTAGCACGATCAATGGTTACCCAAAGTTTTTCTGTTCCCCAAACATCCACAAAAGCATCATACACTTTTTGCATTTGCCTATTGTTCCATAAATGTTGATGGTTATATACTTCTACCATGCCTGTCCCAGTAAGCTCTTTCATTTTCATTTCCGCACGAGGTGGTGCATACCAAGTTTTAGGGTCATTGGCATCTTTTTCCTCAAACTCCCACAAAAAATTAGCTGTAGTATTTGCCTGTTCTTTGGAAACTGCATTTTTAATTACGATGTATCCATTTTGTTTCCAAAATTTCCAATCGACTTCACTCAAGATCCGCAATGCTTTTCCATTAGATCGATCATTCAGCTTTATGTTACTGCTTGTTGCAGTAGATGGATTTCCTGGAATCTCTTCATGGCCCTTATTGGCCATTTCCATTTTTGGGTTGTCTTTTTTCATAACACTCTAATTTATAGATCTGTTTTAATTGATATGATAAAAGTAAAAGTCAGTATCCATTTCCTTATCCCCTATATTGACCTATATTTGAATAATATTGACTTTTTTTTGAAAAAAAACAACTTAATAGGTAATTTAGTTAAATTTACATATGAAAATTCAGTTAGAACATATTAGTCCAGATAATAAAAGCTCGTTTCGGTTATTACATAATCCAAGACTAAACCATTTGTTTTTTTGGCATTTTCATCCCGAATATGAACTGGTCTATATAGAAGGTGCTAATGGCACTCGGCATGTAGGGCGACATATATCTCAATATAAAAAAAGTGATTTGGTGCTCATAGGTTCCAACATTCCTCATCTTAATTTTGATTATGGTGTTCAAACTGATTACAGGAAAGAAGTATTACATATTAATGATACTTTTAAGAATAAAGTTTTTAATGAAATTCCAGAGCTATCAGAAATATTTCATCTGTTTGAAAAATCTCAACACGGAATTGCCTTTACTGGTGTTACCAAAGAAATTGTAGGAGAGCGACTAAAAAAATTACATGCCTTAACCCCTTTTCAACAATTTCTAGAAGTATTGCACATTTTTGAAATTCTATCAAATAGTGATGAATTTACATTGCTTCATGAATATCCAGTAGTAAACAAATACAATAAAAAAGAACAAGAACGCTTGCGAAAAGTATATGCATTCATTGATAAGCACTACCAAAGAAAAATTGAAGTCGATGAAGTCGCATCCTTATGTAATTTGGGAAAAGCAGCTTTTTGCAGGTATTTTAAAAAGGCAACAGGAAATACATTTATTGATTTTTTGAACCAATATAGAATTGGACAAGCAAAACGTTTATTGCTAATGGGTAAAAATGTAAGTGAAACCTGTTATGAATGTGGCTTTGAAAGTCTTTCTTATTTCAATCGTACTTTTAAAAAAATTGCTGGTGAAAACCCCTCCAAATTTAAAAATACTCTTCTAAATCGCAAAAAACTGGACGCAAATAAAACCGCCTTGAGCATCTAAAATCAAGGCGGTTTTAACCAAACAACCAATCAAAAAAAACTTAATTGATTAGTCGTAAAAAAATCCAATTCCTAACTTTTAATTTTTAGACAACCCCTATTTTCCTTAAATTCAATATGCTGAATGTCAGCGGTTAATGATATGCCTCTTTTTTTAATTACATTTGACCCGAACAAATATTTTAATGGACAAACAATTACAATTTGCAGTTTTGGGAGGTGGTAGCTGGGCAACTGCTTTAGTAAAAATGCTTACCGAAAATTTAGACAGGGTTACTTGGTATATGCGTAATGTGGATGCCTTGGAGCACATAAAAACTGAAAAACACAATCCCAACTACTTGAGCTCCGTAGAGTTCAATACCCAAAAATTGAATTTGGTAAGTGAACTTGACAGTGCAGTAACCAATTCAGATATACTGATTTTTGCCATTCCTTCTGCTTTTTTAGAAACCGAGTTGAATAAACTTACTGTTTCATTAGAACATAAAATTATTTTTTCTGCAATTAAGGGAATCGTGCCAGAAACTGGATTAATTGTTGGAGAACATTTTCATGAAGCATATAAAATCCCTTTTGAAAACATTGGGGTAATTACTGGTCCCTGCCATGCAGAGGAGGTTGCTCTGGAACGCCTTTCCTACCTGACCATAGCTTGTGCTGATATGGAGAAGGCCGAATTTGTGGCAGAAAATTTAAAAAGTAACTATATAAAAACAAAAATCTCTGACGATATTATTGGCACTGAATATGCAGCGATGCTTAAAAATATTTATGCAATTGCCGCGGGTATATCGCATGGTTTGGGTTATGGTGATAATTTTCAAAGTGTCCTCATGAGCAATGCCATTAGAGAAATGAAGCGTTTTATAAAGCGTGTACATAAAATGAAACGCAACATTAATAATTCTGCCTATCTAGGAGACCTTTTGGTAACTGGATATTCCACTTTTAGTAGAAATAGAATGTTTGGCAATATGATTGGCAAAGGCTACACCGTAAAAAGCGCCATGATGGAAATGAGTATGGTAGCCGAAGGATATTATGCTACCAAAAGTGCACACTTATTAAATGCCAAGCACAAAAAGAAATCTAAAACTCCAATTATAGATGCCGTCTATAAAGTGCTCTATGAGAAAAAATCTCCCAAGAAGGTGTTCAAACAATTAACAGATCAACTGGATTAACTAACTATAATCTGAATATCTATTCCTTTATTGAATTGACATTTACAAACACTAATCATTTCGATTAAAAAGAGGAATCTGATGGGCTAAGGTGATGAGATTTCTCGTAGCTTTTTCAGGCTACGTCGAATTGACATTTTATCAATTTCTTCTTAGAGTGAAATCTGATGATTCTATAAGTTGTGCTTCCAATTCTTCTCTGTAAGATTCTATTTGACTGTTCTTCAGCTCAAATACTTTTTTAAATTCTTCCAGAATAGGATTCAACAATATTTTTATACTATCGATGTCGAAATACAGCCGTCCGGTTCTTCGAATAAAAAAATCCATCGGGGTTTGCACCATCTCGTAAGCAATTCCAAAATGAAGCTCGGCTTTCGCCATTTTAATAACATTGTCGGTTTCTTTCAGGTTTCCATAATTTTCCAAAATGGTTTCTGTTTGTTTTCCATAAGTGGTAACCAAAAACCAAGCATCATACTCAGTGAAACCATCTTCTTTTATTCGTTCATAAACTGCTGCAATATATTTTTTTACATGCTTAAATTTTTTGAAGTCGCTTCCACATAAAGAAATTTCATCTGTGGTACAGGCTGCCAATTCAATATTATGTTTCTCTTTCATTCTTGTCGCAACACGGTCAACAACTCTTTCAGCCATTTTTCTATACCCTGTCAATTTTCCTCCCGCGATACTGATGAGCCCCGTATCTGAAACAAAAATTTCATCCTTTCTAGAAAGTTCTGATGTAGATTTCCCTTCTTCATGAATCAAAGGGCGTAATCCCGCCCATGATGAGATGATATCATCTAATTCTAGATGGATTTTTGGAAACATGTTGTTTACAGCTGAAATCAAATAAATGGCATCTGCAATATCTACTGTTACCTTATTTTTATCTTGAGTATAATTGGTATCCGTGGTGCCAACGTAGGTTACTTTTCCCCTTGGAATAGCAAACATCATTCTGCCATCTGGAATATCAAAATAAACCGATTGCTTTATAGGTAATTTTTCTTGTGGAAAAACCAAATGCACTCCTTTAGTCAAATGCAAGCGTTTTGCCTTATTTGAATTATTTAATGTTCTAAGCTCATCTACCCATGGACCAGAAGCGTTGATTACATACTTAGATTTTATATTAAATTCGATTCCAGAATGAACATCTCTAGCGCTAACACCCGCAATCATTTCTTTATCATAAATAAAACCATCAACCTGCACGTAATTCAATGCTACAGTGCCATAATTGAGACTTGTTTTTATACTTTCCATGGTCAACCGGGCATCATCTGTTCTATATTCCGCATAATAACCAGCTCCTTTAAGAATTTTTTTTGGCAACAAAGGCTCTAGCTTCATTGCTTCTTTCTTCCCTAACATTTGGCGTTTATCATCCCCTGAAACCTCTGCCAAAATATCATAGACTTTTAAACCAATAGAGGTCAGCCATTTTCCATAGGAGCCATTTTCAATTAAAGGAAGCAGCATTTTTTCTGGCAAAACCAAATGTGGCGCTAATTTGTGGACAATAGCCCTTTCTGAACCCACTTCCTTGACCAGCCAAAAGTCAAACTGTTTTAGGTATCGCAATCCACCATGGATAAGTTTAGTTGATTTACTGCTGGTACCAGAAGCAAAGTCACCTTTCTCTACCAGTGCCACTTTTAAACCACGTGAAGCTGCATCTAATGCAATACCGCCTCCTGTGATACCCCCTCCAATTATTACAAGATCAAAAACTTCCTCAGAAAGTTTCTGAATGGTATTCTCCCTATCAAGATTTGAAAATCTTATGTTCTCTTTCATTTCAGCACGCTTTTTATAATCAATTTAAGGTCATTCTATCCTTATCTGTATCCTTATTTCATTCCCTAGTTTATCCACAACAGTAATTTTATGCAATCCCATATCTGGCACTAACCCAAGTTCATGAAAATTCTTAGTTTTCCCAACAAATTTTTCATCCAAATACCAAAAAACGGCTGTTTCTGGTTTTGAATGCGCCAATTTAAACACCAACTCATTTTTCTTCCCTTCAAAATTTCTTGCCAATATAATGCTACTTCCATTCTTCGGATAAATAAATTCCATTGAAGAAACTGCGTCGCGTATACAATTATTGCGAAATGGTGGTAATGACTTATAGTTAGGGTTGGTTCTCTTATAATAAAATTCTAGCAAAGGCGGCAACACAAACCATGTTGTTGCAACAGCTTGAGACAAGTCTATACAAGAAGAATTTACCCTGAACTGCCTTTGTGTACCCAAGTGTACTTTTTGATGGTACTTGCATGCTGCTACTGCATTATTCTTATTGGGTATCATCATTGTTTTCTTTGGGCATATGTCTGTTGCCAAATAGCCGCTTTTTGCACAAACTTCAACTTCTACAAATTCATCCAACGGTTTTGGAAACCAACTGGATTCTGGCAACACATCAAAAACATCAAATAGAATTGGTGCGGCACTACTAACGCCTGTTGTATTTGGCCTACCTTCTCCATCTGCATTCCCTACCCAGACACCAACAACATGGTTCTTGGTAACCCCAATGGCCCAGGCATCTTTATTGCCAAAACTGGTGCCTGTTTTCCATGCTATTTCTTTAGACGAATCATAAAATTCCCAAGAATCACTGCCTTCTGGACGATTTACTTCCTTCATGGCCTCAAAAGCGAGATAAATACTGCCTGCATCAAAGATTGTTTTCTCCCTTGATTTTAATCCAAAATCTACTTTTTTATCCATTTTTAAAACAAGGTCTGAAAATTCATCAGTGTAATATTCACTGGATGTTTCATTAAAATGATTGACTGTAGATGCCAATGAAGCATAGGTTTTACACAAATCCCACAGGTTACTTTCCGCCCCACCCAAAATGAGTGTAAGTCCATAATGGTCTGCGGATTTATTTATTCCCCTTAATTTAAAAAAGTCTAATTGATCCCTAAATTTGTCCAATCCATAAGATTGTAACAATCTTACTGCTGGAATATTCAATGATCTTGCTAGTGCTTTTTTTGCTGGTACTGCGCCACTATAATTTTCATTGAAATTCTCAGGTGTATATCCTGCTATTTGTGTGGGAATATCAGCCACCAACATGTTGGGTAACAACTCCCCAGCATCAAGCATCGCTGTATACAACAGGGGTTTTATAACACTTCCTGTGCTTCTATTTGCTTGCACCATGTCCACATCCTTCTGATGCTCCTTCTTTGTTTTTGTATTGCCCACATAAGACAATACTTCCCTTGTATTTACATCCAAAACCAATACAGCGGCATTATGTACTTGATTCTGTAGCAAACTTTGATGATGTTTTGCAACAATAGCATTTATATTTTGTTGCAACCTAATATTTAAAGTAGACACAATACGCTGCCCTCTATTTTTTTTTGCAATATATTCTACTAAATGAGGTGCCATTTTAGGTAGTGCATAGGGTTTTTGTGGTAATTCTTCCAATAGCGCAAGTTCATAAGTGGTAACATCTATAACTTCTTTTTTCAGCAATTTTTGAAGTAACCCATTTCTTTTTTTTAATAATTTTGATTGGTTTTTTCCTGGATAAATAAGACTGGGAGCATTGGGAAGAACTGCCAATGTAGCTGCCTCTGCCCATGAAAGTTGATCCGCCTGAAGACCAAAATATCGCCAAGACGCTACATCCAGTCCCACAACGTTACCACCATAGGGAGCGTGACTAGCATAAAGCTTTAAAATCTCCTCTTTTGAATGCCGAAATTCTAATCTTGTAGCTAAAATAAGTTCTATTAGCTTCTCAAAATAAGAGCGTTTTGTTTGCCCTCTGGACAATCGTATTACTTGTTGGGTAAGTGTGCTTCCTCCCCTAACAATTTTTCCGGCAGAAATATTTTTGCCAATGGCTTTTGCCATAGATACGGGGTTAAAACCAGGATGCTGATAAAAATGGGAGTCTTCAAAATTTAGAAGGCAAACTTTAAACTTTTGGGGCACGCTATCTACAACTGGAAATCGCCATTGGCCATCATCGGCAATTTTAGCGCCAAGTAGAATTCCTTGTCTACTTTCTATAACCGTAGCGGTTGGTGTATTAAAAAGTTGTTTAGGAAGGCAGAAATAATAGGCAATAAGGACAATGACAAAAACAAGCAATTTTTTTGGATGTTTTTTGACCAGACCAGATAGCCTTTTACCAAGCCCTGCCCGGCTTTTAAAACCAGCCAGATCTAACCCTTTGTTATTCTTTTTTGAATTCGTATTCACGTTCTACCAAACATATTCTAACCTTATATTCTTCGTACCAGTTTGTTATTCCCTTTTTTTGGGCAAATAAGTGGTCCGTATTTGCCTTCCAATTTGTAATGGCCTCTAGACTTTCCCAATAACTTACTGTTATTCCAATTTCCTCTTTTGCACTTTCAATGTCAATAAAGCCCGGTTGCTGCTTTGCCAAATCTTCCATCTGTTGTGCCATCTTTCCATATCCATTATCCCCTTCTGTCCGTAAGGAAGTAAATATGACTGCGTAATACGGTTTTGTATGCATCATTTTATATATTCTTTCTCAATAAAATAATTTACTAAGGCCTCTTTCATCAACACACTCTGCTCCCCAGCCTTTAGTGGTGGCAATTCTTCCTTTACTTTATAATGTGGCCATTTTTCATCATCAAAAAAATCAAACTCATAATAGCCATATGGTTCCAATAATCTGCAAATGGCAATATGCATCAGGTTGAGTTTCTCATCTTTTTTATATTTCTTGTGATACTGTCCCAATTCCTGAACTCCCACGAGGTAAATAATGCCATCTAGATCCAACGTATCCCCATCAGCAAATTGTGCGGATAATTTCCCTACCAATAGTTCCCATCTTTCTTTTAATTGAACATCTCTAACCATATTCCTATGTTATCTTAATTTTTAGGTTTCAACTTTAGCCTGTCTTTTGCTACAGTCGAATGAACGAATCTGACACTTCAGCTACGCTCAGTGTACCAACAAACCATTCGTTTTCAAAGGTACAAATCAAAGTTCTATATTTGCCCAAAACAATTCGTATGAGTTTCTTGGATATCGTTTTAGGGTTATTACTCATTTGGGGCCTTTACAAAGGTTTTAAAAATGGGTTGCTAATTGAAATTGCCTCAATAATCGCTCTAATTGCTGGAATTTATGGTGCTATTCACTTTTCCTATATTGCTGGAAATTACCTATCCATAAATATGGAATGGAATGAGCGTTACATCAATATCACTTCGTTTATCATCACTTTTATTATCATTGTTCTTGCCGTTCACTTTGCTGGAAAATTATTGACCAAAGTTGCTAATATTGTTTTATTAGGAACCATCAATAAAATTGCCGGAGCCATTTTTGGTGCCTTAAAAGTGGCTGTTATCGTTGGTGCCTTTCTTGTGTTTTTTGACGGATTAAACAATACTATGCATTTTGTCGACGAAGAGGATAAAAAAGAATCTATCTTCTATACGCCTGTAAAAGAAATTGGAGCTTTTGTGTTTGGTAAGGTGTTGAAAAATGAACCTTTTGAGGAAACATCTGAATGATTTTTCCTTTTATCCCTACTGCACAACCTCAACCCAACGCCCTTTGGTGCGTACCACATAATTATTATCATACATTGCTTCTGCCTGTACTCCAGGTAAATAATACCTGCCCAAGTAGGAAGCATTCAATAATATCCTAAAAGTTTTGGTTTCGTTCTTTTTTAAATCGAAATAAAAATTGGCCCTGTCATCCCTTAAATCTGTATGATCAACACTATTCTGTGCAAAGTCACCAAAATCAGTAAAACGGGTATTTACAATCTCCCATCCACTGGGAAATATTTCTGTCAATGCCATATCTTTAAGATTCGTTGCCGTGGTATTGGTCAGTGTCACCTCAGCAACAAAATCTGTTCCCTGCGAAATTTTAGAAACATCCAAAGTGCTTCCATTACGTCCCTTATATACCATTTGTACGGATAGGTTTTTCTGAAAGACCTTCTCCTCCCCAACAGCTAAAATACCGTTGTTCACTATAGTAACATAAAGAGTGTTGCCTCCTTCATTCTTTAATTGAATGCTATTGCTACCTTTTTTAATCTGCAGTGTTCTATTTGCCAATGTTTTTGGTGTACTCACATTTTCTGGCTTTCCATTTACTGCAATTGTAGCCTTAATACCTTTACCACCCACCATTTCTGCAAATTTTGCCATTCCCAACAAACTATAGGAGGTACTCTGGGTGCTCATCCAACATTTTTCACTTAGTTGTTTTGCCAAAACCTTTGCCATTTCTTGGGCTTTTACTTTATCCTTTAACAACACAAATGTTTCCAATGCCATGGCTCTATTTCTTGTTGCAGAACCATAGGTGTAATAATTGTACCGATGTCCATTAAAGTCCAAGGACGCCTTATCCAACAACTGATTTGCTGTTTTAGCCTGACCAATATGTCCATATGTTGCTGCCAAACGATATTTTGCTTGATTGGATAATGTAGTAGTCTCTCGCAACCTATTCATAGATGCCACATCTGCATTGCCAGAAAGTGCCAGTGTATATAATCTATAGGCCTGTGCCAAATCCGAATTTCTAATACTTGCTCTCCACTGTTTTGCCATTTGTTGCTGATAGCTTATCCAACTAGATTTAAATCCAATAGGGAGCACATATCCTTTTTTAGCGGCTTCCAATAAAAAGTGTCCTGCATAAGAAGTTCCCCAGTCGTTTGCCCGTCCACGTCCCGGCCAATACGAAAAGCCACCGTTTGGCAATTGAAAACTTCCAAGTCGTTTTATAGCATTTTCTACGTTAAGCTGAATTTTATTTTTCTTCCCGGAATCCAAATCAAAAATATCTGCCAAAAACAATTGTGGAAAGGCCGCCGAAGTGGTCTGTTCCACACACCCATGTGAATAACGGATTAAATACTGCATCCTACCATTAAAATTCATCGGTGGCAAGGTTGATAATTCTATTTGTGCAGCATTACTACCTGAGATTCCAAAAGTTTCTAAATTTATAGTCTGACTTACATTACCGTCCAAAACCAAATCCTGAACAGTTGAAGTCATAGGGTTTGGGTTTATTACATCTATAGGAATTTCAAAAGAAGCTTTTTCACCATTGCCCGATGCCTCAACAATCACTTTTCCTATTCCATTAAAGTCGGCCACATTCAAATTAAAATAAACCATTTTCTCATCTGGATTTGCAAATGATATTTTTTGGGATGTTGGGCCATCAATTGTAAATGCCTCGTCTTGTTTAATGGTAATGGTTACATTCTTCACCTTTTTCTCCATGGCAAAAACAGTAACCGGTAAGGTCACTTTTTCTCCTGGAGTAATTTTTCTAGGCAAGGAGGCTAATATCATTAGGGGTTTGCGAACAGGTGTTGATTTTTCCGCTTTTCCATATGCTTCATTCTCTGGATTCCCTGCTACAACCATGGTACGAACAGCACCCACGTATTTTGGAATTTTTATTTTATGTGATTTGGTCTGGTTTTCTTTTAAACTAAACGGGCCTAAATAAACAACCATAGGTTCAAATCTATTTGCTTTTTTGTTTTTAGCGCCAGCCAATTCACCGTCGCCTCCAATTGCAAATACCTGATTTATGCGCCCACCAAATGCACCAATGACATCATCATAAACATCCCATGTTTTTACACCCAATGCCTCACGGGCATAAAAGGTATTCCATGGGTCTGGAGTTTTAAATCTTGTTAAATCCAAAAGACCTTCATCCACTATGGCAATGTTATAGGTCATGGCCTTCCCTTGCTTTTCACTTACCTTAAGGGTCATAATTTCTTCTGGCTGTAGTACGTCTGGCATTGAAATATTCGGTACTAACTTAGTTTCAGCATTTTCAACATTGATCCCAACAATACCATAAAGTCTAATGGGAGAATCATTGAGGGTAGTTCCATGAGGTTGCAATAATGCAATATTGATAAACACATTAGGGGTGTATAGTTCTGAAATGGGTAATTGAAATTTGGTTTCCCCTTCAACAGTTTCCACCCACAAGGATTCCAATACTTCGGTCCCATTTTCTATTGTTACTAAAGCTCTTCCACCTACTGAACTAGGAAAAGTAACCGTTGCAGTTTCGCCAACATTATATTTTTCTTTATCTGTGGAAAATACTAACATGGTAGCTGCAGATGGGTCGTTCTTTCTTGATTTTCCTGCCCATCCTGGCCAATCCACATAAATGGTCTTACCTGTTGCATGACCTCCATTTTCATCTGCTACTCGAACCAAATAGCGCCCCCAATTGGGATACTTCAATTCAAACTTGAACGTTTCTTTTCCACTAGAATTTGTGCTAATGGTCTCTTCAAAAATTTTCTCTCTGTAATTGCTGCTACTAAAATTGCTTATGTTATCAGAAGAAGTATCCCACCACCAACGCCAGCTTACCTTATGAATGGTCACTTTAAGATTCTTAGTAGCTCTTGGACTGCCTTTTTCATCGACAGAAACAATTTCAAATGTATGGGTTTGATCTGTTAAAAGCATTCCTCTGGCCTTATCCCCTTTAGGCACATTAAGTCCTACATAAGTTTTAAAAGGAGAATAAGGACGTGTAAAGACATCCGTACTAAAATCTCCCCCATTTTCATATACTTTGGTAATAAAAGCGGCTTGCAACATTCCGGGAGCATTGGTTTTCAATTGTGGGGCTATTGTGAAACCAACTTTGCCTTCTCCATCTATTTTACCATCAAAAACCACTTGTTCCTCCACAGAAAATTTTCTTGTTGGGTCATCAAAAATATAGCCTGGAAATTGTTTGAATGTGGTCGTCTGAGATCTGAACTTTGCAGCAATATCCGTTTTTAAATTCTTGGCTATTGCACCATGCAACCATTTTACTTCCAAATTTCCCTGAATGGGTTTACTTCCAGAGAGCAATTCATCATTAAACTCGGTCTTTATTTTTAATCTATTGGGTTTTATGGTTTCAATCTTAAGTGTTTTTGTAAATGATGCACCACCTACAGATATTTTTACCAACCAATTTCCTGTTGGGGCATTTTCATCAGTCTTTAAATTGAAATCATAGAAATTATTGAGCCCATTTGTTTTTACTTCTCTATGCACCACTTTATTATATGGATCCATTAATTCTATCTTAACGGGATGATTGGCCGGAAGTTTATTGGCTTTGTCATTCAACATAAACGAAAGAAAAATTTGGTCTCCAGGGCGCCAAACACCGCGCTCTCCAAAAATGAATCCTTTAATGCCTTTTTTAAGCTGTACCCCAGAAACATTGAATTTGCTTACAGAAAGTGCATTGCCATCATTTAATTTTATATAGGTTTTTTGTCCATTGTGTTCTGCAACGGCAAAAAAGGCTAGGTGATCAGCATCATAAATTGAGGTGCCATCTGCATTGGTCACCACATTACCCAAGGGTTGTTGTTGATAATTATAAAAGGTAACGGTAACCCCGGCAATCGGATTCGTATTCAAAATATTATTTACAGCAACAAAATAGCTTTTATTAACTCCTTTTTTAACGGTTACACCAAGGTCAGTAGCCAAAATGTTTATCCCTCTTTTTTTATTATGGTAATAAGAGGTATTGCAAGGGTTATTTCGTTCGTTCCAATTATAATCGTAATAATTATTATTATAGTAATAGTTCTCTACACCATCCCAACTACTGCTTTCATTTTCTTCGTCATAGTTCTCATCAGTATCTTCTTCCGTTTTAAAATTGGTGTTAGTACACTTGTACAGACTATAAGCAGGCTTAAAATTAAATTCCACTCGATAGATGGCCCCTACTTCTGGAGTAATCAAGGTTCTTAAATCCAAGGCATGTGCGGACCATTTTCCATTATTCTCCGATAATTTATTTTGAAGGTCAAGTCTTTTCTTGGCTATGGGCCTAGCTACTTGTACCAAACCAGATGAACTATTTAAATTATTGCTTTGCAAGAATTGAAGTATATTGTTTTCAAAAATCTTTAAAACCGTAACATCTACAGCTTTTAGGTTTACAGCTTCAAAATTGACTTTTAAATTATGCGAAGAAGGCAATATTGTTCCATTTGAAAGTAACCTCACCTCTGGTTTTAACTGCTCAAAAGCAATACGTTCCGTAAATTTTGTTTTTAGCTTGTAACCAGATGTACTTTGTATGCCCTCAAAAACTTCCAACCGTGCTATTCCACTGATTTCTTTGGAAGGGTATACTTTTAGCGTATTGCCATCCACGGCATATTTTGGGTTGTTGTCCCCTTCTAGAATAACTAACCCCTTAAAATCCTGTCCTTTTTTTAACGGGTCCGAAAAATTGACTAATATGAGTTGATTCTCTGTTTTTTGGACAGTTGCTTCCAGTACGGTAAAATTATTCTTTCCTGGAATTTTTATGATATTGCTCCCTGAACTCTCAATACTAAATGCTGCACCATCCCATGAGATTTCTAACTCGGAATCCTCCTCATAACGCAAGATGCTATCAATCTTAAATTGAAACTGCGTGCCTTCTTTTACAGTAGCATCAAAGGTAACAGGAATGTCCTTTCCATTTTGTTTTACGTTTATCAGCTTTTTAACTGTTTCTAATGAAAGTTGATCAGCACTTCGTATTTGACCTTCAATAAATTGCCTGTCGTTGGAATACGATTGAATGGGATTTGTATAGATGTTAAATTGTTGTTTTAAAATCTTTACCCCAAAGGAGAGTGTTTTTAGTTCCTTTGGAACATCTTTAATAATATTCTCTAAAACCAAAGTGAATTTATACTCTGTATCCTGTTCAAAACCCTTATTGGGAACAAATGCAATTGTTCTATTGTCCAATGCCACAACCTTTCCTTTAATATGCGGTGAAGCCACTAACAAGCTATTATCCAGCTCGGCTCCATTTTCCCATGAGGTAATAGAAGTATTCAAGACTACTCTAACGTCACTCTTGGCTGAAATAACCCCATGAGAAATCTCTGATATTATATTTTGATAGCGATTAAGATCATCATATTCCTCCGCAGCTTTTTTCTTGTTATTAGAACAACTCACTAGTAAACTGGTAATAATAAAAAAACGAATATAATTTCTTAATGGCATGGGCGAGTGTTTTGTATTTGTAAATATAAACTGTTTACGGCTATAGCGAGACTAGCTATTATATTATTAGTTTACATACGATTTAAAAAAAAGATATAGATGTTAAGAATATGTTTAAGTGCATTTTACCGATCGTAAATGTCATTCATTTTTTTAGCGTGATTTCTTTCATCCGAGAAAAAGAACGCCTAATCCTCTGTCTTGTACTTTCCTCCAAGAAATAGTGCTAATAAGCGAAAATAAGGTCCCTTAGCCTCTTCACAATATAGCTTTGTCCATGTAAAACAAAATTAATAGTTCCCCAAAAATTATTACGATGGCTAATTCAACAACATTCCGATCTTTAAAAAACACATCCCTTATTATCATATTAATAATGTCTGTTTTTACTTCTTGTACAAAAGAATCACTGGAAGAAGGTGTTAATTTAACAACTGCAGACGCTCATAATATGGTTGCAATAGAACAAGAGCTTTTGGTATTGATTAATGAACATAGAGATGCTCTTGGTCACAATGCCCTTGCTTTTAATGAAGTTGCCTATGCATATGCAAATGACCATACAAATTATATGATGGCAGAAGGGACCTTAAGCCATGACAACTATAATACAAGAGCCACAAAAATGGCAAATGAAGTCGGTGCCAACCATGTTGGTGAAAATGTTGCCAAGAATTATAATAGTGCTGAGGAAGCATTGGAAAAATGGTTAGAAAGTTCTAATCATAAAAAAACAATTGAAGGTGACTTTTCTTTTACAGGCATCAGTGTTAAGGAAGACGACAATGGTAACATATACTACACGCAGATTTTTTACCAATAAGATTTATTTCTTACTACTCTTATAAGATTTTTTGTGTCTATGGTAGCCTTTACCATACAGATAAACGAAAAAGAAGTTATATACATTGATTCATTCCTCAATTTTTATTATCATTGAACCCGTTGATTTATAAGTACTTCAACATTTAGGGCCCCAAACCCAATAAAAGACTTTCCTACTTACAAATAGAACATTATGAAAATGAGATTGCACTATGCTATTCTTGTTTTATTTGTATGTATTATTAGTTCATGTACTACTGAACCCGTAAACAATGCAGATACAACAATTATAGAAGCAGAAAATGTCGAGGCAATAGAAGGAGCGCTATTGATAATCGTTAATAACCATAGAAATTCAATGGGGTACAATTCTTTGAATTTTAGCGAAGTAGCATATGAATATGCCAATTTGCACACAGATTATATGATTTCTATTGGGAGCATTAATCATGATAACTTTAATTCTAGGGCATCGAGCATGTCTTCCAAGGTAAGTGCAGAATATGTCGCAGAAAATGTCGCCAAAAATTATACAACAGCATTTGGAGCTTTTGAGAATTGGTTAAGCAGTTCTGCTCACCGTAAAACTATGGAAGGGGAATTTACCCATACAGGGATTAGTGTCAAGAAGGATGCTAATGGAAACTTATACTTCACACAACTGTTCTATAGGTAAAAGAATATTCAAAGCCATTTTCTTTTCTTAAATTTGATAGATTTTGGTGCATTACTTGCACCAATTAATAGTACTGTCAAAGTATAAAGAAAACAATATGCCTATACAAGCTCCTTTTAATCTAAACAAATGGATAGAAGAAAACAGGGATGCATTAAAACCTCCTATTGGAAATAAAAATCTCTATAAAGATGCAGGGGATTATATTGTAATGATTGTTGCTGGTCCCAATGCACGAAAAGATTACCACTATAACGAGACTGAAGAGTTGTTCTATCAATTAGAAGGAAACATTGAAGTACATATACAAGAAGACAGCACAAAAAAAACCATGAAGTTAGGCCCTGGAGATATGTACCTACATCCTGCCGGCGTCCCTCATTCCCCTGTTAGACATAAGAATTCCATAGGTTTGGTGATAGAACGAAAGCGTGCAGATATAGGCGCTAAAGATGGCTTACTATGGTTTTGTGACAACTGCAATAATTTATTACATGAGGTCTATTTTCCTTTGATTGATATCGAAAAGGATTTTTTAAGTCATTTTAAAGATTTTTACAATTCGGAAGAATTAAGAAGGTGTAAAGATTGTGGGACTACGATGCCCTCAGACAAAAGATTTACCGCTGAAAACTAAATATTGCATTATGGATATACTTATTAAAATATTAATTGGTTTTGTTGCTTTACTACACCTCTATTTTCTTTGGCTAGAAATGTTTGCCTGGACGACCAGAGCAAGAAAAGTCTTTAAAAAATTCCCCGCAGAACTATTTGAACCTACTAAAAGCCTTGCTGCAAATCAAGGATTGTACAATGGCTTTTTAGCTGCTGGACTCATTTGGACATTTTTTATTGAGAATGCTGAATGGAAAACCAACGTTTCTCTTTTCTTCCTGATATGTGTTACCATTGCAGGAATATATGGGGCTCTTACAGCAGATAAAAAAATATTCTTTATACAGGCATTACCTGCATTGATTGCGCTTTTATTGTTATTTATTAGATAAATATTTGAATGCGCTCTTCAGTATAAAAACCACAATTAATTTGTAGTTTTGTCAAAATTATAACAATTACACTACTAAAAGTTACAAAATGAAAGTTTCTGCAGTCGATTTTGGAATACAAGAAGCCCTGAAGCAATTGGGAATACGTGATATTAATGATGGCACTTCAACGGGTTCCAACAATTTTGGCTCCGGCGACATTATTGCGTCTTACTCTCCTGTAGATGGCACCTTGATAGCAAAAGTCAAAACAACTACTGCAGCTGATTATGAAAAAGCTATGGACACTGCTACAAATGCTTTCATGTCTTGGAAAACGAAACCTGCTCCACTTAGAGGAGAAATAGTGCGCCAATTCGGAGAAAAATTACGCGAGCATAAAGAAGCACTTGGAAAATTGGTTTCTTATGAAATGGGAAAATCCTATCAAGAAGGTTTGGGAGAAGTCCAAGAAATGATTGATATCTGCGATTTTGCGGTTGGACTATCCAGACAACTTCATGGCTTAACAATGCATTCAGAAAGACCAGGGCATCGAATGTATGAACAATACCACGCCTTGGGAATTGTAGGTATTATATCTGCCTTTAACTTCCCAG
Source organism: Flavobacteriaceae bacterium (assembly GCA_002746415.1). Classification (GTDB taxonomy): domain Bacteria; phylum Bacteroidota; class Bacteroidia; order Flavobacteriales; family Flavobacteriaceae; genus Saonia. The sequence goes on along the minus strand of NVXD01000015.1, from coordinate 141,074 downwards.
TGGCTGTTTGGGCTTGGAATACAGCTTTAGCTTGGATTTGCGGCGATGTGTGTATATGGAAACCATCTGAAAAAGCACCTCTTTGTGGAATAGCTTGTCAAAATATCATTGCTGAGGTTTTAAAGGAAAATAAATTGCCAGAAGGAATTTCTTGTCTGATTAATGGAGATTATAATGTAGGTGAATTGATGACTCATGACAAACGAATTCCATTAGTCTCCGCGACTGGTTCCATTAGAATGGGTAAGATCGTGGCACAAACTGTTGCAGCCCGTTTGGGAAAATCTTTATTGGAACTTGGTGGAAACAATGCCATCATAGTTACTCCTGATGCTGATATAAAAATGACCATAATAGGAGCGGTATTCGGTGCTGTGGGCACAGCCGGCCAGCGTTGTACTTCGACCCGTAGGTTAATTATTCACGAGTCCTTGTATGATAAAGTAAAAAATACTTTGGTGGACGCTTACAAACAATTGCGTATTGGTAATCCCCTAGATGAAAATAATCATGTTGGACCATTGATTGATACTGATGCTGTAGCCATGTACAAAAACGCTTTATCTAAAGTTGTTACTGAAGGTGGTAGATTGATTGTTGAAGGCGGGGTGCTTTCTGGGAAAGGTTATGAGAGTGGTTGTTATGTGAAACCAGCTATTGCAGAAGCTAATCCGGATTTTGAAATCGTACAACATGAAACTTTTGCTCCTGTATTATATTTACTAAAATATTCTGGTAGTGTAGAAAATGCCATTGCCATACAAAATGGAGTGGTACAAGGACTGTCTTCGGCTATTATGACCAATAATCTACGTGAAGCGGAATTATTTTTATCCGTTTCCGGAAGCGATTGTGGAATTGCCAATGTAAATATTGGAACAAGTGGCGCAGAGATAGGAGGCGCATTTGGTGGAGAAAAAGAAACTGGTGGAGGTAGAGAATCGGGATCTGATGCTTGGAAAGTATATATGCGAAGACAAACAAATACAATTAACTATACTACTGAATTACCCTTGGCTCAAGGCATCAAATTTGATTTATAATCCCGTACTTTTCAGGACCAGCATAAATTTGAGTTCTTAATAATTCTGAAAGCTTTTGAAACCATTATTAGTAAGCATAAAACCCGCAAAACTCTATGTCAGGAGTTGTAACGGGTTTTAATAAACTAAACAAACTAACTCAAAATATTCTTAACCCCTATCTCAATGCCAAACGTTGTTGGGAGAAATTGGGGTCAGATTCAAAATGTTTTCTCTAAGTTCCGTAAAAATGTCTTCATTAAATTATTATATACATAAATGGTGCCAAAAATTGTATATCTGGTACATTTTTATCTTTAGTCTACATTTATAACATTGTAGTGATTTTTCTGTTTTTTATCGATAACATTTCTTAGACATTGATAATCAATATTTAATGTTAATATTTTAACATTTTATTGAGTTTTTTTAATACATTGTATGTCCAATACTAAATCTTTATTAGCAATGACGAAAAAAACAACCAATCTGGTGGGAATTATAATAACCATTCTTGCAGGAACTTATTTTTTCATTTCCTATTGCAGTGAATGTGGCATGACCGCTGAAGAAGTTTCTGGTGTAGAGAAGGTGATTCCTGAAACAACAGACACATTAAATTAAAATCATTAACGCTTAAATTATTTTATATGGATTTTGAAAATATGAATATCTGGTGCTGGTTGATAATTGGACTAGTTGGAATAATCTGCGCAATATTTGGCTATTTAATTGGAAAGTCAGCGAGTGAAACTAATCCTGTCGATTCTGAAAACGTAAAAGCCTTAACCGATAAAAATAAAAAATTAGAAGCTGATTTGGAAGCATGCAAAAAACAAGCCCCCAAAACAAGCCCTTCTTCTATAGCCCCCAAAGCCACAGCAGCTGCTCCTTATGACGCTAAATTCGTCAGGAGTATTCTTGGTAAACCCGTTAGTCTAGATGATTTAAAAGTCGTAGAAGGTATAGGTCCTAAAATTGAAGGCTTGTTCCATAATTTTGACATTAAAACATGGAAAGCTCTTTCTGAATGTAAGGTTGCTAAATGTCAGGAAGTTTTAAGCTCTGCTGGTAATCGCTATAAAATTCACGACCCCGCCTCATGGCCTATGCAAGCTAAATTGTGCCATAAAGGGCAATGGGAAAAACTTCATAAATGGCAAGAAGAACACAAACATGGTAAATTATAAAACTAAAAAATCGGTTCACAATGTGAACCGATTTTTTTATGAACTCAAATGTATGAGCGCTATATCATTCCATTTGCTTCAACCCACTTAAATTTATGTTGGGTTTCAACAAGTTTCATTCTTTCCGAAATACGTTGTAACCTGTCTGGAAGTTTCATTAAATAATCTCTTGCTTTTTCTGCTTCATCATTTAGAGACCTAATTGCATCTATCTCCCAATAAGTATTCAATTTTCTAAGAATCTCTATATAATCTTGAGCAGTATAAACTCCAAGGTTTTGAGCGCATTCTGAAAAATTTTCAAATGCAGCACCAATACTTTCTCCTGTTTCTCTTAAAAAATGGGCAGGCATAACAATTTTCCTTTTCATCATATCTGCAAAAGCTAGCATCATCTGACTTGGGTCATGTTCAAAAATGGTTTTTATAAATTCTCTATAAGCCAAGTGATGTCTCATTTCATCACCAGCAATAATGGTACACATTTTTGCCAATAATTTATTCCCTTTTTTCTTGGCCATTTGCCCAACTCTTTTGTGAGAAATGTTAGTTGCCAATTCTTGAAAAGAAGTATACACAAAGTTTTTATAGGGATCTCTATCTGTTCCAATATCAAAACCATCCGCAATTAAATGTTGTGTAGTTACTTCAACCTCACGCATGTTTACCCTTCCAGATAAATAAAGATATTTATTAAGGACATCTCCATGGCGGTTCTCCTCGGCAGTCCATTGACGCACCCATTTAGACCATCCATTTTGTTTTTCTCCATAACCTCCGTGTTGGTCTATCCCTTCAACATCCATTAACCAAGATTCATATGTTGGTAATGCTTCTTCGGTAACGGTATCTGCAACCATAGTCACCCAAAAGTCATATCCTAATTCCTTAGATTCTTCCCGAATCTGGGCTACCTCTTCAAGAAAATTTTCACTTTGTGGATCTGGTAAAAAATCTGTGGGCTGCCAGATTGTTTCAATAGGAGTTAGATAGGATTCTATAAACCCATCTACTTTGCCTTCAATGGCCTTCATCACCTCTATCCTAATATTCTTTGCAGACATAAAATACCTTTTTGTAAAGGTCGGTATTTATTAGGTTATTTACTCATAATGAACCCTTAATTTAATTCCGCCCTTTTTCATTGGCATAGAGCGTATGTACTGGCTCACTTTGCCAAAACTCTTTGGTGTCCACATCCATAATAGTCAAAGGGCCTTTAAAAGCAGCACCCGTATCTATATTCCAAACGTTGGCGGCATTAAAAGGGGTGGTTTTACCTATTTTTGTCAGGGGGGTATGTCCAATAAAGATTTCTTTATAACACCTCAACCGTTTTGGATAAAAGGCATGGTCTTCTTTCATATCTGGATTCAATGAAAGTGCTAATTCCCACAGCGTTCTATCCCAATAGAAAGTCTTTGTAAAATACTCAAAATCAACTCCTTTTAGATTGGTAAACCCTGCATGAAGAAACAATCTGTTTTGAGCATCCAAATGATAATGCTGTAGGCTTTCATAAAAAGAAAGGTGGGTGTTCAATGTAGGCGCATCAATCTTTTCATAAGAGCTTCTAGTTGCTGTACCTCCATGCGCCAACCATGTTGGATTATTTTCTCTCTTTGTTAACCATTCATAACAAAGTTCATCATGGTTCCCCTTTAAAAAAATACACCTATGAGATTTCCTTAATTCAATTAAAAAACTGACCGTCTCTACTGCTTCACTCCAACCGTCTACATAGTCTCCCAAAAAAATTAAGGTGTCTTCTGTGGATATTTTTGCTTTTACCAATAGCTGTTGCAATGCTTCAAGACTAGAATGTATGTCACCAATTACCAATGTTCTCATTGTGCAAAAATCGCAATTACTGCTATAATTACAACAATCAGTAACACTAAAAAGAATATTTTCCAGAAAGAATACGGCCGCTTACCACTTATCTCACCCGTTTGTCCATTAATATAAAAATGAAACTCCTTTCCATTATAATCATAAGAACTAATATAGACGGGCAAAAGAATGTGTTTAAATGTTTCCTCAGATAATTTTATATCCGTACTCTGAATACGTTGCGTATCACCACCAATATCTTGGCGAATCCAATTATGCGCAATTTCCTTGGCTTCTTGAAAAGATTGATGATGTCCATCTTTTAAAGAGATAGTATATTTCTCTGTTACAAATCCTGAGAGGTATTTTGTATTAAAAACTACCAACTCTTTTAAACTCCAATGCGCTATCTTGGATGGGATATCTCTTCGTTTCTTTTCTGAAGCATTGATTAAAATATCATCTATGAAACCATTTACATCACCAGAAGCAGGGGACCACCTGGTTTTTCTCACCTGTCTTGTCCGTGTTCCATTTTTGGTTCTATAGGTTTCAGTAACATAATAATAATCTCCGCGCATTCCTTGGTATGAAGCATACAATTGCGCATCAAAGGTCCAATAAGGAAGGTATAATCCATGTAATCCTTCTAGGTCTAAAGAGGCTCTTTTTAGGTTATTTGGAGCAAACCATATTTTAGCAACCCATTTTTTAAAAATACCCTTTGCCTTCCTAGCATCTAATTGAAAGGGAACTATTGCTCCGGGCAGAATCCACCCCTCTTCATTTGTATCCTCTTTTATCAACGGTTCCCCACAATAAACACAAGACAGCGATTTGTAGTTTTCCTCTACATGCTGGTTAGCGCTACAGTTTTTACAATGAAGCAGACTAATGGTCTCTGTATAAGCATTCTCGCCAACTACTTTTAAATAGTGCTGTAATTCTAATTCCTCAAAACTACTTTTGGTTTGTTCTATATATTCTTCATACCCACAGTACCCGCATTTTAATTGATGCGAACCTGGTTTGTATTTTAATTCAGCACCACAACTGGCACAAGATTTTTTATCTTCAGATGTAAGGGTTTCCTCCATGTATGCTATCTGTCATTTCCATAAAAACGGAAATCCGGTATAAAAAAAATCAATACGAAATCTTATGTTGTTGGTAATGGTGGTGGCGTACTTCCTCCCAAAAACGCCTTGAGCTCTTCCACTTCTTTTAATGAGGTCCAGTTTTGCATTCCTTGTTTCCAAACCAAGGAATCTTTATTTATAGTCCTATTGGCAAAAAGTTCTTTTAGCTTATCCAAAGACACGGGGCCCAATTGCTGTGCATTCAACGCATAATGATACATCACCTGTGAAGGTATTGGTGGAGGAACAACAGCTCCTTGCGTTGGCTGTCCACCAAAAGGTTGTGGGGCAGCGTTAGGATTCATCATGCTCCCCATTTGTTGGGCTAAAACAAAGCCCATGCCCATGCCCATGCCAGCACCAGCAGTGCCGCCCTCATTCTTAGCAGCTTCTTCCATAGCTTTAGCGGCTTTAAACTGTGCCAATTTGCCCATGTCCAATTTATCTAATCTGCTATATTCAAAGATTTCTTTCTTAAGTTCTTCTGGCATGGAGACATTCTCAATGTAGAATTTCTCCAATTCTATTCCAATCCTTCCAAATTCTGGTTGCATTACATCTTGGCAGGTTTCTGAAAGTTCTGAAGTATTTGCGGCATACAACTCTATAGGAAGGTTTGCCTCACCCACAGTGTCAGTAAAACGGGTAACAATCAAACTTTTCAAGTGCTCATTTACTTCATAATTGGTGAAATTTCCATCAGTTCCTACAACATCAACTATAAATTTACCAGCATCACTTATTTTAAAACTATACGTCCCAAATGCACGTATTTCTGTCAGTCCAAAACGTTCATCACTTAATATTATAGGGTTTTTGGTGCCCCATTTTTCATCGGTAAACAAACGGGAGTTCACAAAATATACCTCAGCCTTAAAAGGGCTGTCAAAACCATATTTCCATCCTTTTAAAGTTGTTAAAATAGGGAGGTTCTTTGTGTCTAAAGTATAAGTCCCCGGAGTAAAAACATCTGCCAACTGTCCTTCGTTTATAAACACAGCTGTTTGCCCTTCTCTAACTATAAGTTTTGCATTATTTTTAATCTCATTCTGGTAGCGTTCAAAACGATGAACTATGGTATCATTTGTATCGTCTAACCATTCAATTATATCTATAAATTCATGGCTGAGTTTCTTTTTTATTTCATCAAATAAATTCATGTTAATGGTGTTTTTTAATTTTCAAAAAGATACTACATTTAGGTATAACAAATATAATTTTTCTTAAAGTTTTGAATTGACTGTGCTTTTATTTTTACCTTGGGCACATATACAAAAGAGAGAATAATGAACAAGGTGTATTGTATAGGTGAGCTACTAATTGATTTTGTCGCTGAAAAACAGGGAAGTGACCTTTCTAAAGCAACAGAATTTACTAAAAAAGCAGGCGGAGCTCCCGCAAATGTTGCCTGTACCATTGCTAAACTCGGTGGTAAAAGTTTTTTTGTAGGATGCGTTGGGGAAGACCCTTTTGGCACATTTCTATTACATATTCTTGAAGAAAACGATGTAGATATATCCTTGGCACAACAATCCAGAACCTTTACTACCTTGGCCTTTGTTTCCCTTGCTGAAGATGGGGAGCGCGATTTTGTTTTTAGTCGCGGGGCAGACAAGGAATTGAAATATGATAAGAACCTTAAGAATGATTTTAATAGAAGTCTAATTCATTTTGGAGCTGCAACCTCATTTTTAGGAGGTAGTCTAGAAGAAGCCTATGGACGTTATTATTTTGATGCACTAACTCAAGGTGCCTTTATTAGTTTTGACCCAAATTATAGAAGTGACCTCTGGAAAAATAATGAGGAAACTTTTATAAAAAAGGCGTTGATATTTATTGAAAAAGCACATTTATGCAAATTTAGTATAGAAGAGGCTAGGTTGATTTCTGGCAAAGAAACCATGGACGATGCCTGCACTTTTCTACATGAGACAGGAGCTAAAATCATTGCTATTACACTTGGGGGTGATGGAACATATATTAGTGCCCCAAACCTAAAACTAACAGTGCCAAGCATAAAAGTGACCCCTGTTGATACTACTGGTGCTGGAGATGCTTTTATTGGCTGCCTATTGTTGCAAATAGCTGAGTTAAATAATCCCTTTGATATTTTGGAAAACAACCAGTTGCTATTAAATATGGTTAAAAAGGCTAACAAGGCAGGAGCATTGACTACTACCAATTATGGAGCGATAGCTTCCTTGCCTACAAAAGAACAATTAAATGAGTAGTTTTAGAAAAGGTATATAAATATTGGCATACGTGTTTATGGTATAATTTATATTTAAAAAATGAAAATGATTGAATATTTGTATGGGAGCCTGTTATTGATTTCTCTTGTTCTAATCTATTTTGCCGCCAAACAATATGGCATTACAAATGAATTAATTAATACTGGAATAAAAACAAAGGCAACAGTTATAGATTTAATTGAAATAAGTGGAGATGATGGATATACCTACAAACCAGTATTTGAATTTACAGATAAAACAAACACTAAAATTATCTTTAAAAGCGAAGTCAGCTCAAGTCCTGCGCCCTATAAAATTGGAGATAAAGTAACTATTACATATTCTATACATAATGATGAAAGAAAAATCTTGTCATATTGGGGATTGTACAGGTGGACAATAATACTATTATCCATTGCTTCCCCATTGTTAATAATAGGAGCAGGATATTTTTTGTACTCCAAAGGATAATAATATTAATCGTTAATAAATGGGTTAAAGCTTAATCGAGAGCTTAGGTTACTCCTATTAATGCCATACATTAGCTATACTGCACCTTCCTTAATATTCGCAGGGACTCTTTTAAGGATTGGTATACTTTGGCATCATATTTTTTTAGCACAGACCTTGCATCATTCAACTTTTCCTTTGCGGCGTCAAACCCATTTAAAAAACAAATCAGATATGTAGCTGGCAAGTGTTCTAAGTCTGTTTTATCAGATGGACTAAGTGTACTGTTTGCATTTAATTTTTCAAGCAAAGCATTATTGCTGTTAAAAATATGATGCAACGTTTTCATATCGTATTCGGGAGGCTCAAAAATTAAATCGCTCTGGATATTGTAGGTTCCATTTTCAGAAAAAGTAATCACAACTTTTTCCAATGGGTAGTATTTTTGATGCTTCCCCAGTCCCAATTGCACATATTCTATTGTGGTAAAAGAATCCTCATCAAAAGTTATGGTGACATCATCCAAAGCAGAATAAAAAAGCTTTACCCGCTCATTGATAAGTTCAATATCCACTCTAGAATAATACGTTTCATTCTTTATTTTCTGCTGATTTCCTGCCCAACACACTACAAATTGCTCCTTAAAAACCTTGTAGTTACTTGTCAAATCTGCATGCCTATTGTTAATGAAATCTATGACTCCATCTAAGGTAAATTCAATATTATTACGTGCATGTTGCTCAATTGTGGCCACTGCTGTTGAATTAATGTCCTTTAATTCAATATCAAAAGCCTTGGGCATGCTTATGCTGCCTTCCCTAAAAAAAACAGATCCTCCATAATACTTCCAAATATTCTTTTTTAGTGAACAAATTTCCCCGTTAGATCTTATGGTAACCAACCCAACTACCTTGCCTTCTGGAAGGTGTGGAAAAGGGATGTTTTCATAAGAAATTATAGGGGGATTGGCCAAATATGCATTCACCAAATTTTGAATTTTACTATCATCAAAAAAATCTACCCCTACAATTTTATTGTCCTCATCTTCTACTCCAATTACAATAAAGGAGTGGTTTTTTGGGTTGCTATTGGCAAGTGCACAGACATGTTTTAAAAATTTACCCTTCCCTTCTCTTTGACCAATATCTATAAATCGTTTTTTGTCATAAAAACTATTCTCGTCATTGTGGGCGAGGAGGTTTTTAACCAATAAACGTTTATTAATCATAACTTTCTATTAACAAGATAACTACTTGCCTGAGCAGTAGGTGTTACTATCAAATCGCCTATGTTAACATGATATGGGCGGGTAATTACAAAATAAATGATATCTGCAATGTTTTCGGGCGTCATGACCTCAATACCTTTATAAACATTGTCTGCACGTTCATCATCTCCTTTAAAACGCACATTGCTGAACTCAGTCTCCACCATACCTGGGTTTACTGCACCTACTTTAATTCCATACGGATTCAAATCCAAACGCATTCCCTTGTTTATAGCATCAACGGCATGTTTGCTTGCACAATACACATTACCATTGGGGTAGACTTCTTTTCCTGCCGTTGACCCTATATTAATGATATGCCCAGATTTATTTTCCACCATTTTTGGAATAATGGCCTTGGATATATAGAGGAGTCCCTTAACATTGATATCCAACATTGCATCCCAATCATCGGTGTTACCTTCATGGATAGGTTCCAGCCCATGAGCATTTCCAGCATTGTTAATCAGAATGTCAATATCAGAAAAATCATTTGGCAGGGAGGCAATTGCACTAAAGACGTTCTCTTTCTCCCTAATATCAAAATTCAAGGTATGTACTTTGACATGTTTAGAGAGTTCTTTTTGTAACTGATCTAACCTATCTTTTCTTCTTCCGCAAAGGACTAAATTGATGTTGTTTTTGGCAAACAATTGTGCTGTGGCTTTGCCTATTCCACTTGTTGCTCCGGTAATCAATGCTGTCTTTTCTTCCATAGGCTTGTGAAAATAAAAAATAAATCCCTTAAAGCCTTCATAAATCTTGGTCATTTATCTGTTTTTTAACCAATTATTAACAGCTCTTGAGTAAATAAATTTTCATTTTGCATTTTATAAAAATCATGCTTTATTTGTACAAATAATAAAATACCCTGTATGGAAGAAAATACTACTGTTGATATAAGTGCCGTAAACGAAAAAATCATCAAAGAAAGTGCCTTTATCGACCTTCTTGTATTAGAGATGAATAAGGTCATTGTTGGCCAAAAACATATGATTGAACGTTTATTGATTGGTCTTTTAGGTCAAGGGCATATTTTGCTTGAAGGCGTGCCAGGATTGGCAAAGACACTAGCTATAAACACTTTGGCACAAGCAGTAAAAGGAAGCTTTAGTAGAATACAGTTTACCCCGGATTTATTACCTGCCGATGTTGTGGGTACTATGATATTCAACATGAAGGAAAATGATTTTTCAATTAAGAAAGGTCCCATCTTCGCCAATTTTGTTTTGGCTGATGAAATAAACAGAGCCCCAGCGAAAGTGCAATCTGCTCTTTTGGAAGCCATGCAAGAGAAACAAGTGACCATTGGAGATCAAACTTTCATCCTTGACAAACCATTTTTGGTCATGGCCACACAAAACCCTATTGAGCAAGAAGGAACATATCCTTTGCCTGAGGCGCAGATTGACCGTTTTATGCTAAAAACAGTAATTGATTATCCTAAAATGAATGAGGAACAATTAATTATTCGTCAAAACCTTAAAGGAGCATATGAGAAAGTTAAACCCGTAGTTACCATAAAACAAATCTTAAGCGCCCAAAGTGCAGTTAGGGAAGTTTATATGGATGAAAAGATTGAAAAATATATTCTTGATATTGTTTTTGCAACACGTTATCCTGAAAAGTACAATTTAGAGCATTTAAAACCGCTTATCAGTTTTGGAGCGTCTCCCCGTGGAAGCATCAACTTGGCTACTGCCGCCAAATGCTATGCTTTTATTAAGCGAAGGGGGTACGTAGTGCCAGAAGATGTTAGGGCTATAGTACATGATGTATTGCGCCACAGAATAGGCATAACATATGAGGCTGAAGCTGAAAATGTTACTTCTGAGGAAATCATCAATAAAATTGTAAACGAAATTGAAGTGCCTTAAACTAGTTCGCAGCATTCAGTCGCACTAAACAGTTCCTAAGGTTACTGCTTAAACTGAATATTTAATACTGCAATACTAAGACTACAAACTGTTTACTAAAAAATGAATACTAAGGAATTACTTAAAAAAGTTCGTAAGATCGAGATAAAGACAAGACGTCTATCCGATCATATATTTGGAGGAGAATACCACTCAACCTTCAAAGGGCGGGGTATGACTTTTAGTGAAGTAAGGCAATATCAGTTTGGGGATGATGTAAGAAGTATCGATTGGAACGTTACCGCACGTTATAATGAACCTTACATTAAAGTGTTTGAAGAGGAGCGGGAACTTACAATGATGCTCATGGTAGATATCAGTGGGTCTGAACTCTTTGGAACAAACAATCAATTTAAAAAAGAAATTATAACAGAGATATCGGCCACATTGGCTTTTTCTGCCTTGCAAAATAATGATAAAGCAGGATTGATTTTGTTTTCTGATGAGGTAGAGCTTTTTATTCCACCTAAAAAAGGAAAAAGGCATGTACTTCGTATTATTAGAGAGCTCTTAGAATTTCATCCAAAAAGCACAAAGACTGATATTGCAGAGGCTTTAAAATATTTGACCAACGTAATGAAGAAAAAAGCCATTGTATTTGTGCTTTCAGATTTCATTGCGGATGAATATGAACGAACCTTAAAAATTATTGGCAACAAACATGATGTTACCGGCATAAGAGTCTATGATGAGAGAGAAGAAAACATTCCCAACTTGGGGATGGTGCAAATGCAGGATGCAGAAACTGGTGTAATACAGTTGGTAAATACACAGTCCAGAAAAGTGCGCATGGCGTATGGCAAATACCACAAAGAAAGAGCTGACTATTTTAAGGAAACTTTTACAAAATCTGGCTGTGGTGTTATCAATTGTAGAGTTGATGAGAGTTACGTAAAAAAACTGTTGGGTTATTTTAAACGAAGAGGATAAAGGGAATGAAAAAATATAACTTGATACTGAAAAATTGTTTGCCTAGCCAGCTATTGTCTAGGTGCTTTTTCATTGTCCTTTTCTTAACGCCTTTTTTGTCTTTTTCACAAGTTACTTCCGAGGTAGATACCACTTTCATAAAAATTGGAGAGCAAATTCAATATAAAATTACGGTTGAGGTAGATTCTACAGCTATTGTATTCTTCCCAGAAGATCAAACTTTTTCACCTTTGGAAATGGTCGAGGCCCTTACCATTGATACTATTAAAAAAAATGATCGAGTAACACTACAGCGAATTTATGCCCTTACCCAATTTGATTCTGGTGCATATACTATTCCGCCTCAACGCATCGCAATAAATGAAGTTCCTTTCTTTACGGATTCGGTAAGAATCAATGTGGCTACAGTTCCAGTGGATACCATCAGCCAAAAAATGTACGATATTAAGCCACTCCTTAATGTGACCAAGAGCAATTCCGCATTTTGGAAAACACTTTTGTGGGTGCTTATCCCATTATTGATTATTGGAGGTTTGTTATATTGGTTCTTCATCAGAAAAAAACCATTGACAGAAGAACAAAAAGAAGCCTTGTTGCCACCCTACGACAGAGCGCTCATAGAGCTGAAAAAATTAGAAAATTCCAGATACCTTATCCAAGATGAATACAAGCAGTACTATTCTGAACTTACAGATATTGTCCGCTCCTATTTGGAAGAAGACGTGCATGTTTCTGCACTGGAAAGCACAACAGATCAGCTGATTGATCGATTAGAAATGCTAAAAGATGCTGGGGAATTAGATTTAGCAGAAGATACCATACAGCGATTTAAACAAATATTACAAACAGCAGATCTGGTAAAATTTGCCAAGTCTAAACCCGAAACTTCGGTTGCGGAGCAAGACAGAAAATCTATTGAGCAAATTGTAATAAAAACACATAATGCACTACCAGAACCCACAGAGGAAGAGTTGCGGCAAGATGAGGAGTATTTGGAAGAACTAGCAAGAAAGCAGCAAAAAAAGAAATGGTTTGTTGCAGCAGGAGTTATTGTCGGACTACTCTTTTTTACTATTGGGTTTGCCATGGTAAAATATGGGGTCAGCTATGTAAAAGATTCGGTTTTGGGTCACCCTACCAAAGAATTGTTAGAAGGAGAATGGGTGTCCAGTTCCTATGGTTTCCCTCCTATAAGCCTTGAAACACCAAAAGTGCTTATTCGGCAAGAAGTTGCTATTCCTCCAGAAGCAAAAGCGACAATAAAGGAACTTCAAGCTTTTATGTATACAAGCTCCCTAAGCACCTTTATGGTTGCCAGTACTTCTACTTCATTCACAGCAGAAGTGGAGCCAGATTTTGAAAAAACTGTAGAACACTTATTAAAAAGTTTTGAGGATAAAGGAGCAAAAAACATTACCACAAAACAAGAAGAATTCAATACCGTTACTGGAATTAAAGGATTGAAAACCTATGGTTCTGGGAAATTTTCAGTACCCGAATCCAAAGAATTGGTCAATGGGAAATATGTTATTCTAAGTTTTGGAGGAAAAGGTTTTCAACAACAAGTATTGATATCTTGGTTAGATGGAGATACTTATGCCGAGGAAATTGTAGATAGAATATTGCAATCAGTTGAAGTTAAAAACGAAGTTTAAATGTTTAGAGATATTACATTTGCTAACCCACAGTTGTTTTGGTTGTTGTTAATACTTCCATTGGCATTGCTATGGTATTTCTTTAAGCGAAAGGAAGAAATGGCCTCTCTAAAAATATCAAGTATAAAGGGGTTTGCCATTCCTTCTATTTTACCCAAACTAAAACCATTGCTGTTTATACTAAGATTGTTGGCTTTAGCTGCTATTATTACGGCCTTGGCTCGCCCACAAACTGAAGACATATCAACTAGGACTAAGACTACCAAGGGAATAGATATTGTGATGGCCATAGATGTTTCATCCAGTATGTTGGCTCGCGATCTAAAACCTAACCGATTGGCAGCGCTTAAAGAAGTAGCAGCAGATTTTATACGCCAACGCCCCAATGATAGAATTGGTGTGGTGGCCTATGCGGGTGAAAGTTATACAAAAACACCAATTACAAGTGATAAATCAATTGTACTTAATGCGCTTAAGGAAATCACCTATGGGCAATTAACTGATGGAACTGCCATTGGAATGGGATTGGCAACATCAGTAAACAGGCTAAAAGAAAGTAAGGCCATCAGTAAAGTAATCATTCTACTTACCGATGGGGTTAACAATGCTGGATTTATTGAACCACAAACGGCAGCAAATCTGGCAGTTGAGTTTGATATTAAAACCTATACAATTGGTTTGGGAACCAATGGAAATGCTCTAACTCCTGTTGCTCACAATGCAGATAACTCTTTTAGATATGGCATGCGCCAAGTAGAAATAGACGAAGCGCTATTGAAGGATATTGCAAAAGTTACTGGTGGACAATATTTTAGAGCCACTGACAATGAAAAGCTTGAAGAAATCTATGATGAAATAAACAAGCTTGAAAAAACAGAAGTAGAAGAATTTAAATATTATAAGTACGAAGAAAAATTTAGGCCATGGATACTTTTAGCAGGAGTTATACTGCTATTGGAATGGTTGCTTAGAAATACTTTGTTTAGAAGTTTTATATAGACGATGATTCAATTTGACGAAAAAATATATTTCTATTTGCTTTTCATTATTCCCATAATGATAGTTGTCTTTGTGCTGCATCAAATTTGGAAAGTACAAACGCAAAAAAAGTTTGGAACTTTACATCTATTAAAAAGATTGACTCCAAATAAATCTATTTTTAAATCCTCTTTAAAATTGATATTTCTTTTATTGGGATTTACCTTTTTAATTTTGGCATTGGTCAATCCTAAAATTGGAACAAAATTGGAAACTGTAAAGCGCGAAGGTGTTGATATTGTTTTTGCTGTTGATGTTTCCAAAAGCATGCTGGCAGAAGACATTGCACCAAATCGATTGGAAAAATCAAAAAGACTGGTTTCCGAAATTATCAACCAATTGGCAAGTGATAGAATTGGAATTATTGCTTATGCCGGTCAGGCCTTTCCACAATTGCCCATTACCACGGATTATGGGGCTGCAAAAATGTTCTTACAAGGAATGAACACAGATATGCTATCATCACAAGGAACAGCAATTAATGAGGCCATTGAACTTGCAACTACTTATTATGATGATGAGGAACAGACCAATCGGGTATTGTTTATTGTTTCAGATGGGGAAGATCACTCCGAAGGGTCAACAAAAAGTGCCGTAGAAAAAGCAGTGAAAGAGGGTATAAAAATATATACAATTGGTGTAGGCAAAACAAAAGGCGCACCAATTCCCATAAAAAGAAACGGCGTTGTAGAACGTTTAAAAAAAGATGCTCAAGGAGAGGTGGTCATCACCAAACTAAATGAAGTTATTTTAACCGATATTGCTGATGAAGGAAACGGTGAATATATCAACGGCTCCAATACAGAAGAAGCTGTTAAAATCATAAAAGAACAATTGGCGCAAATGGATAAAAAAGAGTTTGAAGCCAAACAATTTGCAGAATATAAGGACCAGTTTCAATGGTTTTTGGGCTTGGGTCTTTTATTCCTATTTTTAGATATTTTCCTGCTGGATAGAAAAACCAAATGGTTAAAGAAACTAAACTTGTTCAACGAGAAAGAAGCTGCATAACTATGAAGAAAATACTATACATCATTTTTGTTTTTGGATGCTTTGGTTTTGCTCAAGAAACAGATGCGGAAAAGGTAGACCAAAAAGCGCTGCAGGCTTCTAGAAACCTTACTTGGGAAGGCAATAAGGATATTGCAGAGAACAATTTTATAAATGCTGAGGCAAATTATAGACGCGCCATATCAAAAAGCAATGAAAATGCTACTGCTTCCTACAATTTAGGAAATGCCTATTACAATGAGGAAACCTATAGTGAGGCATTTGGACGATTTAAACAAGCGGGTGAGCTCGCTTCCAGTAAATCAGAAAAACACAGCGCTTATCACAATATGGGTAACGTGTTTATGAAAAGTAAGGAATATGAAAAAGCGGTAGAAGCCTATAAAGAAGCGCTACGGAACAACCCATCAGATGAAGAGACCCGTTACAATTTGGCTTTGGCAAAAGAGCTTTTGAAGAAACAACAGGAAGAGGAAAAAAAGAACGATAAAAACGAGGAGAACAAGGACCAAGAAGATAAAGAAGAGAACAAAGACGAAGGGGATAAAGATAAAAATGACGAGGGCGACCAAAAAGAGGACGAGAATAAGGATAAAGGTGACGAAGGAGATAAGGGTGATGAAAAACCTGAGGATAAAAAAGAGGGTGATGGGGATAAAAAAGAGGAAGAAAAAAAACCCAATGAAGGAGATAAACCTAAAGACCAGAAACAACAAAGACCTAACCAATTATCTCCTCAGCAAATACAGAATTTGCTAGAAGCAATGCAGAATGAAGAGAAAAAGGTGCAAGAAAAAATTGATGCCCAAAAAGTGAAAGGCGTTAAATTAAAAAACGAAAAAGATTGGTAATTAAAAAATACATATTGCTTATTCCCTTATTGTTCTTAGCGCTGGTCGTTAGAGCTCAGGACAATACCGGTATTAATTTTGAGCTTAAGGTAAGTAAGGCCAAACTTGGAATCAATGAGCGCTTGCGGGTAGATTTTATCATGAACAAGGATGGTGATAATTTTAATCCTCCCGATTTCTCAGGTTTTAAAATCCTTATGGGGCCTTCCCAATCCATTAGTTACTCATGGGAAAATGGCAAAAGAACTTATTCTAAAGTATATTCTTATACTTTGGCTCCCACTTCACGTGGAAAATTTTCCATTAAACAGGCTTCCATAGAAATTAGCGGGCAAGTTTACAAATCTTTGGCAAAAGAAATAGAAGTGACTGCCGCTGTGGATAAGCCAAGTGACCAAATGACTGCAGCTGATATTGCAGACGAGAACTTACATCTGGTAGCCGAAATTTCAAAAACAAGCCCTTACCTAAATGAAGCGGTTACTGTAGTGTACAAACTATATTTTAGCCCCTATATCAATGTCTCAAACTTTAGAGCATTAGACAACCCCAAGTACAACAATTTTTGGAGTCAGGATATGCCCGTAACAAAATACGATGCGCAAAATGCAACGTACAAGGGGCAAACATACCGTTATGTAATTTTAAAAAGAGTAGTTCTATATCCACAAAAAACTGGGAATCTAGATTTGGAACCCTTATCCCTAGATGTGGTTGTTGATGTGCCTACCAATAAAAGGGATTTCTTTGGCGGCCGAATCTATCAATCTACAAGCAAAACTGTTTCTGCAGGGAAACGCACAGTTAAGGTTAGAGCATTACCAATAGCCGGAAAGCCTGCGAATTTTAGTGGGGCCGTTGGTGATTTTAATTTTTCCGTCAGTACAAGCAAAACCCATCTAAACGCTTCGGAATCTTTACAAGCCACAGTTGAAGTAAGTGGCAAGGGAAATCTTAAACTTTTTCAATTACCAGAACCCAATTTTCCAAGTTCTTTAGAGGTGTATGATCCAGAACACAATGAAGGTGTCCGCACCACACTTTCTGGCATGCAAGGAAGAGTAAGCAATAATTATACGGTGGTGCCATCATTTAAGGGCAAGTATCCCATCCCTAGCATCTCTTTTAGTTTTTTTAATCCCAAAACTGAAGCATATGAAACATTAAACTCCGATGAAATTGTTGTTAATGTTATGGAAGGGCCATCAGATACAGCTGTATCCATTTCAGGCGCTGTTGCAACAAACAGACAAACTGTTGTTAGTACAGGGAACGACTTCGGTTTTATCAAATTAAAGCCCAACCTTAGCGCTATAGGAACCAATTACTTTTTTGGCTCTAGATGCTTTTACCTCTGGTTATTATTACCTCTTTTATTGATTCCTTTATTAATTCTTTTTAGGAAAAAAAGAGAAGCATATACAAGTGATGTTATTGGCAACAAGGTAAGGATAGCCAATAAATTAGCTAAAAAGTATCTATCAGAGGCAAAGAAAACTTTGGGTAAAAAGGAAGCCTTTTATGTTGCCTTAGAAAAAGCATTGCACAATTATCTAAAGGCCAAACTAAAAATAGAAACGTCAGAATTTAGCAAAGATAAAATAGCTTCCATATTATCTAAAAAGCAGGTTGATGATGGAACTACCAACGGATTTATAGCCCTATTAGAAAATTGTGAAATGGCTAGGTACAGTCCGTTTTCAGATGTTCAAATGCAAGATGATTATAACAAAGCAAGTGAAGTGATTTCTTATTTGGACAAACAATTATAAAGTATGAAACAATTAATTACCATACTGGCCATCCTGATTTCTTTTTTGGGGAATGCCCAAAATGAGACCTTGTTCAATAATGCCACTAGCGCATATAATGAGGCCGATTATAACAAGGCCATTGAGAATTATCTTAAAATCATTGATAACGGCGAGCATTCTTCAGAGCTCTATTTTAACCTTGGGAATGCCTATTATAAAATAAATGAGATTGCTCCTAGCGTTTATTATTATGAAAAAGCACTTTTATTAAA
This sequence comes from Flavobacteriaceae bacterium, assembly GCA_002746415.1. GTDB lineage: Bacteria > Bacteroidota > Bacteroidia > Flavobacteriales > Flavobacteriaceae > Saonia. The sequence goes on along the minus strand of NVXD01000015.1, from coordinate 122,515 downwards.
ACCCAATGACCCAGAAATCATGACCAATTTGGGGTATGCCCAGAATATGACATTGGATGCTATTGAGAAATTGCCTGAAACCGGTTTTGCCAAAATTTATAACAAGCTTACCGATTTTCTTTCTTTTGACCAATGGGCATATGTTGCTATAGCTTTATTGCTTTTGTTTGTATTGACCTATATTGCTTTTTACTTTTTTAGATATGCCACCCAAAAGCGAATAGCATTTATCACAAGTATCGTTTCTCTTATACTATCTGTTTTTACCATAGTAATGGCCTATTTACAGTATACTGATTTTAAAAATCATCAACCTGCCATTGTGTTTGCTAAAGAAACAATCATTAAGTCCGAACCTAATGACCGAAGTGAAGAAGTTTTTCGATTACACCAAGGCACTAAAGTAAACGTCCTGGACCAATTAAACGATTGGAAAAAAATTAGAATCGTAGATGGAAAAACTGGTTGGATTCTTTCAACAGACATGAAAGTGTTGAAAGATTTTTAAAGGTATTTATCATTTACAAGTCTCCCAATTTTTAAGGTCTAAGCAGAAACCTACATAATAGATTTATTTCCCTTTGAAAACAGAACATAAAAACATTATTTTTAGAAAAAAATAATCATGGGCCTAGATAAAGTATTTAAAAATAATGAAAGGTGGATCAAAGAAAAATTGGATGTAAATCCAGATTTTTTTGAAAATCTAGGCAAAGGACAACAACCGGAGTTACTTTATATTGGGTGTTCTGATAGCAGGGTTACTGCTGAAGAAATTATGGGTCTAGAACCTGGCGAAGCCTTTGTGCATAGAAATATTGCCAATATGGTGATTAGCAATGACTTAAATGTGATGACAGTCATTAATTATGCCGTAAAATATCTAAAAGTAAAGCATGTTGTAGTGTGTGGACATTATGGTTGTGGCGGTGTAAAAGCAGCCTTGAAATCTGAGGATATGGGAATTTTAAACCCATGGTTGAGAAATATTCGCGATGTCTATAGGCTTCATAAAAAAGAATTGAACGAAATAAAAGATGAGCATAAAAAATACAATCGTTTAGTTGAACTTAACGTTCAAGAACAGTGCATTAATCTTATAAAAACGGCAGCGGTACAAAGAGCATTTAGAGAGAGGGGGTTAATTGTGCATGCTTGGGTTTTTGATATCCATACGGGGAAATTAATTGATTTAAAGATTGATTTTGAAGGCATCCTTAAAAACATAATGGAAATCTACCGCTTGGAGTAGAACGGACAAAAGACCACTACGTTGTTTGATAAGTAACTAATAGATAATCATTCTTATTGCCTTTTTAGTATTGCCAATTCACTTTCTCCCCTCAGTCACAGCAATTTTATTGGCGTTCCATTACAATCCATATCCTTTAGTATCAGTAAATTCCCTCTAAACAAGGTCATAAACCTAAAGAAAAAATCATTTTTTACATTTCATAAACATCCAGAATACTTGGGAACGTATTAAACCCACAATGTGGGAATAAAACTTTAAATTTGCCTTTCCATATTTTTTAACATGATAGATAAGATTAAGGAACATATAGCGATAGTTGATGACTTTAATAGTAAAAACAAAGAAGCCATTGAAGCTTTTCGTATCAAATACTTGGGTAAAAAAGGGCTGTTGAATGAGTTTTTTGCCGACTTTAAAAATGTTCCCAATGAGCAGAAAAAAGAATTTGGTCAAACTATAAATCAGCTGAAAAATAGTGCATCTGAAAAAATCAACTCCTTAAAAAATGCATTAGAAAACAATGTTGAAGAAAAAGGTGTTTACGGAGATCTTACCCGTCCAGGGGAACCTATGGAAATTGGCGCAAGACATCCTATTTCTATAGTTAAAAATCAAATTATTGATATTTTCTCAAGAATTGGCTTTAATGTTTCTGAAGGACCTGAGATTGAAGACGACTGGCACAATTTCACAGCATTGAACTTGCCTGAATACCATCCTGCCAGAGATATGCAGGATACGTTCTTTATACAAACAGACCCAGATATTTTATTGCGGACACATACCTCATCTGTTCAGGTACGATATATGGAAAACAATAAACCGCCAATTCGCACCATTTCTCCAGGAAGAGTATATAGGAATGAAGCCATATCAGCACGTTCTCATTGCTTCTTTCACCAAGTTGAAGGCCTATATATAGATAAGAATGTTTCTTTTGTAGATTTAAAACAAACACTTCAATTTTTTACAACGGAGCTTTTTGGAAAATCTAAAATCCGATTAAGACCTTCTTATTTCCCTTTTACAGAGCCCAGTGCTGAGGTAGATGTATATTGGGGATTGGAAACGGAAACGGATTATAAAATGACCAAAGGCACGGGCTGGTTAGAGATTATGGGCTGTGGAATGGTAGACCCCAATGTATTGGAAAATTGTGGTATAGATCCTAATGAATATTCTGGATTTGCCTTTGGAATGGGAATTGACCGTATTGCATTGCTATTGCATCAAATTTCTGATATCCGCTTGTTGAGTGAAAATGACATTCGATTTTTAGAGCAGTTTAAGAGCGCTTTATAATGTTTTGCAATGAAAAAAGATATAGAAATTCCCATAGTGAAAGATGTTCATGTAGCCATTGTTCATGAATGGGATGACCAGATGCTCAACAAAAACTGGAACGCTTATATAATTAACAATAGAAATACCATTATTGAAATGGCCATTGTAGTCTCCAAAGGTTATAATGAAATTCAAAAAACTGCTACCATGCGTCATGCCTTAGGCACTTTAGAGGCTAAAAGTTTTAAGAAATTTGAACCACTACAAGAAGAGATATTTGTACTAAATAACGAATTTTTTCTTACTTTTTTTGCAGACCATAAACTCTATGAAAAGAAATTTTTGTTTAGGAAAAATACTATTAATCAAAAAAACCTAACTCCTATTCTTTTGATTAATCAGGAAGGTCATTTAGCCCAATAAATTAATTCTTCCAGTCTTTATATGGCTGCTTACTTAACTGTGAGTTATAATATTTTACATCTCCCGTAACTTCTTCTCCCAACCATTCGGGTTTTTCAAAAAACTCATTCTCAGCATTCAATTCTACCTCTGCAACAATTAATCCTTCATTGTCACCAAAAAACTCATCTACTTCATAAATATGTGCGCCAAAGGGGGTAACATATCTTTTCTTTTCCAAAATACCCTCTTCACACAGGTTTAAGAGTGCCTTTGCTTCGATCTCATCAATTTCTTTTTCCCATTCGAAACGAGTTGTCCCTGCCTTATTAGACTTCCCTTTAACCGTCAAGTATCCTTGCTTGCCATATATTCTTACCCTAACAGTACGCTCAGGGTTTGTATTTAAAAAACCTTGAACAATTAAGTTGCTTGATGTGGCTTCAGCTTTAAAGGCATCAGTTTTAACTAAAAATTTCCGTTCTATTTCTTGCATAAAAATGTTTCATTAATTCTCCAGGGAGGATTTTCCCTATTCTTTCCCGCCTCAAATAAGATGATCTTGTTGCCATCAGGATCAAACAAATGTGCTTCTTTCCACAACCAAGGCTTATCATTTGGCATTTCAGTAAATTTTATCCCTTTTTCTATCAATTGAGCTACTACAAGATCTAAGGCTGTATTTTCAAAATAAACCCATATCCCGGCTCCTTTTGCCATTTCTGTAACTTGGTGTACTGAAAAGGTTGAACTGCCATCTGGGCATGAAAACCGCGCATAATTAGGACTAGAATGTACAATAAGTTGCAAACCTAATTTCTTATAAAATAGAATGGCCTTTGCAACATCCAATGAAGGCACAGTAACTTGATTTAAGTTCATTTTATCAATTTAAACTAAAGATATATTTTAATTTTGTCATATGTCCAATGATTTTCCTTTACGAAAAATCATCCATGTAGATATGGATGCCTTCTATGCTTCCGTAGAACAATTGGATGACCCAACTCTTATTGGGAAACCAGTTGCTGTAGGTGGGGGTTCAAAACGCGGCGTTGTTTCCGCTGCTAGTTATGAGGCTAGAAAATTTGGTGTTCGAAGTGCCATGAGTGGGTATTTAGCGCAAAAGAATTGTCCCGAACTTATTTTTGTAAAACCTAGGTTTTCAAGATATCAGGAGATTTCAAAAAAAATTAAGGCCATCTTTTTTGAGTACACTGATTTGGTAGAACCACTTTCCTTAGATGAAGCCTATTTGGACGTCACGGTAAACAAAAAAGGGAATCCGTCAGCTACCCTTTTAGCCAAAGAAATCAGACAACGTATTTATGATGAGATAGGACTTAGGGCATCAGCAGGAATCTCCATCAATAAATTCATAGCCAAAGTTGCAAGTGATATCAACAAACCCAACGGGCAAAAAACGGTAAACCCAGAAGAGGTGATTCCCTTTTTAGAAACCTTAGAAATACGGAAGTTTTATGGTGTGGGAAAGGTCACTACCGAAAAAATGTACAGGCTTGGTATTTTTACTGGTAAAGACCTTAAGACCAAATCAATTGAATTTTTAGAACAACATTTTGGAAAAAGCGGTAGCTATTACTACCATGTGGTCAGAGGTATTCACAATAGCTCAGTAAAAACGGACCATATTCCGAAATCCGTAGGCGCAGAACGCACTTTTTTTGAAAACTTGAGCAGTGAAATTTTTATGCTAGAACGTCTGGAAAATATTGCTGTTGAATTGGAAAAAAGACTTAAAAAATCTAAAATGGCTGGCAAAACCATTACCCTAAAAATTAAATACAGTGATTTTACCTTACAGACTAGAAGCAGGACCTTACCCTATTTTATTTCTAATAAAGAGCTAATCATGGAAACAGCAAAAGAGCTTCTCTACCAGGGAAAAATGGAGAATTCAGTTCGCCTTTTGGGGATTTCCTTAGCCAACTTAAATACTAATAAAAAAGAAAAACAGCCCCAAAAAGAGGCTGTCACTGTTCAATTAAAATTTGACTTGTAATTTATTTTTATCTAGAAATTACCGCTGGCTATTTCTGTTACCCTAAGTGTATTTACCATACCCTTATCTTTCATTGGCATTGCTGCAAGACTGATTAACATATCGCCTTCTTCCAAAAAGCCTTTCTGACAGGCAATCTTGTTAACGTCCTCTATGGTTTCATCTGTAGATACATCTCTATCATAGTAATACGCTTTAACACCCCAAAGTAGGTTTAATTGACCTAAAATTCTTTTGTTGGATGTAAAAACCAAAATATGTGCGCTTGGACGCCAAGCTGAAATTTGGAAAGCTGTATACCCACTATTCGTCAAAGTAGAAATAGCTTTAGCACCTATTTCATTTGCCATTGTGGCCGCATGGAAACAAACTGATTTTGTAATGTATCTTTTTGTACGAATATGTGGTGGATCGTGCGGTACTGTAATTAAATCTGACCCTTCTACACTTTGTAGAATACTTGCCATCTTTTCAATTACTTGAACCGGGTAATTTCCTACTGAAGTTTCTCCTGAAAGCATCACTGCATCTGCACCATCCATAACAGAGTTGGCAACATCGTTCACCTCTGCCCTTGTTGGTGTAAGACTTGTAATCATAGTTTCCATCATTTGCGTGGCTATGATAACTGGAATTCTTGCTTTCTTAGCTTTTAACACCAATTGCTTTTGGATCAATGGTACTTCCTGAGCCGGAATTTCCACACCAAGATCACCTCTAGCAACCATAAGTCCGTCACAATATGCAACAATTTTATCTATATTTTCTACTGCCTCAGGCTTTTCAATTTTGGCTATAATTGGAATTTTATGTTCAGTATGTTCTTTTATCAGGTTTTGTAAATCAATTAAATCCTGACTAAAACGAACAAAAGACAAAGCAATCCAATCCACTTTCATGGATACCGCAAAAATGGCATCTTTTATATCTTTCTCTGTAAGCGCTGGCAAGGAAATATTGGTATTGGGTAAATTAACTCCCTTCTTGGATTTTAATGGACCTCCTTGAATCACCTTTGTTCTTACTTCATCTTTTTCATTGGTGGAAATTACCTCAAACATTAGCTTTCCATCATCCAACAAGATATTTTCTCCAGCTTTTACATCTTGAGGGAAAGAAGCGTAGTTCATATATACTCTTTCCGCATTTCCTTCAAAAGGTTCACCGGTAACAAATGTAATCTCATCGCCAGGAGCAACAACAACTTCACTTGCCATTACACCAACCCTTAGCTTGGGTCCTTGAAGGTCACCAAGGATAGAGATGTTTACACCCAATTCTTCACTTAATTCACGAATCATTTTAACTCGTTCCTCAACATCACTATAATCTGCATGGGAAAAATTAATTCTAAAGACATCTACTCCAGCATTGATCATATCACGTAGCACTTCTTTTTTGCTTGTTGCAGGTCCTAGGGTTGCTACTATTTTTGTCTTTTTATTGGTCGGCATTTATTAAAATATTAAGTTGTTTTTCGATTTTAAATTTTCTATATCAAGTGTATAAGCTGTAATTATTCTTGGAATTGATAGAATTGATTCTATTATTCCTTCTTCAATATGTAACTCATCCTGCTCTATCTTTAACAAATAATCCACTTCTTTAAATTCAGGAATCAAATGATATTTGGTGAAAGAAGGTTCAAATTGAAAAAAACCATCTTGACTCTGGCTTTCTTCTTTACTACTGCTATTCGCAATTAAAGTATAGTACCTATCATTCACTTCATCTTGCCATTCAAAAATAGGAAAAGATATGTTTTGGGATATGTCCAAATCTTCTTTTGCTCTTCTAAAACTGGTGTTTAACGTTAAATTAATGGCATAAGCTAAAGCATAATCTTCCATACTACTGTGCAGCGCTATCAAGGCAAAAGAGTCTTCATAGAAATTTCCAGATATTTTATGCACTGTTGCCATATCCTCTTTTAGAAGCGGCAAAGATATAATTAATACCCCAACCAGCCTAGACTTACACTATGTTTAGTATGTTATTTAACGTATTTTGCAGCTCACTTAAGGTTTATCCATTTGGTCTTGCAGGGCATAATATGCTCTTTTGGATGCTCTTTCTTCGGCTTTCTTTTTTGAAGTGGCTCTGGCTTTAGCAACAACTTGCTGTTCTATGGAAAGTTTTACGGCAAAATGTTTTACCGTATCATTACCTGTATCCTCATACACATTATAATTAAAATCTTTTTTCTTCTTTTGACACCATTCTATAACAAGGCTTTTATAACTTATTACTTTCCCCTCAAGTTGCTCTATGTCAACATAGGGCTCAATTATACGTTTATTGATGAATTTTTCACAGTAGGGGTATCCTCTATCCAAGTAAATTGCGCCTACCAAGGCTTCAAAAACATTCCCATGAATATTATTGCCAAAATGAGATTTGGGAATTCTACTCACTACATAATCAATAAGGTTTAGATCTTTTCCCAATTCATTTAAATGTTCCCTACTCACTATTTTGGAACGCATCTTAGTTAAATAACCTTCATCTCCTTCTGGAACCATATTATACAGGTATTTAGAAATGATTGTTCCCAACATGGAGTCCCCTAAAAACTCCAAACGCTCATAGTTCATGGGATTGCCTTCCTGATCTTTTCTATTGATAGACCTATGCAAAAAGGCTTTCTTATAAATCTCAAGATTTTTGGGTTTAAAACCTATAATACGGGTTACTCCCAAAAAAAAATCCCCGTCCTCTTTTGGATGGGAATTAAATATTTTTGGTGGGAAATTCATATATAAGTTTAGCTGATTTTTTTAAACAAAACACATGCGTTATGACCTCCAAATCCAAAGGTATTACTCATAGCCACATTAACCTCTCTTTTTTGAGCTGTATTCAGCGTAAGGTTTAGTCTAGGGTCTATATTTTCATCAACCGTAGTATGGTTAATTGTGGGTGGCACAATACCATATTTCATAGAAAGTACTGATGAAATAGCTTCAATAGCTCCAGCAGCACCCAACAAATGTCCAGTCATGGATTTTGTTGAATTTATATTTAAGTTAGGAGCATGTTCTCCAAAAATTTGTGTAATAGCTTTTAATTCTGCAACATCTCCCAAGGGTGTAGAGGTTCCATGTGTATTTATAGCATCTACATCTTCTGGCTTTAGCCCAGCATCACGCAAACAATTTTGCATTACTCTCACAACGCCTATACCATCTGGATGAGGAGCGGTCATGTGATATGCATCACTGGACATTCCTCCACCTACAACTTCTGCATATATATGTGCACCTCTTGCTTTGGCATGTTCATATTCTTCCAATATCATTGAGCCTGCACCTTCTCCGAGAACAAAACCATCTCTAGTGGCATCAAAAGGTCTAGATGCCGTTTCTGGACTTTCATTCCTAGTGGACAATGCATGCATAGCATTAAACCCTCCCATGCCAGCAATGGTCACTGCGGCTTCGCTACCACCAGTCACTATAATATCACAATGATCCAAACGAATATAATTCAAGGCATCTATCATTGCGTTTGCCGAGGAGGCACACGCAGATACCGTAGTATAGTTGGGTCCCATAAAACCATGTTTTATAGATATATTACCAGGAGCAATATCAGCAATCATCTTTGGAATAAAGAAAGGATTAAATCTTGGGGTTCCATCTCCTGCGGCAAAATTGAGCACCTCATTTTGAAATGTTTCCAAACCACCAATACCAGCACCCCATATTACGCCAACTCGAAACTTGTCAATTGTATCCAAATCCATTTTAGAATCAAGAATAGCTTCTCCAGAAGACACAAGGGCATACTGCGCAAACCTATCCAGTTTACGGGCTTCCTTTCTATCAAAAAAGTCTAAGGGGTCAAAATTCTTTAGTTCACAAGCAAACTTGGTCTTGAATTTTTCATTATCAAAGTATGTTATGGGCGCACACCCACTTTTTCCATTCTTTAATGCCTCCCAATAATCATCTACGTTGTTACCAATAGGTGTTAAAGCCCCTAATCCTGTAACCACAACTCGTTTTAACTGCATGAAGCTTAATTTTATTTAATACCTAAGTCAAAAGTGAAATTAAAAAAAAATATCCATGCAGCATTGCTACCGCATGGATATTTTATAATCTTATCAAGATATCATAAAATTACTTTGCCTCTTCTATATAATTTATAGCTTGACCTACAGTAGCTATATTCTCTGCTTGATCATCTGGTATTTGAATATCAAATTCTTTTTCGAACTCCATAATCAATTCAACAGTATCCAATGAATCTGCTCCTAAGTCGTTAGTAAAGCTAGCTTCTGTGACAACTTCGTTCTCATCAACTCCCAACTTGTCTACAATTATAGCTTTAACTCTTGATGCAATGTCTGACATAATATTATTTGTTTTAAAAAATTAAATCGTTGGCAAAAGTAAAAAACTTTGGATTAATTACACTATTTGTCGATAAAATGTATCGTAATTTAATAAAATAAATCCCTAAAGAGTATTAATTTAGTCCAAAATTTCTACTAAGATAACGCTAATAAACTGCATGAAACGTATTGTTCTTTTTGCTTCTGGCTCTGGTTCTAATGTTGAAAACATCATACATTACTTTCAAAATAATGCCAACGTTACTGTTACCACTGTTCTAACTAACAAAAGGGATGCTAAAGTATTGGATAGGTGCAACAGGCTTGGTATCAGTTCATTATGTTTCAACAGAACGGCATTCTATTCAACAGATTGCATTCTTGAAGTTCTTAAATCTCTTGAACCAGACTTGATTGTACTTGCAGGTTTTCTATGGAAAATACCCACTAACTTGGTAAAAAACTTTCCTAACAAAATAATAAATATCCACCCTGCACTATTACCAAAATATGGGGGCAAAGGAATGTATGGAATGAACGTTCATAGGGCCGTAAAAGAAAGTAAAGACCAAGAAACAGGGATTACAATACACTATGTGAATGAAAATTATGATGAAGGCGCCATAATTCATCAAGCAAAAACAAAAATAGAACCAGCAGATAGCCCAGAGACTATTGCCAAAAAGATTCATGAATTAGAATACAAATATTTCCCATTAATAATTGATCAATTGTTGACTGACTCCTAATGTCTAAAAAAGAAAAGTTCTATACCGTATGGAAAGGCAATCGCCCGGGAGTGTATGCCAAGTGGAGTGACTGCAAAAAAGCAATTACTGGTTATAAAGGAGCCCAATACAAGTCCTTTATGTCATTTGCTGATGCTAAAAAAGCGTATAATGGCATCTATGACGATTATAAGGGTAAGAAAACTTCCAAGCCCACACTTTCTAAAGAAGAACTTCTCAAGATTGGAAAACCAAACTATAATTCTATTTCAGTTGATGCCGCATCTAGCGGAAATCCAGGAATCATGGAGTATAGGGGAGTAGATACCAAAACCAAAAAAGAATTATTTAAGCAAGGACCTTTTGAGCAAGGCACCAATAATATTGGTGAATTTTTAGCCTTAGTCCATGGATTGGCGTTCTTAAAAAAACAAAATAGTAATAGAATTCTCTATACGGATTCTAGAACAGCTATGAGTTGGATTCGCAAAAAAAACTGCAACACTAAATTAAAAGAAAACTCAAAGAATAAAGCTGTTTTTGTATTGATACGCCGAGCAATTGATTGGTTAAAAACAAATTCTTATAAAACAACAATTGTGAAATGGGAAACAAAGGCTTGGGGAGAAATTCCCGCTGATTTTGGGCGCAAGTAAACCTAAACACAATTTCACCAAACATTACTGCACTAAATTAATTTTTAGTTGCATTTTGGAGACATTAGGACATAATACCTCCCGAAGTTTAAGAAGTGAAAATAAATCCTTTTTTGAATTTGAATATTGCCTTTTCAATGACGTATATTTGTAGCAAAATTATTATTTCATGGGAAAGCTTTTGATTGTGGGTACCTTGGCCTTTGATGCCATTGAAACTCCTTTCGGAAAAACAGATAAAATTTTAGGCGGAGCTGCAACATTTATTGGTCTTGCTGCTTCCCAATTTAATGTGGATTCTGCCATAGTATCTGTTGTGGGGGATGATTTCCCTCAAGAATATTTAGACTTGCTCATTAGTAAAAACATAGATATTTCCTCCCTTGAAATTGTAGAAAATGGAAAAACTTTCTTTTGGAGCGGTAAATACCATAATGATCTAAACACAAGAGATACCTTAGTAACTGAACTAAATGTTCTTGCAGATTTTAAGCCTGTTGTTCCCAATAATTATAAAGATGCTGATGTGGTCATGTTAGGGAACCTGCATCCAAGTACTCAGATGAGTGTTATTGAACAAATGGAAACAAAACCCAAGTTGATTGTTCTTGACACTATGAACTATTGGATGGACAATGCTTTGGAAGAGTTATTACATGTTATAAAGTATATAGATGTCATTACCATAAACGATGAAGAAGCCAGACAATTGACCAATGAATATTCATTGGTGAAAGCTGCTGCTAAAATTCAAAAAATGGGCCCTAAATATGTCGTTATTAAAAAAGGAGAGCATGGGGCATTGTTGTTTCATAAAGACAATATATTCTTTGCACCTGCCCTTCCTCTAGAAGAGGTTTTTGACCCAACTGGTGCAGGAGATACATTTGCTGGAGGTTTTGTTGGGTATTTGGCAGAAACAGAAAACATTTCTTTTAATAACTTAAAGAATGCCATAATACATGGTTCTAATCTAGCGTCGTTTTGTGTAGAACGTTTTGGCACAGAACGCCTAGAGAGTTTAGGCTCAAAGGAAATAAAACAAAGACTGCTTCAATTTAAGGAATTGACACAGTTTGATATTGAACTAGAATAACATACGCCCTGAAAATTCAGGGCTTTTTTAATTTATATAAGTAATGAGTGATGCCATTAAGCATGAGTGTGGAATTTCCTTCATACGTTTATTAAAACCGTTAGAATACTATCAAAAAAAGTACGGTACGCCTTTCTATGGTGTAAACAAAATGTACCTAATGATGGAAAAACAGCACAATCGTGGTCAAGATGGTGCTGGTTTTGCAAGCATTAAATTGGACATGGAAGCTGGGGAAAGGTATATGAGCAGGGTGCGTTCTATAGCCCAGCAACCCATACAGGATATTTTTGAGCAAATAAACGAAAGAATAAACAAGGCTTTTCTAGAACACCCGGAATATGAAAACAATGTTGCACTGCAAAAAAAGAACATTCCATATATTGGTGAGGTTTTACTGGGACATGTGCGTTATGGCACCTTTGGTAAAAACAGCATAGAAAGTGTTCATCCTTTCCTTAGGCAGAACAACTGGATGCATCGTAATCTTATTTTGGCTGGGAATTTTAACATGACTAATGTTAATGAACTTTTTGACAACCTTATACAATTAGGGCAACATCCAAAGGAAAAGGCTGATACAGTGACCATAATGGAAAAAATAGGTCATTTTTTAGATGATGCCGTAGCCAAGTTATACAAAGAAATTAAAAAAGAAGGGGTTAGCAAAAAGGATGCTTCTCCTTTAATAGCGGAAAGATTAAAGCTTTCCAAAATCTTAAAAAAAGCTTCCAAAAACTGGGATGGTGGATATACCATGGCAGGATTATTGGGTCATGGTGATGCTTTTGTGCTTCGTGATCCTGCAGGAATAAGGCCTGCTTATTATTACCAGGATGACGAGGTTGTTGTTGTGGCATCAGAAAGACCTGCTATACAAACTGTTTTCAATGTACAATTTGAAGATATTAAGGAGCTTGATCCAGGTCATGCCATTGTTGTTAAAAAAAATGCTGGTGTTTACATTAAACAAATATTAACCCCAACAGAACGTAAAGCTTGTTCTTTTGAACGTATTTATTTTTCACGGGGAAGTGATAAAGAAATCTATCAAGAAAGAAAAACGCTAGGAAAATTAATTTTCCCTCAAATTCTAACATCTATTAAGAGTGATTTAAAAAACACTGTTTTTTCCTTTATACCCAATACTGCTGAAACTTCTTTCTTTGGCATGGTAAAAGAAGCCCAAGATTATTTAAATAAGAAAAAGGAAGAGCAAATCTTATCTATTGGGTCAAATATTACCCAAGAAGAATTGCATAAAATTTTGGATGTTCGGCCTAGAATAGAAAAAGTAGCCATTAAAGATGCCAAATTGAGAACTTTCATTACCCAAGACAGTAGTCGGGATGATTTAGTAGCCCATATATATGATATATCATATGGCTCTGTGAAAAAGGATGACAACCTTGTTATTATTGATGATAGTATTGTTCGCGGCACAACTCTTAAAAAAAGTATCTTAAGAATATTAGATAGGTTATCGCCCAAGAAAATCATTGTAGTTTCCTCCGCACCACAAATACGCTATCCAGATTGTTATGGTATTGATATGGCCAAATTAGAGGATTTCATTGCTTTTAGGGCTGCATTGGCATTGCATGAGGATGCCAATACTATGCACATTGTAGAAGCCATCTATAAAAAATGTTTAGCACAGGTGAACTCTAAGGATAAAGATGTTGTGAACTATGTAAAAGAGTTCTATACTCCATTTACAGCAAATCAAATATCTCAAAAAACAGGGGTGTTATTAAGTCCTAAAGGAATGAATGCAGAGGTAGAAATTATCTATCAAACAATTGAGAACCTGCATATAGCATGTCCGAAAAATTTAGGCGACTGGTATTTCACTGGAAATTACCCTACCCCAGGTGGAAATAAAGTAGTCAATAGAGCTTTCATTAATTTCTATGAAGGAAAAAATGAAAGAGCTTACTGACATAAATATCGATGAAATACTTCTTTTTGTGCATTTCATCGGTAATTCGTGTATTTCATCAGATTTTTGGTCAGGTATCTACTCAAGGCAACTATTTTAGTTTTGCCATAGCATAAGTAGGTTAAGTTCATGGTAAGATTTGGGGCAAAAAAGGTGGAGACTTCTCCACCTTTTTTATTTGACACAAACTTTTGTGTAGGTCTTTTCCACTACTTTTACAATGCAATTAAGGACAATAGGTATTTCAACCAATTATAAGGGCATTCATCCAAAATTTTTTAAACATTTTAATCCCTGTTATATATTTGTGGAACCATAGCATAAGTAGGTTAAGTTCATGGTAAGATTTGGGGAAAAAAGGTGGACTAACGTCCGCCTTTTTTATTGCTGAAAATCAATATCTTAGTAAGGTTTTTCTTGCTATTGACAGCTTGAATTATTTGAATTGTCAATAATAAAAAATTAAAAAGCACAAAAATTCTTTGTTATTTCTCACAATACCAGTAATTTAGTCCTGCCATAGCATAAGTAGGTTAAGTTTATGGTAAGATTTGGGACGAAAAGGGTGGAGACTTCTCCACCCTTTTCTATTTCTTAAATCACAAAAAAACCGCCCTTTGTCTAAAGGGCGGTTTTTTAATTGCATCTATTCCTTTAATATATGCCATATCATTAAAGGATTCTTTTTATTTATTAGCTGTATATAGTTCAGCTACCTTATTCCAGTTTACCACATTAAAAAATGCATTGATATAATCTGGTCTTCTATTCTGATAATTTAAGTAGTAGGCATGCTCCCATACATCCAGTCCTAAAATTGGAAATCCTCCACAGCCAATTCCAGGCATAATGGGGTTATCTTGATTTGGTGTGGAACAAACTTCAACCTTGCCTCCTTTATGCACACATAGCCAAGCCCATCCAGAACCAAACCTAGTGGCCGCTGCATTAGAAAATGCTTCTTTAAAGGCATCAAAGGTGCCATAAGCATCGTTGATGGCATCAGCAAGTTCTCCAGAAGGAATTCCCCCTCCATCAGGAGACATTACTTCCCAAAACAGAGAATGATTGTAGAATCCGCCGCCATTATTACGAACAGCTCCGTTAGACAAATCCAAAGTGGTTAGAATATCGCTAATAGATTTATGCTCCAAATTCGTCCCTTCTATAGCTCCATTTAGTTTCGTAGTATACCCATTATGATGTTTAGAATGATGAATTTCCATAGTCCTGGCATCAATATGTGGTTCCAATGCATCGTACGCATATGGTAATTTTGGTAATTCAAAAGACATAATTATTGTGTTTTAGATTAATTAATACTGTATTATCAAAATTACGGTTTTATGCACAAATTCAATTCATTAATCCATATAGATCTATATAAGATTGCTTAATTTGCAAATAAAAACGAGTGCAAGAGGTTTCATATAAAATTTATAATGCTTCTGCTGGTTCTGGCAAAACCTACACGCTTGTAAAGGAATACCTAAAAATTGTTCTTGCTTCAAAAAACAATTGGGCCTATCAATATATCTTGGCCATTACATTTACCAATAAGGCCGTCAATGAAATGAAATATAGGATATTAGATAGCCTATTTGAATTTAGTAAGATTACTGATTTTGATAATAGTCCACCTTTATTCAATGATTTATTTCATGATTTAAAGATTACGCCTGCTGACTTACAGAAAAAATCCAAAAAGGTATTAAAAGAAATTCTTCACAATTATGCCTTTTTTGATATCTCTACCATAGATAAGTTTACCCATAGATTGATCAGAACCTTTGCAAAAGATTTAAAACTACCTCAAAACTTTGAAGTGGTCATGGATACAGATTTGCTATTGGGTGAAGCTGTGGATAAATTAATCAGTAAAGCTGGTACTGATAAAGAACTTACTCAGGTTTTAATTGATTTTACCTTAGAAAAGATTGATGATGATAAAAGTTGGGATGTTTCTTTTGATTTAAATAAAATAGGAAAACTGTTATTTGATGAAACCCATGCAGGTCAGTTAGATAAACTTAAGGATAAAAGCATTGTTGATTTTATGCGGTTGCGAAAAACCATTAAACTTAGAATAAAGAAAATTCAACAAGTCTGTATGGCGCATGCAAAGGCAACATTGCAACTTATTGGCGAGAATAATTTGGAAATTGAGGATTTTACAAGAAAAACGCTGCCTAATCATTTCATTAAAATTACTGAACAGATATTTGAGCCCAATAAATTGTATAACAACAAACTGGAAGAAAATTTAATAGATGGTAACATCTATAACAAAACCTTGGATGCTGGAAAGAAAAGTATAATTGACCTATTACTTCCCCAATTATTACAGACCTACTTGCAAATTAAAAAGGAAAATGCAGAATGGGCTTTATTAAAAAATGCTTATAACAATATTGTTCCTCTAACAGTTCTAAATGCCATTAATAAAGAAATAAAGGAGATTGAAGAAGAAAAAAATCAAATCCATATTTCGGCATTCAATACCATTATATCCAAAGAAATAAAAAATCAACCGGCACCATTTATTTATGAACGATTGGGGGAAAAGTATCGTCATTATTTTATTGATGAATTCCAAGACACTTCCCAAATGCAATGGGAAAATTTAATACCCTTAATTAGTAATGCTTTAGAGGGAGAAAATTTAAAAGGTGAAAAAGGGTCGCTGTTTTTGGTAGGAGATGCAAAGCAAGCCATTTATCGGTGGCGTGGTGGTAAGGCAGAGCAATTTTTAAACCTTATTAGTTTAAATAACAATCCTTTTGTTGTTACCCCACATACCCAAAATCTTCCTACTAATTATAGGAGTCATAGCGAAATTATAACTTTTAACAATGAATTTTTTACCCATACCTCCTCTTTCTTGAACAATCCCGCTTTTAGCACCTTATTTTATGAAGGGAACAAGCAAGAAACAACTACCAAAAAAAATGGGTATGTTCAATTGACTTTTATTAAAAACGAAAATGGGGAAAATGAGGATGTTGTTTACTGCGAAGAAATCTTGCATACTATTCATACTATTATTGGAAAAAAGTATGCGCATAAAGATATCTGTATTCTAGTTCGAGAAAATAGAAAGGGTATTTTATTGGCCGACTACCTTATTCAAAACAATGTTCCTATCATCTCTACGGATTCCCTTCTATTAATAAGCAGTGGACAGGTAGGATTCTTAATAACCCTTCTAAAATATTGTTTAAATCCAGAAAATATTGACAATGCGTATAGCCTACTCTATTATTTGGCATTAGAAAATAATGATCAACATCGTTTTATACATCAGTATTTAGAAAATATTGACGTCCTTCTAGAACAGTCCTATAATTTTAATCTAGAACACCTTAAACAAATGTCTGTTTATGATGGCTTAGAATATGCAATAAAACAATTTTCTCTAATTGATGGCTCTAATGCACATATAACCTATTTATTGGATATTGTTCTTGAAGTGGAGCAAAGAGAAGGGACTGGCATTCATACATTTTTATCCTATTGGGAAAAGAAGGGTGAAAAACTAAGTGTCCCCGCTCCTGAAAACAGCAATGCTGTACAAATAATGAGCATTCATAAATCAAAAGGGTTAGAATTCCCTTTTGTAATATATCCTTTTGCAAATTCTCATATCTATAAGGAAAAAGATAAAAAGCTATGGGTGCCTTTACAAAAAGAGCCCTTAGATGGGTTCCATGATCTCTTGTTGAATAAAAAACAAGAAATGGAAAATTATAATCCTATATCAAAAAAATTATATTTAGAAGAGCAGTCCAAGTTGGAATTAGATGCCTTTAATGTCCTGTATGTGGTGTTGACAAGAGCTGTAAAAGGGCTTTTTATTATTACAAAAAATGATTTAACTCCGAAAGGAGCGCATAAAATGGCATATTATTCTGGTCTATTTATAGATTATCTAAAGCAAAAGGAAATTTGGCAGACAGATTTATGTAACTATTCTTTTGGACTATTAGAAGATGCTAGAGGTAGTCAAAAATCAGAAAGTGAAGAGCAATGTATTTTATATCAGTATTCCAATAAAGAGCGACCCAGTTTTAGTATTCTCACTACATCTGGTGTTTTATGGGAAACCGAAAGAGAACTAGCCATATCAAAAGGCAATATAATTCACCATATAATGTCTTTGATAAAAACATCGGCAGACGTGGAAAAAGCCATTATGGTATTAATGCGTAATGGTGATGTCACAGAAAACGATAAGGCTACATTAAAAAATAAAGTGCATCAGATTATTCGGCATCCACTGCTATGCCAGTATTATAGCGGTGGGATAGACGTAAAAAATGAATGTGATATCATAACAGACCAAGGGGAGATATTACGCCCAGATAGAGTCGTCATCATAAATAACAAGGCAACAATCATAGATTATAAAACAGGAAAAAAGAACCCCGTTTATAAACAACAATTACATAATTATGCAGATGCCTTGAGGATGATGGGATATGATATTGAAGATAAAATTATTGTTTACATAAATGATGTCATACTTCCAGAGTTTTTCTGAACTGATAGCTTCCATTAGGCACATTTATATAAAATATAAGCTAGTTCGTTTTATAAGAAATTACATATAATAATAATTGATACAATTCCTTTATTTGTAAAAAAAAGGCAATAAAAATCGTTTAAATGCATTTTTTGCAGTGTGAAATGCGTTAAAAAAACAGGAAATTGATTTTGTTAATAATATTTAACAACTTACATTTGCAGCTAATAAACACTTAAAACTTAAATTTTTAAACATGAAACATCTTAGCAAATTATTGGTTGTTGTTCTACTTGTTGTTGGTTTAAACCACGTACAAGCGCAAGACGAAAACAATCCTATTCAGGTTAGTTTTGGAGTAAATGCAGTAGACGTATATCCAACAGGTGATGTAAGTTCTTTTGGAAATGAGCTTTTCAATGCATCTGATCACTGGAACATTTTACCATCTATATCTTATATCTCTGTATCTAAATATGTAGGTGATGGTTTCTCTGTTGGCGCTAGAGGTTCTTTAAATAGAATTAGCAAATGGGGTGATGTATCGGTAGAAGATTTGTCGTACTATTCTGTTGATGGTACCCTTAAATACAACCTTATTAAAGAAGCAAAATTGCAGCCATTTATTGAAGTTGGTGGTGGTTATACTTGGATTGATGAAGTTGGTGCTGGTACAATTAATGGTGGTTTGGGACTAAACTATTGGTTTTCTGACAACATTGGCCTTACTGTACAAACGCAATACAAGCATGCTTTTGAAGATTATTTAGCTCCACATTTCCAACACTTAGTTGGTATTGCTATTAAATTTGGTGGAACTGACACAGATGGTGATGGTATATATGACAAAGATGATGCATGTCCAGAAGTTGCTGGCTTAGAAGCTTTCAATGGTTGTCCTGATGCTGATGGTGATGGTATAGAAGACAGCAAAGATGCTTGTCCAAATGCTGCTGGTTCTAAAGAAATGAACGGTTGTCCTGATGCTGATGGTGACGGTGTTGCTGATAAAGATGATGCTTGTCCTAGTGAAGCTGGTTTAGCTGCTTTAGCTGGTTGCCCAGATGCTGATGGTGATGGTGTTGCTGATAAAGATGACGCTTGTCCTAGTGAAGCTGGTCCTGCTGAGAACAAAGGATGTCCTTGGCCTGATGCTGATGGTGACAGCGTATTGGATAAAGATGATGCTTGTCCAGAAATAGCTGGTACTGTTGCTAACAATGGTTGTCCAGAAGTTACTGAAGAAGTTCAGAAAAAATTGAATGCTTATGCTAGAACTATCTTATTTGATACTGGTAAATCTTCAATTAAAGCTGAATCTACAGCGGTAATGGTTGATATTATTTTAATATTGAATGAGTATCCTAATGCTAAGTTTACTGTTGAAGGACATACTGATAGTGTTGGTAGTGCTTCATTAAACCAAAAATTATCTGATTCAAGAGCAAACTCAGTAAGAGACTTCTTAGTTCAAGAAGGTATTGGTGCTGATAGATTAACTGCTATCGGATACGGTGAAGATAAGCCAATGGCTACAAACATAAATAGAGCTGGTAGAGCTCAAAACAGAAGAGTGGAAATTAACTTGGTAAAGTAATCAAGTAACCATTTTCTTTTATAAAATAAAAAGCTCCGCAAATTGCGGAGCTTTTTTTATTTTTACCCATGCAAAGTTTTTTAGAAGAAGTAATAGATGATGTATGGTCAAAACACAAAAGTTTTGATAACCTAGTTTTTGTTTTACCCAGTAAACGTGCAGGAACTTTCTTAAGAAGCAACTTGGCAAAAGTTACCAATAAAACGATTTTCTCTCCAGAGATTTATTCAATTGAGACTTTTGTAGAAAAAATAGCAGGGATTTCTTATGCTTCCAATACAGAACAACTCTTTGAGCTATACCATAGCTATTTAAAAACCTACAAAGGAGAAAAGGAGGATTTCTACGGGTTCTCAAAATGGGGTCAAACTATTCTGCAAGATTTTAATGAAATAGACAGACACCTAATAGACCCATCACAATTATTCCCTTATTTATCAGCCATTAAAGAAATTGATTATTGGGACACAACCAAAATGATGAAAGATTACATCCGATTTTGGAATAATCTGGAGCAATTATATGAGCATTTCAACAAGACGCTCCTGGACAAAGGGGTTGGACACCAAGGGCTCGTTTACAGGCAGGCTTGTGAGCGCTTAAACTCTTATTTGGACACTGATAAACAAACGTACATTTTTATTGGTTTTAATGCTTTAAACAAGGCTGAAGAGTTTATTATTCAAAAAATTCTTCAAAAGGGTAATGGAGATATTTTTTGGGACGCCGATCATTATTTCGTGGATGACCCAATCCATGATGCTGGATACTTCATTAGGCAACATCAAAAAACCTGGCCCTATTTTAAAAATAACGTTTTAAAAGGAATCAACGACAACTACTTATCCCAAAAAAACATCAATATAATTGGTGTCCCAAAAAGTGTGTCTCAAGCAAAATATGTGGGCAAACTTCTAAAGGATTTAGAAAAGAAAGATTCAAGTTATATAAAAAATACGGCCATTGTTCTTGGGGATGAAAATTTACTAAACCCATTAATGAACTCCATTCCACAAGAAATAGAAGGCGTTAATATTACAATGGGCTACCCGCTGTACAAAACCCCAGCGGCCAGTCTTTTTTCCCAATTCTTTGAACAATATATCAACACCAACCAAAAAGGCTGGTATTACAAAAATGTATTAAATATGCTTAGCCATCCATATATTCAATTTATATTGACAGATGGTAAGGTGAACGGTTCCTCAAAAATTAGTGAAGAAATTAATAATAGGAATTGGGTTTATATCAACCTTGAAAATATTAAAATTATTACAAAAGGACTTTCTGCACCCACATCTCTTGTTTTCTTTGATAGTCCTTCAACACCCAAAGAGTTTATTGAAAAATGCTTGCATCTTATAGAAGGCTTAAAACCGGTCTTTATTAAAAACAACAATGCTTTGGGGTTGGAGTTTTTATATCGCTTTTACAGATTGTTTAACCAATTAGATGAGCTTGTGAAGACCTACACATTCATAAGTGATCTGAAAACACTCTATGGATTGTACAAGGAGCTTATAGCATCAGAAACATTAGATTTTCAAGGTGAGCCTATGAAAGGCTTACAGATAATGGGTATGTTGGAAAGTAGAAACTTGGATTTTGAAAATGTAATCATCACCTCTGTCAATGAAGGGATTTTGCCGTCTGGAAAATCAAATAATTCCTTTATTCCCTTTGATGTTAAAAAGGAATATCAAATGCCAACCTATAAAGAAAAGGATGCCGTTTACACCTATCACTTTTACAGATTGTTACATAGGGCAAAGAATGTTTATATCATTTATAACACAGAACCCGATGTCCTTGAAGGTGGGGAGAAAAGCAGGCTCATTACGCAACTATTAACGGATGAAAACAAAATTAAGGACATTACACAAATCATAGCATCGCCAAAAATACAAGCTGCTATAAAAAAACGGGAGCTAATTCCCAAAAATGAAGCGTTAATACAAGAAATAAAAAAACTAGCTGAGAAAGGGTTTTCTCCCTCATCCTTGACCAATTACATACGAAACCCCATCGATTTTTATAAACAAAGCATTCTAGGTATAAACAATGTGTTAGAAGTTGAGGAAAATGTTGCTGCCAATACTTTTGGCACTATTGTACACGATACTTTAGAGGAACTATACACTCCTTTCATTGGAACTTATCTTACAAAAGAAAAACTGAATGCCCTTAAACCAATTATCACACAAATTGTAATCACTCATTTTACCAAAAGCTATCCAGATGGCGATATCACAAAAGGCAAAAACCTAATTGCTTTTAATGTCGTTCTTAAGTACATTGAAAATTTCATTAATATGGAAATCCGTCAATTAGAAAAACATCAAATTAAAATACTGGGACTAGAGGAAAAATTAGACATTCAAATATCAATTCCCGAACTGGATTTTCCAATAAAGCTAAAAGGAAAATTAGATCGAATTGATGAAAAAGATGGCGTTTTGCGAATTATTGATTACAAAACTGGTAAAGTAACAGCCAGAGATGTAAAAGTAACTGATTGGGAAGAAATCAATAGCAACTATAGCAAGAGCAAAGCCTTTCAATTGTTGTGCTATGCTCTAATGTTTCATAAAAAACAAGCCTTTCATACTTTAGAAGCTGGAATTTATTCCTTTAAGAATTTAAAAGGTGGCTTACTTGAATTTAAAGCTGAAAATAGTTTTATAAATCAAGAAACCATGAATAAGTTTAAGCTGTATTTACATGAACTCATTTTGGAAATATGCAATCCAAAAATTCCCTTTGCTGAAAAAGAGGTATAACTATTTTAAATCTGGCCTACTGGGTCTTACCTCTATCTTGCTCGGCAATGTTCTTGGGTGCATTTTAAGTAAATCCAAAACCAAATCACCTATGTCTTCTGGCTGAATTTTCCAAGCATCTTTCTCTGAAGGAACATGGTCATTGAAGTGAGTAGCCACAGAGCCTGGCATTATGGTAGAAACTTTAATGCCATATTTTCTTAGGTCTAACATAACAGCCTGTGTAAACCCTACTACTCCAAATTTGGTGGCGTTATAGCCTGATGCCGTTGGAAAGAAGTTGGTGCCTGCCAAACTTGCCAAGGTAATATAATACCCCTCAGATTTTTTTAACGCCTCTATAGAAGCCTTTAAGGTGTGAAAAACGCCATTTAAGTTAGTATCTATCATCTCATGCCACTTTTCTACAGACAATTCATCTATAGGTGCAAAATGGCCAACCCCTGCATTTGCTAAAACTACATCCAGTTGCCCCCATTTATCCATGATTTGTGCAATCGCATTTATTTCATCATCTATCTTTGAGACATTAGAGGTAATCATTAAGGTATTATTCTGGGAACCTAAACAGGTCGCCGCACTATCCAAGGCATTTTGTGTTCTACCACTTATGGCCACTTTCATACCAGCTTCTAGCAATTTTTTGGCAACACCCAAACCAATTCCTTTAGAACCACCAGTGATGTAGACTACTTTATCTTTTAAATCCATTATGCGTTTTTTAAATTATATACCGCTTGAAAGAGTACTGAGCTTTTTTTCGTCTATAATCCCAATTTTTTTACCTGAAGTGCGTATCCATCCTTCCTTTTTAAATTCTGAAATAATTCGTATTGCTGATTCTGTTGCAGTCCCCACAATATTGGCAATATTTTCACGGGATAATGTCAAAAGGAGAAACCCTTCCTCATCTTCTCCAAAATTACTTTTAATATATAAAAATGTCTCGGCTATTCTTTGCTTTACATTCTTTTGAGACATATTCACAATTACGTCATCAGCATCTTTTAAGTCATGGGCCAATCGCTTTAACATTTCAACCGCAAAACCTGGGTTATTTCGTATGGAATTAATAATGTTTTCTTTGGGAATATAACATACTTCCATATCATTAACGGCAGTTGCACTTAGGTTTGTATGCTCTTCGGCAATAACAGACCGATGGCCCAAAACCTCTCCTTTTGCCGCTAGTTTTACAATTTGATCTTTCCCATTAGGACTAAGTTTTGATAATTTGGAAACTCCGTTTTTAACACAAAAAACACCATTAAGCTTTTCCCCTTCATCAAAAATAACTTCTCCTTTCTTTATCTTTCTTGTAACCTTGGCATGAGTGATTTCCTTGAGTTCCTCTTTATTCATGGCTCTCATGGCATTCAATTGGCGGACAATGCACTGTTCACATCTACTCATACTATAAAAATACACATCTATATATAAAACATGATAATAGTCATGTTTTATCCTCCTGCAAATTTAAACCTTTGCCTTCAGGTATAAGAGCAATAATTTAATGAATATAGTAAAATGTTACCATTGTGGTGGTGACTGTGACATGTCTACCATTTTTTTTGATGATAAGGATTTCTGCTGTAATGGTTGTAAAACTGTGTATGATATATTTTCATCTAACAACCTTTCCTATTATTACGATTTACAATCCTCCGCAGGGGCTACCCCCTCAGTAGTGAAGGACAAATATAATTTTCTCGATGAAGAAGATATAGTGGAAAAATTGGTCGAATTCAATGATGGCAATATTCAAATCATTAACCTATACATCCCTCATATACATTGTAGTTCCTGTATATGGGTATTGGAAAATATGAACAAATTACATGATGCGGTTATTAGTTCGTTTGTTGATTTTCCAAAAAAAATGGTTCGCATCACTTATAAAAACAAATTTTTATCATTAAAGGAGCTTGTTGTTTTATTGGCCAAAATTGGGTACGAGCCATATATTTCTTTAGATGATTACGGTAAAGCAAAACAACCTACAGATCGCAGTCTTATATATAAATTAGGTGTTGCGGGTTTTGCCTTTGGCAATATCATGTTTCTTTCTTTTCCTGAATATTTTGAAGTCAGTGGATTCTGGATAGACCAATACAAAGTGCTATTTAGGTGGTTAATGTTTGTGTTTTCTTTACCTGTTGTTTTTTATGCCGCACAAGACTATTTTATATCTGCCTATAAGGGATTGCGTTCCAATATTTTAAACATAGATGTTCCTATTGCTTTGGGTGTTTTTGTGCTATTTGTTAGGAGTACTTTAGAAATTATGTTTGATTGGGGTACTGGCTTTTTTGATAGCCTTACCGGCTTGGTGTTTTTCCTTCTTCTTGGTAAATTCTTTCAACAAAAAACCTATTCCTTTCTTTCTTTTGAGCGCGATTATAAATCCTATTTCCCTATTGCCATTACGCGTATTTTAAAAAATGGAAAAGAAGAAAATGCACAAGTCTATGATATTAAAGTGGGTGATAGGTTACTAATTAGAAATGAAGAGCTAATCCCTGTTGATGGCATTTTAATCAATGGCAATGCCCAAATAGATTACAGTTTCGTTTCTGGAGAATCAGAAGCAGTACGCTTAGCATCTGGAGATAAGATTTTTGCTGGGGGTAAACAACTTTCAGGTGCTATTGAAATGGAAGTTCTAAAAACCATTTCCCAAAGTTATTTGACACAATTGTGGGGTAATGCTGTGTTTCAAAAAGATAAATCAAGCTCCTTTCAAACACTAACAGATCGTATTGGCAAACGTTTTACCATCGCAGTATTGTCCATAGCATTGATCGCTACAATCTTTTGGAGTTTTTACGACAGCAGTAAAATGTTTAATGTTTTTACAGCAGTTCTAATTATTGCATGTCCTTGTGCCATCGCCCTAGCTGCACCTTTTACTTTGGGTAATATGCTTCGCATTTTTGGCAAAAAGAAATTCTACTTAAAAGATACGCGCACGATAGAGCAGCTTGCTGTAATTGATACTGCCATTTTTGACAAAACAGGAACTATTACAACAGCTAAAAAAAGTGCCGTATGCTACGAAGGCTTGGGCCTTACCCTTGATGAGGAATCATTATTAAAAAACACCTTACGCGCTTCTAATCACCCGCTTAGCAGGACATTATACAGCATGCTCAAGGAACATGATATCATGATTTTAGATGATTACCATGAACATCTTGGAAAAGGAATTGAAGGTAGAAAAGCGGCTAACCATATAAAAGTAGGTTCGGCAATTTTTGTTGGCAATGCATCAGAAAAAAATATGGTAAAAACAGTCGTTCATGTAAGTGCCAATGACGAATACAAAGGACGTTTTGTTTTCCACAATGAATACAGAAAAGGAGTATCCCAAGTTTTTAAATCCATGGCGGAAAAAATGAATGTTGCTATTCTTTCAGGGGATAATGCAGGAGAAAAATCAAGATTGGAGGGTCTATTACCCAAGGGCACACTTTTACTTTTCAACCAAAAACCCAAGAACAAACTAGAATATATAAAAGCACTCCAAGAACAAAATAAAAAAGTATTGATGGTGGGGGATGGTCTCAATGATGCTGGAGCATTGGCGCAAAGCAATGTGGGTATTGCAATCTCAGAGAATGTAAATGTATTCTCTCCGGCTTGTGATGGCATCATGGACGCATCAAAATTTGGACAGTTACATCATTATATTCTTGCATCCAAAAAAGCCATGAAAATTATCAAAATGAGTTTTACGCTCTCATTAGCCTACAATATAGTGGGGCTATATTTTGCGGTAACCGGGCAGTTACAACCTGTTATTGCGGCCATATTAATGCCCTTAAGTTCTATTAGTATCGTAGTGTTTACAACTATTAGCACAAACCTTATGGGGCGAAAATTAAAATGATTCGAAAAGCTGATAAAAGTCATGTTTTATGTATGTATACATCAATAATTTTGCTTAATAATTCAGGTAGGTATGAGTGTAATTTATGTGTTGCTAGCAATTAGTATTGTTATAGCCCTTGTTTTTTTTGTAGCCTTTATTGTCTCTGTAAAAAGAGGGCAGTATGATGACTCGTACACACCCTCAGTACGCATGCTTTTTGAAGATGAGCTTGTGAAAAATACATCAGACACTAACACGACAACTAAGAAAGCAAATCCAACTAAATAAAAGACAAAAACTATAATTATGGAAGTACAACAATTTTATTATGACAATAAAATCGTAAAGAAATTTATCTATGCTACATTGTTTTGGGGAATTATTGGAATGTCAGTGGGCTTGCTACTTGCACTCATGTTTCTTTTTCCTAACATTACAGATGGCATTTCATGGTTAAGTTTTGGTCGTCTAAGACCCTTACATACCAACGCGGTAATTTTTGCTTTTGTGGGCAATGCTATTTATGCAGGAGTCTACTACTCCACCCAACGTTTGCTAAAGGCCAGGATGTTTAGTGATGCCTTGAGTAATTTCAATTTTTGGGGTTGGCAGGCCATCATAGTTGCTGCCGCCATTACGTTGCCATTGGGGTATACTTCTTCCAAAGAATATGCAGAATTGGAATGGCCCATAGATATTGGCATTGCATTGGTTTGGGTGGCTTTTGGTTGGAATCTAATTGGTACTATTATAAAAAGACGACAACGTCATATGTATGTGGCCATATGGTTCTACTTGGGTACATTTGTCACTGTTGCCATACTCCATATCTTTAATAGTCTTGCACTACC
This sequence comes from Flavobacteriaceae bacterium, assembly GCA_002746415.1. Classification (GTDB taxonomy): domain Bacteria; phylum Bacteroidota; class Bacteroidia; order Flavobacteriales; family Flavobacteriaceae; genus Saonia. The sequence continues at coordinate 95,169 of NVXD01000015.1, read as the reverse complement.
TGTAAGTGCTTTTAAAAGTTATTCCGTTTATGCTGGGGTACAGGATGCATTAGTACAATGGTGGTACGGGCATAATGCTGTGGCCTTTTTCTTGACCACCCCCTTCCTAGGGCTTATGTATTATTTCGTGCCAAAAGCAGCTAATAGGCCTGTTTATTCTTATAAATTATCTATTGTTCACTTTTGGTCATTGATATTTCTATACATATGGGCAGGACCCCATCATTTATTATACACTTCTTTACCTGATTGGGCACAGAATTTAGGAGTGGCTTTTTCCATAATGTTACTTGCACCCTCTTGGGGGGGTATGATCAATGGATTATTGACATTGAGAGGTGCCTGGGATAAAGTACGTACAGATCCCACCTTAAAATTTATGGTGGTGGCGATTACAGGTTATGGAATGGCAACTTTTGAGGGCCCTCTCCTATCTCTTAAAAATGTGAATGCCATTGCTCACTTTAGTGATTGGATTATTGCCCACGTACATGTAGGCGCATTGGCATGGAATGGCTTTCTCACCTTTGGAATGATATACTGGATGGTGCCAAAAATGTTTAAAACACAATTGTTTTCAAAAGGCTTGGCTAATTTTCACTTCTGGATAGGCACTTTGGGTATTATACTTTATGCATTGCCCATGTATGTTGCTGGATTTACTCAAGCCCTGATGTGGAAAGAATTCAACCCAGATGGCACTTTGGCCTATGGTAACTTCTTGGAAACTGTAACGCAAATTATTCCAATGTACTGGATGCGTGCCATTGGCGGTTCCCTTTATATTGTTGGCTTTATAGTAATGCTATATAATATGGTGAAAACCATAAGGTCTGGCAGCAAAGTAGAAGATGAGTTGGCTGAAGCTCCTGCTTTGACAAAGGTGTCTAAAAGAAGAACTTCCGGGGAAACTTTCCATACTTGGTTAGAGCGTAAACCAGTACAACTGACCATTTTGGCAACAATAACCATTTTAATTGGAGGAATTATTCAAATTGTTCCCACAATTTTGGTGAAGTCAAACATCCCAACCATAACAAGTGTAAAGCCTTATACACCCTTAGAATTGGAGGGTAGGGATTTATATATTAGAGAGGGTTGCGTAGGGTGCCACTCTCAAATGATCCGGCCATTCCGTAGTGAAGTAGAACGTTACGGCGAATATTCAAAAGCTGGAGAATTTGTATATGACCATCCTTTCCTTTGGGGAAGTAAACGAACAGGGCCTGATTTGGCTAGAATAGGGGGTAAATATTCAGACAGTTGGCACTTAAACCATATGTATGACCCTCAAAGTACCTCATCCGGATCCATAATGCCCGCGTACCAGTGGATGATTCTTAATGAACATGATCGAAGTAATATAGAGAGAAAAATGAATGTCATGATTACTTTGGGTGTACCATATACTGTGGAAGAAGTTGCTAATGCAAACCAAGCGATGGATGAGCAAGCAATGCAAATAGAAAAAAATCTGTATGCCGATCCAGACTTTGCAAAAAGCTACGAGGAAGATAAAAAATATGCAAAAGAAAATGAAGCGCCTTTTATAGAAATGCGTGACAGAGAAATTGTTTCTCTCATAGCATACTTGCAACGTTTGGGAACAGATATCAAAATAAAAGAAACAGGAGAAATAATATCAGAAAACTAAAAAAATCATGCTAAAATTCGTAAAAAACCATATGGAAAGTATTGAAGGGATTGCTACCTATCCCATGATATCACTACTTATTTTCTTTGTCTTTTTCGCTGTTCTTTTTTGGTGGGTATTTACTGCTAAGAAAGCGTATATAAAAGAAGTGAGTGAAATTCCTTTTCAAGACGATAACCAAAAAAATAAGCAACTATGAAAAATACAGGCCCTTGGTGGATACGAATCCCAGTTGTTTTCTTCATCATCATAGGAATGATGGAGTATTTTATAAATTCTGGAGATATGCCAGCTTTCATTGAATACCCCATTATTCAATTTTTTATGCTCCTAGTATTACTGATTTTGATAGCTATAGAGCTTATTGTAACATCTATAGAAAATGTAATGTTCCAAACGCTTTCCGAAGAAGCTAAAGAACGCTACTTAACGGCAAAAGCTAAAAGAAGCGAATGGACATGGGGTAAAAACATGTACAAGAAACTCACTGGCAATAAAGCTATTGAAGAAGAAGGCGAAATAGTATTGGACCATAACTATGATGGTATTCGAGAATTGGACAATAAATTACCACCATGGTGGGTCTATATGTTCTATGCCACCATCATTTTTGCAGTAGTTTACATGCTAAGGTTTCATGTATTTAACGGTTATACTCAAAAAATGGAGTATGAACAAGAAATGATTGAAGCCAAAACTGCACTTGAAGCATATAAAAAAACAGCTGTAGACTTGGTTGATGCCAATACTGTAGAACTTCTAACAGATCCAGCAGATTTAGAGGTTGGCAAAAATGTGTATACAGCAAATTGCATCGCTTGTCACATGGCAGATGGTGGAGGTGGCATAGGTCCTAACTTAACTGATGAAAATTGGCTTTTGGGTGGTGGTATTAAAAATATTTATTCAACTATATCCGAAGGAGGTAGGGATGGCAAGGGAATGGTAGCTTGGAAACAAAGCCTTAAACCATCACAAATAGCAAAAGTAGCCAGTTATATTATATCCTTACAGGGAACAACCCCTGCCAATCCAAAAGCAGCAGAAGGAGATATTTGGATAGCAGAAGAAACACCATAAGGCTAAAAATACAGGGCCAATTTCTTACCATAGGAACGAGTTGGCCTAACAAATTAATTCCATAGAAATTAAATGGAGATGGACGAAAATTTTAGGGACTCAATAGGCACCATTAACGAAGAAGGGAAAAGGGCTTGGGTGTATCCTAAAAAACCCCAGGGTAAATTTTATGAATACCGCAAATGGGTTAGTTATTGCTTGTTACTCTTTTTAATTCTAGCGCCCTTTGTGAAAATTAGAGGCAATCAGTTTTTAATGTTCAATATCTTAGAAAGACGATTCAACATATTTGGATTCCCTTTTTGGCCACAAGATTTTCATTTATTTGTTATTTCTATGATTGCTGGTGTTATTTTCATCGCCCTGTTCACGGTTGCTTTTGGACGTGTCTTTTGCGGTTGGATGTGCCCCCAAACTATTTTTTTAGAGATGGTTTTTCGTAGAATAGAATATTGGATAGATGGTGACCGTGGTGCACAAATGAGGTTGCAGAAACAAAAGTGGAATGCTGAAAAAATACGAAAAAGAGCACTAAAATGGATTCTGTTTTTTATTATTTCATTTCTCATCGCCAATGTTTTTTTAGCCTATATCATTAGTAGTGACAAATTACTTGGATATATTATTGAAGGTCCATCGCAACACACAAACACCTTAGTTTCTCTTTTAATTTTTACTGCGGTATTCTATTTCGTATTTGCTTGGTTTAGGGAACAAGTATGTATCATAGCATGCCCTTACGGAAGGTTACAAGGTGTGCTATTGGATAATAAATCCATAATTGTGGCGTACGATCACAAACGTGGTGAGGGTGAGCAAGGACGTAAAAAGTTTAGAAAAAATGAAGACCGTTCAGCCTTAGGGAATGGGGACTGTATAGATTGCTTTCAATGCGTAAATGTATGTCCCACTGGTATTGATATAAGAAACGGAACGCAGTTGGAGTGCGTAAACTGTACCGCCTGTATTGATGAATGTGATATCATTATGGAAAAGGTTAACCTTCCAAAAGGACTTATTCGTTATGCCAGTGAAAATAATATTGAGAAAAAAGAAAAATTCAAATTCAATTCAAGATTAAAAGGATATACAGCTGTATTGGTCATTTTGATAGGTCTTTTAATAGGTATGCTTTTTTTACGCAATGATCTTGAAACAACCATTTTGCGATTGCCTGGGCAGTTGTATGAGCGAAAAAATGGAAATATTATTAGTAATGTATACACCTTCAAAATAATGAACAAAACCACCCAAAATATTGAAGATGTGAGCTTTAAATTAGTATCACATAATGGAAAAATAGCTTTGGTAACCCATAAAAATTTTGAGGTGCCGGCACAAGGCTTATCAGAGGGAACATTATTCATAGAAATTAATAATGCTGAATTAACTGGTGATAAGGATAAGCTTAAAATAGGTGTTTATAGTGGAACTGAATTAATTGAAACAACAAGCACAAGGTTTTTAGCACCACGGAGTTATAATTGATTTTGAGATTGAAAAATAGATATTATGAAAATAAACTGGGGAACAGGAATTGTATTGGCTTTTATAGGGTTTATTAGTTTTATTCTATTCTTTGTAATTAGAATGAGCACAGATTACCGAGCAAACCATGATTTGGTAACAGAGGAATATTATAAAGCGGAATTAGGGTATCAAAAAGAAATAAATGCAGCAAACAATGCTCTTAATCTTTCAGAAGAAATACAACTAAAAAGAACAACTGAAGGATTACTGGTTCTGTTTCCTGAAGAGATAAACAAACAAAACATAAAAGGAACAATATCCCTTTATAGACCATCTAATAAACAATTGGATTTTGACTTACCTATAAGTCTATCCAACACACATTTGCTCATACCTGACAAACGTTTATTGGATGGTCGCTGGGATATTAAGGTCTCGTGGTCAGAAAACAATATCGAATATTTATTTAAAAAAAGTATTACGTATTAATGTTATACGCAGCAATCATATTAGGTCTAATGGGAAGCTTACACTGCATAGGCATGTGTGGTCCCATTGCATTTATGCTTCCTGTAGATAGAAATAATAGCCTCAAAAAAATCATTCAAATAAGCATTTATCACATAGGAAGACTTATATCCTATGGTACTATGGGTCTCGTCTTTGGTTTCTTGGGAAAAGGCATTTATGTATTTGGAATGCAGCAAAAACTATCCATTATGATAGGGGGACTTATGATTCTAGTTGTATTGCTTCCATATAAAACCTTTGGGAAGTATAATTTTTCTAAACCAGCTTTTAAACTAATCTCAAAAGTAAAAAATAAGTTGGGAAAGGAACTTCAAAAAAAAACCCCCGATACTTTTTTAACCATTGGTTTCCTTAATGGTTTTTTACCCTGTGGGTTAGTTTATATGGGGCTATTTGGAGCTGTTGCTATGGGAAACCCTTGGAAAGGCTCGCTTTACATGGTTTTATTTGGAATAGGCACTATTCCTCTTATGACCTCCGCGATTTATTTTAGTGGTATGTTAAAGGGTGCTACTCGCAAAAGAATTCAGCAATTGATTCCGATTTTTGTGGTCTTAATTGGCGCGCTTTTTATTCTTAGAGGATTGGGGTTAGGCATTCCTTATGTTTCTCCTGCACCTCCATCGGTAGAAATGGCGTCTAGTACTATGGAATGCATGGAGCCATAAATTTTGGTCACTAATCAGCTGACTTTTTTCTCATCAAATTAGCCATCAATAAAAACAAAAGTGCAAGAGCAATCAAGATACTAGCTATTGCTAGAACTTCAAAATAAGCATCAAACAATGACAGTCTTTGCCATTGCACAATTCCTTTATAAAAAATGAGCACTTCTGTGAGAAGAAAACCTAGAAGATAGATGTTCAAAGCACTTTTAGAAATGCGCAACAATTTAAAATAGTCCAAAAATAAAAACAAAGGAATACTTATTACCCCTAAAAATGTCCAATGTAAATATCCAATAGTGAAATCCAATATAATAGAAGCCAAATTTGCAAAATATGGGAACGCCGTTAATAATTGCAACCCAATTTTAACACTTACCACCACTGCAATAATTTGTAACAATCGCATCTGAAATGAAGAGAACAAATCTTCCCGTTTTTTCTTCAATTTAATGAAGTGCACCATTAAAATTCCGAACGCAACAAGTTGCAATAATGCACCGAATCCACTTATAACATAGAGCGTAACCTGCGGTTTTATCCATAATATCGATAAGAAAAAGCTAAGCACTATTCCCAAGTTGATGCTCCAAAAAAAGCGTTTAAAAATAGTATTGGACATACCAATCTTGTGCTGTTCCATTATCCAAAAGAACAACCCTATCAACGCCATAAGCATCCAACCATTATACTGAAAATGTAAGTAAAAATAAATCGCAATTCTATACCAAATAGACCCAGCACCTAAGGTGGTCATAATAGCTCCCAAAGCCCACGGTCCTATGCTTGATATCACCATGTACCACAGTGCCCATTTAATACATTTATATGAATTGGTTTTTTTAAGAGCATTTGGGGCATTTCTAATAAAAATCCACATAAAGCCGTATGATGCAAACAAGAAAAGTGTGGAAAAAATAATAGAAAACAAGGCGTATCCCTGAAAAGGAAAGGTACATAGCATTCCCAGTAAAGTGGCTTGTGTAAACCAAAAAATGAAGCGATATTTTTTTTCTAACCCTTCGTTTTCCAAATACAGTTTATAAATCATTGTGGTCAACGCCATATACACCCACCCCAGTAGTGCTATATGTGAATGGGCATGCACTATAAACCTATAGTTGACAGGTATTTCAACAGAATGGAAAGATCTAAGCACTACTCCCAAAATTGCCGCCAATAAAAAATAACCCAGGGATAATCTAATGTGTGCTTTTAAATCAATCATACTATGGAAAACTATTAGCTGATAAATATCATGTTTTAAGGTCTCATAAAAGGAGACATTAGCAGCTGCAAATTACGTTTTATTTAAATTCATTTTTGCTTATAAAAAGATAATATGGCTCAAGCACATTCGTTTCATATTCCTGTTATGGGAATAGGATTTACACTAGATACCCCTTTAAAAGTTTCACAATTTGGAATGGATTCCGTAATCTCCTTGTTGGATGATATTCTCCTTGAAAAACTGCGGAAAATGTATAGTGATAAATTCCAAGTCCCGTATAAAGAAATTACTGAGGCTATGGAGGATTACCGAGCCAAACGAATTACATCTTACCTAAACTTAATCAATGACCTTGCTGAAAAGAGGTTTGAAGAACTGAAAAATATGGCCATTGATTCAGGCATTGGTATCAAACATTATTTAAACATGTTACCAGATAGTTCAACCATAAAACATGAGTTCGCTATGTTGATTAAAGATTGTTTTAATCCTGAGGAGGTGAAAATATGGGCTAAGAAAAACCTATCTATGGGAAGCATTGACGTGAATATCATGACCAAGGTTGATAAGGAGAATTATATTAAAAAAGAGAAATTATCGGTTGAATACAATGATGCACACGCTGCTCTAAGAGGGTTTGCAAACAGTAATCTATGTTCTTCCATGATACTTTCTGCAGGCATGAATCCTAGATTATACAGTTATTTGGAGCAGTTTGAAGATTTTTATCCCGATAAGAATGGGGCTATAAAAAAGAAAATAGTCTTAAAGGTAAGTGATTACCGTTCTGCTTTGATTCAAGGTAAATTTCTCGCTAAAAAAGGGATATGGGTATCAGAATATAGGGTTGAATCGGGGCTTAATTGTGGTGGTCATGCATTTGCCACAAACGGTTATTTATTGGGACCCATTCTAAATGAATTTAAGGAGAATAGAAATGACTTGGAACAAGCTGTTCGTACCATTTTGATTGATGCGCTAAAACGTAAAAACCGTGACGTTCCCAAGGAACTATTTCTAAAAATAACGGCACAAGGTGGAGTAGGTACGGCAGAGGAGCATCAATTTATATTAAAGCACTATAAGGTAGACTCTGTTGGTTGGGGAACACCTTTTCTTTTGGTGCCAGAATCTACAACCGTTGACAAAGCTACGCGTGAAAAATTGCTAAAAGCCACAGAAAAAGATTTATACTTAAGCAATACCTCTCCATTAGGGATTCCCTTTCATACCCTTAAAGGCAACACAAAAGACCTTGAAAAAGAAGTATTGATTAATAAGGGAAGGCCTGGCAGTTCCTGCCCTAAAAAGTTTGTGGCATTAAACAAAGATTATACGGATAAGGGTATGTGTACAGCCTCAAGACAATACCAACATCTTAAGATAAAAGCATTGGATAGCGAAAATATACCCAGAGAAGAATACCAACTAAAATTCAACAAAATAGTTGAGAAATCATGTACCTGCGTTGGGTTGGGAACATCTACCTTATTAGCATACGGACTAGATACAAAAGTTGAAGGAGAAGGTGTTTCTATATGTCCAGGCCCAAATATGGCCTACTTTTCAAAAATAATGAGCCTAAAGGAGATTACCGATCATATTTACGGACGCGTGAATGTAATTACAAGAACCGATCGCCCAAATATGTTTATTAAGGAGCTTACTATTTATATTGATTACCTGAAAAATAAATTTGAAGAAACAAAAGTTTCTGTAACTGATAAGCAAAAAAGGTACTTAGTGACTTTTGCAAATAATCTAAAAGACGGTATAGGGTATTATGATAGGGTGTTCAATTCCATGGCTATCCAATTTAAAGACGCCAAGCATCAAATATTACAGGATTTAAATCAAAATAGAAAAACCCTTCAGCTTTTAAGTTTAAAAATTGAGAACCTGTAAATTTCCTTTATTGTTATAAGCAAGGCTTGGGTAATTCTAATATTTAGAATTACCCAAGCCTATTATTCTGTTTTAGTAGTAAACAATATTGGTTTAAAGGTGAACATTATCCAACCCCAACTATTATTGGAATCTTTGCCTCCCCCCTTTAAAATCTCCATACTTGCGGTGGCATACATTTTTGAGTAACCAGCATTCAAAATAATATCTTTGGCGATTTTGTATCCTACCACCATATCTATTTCAGTTCCCAAATTGGCATTCATTTTCGTGGCATCATTAAAAACATCCGCCGCTGCCAAAAAGTAATGCGGAATTATTTTTGCCGAAAATTTATCTTTGGCATACGCCAATGTTACAGAAACATCTGTTAAGCCAACAGAGTTTGCATGATTGCCAACATAGAAATAATCCATCCAACCATTAAATTTATGATTGGTTCCAAATAACGGAGAAAATGATTTAATATCAAGGTCCGCATCATCCATATCCTTTCCAGAAAGCATTTCAAATCCTGCTCCAACCGTAAAATCACTACTTACCTTATACCCAATATTTCCTGAAAAATACGAGGCGGTGACATCTCTATTCAATGATTTTCCTGTTTGAAAATATGCTGCTGCATTTGCATTCAAATCACCTAATTTGTATGTTATTCTTGGACCTATAGTCTGCATATAATCTATCGTTTGACTTTCATCTGATAAACCAGCATTTTCTAAATACTCAATTCCTGTATTTAATAATAAAAAACTTAAACCAAGTTTATCGAAATCGCCATGGTACCATCCATATTGAAATGATTTGTATCCCGCTGCATTGCTGTACAAATTGGCTACGCCCGACTGTGAATCCGCACTAAGGGCAAAACCAACATCCAGTCTATTGTTCCCATTGGGCACATATTTAAACAGCAACGCATCATGACTTCTTGCTTGTTGTGCCCAACCTACGTTACCAAAAATTCTATGGTCATCATACACTATTTCTTGTCGCCCTAATTTCAAAGATATCTCAGGGCTTAAAACTGCTACTGCCCAAGCTTCATGCAATGCGGTTGCAGTATCGTCACTTGATAAGGTACTCACATCTCCCCAAACCCTTACGTTTTGAAGGGATACTCCAAGCCTGATTTTTTCATGTTCAAAATTGAAATTTAAGCGTGTTCGTTGAGATACAAAGTTAGAACCATTTGTATCCTCATTAATAAGTATCCCATATCCATGTTTGTTTTCATAACGTGGTCTAACTTCGGCCGATAAATCAAACTGTTGGGCATTTAAAATACTAGCAATACATAACAATGCTATGAAAATTAAGTTCTTCATTTATTTGGGATTTCTATTTTCCAATTGAATGGCTTTAGGAAACAAAATGTTATTTTCTAAATGTATATGTTGATGTAAATCCTGTTCAAACTCTTCCAATTTTGCATATAAAGCCTTAAATGTGTTGCATGCATCTTCTGGGGGTGTATAGTGGTTACTTAATTTTGCGATTTTCTTAAAAATATCACCCGCGTATTCATGTTCATCCTCCATTAATTGCACTGGGTCTTTTACTGATCCAAAATGGGGCATTGAAAGAGGAGTCCCATTTTTTTCTGCTTGGACCAATTGTTTGACATAAGGAAAAAGTATCAACTCTTCCTTTTTCATATGCATTGTAAGTTCTTTAGTAACTTTTGCAATTAGGTCATCTATTTCTATTACTTCAGCATAATGATGCCCGTGTACTTTGGCTACCTTATTTGCATATTGAATAAGCAATGGAATATTTTCTTCCACATAGGTATGGTGTACATTTTCAATATGGTCCACAAGAAAACTTAGATCCCAATTATTATAATTGTAGGCATTTGAAACAACTGCATCCACATCTTCTAATTCTTTTTTAAGTCCTGCATACGCAACATTGTTCTTTTCACATGCTTTTTCAACTGTAATTCCTCCTCCACAGCAAAAATCAATGCCATGTTTTTTAAAAACATGTGCTGTTTTAATGTTCTCGGCAACTACTTCGGCTACTTTTTTATTTTCTATTAGATTCATTTTGAATGTTTTTATTGAATTAATTCTAAAATTTTTGAAACGGTTTCTTTATTATTTACTCCTAAACCTTCTTGCTGATGCATTAATTCTCCTTCGGTGTTGAACACACTTATAATATTGGAGTGTGAAAAATCCATAGGCGCTATTTCTTTGTATTTTACTGCTAAAACATTGGCAAATTCACGTACACCCATTTCTGTTCCTTGTAGAAAAGTCCACTGCTCGCCATCCATTTCATTTTCTATAGCAAATTCCTTTAAGTGTTTTGGGGTATCTGTTTCTGGGTCAATACTTACAAAAACAAAACGGAGGTCTTTCTTTTTCTTTTCAGGTATTTGGGTTTCAATATTTCGCATATCTGCCACCAATCTTGGACAGGCTGCCTTACAAGTCGTATAAATCATAACCATGACCAAGGTTTTTCCTTTTAAATCCTCTAGAACAATCATTTTTCCTTCTTCTGTATTCCATTTTGTGGTTAAGTTGAAAATGGATTCATCAGAAATTCCCATGTCATTTACATCTAGTGCCGTTCCCTCCATAACCAATGCCAAATCCATTTTACAAATTGAACAACTACCGGAATGGTTGTATGTTTTTTCCCCTTCGCACTTCATTGGACATTGATACTCCGCTGCAACATCAACTATTTTGGTTTCCTTGTGTTCTTTGCATGAAAACGACAACAATGCGACGCATAAAACCACTATGCTACTTAAATTCTTCACTTTTCTATGTTTTAAATTGAAACTTCACTCTTGCTTGGGCTCCACTTAATAATCAAAAAATATTATTTTCCAATATTTATTCTCTCATCTTTCACACACCTAAAACCTAGGTTTCTCATGGTATATTTTGCCTTTAAGCTTCCTCGAATCGCGTAGCGCATAAAAGCTGCATAATTCATTAAATCCGTTGCACCTATAGCGGCACTGCCACAGAATAAATTACTGTCATTATCAACATCCTTTCTTGACTCCCCTGAGACTAAAACCGAACTAAAATCGGAAGTCCATTCCCAAACCAACCCATGTAAATCATATATCTTCCAATAATTTTTAAATGTGGAACCAATCTTATTATTAAAGGTTTTTGGCTTTTCATACCACCCCAAAATATATTCATTATAGGTTTCTAATTGCCTTGCATCTGCCATATCTTTATTGGCCATTGCAACATATTCCCATTCATCTATGGTAGGCAAACGCTTACCTTGACACTTGCAATAATCATTGGCTGCAAACCAAGAGATTGTTGTGATTGGTGCATTTTCAGATTGAGCAGTCCCCAATTCAGTATCAGATTTCCAATCCATTAAATAGTTCCCATCAGCAAAAAGCCTTTTAACCGAAGATCGCTTCCACTTTAAATTCTCTTTTACAAACTTTATATATTCTTGATTCGTTACTGGATACACATCCATGTAAAAATCATCGATAGTAACTTGTAAAGAATCTCTTCCATATAGTGGAATGTATGTGCCCCCTTTTATTGAAACCATTTTAGATTGACAATCCGCATGGTTAATCCAAAAAAATAGTATGCAAATTATCAACCTAAAAATTAGCTTCATCATTTATTTTATATGGATTCCTGTTTTCACAGGAATGACAATTTTGATAAAAACCTCGAAGGTTAACCTCAAGGAAATCATTTTCAATTAGTGGCCATTTTTAACTTGGCCCACTTGTGATATGGTTACATTGGCCTTGTTGTTTCCCCAAGAATTATAGACATAGGTTAAAACATCTGCCACTTCATCATCACTAATGGCCTGCCGAGTCATAATACTATTATAGGTAACACCATTTACAGTAATGGCTCCCGTTTTTCCCTTAACTACAATTTCAATAGCCCTATTCACATCAGCATTCAAATAATCTGATGCTGCTAAAGGAGGAAAAGCATTTGGTATTCCTTCTCCATTTGCTTGGTGACAGGCAAAACAAGTTTTAGCGTAAACAAGTTTACCAGATGCAATTTTCTCAGCCAAGGTTTTTGATTTAAGAGGCGCTGATACTTCAACCTCTGCATTTGGCATTTCTTGAATTCCACCACCCTCTGGATGGTATATCCCCTCTTGAACAACACCAGAGTAAATCGCTTTGTTTTCCTCACCTTGTACTTTTAACATTCCTAAAGCTCCTTTATTAAAGGCTCTAAATATGGAGTGATCAACCAAAATAAATGTTCCAGGTACATCTACTCTAAACTCAACAATGGCAGCTCCCCCAGCAGGAATCAATGTGGTTTGTACATTTTCATTAATGGTACTACCTCCTTCTACATGGACTTTGTCAAAAATTTCACCAATGACATGGAAAGAGGATACTAAATTTGGCCCTCCATTACCCACATACAACCTAACTGTCTCACCCACATTTGCAGTAATGGCATTATCTCCTGTTAAAGATCCAACCCTACCATTGAACACTACGTAATCGGCATCTTCATCTACCGCTTTCTGCATATCAAAAGCCTGCAATCCTGGATCACCATTTTCTCCTTTTGTATAGAAATCACCTTGCATGATATAGTATTCTTTATCTACTCTTGGTAATCCTCCTTCTGGTTCAACTAAAATTAAACCATACATACCATTTGCAATATGCATTCCCACTGGAGCTGTAGCACAGTGATATACATACAATCCTGGATTTAATGTTTTAAAATTGAATTTTTTCTCATGTCCAGGAGCTACAAAAGAAGATGTTGCTCCGCCTCCAGGACCAGTTACAGCATGCAAATCTATATTATGTGGCAACTTATTATCTGGATGATTGGATAGTGTAAACTCTACCTCATCACCAACTCTTGTGCGAATAAAACTTCCTGGAACCGACCCGCCAAAAGTCCAATAATTGTAGGTAGTTCCATCTGTCATGGTTCCCTCTTTTTCAAGGATTTCCATAGTAACAATAAGCTTTTTGGCTTTTCGTTTACCAACGCCTCTCGGTACATTTGGTGGCGCTGTTAATTCGGCAATCATCTCTGTACTTACAGAAATATCTGCTGTGTTTTCATGTTCACTTTCCTTGTCTGAATCTCCGCAACTTATTACCAAAAGTGCCGAGCACAGTATTAAAAATTTTAGACTTGTTTTCATGGTTATCTCAATTTATACCTCAAAATTATGAACTAGGAAGGGGGAATTATATGATATTTGTCATATTAAAGACAAAAAAGTCTTTTTATATTTTGCCTCTAATTAAATTCCAATTATGATATCCACCTCTTCTAAATATGCCATTAAAGGAGTGCTTTTTTTAGCCATGCATTCCAGTGAGGCCAAAAAAATAATGGTGAAGGATATTTGTACCCCTATTAATGTTCCCCAGGCGTATTTGGCCAAATTGTTACAAGAGCTTTCAAGACAAAAAATAATCTCTTCTACAAGAGGCCCAAAAGGAGGGTTTTATTTAAGTGATGAAAATAGAAGTCAGCCTTTAATAAAAATTGTACATGCCATAGATGGACAAAGAAGAATGAACGCTTGTGTGTTAAGTTTAAAAACTTGTGATGAAAACAGGCCCTGCCCCTTGCACAAATTGGTGAGCCCAGCCAAAAAACAGTTCATAAAAAGTTTGAAAGAAAAAACCATTGAAAATTTAGCTAATAACATTGCTAATGGCATCTCCTTTTTACCATTATAGAAACAACCATTTGGCTTAAGCATAGAAAATAGGTACATTTCAGGTACATTCCAATTAAATTTTAAAAACTGATGAAAAATTTGAATAAGGGTAAAACAAGAAGGTCTTTTTTAAAGAAAGCCGCAATGGGTTCTGCAGTCTTAACATCCGCTCCTTATGTATGGGCATCTTCATATGAACAACAGCTGCAACTTGAAAGAATTTATGAGTTTGAAAACTTTACAGCCAACGACCAAATTAATTTAGCCCTTATCGGTTCTGGGATTCAAGGAATATATGATACCACATCTGCCTTAAAAGTAAACGGGGTTAAGTTAGTAGCTGTTTGTGATTTGTATACAGGTAGACTGGATCGCGCCAAAGAACTTTGGGGTGATGATCTTTTTGTAACCCGTGACTATCGTGAGATTCTAAATAGAAAAGATATTGATGCGGTAATTGTGGCCGTACCTGACCACTGGCATAAGAAAATTACCATTGAGGCCATGAAATCTGGCAAAGCTGTTTATTGTGAAAAACCCATGGTGCAAAATTTTGCTGAGGGACATGAAATAATCAATGCTCAAAAAAAGACAGGAATGGTGTGCCAAGTTGGTAGTCAAGGAATGTCATCCCTTGGAAATGAAAAAGCCAAGCAATTATATGAGGATGGTGCCATTGGAGAGATGGTGATGTTGGACATGTACAATGACCGTTATTCATCTGAAGGGGCTTGGCAATATCCTATACCGCCAGATGCGAATCCAGACACCATTGATTTTGACTCGTTTTTAGGACGAGCTCCAAAAATACCCTATGATGCAACACGTTTTTTTAGATGGAGGAACTACAGAGATTATGGAACAGGCGTTGCGGGTGATTTGTTTGTGCATGCTTTTTCAACTTTGAATTATATTCTTAGCTCTGATGGTCCCAATAGGGCATTGTCAACCGGTGGATTGCGATATTGGAAAGATGGACGGGATGTGCCAGATGTTACCCTCTCTTTTTATGATTACCCCCAAACAAAAACACATGCTGCTTTTAATGCCGCGTTCCGAGTTAATTTTATAGCTGGATCAGGTGGTGGTGGTGGCTTTCGTATGGTTGGTACAGAAGGAGAAATGATAGTAGGTTCCAATTCTGTAAAACTAACCCGGTCTAAATTAGGCATGACGCCTGGTGGATACTCATTAATTGCCTATACTGAAGAGACTCAAAAAAAGATAAAAGAGGCTAATGCACTTAAAAATCTTGAAAGTAGGGAGTCAACATTAAATATTGGAGAAACCATGTGGAATGCCCCATCAAATTATAAAGGAAGCCATTATGATCATTTTTATAATTTCTTCCAAGGCATACGTGGAAAGAAGAAAATTATTCAAGATCCAGTATTTGGATTAAGAGCTGCTGGGGCTGCCCTTTTGGCTAACGAGAGCTATTATCAAGAAAAACCCGTTCATTGGGATCCTATTTCTATGAAATTGAAATAACCCAATCCGCAACATATTGAGAAGTAACCACACATAACTGGGACAGCAAAAGGGGAAATTATATAGTTTCCCCTTTTACAATACCTAAACATAAAGTCCCTAAATTTTAAAAGTAACCACAGGTATCTTAGCGTGATTTGCAATATCTTCTCCAATGCTTCCCATAAAAAAATGAGACAAGCCTTTTCTTCCATGGGTGGGAATGGCTATTAAATCAGCATTCATCTTCTTACTGTAATTAAGAATTCCTTTTTCAACATTGTAGTCATTGTAAATTTCTACTGCTTGTTGAGATTCAATTTTATCAAGAAATTTTGAGATTTTTATATCTGCATCCTCAGTGCTAAGAAATTTATCGCCGGGTGTGTTTATATAAACCAATTCCAATTTTGCTGAAAGTTTCTTCGCAAAGACACCAGCCTTTTCATAAACCTTGATATTTTCTTCATCAAAATTACTTGCAAATACTATATTTCGAACCTTAAAACTTGGCATATCTTCTTTGATTACCAATACAGGAATGTTAGCATTTCTAACCATTTTCTCAGCATTTGATCCAATAAAAATTTCTTTTAATCCATCAGTACCATGAGAGCCCATAACAATTAAATTGGCATTGTGCTTTGCTGCAATTTCATTCACCTCACTATATACTTTATAGTGCTTTATGATAGGTATTACTTTTATATTTTTTAAAAATGGTTTGTTCAAAAAATCTTTAAATTGTTTTTCTGCCAGTTTTAAAAAAAACATGGTTTGGTTCATGTACATACCCTCAGAAGAAGAAATCATCGCGTCAGACATTTCTAACATATGAAGCGCTATAATTTCAGATTTCTGTTCTGTAGCAATAGATGCCGCTACCTTTAATGCATATTCTGACTGTTCGGAGAAATCGACTGGAACAATTATTGTTTTCATAATACAAAAGGTTTTAAATAGTCATAGAGAACAATCTTTTTTCTGGCTGCTTTTCATATAATAGAACGTCAAACGCCATGCAAATATTTCGAACAAAAGGCTTTCCCGTATCATTTACCTCTAATTGAGTGCCTGATATTTTTAACAATCCGTCCTTTTCCATTTCTTTAAGTCTTGGAAGTACTTCTCCTATTCTAGGAAACCATTCTTCCTTCTTGTGCCATCCTGTCTTAAAGTTACACATTATATTTAATATATGCTTTCTAATAATTATGTCTTCTTCTGTGAGGATATGGCCTCTATAAATAGGGATAATATTATGCTCCACTAAATGATGATATTCTTCCAAGCTTTTTACATTTTGGGCAAAACTATACCAGCTATCGCTTATACTTGAAGCTCCCAAACCTATCATTAATTGTGTTTTAGAAGCTGTATATCCCATAAAATTACGATGCAGGTTTTTGGTCTTCATAGAACTGAACAACTTATCTTTCTTCAGGGCAAAATGATCCATCCCAATTTCATGGTAACCCGCTTGTTCTAATAACTCTTTTCCTATTTTATATTGTTCTCTTTTTTCTTTTGCGGAAGGCAAATCTTCATCTTTATACCCTCTTTGCCCATTTCCTTTTAACCACGGCACATGGGCATAACTATAAAAAGCCAATCGGTCTGGTTTTAATTCTTTTGTTTTGGCTATGGTTTCTTCAATGTGTTTTGTTTTCTGAAAAGGAAGTCCAAAAATTAGATCATGTCCAATAGAATCGTATCCTATTTCACGAGCCCATTGGGTTACATTTTTCACATTCTCAAAAGGCTGCATCCTATGAATTGCTTTCTGCACTTCCTCATTGTAATCTTGAATTCCAAAACTCACTTTAGAAAACCCAACATTGTATAGCGTTTGCAAATGTTTTTTTGTGGTATTATTAGGATGTCCTTCAAAACTAAAAACACTACCCTCTGCTTTGGTCGCGTGCTCAAAAAGTCCCCCTATTAGCAATAGCAAATTTTCTGAGGAAAAAAAAGTTGGCGTACCCCCACCAAGGTGAAGCTCTTTAATTTTTGGTTTAGCATCAAGAAGATTGCAATATAAAGCCCATTCTTTCAATACTGTTTTTATGTATGGATCTTCTACTTCATGGCGTTTAGTAATGCGCTTGTGGCAACCACAAAAAGTACACATGCTTTCACAAAAAGGCAAATGAATGTACAAGCTTATCCCATCTTTATCATTGCTCTCCCCAAAACTATATTTTAAGGTTTCTTTCCATTTTCTACCAGAAAAATTATCCATATCCCAGTAAGGAACAGTAGGATAACTCGTATATCTTGGTCCTGGTACGTTGTACTTTTGAACTAAACTGCACATATATAATTTTTAATTTACCCTTCACAAGGTATGACTGGTTTGATGCTAAAAACTATGATATAAATCATGTTTTTAATTTCAATATGGACAATATCACATGGAGAATCCACAAGATCGAAAATATTGTATAAACTTTATAATCAATGAGATATAAAAACAACATTTGGCTTTTCGAAAAAAACATTAAACCTTTTATATTTTTTAGCGTCCTATTTCCCTATATAAAGTTTCATGAACAATAATGAAACTGTAATAACAAATATGATACACTATGAAAAAGACAATTTTTATTTTTCTCTTAATTGGTTGCTCAACTTTAATGGCACAATCTACATGGAAAGTAGATGCAGGACATTCTAATATTAACTTTTCTATATCACACCTTGTGATTTCAGAAGTAACAGGGAATTTTGGCAAGTTTGATATTGAAGCAGTTGCCAATGATGCCTTTAGTGACCCAACATTTACGGTTACTATTGAAACTGCAAGTATTAGTACAAGTAATGAGCGTAGAGATGGGCATTTAAAATCTGATGATTTTTTTGCGGCGGAAGCACATCCAACAATGACATTTAAAAGTAATTCCTATAAAAAAACTGGAGACAAAACATTTTTACTTGACGGAGATTTTACTATTAGGGGAAATACAAAACCAATTCAACTAAAAGGTAAACTAAACGGAATTATTACTGATCAACGTAGTAAAAAATTAAAAGCTGGAATAAAACTAACTGGAACCATAGCACGTAAAGAATTTGGCGTAGGTGGTGACAATGCCGCTCTTGGTGATGATGTAGAAATTATCATCAACCTAGAAATGGCGCAACAATAATTATCTTAATTTCCTGAAGATAATGGTGTAAAAAAACCCGGTAGTTATATAAAAAAGGCCTTCCTACATTTTGGAAGGCCTTTTTAAACACAAAACACTTTAATTTGCAACAAGCCTAAGTGCTGTAAATGGCATCGTTGTTTTGTATCGAAATTTTCCTGGACTAACAGTTTCCTCAGATACTATTTTCATATTCCAAGTATCCATTACTTCCAAAGAGTATTCTTTTGTGCCACCAAGATTTAGTTCAATTACAAATTGATTTTCATTCTATTTTTAAAGGATAGGGTTCCAATAATAATAATTGAATGACCCTATTATTTTGTATAAATTTAATTTCATTTACTGTCTTAAACTACCTGTTTAAGGAATTCATCATGTATAATTCCTAGATTTTTAATTCATTTGAAGCGCATTGAACTGAGTTTAAGTCCCGTGACCTAACACACTATACCATATTCCTAGAATTATTGCTAAAAAGATGTTACTTTCGTCGGCTGATATTTAAAACAGGTATGAAGAAGAGAATTGTGGTGTTGGCCGTTTTAAGTCTATTTACTATTTCAGTTGTGGTATTTTCAAACACCCTTGAAAATATGGAAATAGCGTTTCAAATAAGGGGGTTTCAAGATGTTGAATATCCCTCAAATCCCGATTTTGGTTTTAGAAGCTCAGGATATCAAGAGGATTTTTTTAGGAGTGGCATTCTAAAGAAAAATGAAAATTCTCTTTACGATATAAAGTTTCAAACAAACAAAAAGGGCGTTATTACTTTAAACAATATTGATTTATCATCTTGGATCCCGACTATTCCCGATCAGTTTCATGAAAATGAATATTTGACTCAAATAGCATTGGTTAATCAGGAATGGAACAGAAATCAAGTTGCATTTGGCGAACATGAATTTTCTTCAGATTTTAAAAAGATAAAAAGGATAGATCTGGCGAGGAATTGCCTCAATTCTTATTTATGGGAAGTAATGGCATATACAGAAGAAGACAACAAACTACTTCCTTATGCGCATGGCTGGTTCAATTTTCCAAAAGATGTCTATCAAGAATTATTCTTGGAAACCAACCAGAGGTCTTTCCAAGAATTTGCAGCATATTTGGAACAATGGAAAACGGCTGAGAACAAAGAAATCAAGAAAGAATTATTACATAAGGAGATGGAAAACATCTCTGTTACTTATAAAGATTTAAGTGATGCCATGTATCCAATTGAAGGCGAACGGGCGAAAAAAATAAATGAAATAATTGCCCCAAAAGTCTTTACAAGCATGCGAGCGCTTCAAACAGATAGTACGCTGTTTGCAACTTTTTCACCCCCTGGAATTTACGAAAAATCATCCCCTAGAAAAACTGAATTGGGCAGGCTATTTCAATTGGACACTCTTATGCTTCGAAAATCCAAATTAGAAGAAGACGGTCTACTTTTGCATGAAATGGAAATAATCTTCAAGGACAAAAACGGCAACAGAATCACAAAATTAATTCTGGGAGGTTTGGATTTTACAGAACTTAAAGCACTAAGTGAAGAGGAAGCACATATGGGTTGGCAAAATTCAATGGGTTTTGGTAATCATAGCTTTTACGAATCGTATGCTAAACACATACAGGCAAACGCAAAAAACAATCCCTATTATGCCTATCTAACTGACGAAAATGATAATTGGTTAGATAGTCATCAAATTGGCATTGATGGGCCGCTATTACATTTTGATACGGAATCGAAAAATAAAATACATCTATGGCTGTTGTCTTTTGAAAGGCATGCCTTGGTAGGCCACTATACTTTAGAATGGTAATAACAACTTCTCTTAATAAAAAAAGTCCTCATTTTCATGAAGGCTTTTTTTATTAAGTGGAGAATACCGCCCCGAGGTTTCGGGGGAACCAGTGACCTATTGCCTGCCAGTCTTCAAATACAACATCCTCGGAAATTAAAAATATGATGTAACTTATTGTTTTACACTTGTTTTCATATTTTTTGATGTCATTCAATATCGTATGAATTCAAGAAAAAGTGTGCATTTTTATCACTCCCTTGAAGTAAAGAAAGCTACAAAATGGCAAAAATTAGACTCATTTTGGACACTAGAAAATCATCAAAAACTACAATTTGGGATTGTTTCCTATTACGGTTATGGTGTTCCATTTTAAGCCTAGAATTATCCGTTTGCCCTACCATACAACTCATAATGGTTGGAATGATAAAAATGGAATAAAAGCCCAGATTCAAAGATTTCAGGGACTACAGAAGGTATAAATCGTAGTCTATGAGAGTATTGTGAGGCTTAAATCCGAATTGGTGAGCAAGACATCCAAAAATACTAAACAGAATAGCTATTGTTAATCTAAATCTTCTTTCGCTAAATATATTTTTAATCTAAAGAAAGACCAATCATTTGGCGCCTATTTAGACCATTAATTCAAGGGTAGTTACAAACAAACATACAATTAATACGACTACACATACTGTATTTCTAAACACACAACAATTGTAAGAAAAATACTTCATTGTTTCTATATGTTCGCCATTAAGTCAATATAAATTATTTTACATGAAAGATTATTACAATAAATCATTAAAAGAAAAGAAAGGTGTTAATTCAAAAAGTATAGTCAAATTAATAACAAAAAAATATATATCAACGCTCTTTCTTGTGTTGTTTAGTATAACTGCTTTTAGCCAAACTACCATTTATGTGAATTCTAGTACTGGTGATGATACCACTGGCGATGGAACATCAGTAACACCTTTTAAAACATTTACTAAAGGATACACTAGTGCCTCTAGTGGAGACACTCTTGATTTAACAGGAACATTCACCTGGACAGATGCGGATGAAACTGGAGATACTGCCGTATCAGGTTATACCTTATCCAAAAACTTAACAATTCAAGGCCAGGGGTCTGGGAGCACCATTATTCAGGCACATAGCTTGGCAAATAGTGCAGATAGAAAGGTATTATCTATAGGTAGCTCACAAACAGTTGTTATTAAGGATTTAACAATAAGACATGGAAATTTAAGTGGTTATGTAAGAGGAGCAGGTGTTTCTATGGGATATTCTGGAAATTTGACTATGACCAATTGTATAATTGAAAAAAACTATATTTATGTACCTATTAGTGATACTAGGTATTTTGGAGGTGGTGGTATAAGTGTTTGGAGCTTGTCAACGGGTAGCCTTACGTTAGATAAATGTCAAGTTCAAAATAATTCCAGTACCGGTATTAGTGGAGGAGCTGGTGGTGGTATTCATATATCAATGGGTGATACTAACTCAGGTGAAGTAAATATTACTAATTCTACGTTTAGTAATAATACTGCATATTATGGTGCGGCAATATCTGGAAGGTCACCTAGAATTAAAATTACAAATACAACAATATCTGGAAATACTGGGGGAACGGCTGTGAATCTCGGTTCTGGCAGTACTAATTATAGGGAATATGCATATTTAACAAATGTAACAATTGCATATAATTCACTTGGTACATCTGGATACGGTATAGCTGCATCCATGACTGGCGGGGCTTCTTATCCACCCAACGGAGTAATACTAAAAAACACCATAATTGTACAAAATAAAACAACAGGAAATATTCAAAGAGATTACACCGGTGCTTCATTAACCACCAATAATGGGTACAATTTGGTTGAAGTTCAAAATGGGTCTACTTTTACAAATGGCGTAAATGGTTGTATCGTGGGAGTTCAAAGTAATTTAAACTTAAGCTCTATTCTTGCAGACAATAGTACACTAAATGGTACGCAAACGTTAGCATTAGCGGCAGGAAGTGTAGCAATTGACGCAGGTAATAATACAGCAAATGGTACCGTTTCTGTGCCTTCTGAAGATCAAAAAGGCTATTCAAGAAAAGGAACAACTGATATTGGTTCTTTTGAATTTATATCCGACGCAATTTTAAGTTTTACTGAAAAAAGCGGAACTCATACCTTTACGAATGATAGGTTCTATAGTTTACAATTTGTTATGCCTACTTCTACTAATTATGATTTAAGAGAACTAGGAGTTAATATTGATGCAACTTCAGGGGCAGGTAACGTAAAAATGGCAATATATGATAGCTTAGATAACTTGATTTATCAAACTGCTGAAATTGCCGTTACTGGAGGTGTAGCAGAATATATATCAGCTTCTATTCCTTCTGAAAGTATTCTCTTAGGAATGGGTAAGACTTATTGGGTAGGTATAATAGGAGATCCAACTACAGCTACAACTATAGCTATTGAAGCATCGGAAAGCTTTACAAATCTTGGTGTAGCTACTAATGTATCTACAGCCTCGTATTCAAAATCTTCTGGAATTGTATATCCTACGTTCCCAGCAACAAGACCTTTCAATATTGCATGGTATAGATCAGTATCCCTTGTTGTACTGGGAGATGCTCTAGATAGTACGCCATCAACAGTTACTTTTAACCCAATTAACGGAGCTACAGGTGTTACAGCTAATTCAAACATCACCATTACGTTTGATGAGGCCGTCAGAAACATAGACGATTCAGCTTTAACTGATACTAATGTTGATGCTTTAATTACACTTAAAGAAACTAATGCCAGTGGTTCAGACATTGCTTTTGATGCTACTATTGATGTAGATAAAAAGATTATTACTATAAACCCAAGTAGTGATTTTTTAAGTGAACAAGTCATTTATGTTGCAATTGGAACCGCTGTTGAAGACAGCTCAGATAATGCAATTACAGCAGCAAATACAACCTTTAGTGCTATATATGTTGACGTAACAGACCCCACACTTACACTTAATGCAGATACAACCAAGGCTACGGATATTGCTAACTGTTTTTATACCATTCAGGGAACTGAACTAAATCCAACATCAGCTACGGATGATAGCGGCAGCTTAGCATCCTTAACCTATTCACTTCAAAAAATGGCTCCCAATCCTAATTTGATTTCTGAAGATTTCAATTCGGGAACTTGGGATACCAATAATTTTGAATTGGGCACCAATACGGGATCTGTTGTTAATGGGGCATATAAAAGTGACACTAGTAGTCGTGGTACTCTAAGAAGCGTCGCGGAATTTGTGCCTACCGTAGGTAATCCATTATATGTATCTGCCACCTTAAGTTTTACAAGTGGTTCTGGCTTAGCGTTCTTTGGTACACGTAGTACGGGTGAGCAACCTAGCGGCAATTTTAATTCCGAGCCTGATGGATTAAAATTTAGAATTCACAATTTCAACAACGGTCAAACCAATATATCTCCTGGGTATGATTACCAACCGCGACCAGGAACTGCTTTTTACGATAACCCAGTAAGATTTGAAATTATAGATGATGGAGCATCCATAAATGTTACAATGACAAATTTGGTAACTAATGTGACCCATACATACTCTCATAATACCGCATACACCACAGGTTCCAATAGGGTAGTGTTTTCTGGGGATAATTCGGTTTCATGGGATGATATAAAAATAAGTTCCGGGGCACATGAATATGTTCAGGAATATCAAAATGGAAGTAATTCCCTAACTGGTATAACCTTGAATCCAGGAGAAAACACTATTGTTTGGACTGCAACGGATGCAGCAGGAAATGACGTAAGCAAATCACAAATTATAACAGTGGAAGACACCATTGATCCAATTGTAATAACTCAAAATATTACGATTACCCTAGATAATAATGGGGAGGCGTCCATTACACCCTCAGAAATAAATAATAATTCGACAGACAATTGCGGTATTGATACTATTGTTCTTGATAAACAAGATTTTACCCCTATTGATACTGGTGAAAACACAGTGCTATTAACTATTACAGATATTCATGGCAATTCCAATTCCGAAACGGCCGTTGTAACGGTAATAAACACAGATGTTAATAATGATGGATTACATGATGAAGCTTTCGTCACCACTTGGAAAACGGATAACCCAGGGGATTCAAATAGTACTTCAATAACCTTACCAACAAAAAGCGGTTACACCTATAATTACGATGTAGATTGGGAAGGTGATGGAACTTTTGATGAATTTGGATTAACTGGTGATGCTACTCATAATTACAGTGTCGCTGGGACTTACACGGTCCAGATTAAAGGAACATTTCCTAAAATCTATTTTAATGGTGAAGGTGATTATGAAAAAATTCTAACAGTTGCGCAGTGGGGAACTATAGCTTGGGAGAATATGAGTTCAGCTTTTCAAGGCTGTGTCAATATACAATTCAGTGCTACGGATGCTCCAGATTTGTCAAATGTTACAAATATGATTGAAATGTTTTATGGAGCCACTTCATTTAATTCTCCTATTAATCATTGGGATGTCGGAAATGTGACAGATATGGAATCTATGTTCGATGAAGCAATAGCCTTCAATCAAGATTTAAACGATTGGAATGTTTCTTCCGTAATGGATATGAACAATATGTTTTATGGAGCCATGGCTTTTAATGGTTTAATAGACAATTGGGATGTCTCGTCTGTTATCGTAATGAATTCGATGTTTGAAGAGGCTAGCAATTTTAACCAAGATATTGGTAATTGGAACGTAGCAGCTGTTACTGATATGCACGATATGTTCTATGAAGCCATGGTTTTTAATCAAGACATAAACAGTTGGAATGTTTCGATTGTTACCGACATGAGCTATATGTTTAGAGAAGCGATTGCATTTAATCAGAATCTAGATTCGTGGAATGTTCAAAATGTAACCAACATGTATGCTATGTTCCGAGAGGCCTCTATATTCAATGGCAATATTGGTTCATGGAATGTGGGTAATGTAACGGATATGGAAACCATGTTCGAAGAGGCATTAGCATTCAATCAAAATATAAATTCTTGGGATGTATCTTCTGTATTGACTATGTCCGATATGTTTGAAGGGACAGCAACCTTTAACCAACCTTTAGATAATTGGATTATGTCTTCTGTTATCGTAACAGAAGACATGTTCGAAGATGCTATAGCATTCAATCAACCCATTGCAAATTGGGATGTATCCAATATTGAGGATATGAACGAAATGTTTGAAGGGGCAAGTAGTTTTAATCAAGATCTAAGTAATTGGGATGTTTCCTCTGTTACCAATATGGATTCAATGTTCTACAATGCAATCGCCTTCAACCAAGATATTGGTAATTGGGATTTTTCTCAAGTAACCACCATGGAAGATATGTTTCAGAACGCTAGCTTGTCCGTTGCAAACTACGATGCGCTCTTACTAGGACTTTCTGTACAGACCCTACAAAGTAATGTGCCATTTAATGCTGGTAATTCCCAGTTT
This sequence comes from Flavobacteriaceae bacterium, assembly GCA_002746415.1. Taxonomy (GTDB): domain Bacteria; phylum Bacteroidota; class Bacteroidia; order Flavobacteriales; family Flavobacteriaceae; genus Saonia. Next base: position 69,037 of record NVXD01000015.1, on the reverse strand, counting down.
TGTACAGCAGTATTAGAGCGGCAATTTCTTATAGATACCTATGGATTTACAATTATCGATATGGGACAAAATTGCGATGAAGATGAAGATGGTATTATTGATATGGCCGATAATTGCCCAACCATTGCAAATGCAGACCAAGCAGACAATGATATGGATGGTCAGGGAGATGTTTGTGATGATGATGACGATAATGACACTATACCAGACACCGAGGATACATTTCCACTAGACCCTGATGAGGATACCGATACTGATGATGATGGAATTGGCAACAATGCCGATACTGATGATGATGATGATGGAACCCCAGACAATGAAGATGCATTTCCATTAGATTCTAATGAGGATACCGATACTGATGATGATGGAACTGGCGACAATACCGATACCGATGATGATGATGATGGAACCCCAGACAATGAAGATGCATTTCCATTAGATCCTAATGAGGATACCGATACTGATGATGATGGAACTGGCAACAATGCCGATACCGATGATGATGATGATGGAACCCCAGACAATGAAGATGCATTTCCATTAGATCCTAATGAGGATACCGATACTGATGATGATGGAACTGGCGACAATGAAGATATGGATGACGATGGTGATGGTACGGCTGACGACTCTGATGCTTTCCCCTTAGACCCTAATGAGGACACTGATTCGGACAATGATGGAATAGGTGATAATGCCGATACCGTTTCGAGTAAAAATAATGAGCCTTCTTTGGTTCCGGCCGAAGCATTCACCCCAAATGGAGATGGGATTAATGATACTTGGGTTATACCCGATATTGATAACTATCCAAATTCTATTGTAAGGGTATATAACCGCTGGGGCCATGAAGTTTTTGCAGCCCAAGGTTATCAAAACAATTGGAAAGGAATCTATAGATCAAATTCTCAGAAATTACCAACAGGGTCTTATATGTATGTTATTGACCTAGGGAATGGAACTGCACCTATTCAAGGATGGTTGTTCGTAAATTATTAAATAAAAAATAAAAAGAAAGAAATGAAAATCACCAATTTATATATTGCTTTAGTATTAATGCTTTGTGTTGTTTCGCTATCAGCACAACAAGACCCTAATTATACATTTTACAGGTATAACATGAATTTGATCAACCCTGCGTTTGCAGGTGCCGGTGGAGAAACTGGTTTAGGAATCAATATTAGAAGCCAATGGGCCAACGTTGAAGGTGCGCCAGAGACACAAAGCTTTATTTTTGGAACTCCGATGGGTAAAAATATAGGTTTAGGGGTCTCTATAATCAATGATAAGACCTTTATAGAAAACCAAACCTCACTATCATTAGATTTTTCATATAAATTAACATTAAATGATGAACATGATTTGTATTTTGGATTGAAAGCAGGTTTCAATTCATATGATGCAAATACAGAAGGTTTAACAACTTATGGGGTTGTACCAGATCCCTCTTTAATGAATCTTGATGGCCAATTCAGCCCCAATATTGGAGCTGGGGTGTATATAAAGAACAAAGATTATTTTATTGCGTTTTCTATACCATCAATATTGACCCCAGACCGTTTAGAAGAAAATAGTGGTACGGCAAGATTGAGTATGGCTAAAACCCATATGTATTTGGCCGGAGGGTACAATGTGCCATTGAGCAGTAGCATTATTCTAAAACCCACTGCATTAATGCGCTATGTAGATGCTTCACCATTATCATTAGATCTTACAGCAATGTTAGAGTTCAGTAATCGTTTTGATTTGGGAGCTGCATATCGATTAAATGAAAGTGTAAGTGGGATTTTTATATTTAAAACTAAAAGTTGGTTGGAAATAGGCTATGCCTATGAAGTTGCGTTTGAGAGCCCCGTAAGAAATATTGATAATGGTACTCATGAAATTTTGTTTAACCTTAAACTTTGAACTTTTAGAGCAGTTTAAATGGGGAAATTTAAAAGTGTAGCCAATCTGTGCGTTTTTAAAAAACAAAAAAGCCTTCATTTTCATGAAGGCTTTAATTAACAATGTGGAGAATACCGGAGTCACAGAGGATATGAATCATTTGAATATGCTAGTATAGAAATCAAAGATTGGTGAGAAAAGATAGCCATCATGTTATTACGTAACTACTTGGTTTCTTTAATCCATTGTTGAAAGGTTTTTAACATTCGGAACTATGAGCTTTTCCTTATCGTAACATCATTGAGTTATTGCAAGACTAATCCCAAATGATTGGTTCCCTTTCTGAAATGTACCGGTTAGTAACATTCCGCCTGACTCATAAAAAGCTGTAATATTTGTAAGCACACCTACTGTTTCTCTAGAATTATTTTTCCAGTTTATTTTGATGCTTTTTACATCTTCTTTATTGGTGGGGTCTGAATCTCGATGTATGTATATTTTAATTTCATCTTCAACATCATTGAAAAGTTCTCTATAAGTTGCTATGGTATTTGCTTGAATATAGTCTCTACCTCTTTGATATATAATTCTTGTTCGTTCCATTGAAATATTTAGATGCGTTGAAGGAAATTGATTGGCCTGGTCCGTTAAAACCGTCATTGTTCCCGCGACATAATACCTTTTGCTATTTCTTGAAATATCGTCCATTATGGTATTAATATTTACGCCAAATTGATTACTAATTGAAGAATTTGTGTCTGGCAATTCTTTTTTAATAATAGGATTATTTGTGAAAGCTAATACTGTTAAAAATGTCATTGCGATTGTGATTGTGTTTAATACCTGGCCCATAATTTCTATTTTAATTAGTATAAATCTTGTTTCTTTGTAGCCGTTAATTAGGTACAACTAATACTTCTACTCTTCTATTCTTGGCTCTGTTTTCATCGTTATCATTCTCTACTAAAGGCCTAGATGCTCCAAACCCTTTCTCTTTCCACCGAAAACTACGACTAGGAATCAATTTTTTTAATACTCCGGATACACTTTTAGCCCTTTCTAAGGACAATTTTTGATTTGTAACATCACTCCCCACATCATCCGTATGACCTTCTACTATTACATTGCCTTTTTTTAGAATGGAGATGCTATTGGCAAGTTCTTTCAACGCTAGAACACCTTCTGGTTTTAATTGGGACTTCCCTGTCTCAAAAAGAACTTTACTATCAAGATTCAATCGCATGGCAGCACCGATTGCAGCAATGGCATCAACATCTGCACCTGGTAATGCACTATCCATTTTAAGGTCTATGAGTCGCACATAATAAAAGAGTTCTCCTCTTTTTACAAATGGGGAAATATCTACTTCTGCCACACCTCCGTCTATTTTACCTACTTTAATCCATGATTTACCATCTTTAGATATTTCAAGATTGGTAGGTTCTAATTGTCCTATTTCAAAAATATAAAGGTCAGGACCGTTTACATCCGTTAACGCATTATCTATAAATTGAATGGTGAGACTTCCCCCAAGTCCAAGACTATGAATTCCAGTAACATCATCAAAAGTTTCAAGAACATCTGGTTCGCCAAGAACATTTTTCGCTTGTTGAGTCATCAATAATGGATGATTGGCCTTTACCATCTTATCAGCAAATGATAAGGTGCCTAATGGCAAATACACTGCCGTTTTATGAGGACCACCAAAATAGGTTTCCCCTACTTCTTCTCCAAAATACAAATCAGGGTTTAATTGTTGAAATTTTTTCTTAGCAGCATTTGATTTCCTTACGATGTCTTTTTTATAAAATGAAACTGCTTTTCTTTGGTGTTCTATAGTTTTCTGATACTGAGGACTTGCCTCTATTTTTCCTGATGCAATATCTTTTTCAGCTTTTTCAAGTTCAGCCAACAATTCACCAGCTTCTTTTTCACTATGTATTTGTCCAGATCGGGTCCGAAGATTTTTCATCATCTCGTTCTCTACGGCACTGGCTTTGGGCTCATTCTTTGTAGCAACATCATTAAATACATATCCAGCCTCTGTAAAGTCCATTTGTTTCATAACATCAGTGCCTGCCAGAGAATCTATTTTTTTTAACTTGGCCATGGTTGCCTCTGGCCCAGATTCTGCTTGCACTAAGAGAATAGCTTCCTCTAAGGAGACACCTGTGGGCGTGTTTTTTGAGGACAATTGCTTTTTGGTTATTTTTCCTTTTAAAACGGGTGCTTCATTTTGGGCGGCTTGTCTGTTTTTCATGGCCTCTTGCGCAAGAATTTTAAGGCTATCAGGATTCTTGATTAGTTTTTCCATTTCTGCTCTAGAAACGCCGCTCTGTTCCAATAAATCTAAAATTGCCGAGGAGGAGAACATATTTTCAAACGCCCCAGTGCTACCCATTTCCGATGCGCCCCCAATTTGTATTAGTTTTTCAAGGTCTACTTCCTCTGGAGTTGAACTTTCTTGATCTTTATCACCCCCTTTGAGAAGTTTTCCTAATGCTTCAATTGACATTTCTAAATCCTCTGAAGACAAATCCATTTGTCCTTCCTTGGAATTGCTGACCGTTTCCGTGTCAACTTCTATAAGTGTTTCTTTTTTGCGCTCTTGCGCACAGGAATTAAGCACTATTCCAACAACTATTGGTATGATATAATTTTTCATGATTAATTTCTTTTGTATTTATCGGCAATAAATTGGTAGTAAATAAAGCCTGCATGGTTGTACCAATCTTCATTGCCCAATAGCACTTCGCATTGATCTATTTTTCTTAAATTTTTTCCTAAAGCCTCAATCATTTCGGCATATTTGTCATCGTAAGCCTTATTTAAAGTAGGAATAGATTCTTTTAGAATAATCATTTTTTGCTTTTGCCATACTAGAGCAGAAACACCATGCACTGCAGAAACACCATCACCAAAAGCAATACCTGCATTTATTTTTTTCATGGCATGCGCATAAATAATTCGGAGCCTTTCTAGATTCATCCTTCTATCATTTAGTTTTTTGTATTCACTTTCAAGACAGTCACAACCTTCTTCACGATTACGATCACGGTCGTTCATCAATGATGTTGAAATAAATGAAAGCATACTAGCCTGTGCATATTTTAATGGTTTTATGGAATTTTCATCGTCTATTACCGTTAGGTTGATTATTTGGAATTGGTATTCTTTCTCCAACTCCAAGGATATTACCATGCTCTCCAAAACCGAAGACCTTTTCTTATCCTTTTCTGGGTTTTTTTTGTCATTTACGGAAAAATCACTGTCTTTATTTCTTTTAGGAGGATTTACAAAATCGTCTGGATTGTAATTAATTGGATTCCCTTTACTATCGTATTTAGGACGATCTCGTTCATCGTATTCTATTGGGTTATTGTTTTTGTCATAGCGAGGTCTTCCGTGAGAGTCGAAATTTCCGTTAGAATTAATATCTCCGTAATTTATTGGCTTCCCATTTTTGTCATATTTTGGGTATTTTGAATTATCATAATTAATAGGCACTCCATTTTTGTCATATTTAGGCCTTCCTAAATCATCAAACTGAGGTTTGTACTTGCCATCATCTCCGTCCAAACCATTGTTGCCATCATTCCCATCAAAACCGTTATTGCCATCAAAACCGTTATTGCCATCATTTCCATTGTTGCCTTCATTACCATCACTGATATTTCCATCCATTCCGTCTAACCCATCTAACCCATCCATACCATTCATTCCATCTATCCCATCTCGACCGTCACGACCATCATGTCCGTCACGTCCGTCCTCCTCTTGACCATCTTCATTGTCTTGAAATTGATCAGGAATGCATGATGATGGAATTCCAGGGCCTCCTTGACTACCTACATTAGCTTCACCTTCTAAATCATATTCGTCATCCAAATATCTTCGCGCATTTCTTGACATATCCGGTAATTTATTGGCAAATTTTACAATATCCATTACTCCTGGATACTTAATGCCAACCCCTCCGAAACCACTCGCGGAAAATTCTTCTGCCCCTGCAAATACCAATTGTTGTCCTAGAAAGAATAGCAAGAATATCGTTAAACCTTGGCCTCTATTTTTTCGGAAAACCATAAATGCTAATAGTAAAATAATTACGATTAGAGCACCAATTAATAGATACATCAATATGTTATTAGGATTATTATCTGGACCTTGAATTCCATTTGTAACTACAGAATTGGTGGAATTCAAGACTGGGTTTTGGTAAGATACTGGGCGGTAAACGCTATTCATATTTGGAACTCGCACCCCGCTGGTCCATACGGCTAGGTAAAAAGGTATATTTGGAGTTTCACTCGTAATTACGATTCCAAACTTACCTGCAGTATCAAAAGATTCTTGAAAAGCTCCATCCTTGGTTTGACCTGTTATTTTACTGTCCTCCCAATGATTTTTAACAATATCTATTTTTACTTCGTCATTTTTGTTATCAGTAAATACGGTTACCATTATTTTCTGAGTGAAAATTGTGCCTTCTGCCCAGAACATTAGAGAATCTTTTTCAGTAATGCCTTTCATATAGGCAGAAATCACCTGTTCATTTTGTGGGTCTGGATTAAATTTTAAAGTGTAAACCTTATCACCAAAATCTAGTTCTGGAATTTTTATCTCTTTCTGTCCAAAAGAAAGACAAGTAATGAATAGTACAAGAGCTGTTATCAAATTTCTCATAATCCTATTATTTTCTATGTTTCTTCAATAAATAATTAGCCAAATCGGTCATTTTTGCCTTAAGCGCTTCATGTTGTTCTTCGGATCTTTTAAATGCTCCTCTACGACCATAGTTGAGAATAAAAGCAGTGTCATAGTTTTCGTTATAAATTAGCGCCCTTCCATGAGCAGGCTGTTGGGCAATGTAGCAGTCCTTGGTGTCAGCCAGAGCTATACTCATATGCTGGATTACATTTGCCGGATACTCTTCTTGATTTTTTAAATAATTTTTGATTTCCTTTTTGTTTTGCCCCTTAGAGCTAGGGTAGGAACCCCACATCAACAGTGTTTGACCTCCAGCTGTATTCTCTCCAAAACCCTTTAATTGTAAATGACATTTATTAGGTTGAGTATGGTCTGGAATGCTAAGGTCCGATTCAGGAACCTCTAGCACCTTTGCAATTTCAGAAGTATCCATATCACAGTTGAAGTCCACCAACAATGTACTGTAGTCAGCGGATGCCATAATCTTAGTTTCTTTTTTTTCAATCGAAGATGCTTCTGAATTAGAAGTAGTCACTTCTTTTTTTACAGAGGTATTACATCCTACAATTAGACTTATCACAAATAGTGTTATTAGATATCTCATAGTTTATTATTTATAAAGGGTTCTCGTATGCTGCTGTGTCAATACTAAAATTACTTTTGCTTAGGGAGGTGCAAATCATTTTTACGGGTTTTGGCTTCTTTTGCGAATAGTCAATCATTTTCATTTCTAGGGCCAAACCATCTACCATGCTCACCCATGATTGATCCATGCCTTTTGTGCCTTTCATTTTTTTGGATTTCAATTGCGAAAAGGCCTTTTGAAATGATATGTCTGCCTCTTGAGTTACCCAAACTGTGCCTGATAACTGAGGTCCTGTAACTTGAAATTCTTCACATGTAAACCCTATGATTTTTTTTGACTGCCCCGTAGGTGAAATAGAAAAATTAGCGGGGTTCTTTTCAGAATCTGAAACTTCATCCAAATCAATCTTTATAGAATTAGATGTTTTTCGATTGCCAAAATCCATAAAGGTGTGTATGGCAGAATTTGGCAAATCCATTACCGTAATGAATTCTTGATCTTCACCAACACTAAACGAACTTGCCATATATTCATGTTCATTCGTTAAGTAATAGGTAATGTCGGTAGTGTCTTTTTCACTTATGACCTCCATAATATATTGATGGCTAAAAGTGTAGCTTGCTAATTTCTTTGTCTTTTTGTTTTTAAAAAGCTTGCCTTTATTATTAAATACCGTGTCAAAAGTTTTTTCTGTTTCTTTTGCTGTTTTTTCTTCAACCTTTTGAGTTATTTTTTCTTTAGCCGCTTCTCCTGCTTTTTTTGTCAATTTTTTCCAAAACTGCGCATTACTAGTAGTAAAAAAACTTAGTGCAGCAATCAGTAATATCCCCCTTAAATTTTTCATTATTTTTCTTTTTTGTTGAATCTTGTTTTTTTTATTACCTTGTTTTTATAGATGATTTTTAAAACATAACTACCATCTTTTAGGTGGTTGATGTTTAAGTATATCTGTTTTTCAGGGATACTTTCTAGTGTACCAGTAAGGCTATTGTCCTTTTGCTTCATGGTCAACTTTACTTTAAGACGTGCAGTACATGACCTTATTGAAGAACGAATGTAGTATGTGAGATTAGGAATGACTATGAATAATGTAACAAGAGCTATGAGTTATGTAACAGGGGTGAAAGCAGTACTGTTTATAGGGGGGGTTACATTGATTTTTTTGCGTCAGCAAAATCAGAAGGGGTAGTATTATAAGCTTCTTTAAAGCACTTACTAAAATAAGCATGGTCACTAAAGCCTACGGCGTAACCAACTTCAGAAATATTTATATCAGAAGTTCTTAAGATTTTGACTGCTAATTTTAAACGTTGAGATCTTATAAATTCGGAAGCAGAGAGGCCCGTTAACGCTTTTAATTTTCTGTGCAATTGCATACGGCTCATATGTATAGACTTGCTAAATTCTTCAGTAGTGAAGTTTGATTCCACAAGTTTCTCATCAAGAATTTTCTGAACTCGCTCAAGAAATTTTTCGTCTATGGATGTTATGGCAATATCCTTAGGTTTTAAAATAACTTCTTGACTATACCTTGATTGTAATTTTTTCCTTAGCGCAACCAAAGAGGCCGTTTTTGATTTTAGAACTTTCTGATTAAAAGGCTTAATAATATAGTCATCTGCACCTACCTCTAGGCCAGTTAACTCATTTTCATCACCCGCTTTTGCGGTTAAAAGAATTATTGGGATATGACTGGTCCGTTCATCATTTTTTAGTGTCTTTGTTAAGGCAATACCATCTTTTACTGGCATCATTAAATCAGAAATTATGATATCTGGGATTTTATCCAAAGCTTCCAAAATTCCTTCTTCTCCATTGACGGTTAGAATTACATCATAGTCTTTTTTAAAGGTGTCTTTTAATAATGTTCTAACATCAGCATTGTCTTCAACAATAAGCAGGATTGGAAGTTCATCCCCTTGTATGCTGGGTTCTTCTTGAAGCACTTCTCTTTCCGGTACATGCGTAGCCAATGTGGGCTGGAAAGCAACAGTTTTCCTAATTTCTACATTTTTAAGTTTTGTTTTATCTAAGCATAACGATACCTTAAATAAAGCCCAATTATTAAGCTCACTTGCAACATTTATCTTTCCTCCATGTAATTCTGTAAGTTCCTTAACCAAGGATAATCCAATTCCAGCACCCTCATTTTGACCATCCGTTTGGTAAAATCTATTAAATATTGTTTTGAGTTCTGAACTTGAAAGCCCCTGTCCCGTATTTTTTATTTTAATCTTCAAATCATCGTTTTGTACTGAAACGTGGAGATTAATTTTTCCTGCTTCTGGTGTGTATTTGATAGCATTCCCCAATAAATTGACAATAATGTTTTCAAGAGCCTCACGATCAAACCAAGCCTCTATTTCTTTATTTAAGATTTCCGTCTGAAAATCAATTTTCTTTTGTTGGGCTAAATATAAAAATGATTCACTCCATGCTGCTATCAACTGTGTGGGCATATTTCTCTCTAAAAGTAGTTTTCTATTCCCGCTATTAATTTTTGAAAGTTCTAAAAGCTGGTCTACTAAAGCTGAAAGTCTTTTGGTGTTCTTTTGCGCAATTTCAAAATGTTTTCTTTTTTCATTGGATAAATCGGGTTCTTCCAACGACGACTGTATTGGAGCAGAAATGAGGGTTAGAGGAGTTCTAAATTCATGTGAAATATTGGTAAAAAAACTAGTCTTTAAAGCATCAATCTCACGCAGTTTTGTATTTGTTTTTTGACGATTTCGATAGAGTGTAAATAGAAAAATTAAAGCAAGTGAAGATACCCCTATACCTCCAAGAAGAAGGTTACGCTGATTCCGTGTTTGCTCCTTGGTTATTTCACTTTCGGCCTTTAGAAGTTTAATTTCTCTATTGCGCTGATCTGATTGGTATTTTTCATCAATCTCTCTTATGGCTTCAGCGCTTTGCACTTGATTTAAAGAATCTATAATGTTTTGGCCAATAGCTTGATATTTAAAAGCTTCTTTATATTGCTGTTGCTGTGAGTATAAATCCGCCAATACTAAAGCATGGTCTCTTTTAATAATACTATTATTGAGAGCAAGATTTAATTCTCCTGCCTTATTCGCCCACGTCATTCCTGATTTGAAGTCTTTTTTTCTTATCGAAAATTTTGTTAATTCTATGGCATCTTCGGCTGCTTCTAGTAAGAAATCGTTCTTTTCATGCAAGGAATATGCTTCATTCAATAAATCATCGGCTTTTTCAAAATCACCCCTTTTGTTTTTGACGAGCGCTAATATTGTGGTTAGTTCAGAAAGCGTCTGTTCGTCCCCAATTTTTTTAAAAAAAGTATAGCAGTCTGAAAGAAGACTATCGGCTTTTTCAAAATCTTCCTTCTTAAATGCTAGTTTTCCAAGTTCTACATTGTTAGAACTTAAATAATATTCTGCTGCCCTTGGCGGAAGCTTTTTGAATTCATCATTAGCCTTATTAAAATAATTTTCTGCTAATATTAAATCTTCTAAATCTAAGTGAATACCTCCAAGATTTTGATAAGCAGCAGCTATTACATCCGGCCTTAGCGCTTTGATTTGATGCATTGAGTCTACTATCAGAAAATTATGTTGCGCTTTTTCTATATTGTTTTTTCGCGAATAAATAGTTCCCAAAGCAGTGTGTGTATCTGCTTTAGTCATATATCCAAGCTCACCACTAATTATTTCACCTTTTAAGGCCGTTAAGGCAATGTTACATGCAGCTTCAGCTTCTTCATATCTGCCAAGCAAATATAGCATCCTACACAATCCATTATTTGCAATAGAAGCACCCAAAGTATATTCGGAGTTTTGTGCGCGAAGTGCTGATTGTTTTAAATAAATAATAGCCGAATCTGTTTTTTGCACTCTTCGGTAATATTGAGCAAGCAGGTATTCTGCATCAACCTGGCCAATTTCATATGTTATTGATTTCGCTAATTTTAAACTATTCTTTATGTAGTATAGCGCACTGTCTGGTTGTTGATTGATAAACTGAATTACCATAGTTGTGTTTGTAGCTAGACGAATAGAATCCTGCTTAAAATTTCCTTGAGAAAATAAGTTATGAACTATAAAGAAAAGGAATAGGAATAAGTTGCAGCGCATTTTAAATAACAAATAAGCCTAAAAGGCGAATGTAATATTCTAGTGTTTAGTCAACTAAAAGTAATAGTTCTAAATATAAAAAACAAAAAAGCCTTCATTTTCATGAAGGCTTAATTTTATTGAGTGGAGAATACCGGAGTCGAACCGGTGACCTCTTGCCTGCCAGGCAAGCGCTCTAGCCAGCTGAGCTAATCCCCCAAAGTTCGGCAAAGAAAGTGCTTTTTAAGAAAGCATCAAAATAAAATTCTTCTAGCTTAATCCTTTTTAACAGAAAGTATTAAAACTGGTATTGGAGCATAAAATTCCGATTTAGAAATGGTGTTTTTCTCCCATAACTTCTTGAAAAAACCTCTTTTTCTTCTAAAGACACATAACAAATCTGGTTGTTTTGCCTGAAAATTTTCCAAAACACCTTGATAAGTAGTCGCATTTTCTGTAATGGTTAATTGAGAACTCATATCCATTAAGGATGGATTTACCTTTAAATCATCATTGGTATATCCTGGTGTCTTTACCAACAATAAATTAATAACTGGTTTAAATTTATCCTTGATTGCAACCAAAGGAGCAAGAATTCGTTTTTTCTTTAACACACCTGACTTAAATGCAGTTAAAACCGACTTAAATGGTGAAAAAGTAACACCTCTAGGAACTAATAAGGTAGGAATGTTTGTTTTTTTAACCATTCGCCCAGAGGTATGTCCTAAGTACAATTCCTCTTTAATATCATTACTGCGAGGAGCTATAATAATAAGGTCTATCCCTAATTCTTTATTTATTTCATTTACTCCGTCTATCAAATCTCCATTATAGGTCGCTATTTTTAAGCTTACATTCTTAGCATTTACCTTACCTATAACTTCTTTCAAATGCTCCTTGCTGCTTTTGGCTACTATCTCGGTAACATTTATCAAGCCCCCAGCTCTAGAACTTACACTAAAAACCTCCATCACATAAATTTGAGAAGAGAATTCTGCAGCAAAATCTACTGCATACTGTAATGTTTCATGTGCACTTGGAGAAGTTCCAATAGGGACCAAAATATTTTTCATAATTAGAGTTTGTTATATATAGTATAAATTTACAATTAAATTATAGCCGTTGTATGATTAGACATGCAAAGATATTGGAAATGCCTGATATTTTATCACTTTCAAAAGCTTGTGCTGCCCATATGATATCAAAAGAAATATACCAATGGAATGCCCATTATCCCTCCAAAAAGATCTTTGAAAAAGATATAGAACGTGAAGAATTGTATGTTCTAGAGTTTGATAATGAAATAGTTGGAATGATTGTAATTTCTACTTTAATGGATGAAACATACCTCCCTATTGTGTGGTTAACACCCAATCAAAATAATAATTACATTCATAGACTAGCCATACATCCAAAGTTTCAAGGAAAAGGATATGCGCAACAATTAATGGATTTTGCAGAAAATTACACCAAAGAAAAAGGGATTACCTCGATACGGTTGGATACTTTTAGTCAAAATAAAAGAAATCAGAGGTTTTATGAAGCCAGAGGGTATCAAAAATTAGGAGATGTTTTCATTCCTAATCAAAGTGAGCATCCTTTTCACTGTTATGAACTTATACTGTAAATTTCTTAAGGGTTGAAGCACACTATCAATTTTAAAAGCATAAATAATTTAGCCATTCCAGCAACAATTGCTGGTATTGCCGAACCCATTTTATCAATAACGGACACTGCCATAGTTGGCAATATTCCAGAAAATGGATTGGAGTCTTTGGCTGCTGCTGGCATTGTTGGTGCCTTCCTTTCTATGATGATATGGGTATTGGGACAAACTAGAAGTGCTATTTCAGCCATAATTTCCCAATATCTGGGAGCTGGCAAAATAGAAGAAGTAAAGTCCCTCCCAGCACAGGCCATTTTTTTCAATTTGGGACTTAGTATCATTGTTTTACTTTCCACCATTTTTATCATTGAAGATATCTTTAAACTCTTTGAAGCTTCTGGAAAAATACTAGAATATTGTGTGTCCTACTATTCCATTAGAGTTTGGGGCTTTCCGCTCACGCTTTTCACTTTCGCCATTTTTGGGATTTTTAGAGGTCTGCAAAATACGTATTGGCCTATGTTGGTTGCCATTATAGGAGCATTGTTGAACATTGTGCTCGACTTTCTCTTGGTCTACGGAATTGAAGGGTTCATTAACCCAATGTATTTGGAAGGTGCTGCATGGGCAAGTCTAATCTCGCAAGGGGTCATGGCAAGTATTGCCTTTATTCTTTTAATTAAAAAAACTGAAATCAGTTTAAAAATTAAATTCCCGCTACATGAAGAACTAGGAAGGCTAGCGGTGATGAGCCTCAACCTTTTTGCAAGAGCATTGGCGCTTAATATTGCCTTGGTTTTAGCTGTGAGGGAAGCAACCTCATTGGGGGACAAATATATAGGGGCCCATACCATAGCAATCAACATATGGCTTTTCGCAGCCTTTTTTATTGATGGGTACGGAGCAGCAGGAAACATCATGGGAGGTAAACTTTTAGGAGCCAAAGACTACAATGGTCTATGGGCTCTGTCTAAAAAAGTTATCTCGTATGGTCTTATCGTCAGTGCCATTTTAATGTTATTAGGGTTTGTTTTTTATGAGCCTATCGGACATCTTTTTTCACAAGAAACAATAGTGTTACAAACCTTTTATTCCATTTTCTTTATTTTATTGTTGGGATTGCCCATGAACAGTGTCGCTTTTGTCTTTGATGGTCTTTTTAAAGGACTGGGAGAGATGAAATACTTAAGAAATGTATTATTATCTGCTAGTTTTTTAGGGTTTGTACCCATGTTATATTTGGGGAAATACATGGGCTGGGGTATTTATGGAATTTGGATAGCATTTACCGTTTGGATGATTATTCGAGGTGGTGCTTTAGTTTGGAAGTTTAGGCGAAAGTTTCGCCCTCTGTTACAAAAAACTTAATTTTGGGTAAAACAAAAATCATGGGAACCAATAGGTCAAATGGAAGTTTGTACACCAACATACAGAACCGAATAGCAACGGTAGAATTTGGGCATCCTGCAGGCAATTCTTTTGTCGCAGAACTTTTGGAAAGGCTAACAAATGAGCTACATCAACTGTCTAGCAATGAAGATGTATCCATACTTGTTTTAAAATCTGAAGGTGACCGGGCCTTTTGCGCAGGAGCTTCTTTTGATGAATTGGTGGCCATTTCCAACTTAGAAGAAGGAAAAGCATTTTTTAGCGGTTTTGCAAGTGTACTCAACGCCATGCGAACTTGCTCCAAACCCATTGTTGGTCGTGTGCAAGGAAGGGCCGTTGGAGGTGGTGTGGGTTTAATTGCTGCTTGTGATTATGTTTTTGCCACAGAAGATGCATCAGTTAAGCTTTCTGAGTTAACAATTGGCATTGCTCCTCTTGTGATTGCGCCAGCGCTGGTTCGTAAAATTGGAACATCCGGGTTATCAGAATTGTCCTTAGCTCCGACCGAATGGAAAAATGCCTATTGGTCTAAGGAAAAAGGGCTGTTTTCCAAGGTGTACGATTCCATCAACGAAATGGATAAAGAGTTAGCGTATTTTACAGAAAAACTGGCTTCTTATAATCCAGATGCATTAATTGAAATGAAAAAAGTACTTTGGGAAGGTACTGCACATTGGGATAAATTACTTTTGGAACGTGCAGAAATGTCTGGAAAACTAGCCCTGTCTACTAACACCAAACTGGCCTTGGAGAAATTTAAAAAATAATAAGGGCTGATTATTTTCGTTTATCCTTAAAATAAAACAATGAATATTCTTGATTTTTTAAATGGTGACCTAATCTTTCCCATCCTTGCTCTTTTTGTGGTAGTTGTATTTTTTGTGAATAAAGTAAAACGTAACAAAAAGTATAAGAGATAAAATTTTAAAGAATCCCTACCTTTGTATCGTAAATCATTTTTATGAGCAACATTAGGATTACCAAACAATTTACTTTTGAAACTGGTCATGCACTATACGGTTATGACGGTAAATGTAAAAACGTTCACGGTCACAGTTACAAGCTTTCAGTAACTGTTATTGGCACTCCGATTGCTGATACCGCTGATGTGAAACTGGGAATGGTTATTGATTTTGGTGACCTTAAAAAAATTGTAGAAGAAGAAGTAATAGACCCTTTTGATCATGCTACCGTATTCAACAAAAATACACCTCATGTAGACTTAGCAAAAGAACTTACTGACAGAGGACACCAAGTGATTTTGGCAGATTACCAGCCTACAAGCGAAAATATGGTGATAGACTTTGCCGCAAAAATTAAGGCTAGGTTGCCAAAGCAAATACAACTACATTCCTTAAAATTAAGAGAAACAGAAACTGCTTTTGCGGAGTGGTATGCTTCTGATAATTAAAAACGCTCAACGTCCCAAAAGAGGGAAATCCCTATCTTTACTATAAGCATGAAAAACATTGATCTTCCAAAAGGCAAAAAAATCTATTTTGCCAGTGACAACCACCTAGGTGCACCTACAATGGAGCACAGCCTTCCCAGAGAGAAAAAATTTGTGGCTTGGTTGGATACTATTAAAACTGATGCGGCAGCTATTTTTTTAATGGGCGACCTTTTTGATTTTTGGTTTGAATACAAAACTGTAATCCCAAAAGGATTTACCCGTACTTTGGGGAAATTGGCGGAATTATCTGATGCAGGCATTCCTATTTATTACTTTGTGGGCAACCATGATCTTTGGATGAATGGTTATTTTGAGGAAGAATTTAATATTCCTGTTTTTCATAAACCACAGCAATACACAATAAACAATACTTCTTTCTTTATTGGGCATGGAGATGGTTTAGGACCAGGTGATATTGGTTTTAAAAGAATGAAAAAAGTATTTACCAATCCTTTATTCAAATGGTTGTTTAAATGGTTGCATCCAGATGTGGGAATGAAAATTGGGCAATATCTTTCCGTAAAAAACAAAACGCTTTCGGGTAATGAGGACGAGCGGTTTTTAGGTGAAGACAAAGAGTGGTTGGCTCAATACGCCAAGCGAAAATTAGAACAACAACACTACGATTATTTTATATTTGGGCACAGGCATTTACCGATGACCATTAACCTCAACGAAAAATCCATTTATATGAATCTTGGTGACTGGATAACCCATTACACCTATGCGGTTTTTGATGGCACAACCCTTCAGTTAAAAAAATATTGAACGCTATAAAACGAAAAGCTGCGTAAGAGGGTGGTTTACTCTGTAACTATAGTGGATAAAGCGCAAAGGAATTACAATAATTGAGCTAAAAAAATGGCCGCTTCAAAGAGAATTTATGAAGGAAAATCAATTGTCATTACAGATTCCACCAATTAATTTGTCCAAATTCATATTAAACAAAGTACCCTCAACCAAGTCTTGTATGGCGCTCAATTCATTTTGACTTACTGCCATGGTAACTTGCGGTGCAGGGGTATCCAAAAGTAAGGCCCTACAATCTCTATCACTTTTTAAACATTGCCCACAAAGCCCATGAGCATTTTTGGTGCATTCAATGTTTTTAGCAAATAGTAACAGTTCTTTTTTCGACAACAAAAGTCCCGTATCCCTAAATACCATTTGTATTTTTTCATCATGCACAGAAGTGCCTTTTTTCCATTGAAAAGCGATTCCAAAACCATTGCTATATATAGGGTCTATATCTTTCATAAGTGCTACAAAAGTTTTTCCGACTTAAGGGTTCTTAGTGTCTTTAAAACATGGTCAGTGGCTCTAGTCATACTACTCGCAGAAATTGTAGCCCCAGCAATACCATCTATTGTTTCTTCATAAATAACAGTATCCAAGATGGATAATCCTATAAATTGTTTTAGCCACCTCTGACTACCAATTTGCAATCCATATTCCTCACGATAAATAAGGACTTTTGATTTTTTAATCGTTAGCTCTGGAGTAAACAGTATAATATAATCAAAGACCTTTTTCATGCTTGGGCTTTCTCCCACATAAATGTATCCGATAAACACATCACCCTGTAGTACTTTAAAAAGATTGTCCCCCCCTAATTCTGCCTTTGTAATTTTATTCATTTCCTCTGAAACAGTTATAGGCATTAAGGTATATGAATCAATAGCATAAGTAGATAATATTGCACTATCAATCTTCTTTTGCAACCTTGGTGGAAATTGCTCTTCCGTAAAGGAGCTGAAAAGCATAACCGCCATAAAAATGACGGTTATATTTCTTGATATATTACTTGCCTTTTGCACTAGTAGCTATTTTAGTATCAACAAATTTTTGAATGATATTGTTTATGTCTTTTGCACTATACTTTTCATTTTGTAGTGTAGAAAAATGCATGAACAATGGCTTTTCATCCACAGATTTTTTAATGGTTAGGTCTCCTTCCCTATCATATACTTTATCCCAAGAAGTACGGACTTTAGACCAAAATTTATGGTTCTTTTTCCACCATTCTGCTGCAGCCTTACATTCTTCATCTGCTACTTTAGTGTATACGTTATATCCTTTTTCTTGCGCCAAAAGCACATCATCCTGTCCATCTTCACGTATGATTTTGTCATTATCCTGCTCATGAACCCAGCCAAAATCTGTAATTTCATGCCTGTTTCCTCTGAACATTACGTTGTAGTCCTTCCGTTTACTATATTCTCTCCTAGGTAGTGGAGCACTGGACTTGTTTTCCCAAAAATGTTTGCCGTCTGCATGAATCCATGTTGCAGAACCCGCATACCTTGGGCTGTCTTCCGTTTGATATACCTTCTGAGACCATTGGCCTTTAACGGCATTCTCTTCTGCCGATTTAAACACCCAGTTGCTTTCCTTTTCATAGGAAAATAGTTTTGTGTCCTCATATTCCCAATCTTGACGCCAGTGTTTTATGACCATGGTATCCATGATGACCAACAAATGTTGAATAGAGAGTTTGTTATCCTCATCTTCAATCAACAATGCCAATTCATGGGCAGATGCGGTATAGTCATGATGTTGTTCATAATCAATTTCAGGAGCAAACGTCTCCGTATACTTAAATGTAATGTCAAAACAGCCACACATAGCTTTAATGGCATCAATATCCTGAGCCTTTTTATCCTCTTGGGAAATTCCATTGAACAGGGTCAATAAGAATATTAATACAAGTGGCTTTAATTTTTTCATAATGATGGTTTTAATAATTGAACAATAAAAAATTCTTCAGCAAAAATATTACTTTTATTTAGATTGATTAAAAATAACTGATATATTTGTCAAAAATTATTTTAATTAAGATTAATTCTAAATAATATATGAGGCCACAAATACTACTTTTCACCCTTCTGTTACCTTTCTTGATGTTGGCACAAGAGGGCGAAAACAAAAAAGACAGCATCCTACTGAATAAATTGGATGAAGTAGTGGTCACGGGTCAGATCAATAAGAAAAGCGTTGATAAATCTGTTTTTGAAGTCAAAGTCATAAAAAAAGAAACCATAGAGCGACTTGCCGGAAACACCTTAGCAGATGTACTGAACCAATCCTTGAACATTTCCATACAACCAAATCCATCAACTGGTAAAAGCAGCGTTCAACTCTTTGGTTTAGATGGACAGTACTTTAAAATACTGGTAGACAATATTCCTTTAATCAATGATGAGGGTTTGGGAAACAACACAGACCTAACCCAAATAAACCTAGATGATATTGAACAAATTGAAATTGTTGAAGGTTCCATGGGGGTACAGTATGGTTCCAATGCTGTTTCTGGCATTATTAATATCATTACCAAGAAAGGATCTGACCATAAATGGGAAATTACCCCCTATATTCAAGAAGAGACCATTGGGGGTGAATATGGTTTTTTTGATAAAGGCAGACACATACAATCCCTAAAAATTGGGCATCAATTAGCCAAAAATTGGTATGTAAATACAGGGGTAACCCACAATGATTTTACAGGATATTCTAATGGGCAACTTGGACAGCAGCACTCTTTAAATGATGGCAAAAGAGGATTTGAATGGTTGCCTAAACAACAGTATTCTGGAAAAGTACTGTTACGCTACGCTACGCAAAACTTCCAAGCCTTTTACCGTTTGGAATATTTTGATGAAACCATAGAACGATATGATTCCATTGTAAGGGAGAATTACAATTCTGCCACCCAAACTACAAATCCGACTGCAACAGATGAAATTTTCACCTCAACCCGTTTATATCACCATGCTAATTTTGCTGGACAGGCTTTTGGGCAAATTAATTATGATATCTCAGCTTCATATCAACAACAAAAACGGAACATTGAGCAGTACAATTATCGCATCAATTTAAGAGAAAAATTTGATGTCAACAAACAAGAATATGAATCTAGAAAGGGAATTTATTCTAGAGGAACATTCACAAATTTCTTTACCACTGATAAGTTTGACTTTCAATTGGGCTATGAACTCAGTAATATCAAAGGCTATTCATCTGCATTAGCAGGTAGTTTCGATGGAGACAATATTGAAAGAAGACTGGAAGCCTATGATGTGTTTGCAACAGCAGAGATTCCCATTGGAAAAAAATTACATATTCGCCCTGGAACCCGACTAATGCTTTCTTCACATTTTAATGCCCAAGCGGCTCATTCTTTAAGTGCTCGTTATGTTCTTAAAAACGGGTATTTATTGCGTGCCGTGGTAGGTACTTCACCAAGAAATCCAAATTACGATGAGCTTTTTACCTACTTTGTTGATATAAATCATGACTTAAGGGGCAATAGTGATGTAAAGCCAGAACGCGGATTTTCCACATTTTTGCACTTGAAAAAATCATTTTTTTCCAGTGATTTATCTTGGGAGCTAAGCAGTAAAATTTCTGCCTGGTACCTTAAGGTAGATGATCGCATAGAGTTGACCATAGTTAACCCTAGTCCCCTCGCATTTCAATACAATAATATTGATCTTTTTAAAACGTGGGGAACATCCTTCACCCATAATTTCTCTTACAATAATTTACAGTTAAACCTAGGGCTTTCTCTTTCTGGACAAAGTAAAGTGCTTAAAAGTCAGGAGACCTATAATGATGATTTTCTATATGCATTTGATGTCAATAGTAGTGTAGCTTATTCAATGCCCAAAATTAACACTATCATCTCTTTATCATATAAGTTTAACGGTCCAAACTATCAATTTCAATTGAATACGGATGGAGATGAATCCAGCTTCATAAGGACCAAACAAGAAGGTTATGGATGGGCGGATGCCTCCCTCAAAAAAACCTTTATGAATAAAAAATTACACTTCACTTTAGGAGTGCGAAACCTATTTAATGTAACCCGAATTAAAAATCAAACCATTGGCGGAGAAATACATTCTTCACCCAACAATGGTCTTTTAATTGGTTATGGTAGATCATCTTTTATTAAACTTTTATATAACCTAAACATTTAAATCAATTTTCATGAAAAATTCCATTGCTTATTTATTACTATTTGCATTGCTTACCATTGGCGTAAGTTGCAGCAAAGATGATGGAGGTACCGTTACTCCAGAAATACTAGTTGTTGCCTTTGAAAACCCATCTCTAAGTTTTGATGCCTTAGATGATCAAAAACAAATCAATTTGGTTTTCTCTAGCACTCCAATAGAAAGTGGTATCGTAACCATAGCGTACACCACTGATAATACCACATATGGAGATGCAGAAGACTTTACTACTACTCCCTCCGGAGCTTCTGGAGAAGTTGTAGTTGCCATTACCGCAGCCTCTAACACTGCTTCCTTCACATTCAATAAGCTTAAAAATGCACTAGAAGGAACAACAAAATCTGTCACCTTCAGTATTTCTTCCATCAGCATTCCTGATGCTGTATCTAATGGAAATACACAATTACAAGTAAGCTTTACAGAAACTGCCGCAATTGCTGGAAGCATAGCTCCTGAAGTAGGTGGGCCCAATGAAGGGAATCAAGTATATGTAGATTTAAGTTCTTTATCTCAAACAGCGGCAGATCGTGCTAGCTGGGAACTTGGATTTTATAGCGGAGATGAATTTAGAGTTACCTTGAATGGTTCTATTTTTATGGCCGCCGCAAAAATAGATGCAACTGATATAGATGCAGTAACTGCAATGGATGTAGAAACGCTACAACCCCAAGTTGCAGTTGGAACCTTTGATCCAGATAATATGGCTTTTGTAGATGGTGTAGATGGTGGTCTGATAAATACAGCCATTGCCGAAATTTCTGCCACAGATGCTGAAAACAATGTGTACTTGGTTAATTTAGGTTCCGAAGTAGGAACAGATACACCTTCTGAAGGAAGTGTGGATATCAGTGACGATCCCCGTGGATGGAAAAAAATTAGAATTCTAAGAAGTGGCTCTGATTATGTGTTGCAATATGCAGATCTTGATGATACCTCCCATACTGAGGTAACTATTCCTAAGGTAGCTGGCTATCATTTCAACTATTTTAGTTTTGCCACCAATAACATTGTGCCAGTACAGCCTGAAAGTGATAAATGGGATATGAATTTTACTGTTTTCACCAATGAAATTTCTGGTTTCGGTTCCTATGGGTATTCAGATTTTATCGTGACAAATTCTCTTTCTAATGTTGCTGCTTATCAGGTTGAAACTGCCTCAACTGCCTATGCTGATTTTGTTGCCGCAAATGTAGATGAAGCTTCATTTACAACATCTCAACGTGCTATAGGTAGTGGTTGGAGAAATGGTGGCGGACCAGGTACATTGCCTTCAATCAAGGATGAAGTCTTCTATATATTAAAAGATGCTGATAGCAATATCTATAAAATTCGCTTTACTGCCCTAGTTGATGAAAGTGGTGTTAGAGGGAATCCTGAATTCGAATTTGTACTATTATAAAAAGACATGAACCCAGCTATTAAAATTGCCGCAGTTTTATTGAGACTATTCCTAGGTAGTCTAATGGTGTATGGAGGAATCCAAAAATTCAAAAAACCAACACCAGAGCCTATTGAGGTATTAGATAGAGCAGTCAAATTTTCAGCTCCAGATGATGAAGGTACGCTACAGAAGATATTGTATATAAGTGGCGCCAAACAAACGGGTTATTTTTGGCAAGTTTTAGGAGTATGTGAGTTGCTTTTTGGAATCCTATTGCTCATTCAGGGAACAGGCTTTATTGGCGCAGTATTCTTACTGCCAATTACGCTACACATATTCTTATTTCATCTTTTCCTTGAGGCTGATGAATTAGGTGAGCTTATAAAAACTGGAATATTTTTTTTAATAAATATCTTACTTGTTCTTAATGAGAAAAACAAATGGAAACATTTGTTATGGATAAAACCTTTCTAGGCGAGTTTTTAGGTTTTGTTAGTTTTGCTAATAGGCTGCTTCAAAAGAAGCGGCCTATTTTATATCTTTTAGCCTTAGTTGTAGGCTTGTTTTGCCTTGCCATTCATTTTCATCCAAAACAAAGGCTGCGCTGAATGGCTCTTTTTTATCAACAATGGTAATTTTAGCCCCAAGGTTAAAACCTATAGCCCCTATGCCCCACTTATTTCCATTGGTAGAGGCAACATTATTTGGCTTCAATGCACACTTTAAATGTTTGTGATCTTCCCCTACTGTTTTGGCATAACCAGAATCTATTAAATTGTCGGTCATGAAAACAGGATTCATATTCCCTGGGCCAAAGGGTTCAAACTGGCTAATGATTCGCAATAATTTAGGGGTGATTTCGTTAAATTCTATTTTTGCATCTACAGTAATTTCAGGAGTGAGCAACTTTACATCAATAGTTTCTGAAACTACTTTTTCAAATTGCTTTTTAAATCCTTCATATTGCTCTTCCAATAAGGTAAGTCCGGCAGCATATTTATGCCCACCAAATTGTTCAATATAATCAGCACAGCCTTCTAATGCATTGTAGACATCAAAACCTTTTACAGAACGTGCAGATGCCGCCAATTTATCTCCACTTTTTGTAAAGACCAATGTTGGTCTATAATGAGTTTCTATTAAACGAGAGGCTACAATCCCAATAACTCCCTTGTGCCAATTTTCCTTGTACACCACTGAACTAAAGCCCTCCTCTTCCTTGTTTTCTTGTATCTGTAGCAGTGCCTCCTGCGTGATTTCTTTGTCCAACTCCTTTCTATCCGTATTGAACTGCTCGATTTCTTTGGCAAAAGTTTCAGCCTGATTTAAATTGGTTTCAGTAAGGAGGTTCACCGCATGTTGCCCGTGCTTCATTCTACCTGCAGCATTAATCCTAGGGGCTATAGTAAAGACCACATCGGTTATGGTTAGGGTACTCTTTTTTATTTGATTGATAATCGCCTTAAAACCAATCCTTGGACTGGAATTAATGACTTGAAGTCCATAATACGCCAAGACTCTGTTTTCACCTGTCATGGGTACAATATCCGCAGCAATTGCTGTTGCCACTAAATCCAAATAGGGAATTAAATCATCTATGGTCTCCCCTCTTTTTGAAGCCAATGCCTGTATGAGTTTAAAACCTACCCCACAACCACAAAGTTCATCATAAGGATAGGAACAATCATCTCTTTTTGGGTCTAAAACAGCAACTGCCTCTGGTAAATGTTCCCCGGGTCTATGATGGTCACAAATAATAAAATCGACTCCTTTCTCTTTAGCATACAACACTTTATCAATTGCTTTCACACCGCAATCCAAAGCAATAATTAATGAAAAACCATTATCCTCAGCAAAATCTATTCCCTTATAAGACACTCCATACCCCTCTTCGTACCTATCTGGAATATAGGTTGCTACGTTAGGGTAATCTGTCAGTAAATAGGAGGACACTAAAGCCACCGAAGTAGTTCCGTCTACATCATAATCCCCATACACCAAAATATTTTCGTCATTGGCAATGGCTGTAGCAATTCGTACAACAGCAATGTCCATATCCTTCATTAAAAATGGGTCATGCAGCTCCGATAATTGAGGTCTAAAAAAACGTTTTGCTTCTTGGTAAGTAGAAATTCCCCTTTGCAATAATAATTGGGCAACCAAAGTATCAACCTTTAACGCTGCTGCCAATTCGTCTATTTGAGATTGTTCTTGTTTCGGTTTTAATGTCCAGCGCATAACTTTAATATAGATGTGAATTCAAGGATTAGGCTCAAATAAAAAGTTCAAGTTCAAGAATCAAGTTCAAAACTACAGGATTCTTACTTTTTATTTCTAATACTAGTGGCAATGATTTTTATCAATTGTTCCGTCTCATTCAAAATTAATGCTCGTTTTGAACTTTCACCATAGTTCACTTTGTTTAGTATTTTTAAATTGACTCTTGATTCTTTTAGTCCTTTCAAACTCAAACTTGCTTTATAAATGTAGTCTTTATTCGTTCGGGTTCCTTGAGTCTCTCCAAAATTTAAAGCTGCACTACCACCAGATCTTAATAACTGATTCCCATAATACTGCCCAGTCATATCCGTAGGCAAATCTTTACTGAATAATACTATTGAGGAAGCAAATTCAACCAATCTACCTTCCAAGTTATCTTTCTTAACTATAATTTTTTAATGCTAATCTATAATTTTTGATATGGAACTCGCACTTAAAATTAATACCTGTTACTTAAATTGGAACTTGACACTTGAACTTGATTCTTTAAAGTTTACCCATGATGAAACACCACTTTTATATCCAATGTTGCAAACTGTCTAAACATTTCCATTACCCCACAGTACTTTTCTACTGATAAATCAACTGC
The DNA here is from genome assembly GCA_002746415.1 of Flavobacteriaceae bacterium. Classification (GTDB taxonomy): domain Bacteria; phylum Bacteroidota; class Bacteroidia; order Flavobacteriales; family Flavobacteriaceae; genus Saonia. The sequence continues at coordinate 44,065 of NVXD01000015.1, read as the reverse complement.
TCTCTGTAATTTTTTTTCATTGAGATTGTCCCCATGAAAATGATATTCCACCGTAACAGCATCATAGTATTTGGGGTGCTCCTCGGTAAGGTTTGCAATGGTATCCATTTGAAATTCAGCCACATCCAACTTCATTTTTTTAATAAGCGACGCTACATCCAATCCGGAACATCCTGCCAATGCAGAAAGCATTAAAGATTTAGGTCTTAGGCCATCACTCTCCTCGGCATCTTCTATTTTAAAGGTATTGCCAGAAGTGTTACTACTTTCAAAAGCCATACCGCTTATCCATTTAGTGGTAATATGATTTGTCATAATCCGTTTTTTTCGTTTCTTGTAGAGGATAAAAATACAATAAAAACACTGCATTATGCCTTTAGTACAACCCTTGGATTCCAACCACAATCCTGAAACAAAAAAACTAGCCGAATTCTTTAATGAGACCTTGGGGTTTTGCCCTAATTCGGTCTTAACCATGCAACACAGGCCTGCAATTTCCAAGGCATTTATCAACCTTAACAAAGCTGTGATGGCTAATGATGGCAAGGTGACATCTGCTTTAAAAAGAATGATTGCATGGGTAAGCAGTAATGCCACAGGTTGCAGATATTGCCAAGCACATGCTATCCGCGCTGCGGAGCGTTATGGCGCAGAACAAGAACAATTAGACAATATTTGGGAGTATAGAACTCATGCAGCCTTTTCTGATGCTGAACGTGCAGCTTTGGATTTCTCCTTAGCAGCATCTCAAATACCTAATGCTGTGGACGAAGAAATTAAAACACGCTTGTACCAACATTGGAACGAGGGAGAAATTGTAGAAATGCTGGGTGTTATTTCACTCTTTGGCTATTTAAACCGTTGGAATGATTCTATGGGTACCTCCATTGAAAATGGTGCCGTTGAAAGTGGTGAGCAGTATCTGGGAAAACATGGATGGGAGAAAGGAAAACATATTTAATAGTCATTCCTGTTTTTTAGAAATCTAACCCCTTTGATTGACGCAAATTGAATAAAATAAAAACATGCATAAAAACCCAGAGCTAGAATTAGCTTTTGATTTTGTAAAAAAAACAGACCGAACTATTTTTCTAACAGGGAAAGCAGGAACAGGGAAAACTACCTTTTTACATACCATAAAGGACGACTCCTTAAAAAGATTAGTGGTAGTAGCACCAACAGGAGTTGCGGCAATCAATGCAAAGGGGGTGACCATACATTCGTTTTTTCAAATGCCTTTTGGGCCTATTTTACCCGAAGAAGCACAAGCACAGGAGACAAAAAACAGTTTTCAACGAAAATTCAATAAAACTAAAATAGACATTATAAGGTCTTTGGATTTATTGATTATTGATGAAATTAGTATGGTGCGTGCCGACTTACTAGATGGCATTGACCAAGTTTTAAAACGCTATAAAGATAGAACTAAGGTCTTTGGAGGTGTGCAAGTTCTAATGATTGGCGATTTGCAACAACTCTCACCCGTGGTAAAAGAAAATGAATGGGAATTACTTAAACCCTACTACGCTACTCCTTATTTTTTTAGTAGTAAGGCATTTCAACAGTGTCATGCCATTAACATAGAACTAAAACATATTTATAGACAAGACAATGAGAAGTTTATTAAAATTCTCAATGAGATTAGAAACAACAAGCTCACCCAAAAATCTGCGGATGAACTGAATAAACGCTACCTGCCTAATTTTTCCCCAGCAAAAGATGACGGCTATATTACCTTAACAACGCATAACAATAGGGCGGCTGCAATGAATGATGCCGAACTTCAAAAAATTGACTCAAAAAGTTATTTCTATAAGGCAGCGGTTGAAGGGAAATTTCCAGAATACTCCTTCCCCACCCATGAAAAATTAGAATTAAAAAAAGAAGCTCAGGTCATGTTCATTAAAAATGACAGCTCGCATGAGAAAAGATATTTCAACGGTAAAATTGGTAAAATTGTTTCTATAAATAAAGCTGAGGTTATTGTTCGTTGCCCCGATGATAGTTTTGATATTGTGACCACGCCTGAAACATGGGAAAATGTAAGTTATTCTATTGATAAAGAAACAAAAGAGATTAAGGAAAACGTATCTGGTTCTTTTGAGCAAATTCCGTTACGTCTGGCATGGGCAATTACCATTCATAAAAGTCAAGGACTTACTTTTGAAAAAGCAATTATTGATGCCCAAGCTTCATTTGCCCATGGGCAAACTTATGTGGCTTTAAGCAGGTGTAGAACTCTTGATGGGATTGTATTAAAGAGTGAAATAAAAGAAAGCAGCATTATCAATGATACTAGAGTTGCTTCCTTCAATAAAAATGTAGAACAGAATCCGCCAAGCACAGAAATATTAAACGAATCCCAGAAAGTTTATCAATTAAACCTCATCAAGGAATTATTCAATTTTTACCCTTTTCTGTTTCCCGTAAAGCGATTGATAGACATCTATTACATCAATAAAAGTAGCATTAAAGGAAATATAATTGATTCCTTGATTTTGATAAAGGATGAAGGAATCACCAAACTATTACAGATTGGGAACAGTTTTAACGCTCAATTAAAAGAATTAAGTGCAGAAATACAGGAGCCAGAAAAAGATGCCACTGTTCAAGAACGTCTTAAAAAAGCGATGGCCTATTTTACAAAACATACTGAGGATACCATTAAAACTCCTTTGAAAGGGCTCACTTTCTCCACGGAAAACCAAGGGGTAAATAAGGACCTTAAAAAGCAATTACAACTATTGGAAGAGCAGTTATCCAACAAACTGTATTGTCTTAATGGTTTAAAAGAAGGTTTTACTACTACAAAATATTTAGAACTACGGGCAAAAGCTGTTTTGCAAAAAAGTAATGCGCCAACAGTTAAAAAGGAATATGCTACAACCACAGAACATCCGACTTTATTTGCGGCTTTACGTGCATTACGCACCAATTTTTCAGAGGAAAACGACGTAGAACTGTACCAGATTTTTACTCAAAAATCCTTGTATGAAATGTGTGAAACGCTCCCCACTACCTCAAAACAATTACGTGCCGTCAACGGTATGGGAAAAGTAAGAGTGCAAAAATATGGTAAAGAAATTCTGGAAGCCATTCAAAGGTACTGTGACTCTAATTCCATTGAACCAAAAGAAGACGTCCCAGAGAAGAAAACAACTAAAAAAGGAGAAACACATCTCATATCACTTCAGTTATTTAAAGAGGGATTATCCATTTCTGAAATTGCCACTAAAAGAGGCTTGGTACAAGGCACCATAGAAACCCATCTTATAAAATACCTTGCGACCGGAGAATTAGAAATCACTGATTTAATGCCCGAAGAAAAATACCTGGAATTAAAGAAAATCATGCAGGAAACTAAGTATGAAAACACCAATGATCTTAAACGAAAAATTGACGACAAGTTTTCCTATAACGAGATCAGAATGGTGGGTAGGGAAATTGAGTCTCCAAATGGATAAGAAATAAATCAAAAAAGCAACTCTTTAATTCTTTCCTGAAGGGCTGGGACAATCTCATTTTGAAACCACGGGTTTTTTGTCAGCCAAAATCTGTTCCTGGGTGAAGGGTGTGGCAAAACAAAATACTTGGGCAAATAATCTTTATGGTTTTTAACCGTCTCAGTCAATGTTTTCTTTGCATCCTGTTTCAAATAGTATTTTTGGGCATACATCCCTATTAAAATTACCAGTTCAACCTTCGGCATTTTTTCCAACAATTGGGAATGCCATTGGGGTGCGCATTCAGGTCTTGGTGGTAAATCACCCGTTTTCCCTTTTCCAGGGTAGCAAAATCCCATTGGAATTATAGCAATTTTGGTTTCATCATAAAAAAATGCATCTGAAACTCCCAACCATTTTCGCAACTGTTTGCCGCTTGGGTCATCCCAGGGCACACCAGTTTGATGAACTTTAGTGCCTGGCGCCTGACCAATAATTACAATTCTTGCCTCCTTATTGGCAGTAACAATTGGTCTTGGGCCTAAGGTTAAATACTCCTCACAAATAGTACATGATCGTATTTCTGTGAGAAGATTTTTCATGCATTTTATTTTTCTAAGAGTACTTCTCCTTTAAATTGAAGTCCTTTAAAACCTGTTTTCATAAAACTACGAATATTCTGATGCCCAGTACCATTGGGGTCTTGGAGTACCTCGTCAAAATAATAGGTGCCAAAACACGCTAAAGTTTGAGGCGCTGTGAATCCTTGTCTTATGGCAAAAGCAAATAATTTACAAGAACCTGAATTTTGTTCTGCCTCATTTACAAGTGCTCCATTATTAAATGTTGTTGGCGTAAAGTCATAAAGACTTTCAATAACACTCATGGTCTCTATAAAAGCAATTTCTTTCGGTGTTGCTTCTAATTTATTTTTAAATTCTTTTAACGTCATTTTTTATTATTTCTTTCCAGCAACCACAATCACAATTTCTCCTTTGGGAGGGTGAGCCGTATAATGGGCCAACACTTCTTTTGCGGTTCCTCGAATGGTTTCTTCATACAACTTCGTTAATTCCCTAGAAACAGAAAGTTGTCTGTCTTCCCCAAAATACTCACAAAAATGGGTCAGCGTTTTTATTAATTTATGGGGCGATTCATAGAAAATAATGGTTCTAGTTTCTTCAGCAAGTAGCTTTAATCGGGTTTGCCTTCCCTTTTTTACCGGAAGAAAGCCTTCAAATACAAATTTATCATTAGGTAGTCCACTGTTAACCAATGCGGGCACAAATGCTGTTGCTCCAGGCAAACAATCCACTTCAATACTATTTTCCACGCAGGCACGAGTTAGTAAAAATCCTGGATCAGAAATTGCGGGTGTCCCGGCATCAGAAATAAGTGCAATACTTTCTCCTGCCAATATTCTCTTCACAATATTCACTACTGTTTTATGCTCATTGTGCATATGGTGACTGTGCATATGTGTCTCAATACCATAATGCTGTAATAATTTTCCACTGGTACGGGTGTCTTCAGCCAAAATTAAATCAACCTCTTTTAAAACTTTTATTGCTCTAAAAGTGATGTCCTCTAAATTTCCGATTGGTGTTGGTACCAGGTATAATTTTGACATGAATTATTGTTTTGTGTTACAGTAGATTAAAAAAATGGGCTATATCATATTGATTCGTCAAAGTTACAAACCAGAAAAGTTACAAAGAAAAAAGAAACCGAAAGTTAGCACGCCAACTTTCGGTTTCTTTTTTAGAATGTTTTAATCTTTCTAACTAAACTTCCGTATGATTAAAGCAATAAAACGTTCCACATATTGTTCTTTGCCTGTCCAATTATCATATTCTGGTTTTACCATATTGTTTATAAAAGAAATAGAACGTTCCTCAGTATCAATGGTGTTTAACTGTGACAATACCCTATTATAATCTTCTGCATTCCCATTAAATAGATGTTTAATAAATGCAAGCTTATCATTTAACCCAACTTGCAAGCCCTTATTCAATCTGTCATTTAATGATTTTGACTGTTGGGAATCTTCATTTCTTTTTTTTTCTTGAGGCATAAAAAGCTCCTGATCATTTTTCATGATATCAGGTGTCCCCAAAAAATCTGTCAATGCTTCCTTTTGAGTATTATCCTTAGGCATTTCTGAAACCATATGTTTAATGGTGTCCATCCCTGGAGTCATAATATCCTCATCGTGTGGGTTGCTTTCAGGTACAGAGGTGTTTTCATTCAACACGGCATTGGCCATTTTTTCAAATTTAGCAGCTACCACGTTGCTTGAAACATCTATTTCTATATCATTAAGATTATCATCAATAAATTTAAGCACCGCCAATTTTTCATAAAGACTTTTGGCTGCTTCATACAACTCCGGAAGCTCCTTTAAGTCTTTAGAAGAGATAATTTCCTTGGACATTCTCACCAATTCCTCTTGCAATTTTCTTTTCATTATTTTTTATTTATCCTTTTCTCTAAAGGTGTTTCTTTTTTAATAATTTTATAGCTTCTATTATTAAAACGGAAATAGCAATGTTTTCGTCTATTAAAATTACAAAATGTTTCTCGAAAATACTGTTAATCATAAAGAACAATTCGGCTGGATAGAGGTTATATGTGGCTCCATGTTCTCTGGAAAAACTGAGGAACTGATCCGCAGGCTTAGGCGTGCCCAGTTTGCAAAGCAAAAAGTTGAGATTTTTAAACCTATTGTGGATACCCGGTATCATGAAGAAATGGTCGTCTCGCATGACGCCAATGAAATACGCTCTACGCCCGTACCAGCTGCAGCTAATATAAGAATTCTGGCAGATGGTTGTGATGTAGTCGCTATTGATGAGGCCCAGTTTTTTGATGATGAAATTATAACTGTGTGCAATGATTTGGCCAATAAAGGCGTTCGGGTAATCGTCGCTGGACTGGATATGGATTTTAAGGGTAATCCATTTGGACCAATGCCAGCGTTGATGGCCACAGCAGAATATGTGACCAAAGTGCATGCAATTTGCACACGAACAGGCAACCTTGCCAATTATAGTTATAGAAAATCCAACAGTGATAAATTGGTTTTCTTAGGAGAGACGGATGAGTATGAACCTTTAAGTAGGGCCGCTTATTACAAAGCCAACCTAAAAGAAAAATTAAGTCAGATGGATGTTGATGCAGAAGAAATAGCCCAAAAGAAAAAAAACAATAATGTCTAAAGCCACAGAAACTGTTCTGGAGATAGACTTAAAAGCGCTGGAACACAACTACCGCTATTTAAAATCTAAACTCAAACCCAGCACCAAATTTATGGGAGTGGTAAAAGCTTTTGGTTATGGGAGTGATGCGGTAGAAATCTCAAAAAAATTAGTGCAACTAAAGGTTGATTATCTAGCTGTTGCATATGTAAAAGAAGGCGTCGCATTACGAGAAGCTGGTATTGAAGTCCCTATTTTGGTATTGCACCCCCAGGCGGTAAATTTTGATGTTTTACTTAAGTGCCATTTGGAACCCAGTTTATATTCTCCAAAAATTCTAAAAGCTTTCTTACAACTGGTCAAAGAACAACATATAAAAGCATATCCAATTCATTTAAAATTTAATACTGGCTTAAACCGTTTAGGGTTTTTGGAGCAGGATGTTGATGATATTGTGCAGCATTTGAAAAATAATGAGTCCGTTAAAGTTGTTTCTGTCTTTTCGCACATGGCAGCATCAGAAGATGCAAAAGAAGCCCCGTTTACGACCGCCCAAATAGCCCTTTTTGACAAGATTTCTAATGATATTGTTGAGAGACTAGGTTGCAAACCATTGAAACATATCCTAAACACTTCTGGTATTCTTAATTTTCCTGAAGCACAGTATGATATGGTTCGTAGCGGTATTGGTCTTTACGGTTTTGGTAACAATGCCAAAATAGATTTGGAGTTGCGGCCTGTTGCAACACTCAAAACTATTATTTCCCAACTCCATAAAATAGCCCCTCATGAAAGTGTGGGATATAACCGAGATTTTAAAGCTACCGGATATAGCATTACTGCAACCTTACCCATAGGTCATGCAGATGGTATTAGAAGGCAATATGGCAACAATAAGATTTCTGTATTGGTTGGCGGAAAAAAAGCTCCTATTATTGGAAACGTTTGCATGGATATGATTATGATTGATGTCACTGGACTCGATTGCAATGAAGGAGACGAGGTCATTATTTTTGGCAACGACCCAACGGCAGAGGAATTCGCCTATGCTGGCAATACTATTTCTTATGAACTATTGACTGGCATTTCCCAGAGGGTAAAAAGAAAGTATATCAACGCTTAACGCCTATTTAACTTTTTGTTAAGAAATCATTTTTAACTACTTTGCATATCTATTAACCAATAAAAACTATTCATAATGCTTAAAGAATTTAAGAATTTTATCATGACCGGCAATGTTATTGATTTTGCCGTTGCCGTAATTATGGCCACTGCACTTGGTGGTGTAATCAATGGCTTTGTAAACAATATTGCAATGCCTTTTGTTGGCTATTTTGCTGGAGGAATAAATTTTGAAGATCTGCATGTTGCAATGGATGGTGAAGCGTATACAACTTTGGCAGCAGCTAAAGAAGCAGGCGGAGCAGTAATTGCCTATGGAGCGTGGATTAATACCATTATTAACTTATTAATTGTCGGTTTTGTAATGTTTTTAATTGTTAAGGCATACAATAAAACTAAAACGCCACCAGCCCCAGCTGCTCCAAAAGGACCATCTCAAGAGGAACTTTTGGGAGAAATCCGAGATTTGTTAAAAAAATAAACGTTTATAATATTTATACCAACCTAAGACCGTCATCCCTGTTGTTTTGTAAACAGATTGACGGTTTTTTGCTACCTAGCCTTGGGCAACAAAACAATTGCTTGTTGCAAATAAAACAAATTGTTATATTTTAATTATTCTTGTTCGTGTTGTTTGTGATAATGGCTTTTAGTAGTAACTTTACCTCCCAATTATAAAATTTTTACAATGAAAGTTGCAGTGGTAGGCGCTACAGGAATGGTAGGCGAGGTAATGTTAAAAGTATTGGCAGAACGCAATTTTCCAATAACTGAGTTGTTATTGGTAGCTTCAGAGCGTTCCGTAGGTAAAAAATTACCTTACAAAGGAAAAGAATATAGCGTAATTGGGTTGGCAGATGCAGTTGCCGCCAAACCAGACATTGCTATCTTATCCGCTGGTGGTGATACTTCAGTGGAATGGGCTCCAAAATTTGCTGATGCCGGTACTACAGTAATAGACAACTCTTCTGCATGGCGGATGGATCCGACCAAAAAATTAGTGGTTCCAGAAATCAATGCCAAAGAATTAACAAAGGATGATAAAATCATTGCCAATCCCAATTGTTCAACAATTCAATTGGTTATGGCGTTGGCACCTTTGCATGAGAAATATAAAATGAAACGTGTGGTCATATCAACATACCAATCCGTTTCAGGAACAGGTGTAAAAGCTGTTCAGCAATTGGAAAACGAAATTGCTGGCATAAAAGGGGAAATGGCATATCCTTACCCCATTAGCAGAAATGCATTGCCACATTGTGATGTATTTACAGAAAATGGATACACCAAAGAAGAAATGAAATTAGCCCGTGAGCCGCAAAAAATATTGGACGATAGAACCTTCTCCATTACCGCTACTGCTGTACGTATCCCAACTGCTGGGGGCCATTCAGAATCTGTAAATGTAGAGTTTTACGATGATTTTGAATTGGCTGATGTTAGAAAAATGCTAAGTGAAACCCCTGGGGTCGTAGTACAGGACAATCCAGATACCAACACCTATCCTATGCCTATCTATGCGCATGATAAAGACGATGTTTTCGTAGGCAGGATTAGAAGAGATGAAACACAAAGCAACACATTGAATATGTGGATTGTTTCTGATAATCTTAGAAAAGGAGCTGCTACCAATGCTGTGCAAATTGCTGAGTATTTGGTTGCACATAATCTTGTTTAAACAATAGCACATGATTGCAAGAATTTGGCATGGAAAAACAAGTGTTGAGGATTTTGAGGTGTATGCCTCTTTCTTAAAAAAAGTTGCCGTGCCAGATTATCAAAAAACCAATGGGTATGTCAAGCATTCCTTTTTAAAACGTATTGCTAATAATCAAGGGCATTTCACTTTAATAACCTATTGGGAAAACTTAGCCGTCATCAAAAATTTTGCAGGTGAAGATTTCGAAAAGGCTAAATATTACCCCGAAGACGATGATTTCCTTTTAGAATTTGAAGAAAAAGTTACCCATTATGAGGTTTTTTCCCAATAAAGCAATTCAAGTTAAAATTTAGTAACTTTAGGGGAATGTCAAGACACTATTATGGAATTTACCTTAATAACAAACTTTCCCGCTTCCGCCAAAAAAATCTATAAAGCCTGGCTCAGTACACAAGGGCATACAAAAATGACTCTTGGAACTGCGTTTACATCCGATAAAGTAGGAGACCCCTTCAGCGCATGGGATGGATATATCAATGGTAAAAACGTTGAATTGGTTCCTTATACCAAAATTGTTCAATCCTGGAGGTCTTCACAATTTGAAGAACATGAAGAAGATTCTCAAATTGAAATTCTATTAAAAGAGCTTGATGGTAAAACAGAGTTGACTTTAACACATAGTAAGGTTCCCGAAAGTGGTGAACATTATAAAAAGGGATGGGATAATCATTATTTTAAACCTATGAAGGTCTATTTTCAAAATAAAGAGTAGTGCCTTTGGAAAAGAATTCCCTATTTTTATAGCATTAAAATTAATCATTAAATATCTAGATTTATATTTCATGTGCCTATAGAGCCGTGAAACTGGCAGGTTTAAAAAACCTGCAAATAAACTATATCTAATATTTAAAGACATTTTAATGAAAACTATACATAAAATTGCTGTTTTAGGCGGCGGCGGTAAGGCAGGAAAGTACCTGGTAAACACCTTACTCGAAAAAGGGATTCCTTGTAAATTACTTCTTAGAAACCCTGATAACTTTCAAATAGAAAATCCATTGGTAGAAATTATCAAAGGAAATGCTAGAGATATAACTTCCATTCATTCTTTATTAAAAGGTTGTACGGCATTAATGAGCTCATTAGGACAATCCCAAGGTGAAATTGGCACGTATGCTGAAGTGACCAAAAACATAATTACGACCATGAATCTGTTCAATATTAAACGATATATTATGGTTACAGGACTTAACGTTGATACCCCTTTTGATTCCAAAGGTCCAAAGACACTATATGCTACGGATTGGATGAAAACCAATTTTAAAAAGGCCTCTTTAGAAAGGCAAGAAGAGTATGAAATGTTGAGCGCTTGTAATCTTGACTGGACATTGGTAAGGGTTCCTATGATTCATCTCAATACCGAAAAAGGAAAAGTGGAATCCAATATCAGGGATTGCCCAGGTGACAAAATAAATGCACTGGATTTGGCTTCTTTTTTAATTGACCAACTTTCTTGTGCCATTTATATTGGGAAAGCTCCTTTCATCGCAACTATATAAAAATAAAAACAGCAGATCTAATTCTTGATCTGCTGTTTTATATATTCCCATAAATTATGGTATTTTTATCGACTTTCAAATGATTCAAAAATGAAAAAGCTACTACTAATTCCCATGGCTGCAATACTTATTTTTGCCTGTCAATCCAATCCAATCCAAAAAAAGAAACTATTGTCGTGAATTATCCTACTACTAAAAAAACTGATACTGTTGATACTTATTTTGGAACCCAAGTAAAAGATCCTTATCGATGGTTAGAGAATGATAGAAGTCCCGAAACTGAAGCTTGGGTGAAAGCACAAAACCAAATCACTTTTGAATACTTAAATCAAATCCCTTTTAGAGAAGATTTAAAAACCCGATTGGAAAAGTTGTGGAACTATGAAAAATTAAGTGCTCCTTTTAAAGAAGGAAACTACACCTATTTTTATAAAAATAACGGACTTCAAAATCAGCATGTAGTATATCGCAAGAAAAGTGAAACTGATAAGGAGGATGTTTTCCTTGATCCAAACACTTTTTCAGAAGATGGTACCACCTCATTAATGGGGCTTCGGTTTTCAAAGGATGGTTCCTTAGCAGCCTATCTTATCTCAGAAGGAGGAAGCGATTGGAGAAAAGCAATTGTCATAGATGTCAAAACCAAGAAAATTGTAGAAGACACACTTGTAGATATTAAATTCAGTGGTCTTTCATGGAAAGGTAACGATGGGTTTTATTACTCAAGTTACGATAAACCGGAAGGAAGTGAATTATCCGCGAAAACTGACCAACACAAATTGTATTATCACAAATTGGGCACATCTCAAAAAAATGATATTCTTGTTTTTGGGGGAGTAGCATCAGAAAAACACCGTTATATTAGTGGTTCTGTAACTGAAGATGAGCATTACCTCATTATTTCTGCAGCGACCTCAACTTCTGGAAATAAATTATTCATTAAAGATTTGAGCAAGCAAGATATCCCGTTAACGACCATTTTAGACCATACGGACACAGATAGTTATGTGATTGAAAATGTTGGTTCTAAATTGTATCTAGTGACCAATATGGATGCGCCAAACAAAAAAATAATTGCTGTGGAAGCCGCCAATCCAACATCAGAAAACTGGGTAGATGTTATTCCAGAAACTGAGGATGTCCTTTCTCCAAATTCAGCTGGGGGGTATTTCTTTGCCGAATATATGGTAGATGCCATTTCCAAAGTTTTTCAATATGATTATGATGGGAAGCTAATACGTGAAGTACAACTTCCTGGTGTTGGGAGTGCAAGTGGTTTTGGGGGTAAAAAAGAGGATGCTGAATTCTATTTTTCATTCACTAACTACAATACCCCAGGGTCTTCCTATAAATATAATGTAGAAACAGGGGAATACGCCCAGTATTGGAAACCCGAAATTGATTTTAACCCTGCAGATTATGAATCCACACAGGTGTTTTACAGCTCAAAAGACGGCACAAAAATCCCCATGATTATTAGCCATAAAAAAGGATTAGAACTCAATGGGAAAAACCCAACTATTCTTTATGGATATGGAGGATTCAATATAAGTTTAACCCCGTCATTTAGTATTGTAAATGCCATATGGATGGAACAAGGAGGCGTCTATGCAGTCCCCAACCTTAGAGGTGGTGGGGAATATGGTAAAGAATGGCATGTGGCCGGTATAAAAACAAAAAAGCAGAATGTTTTTGATGATTTTATTGCGGCTGCGGAATATTTAATTGAAAAGCAGTATACCTCATCAGACTATTTGGCCATTAGAGGTGGTTCCAATGGTGGGCTTTTGGTTGGGGCAACGATGACTCAAAGACCAGATTTAATGAAAGTAGTATTACCCGCTGTCGGTGTTTTAGATATGCTCCGCTATCATACCTTTACCGCTGGTGCGGGTTGGGCATATGATTATGGTACGGCAGAAGAAAGCCAAGAAATGTTTGACTATCTAAAGGGTTATTCCCCTGTTCACAATGTAAAAGAAGGAACGGCTTACCCTGCAACTTTGGTCACAACGAGTGATCACGATGACCGGGTTGTACCTGCCCATAGTTTTAAATTTGCAGCGGAGCTTCAAGAGAAACAAACTGGAAACAATCCAACACTTATCCGAATTGAAATTAATGCAGGGCATGGTGCAGGAACTCCTGTTAGTAAAACCATTAATCAGTATGCAGATATTTTTGGGTTTACTTTATATAGTATGGGTTTTAATGAATTACCCAATAAAGCAATACTCAATGACTTTAAAGACTAAACAATATTATAATTATAATGTTCGTTTCTACTGGAAGCGGATTTTTTATTTATCAAACCCATGTTAAAAGTAGATTTAGCTTTCTTTTCTTACGATGAAGCTCTTGTATTAGAAAATATTTCTTTTAAAGTGAAGAAAGGCACCCATGTGTCTATAATAGGAGAAAGTGGTTGTGGCAAAAGCACCTTGTTAAAAATAATATATGGTCTGTTACATTTAGAAAATGGCACTGTCTTTTGGGAGGATATTCAAGTTATGGGACCTAATTATAATTTAGTGCCTGGAGAATCTTATATGAAATATCTTTCTCAAGATTTTGATTTGATGCCCTTTACTACAGTAGCTGAAAATGTTAGTCAGTATTTATCAGTTTTTGAACCCAAAGAACTTCAAGAAAGAACGGCTGAACTATTGGAAATGATAGAAATGACGTCTTTTGCCAAAGTAAAGATTAAAAACCTAAGTGGTGGACAACAACAACGAGTGGCATTGGCAAGGGTTTTGGCACAAGAACCTAAGCTGCTGTTATTGGACGAACCCTTTAGTCATATTGATAAGTTTAGAAAAAATAGTTTGCGCAGAAATCTGTTTGCCTATTTAAAAAAGCAGGGGATAACCGTATTGACAGCAACACATGACCACAACGATATTCTTCCGTATTCAGACAGGATAATTGTTCTAAAAGACAAGCAAATCATTGCGGATGAAGCCACACAAGCGCTATATGAAAACCCGAAAGACCTATACGTCGCATCTCTTTTTGGTGAAGCCAGTCTTATTCCCATTCAATTGATAAAACCCTATGCGGAAATAAACACATCCGTATTGGTATATCCACATGAATTTAAAGTTTCCAAGAATACCGGATTAAAGGTTTATGTAAAACACTCTTATTTTAAGGGCAGCCATTATTTAATTGAAGCTTCGATAAATGAAAAAGATGTGGTTTATTTTAATTCTGATAATGCATTAGAACCCGAAACGGAGCTCTTTTTAAATGTTTCTATTGAAACAATTAACTTACGCTTAAAAAATAAATAGCCTATTGAAACCCTCCCATTTTGAATAAAGAAACCATCATAAAAGAACTCAAATTCAAGGCCATTCGAAGCAGTGGTGCTGGCGGGCAACATGTAAATAAGGTCTCCTCTAAAGTAGAGCTTATGTTTGATGTTGTAAAGTCTTTTTCACTATCTGACACTGAAAAAGAGCGCCTTTATTTGAAACTGGTAAACAAGCTTTCCAAAGAAAACATATTAGTATTTCAGTGTGATGAATCCCGAAGTCAACACAAAAACAAAGAACTGGTCATCAAACGCTTTTTAGAAGTCATCCAAACTGCTTTAAAAGTTCCCAAAAAGCGCAAGAAAACAAAACCTTCAAAGTCTGCTATTGAAAAACGATTGAAATCAAAACTAAAAAAGGCGCAAAAGAAAGTGAATAGAAAAAGACCTGATTTAGAATAATGAAATGTCATTCCTGCCTTCACAGGAATGACATTTGATATCGTAAATTAAGCAACCGTATTTACCAAAGTACCAATTCCATCAATGGCAATATGGACCTCATCACCACTTGTTAAATTAAAATCGGTTGAGGGCACTATTCCGGTCCCAGTCATCAACAAACTTCCGTAAGGAAAAGAGCATTCCATATAGAGATACCTGACCAAGTCTTCAAACTTTCGTTTTATTTGGTCTATTCCTATCTGTCCAGAAAAAACCTCGGTTCCATTTCGGAAAATATTCAATCTTATTTGAGTTGATTTTGATAAAGGCTCATCGGTAATTAATATACAAGGCCCTACTGCTGCACACCCATCATAGGTTTTCGCTTGTGGGAGATATAAGGGATTCTCTCCTTCAATGCTTCTAGAACTCATATCATTACCAATAGTATAGCCAATAATTTTACCAGAAGATGTTATGACCAATGTTAATTCTGGTTCTGGAACATCCCAGGTGGAGTCGGCCCTCTTTCTGACCATCCCACCAGAACCCACAGTTCTATAGGCTGTTGCCTTAAAGAAAAGCTCTGGTCTATCTGCTACATATACTCTTGAATAAAAACTACTGCCTCCAGCTTCTTTGGATTCTTCTTCCCTACCCATTTTACTATTGTAATAGGTAACTCCGCTAGCCCAAATTTCTTGATTCTGAACAGGAGCCTGTAATTCATTGTCTATATACGTTGCTGCATTATCAATTTGGTTTGAAGTATTGATTTTATTGCCTATTGTTTTCAACAAATCATTATCATTGAGAAAACCGTCCCAATCTTCTCCTTTTAATAAATAGAATTTTTCACCTTGTTCAACAACAATACCGCTTTTAACTTTGTAAATTTTCATGTGCTTATTTTATTTTTTAATGAAGGTCCCTTTCTACTTTTGAGCCTGATCCACCTACCAAAATATCCAAGTCAGCGCCTTTGTCTGCTTGCTCCACATGATCAATATAAATTCTTGCATATCCCCTAACGGCTACTGGCTCCGGTGCTATCCATGCCGCCTTTCTTTTTTCAAGTTCTTCGTCAGAAACATCTAAATGTAATCTTCTGTTTTCAACATCCAACTCAATCATATCTCCATTTTGTACGACTGCAAAAGTCCCTCCAATAGTGGATTCTGGAGATACATGTAAAATTACGGTACCATAGGCTGTTCCGCTCATACGGCCATCAGAAATACGGACCATATCCTTAACTCCTTTTAGAATTAATTTTTCTGGCAAATCCACATTACCAACTTCTGGCATTCCTGGATATCCTTTTGGCCCCACACCCTTAAGTACAATAACGCTGTTCTCATCAATATCCAAATTGGGGTCATCTATTCTTTCATGGTAATCTTCCATGCTTTCAAAAACAACCGCTTTACCTCTGTGTTTCATTAATTTAGGTGAAGCTGCAGATGGTTTTATAACCGCTCCATTTACACATAAATTGCCTTTTAATACTGCAATTCCAGCATTTTCTTGTAATGGTTTTTCAATTGTAGAAATTATTTCCTTATCATAACATATGGCATCTGCATAATTGTCCTTAAATGTTTTTCCATTTACGGTAATGATGTCATCGTGCAATAATTTACCCAATTCTTTTATGATAACAGGAAGTCCCCCTGCGTAATAAAAGTCTTCCATCAAAAATTTACCTGATGGCATCAAATTTAACAAAAGTGGAATTTTACTTCCAAGGTCGTCGAAATCCTCCAATTTTAAATCCACTCCTATTCGTCCGGCAATGGCAATTAGATGAATAATCAGATTGGTAGATCCACCAACTGCAGCATTGGTAACGATAGCATTTTCAAATGCTTTCCTAGTTAATACTTTCGATAAGGTTAAATCTTCATTGACCATTTCAACAATACGTCTTCCTGATAGTTGCGCCATCATTTTTTTACGGGAATCGGCAGCTGGGATTGATGAAAATCCAGGGAGTGTTAAGCCCAATGCTTCTGACATGGTTCCCATTGTAGATGCTGTTCCCATGGTATTGCAATGACCTATACTTCGTGCCGCACAAATCTCAGCTTCAGTAAAATCGGCCTCTGAAAATTCTCCTGTTTTTTGTTTTTCTTTTATCATCCAATTAAAAGAACCAGAACCTATTGACCCTCCTCTAAAACGACCATTAAGCATTGGTCCTCCAGGCACCACAATAGTAGGCAAATCCACACTACAAGCTCCCATAATGGTTGAGGGAGTGGTTTTATCGCAGCCAGTTAAAAGCACAATTCCATCCAAAGGGTTTGCCCTAATAGATTCTTCTGTGTCCATACTTGCCAAATTTCTGAACAACATGGTACTTGGTTTCATAATGGTTTCTCCTAAAGACATTACCGGAAACTCCAATGGAAAACCACCTGCCTCAGCTACACCCCTTTTTACCACTTCAGCAAAATCTCTTAAGTGTCCATTGCAGGGTGTTAATTCTGACCAAGTGTTGCAAATGCCAATAACTGGTTTTCCTCTAAAATAATCATCTGGATATCCTTGGTTCCGCAGCCATGAACGGTGGACAAAGCCCATTTTGTCTTTGCCTCCAAACCATTCCTTACTACGTAAATCTTCTTTTTTACTCATTAGTGTTAATAGGTTATAGTCTTTTTTTCAGGCCATGAAATTATGGAAAATATCTGATTCAGAAGCTATTCTATGTGTTACTAAAACACTACTTGTTTAGTGAATTTGTTTAATTACGAAAACGATATCGTTAAAGCCAATAGTATCTCCTATTGATTTACCCAATAGCAATTTTCCTATTGGCGTCATTGCGGAAACACAAAAGATATTTTTATATTCCCCCGCAGAAATTCCTAAAAAATACGTTGCCTTATTCGTATACACCAAACTTCCTACCCCAACGTGCTCCGTACTATTGTCTATTTGAACCTTCGATAAAGCGTGTTTTACTTTTTCTGCCTCAGCCAATTGGTTTCCCAATTTCTCTCGTTCTAATTGAATCATAGCGCGCCCAGTTTCATGTTTATCCCCTGCACTACTTTTGGTTTCAGAAGTCAATGCTTCCTGCGTTGCATCAATATTGGTTTTTATTCTAGAAACTCTACTATTTATAAAACCGTTACAGTGCTCATACAGTTCTTCTTTTAATTTCTTGTTTTCCATTTAACCTTGAGTCAGCTTCCGTAAAGCAATCCACTGTTTTAGCATTTCTCTGGATTCTTGGGCTGGATACCCTAAAACTGTTTGGCCTGCCGGAATATCTTTCATGACACCAGAACCAGCTCCAACGACCGCTCCAGAATGAATAGTTGTGTGATCTTTAATTGATGCGCTGCCTCCAATAATTACCCCATCTCCCAAAGTAACCGAACCAGCAAGTCCACTATGTCCTGCCATGATACAAGAACGCCCCATAATACAGTTATGGGCAATTTGTACAAAGTTGTCTATTTTGCAACCATCTCCCACAATAGTTGAGCTAAATTTGGCTCTATCCACACAAGAATTTGCACCAATTTCCACTCCATTGCCTATAATGACATTTCCAATTTGTGGTATTTTCACCAATCCTCTGCCATCATCGCTTGGACGATATCCAAAACCATCGGCACCAATACTTACATTCGTATGAAAAATACAGTGACTCCCTATTATACTTCGTTCTCTAATCACTGTACCAGACCAAATAGTGGTATTGTTCCCTATTTTAGTTTCATCAAAAACCGAAACATGGGGATATAAAATAACGGCGTTTCCTAAAACCACATTCTTTCCTACATAACAGCCAGCTCCAATTTTACAGCCCTCTCCAAGGGTTGCCGACTCATGAATTATAGCAGTGGGATGAATATCAATATCAAATTCAGGAGGGCCTGGATCAAACGCCTCCAAAATCTTCGCCATAGCCAAATCTGCATTTTTAACTTTAATCAACGCTCTATTTTCACCTGGCTCAACTACCAACTTTTCATTAACAATAGCCGCACAAGCTTTAGAGTCTTTCCATTGACGCACATACTTTGTACTTCCAATAAATGTAATCTGGTTGCTGGTTGCCTTTCCAAGTTCTTCTGGGCCACTTATTTTCTGAGTAGTATTTCCAACCAATTCTCCTTTAAGGATGTCATTGATTTCTTTAATGGTAAACGTTTTCATTTGGTTGATTTGTGAATTAAAAATTGCTTTGTGAAACTACAAAAAACTTGGGTGCCATTTGTATCTTTAAGGCTATACTATCTCTGAAAGTTCTTTGCCAACGAAACTACCTATGGCGATACCCATTCCGCCTAAACGGACTCCACAATATACATTCTCCGACACTTGCTTCACTATAGGGTTTTTTGTTTTGCCTAGGCCCATAATTCCGCTCCAGCTATAATCCACTTCAAAAAAGGTATTGGGCAAAATAATCTCCTTAAGCATTTTTTCTAGTTTATTTTGTATCTGTTTTGTTTCTCCTAAAACAGTGGTTGTTTCTGTTTTAAAGTCTATGTTTCTACCTCCACCAAAGAGAACTCTATCATCAATATTTCTAAAATAATAATACCCTTGATCCAAATGAAAAGTTCCTTTAATGTGCAAGTTTTTAATGGGTTTGGTAATCAGCACTTGCGCCCTTGCTGGTTGTACCTGCTCATTGAGCAATTGAGATGCAAAACCGTTGGTTGCTATCAACAATTTGTTGGTTGAAAAATCAAACTGATTTGTTTTCACCAAAACATGATCATTGTTTTCAACAAATTCTTTTACCGAAACCGAGTTGAGAATTTTTATATCATTCATCAAAACCTTGTTGAGCAAGGCAGACATCATTTTTCCTGTATCAATTTGGGATTCAAAATGATTGGTAATATAATGCTCTTTTACTTTATCAAATTCAAAGGTGTTGGCATGTTTTTTAAAAGCCTTTTCTTTATATATTGGCCTTGTCAGGGCGTTGATTTTATCAAGATTTTCCAGGCAATTTTCATACAGTTTTTCATCATAGTACATGAACACTTCATGCCCGCCATGATTTTGAAAATCAATTTGTTTATCCCCTAAATTTTGCCTCAGCAATTGTATTCCTTTCCATCTTTTCTGAATCAGTGCTACAACTTCATTTTCTGTATGGTCATTAAGGTCGGATACTATTTCAGAAATACTGCCAAAACAAGCAAACCCTGCGTTTTTGGTACTTGCACCTTGTGGCAAGATTCCCTTTTCTAATACTAATATTTTTGCTTGAGGGTATTTCTTTTTAAGGGAGAGAGCGCAGTTTAAACCAACAATACCACTGCCAACAACAGTAAAATCTATGTTGGTCAACCATGATTTATATTCCCAATAGCTGAAAGTCATTTTCTAAGATAAAGTATGTTGAAATAAAAGTCCGCCTTATCCATAATTTTCTTAAAAACTATTTGTAGTTGGAATCAATTTTCAAAATGATAAAGATCTGCCAATTGATACACCAAAAAACCAATAATTGCATCGTCAGCATCACCAGCTTTATGTTTTTTATATACTGTGTTTATATTTTCCTTTTTGAAGAACTCTAAATCTCCTGTTCTATTTTCGCTAAAAATATTCCACCCTTTAAGCCCTTCCAGCATTTTCCTATGAGCATTATAGCGTTTGTTTGCAAGCGCTAACCTCTCTTTGTAATCCGGATTATTCTTATTAGCACTTTCTTTTTTTTCTGTATTCAACCGCACATATGCTTCCTTAAGACGGCTGTCCGCCTTTTGGGCTTCTGTAATTATCTTGAAATAAGCTCTGGAAACTAGAGAATTGTATTTTTCATTGAACCTTGCATCAGCAGCTATAAGCGATTCGTAGTCCACATTTACAGCTAAAGGCTCTGAAGATTTTATAAATGTATTCTCTGCGTCTATCGAAGCCAGTTCATTGCTATATTCCAACGCATCGTTCCAGGCTTGGGATTTAATTATTTTCTTCCACTCCTCCCTATATTTTTTATTGAAATTGGTTTTTAGTGATGTACATCCACTTACGGGTACAAGCAAAACTAAAATCAAAAAGCAATTAATTTTTTTATATGATTTTCCCCATTTAATCATGTAATCATTCTATTTATTAGGTGTAAAACTTATCAAGAAATTCAATAAAAAGATTGGGAAACATAAATAACATTATTAAAGTCAAACTACAAATATTTTCGTTGAGAATCACAAATTTATCGATAGTTCCCATTTCTAAGGGTACAAAAAAACCGTTCAAAAGTTTTGAACGGTTTCATAATATCATTTGGATTATAATTTAATCCGTTAGGGGTTCCATTTCAAAATCCTCCATAAATTTGGTGGTATAATTTCCTGCCAGATACTCTGGGTGCTCCATTAATTGCCTATGAAATGGAATGGTAGTTTTAACACCTTCAATTACAAACTCATCTAGAGCTCTTTTCATTTTATTTATGGCCTCTTCCCTAGTTTGTGCGGTTGTTATCAACTTTGCAATCATGGAGTCATAGTTAGATGGTATGGTATACCCACTATACACATGCGTATCCAGACGGATTCCATGGCCCCCAGGCGTATGTAATGTGGTTATTTTACCTGGTGACGGTCTAAAATTATTATACGGGTCTTCGGCATTAATCCTGCATTCTATGGAATGTAATTTTGGAATGTAATTTTTTCCAGAAATGGGAACGCCTCCAGCTACTAAAATCTGTTCTCTAATCAGATCATAATCAATAACCTGTTCGGTTATGGGATGCTCAACTTGTATACGTGTGTTCATTTCCATGAAATAGAAATTTCGATGCTTATCTACCAAAAATTCTACAGTCCCTGCCCCTTCATATTTTATATACTCTGCTGCTAATATAGCTGCAGTTCCCATGTCATCCCTTAACTTATCGGTCATAAAAGGAGATGGTGTTTCCTCTGTCAATTTTTGATGACGTCGTTGAATTGAACAATCTCTTTCAGATAAGTGACATGCTTTTCCATATTGATCTCCAACAATTTGAATTTCAATATGCCTTGGTTCTTCAATCAGCTTCTCCATGTACATAGCGCCATTTCCAAAAGCAGCGGTTGCTTCTTGCACAGCACTTTCATATAGCTCCACCATGTTTTCTTCTTTCCAAACCGCTCGCATTCCTTTACCACCACCTCCTGCTGTTGCTTTTACCATAACAGGATATCCCATTTTCTTGGCAACTTTCATTGCTTCATTGACAGATTTCAACAAGCCAGCAGAACCAGGAATGGTAGGAACACCAGCTTTTTTCATGGTCTCTCTAGCGGATGCCTTATCTCCCATCTTGTCTATATGCTCTCCAGAAGCACCAATAAATTTAATTTCGTGCTCTGCACAAATCCTGGAAAATTTAGCGTTTTCTGATAGAAATCCATAACCTGGATGTATGGCATCTGCATTTGTTATTTCTGCAGCAGCAATAATATTTGGTATTTTAAGATAGGATTCACTACTAAGTGGGGGTCCAATACAAACTGCTTCATCTGCAAATCTTACATGCAAACTTTCTTCATCTGCCGTGGAATAGACCGCTACGGTTTTTATTCCCATTTCCTTGCAGGTTCTAATGATGCGCAATGCAATCTCTCCCCTGTTCGCAATAAGTATTTTTTTAAACATCCTTTAAAATTTTAAGTTCACGTTTTTAAGTTTTAAATGGGTTTAAAAGCCAAAATCATGTTTTGGTGTTAAACATTCAACTCTTAAAATTTATTAAGATGGATCAACCAAAAATAATGGTTGGTCAAATTCTACTGGAGATGAATCATCTACCAATACTTTTATTATTTTTCCAGAAACTTCTGATTCAATATCATTAAAAAGTTTCATTGCCTCTATAACACAAAGAACATCTCCTTTGCCAATAGTAGCTCCTACCTCTACAAAAGAGGGTTTATCTGGAGATGGTTTTCTATAAAAAGTTCCAATAATAGGAGATTTTATGGTGATATATTTGGAATCATCATCAGAATTCTCTGTAGCTTCTGCAGCTGCGGTTTCAACTGCTACTGGAGCAGCAACCATGGGTGCAGATGCCATTGGGATTTGTTGTACATAGGTCGTTTCTGGAGCAGAACCAACCGCTCCCGTTCTAATTGTGATTTTAATGTCTTTCATTTCCAGTTTAACCTCACTTGCGCCAGATTTTGCCACAAATTTAATTAAGCTTTGAATTTCTTTGATGTCCATAAAATTAAATTTTGTTTAGTTCTATTTCGTTATGAATTATAGGCCCATTTTAAATATATGGCCCCCCAAGTAAAGCCACCTCCAAAGGCCGCAAAAACTAGTTTGTCTCCTTTTTTTAATTGATTCTCGTAATCGCTTAACAAAAGCGGTAAAGTTGCTGAGGTAGTATTGCCATATTTTTCAATATTCATCATTACCTTAGACTCTTCGACTCCAGCTCGTTTAGCCGTAGCACTAATAATCCTTTTATTAGCTTGATGTGGCACCAACCAATCTATGTCATCGCTGCTAAGATTATTTTGTTCCATCACTTTTAACGCAGCATCAGCCATATTAGAAACAGCAAACTTAAATACTGTTTTTCCATCTTGCTTTACATAATGCCTATTGTTCCTCACAGTTTCTTCTGTAGGAGGCATTACTGATCCGCCAGCTTCAATCTTTAGAAAGTTTCTTCCCACCCCATCAGACCTTAAATATTCATCTTGCAGCCCTAATCCTTCTGTATTAGGTTCAAAAAGTGCAGCACCAGCGCCATCTCCAAAAATTATGCAGGTTGTTCTGTCTGTATAATCTATGATAGAAGACATTTTATCCGCGCCAATCAACAATACTTTTTTGTATCTCCTAGATTCAATATAACTAGCCGCAGTAGACATACCATAAAGAAAACTGGAGCATGCCGCTTGCAAATCATACCCAAAAGCATTAACTGCTCCTATTTCTGATGCCACATATGCAGCAGTCGCAGAAACCTGTATGTCAGGAGTTGCAGTCGCAACTATCACCATATCAATTTCTTTGGGGTCAAGGTTGCTTTTCCGAATCAAATCTTCTGCTGCTTTTATAGCAAGATAAGATGTTCCCTCTCCTTCTTTCTTTAATATTCTTCTCTCCTTTATACCTGTTCTGGATGTTATCCATTCATCATTGGTATCTACCATGGTCTCCAATATTTTATTGGTCAACACAAAGTCTGGAACATAGGCTCCTACAGCTGTAATTGCTGCTGATATCTCATTCATACTAAAATGACTTTTTTGTCAAAAACATTCAAAAATGGCTAAAAAGTGCTGAAAATTAAGCATTTTCTACGACTTTTTGCTTAAAAAACGCTTGTTTTTGATTTTTTTATACTTTTAATAAAAAAACTCCCACTTTAGAAAAGTGGGAGTTAAATATCGTCGATAATAAAACAAATTAAGCTACTGCTTCTTCTGTTTTGTCTATCAATACTTCACCTCTATAATACAATTTACCTTCATGCCAGTGAGCTCTGTGGTACAAATGTATTTCACCTGTAGTTGGGTCTTTTGCCAATTGTTGGTCAGAAGCTTTGTAATGTGTTCTTCTTTTATCCCTTCTGGTTTTAGAAATTTTTCTTTTAGGATGTGCCATTATGAAACTTATTTATCCGTTAATAATTTTTTTAGTGCATCCCATCTGGGATCCGTATCTTCTTTTTGTTCTTTTTCTTCTTTTGGTTGCAATTCTTCAAGTTTTATTAGTGCTTTAGACTCTAAGGACCCATCCAAAACGCCAGGATGAATTCTCTTTAGGGGCACTGCCAAAACCAACATTTCATAAATGTACTGTGCTATGTTTATTTGATGTTCACTTTGAGGAATGATTAATATTTCTTCATTCTCATCATTGTATTCATCGCCAAACTTAATTACCAATTCCAATTTCCCATTTACATCTTGGTCAAAAAGCTCATTAGTAATATCACAATTTACATTTACCGTGCCATCAGCAGATAAATCTAACTCTAGCATGGTAGACATTATGTTTAATTCGGCATGAATAGTAATATCAGCTTCATTAAACTCGTTGTAATCAAAAGATTCAAAGAACGTATTCTTAATATGATAATTAAACTCGTGTTTCCCTAGTCTCAATCCTGAGAAAGGAATATCAAACTCCTTTTGCTTCACCATGACAACACTTGTTTAATGTTTCCCCCTACTTAAAACAGGGCTGCAAAGATACTATTTTTTTGTAAAAACCCAACTTTTTTAAAGCTAAATGCCTTATGGTTGGTTTGTTGTCTCTAAAGGGGACTATTGTTTTATAAACTATTGCAATCTTACCCTAAACTATCACTTCTTCATTTTCTGTTTTTGCAAAGAATTTTTGGTCAGTTCCTGATACTCCATCCTGTTCTTAAAAATCTTTATTCCCATAAAAACGGCTTCTTCAAAAGAGCTGTGATCGGCTTTTCCCTTACCTGCAATTTCATAGGCAGTGCCATGATCTGGTGAGGTTCTTACTTTGTTTAAACCTGCTGTATAGTTAACTCCCTTACCAAAAGACATGGTTTTAAAAGGGATAAGACCTTGGTCATGGTACGCTGCTAAAATGGCATCAAAATTCTTATAGGATTCAGAACCAAAAAAACTGTCGGCAGGATATGGACCGTATACCAAATGTCCTTTTTCAAAAAGTGTTTTGATTACTGGCTTCAATACCTCATCATCTTCTTTGCCAATAACACCGTTGTCTCCACTATGTGGATTGATGCCCAACATGGCAATTTTTGGTCTGCGAATACCAAAATCTATTTTTAAAGATGCTTCTATGGTTTTTATTTTCTTCTGAATTAGTTCTGGTGTAATGGCGCTTGCTACATCTTTTACGGCAACGTGATCTGTTAACAAGCCTACTTTTAAATCGTCCGTGACCATAAACATAAGGCTTTCTCCATCAAGCTCCTTTGCTAGATAATCTGTGTGCCCTGGGAAATTAAAATCATCTGCCTGGATGTTGTTTTTATTAATAGGAGCAGTGACCAATACATCTATATCGTTATTCTTTAGAGCTTTTACCGCTTCCTTTAACGATTTGATAGCAAAAGAGCCAGCCTCTTTGCTGTCCTTTCCAAATTCCACATTAGGCACTTCATTCCATACATTCACTACATTTATTTTCCCATCCAAAGCCTTGGAAGCGTCCTGTATGCCGTGGTAATTAATACTAATTTCAAGCTCATTTTTCTGAAATGAAATAGTTTTGTTTGATGCAAAAATAATAGGTGTACAAAAATCTAGCATTCTAGAATCTTCAAAAGTCCTAAGAACAACTTCACAACCAATACCATTTAAATCACCAATGGAAATACCTACTTTTATTTTTTGCGTCTCCTGCATTCTATTTATGCCTTTATGTCTAAATTTACAACGCAAAATTACTTAATTAAAACGACACATGTTTACGGGTATCATTGAAACACTTGGCACAGTAGAAAAGTTAGAAAAAGAAGGGGGTAACCTTCATATTACCATTCAATCTAGCATCACAACTGAACTTAAAATAGACCAAAGCGTAGCTCACAATGGTGTTTGCTTAACTGTTGTAGCCCTAGATGGAAACAACTATACAACTACGGCAATTGAAGAAACCCTACAAAAAACTAGCCTTGGGCTCTTACAAGAAGGTGATGCTGTAAATCTAGAGCGTGCTATGGTATTAGGCACTCGTTTGGACGGTCATTTGGTGCAAGGACATGTAGACCAAACGGGAGTTTGCACCACAATTGAAGAAAAAGATGGGAGTTGGTTTTTTACATTTAAATATGATGCCTCGCTTAACAATGTTACCATAGAAAAAGGTTCCATTACCATTGACGGAACGAGTCTAACGGTTGTCGATTCTGACACCGAATCCTTTAGTGTGGCTATTATTCCTTACACTTATGAACATACCTGTTTTAACTCTTATAAAATAGGAACTCTAGTTAATTTGGAGTTTGATGTTATTGGGAAGTATGTCGCTAGATTGATGAAGGCCAAGAGCTAATCCTTGATGCAATATGTTCTATTCTTTATAAGTGCTAACACTCTCAATAATGACAGACAAAAGAATTAGCCCACCTCCAAACAAGGTTGCCCATACTGGGTATTCCCTTAAAAAAATCATTCCTAAGATTATTCCATAAACAGGTTGTATGCTGCCAATGATACTGGTTGTAGTAGTTGAAAATGACTTAAGACTTACTAGGAACAAGGTGTGCCCTAATGCAGTGGTGAACAATGCCAATATCAAAGTTGCAGGTAATTGTGTTACAATGTTCGAAGTATCCATTATAAAGTAGAACGGACTCAGCAAACCAACTACAATTACCAACTGATAAAACATGAGGACAGACCCCTGATAGTCATTTACTTTAGATTTCATTAGTATGTTACGAAGAGAGAAACAAAAGGCTGATAAAAGCCCTAAAGCCACAGCTTTAGTGTAGGAATTTTTAAAACTAAATTCTGGCACTAAAAAATAAATTCCAACAAGAACCAATACCCCTAAAGCCAAATGCCTTTTTTGAAATTTCGTTTTTAATAGCAAGGGTTCTAAAAAAGCAGTGATTACAGGTACCGTAGACAACGACAACATCCCAATAGCAACATTGGAAAGTTTTAAAGAATAGAAATAAGTAATCCAATGGACTCCCATTAACACTCCTCCAATGAAAATTGTCATTCTGTCCTTGCTCTTGAAACTAAAATCATATTTCTTCCATTTACAAAAAAAGAACAATAAAATCCCTGCATATAATGCTCTAGAGCCTATAATAATAGGAACTGGCATGTCTATATATCTTCCCAACACGCCTGATGAGCTGATTAAAAGTAATGCAACATTAAGACTCAGTAGGTTTTTTATATGATTTGATTTTGGCATAGAGGATATCTGATTAGGCTTTCTGTTTTCTTTTCCCAAGAATCCCAATTTCAATAAAAACAGCTAATAGTAACCCTAAAAAGAGCACCAGTTCCATTTCCAATACCCATATTTTGGATAAAAACAGTCCAGTTTTAGACAGAATATAGCACCCCAAGGACACAATGGTCGCTATGGGCAGCAACTTTGAAGGTTTTTTATTACTAAGAATCCCTACAAGAATCATTGGTCCCATCATTGCTGTACCTGCAAAACTTGTTCTTGCCAATAATACTAAATGTTCTGAACTAATAATTGAAAAAATAAGCGCCAAGGCCCCAAAAATAAAAATGAAAATACGGGTAATCTGTAGTGCCTTCTTATCATCCATATTAAGAAGCGACCTTAATTCAGCTCCTAGGGCAAAAATTTGAGAGTCAGACGTGGAAATTGCGGCAGCAATAAGACCAATAAGTCCTAAAGCAGCTACGCTGGTTGATTGGTCATATAATAACACATGACCTATAAATTCTTGCGTAGATGCATTTGGATACAGAACAGCCCCATACATCCCCATGAACATGGTTGGAAGAATAATAAGTATTGCAACTATTCCCAAACCAATCGCCATTTTACGCAAGGCAGAATCACTTTTCATAATAATCACCCTTGTTGAAATCTGAGGCTGCGTAAAAGGCAAGAAAATAATTGCGATAGCAGATATAAGTAAAAACTGCGGTGTAAAAAGGCCATTTGGACCTGGAACAGATAGTAATTGACTGCTAACGGACTCTACTTTTTCAAACATTGAAGAAACACTCCCAAAATAATCAATGCAGTTATAACCAATAATCCAAATCATAATAAAAAGAAGAATTCCTTGGAGTGTATCATTGTACATAATTGCTCTAAGTCCTCCGGTTTCACTATAAAATATCATAATTCCCACTATGAGAAGGCTCCACCCCCATATTGGAAGGGCGCTAGGAAAAGCGGCATTTAGAAAGATGGATATCCCACTAATTTGGACAGAAATGTAGGGTATTAAAAAAAGCATTGCGCCAATAAAAGCTACATACCCAGCCAGTTTTGTGCCATAAGAGTTGACCATTAAACCAGACATTCCTTTAAAATCTGTTTTTCTTGCTTTCTTGCGCAGAATTTTACCCACTCTAATTAGCCCATACACCATCATGGCATCTGAAACCGCAAGAAAAATCCAAGCCCCTATGCCATGAGTTCTAAAAAAGTCTGGCATCCCTACTACCGTAAACGCACTAAATATGGTAGCAGCAATTGTAAAAAGCCCAATAACATATCCAATATTACCACCTGCTAGTAAATAACTAGAAGTAGTTTTCTCTTTAAGTCGAGTTTTTCTGACAAGAAAACCAAGCACTACCATATACACCAGGCCAGCAATTATAAATTTAGTCAGCATTTTTATTCTCTTTAGTTAGGATAGATACTAGATAGGTAAGTACAACAAAAAAAACACTTACAAGGAAACCCACCCATATGGTATAGGGAATGCCAAATAGAAAGGGAGTGCTCTCATTTTGAGGAATTACCAATGGAGTAAACGTGGCAATAAAAACAAGAATTGCTAAACTGTCTAATAATCTAGTTAAAAAAACACGTCTTTTTTTCATATCTATTTTATTTACAATCTAGGAAGTGTTAACCCACCATCAACCACTAGTACTTGCCCCGTTGAATATGGAAATTTCCCTTCCACTAAGGCCAATACTGCTTTTCCAACATCTTCTGGTTTTCCTAATCTTGGTTGAATGTTTAAACCTTCTTTTACTATTTTTTGATATTTTTCCAGTACAGCTGATGTCATATCAGTTTCAATAATTCCTGGTTGAATTTCATAAACAGGAATGTTGTGTTCTCCTAACCTTGTAGCATAAAGCTTTGTTAGCATACTCATACCTGCTTTAGAGATACAATATTCTCCTCTGTTTATGGAGGCCATTGCTGCACTAATAGAAGATATATTAATAATGCATGAATCAATATCAGAACTAGTAGCTATCATATGGTTAGCGACTTTTTGGGTAAGAAAAAAAGTGCCTTTTAAATTAATGTCCATTACGATATTGTAACTCTCTTCAGTCGTCTCAAGAAGGTCTAAGCGCTTTTTTGGTGCAATACCAGCATTATTTACAAGTACATGAATTTGTTTAAAATTTTGAAGGGTAGCAGTAATGATTTTGTCTCTATCAATAGCCGATGAAATATCTCCTTGACAATATATTACTTGTGTCCCAAATTGAGAAAGTTCTTCAATCACAGAAGTCACTTGTTCCAAAGGCCTTACGCCATTGATTGCCAAATTACATCCTATTTTAGCTAGTTCTTTGGCTATTCCCAACCCTATTCCACGACTTCCTCCTGTGATTAAAACATTTTTTGTCATAACCTATACTCTTTTTTGTACGCTTTTAACTTTGCAGCTTCAGGTGTTTTTTTATAGTATGGGTCTAATGGAAAACAACCAGAAACCATCCCAATTCTAGGTGCTGTGGTGCAATCAGAAAATGTTCTACATATTTTTCCGCGAGCTAAAGGAGTGCTATTTAAGACATCATCTGGTAAGTCGGGATAACTAAGCACTACTCTACCTAGACCAACAAAATCCACCATATTCTTTTCTACGACAGCTTCGGCAACATTGGGCAGCCATTCCTGAAGGTAAGAATAAGCAGATCCCACAATAGTAAGGTTTGGAAACTTCTCTTTTATTTCTTTGGTGATCTGTATTTGTCGAGCAACCCCAACTAAAGGGTCTTCAGGCGGCAAATAACCATCAGAGGGGGGGAATATTGCAGGTCTCTGAATATGAGGCACATAATATGGGCTTCCTGCGGTTATACAAATTAATTCTATGCCCATTTCTTCAATGTGTTCAAGCAATTCAAAAACCTCCGTAAGGTCAATTCCAGTCCCGTGACCATCGCCTCCAAATGCTTCCGAATAGGAATTTTTAGCATTTTCAGGCTCCCCTAGATTATCTTCTCCTTTGGTAAAGGGAATCCAATCAAAAGCACTTAATCGTACTGCTACAGGAATATTACTAGTAGCTTTAATCCCATCAACGATCGTTTTTAAGAACTGCATTCTGTTTTTAAGGGAGCCCCCATATTTTCCTTCCCTGTTAATGGCACTTAAAAATTCGTGTCCTAAATAGCCGTGACAATGTTTTACATCTACAAATTGATATCCTGCTTCTTTTGCCAATGCAGCTGCTTTTACAAAATCTTCTACCAATTGATCAATTTCCGAATCAGACATCACCTTATGGTCATCAGAAAGACTGAATTTTTTATCAAGAATAGAATGTTTATATAAGGTTTTTGGTTGCCTAACTCGATCTACATTGGGGACCGCAAAACGACCCGCATGCGTAAGTTGCAAGCCCACCAACAAATCTGATGACGACCCAAATTTATCCTCATGGGCAGCTATCATATCGTCATATAGGGTTTTAAAGGCATCTAAATTCTCCTCATTAATCAAAAGTTGATTAGGATTGGCCTTCCCATCGTGGCAAACCGCAACTGCCTCACAACCCCATAATAATTTAGCGCCACTGATGGCAAAGTTATGCCACCTTTTTTTGGTTAGTTCTGTAGGTAAACCTGTATGTGTTCCATCCCACCCTTCCATTGGCAGAATGCAAAAACGATTGCCTATGGTTTGTCCTGATTTTAAGGTATAGGGTTCCCCCAAGGAAGATTTTCCTAATGGGCTCAATTCTTTTTTAAAAGGCAGATCGGCATGGATAGAGGTGGTATAATCAAGAAAGTTTTCGGGAGTTTTTAATTGCGCAATCCGAGTAAACTTAGGTTTTGATCTTACCATTTTAAGGGGTTATATTGTTGAAAAAAGTGTAATACGACTCTCCTTTAATTACTCTAGACAAATAAAGAGCCAATTCCCTACCGTGATAATCTCCCCACATACAAGCCTCACCATTTGGAATCTTACTTCCTTTGGGAATATGATCCCATCCATTTGGTTGATGGTATATGGTATGTAACAATAACCCCTGATGGCTTGGGTTTGTACTGAGGTAAGGTTTTGAAAATAAGGTATTTACAACAGTAAGCCCAGCAGACCAGTATGTATCTGCCTCGGCTGAATTTTTTTGTTTTAGATAATTTGCCAATCTAAGCAAGCCTTGTGCGCCAATGGCTGCGGCTGAACTATCAATAGGTTCCCAATCATTGAAAGGGTCAGAATTTTTTGTGCGCCAATCTTTTAAATGACCCAAATCTGGTGCGCCAGTGTCCCAATAAGGAATACCATCTAGGGCGGTATTTTCAATATAAAAATCACAGGTAGCTTTGGCTGCTTTAAGAAATGTTGCTTCCATATAGTCCTTGCCGCCCAATTCGTCAAGTTCGGGTACATTTTCTATAGTTTGCAAGAATTCCAATTGTTCAGCAAAGCCCAACATTGCCCAACTTAAACCACGGGTCCAAGTAGAAAACCCACTATATCCTTGTTGTGTGGATGCAGAACGATAATTACCATCATTAACATTAAAAATAGCTTCATGGGCAGTACGTCCCCAAAGGTCGTATCGATCACGCCCTTCACCATAATAAATACAATATTTAGCGGTAGCTACAGCGTGCTGGTATGCTCTTTTTAGTAAATTAATCTTGATATCATTCTCTCCAGAGGAATGATGGTTTAAAAGGTGACCTGCAACTAATATTCGGATAGTACGAATAGTATCCACAAATAATGAATGAGGTCCATTGAAAGAGTAAATATAGCCCCCGATGGGTGTTGTTGTCCAGCGTTGCGCTTGCACAGAAGCAGATAATCTTAATGCTAATATACAGTATTCTTTAGTCCATTCATTCTCTGGAATTCTCCCTTCATTTATCAATCGCAGTAAATTTCCATAGGTACTTAAATTATTGAATCCATGGTCATGTACACCAAAGTGACTCACATGAGGTGTCATATTGGTCTTAATATGATCTAACGCTAATTCCAAGAAATATTCATCATTGGTAGCATCAAACTGTAATAATTCGGAGCCATATTGAAACCCCTGTGTCCAGTCTGTCCAATTTCTAGGCTCGTAAACACCTTTTACAGTAACAACTGGAGAACCAGCAGCGCTGTCTAAATGGGACATGCTTTTAATTTTGTCCCCTGACAAAGAAAAAAAAGTGTCTATTTTCTTTTTTAAATCCTCGGCTTTAAGGTTAAGATTTACTTGCATTGTTTACACTTTTATGAAAATCTTCTTTTTATACATCACATAAGCTAAAAGCAAGTAAAACGCCACGACACTAAGGGAATAAAGTAGAGACGAAGTTTTTATGGCCATAAAATCATGTACATATACTGTATTGAATAACCACCCATGTAAAGTGGTGTCACCCACCTTAATCATTCCCATAATCTTAGAAATGAAACTTGATAAGAAATAAATGGTAATGGCATTTGCGCCAACCTTTTTAAAGATGCTGCCAAACTGTATGTCTTTTACATCTGTCAAGAAATAGATGAGTGCTAGGACTATATTTGCCCATCCTGCCGTAACCAATACAAAACTACTAGTCCATAAAGCCTTGTTAATTGGGAAAACCATATCCCATAAATGGCCCACAATAAGAAGTGCTATACCCACCCCCACTAGTAAAACCTCTTTCTTTTTCCTCTTGGAAAGCAAAATCAAGCCGGTGAAAATCCCTAGTAACGAAGAAGCAATAGAGGGTAAAGAACTCAAAAGTCCTTCTGGGTCATAATCCGCTTTATAGTTATGGGTTCCTAATACAACTACGTCTAAATAATTGGCAAGGTTGTTTGGGGCCCTCTCTAAGGTGGATGCTATTCCTCCTACTGGAACCATCGTCATCAAAGCCCAGTACCCTAATAAAAGGGTGGCACAAATACCAATTAAAACTTTCCAATTAAAATTGATGAACAAAATGGAGGCAAAGAAAAAAACTACCCCTATTCTTTGTAAAACCCCTGGAAATCTAATGTCTGCAAAATCCTTAAAAAAGGGAAAGCTTAATGTAAAAACACCGAGAAACAAGCCTAGCCCTATCAATTTCAATGTTCTAATGCATATTTTTTTATAGGTTCCGCCATTAGTTTTTTTGTTCTTGTAAGCAAAAACAATAGATGTGCCTACTATAAACAAAAAGAAAGGAAAGACTAAATCTGTTGGCGTATAGCCATGCCATTTGGCGTGTAAAAAAGGAGCATATACATTGGTCCATGTTCCTGGTGTGTTGACCAAGACCATTAAGGCTATGGTAAGCCCCCTAAAAATATCTACAGCAATAATTCTGTCTTTCATATCATTCCTTTTATAAAATATTATCTTTCAATTTACCCCATACCCTTATCAAGGAAATTCCTGAAACAAGTGCCACTCCAGTTATAATTAACGCATAAGTGGTTTCTCCATAAATCCAATAACCTGTTGCAAACATGCATGAATAAATCAATATACAACCCAATAACATTGCCAGAAGTCCAGAAGGTACGCTCCATTTTTCTTTGTCTTTAACAATATCAATATTATCGGCCTCAGCTTCATTAACTACCTTCTTCCATCCTGGTCCACCAGGTTGTATTTTTTTATAAAAACTCTGTAAAACTTCTTTCGATTCTGGCTGCGTCATAAATGTTGCTGCCAACCAAATAATACTTGTGATGACTACCACAAAAAGGTATTCTGTCCAATCAGGAAAAACGCCTGTATCAGTAGCAAAAAAGTAAGCTCCTATAGGTGTCAATTTTAATATAATTGATATAATTCCCGAAGCAAACATTGCTGTAATCTCACTCCATGCATTGATACGCCACCAAAACCAACGTAGAATAAAAATTAATCCTGTACCTGCTCCAAAAGTTAGCAACACATCAAAAAGTTGCAATGCGTTTTGTAGCAACAAAGCCAACACAGCACTAAAGACCATTAGAACAATTGTTGAAATTCTACCTACGGCCACCAATCTTTTCTCTGAAGCATTTGGATTGATTTGTTGTTTGTAAAAATCAAAAACAATATAAGAAGACCCCCAGTTTAATTGGGTGGAAATGGTACTCATGTATGCTGCTATTAAAGAAGCCAATACCAAGCCCAATAAACCACTAGGTAATTTAGTAAGCATAGCAGAATATGCTAAATCATGCCCCAATTTATCTTCGGCGATATTTGGAAAAGCCTCTTGAATACTTGCAATGTCTGGATAAACTACCAATGATGCCAAAGCCACTAAAATCCATGGCCAAGGACGTAAAGCATAATGCATAATATTAAAAAAGAAGGTAGCTCCAATTGCATGGTTTTCATCTTTGGCTGCCAACATTCGCTGGGCAATATAACCTCCTCCTCCAGGTTCTGCACCTGGATACCAAGAACTCCACCATTGCACTGCAAGAGGAATAATAAATAAAGTTATTAGCGCTTTCTTATTGCTGAAATCTGGAAGTATATTCAGCTTATCTACCACATTTTCATGAGCCATAAGCGCATTGATTCCACCTACTTCGGGTATGTTTACCAAATAATAAGCGGCACCAATAGCTCCACCCATGGCTACAAAAAACAAAAGAAAATCTGTATAGACCACGCCTTTGAATCCCCCTAGCGCACTAAAAGTAACGGTAATCAAACCTGCACTGATTACTGTTTGCCAAGGCTCCAGCCCCAGCATAATACCACCAATTTTAATTGCTGCCAAGGTCACGGCCGACATTGTAATCACGTTAAAAATAACGCCTAAATACACTGCCCTAAACTTGCGTAAAAAACTTGCCGGAGCTCCGCCATAACGCATTTCATAAAACTCCAAATCTGTATTTACATTGGATTTTCTCCAAAGTTTGGCATATACAAAAACAGTCAATAAACCGGTTATTAAAAACGCCCACCAGACCCAGTTACCAGACACGCCATTTGTTCTAACGATATCCGTCACCAAGTTTGGTGTGTCCGTAGAAAATGTTGTTGCCACCATAGAAAGCCCCAAAAGCCACCAGGGCATTGTTCTTCCTGATAAAAAAAATTCTGTTGTGTTTTTTCCTGATTTTTTAGAGACATAAATTCCAATTGAAAGAACAATTGTAAAAAAGACAATAATAAAGGAGTAATCGAGGGTACTTAATTCCATATTTTAGTTTTGTTGGTAGCTAAAGATATTATTTTTTAGGATACTTTTGCTTATGGATACCAAAACCTTATTTATGATGCTTGCTTCTGTCCCTGAAATTTCAACCACATCTTGGGTATTGGCTTTCATTGCATCCTTTATAATTGGCATTTCTAAAGCTGGTCTTAAAGGAATAGCCATTGTTATTGTCACCTTAATGACCTTTGCATTTGGTGCAAAGGAATCTACAGGCTTAATAGTTCCAATGCTGATTGTTGGAGATATTTTTGCTGTTTTTTACTACAACAGGCATACACAGTGGAAGCATATCATTCGTTTTCTGCCGTGGATGATGGCAGGAGTTCTTGTTGGAGTTGTTATTGGAAAGGATTTACCAGAAAGTACTTTTAAAATATGCATGTCCGCTATTATTTTAATAAGTGTTGTGACCATGTATTGGTGGGACAGGCGTCCTTCTAAAACTATTCCCAACCATTGGGCCTTTGCTGGATTTACTGGAATCATGTCAGGGGTTACCACCATGATTGGAAATTTGGCAGGTGCTTTTTCCAATATTTATTTCTTAGCCATTCGATTACCCAAAAACGAATTTATTGGTACAGCTGCTTGGTTATTTCTATTCATCAATATTTTTAAACTGCCGTTTCACATTTTTGTGTGGAAAACCATAACGCCAGATACGCTAATGATAAATTTAAAATTAATTCCAGGTGTGTTTTTGGGGTTGTTTTTTGGAATCAGGTTGGTAAGGATTATACAAGACAAATTTTATAGAAAATTGATTTTAGCATTAACTGCTTTAGGAGCTTTGTTGATTCTGTTTAAATAATTATTGTCTAGTTTTATTCTTTTGTTCCTATATTCAAGAAAGTATGAAACCACGCTCTTTTATTCCTGCGCTATTAAAATGCGCCTCTTTTATCTTTCTATTCCTTATTTTTTCCTGTAAACAAAAAGAACAGCCTAAAAATGATGGTCTTTTGTCAGAAATTGAAACCTCTCTGGATACCCTCGTAAACGTTTGGTATCCCAGAACCATAGACACAATCAATGGTGGGTTTTGGGCCGATTTTGATTCTGAATGGGCAAAAGATGGTAATCAAAACAAGATGTTGGTGACCCAAGCACGTCATATATGGACTGCTTCGGCTTTAGCGATGCATTATAAGGATGACCAATATCAAGACATTGCCAAACATGGATTCGAGTTTTTAAAAGAGAACATGTGGGATGATGAGCACGGTGGCTTTTATACCCTTAAAGGTATAGAAGGAGATTCGCTTAAATTACGTTCTACTTCAAAAAGTGCCTATGGCAATTCTTTTGCTATTTATGGTCTGGCAACCTATTATAAACTTTCAAAAGACACCACAGCCTTACACTTGGCAAAAAAAACATTTCAATGGTTAGAAGCCCATTCGTATGACTCTAAGTATAAAGGGTATTTTGATGTCATGAAGCAAGACGGCTCTTGGTTGTTAGACGTAAAGGAAAATGATAACAGTTATGACAATTTCGTTCGCAAAGATTGGAAAGACCAAAACTCATCTATTCATCTTTTAGAGTGTTATACAGCCTTGTATGGCGTGTGGCCAGACCCTCTTGTAAAAGAACGTTTGGAAGAATTATTAATATTGACCAGAGATGTCATTACCACAGAAAGGGGTTCTCTCAGCTTACATTTGCAACGAGATTGGACGCCAGTTTCCTTTAAAGATTCTACTGAAGTCTATAGAAAAGAAAATTTTTGGCTGGACCATATTTCTTTTGGACATGATGTAGAAACTGCTTTTCTAATGCTGGAAGCTTCTCATGCCCTTGGAATAAAAAATGATTCCGTTACTTTAAAAAAGGGAAAGAAAATGGTGGACCATGCACTTGCAAAAGGATGGGACAATGAAAAGGGAGGCTTTTATGACGGCGGCTATTATGTTGACGATTCCGATACCTGCACTATAGAGAATCCTGCCAAAGTTTGGTGGACCCAAGCAGAAGGACTTAATTCACTTTTGATGCTATCCCAATTGTTTCCTGAAGAAAAGCGCTATGCTACTTTGTTCAAAAAACAGTGGCGCTATTTGGACACTTATATGATTGATCATGAAAATGGTGGTTGGCATAGTGAAGGATTAGATTCAAATCCACATGCGATTCACAATGCCAAAGCAGGGGTGTGGAAAGTAAACTATCATACGATTAGAGCCTTAATCAATGTGACACAAATGTTGAAAGGAGAATTTGCATTAACCAATACTGAACATTGATTAAAATGAAAAAATCTAATTTAATAATTACACTGCTTATTTTATGCTTGCCTATTTTTAAAACAAGCGCCCAAGACAATGCTCCCAATGTTATTTTGATCACCTTAGATGGACTAAGATGGCAAGAGCTCTATACTGGAGCAGATTCCTTACTAATTACCAACAAACAATATGTAAACGATACCACTTCATTGAAGTCGGCTTTCTGGAGAACTTCGGCAAAAGAAAGAAGAGAGACATTAATGCCATTCTTTTGGAAAGAAATTCCTAAAATGGGGCAATTACATGGTAATAGGGCAAACGGCAGTATGGTTGACTTAACCAATACTATGAGGTTTTCTTATCCTGGTTACAATGAAATCCTGACTGGTGCTGCCGATGATACTAACATTACTAGTAATGATAAAATCAATAATCCCAACAAGACTATTTTAGAAATAGCAAATAACCTCCCTTTGTACAAAGGAAAAGTTGCTGCCTTTGGAAGCTGGGATGTGTTTCCATTTATTGTTAATGAGGAACGCTCTGGTGTTCCGGTAAATGCAGGGTTCGAGTCTGCCACCAAAAACCTCAGCGAGCGGGAAATATTTTTAAATGAATTACAACATCAAATTCCTAGTCCGTGGGGGAGTGTTCGTTTGGATGCGTTTACCCATCATTATGCAATGGAGCATATCAAAAAAGAACACCCCAAATTGGTGTACATAGCGTATGGTGAAACAGATGATTTTGCGCACGATGGTGATTATGAAGCCTACTTAAAATCGGCCTACAGCACAGATGCAATGATCAAAGAAATATGGGAATACACCCAACATGATGCTTTTTATAAAGACAATACTATTTTTATCATCACTACAGATCATGGCAGAGGCACTAACCCTCTAGAAACTTGGAAAGGCCACGGTAGTAATATTATAGGCAGTGAAGAGGTCTGGCTCATTGCTTTTGGAAATGGTGTTGTTGTTTCCGGGGAAGTGGATACTGAAGAACAGTTATATAGCAATCAAATTGCAGCAACAATATTGCAGTTGCTAAACATCTCTATAGACAAAAAGACAATGAAAGGGAGTGCTGTGAACATCATAAAAAATTAGTTCCTATTCGCTTTTGATATAGACCTAAAACGATTTACTCCCTTTCACTTTCTTTTGTGTTATTGTGAGTGTTTACTTTACTTAGAGCGAATCATAATATCCCCATTAAAGTTTTTAAAGAGCATTTCTGGCCCGCCCCCATTTATTTTCCCTTTTACCCACTGCTCAATCTCTACTTTATAGTTGCCAGAAGAAGTATTGGTTTTAACAACAGGGCCTTTTGTATCTAGCACTATATCAAAATCGGTGTAGATTTCACCCATATCAGACTTTGCTTTAATATTCGCTTTTAACGAGCTTGGAAAAGTAACCTCAACATCACCGTTAAAACTGCTAAAGGCCATGCTTGCATTGCTTGTAATACTGTTAAAACTAACTTTCACCTTGCCATTTGTAGTGTTTGCAGATGCAGAACCACTAACATCCTCAAGGGTGATGTGGCCATTGATATTGCTGATTTCCATTTCTCCATTAACTCCTGTTACAGAGATGTTTCCATTGTTTATGGTGCTCAGTTTTAATGAAAAATTTTTAGGGATTTTTATCTCTAGATCAATTTTTTTATTCCATTGTTCATTAATAATTTCTACTATATTGTTGTTTTCCTTTGCGCTAATGGCCATTGAAGAATTTTCTATGCGCGTTAAACCATTTTTAGTTTTTGGTTTACTACTGTTCTTTTTTCCAAAGGACGCCTTTACTACTACTTCTTTCCCATCATATCCTATTACATTTATGGATCCCGATATCTGACCTACAATTAATTTTCCTGGACTGCTTGGATTACTCAAGGGTATGGAAAACAATTCTGTACTGGTCTCCTGCGCATTTGCAATACATGCTACCACTATAAATAATAGTGCTGTTATTACTCTTATATTTTTCATGACGTAATTTTTTATTATTCTCTTATATTTTTTTGATGAATACATCTCCATTCAGGGTTTCAAAACTAAAATTAATGCCTCCCTTTCCTATTTGTACCATTGGTTTTGATTCGTATTTGTATTTTCCTTTATTACTCTTACCAGAATAATTCTTATCAGTTTGGTTGTATTGTTTAGCAATATCAAAATCTGTATACAATTCCCCATTCATACTTTTAAAAGCAATATCTGCTGATAAGCCTTTTTGATACGTAATGTTGATATCTCCATTCAAGGAATAATAACTAGATGTTACCGTTGGATTGTCCACATAAGAAATGGTTACTGCCCCATTAATGGCGTGCACTTTCGTTTGACCTGTAATATTTTCCAATACAATGCCTCCATTAATATTATTGGCCTTTACGAAAGCACCCCTAGTATTTCTAATTAATACCTCTCCATCATTGATTGTGGATACTTCAATCCTAACATTTTTAGGAACTTTTACAGTGAAGTTCATCTGATGATTATACGCTGGTTCCTCATGGACATCGCAACAATTAAATTGCATTCCTTTCTCATTGAATTTAAGATATGGAGCCTTTGGATGTGCTATAATCTTGTTCCCTTTTTTTACCACACTTAGCGTCAATTCTTGCTTTCCAAATTCTAAATCTTCCGTATTATCTGCGGTAATTGTTTTTTCAACTTCAAACAATACAGTATCGCCACTATAGCCTTCTACTGTTATGGAACCAAATATGTTTTTAATAATCAAAGTGTTCTCTGAGTTGCTCCCCTCAAACGAAACTTCTTTTTTTATTTGTTCCTTGAATTCCTTTTTTTGCGCTTTTAACGCCTGTGTTCCAACTAGGGTCATGAGACCCAAGCATACTACTAGCTGTTTCATAATTTTTAAATTTGACTGTTCGTGATTTGATTAAATGCTGAACTGAATTCAGCACATATTGATGAATAACTATTTTTAAATAATGGATTGAATGGTGGTTTCCAGTTTTTCTTTCACCGATTTATCCAGTTCTTTTGTTCGTATTAATTTCTTAAACGGTTCTATTGATTTTTTTTCTTGCAAGGCCACCATCAAATCTGCCAATGTCACCTGTACAATTGGAGATTTTTGTTTCACGATAGATAGCACCAAGCCTTCCCGCACTATTGGGTTGTCTAAATAGTTGGTTAAAGCCTCTATGGCCGCCAATCTTACATTTACATTTGGGTCGTTGTTCAAAGTTTGCAACAATGCTTTAATGACTTTATCATTGGCCTTTGTAAATTTATTGGCTTCACTTATCCCTTGTAATCTTTTGTTTGCAGAGGGTTGTTCTAATAATGTTAGCACTAACTCTCCCCTTATTTTTTCTGTCTCAGTATTTACTATGGTGGTACTGACTGTTGGTTCCGAGTTCATAAAATATCCCAAACCCAATCCTATGCACAATATCAAAATTCCATAAGCAAGTTGAGGCCGCATCATACTTTGCCATACTGTTTTTAAGCTTCCTTCAATCTTTGAAAATACATTTTCCTTTTCCTCTTTATGAGCATACAGCATTTCATAAAAATTCTTATCCATTTCTTCTGATGGCACAGGGGTTTCAAGATTTTCAATCTGATTCCAAGAATTTTTCAGGTCCTTAAACTCTTGTTTATATACTTCGTTGCTTTCCAAAAAAGCGTCAAACGTCTTTTTTCCTTCAGCATCCAGTGCACCAGACAAATAATCAATAGACCATATTTTAAATTTTTCCTGCTCCATATTTTAAATTTTATCCAATTGCATAAAAATCGTTTTTAAATCTTTCAAGGCCCTATGTGCTTTTACTTTTGCTGCACCTTCACTACATCCTAATATCTCTCCAATTTCATTGTATCCTATTTCCTTGAACTTGCTCAATACTAATATTTCACGTTTCTCTGGGCTTATTTTGCTCAGCGCAGTTCTTAACTGTACCATATTATCTGTAAGCTCCATTTTTGAATCAAGATTATCAGAATCTTCTAACCTATATTCCATTGATGAAAGGGCATCTGTATTGTTTTTCTTATTGTAATTTTTAAAATGGTCATAATAAATGTTTCTGGCCATCTTA
Organism: Flavobacteriaceae bacterium; assembly: GCA_002746415.1. Taxonomy (GTDB): domain Bacteria; phylum Bacteroidota; class Bacteroidia; order Flavobacteriales; family Flavobacteriaceae; genus Saonia. The sequence goes on along the minus strand of NVXD01000015.1, from coordinate 2,020 downwards.
AAGATCCATGCATCAAAAGATCCTTCTCCTGTAAATGTGTGTTTGTATTTTAAGATCTTGATAAATACATTTTGCACTAAATCCTCACTTATTGATGGATTCCCGTTCATGTTATAAAAAAAACCAAACAATCTTTTTTTATGTCTTTCATATAGCAAGCCCAGCTTATCCGTGTCACCAGATTTTACTTTTAGCATCAATGAATTGTCAGTCAGTGCTTGCAATTAATTTATAGTTTTAGGTCTATAAAAAGGGTAAACTTCCTTTTTTGGAAAAGGTTACAAAAAAAGTATGTAAATAATATTGATACTCGTAAAAAGGGGCATCAATTATACGCTATAAAACGCATCAATCCTCATATGGGGAAGGGCTTGTCGCAGTCCAGCCACCATCAATGACCAAACTTTGGCCAGTGATGTGTTTTGCCTTATCAGATACCATAAACAAAACGGTATTGGCAATATCTAAAACTGATGCTGGCTTCCCCATTGGTGTTATTTTATTCCAGATTTTAGTATAATTTTCGTCTTTAAGGGTTCTTTCTGTTAGGGTAGCCCCTGGTGCGACCGTATTTATATTGATTTTATAAGGTGACAGTTCTATCACCAAGTTTTTTGCGAGCATTTCCAAAGCAGCCTTGCTCATTCCGTAAGCTGCAAGGTTTGCGTGCGCCTGATGCCCCGTGACCGAAGACATCAACAATATAGACCCGCCATCATCTTGTTTTTTCATTTGCTTTGCTGCTGCCTGCGCCAAGAAAAAACTGCCGCCAAGGTTTACCTCCATGACTTTAGAAAAATCCTTTGGGGTGTAGTTAAGAAAATCCCCATACAAAGTGATTCCAGCATTGGCAATTACAACATCTAAGCTGCCATATCTGGAAACTGCTTCATCAACCATTTGTTCAATAATGGATACGTCAGATGCATCTCCGGCAAAGGCAATACAGCTACCTGCCTTTTGATCTATGTTTTTCACCGCTTCTTCAGCCAAAAGTGCGTCAATGTCATTTAAAATTACATTAGCTCCCTCAATAACAAGCTGTTTGCATATTTCCAAGCCTATTCCTTGACCTGCCCCAGTAACAATGGCAACCTTCCCTTTAAAATCCATGATGCTAACTTTGTTCAAAATTTGTAGCCTAAGTTAATTATTTCTAAAACATTCGTAATCATAGTTGTTCATGTAATACCTTAATCTCATAAAATTTAAACAAACTACCATGAAAAACGTTTCCAGGCGCTCCTTTGTTAAAAATATGGGATTGGGAATTGGCTCCACCGCCATACTGCCATCGCTTACTTCTTTTAAACCTTTTTCCAGAAAAAAGGTAAAAAACTATTCAGGGAAAAAATTAAATATTGCCCTTTGTGGTTTGGGGCGCTATGCCAATATTTTAGCAAATAGTTTAATGGAATCTGAATATTGTCAGCTAGCTGGCATTATTACGGGAACACCATCAAAAGCAAAAGACTGGAAAGAAAAATATGCTATTCCGGAAAAGAATATTTACAATTATGAGAATTTTGACAGCATAAAAAACAATGCCGATATTGATTTAGTGTATGTGGTGCTACCCAATGGCATGCATAAAGAATATACCATCAGAGCGGCAAAGGCCGGAAAACATGTAATCGTGGAAAAACCAATGGCCAATACTGCAAAAGAATGTCAAGAAATGATTGCTGCCTGCAAAAAAGCTAGGGTGCAATTGGCAGTGGGTTACCGCTTGCATTACGAACCAAATCATCTGGAAATTATGAGGCTTGGGCAAGAAAAGGTCTTTGGGCAGGTACGCCTTATTGAAGTCTCTCTTGGCTATAGTTTGCTTGGAATACCCGCAGATGATTGGCATCTGAACAAAGAACTGTCTGGTGGTGGTCCGCTGATGAACCTTGGTGTGTATTGTATTCAGGCTGGTAGGTATGCTTTGGGGGAGGAACCTATTTCTGTAACGGCACAATTTGGTCCTGTAACCATGCCCGATTTATTTCATGAGGTTGAAGAATCCATTACTTGG
>NVXD01000005.1 GCA_002746415.1 Flavobacteriaceae bacterium | reverse complement strand
AAAGCAGTTTCTTAAGAAACTGCTTTTAACTTTTTAATGGTTTCGTAAGACAATTTTTCCTCGGCATAAGGCTTGGTTACCTTAAATTCCGTTTCGTCGTTACTGGGCATCTCAAACATTGCATCCGTGAAAATAGCTTCACATAAAGAACGAAGTCCTCTTGCTCCCAATTTATATTCAATGGCTTTTTGTACAATATAGTCCAAGGCCTGGTCTGTTATCTTAAAAGTGATATCATCCATGGCAAACAATTTTTCATATTGTTTGATGATTGCATTTTTTGGCTCTGTAAGTATAGCTCTTAATGTTTTTTCATCCAAAGGATTCATATGGGTCAGCACTGGCAATCTTCCTATGATTTCAGGAATCAATCCAAAAACCTTTAAATCTTTTGGAATGATGTACTGTATGATATTTGTGTTGTCCAGATTATCTTCCACTTTAGAGGCACTGTAACCAACAGCTTGCATATTTAAACGTTTAGTGATAATCCGCTCTATGCCATCAAAAGCACCACCCGCAATAAACAATATGTTTTCGGTATTTACTTCAATGAATTTTTGATCAGGATGTTTTCTACCTCCTTTTGGCGGAACGTTCACAACAGTTCCTTCCAATAATTTTAGCAAGCCTTGCTGAACTCCTTCACCAGAAACATCCCGAGTTATGGATGGATTATCACTTTTACGAGCTATTTTATCAATTTCATCAATAAAAACAATACCTCGTTCAGCTTTTTCTAAGTTATAATCTGCTGCTTGTAATAATCTTGTAAGAATACTTTCTACATCTTCACCAACATAACCAGCTTCTGTAAGAACCGTAGCATCCACTATTGCTAGTGGTACATTGAGCATGCGTGCAATGGTTTTGGCCATTAAGGTTTTACCGGTACCCGTTTGCCCCACCATTATGATGTTACTTTTTTGTATTTCTATATCATCTTCCTTGGAAGAAGTTTGTAATAATCTTTTGTAGTGATTATATACCGCAACGGACAATACTTTTTTGGTGCGTTCTTGCCCAATAATAAAAGTGTCTAAAAAATTCTTAATGTCTAATGGCTTTTTTAAAACCAGTTCTGATGACAGGTCATCGTTTTTTGACTGTTTAGATTCTTCTGAAACAATTCCATGTGCTTGCTCAATACATCTATCACATATATGTGCATCCAAACCAGCAATCAAAAGATTGGTTTCTGGTTTTTTTCTTCCACAAAATGAGCATTCTAAATTTTCTTTTGCCATAACAACAAATAACTTCTATCTACTATAACGAAAAATTTCGCTTTTTGGTTCGTTTTAAGAGTGTTTTTAGTCGAATTTAACCCCGGTCCCTTACCAAAATTTCATCGATCATCCCATATTTTTTAGCGTCATCTGCCTTCATCCAATAATCTCTGTCACTATCGTCGTGAATTTTTTCTAAGGATTGTCCAGAATGATTGGCTATGATTTCATACAACTCGTCTTTGAGTTTCAATATTTCCCTAGCAGTAATCTCTATATCACTTGCTTGGCCTTGAGCTCCTCCCATTGGTTGATGAATCATAACCCTAGAATGTGTTAGGGCACTACGTTTTCCTTTTTCTCCGGCACAAAGCAAGACTGCACTCATTGAAGCAGCCATTCCCGTACAAATTGTTGCTACATCTGGTTTTATGAACTGCATGGTGTCATATATACCTAGACCGGCATAAACACTACCTCCTGGTGAGTTAATATATATTTGAATGTCTTTTACGGCATCTGCACTTTCTAGGAAAAGTAATTGTGCTTGTACAATATTAGCCACTTGATCATTGATTCCCGTTCCTAAAAAAATGATACGATCCATCATTAGTCTAGAGAAAACATCCATTGCAATGACATTCATCTGTCTTTCCTCTATAATATTTGGCGTCATATTTGTTGGATACATGCTGCTAATGATGTTGTCATAGTACATGCTATTAATGCCTTGGTCTTTTATAGCGTAATTCTTGAATTCTTTTCCGTAATCCATGTGTTTTCGATCAAATTTTTAACAAAAAAAAAGATGCCGAAAATACAATCTTCGGCACTGTAAAGATACTTATTTTTTTTGCAAAACTACCCGTATACTTCTTTCACAAAGTTCTCATAGGTAATTTCTTTTGTTTTTAGGTTCGACTTTTCTTTATAAAGATTAAGTAATTTTTGACTCATCAATTGTTCTGATAATCTTTTTACCTCATCTTGGTTGCCCATTATTCTTGCAGCAATATTGTCTAACTCCTCTTCTGCAGGATTTAATTGGCCATATTGTGCCATTTGGGATTTAATGAACCCTTTGGCAAATTCCTTAAGTTCATCAAACTGAATTTCAATATTGTTTTCTTTGATGATTTTCCCTTCTATTAATTGGTAGCGTAATCCTTTTTCAGATTTTGCAAACTCCTCATTGGCCTCTTCTTCGGTTAAGGGTTTTTCTCCTGTTACTTGAATCCATTTTTTAAGAAAACCTGTTGGTAAATCAAACTTGACATTAGAGATATAATGTTCTGTGATGTCATTTAATAGTTTCTGATCAGATTGTTGCTCAAACTGCTTTTCTGAATCCTCTTTGATTTTTGCCTTTAATTCGGCTTCAGTTTTAACGGTATCCTTGCCAAATAATTTATCAAATAATTCTTGATTGAGTTCTGCTGGTTCTCTTTCATTGATTTCTTCAATTGTAAAATCAACTTCAATGTTCAATTTTTCAGCTTTTTCCTTATCAATTCCAAGAGCACTGGAAAGTAGGTAATCTTCTTTAAAAAGCCCTTTTGTTTTTATAGTAACAATATCTCCAGCTTTTTTTCCTAAAAGACTCTCAAGAATTTTTTTGCTTTTAATTTTATCCAGCTCAATAGTTGCTTTGTTTTCTATTTCTTCAGCCTTATTTTTAAAGACACCAATAACTTCGTTGTTTTTGGCAACTTCATTTTTATTTATAAGTTTTCCGTATTGTTTTTGAATACGATCTATTTGCTCATCTACCATTTTTTTGTCAGCAACAATAGTGTAATGCAAAATAGATTTTTTAGTCTTCAATGGAACTTCAAAATTGGGTGCTAGGCCTAATTCAAATTCGAATGAAAATTCTTCAGTCTCCCAATCAAAATTATCTTGTTGCTTCGGTAATGGATTTCCAAGAACATCTAATTTTTCTTCGGTAAGGTATTTATTAAGATTGTCCTGTAAAAGCTTATTTACCTCATCTACTAATACCGCTTTGCCATATTGTTTTTTGATAAGGCCCATTGGGACTTGTCCTTTCCTAAAACCGGGAATATTTGCTTGTTTTCTGTAGTCTTTAAGAATGCTTTCTACCTTGTCCTGATAATCATCTTTTGTTACGGCGACTTTTACAACTGCATTTAACTCGTCTATCTGTTCTTTGGTAATATTCATCTTATTCTATTGTTTTGCTTTTCTAAAATGGGATGCAAAAGTAGTACATTTTATGAAGTAGCACAAGTTTTTAAAATACTGTAAGTCACATGTTAACTTACTTTTTTTTGTCTTCTTTTAGGAAGGAGAATAAAATAGATTGAAGGAAAGATAACAAAAGGCTAAAAAGAAGTGCCCACCATATACTGCTTACATAAAAGCCATCAACAAAATAATCGGCCATAAGAATAATGATTGCATTGATGATTAATAAAAAAAGACCAAATGTGACTATGGTAACCGGAAGGGTGAAAATTATTAGAAGTGGTTTTACTAAAAAATTTAAAAGACTTAAAACTACCGCAACAATAATTGCAGTAGTATAGGAGTCAACACCAATACCTGGCAATACTTTGGATAGGATGACAACAGCCAAAGCACTTAATAAAATTCTCAAAATCATTTTCATAGAAACGAAAATATTGATATACCCTTAAAAGTATAAAATTATGTTATTAGTTAATATATAAACCAGTATAATCTAAAGGATTTACACCTGGTAAATCTGAACCGTATGTTGTATTAATGGCGTCAATGAAAAAGATAGCTAAAATAGCGTAGCCTCTTGGGGAAGGATGTACGCCATCCAAGGAAAACGCACCTCCTGTTCCATAGGTAGACGTAAGAATACTGCCATCAGGTAATTGCAGTCCATTTTCTGCAGTTTCAGTCATAAGTCCTTCCGCATCTACAAATGCCAAGCCGTATTGTTGAGCCAAAGCTTCAATAGTTTGATTATAGGCTGTTTGCGCAGTTTTCACTGCAAGTTGTTCTTCTGGTGTAAGGACCCATTTGTCTGCCAATGGAACAGCCACTCCGTGTATGGAAGTAGGGTCGGCTGGGTTTGCCAAGGTGCCAATAATTGTTTGTGATGTAAACACTAATAAATCATCTGCAGTTGCCTGTCTCATATTTATCAATGCAGGATTAAATCCTGTTAAATTTGTTAAGTCCTCGTCTATTAATACTACTGCGTTTGTTTCTCCTGCCACAAAAGAAATGGTACGCTGCGCCAGTTCATCAGCAGAAATTGCTCCCAGTCCTTGTAATTGCGCTAATCCGCCATTATAAGCGGCATATGCACCGTTTAAAAGATTAGCCGTTGCGGCATCTAAGGGTACTGGATTGTGGGGGACAGTAGTGAAGTATGGGAGGGTGCTAATATCAGGGATATTGGCAACAACACCTTTTGCACCATTTGCAGTTAGTGCTTGCAATAGCCCGTCATAGACGCCTGCAAAAACATTAGGATCTGATATGTCGTTACTACCATAAGTAGCAGGGTTAAAATTTCCAGTTTGGTCAACACCATCACCACCAGAGGTGGCAAAACCTAAAATATCATTATTTCCAATCCAAAGGGAAAAGAAAGTTGGGTTTTGAGAAATGGCATCTCCAATTATAGTGGCATCAGAAGCGGAAGCAAATCTGGCATAATAAGGGTTTGCTAAACCAAGGGCAACCCCTGCAACACTTCCATATCCAGGTGCTGTCAAATGGTAACTTTTGGCTCCAGGAACACCCATATTATTAAAAGAACCAGATAAAGTATTAGATATTTCTGTAGTACCCGTTCCGCTTACGGGTGTTGGCGTAGGTGTTCCAGATGTGAAATCCAAAAATAACCTATTGCCCAAAATTGGCTGCCCTCCAAGAGTTGCACCTCCAAAATTGTCTGCCATAAGGGGGATAGAAAAATCTCCTCCACCAACAAGAGCAAAGTTAGAAGCCAACATGTTTGGGAAGGAAGCATTTTGCCCATCTATAAAAAGAGCAGAATCAGAATAACCTGCTGTTAATGAATTTCCTACAGCAACATAGTTTGAAAAGTCTGCCGAACCACTAGTATAAACTACAGGGACTTCCTCCATAGGAGTAATGTCAATGATGTCATCGTCATCACTACAAGAAATTAATAAAAGACCTGAAAAAACGAGTAATGAAAGTAACTTTTTCATCTATGTGAGTTTTGAATTAATGTGAGTTTACAATGTTATTGTTTCAATGAATTCAAAATTAACCAAAATTATTACATTCACAACAAAACGGACAATAAATTATGCATGCATAATAAAATCATCCTTTTTTTATTGATTTATGAAATTAATGGCTTTTTCAAAAAAATGCGAAGGATTTTCTGCGTGTAACCAATGCCCTGCATTTTCAATGGTTTCAATTGATGCTTGTGGAAAATGTTCTTTAATCTTGGTGGTGTCTTTTTGTAATATATAATCTGATTTGCCACCTTTTAAAAAAAGGGTTGGCTTGTTGAAAATAGCATTTGAAGTTATTTCCTTTCCTATTTCTGCTATTTTATTGCTTAAAACAACTAGGTTCATTCTAAACCCTAGGCTTCCTTTTTCTACCCAGTATAGGTTTTTAAGTAAAAATTGACGCGTACCATAATCAGTTATTTTTTTGCTTAGCTCAGCATCGACCTCGCCCCTTGAGTCAATGTCTTTTAATTCAAGTTCATTGAGTGCATCTATAATTTGTTGATGATGTGCGGGGTATTGTTTTGGGCCAATATCGGCAACAATCAATTTATCAACTACTTCTGGGTAGGTACATGCTAATTGCATGGCGGTTTTTCCACCCATGGAATGTCCTAGTACTATGGCTTTGGATAACTGATGGTCCAGCATATAATTCTTTATGTCTTCAGCAAGAATGGTGTAGTTAAATTCTTTAGAATGAAAACTTTTTCCATGGTTTCGTTGGTCAATTAAATGTACTTCCAATCCATTTTTCGCAAATTGGGAACCCAGTGTTTTCCAATTGTCAGACATGCCTAAAAAACCATGTAAGATTAACATAGGTAATCCCTCTCCCAATATTTTTGAATGTAATGACTGCATTATTTCATTTTGTTTAAATACATATTAATAACGTTGTCTAATCCTAGATAGAGCGATTCGCATATTAAGGCATGTCCAATGGAAACTTCCAATAAATTGGGAATGTTGTTTTTAAAATAAGAAATATTGTCCAAGCTTAAGTCATGACCAGCATTTAGGCCTAACCCTAATTCATTGGACAAAACAGCAGCATCAATATATGGTTTGATAGCTTCTTCTTTATTTTTTTCATATAATTGGGCATAGCTTTCAGTGTAGAGTTCTATACGATCTGCACCTGTTTTTGCAGCTCCCTCAATCATTTTGGTGTCTGGGTCAACAAATATGGAGGTTCTTATGCCATTTTTTTTAAAATCGCTGATGACATCTTTTAAAAAGGTGTAATGATTTATGGTATCCCACCCTGCATTTGAAGTTATAGCACTTATGGAATCTGGAACTAAGGTAACCTGTGTAGGCCGAGTGTCTAAAACTAAATCAATAAATTTAGATATGGGATTGCCTTCAATGTTAAATTCTGTGGTTACGATTTGTTTTAAATCTCTTGCATCTTGGTATTTGATATGCCTTTCATCGGGTCTGGGATGAATAGTTATTCCTTGAGCGCCAAATTTTTCAATGTCTGATGCTACTTTTAAAAGATTGGGAACATCACCTCCTCTGGAATTACGTAATGTTGCTATTTTATTAATGTTAACACTAAGTTTTGTCATATGTAAAATCTATTGAAAGAGAAGGCAAAAATACAAATTAGGCATGCCTTTTGATATTTTAAATTAGTATTTTGCGTTATAATTTAAGTTTATGCATATTCAATCACATATACTTCATACAATTGCTGTCTTCAAGGCGGATGATTCCTTAAAAAATGTTATTCAATTTTTTAAGGATACTACCTATAGTCATGTAGCTATTGTTGAAGAAGAAAGGTTTTTGGGGGTTTTAAGTGAAAACGATTTGGAAAACTTTAAAGAGGGAAAAAAAATTGGGGATTATAGGTATAATTTGGAATCTTTTTTTGCAAGAAATGAAACTTCATGGTTAGACGTTTTAGAAATTTTCGCAAGAAACAATGCCAACCTTATCCCTATTTTGGATAAAGATGAAAAAGTCATGGGTTACTATGACCTTAATGATATCATTAGTGAATTTATAGATACTCCTTTCTTTACAGAGCCTGGTGGAATTTTAGTTGTTGCCAAAGGATTAAAGGATTATTCTTTTAGCGAAATCGCCCAAATTGTGGAAACTAATAACGCCAAACTCATTGGAGGATTTATTACTGATATACACAATGATGTGGTACAGGTTACTATAAAGACAAATAGCACAGATTTAAATGAAGTGATTCAAACTTTTAGGCGCTACAATTACACTATCATTTTTGGAAATAATGATGATCAGTTTGTTGAGAATTTAAAACAAAGGTCAGACTATCTTGATAAATACCTAAACGTTTAGCAGATATGAAAGTTGCCATTTACGGTCAGACTTATTATGACACTGCATTGGATTATGTGGTGGAGCTATTGGATGAGTTGAAAATAGTAGACGCGGAAGTTTATTTTGAGCAAAATTTCTTGGAATTGTTATCCAATTCTCAAGATTTGGGAAAATTCAATACCTATACGAATTCTTCAGGTTTGGATGGTACGTTTGATATGTTTGTAAGCTTTGGCGGTGATGGCACCATACTTAGGGCCATAACCTATGTTCGAGATTTAGGAATTCCTATAGTGGGTGTAAATACAGGAAGATTAGGTTTTTTGTCCACTTTTAAAAAAGAGGATGTAAGAAAGGTGGTGACAGAGTTTATGTCAGGGGCATATAATATTGTAGAAAGAAGTTTAGTTCAGGTGGAAACAAAGCCGGAAACTGATGAATTCAAAGCAATGAACTTTGCTTTAAATGAAATAACTGTTAGTAGAAAGGATACTACATCTATGATAATGGTAGAGACCTATTTAAATGAGGAATATTTAACATCATATTGGGCAGATGGCCTTATTGTGGCTACGCCTACAGGCTCTACAGGCTATTCTTTAAGTTGTGGTGGTCCGGTAATAGAGCCGATGGTAAAATCTTTGATATTGACCCCCATAGCTCCTCACAATTTAAGTGCAAGACCATTGGTTATTTCAGACAATACTGTGATTCGACTTAGTGTTTCTGGTAGAGAAGAAAATCATTTGATTTCTTTGGATTCCAGAATTGCAACTGTAGAAAATGGCACGGAAATTATTGTAAAAAAAGCAGGTTTTACGATAAAAATGATTGAGTATACTTCAGAGAGCTTTCTTAAAACATTACGGAATAAATTACTGTGGGGAGAAGATAAACGCAATTGAAATTTCCAAAGCAATAAATGCTATTAAATGCTGTTTATCAAGAGAGAACATGAATATACTATTTTCAGTAGGGTAAACTACTGTAATTGTTATATTTGCAAACTTTTAGATGAAATGAGGATATTGATTGCTTTATTTTTTTTGTTTGTTTTTGGACAAATGAAAGCCCAAACTTATGAAATAGGGATTTTTGCAGGTGGCGCCAACAATATTGGTGATGTAGGGAGAACTAATTATATATTGCCCTCTGGTGTTGCCTTTGGTGGTATCGCAAAATGGAATATTAGTAAGCGTTATTCTTGGAGGGGAACGGTGATTTACGGTAATTTTACAGCGGATGATTCAAAATCCAATATGTCCTCAAGACAACAGCGGAATTATAAGCTGGACAATTCTATTTTAGAAACATCTATAGGGCTCGAATTTAATTTTGTGGATTTTAACCTACATCAATTAGGTCCTGCATTTACACCTTATCTATATACGGGTATTACCTATTTTAGATACGGATATTATTATTTTGATGCAGCTCAATTACAGGATTTTGGTCAAAAAGATGGAGGTTTTGCAATACCAATGACAGTAGGGTTCAAGAAAAGATTAAGTCAATTTTTTATATTAGGCGGAGAAATTGGCGCTAGATACACATTTACAGATAATTTAGATGCCAGTAACCCAGAGGAGTCTAATTTTGAAGAATTTAGATTTGGAAATATTCTTAGTGATGATTGGTATGTTTTTTCCGGTATTACATTGACATATACCTTTGGGAGAAAGCCTTGCCAAGACTGTTTTGAGTAAAATAGCATATGAATACAATTAAGGACATAAATGAAAATAATTTACCAAAGCATCTTGCTATTATTATGGATGGCAATGGCAGATGGGCAAAAAGTAAAGGCAAATTAAGAGTCTTTGGACACGAAAGTGGAGTGAAAAGAGTGCGGGAAACCGTTGAGAATTGTGCTAGAATAGGTATTGATTACCTCACATTGTATACTTTTTCTACAGAAAACTGGAAAAGACCCAAGTTGGAAGTGGACACTCTTATGAATATATTGGTGACTTCACTAAAGAAAGAAGTTAAAACTCTTAACAAAAATAACATACAATTAAACGCTATTGGAGATTTAAATTCTTTGCCAAAAAAGGCTAAAAAAGAATTAGAAGAAGTAATGTTGAAAACGGCTGAAAACAGCGGTATGACACTAACTTTGGCGCTTAGTTATGGTTCTAGAGAAGAGCTTAAAAAAGCGGTTCAGGAGATCGCTTTCAAAGTTAAAAATAATATAATTTCTCCTGAAAACATTGACGAAGCCATTATTAATAACCATCTTTACACGCACAATTTACCAGATGTAGATTTGCTTGTTCGCACCAGTGGAGAATACAGAATAAGCAATTTTTTACTTTGGCAGATTGCTTATGCCGAATTACATTTTATTAATGTATTTTGGCCTGATTTTAGTGAACATTATTTAGTAGGAGCAATATTAGATTACCAGAATAGAGAACGAAGATTTGGAAAAACTAGCGAACAACTCAATTAGCGATATGAAAAGAATCATATCAGTTCAACTTTTATTTACATTAACATTCCTTTTTTTTACAACAATAACTAAGGCACAGGAAACTTCCTATGAGGATGGGAAGCTGTATATTCTTGGCGGATTGGAAGTTACAGGAATAAAAAGTTATAATGAACAAACTGTAAAAACATACACAGGTCTTAGAATAGGGCAGCCTATAACGATACCTGGAGAACAGATTAGCGCTGTCATAAACAAGTTATGGGGCTTAGAGCTGTTCAGTGATATATCTTTTTATGTTACCAACATAAAAAGTGATAGTATATTCTTGGAACTTAATATTTTAGAACGCCCAACCTTATCCAAAATAACTGTTTATGGGGCTAAGCAGAAAAAAGTTGCCGAAATCATTAAGGATACAGATCTTAAAAAAGGGAAAAAGATTACAGAAAGCCTTATTGCTAACACCAAAAATTTTCTCCAGAATAAATACAAAAAGCAAGGTTATCTAAATACTAAAGTAACCATAGCTACCGCTCAAGATACTTCTCAGACCAATGCCCAAAGTATGGTCATCAATATTCATAAGGGGGATAAGGTAAAAATTGCTAATATTATTTTTGAAGGAAACAATCAACTTTCATCCAAGAAATTGCAGAAATCTTTGAAGAATACAAAAAAGAAAAAACTGTATAGAGTTTGGAAAAAATCAAAATACGTTGAAGAAGATTTCAAAGAAGATTTGTCATCTCTTATAGATAAATATGCTGAAAATGGATATAGGGATGCAAGGGTGCTTTCAGATACCATTGAGAATGTAGATGATAGTAATATAAATGTATTAATAAAGGTAGAAGAGGGGGACAAGTACTACTTTGGAGATATTAATTTTGTTGGAAATTCTGTTTACACGGATAGGCAATTGGCCCAAGTTTTAGGAATAAAAAAAGGCAATACCTATAACGGTGTGTTATTAAAGGAGCGTATTGCGGATGATAGTAAGCCTGATGCAGAGGATATTACTAATTTATACCAGAATAATGGATATTTATTTTCTTCCATAAATCCGGTTGAAATCTCAGCAGAGAATGACACCATTAATTTTGAAATTAGAATAATTGAAGGAAAAGAGACCTTCTTGAACCATGTTACGGTTACTGGAAATGATAAGACCAATGACCATGTCATATTTAGAGAGTTAAGAACACGTCCTGGGCAAAAATATAACAAGTCAGATATTATCAGAAGTATTAGAGAGCTTGGTCAATTAGGATTTTTTGATGCAGAACAAATTAAGCCAGATATTTTAAACCCAAACCCAAATACAGGTACAGTGGACTTGGGTTATAGTCTTGTTGAATCCGGATCTAGTCAAATAGAATTACAAGGAGGTTATGGCGGAGGTGGTTTTATTGGGACTCTAGGATTGTCTTTTAGTAATTTTTCTTTTCAAAATATATTCAATAAAGAGGCTTATAAGCCAGTTCCAATGGGAGATGGACAAACTTTTGCTCTTAGATTGCAGGCAAGTAGATCTTTTAGAGTATACAGTTTAAATTTTTCGGAACCTTGGTTGGGAGGAAAGAAACCAGTAAGGTTTAATCTCTCTTTCTCTAGAACACAACAGTTTAGATATAACTTTTTGACTAGAAATATTGACAAGAATCAGCAATTTTCTATTACTGGAGTTTCGGCAGGTTTGGCTAAAAGAGTACAATGGCCAGACGATTTCTTTACAATTTCACACTCATTGGGGTATCAATTATATGATTTTAAAAATTATAATATTGGGTTGTTTAATTTTGGTAATGGAAAATCAAATTCAGCCACATATACTTTTGGTGTTTCCCGAAATTCTTCAGGTCCAAGTAGAATATTTCCGATGACCGGTTCCAATTTTGAGTTTACAGCTAAAATTACACCACCGTTTTCGCTTTTTAATGATAAAGATTATAAATCAATTAGAAATGAAAGTGAAGAGTTGCTTAATGAACTTAGGATTATAGGTACAGATGACCCAGCTGCTGCGGGTATTAATGGTCGTTTAGAAAAGTTAGAAGAAGAACGTTTTAAATGGTTAGAGTATTATAAAATTAAATTCAAAGGAGATTGGTATACACGTCTTGTTGGTAAGCTGGTCCTTAGAACCAATACTGAGTTTGGCTTTTTAGGGCATTATAATGGGGACATTGGCGACGTGCCTTTTGAACGTTTTTTTGTAGGTGGTAGTGGTTTGGGTAACTTCACCTTAGATGGTAGAGATGTGGTACAGTTAAGAGGATATGACGACCAAGCTTTAACACCAATTGATCCATTGACAGGAAGACAAGAAGGTGGTGTTATCTATAATAAATTTTCTATGGAGCTTAGATACCCACTTACTTTAAAGCCTTCAGCTTCTATTTATGGACTTGCTTTTCTGGAAGCTGGTAACGCTTTCAACAATTTTAACGAGTTTAATCCGTTTCAAGTAAAAAGATCTGCAGGTGTTGGGCTACGAATTTTTATGCCCGCCTTCGGATTATTGGGAATAGATTTTGGGTATGGATTTGATCAAGATTACTCGACACAGACCGTTGGGCCTAGTGGATGGCAAACACACTTTATAATTGGTCAGCAATTTTAACGCAAACCTCTTTCCAAGCAAAGTTAATGTGCTCATTTTAAAATAATTAGTTATTTTGGCACGATATTTTCTATGTATAAAACGGAAACAAAAATGAAACAAAAAGTTCTTTTAATAATAACCATCGTATTGTTTTCAACTTATGGCTTTGGTCAACGAGGTGTAAGGATTGGTTACGTGGATATGGAATATATTCTAGAAAATGTAGAGGAGTATAGGGATGCAACAGAACAGTTGGATATTAAAGTACAGAAATGGAAAGTTGATATTGAACAAAGACAAAGTGTTGTGGAGCAGATGAAAAAAGATTTAATGGCTGAAAAAGTGCTGTTGACTGCTGAGTTGATAATGGAAAGAGAAGAGGAAATACTGCTGCTCGAAAAGGAAATGATAGACTATCAACAAGATAGATTTGGACCACAAGGAGATTTGGTTGTTCAAAAAAGATTATTGATTCAGCCAATTCAAGATCAAGTCTTTAATGAAGTGCAAAAAATTGGGGCAAATAAAAAGTATGATTTTATTTTTGATAAATCAGCAGATGTTGTAATGTTGTATTCCGAAAAAAGGCACGATATTAGCGACCTGATATTAAGAGGGATAGCTAGGACAAGGAAGATTAGCGCGCCAAAAAAGAAAAAAGCGCAGAGGCGTTTAGAAGAATTGGATGGGGCACTGGAAAAGAATGTAAGTGAAGCGCTTAAGGAAAGGTTAAATAAAGCTAAGGATGCAGAGGAGGCAAGAACAAAAACTGCTGATGAAAAACGAGCTGAACAGATTAAATTAAGAGAAGAGCGTAAAAAGGCATACGAGGAAAGAAGAAATAAGCTGTTGGAAGAACGAGAAGCCAAGCGAAAGGCTAAATTAGAAGAAAGAAAAGGAAGTACAGCGCAAGAAAAGGATACTATAAGTAAAGACAGTAACTAAATAATAAATTAACACTCAAAATTAATACATATTTAAGATCATGAAAAACGTAAAGAAAATTGCCGTAGCCATAGTTTTATTTGTTGCAGCTACCAGTTTTGTGAATGCACAGAGTAAAGTAGCCCATATAGATGTATCGCAATTGTTGTCGGAAATGCCTGAAATGGTATCTGCACAAGCTGAGCTTAAGAAGCTGGCTGAGACATATAGAGCAGACATTGAAGGCTCTTATAAGGAAGTTCAGAATAAATATACGCAGTATCAGAATGAGGCTGCTACTATGTCCAAAGAAGAAAATGAAAAACGAGCTCTTGAATTACAAGAGCATCAAAAAAACATTAGCGATGCTGAGCAGGCTGCGCAACAAGAATTACAAAAAAAACAGGCTGAACTTTTTGCTCCTATTTCAAAAAAAGCACAAGAGGCTATTGAGAAAGTTGCAGCGGATCAAGGTTTTGATTATGTAATGGATGCTACCCAAGGGACTGGACTTATAGTTTTTAAGGGGAAGGATTTATTAGGAGAGGTTAAGCAAGCTTTAGGGTTTTAATAAACACTTCTATAAAATATATACGTAAAAAACCGTCTTGATTCAAGGCGGTTTTTTATTTTTATAATGTTAGTAGAAAAATGGAATGAAAAACAATCCCATAGGCATTTTTGATTCAGGCATAGGAGGAACTTCCATATGGAAGGAAATTAATGTAATGCTGCCTAATGAAAGTGCTATTTATCTAGCTGATAGTAAAAATGCACCCTATGGAGGAAAGTCTACCGATAAAATATTGGAGTTAAGCATAAAAAACACGGAACTATTATTGAAAATGGATTGCAAATTGATTGTTGTGGCATGTAACACTGCTACAACAAACGCAATAACGTATTTAAGGAAAAACTACAAGGTTCCTTTTATTGGGATAGAACCAGCAATAAAACCAGCAGCTTTAAAATCAAACTCTAAAAAGGTTGGAGTTTTGGCTACCAAAGGAACACTTTCCAGTGATTTATTTTATGAAACGTCTAATAACCATGCAAGTGGTATTGCTATCATAGAAAGAGAAGGAACTGGCTTGGTGCCTTTAATTGAAGAGGGGAAAATCAATTCTAAGGAAATCAAAGACTTATTAGATCAATTCTTGAAGCCCATGTTGGATGAGGGGATTGATTATTTGGTGCTTGGTTGTACTCATTATCCATATTTAATGCCTGTTTTAAAAGAGTTGCTTCCTCCGCATGTAAAAATTATTGATTCTGGAGAAGCTGTTGCAAGACAAACAAAGGCAGTGTTGGAAAAAAATAGGTTATTGTGTCTTTCTGAACATAAGGCTGTTCATCAATTTTATAGCAATACCAATACTCAGATATTAGAGAGTTTTCTTGGAGACGCCAATAAAAGGACAAAGATTTCCTATTTAGATTTTTAATAATCTACCTTCTTGAGTATGTTAAATAGGTAAAATCAAACTTGTGTTTCTCATCTTTAGGATGATATTCTTCAGTGATTAACGCCCAATTATTTTCATCAATTACTGGAAAAAAGGTATCGGATTCAAAATCTTGATGTACTCGAGTAAGTTCTATTTTATGGGCAAAAGCGAATCCCAAAGCATAAATTTCACCTCCTCCTATAATAAAAGGAGTAGTATCATTTTCGCTTAATTTAAGAGCGCTTTCAAGGGAATGGACAACAATGCAATCTTTAAAGGTGGTGGTGTATGTTTTATCTCTAGTAATTATAATATGGGTTCTATTGGGCAAGGGTTTAGGGAAGCTCTCAAAGGTTTTGCGCCCCATAATAATATGATGCCCGGTTGTCAGTTGTTTAAAGCGTTTAAAGTCATCCGGTAAATGCCATAACAAATCGTTGTCTTTTCCCAACTCGTTGTTTTTTCCAGCTGCAGCAATCATGGTAATGGTGCTCGTGGTTTTTTTTATTGTTTGTTTGATATGTGCTTGAGAGTGCTCCAATATTTTGGGTTCTTCCAAATCTATTTTGACATCATTTTTTTCTTTGGAAAACATAAGGCCATCAATTAAACTGCCACCACCCCTTTTATATGTGGATGCGGATTATAGTCTTTTAAGGTGAAATCTTCAAATTTAAAATCAAAGATGCTTTTTACTTCTGGGTTGATGACAATTTTTGGTAAAGGACGTAGTTCACGACTCAATTGTAAATCTACCTGTTCTAGATGGTTGTTGTAAATATGGGCATCACCAAATGTATGGATAAATTCCCCCGCTTCGTACCCACAAACTTGGGCCATCATAAGGGTGAACAAGGCATAAGAAGCAATATTAAAAGGTACGCCTAAAAATATGTCCGCACTACGTTGGTAGAGTTGACAGGAAAGTTTCCCATCTGCTACATAAAATTGAAAAAAGGCATGGCAAGGAGGTAATGCAGCTTTGCCATTGGCCACATTCTCTGAAAAAGAAACAGAGGTGTCTGGTAACACGCTAGGATTCCATGCCGAAACTAGCATTCTTCTGCTATTAGGATTGTTTTTAAGACTATGAATGATTTCTTTAATTTGGTCAATATCTTCATTGTTCCAATTGCGCCATTGGTGACCATAGACGGGCCCTAAATCACCATTTTCATCAGCCCAATCATTCCAGATGCGCACTCCATTTTCTTGCAGATACCCAATATTGGTGTCGCCTTTTAAAAACCATAGCAGTTCGTGGACAATAGATTTTAGATGGAGTTTCTTGGTAGTGACCATTGGAAAGCCCTCGCTAAGGTCAAACCGCATTTGATGTCCAAAGACACTTATGGTTCCTGTGCCAGTTCTATCCCCTTTTTGATTGCCATTATCAAGAACATGCTGTATTAAATCGTGATATTGTTTCATAAGCCACTTCTTCCCAAACGGGGATTTTTATTTCGTGAATCAAAAATAAACAAACAATAGTAGTGTGCTGATGGTTAATGGGTGCAGTTATCAATAATTATTAACTAATAAGCCAATGTTATCTATTCGTTGGTTAAGGACGTTTACCCTAATATCATTCCAGCAATAGTTGCTGAAAGTAAAGAGGCCAAAGAACCTCCCAATACAGCTTTCATTCCAAACTTTGATAGCGTTTTTCGCTGCCCAGGGGCTAAGGAACCAATGCCCCCAATCTGAATGCCTATGGATGCAAAGTTTGCAAAACCACAAAGCATATATGTAGCCATGATGATGGATTTGTTGTATGTTAGATGTGAGGCGTTGGCCATGTTTTTTAATTCAGCCAATTGTATATATCCAATGAATTCACTTGCGGCTAATTTAATGCCCAAAAGCTGCCCCATAAGCATAACGTCTTCTTTGGCGACACCTATAAGCCACATTAAAGGAGCGAATACAGTTCCGAGAATGGATTCTAAAGAAAAGGAGTCATAAGGAGAATGGCTAGAAATAAAAGTATTGAGGCCTGTCCAATCACCTGCCCAGCCTAAAATACCATTAATCATGGCAATAAAGGCAACAAAAACAAGGAGCATGGCACCTACGTTTACAGCAAGTCTAAGTCCTTCAGTTGTTCCATTTGAAATGGCATCTAGAATATTGGCGCCAATTTTTTCAGAAGACACCTTTACTTCGCTATTAATGGCTTCCGTTTGTGGGTATAAAATTTTTGAAACAACAATGGCTCCAGGTGCAGCCATCACGGAAGCGGCCAGTAAGTGTTTTGCAAAAACCAACCGTAAAACAGGGTCGTCTCCTCCTAAAAAACCAATATAAGCAGCAAGAACGGCCCCTGCGACTGTGGCCATACCACCTATCATGACCAGTAGGATTTCGGATTTGTTCATTTTTTCCAGATAGGCTTTAATTAGAAGAGGTGCTTCTGTTTGACCTAAAAAGATATTCCCAGCTATACTTAAGCTCTCAGCGCCAGATATTCCCAATGATTTTGTAAGTAGCCAAGCCAATCCTTTTACGATGGTCTGAATGAAACCTAAATAATATAATACAGAAGTCAAGGCGGAAAAGAAAATAATAGTGGGAAGCACTTGGAAGGCAAAAATAAATCCGAAAGTATCCATGTCAACTACCAATCCTTCAAACAGGAACTGACTCCCAGCTCTTGTATAATCCAACAAATTGACAAATTTCTGACCAATCCATTCAAAAATAATCTTGACAAAATGCACTTTTAGAACTCCAATAGCAATAATGAGCTGTATGATTAACCCAATGCCTACCGTTTTCCAGTTGATAGCTTTTCGGTTGTTGCTAAATAAGAAGGCAATTAAAATAAGAACGGCCATGCCCAATATGCCACGACCTAGACTGTTTACGGAAAAATTTTCACTTGGGATTATTTGCGAAACCTTTGGTGAGGTATTAATGTCATTTGCAGTTACAGTTTCAGCTACTGTTTGTAAAGTATCTGCTGGGACTGTTTCTTGAGCAATTAGTGGTAAGGACAACAAGAAAAATAAAGAAACCCAAAGTCTAATTTTCATGAAATGTAGATTGGTTATTTGCGTTTGGATATCTCATCCCTTAGTTGTGCCGCTTTTTCATAATCTTCATGGGCAACCGCTTTATGCAACTCTTGATGTAACTCTTCTATCGTAAGCTCTTTATAGGCGTCAGTTGCACCTGAATCTATTTCTACTGTTTCACCTTCTTGTAGAATTTCATCCACTATAATGCTGTCATCACCCTCTTCTTTGTTCTTTTCTTTTGATGAAAATTTCAAGAATATTCCCGCTTTATCCAATATGGTTTTATAGGTAAAAATGGGAGCGTTAAAACGAAGTGCCAATGCAATGGCATCACTTGTCCTTGCATCAATGATTTCTTCAATCTTATCTCGCTCACAAATAATACTGGAATAAAAAACACCATCTACCAGTTTGTGGATGATTACTTGCTTTACTACAATATCAAAACGATCGGCAAAATTCTTGAAAAGATCATGTGTCAAAGGTCTTGGAGGTTTTATTTCCTTCTCCAATGCTATTGCAATGGACTGAGCTTCAAAAGCACCAATAACAATTGGTAGTTTACGATCGCCTTCAACTTCATTTAAGATAAGGGCGTACGCGCCATTTTGTGTTTGGCTATAGGAAATCCCCTTTATTTTTAATTTTACTAGACTCATATATTTCTTTAAACTAAGAAAGACTGTTTAAATAAAAGGGTTGTCCAAATATTTAAACAGCCCTTTTAAAGGCACAAATTAATAAAAATTAAGTGTTTTGGGCTTTAAATTCTTTTAATTTTTCTATGAGTTTAGGAACTACTTCAAAAGCATCACCAACAACCCCATAATCGGCAGCCTTGAAAAAAGGAGCTTCTGGATCTATATTTATGACTACTTTTACCTTGGATGCACTAATCCCAGCTAAATGTTGAATGGCTCCTGAAATCCCAATGGCAATATACAAGTTACTAGCAACTGGCTTTCCTGTTTGTCCTACATGCTCGCTGTGAGGTCTCCAATCCATATCTGATACTGGCTTGGAACATGCAGTTGCAGCACCAAGTACCTCGGCCAATTCTTCTATCATTCCCCAATTTTCTGGACCTTTTAGTCCGCGTCCACCAGAAACAACAATATCTGCATCTGCTATGGTCACTTTTCCAGCTGCCCTATCTATTTCAATAGATTTAGCTGAAAAATCTGCATCGTTTATAGATGGGTTAAAACTTTCTATGGTTGCATCAAGTTTGTTCTCTGAAATTCCAAAAGCATTATTGGATACCCCAATAATTTTCGTATCTGTTTCTATTTGAGTGTAAGCAAACCCTTTATTACTAAAAGCTGTTCTTTTTACCGTAAACGGATTGGTGCTTTCTGGTGCCGCAACTACATTAGATACATAACCTGCTTTTAGGCTTCCACTTAAAAGTGGTGCTAAGTATTTTGAGTTGGTGCTTGAACTCACTATAATAACAGATGCATTTTCTTTTTCAGCTGCCTGTGAGATAACTTTAGCAAAGGCTTTGGCGTTGAACGTTTTTAATGCTTCATTAGTAATGTTCAATACTTTAGAAACGCCATACAACCCTAATTCATCATTGTTTTCTGCATTGAAAGATACAGCTGTAACTGTTGCCCCTATTTGTTTGGCTACTTCATGCGCATAGGAAGCAGCTTCAAAAGCATTTTTTTTAAATTTTCCGTTTTCGGATTCTGTATAAACTAAAACTGACATAAATTTTTGTTTTTTTTCTGAATTTGCTTCAAGAATTAGATGTTTTGATTTTTCTAGATACCGAATTCAATTCGGAATAATGTAAGCGTGGTCTTAAATCACCTTTGCTTCCGTGTGCAAAAGATTGATTAATTCGTCTAAATTGTTTGGATCTACCAATTTAACCGCTCCTTTAGGTGCTGGTTTTTCAAATCTGATATCTGTGGTAGCTTGTACTGCGTCTATAGGTTCTACGACAGTAAGTTTCTTTTGTCTCGCCATCATGATGCCTCTCATATTTGGAATTTTAAGGTCGCTTTCTTGTACCAAACCTTTTTGCCCGCCTATAATAAGGGGTAGAGATGTGCTTATTGTTTCTTTACCACCATCAATTTCCCTTATTGCGGTTGCATTGTTCCCGTCAATTTCTAAATTGATGCATGTGTTTACAAAATTCATGTCTAGAAGGGCTGAAAGGATTCCTGGAACCATGCCGCCGTTATAGTCAATGGATTCTTTGCCAGCGATGACTAGGTCATACCCTCCATTTTTAATAACCTCTGCCAATTGTTGTGCCACAAAAAGTCCATCTTTGGGTGCTGCGTTTACTCTAATGGCCTCATCGGCCCCAATAGCCAATGCTTTTCTAATGGTGGGTTCGGTAGTGGCCGCGCCAACAGTGGCTACATGTACTGTGGCTCCTTGTTTTTCTTTGAACCACATGGCTCTTGTAAGACCAAACTCATCATTTGGATTAATTACAAATTGCACACCATTGGTGTCAAACTTTGTGTCACCATCTGTAAAATTTATCTTGGAAGTAGTATCTGGTACATTGCTGATGCAAACTAATATTTTCATAATTTCTGCCTTTTTTAATGACATGGCTAAGATAAGTATTAATTTTCAAAATTACTATGCGTGCATAGTAAAATTTGTTATCTTTTTAACCCTAACCCGCTATATAATTGACATATAATTTCCTATTTTTGCTTGCGATTTTTGGTGAAACAAATAATAGTAAATATTCCATACTAAATGAAAACATTACAGTTTAGACAGGCCATATGTGAGGCAATGTCGGAAGAAATGAGAAATGATGATACCATTTACCTGATGGGTGAAGAAGTTGCCGAATACAATGGCGCTTATAAAGCCTCTAAGGGAATGCTAGATGAATTTGGACCAGAACGTGTAATAGATACTCCTATTTCTGAATTGGGGTTTGCTGGAATAGCTGTAGGTTCTGCAATGAATGGCAACCGGCCAATTGTAGAGTTTATGACCTTTAACTTTGCTTTGGTAGGAATTGACCAGATTATAAACAATGCTGCAAAAATCAGACAAATGTCGGGTGGACAGTTCAATTGTCCAATTGTATTTAGAGGTCCTACAGGATCCGCAGGTCAATTAGGAGCAACACACTCACAAGCTTTTGAAAATTGGTTTGCCAATTGTCCAGGATTAAAAGTTGTAGTGCCATCAAATCCAAAAGATGCAAAAGGACTTTTAAAAGCTGCAATTAGAGATGATGATCCAGTAATTTTTATGGAGTCTGAGCAAATGTACGGGGACAAAGGAGAAGTGCCTGAGGGAGATTATATCATCCCGTTGGGGGTTGCTGAGGTTGTAAGAGAAGGAAATGATGTGACCATTGTGTCCTTTGGTAAAATTATAAAGGAGGCGTACAAAGCTGCAGATGAACTAGAAAAAGAAGGGATTACTTGTGAGATTATAGATCTTCGAACAGTAAGGCCTATGGATCAAGAAACTATCTTGAATTCAGTTAAGAAAACAAATAGACTGGTCATTTTAGAGGAAGCTTGGCCTTTTGGTAATGTTTCAACAGAGATTACATACCAAGTCCAGTCGCAAGCATTTGATTATTTAGATGCACCAATTGTAAAAATTAACACTGCAGATACACCAACACCTTATTCTCCAGTTTTATTGGCAGAATGGTTGCCTAATCATGAAGATGTGATTAAAGCTGTTAAAAAAGTGTTATATAAATAAAACATATTATTTTGTAAAACTATCTTAGCTTCATCGACCAAGAGTTGATGGAGCTTTATTTATTTAAAATGCAGATTATTTGATAGCACATTTACACCAAACCTAAATAATAACGTTATATACACAGCCTCTTTCTAGGTTGTGCGTTAATATGTATGAGCTAATGAAAAAATTTGTACTTCCTTTGTTTTTGTTTTTTACGTGTTATATTATTTCTCAGACCAAGGTTGGAGGAATTGTAGTGGATGATTTAGGTGAACCAGTCGCATTTGCCAATGTTTTGTTCAAAAATTCTTCAGAAGGAACCATCACCAATGATAACGGTAGGTTTTATATGGAATCTGATAATGACCACCCAATTTTAGTGGTTTCCTTTATTGGGTATGCGTCGCAAGAAATCCCACTGCCATCTAAGGTAAACTATAACATGGATATTGTGCTGTTGGAATCCAATGAGGAATTGGACGAGGTTGTAATCTATGTAGGGAAACAATCTAAGAAAAACAATCCAGCCATAGAAATTCTAAAGAAAATATGGGCCAAGAAACGGGTCAATGGGGTGCATATGTTTAAGCAATACCAGTATGACAAATACGAGAAAATAGAATTTGACCTTAATTCTATTGATAGTGCTTTAATGCAGAAAAGGATTTTTAAGGGAATGGAGTTTATTTTTAATGACTTGGACACCTCTCGTATTACAGGGAAGACCTATTTGCCAATTTTCTTGAATGAAACTTTTTCCAAAGTGTATGGTAATAATATAAAGGCGGAAAAGAAAGAAGATGTTCTTGGAAGTAAAAATTCAGGTTTTAGTAACAATCAGGCTATTATTGCCTTTGTGGAAGATTTGTATTCCGATTATGACATCTATGACAATTACCTTAAGTTTTTTGACAAAAGTTTTACCAGCCCACTATCTAAAACAGGGGTGGACACCTACAATTATGTGTTATCAGATAGTACATTTATAGATAATAAGTGGTGTTATAATATTATCTACTATCCCAGACGAAAAAATGAACTAACGTTTAAGGGTGATTTTTGGGTAAATGACTCCACTTTTGCCATCAAGAAGATAAACCTTGAAGTCACTAAAAGCGCCAATATAAACTGGGTAAAAGAGGTTTATATTGAGCAAGATTTTGATGTAGTAAACGATTCTGTTTTTCTTTTGAAACGAGATTATATGCTCAGTGATTTTAGCTATAGCAAAAAAGAAAAATCTAAAGGCTTATACGGCAAGCGCACCACGGTTTTTGCCAATTATAAATTTGACATCCCTAAGCCTGAAAAATTCTATAAAAATGAATCAGATCCATTTGATGCCTTGGTCAGGAATAGAGATAGTATATTTTGGAAGAATAGCCGACTGGAAAGCTTAAATCAAGACGAGCAAGGCATATATAAATTGTTGGATACTTTGAAAACAGTGCCTAAGTTCAATACCTTCTATAATATAGCAAGTATTCTAGGCTCTGGTTATGTGGAGGTTGATAAATGGAACCTTGACCTTGGAAATATTTATAGTGTATTTGGCTATAACAATGCAGAGGGATTTCGCCTGCGAGCAGGGGCAAGAACTTTTTTTAATCAAAATGATTCATGGAGGTTAGAAGGATATTTAGCATATGGTTTTGATGATCACAGAGTGAAACATGGATTTTCTGCCAAATGGTTGCTGGATAGAAAAACAAGATTAATTGTTTCTGGCGGGCATAGAAAAGATGTTGAACAAATGGGGCTTAATCTAACCACAACCAGTGATGTATTAGGAAGGAGTATTGCATCTTCTTCAGTAGTTACTGTAGGGTCAAATGACCGTTTAACTAATATTGATCTTACTGCATTCTCGGTTGAAATGGAGCCAGCAACCAATTTTAGAATTCGATTGGGGTCTTCGCTTCGGACGTTAAGTTCTGCATTACCAGATGCTTTTAGTTTGGATTATTTAGATGTAGATTCTCCTACGGGCGTTGCATCAGAAATAAAACAGTTTACAATTAACACCTCTTTGGTCTATACGCCTGGAAAGAGGACTACTGGTTATGGGGTAGAACGGTATAATATCAATGAAAATTATAGCACGCTTTTATTGAGCTATACCAAAGGATATGAAGGTTTTTTGGAAAGTGATTTTGATTTTGAAAGGCTTCAGTTTTCATATACGCAGCCATGGCAAATTGGGGGGATAGGAAGGTTGAACACTACAATTGAGTTGGGTAAAACTTTTGGAGAAGTGCCTTTGGGTCTATTGAATGTTGTGCCGGGAAATCAAACACTATTTACAATATATAAAACATTTCCTAATCTAGATTTCTATGAGTTCGTGACAGATACGTATGCTGCAGTGCATTTGGAGCAAAATTTTAATGGCAGACTTTTTTCCAGAATACCATTTATGCGCAATTGGAATTTAAGGGAAATAATTGGCCTTAGGGGTGTTTGGGGAGATTTGTCGGATGGAAATAGATTGCTAAATAGCCCAACCAATATTCCGTTGCTTTCGCCAACAGATAATATTTACTGGGAATATTCCTTTGGTGTTGGTAATATTTTCAAGATCTTTAGGTTAGACTTTAATTTCAGGGGAAATTATTTAGAGAGCCCCAATGCAAGGCCATTTAGTGTAACAGGATCATTTGGCTTTAGTTTTTAATCTGTACTTTTATTTAAACGATATAATAACAATAGTAAATATTATGAGCAAAGAAGAAGTAACCTCTTTTGATGTCCTTATAGAAATACCCAAAGGAAGTAGAAACAAGTATGAATATGATTTTGAACTAAAGAAGGTGCGCTATGATAGAATGATATTTTCTTCTATGATGTATCCAGCAGATTATGGCTTTGTTCCAGAAACCTTAGCCTTGGATGGGGATCCATTGGATGTGTTGGTTTTGGTTACTGAACCTACTTTTCCAGGTTGTGTAATGGAAGTGAAACCAATAGGTGTTTTCCATATGGCCGATGAAAAAGGACCAGATGAAAAAATCATATGTGTTCCCGTATCTGATCCTATTTGGAATACTGTTACTGATTTAAATGAATTAAATCCCCATCTTATTAAAGAAATAGAACATTTTTTTCAGGTGTATAAAGATTTGGAAAAGAAAAAAGTAGATGTTGGCGGTTGGGGAGACGTAAATGAAGCCAAAGATATCGTTGTAAAGTGTATACAGCGTTTTAAGAGCAGCGACATACCTACCAAGGAAGTAAGTATTAAATAATTATAAGTTTTAAATATAAAAAAGCAATATTGGGTATTCAATATTGCTTTTTTTATTTTGTTTGATTTCACTACTTTTGCCCAGCTTAATTACACAACTAAATTCACAACTAAAGAACTTATGGACTCTATAATGATATACATGCCAATTATAATGGCGATTTTAGGACTTATTTATATGCTGGTTAAAAAATCCTGGGTAATGAAACAGGATGCTGGAGATGGTAAGATGAAAGAAATTTCGGATCATATCTACGAAGGAGCTTTGGCTTTCTTAAAAGCAGAATATAAACTTTTATCAATATTTGTTGTTGTCGTGAGTGTATTGCTTGCTATAGTTTCTTTTGTAGTTCCATCAACACATTGGCTTATTGTAGTGGCCTTTATTTTGGGAGCTATTTTTTCTGCACTAGCAGGAAATATGGGAATGAAAATAGCCACTAAAACAAATGTAAGAACAACACAAGCAGCCCGAACAAGTTTGCCAAATGCACTAAAAGTATCTTTTGGTGGTGGTACAGTAATGGGATTGGGAGTAGCTGGTTTGGCAGTTTTAGGGTTAACGGCTTTCTTTATATTTTTCTATAACTATTTTATGGGTGGAGTTTGGACTTCAACCGCTGATATGACTATAGTGTTAGAAACCCTTGCAGGTTTTTCACTTGGTGCAGAATCTATTGCTTTGTTTGCACGTGTTGGTGGAGGTATTTATACCAAAGCTGCAGATGTGGGAGCTGATTTGGTAGGTAAAGTAGAGGCAGGTATTCCAGAAGATGACCCTCGTAACCCGGCTACAATTGCAGATAACGTAGGAGATAATGTTGGTGATGTTGCAGGTATGGGAGCCGATTTGTTTGGTTCTTATGTTGCTACAGTTTTAGCGGCAATGGTTTTAGGGAATTATATTATTAAAGACATGGGTGGTGCTATCCAAGATGCTTTTGGCGGAATTGGACCAATCTTATTGCCAATGGCTATTGCTGGTGTAGGAATCATCATTTCTATACTAGGAACCACGTTGGTTAAAATTAAAAGTAATGATGCTAAAGAATCTCAAGTTATGGGAGCTCTAAACCTTGGAAATTGGGTTTCCATTGTTTTGGTGGCAATAGCATGTTACTTTTTGGTAAGCTATATGCTTCCTGAAACAATGCAAATGAATTTCTTTGGAGAAGGTTTGAAAGAGATATCTTCTTTGCGTGTGTTTTATGCAACTTTAGTAGGTTTACTAGTTGGTGGCGCTATTTCTGCCGTAACTGAATATTATACAGGATTGGGAAAAAGCCCAATCTTAAAAATCGTTCAACAATCTAGCACAGGAGCAGGAACAAACATTATTGCAGGTTTAGCAACAGGAATGATTTCTACATTCCCTTCAGTATTATTGTTTGCTGGAGCAATTTGGACTTCTTATGCATTAGCCGGTTTTTATGGTGTTGCATTGGCTGCTTCGGCAATGATGGCTACAACAGCTATGCAATTGGCGATTGATGCTTTTGGACCTATATCTGACAATGCAGGTGGTATTGCTGAAATGAGTGAGCAAGAGCCAATAGTAAGAGAACGTACAGATATATTGGATTCCGTTGGTAATACAACTGCAGCAACAGGAAAAGGATTTGCAATTGCTTCCGCAGCACTTACATCTTTAGCACTATTTGCTGCTTATGTAACGTTTACAGGAATTGACGGAATAAATATTTTTAAAGCACCAGTTTTAGCAATGTTATTTGTTGGTGGCATGGTGCCAGTAGTGTTTTCTGCTTTAGCAATGAACGCTGTTGGTAAAGCGGCCATGGAAATGGTTGAAGAAGTGAGGCGACAGTTTAGAGAGATTCCTGGGATTATGGAAGGAACTGGGAAACCAGAATATGACAAATGTGTGGCAATATCCACAAAAGCTTCTTTAAAAGAAATGATGCTTCCAGGTTTATTGACAATAGGTTTTCCTTTGGCTATTGCTTTTGTTCCAATGATATTTGGAATGGATAATATGGAGATAGCTGAAATGCTTGGAGGATATATGGCAGGTGTTACCGTAAGTGGTGTGCTTTGGGCAATTTTCCAAAACAATGCAGGTGGAGCTTGGGACAATGCTAAAAAATCTTTTGAAGCAGGAGTAGAGATCAATGGTGAAATGACCTATAAAGGTTCTGAGGCTCATAAAGCCGCTGTGACTGGAGATACAGTTGGTGATCCATTTAAAGATACCTCTGGCCCATCAATGAATATATTAATTAAACTGACCTGTTTGATTGGATTGGTAATTGCTCCAATTTTGGGTGGACATGCAGAAGAAACGGGTATGGCACATAACGAGATTACAAAAGAAATTAGTGTTGAAGTGACTTCTGACGCTTTTACAAAAGCTGTTATTACAACAACTACAACCATAAATGGTGAAACTGTAGTTGTAGAAAATAGTTTTGAAGGAACTCCCGATGAAGTTGAAGCTAAAATTGATGCATTAAAAGATGTTGATGTGAAAGTGGAAGGGAAGAAAGTAATAGTGAAAGAAGAAGTAATAGTGCAAGAGATGAAATAAGATCTTTAGCTTTAGAATAAAATAAAAACCCGAAACATTAAATGTTTCGGGTTTTTTTATGATTTCGCGAGAAAAAGATTCTTGTTACTGTTGAAGCTTAAAATTGATAGGAATACTAAAAGGGACCTTTACGGGATTTTTTTGTTGCTTTCCAGGTTCCATTATTGGAAGTTTGGCAATGATACGAGCTGCTTCTTTCTCCAAGCTTTTATCTGGCCCTTTTAATTGAATGTTTCCAATGCTTCCATCTTTTTGAATTACAAAGACTACGCTTACTCTTCCTTCTATGCCCAGTTCTTGGGCAATCTCTGGATAGCGAATATTTCTATTAACATGCTTGGTTATCATTTTTTGGAAACAAGCTAGTTTATCAGAGGCATTTTCACAGCCAGGAAATATGGGAACTTCTTCTACAACTGAAATGGGTACATTAATATCTTCTAGAATTTCTACTTCCTTTACCTCTTCTACTTTTAATACTTTTTCTTCTTGATTTGTTTCGGTAGATAATATTTCAGTTTCTATGATATCGGCTTTGTCAGGTGCTACTTCAATAAATGGGGGAGCTACAGGCGGTGGAGGCGGTGGTGGAATTTTAAACTCAATTATTGGAGGGGCTTCTTCTGTGATTTCATCGGGAATATCCATGCCAATATCATAAATAGAGGTGGAGTCATAGGTTTTCCATTCTAAGGCAGTATATGCCAATAACATAATAAGGACCAGTCCTGAAATAAAGTAAAGGCCACGATTTTTGTTTAAATCCTTGTTTGGGTTCTTTTTTGGTTTCATCTTTGCTAAAAATTTATACCTGTCCTATGACAAGTTGGGTTAATGAATGAATTAAACGGAAGTTGCCAAGGCTATTCCTATTTTTAGGGTGGTTAAAAGCTATATAAACCTAGTAGTTTCGTAAGGTTGATAAAAGTTAAAATGAGGGAATACACCTTATGAATGAGGGAAGTGCTGTTTTGGATGATTCATCTAGAATAATTTTTAGATGAATGTGCCCTAAAAGAAGGTTTGTTGCTAATTGTACAGCTTAATGCTAATCAGTTAATTTGTTATAGTGCTAATCCGATTTACTCTTTCATAAAATGAAGGCATGTGCTAATTACATTTATCCATAAACGAGTCATTAATTCATGTCTTTTGGGCATTGGATGAATGCCATCTCAAACCCAGTCAAATGGTAAAATGAAAGGTTCGCAAAGAATAATTTAGGTGTTAGATATTGTAGTTGATGTTTTATCCAATATGTTGTTTTTGGTATAATTTCTTTTAAAACAGGCCGTGGATTTCAGCGTCAATTTTAGTGATGACATCCCCAAGATGTTCAGGATTGTCTACAAAATCAAGATTGTCTACATCTATAATCAGAAGTTTGCCTTTTTCATATTTATGCGCCCAAGCTTCATAACGTTCATTAAGACGGCTGAGATAATCTATAGAAATCGTGTTTTCATATTCTCTACCACGTTTATGAATCTGGTGTACCAAATTAGGAATAGAGCTTCTCAAGTAAATCAATAAGTCTGGTGGTTGCACTAAACTTTCCATTAATTCGAAAAGGCTGGAATAATTGGTGAAATCCCTATTGGTCATAAGTCCCATTGCATGCAAATTGGGTGCAAAAATATGGGCATCTTCATATATGGTCCTATCTTGGATGATATCCTTACCGCTTTCTTTAATTTGAAGAATTTGACGGTACCTGCTATTTAAAAAATAAATCTGAAGGTTAAAGCTCCATCGTTCCATTTGAGTGTAAAAATCATCTAAATAAGGATTGTCTATGACATCTTCAAAATGTGCTTCCCATTTATAATGTTTGGCAAGCAGTCTAGTCAAAGTGGTTTTTCCTGCTCCAATGTTTCCTGCAACGGCAATGTGCATATAGTTTGGTAATTAATAGGTTATGAGTAATGTGTCTCACAATATACAAAGTATCTTGGGTTAGAGAAAAAATATGAGTCGAAATACGAACAACTTTTAAAAGTTGTATGGATGGACATAAAAATAATATGGAAAAAATCAAACTATAAATAGTTTTCAATTTCCAACAAATATGTACTTTTGTCGTTATAAACAAAGAGGAAGGATTTGACTGATTGCAACCTCAAGTGTCGAATTTGTTTTTGGCACCTAGTCTAAAGGAGACTAGACCCTACATATGAATAGGGTTTAAAAAAAATGCTAAAACGGTGTATACTGAAACTTGTTTCAGTACTTTCCTGTTAGCTCTTGGTCTTATGTTCGTCAAATCCCTTGTAAAATTATAGACTATGTCATATCTATTCACATCGGAATCAGTAAGTGAAGGACATCCAGATAAAATTGCAGATCAAATAAGTGATGCTTTATTGGATAATTTTTTGGCCTTTGACCCTGAAAGCAAAGTAGCTTGTGAAACTTTAGTAACCACAGGTCAGGTAGTATTGGCAGGAGAAGTTAAGAGTCGCACCTATTTGGATGTACAACAAATTGCTAGAGATGTAATCAATAAAATTGGGTATACCAATGGAGATTATCAATTTAGCGGTAACGCCTGTGGAGTAATTTCTTTAATTCATGAACAATCTCAGGACATCAACCAAGGTGTAGATAGAGGTTCTAAAGAAGAGCAGGGTGCTGGTGATCAAGGAATGATGTTTGGATATGCAACCAAAGAAACAGCAAATTATATGCCATTAGCACTGGATATTTCTCATAAAATATTGCAGGCCTTAGCAGAATTGAGAAGAGAGCATAGCGCAATTACGTATTTAAGGCCAGATGCCAAAGCACAAGTGACTATTGAGTATTCTGATGAAAATATACCTGAAAGAATAGATACTATTGTGGTTTCTACCCAACATGATGAATTTGATGCTGATGATGATAAAATGTTGGCAAAGATTAAGGAAGACATCATTGCGATATTGATACCAAAAGTGGTTGCGCAGTTTCCAGAAAGTGTGCAACAACTTTTTGATGGTCAAATTAAATACCATATAAATCCAACTGGTAAATTTGTGATAGGTGGCCCACATGGGGATACTGGTCTTACAGGAAGAAAAATCATTGTGGATACCTATGGCGGTAAAGGCGCCCATGGTGGTGGTGCTTTCAGTGGAAAAGACCCAAGTAAAGTAGATCGTAGCGCTGCCTACGCTGCAAGACATGCAGCTAAAAATTTAGTTGCAGCAGGCGTCGCCGATGAAATATTGGTACAGGTAAGCTATGCCATTGGTGTTGTGGAACCAACATCTATTTATGTGGATACATACGGGACTTCCAAAGTAAACCTAAGTGATGGGGATATTGCGGAAAAAGTGGCGAAATTATTTGATATGCGCCCTTTTGCTTTAGAAGAAAGGTTAAAATTAAGAAACCCTATTTATTTAGAAACGGCCGCTTATGGTCATATGGGAAAAGAGCCCAAAACTGTAACCAAGGTTTTTGAATCTCCTTATAATGGAAGAATTGAGAAAGAGGTGGAACTTTTTACTTGGGAAAAATTGGATATGGTAGATGCTGTAAAAGCTACGTTTAATTTGTAAAATTTTAAAAAAAGAGTAGGAAATAAGAAATCCGTCACTATCTTTGCGGCTTCAAAGTTCAAACATTTATTGAATAGTTATTAAGAAAGGTGGAGGGATTAGACCCTGTGAAGCCTTAGCAACCCTTTGTTCTATACAAAGAAGGTGCTAAATTCTATCCTGGGTTTCAGGGCAGATAACAAACAAATTACAAATTGTAATTTTTCTTTCTTTATAGCTTTTTGATTTTTACCCACATGCTTTGAGTATTGGGGTTTGGCTTTTTTATTTAATCAATTAATAAAAAACAAAAAATCATGAGTGATCAAAAATTTTCAACCAATGCATTGCACGCAGGGCATGATGTTGCTGCCAACGGAGGAACCCGTGCTGTGCCAATTTATCAAAGTACTGCTTATGTATTTAATGATTCTGAACATGCCGCCAACTTATTTTCTTTAGCAGAACCAGGAAACATTTATACAAGAATAAATAACCCTACCAATGATATTTTAGAGCAACGTCTAGCTGTTTTGGAAGGCGGTATTGCTGCTGTAGTAACGGCATCTGGAACTGGAGCCATCAACACAGCTTTATCGGTATTGCTAAAGGCTGGTGACCATATTGTAGCCTCTAACAGTTTATATGGTGGCACTTATAACTTGTTGAGTGTTACCTTGCCAAGATTTGGAATTACCACCACTTTTGTAGACCCCTCTGATGCATCAAACTTTGAAAAGGCTGTACAGGACAATACTCGCGCATTTTTTGTAGAATCACTAGGGAATCCCAAATTGGATGTATTGGATTTAAAAGCAATTTCTTCTGAGGCAAAAAAGGCAAAAGTTCCTTTTATTGTTGATAATACTGTTGCTACACCTGCTTTATTGAACCCTATTGAACATGGCGCAAATATTGTAATCCATTCCTTAACCAAATATATTAATGGTAATGGTACTGCTTTGGGTGGAGCCATTATTGATGCTGGTACATTTGATTGGGCCAACGGGAATTTTCCAGAATTTACAGAGCCTTCCGCTGGGTATCATGGGTTGGTATATCACGAAGCTTTGGGTGCAGCTGCTTTTATCGCTAAGGCTCGTATAGAAGGTTTACGGGATTTTGGTGCTTGTTTAAGTCCGTTTAATGCATTTCAAATTATTCAGGGATTGGAAACTTTGGAAGTTCGAATCCAGCGGCATAGTGAAAGTGCTTTAGAGCTAGCTAAATGGTTGGAAGATAGAGATGAGGTAATTTGGGTGAATTACCCAGGCTTGGCATCTAGTTCATATAATGGTTTGGCTAAAAAATACCTTCCAAAAGGGCAAAGTGGATTGGTTACCTTTGGTGTTAAAGGAGGATATGATGCTGCTAAGAAAATTGCTGATGAAACAAAACTATTCTCTTTGCTGGCCAATATTGGGGATACTAAATCTTTAATCATTCATCCTTCCAGTACAACACATCAACAATTGGATGAAGTGGCACAAGAAGCCACAGGTGTTACTAAAGATTTGATACGCTTGTCTGTAGGTTTAGAGAATGTTGAAGATTTAAAAGCCGACTTAGCACAGGTTTTTGAGCAATTATAAAAAAAGAATACCATTGGGCTTACGTTGGTGAGCCCAATACTATATAAAATAAAATGCTACATCAATTAAAATTATACAAATACACTACCAATAGTGGGAAGCAAGTAGATATTTCCTTGTCCTATCAATTGTTTGGTCTGGCGTTGCATACAGCGCCCATAGTCTTAGTGAATCATGCTTTGACTGGTAATTCTGATGTTGCTGGTGATGAAGGATGGTGGTCAGCTTTGATTGGTGATGATAAATGTATCGACACCAAAAAATATACAGTACTCTGTTTTAATGTGCCAGGAAATGGACATGATCGTTCTGTGATAGATAATTATAAGGATTTTGTTGCGCAGGACATCGCTAAAATATTCTTAAACGGTTTGGTAGAAATGAGTGTTGCTAAACTTTATGCCATCATCGGTGGGTCTATGGGAGGCGGAATTGCTTGGGAAATGGTTGCTTTAAATCCTAACCTTACTGAGCATTTGATTCCTGTAGCTTCAGATTGGAAATCTACGGATTGGTTAATAGCCAATTGTCAGATTCAAGAGCAGTTTTTGGTAAATTCTAAGCAACCGGTTCATGATGCCCGTATGCACGCTATGCTATGTTACCGTACACCAGAATCATTTAAAGAACGATTTAAAAGAACTACTAATGATGAACTTCAAGTTTTTAATGTAGAAAGCTGGTTGACGCATCATGGTACAAAATTGCAAGAAAGGTTTCAGTTATCTGCATATAAGTTAATGAACCAATTGTTAAAGACGATTGATATTACTAGAAAGGGAGAGGATAATTTTATCAAGTTGCAAAATAGTGGCACCAATATTCATATTATTGGGGTAGATTCTGATCTATTCTTTAGCGCAAAGGAAAATAAAGAAACCTTCAAGCGTTTGGCACAAGCAAATAGTAATGTAACCTATGGGGAAATTAATTCACTTCATGGACATGATGCTTTTTTAATTGAATTTGAACAATTAGAGCAGTTACTCAAAGGTGTATTCAATAAAAATGGAACGACCAAAAGGGTAAAGATTTTGAAATTTGGAGGAAAGTCCTTGGCCAATGGAGAAGGAATTGAAAGGGTCTTGGGTATTATAAGTGATAAAGTAAAAAAAGGAGAGAAAATAGCGGTTGTTTTATCGGCTAGGGAGAAAGGAACAGATCAGTTGGAGCACATACTTCAAAAAGCTGCTGATGGGAAAAATTATATAAAGGATTTTGAAAAATTTGAAGCCTATCAAAAACATGCTTTTAAGAATGTAAATCTTTCAGAAGAGTTTGCAGCCTTGGTGAGATTGTTTGAAGGAGTAGCTTTGCTTGGGGATTATAGCTCTAAAATAAAAGACCAAGTTTTGGCCTATGGAGAGCTTATTTCTGCAAAACTAATCACAAAGTTATTAATTGGTAAAGGAATACATGCCAAAATGATAGATTCCCGTGAGCTCATTAAAACAGATACTGTTTTTGGTGACGCAACTGTATTGGAAGTATTGTCTAAAGAAAATGTAGTAGGAGCGTTTTCTAGGTTGAAAGATAATGATGTGCCAATAATCACTGGGTTTATTGCTTCTAATTTGAATAATGAAACAACTACTCTAGGTAGAAATGGGAGTAATTATACTGCTGCATTGCTGGCAAATTTTTTGGATGCAGAAGAGCTACAGAATTTTACACATGTAGATGGTATCCTTACTGCCAACCCAGATTTTGTTTCTGACGCCAGAATGATTGGGGAGTTGTCTTATGGAGAAGCCAATGAGCTAGCCAATTTTGGGACAACAATTTTGCATGCTAAAACCATAATTCCACTAATAGAAAAGAACATTCCACTAAGAATATTAAACACCTTTAATAATGATAGTGAAGGAACTTTAATAAGTGCTAAGACTAGTGAGGAAAGGATTAAATCATTATCGGTAATAGAAGATATGGCATTGATTAATCTTGAGGGGAGAGGACTTCTTGGGAAAGTAGGAGTGGATGCGCGAATTTTTAAAGCTCTTGGGGACAAAGGGATTAATGTAAGCATAATTTCGCAGGGATCTTCTGAAAGAGGTATTGGTTTGGTTGTTTCTGCTGATAAGGCATTGGATGCTAAAACTGCTTTGGAAAGTGAATTTGAGAATGATTTTTATTCCAAAGATGTGAATATGATTACTGTAATGAATGATGTTTCAGTGGTTTCCATTGTCGGACAAGATTTAAGTACGTTTCATAAACCCTATAACGCGCTTATTAAAAACCAAATAATTCCTTTGTTGTTCAACAATACGGTATCTGGTAAGAATGTGAGTTTGGTATTGAAAAAATCCGATTTGGTCAAAGCATTGAATGTGATGCACAGTCAGATTTTTGGAATATCCAAAAAAGTTAATTTAGCTGTTTTTGGACATGGGAATGTAGGCGGAACATTAATTGATCAAATTCTAAAATCTGCAACAATTATTGAAGAAAGAAAAGGTATCCAGCTGAATGTTTTTGCTGTTGCCAATTCTAAAAATGTCCTTTTTAATAAAAGAGGAGTTACTAAAAAATGGAAATCAAATCTTAAGGAAAAAGGAATTTCTTATGAGTTGAAAGATGTTTTTGCATTTGCAAAAGAGCACCATTTAGAGAATCTGATTGCAGTTGATAATACGGCAAGTGAGATTTTTGTAGCCAATTATTTCGATTTTGTTGAAAATGGGTTCGATTTGGTGTCCTCCAATAAAATAGCCAATACATTGGGATTTGATTATTATCAATTATTGCGAGAGGATTTGATTAAAAATCAAAAGCAATATCTATATGAAACTAATGTGGGAGCTGGATTGCCATTGATAGACACCATAAAGCTGCTGCATTTATCTGGGGAGAATATTACACGGATTAAGGGTATTTTCTCAGGGTCTTTAAGTTATATATTCAATACTTTTTCTGAATCTGAGGCGTCATTTTCAGCTATTTTAAAGGATGCAATTGCGAAAGGATTCACTGAACCAGATCCTAGAGACGATCTGTCGGGGAATGATGTAGGGAGAAAATTATTGATATTGGCAAGGGAATTGGATTTAAGCAACGAGTTTTCGGATATTGATATTCAAAATCTGATACCAAAGGAATTAATAGCGGGTACTGTTTCAGATTTCTTAAAGAATAGTAGTGCCTTAAATGCAATATTTAGCGAAATTAAAAAAGCGCAAAAACCAGATCATGTATTGCGTTATGTGGGTGATTTATCAGGAAATTTACAAGAAGAAAAAGGAATATTGGAGGTAAAGCTTATATCAGTTCCTAAGGCAAGTTCATTGGGACAGGTAAAGGGCTCAGATTCCATTATTGAGATTTTTACAGAATCTTATGGTGATCATCCATTGGTTATACAAGGAGCAGGAGCTGGTGCTGCTGTGACGGCAAGAGGCGTTTTTGGAGATATATTAAGAATTGCAGAAAAAGGATGATTTCGGCTACGCTCAGTCACCGAGTAGTATTGGAGATTGAGTATGACCCTAATCTGTTTTCTGAAGAGTGCAGTATAGTTGAAATATATTGAATTTTGGTTAATGTTATGGAGGCTGAGGGTAGTCGAAGCCCCAGAGTTATTAATTAGGAATAAATTATGAGCAAAAAATACAAGTTTGAAACAGAAGCGGTAAAAACGCAAATAGAACGTTCACAGTTTTTGGAACACTCTAGTCCATTGTACCTGACATCCAGTTTTGTGTTTGAGGATGCCGAGGATATGCGAGCTTCGTTTGCTGAGGAGAAAGAACGGAATATTTATTCTAGATATTCCAATCCAAATTCATCAGAGTTTATAGAAAAGGTGTGTAAAATGGAAGGTGCAGAAGATG
Organism: Flavobacteriaceae bacterium; assembly: GCA_002746415.1. Taxonomy (GTDB): domain Bacteria; phylum Bacteroidota; class Bacteroidia; order Flavobacteriales; family Flavobacteriaceae; genus Saonia. The sequence goes on along the minus strand of NVXD01000005.1, from coordinate 134,962 downwards.
GTTTTGCATTTGCTTCAGGAATGGCAGCCGTATATTCTACGCTAGCCGCCCTATTGGATAGTGGAGATCATATAATTTCAGCGCGGAATATTTTTGGTTCAACGCACTCATTGTTCACTCAATTTTTTCCAAAGTGGAATATTTCAACCTCTTATTTTAAGATAGATGAACTGGATGAGATTGAGGCTTTGATTACACCAAACACAAAAATATTATATGCAGAATCTCCAACGAATCCTGGAGTAGATATATTGGATTTAGAAGCTTTGGGAAAAATCGCAAAAAAACACAAGCTGATATTCATTATTGATAATTGTTTTGCGACACCTTATTTGCAACAACCTATTAAGTTTGGTGCCGATTTGGTCATTCATTCAGGAACAAAATTAATGGATGGTCAAGGTCGTGTTTTAGCAGGGATTACAGTGGGGAGTAAAGAATTGATGGATAAAGTGTATCGTTTTTCTAGAATTACGGGTCCGTCACTTTCACCTTTCAATGCATGGATATTATCTAAGAGTTTGGAAACATTAGCGCTAAGAGTAGATAGACATTGTGAAAACGCCATGAAATTGGCTGAGTTTTTAGAGGGGCATTCTAAGATTAATTGGGTAAAATATCCATTCTTAAAATCCCATCCTAAATATGAAATTGCCAAAAAACAAATGAAAGCAGGTGGTAGTGTTATAGCCTTTGAGGTAAAAGGAGGTATAGATGGAGGAAGAAAGTTCTTTGATGCCATTAAATTATTATCCTTATCTGCCAACTTGGGAGATTCTAGGAGTATTGTTACACATCCTGCCTCCACAACACATAGTAAACTAACTACTGCCGAAAGAGAAGAGGTTGGTATTACGGATGGAACAGTGAGGGTATCCGTAGGTTTGGAACATATAGATGATATCATTGCTGATATTGAGCAGGCGTTAGCATAGGCTTTAAGAATTAATTGTTGTCAGTTGTATCAGAGTAACCTATATTTACATAAGTAGTTATATAAACGCTTATGAAAGATGGTTTTTTGGAGTTTGAGGAACTTGGAGTAGGGTCTAGGCTTAATAGATTAAGCGGGTATATTATGAGGGAAACCCAAGAAGTATATGATGCACTTGAGATAAATTTTGACCCTTATTTATTTCCAATTTTCAAACTCATAATTGAGGTTGATGGCATTACAACAACGCATATACAAGAAGCGTTGAAGTACACGCAACCTGCAATAACACAATCAGTTAAAAAGTTAACAAACCTGGGATATGTAACTTCTACGGCAGATGAAAGAGATGGGAGAAAAAAAATCATACGCCTATCAAGTAAAGGGAAAAACATACATAAACGTCTTGTTCCTGTTTGGAAAGTAATTGAGACAGAGGTTAAAATGCTCACGCAGATAAAAACCAATAGCCTGGTGGAGGTTTTAGAAAAAATAGAATTGGCTCTTCAAGAAAAATCTTTAAATAAAAGAATCTTAGAAAAACTTTAAGCATGGAAGAAGTTGAAATAATCCCGTTTGAATCTAGGTATGCATCAGATTTTGCTAGGCTTAATGTGGAGTGGTTGGAAAAGTATTTTGTAGTGGAACCACATGATGCAGATTTATTAGAAAGGTGTGAAAGTGTTATTATTGATATGGGAGGTTATATATTTTTCGCAAAGGTTGGTGCTGAAATTGCAGGGACATTTTCTTTGATAAAAATTGATGATAAGTGCTATGAGCTTGGAAAAATGGCTGTTTCGCCTAAGTATCAAGGGAAGAGAATAGGACAGAAATTAATGGAAGAATGTTTGGCCTTTTCGAAAAGTATGGATTGGGATAAACTCATTTTATATTCAAATTCTAAACTTAAAAATGCCTTGCACATCTATAGGAAATATGGATTTGTGGATATTCCAGTTGGGGATAATGCTCCATATGAACGTAGCGATGTTAAAATGGAACGAGCATTATAAATTATAGGCGCTGAGCTAAGGATTGCCGTAAATTAATTATATTCGCCTTATGCTCTCTAAGAAGACGAAATACGGAATTAAAGCCTTAACTTTTTTAGCTGGACAAGTAGATAACGAACCGGTCCAAATTGCCGAAATAGCAAAGCACGAGAATATTTCTCAAAAGTTTTTGGAAAGCATTTTACTTTCTATGCGTAGAACAGGATTCTTGAGTTCTAAAAAAGGAAAAGGAGGAGGCTATTATCTTATTAAAAGACCATCAGAAATACAAATGACAGAAGTTATCAGAGTTTTAGAAGGGCCCATTGCCATGATACCTTGTGTGAGTTTAAATTTTTATGAGAAATGTGATGATTGCCCCGACGAAAATAAATGTTCAGTACATAAATTAATGATAAGTGTTCGTGATAGTGCCTTGCAAGTATACCGAAATACTACCCTAGATGACCTGATTTCCTAATTTATAATCCTCAATCTATTTTAATAAACAGTTAGTTATTCGCATTAATACGCTGTTTTTTTAATAAATCTATTAAAACCATAGGTTAAATGTAATATTGAGAGTTTTTTAACGTCTAGATTGTATAAAAAATGTATTTTTGTTTACTCTATTAAATCTATAGGGTAATAGAATTAAAATATTGTTTCATGATTACTGATCAATTGATTTTAGATAAAAAAGCTAAAAAGAGCAATTATAAGGATGATAGTACATCGGAAAAGCCGATTCGTAGTATTGCTAAAGCGTTAAGTTGGAGAATTGTAGGGACTTTAGATACCTTGTTGATTTCATATATTTTAACTGGGGAGATTGTGTTGGCAGCTTCCATAGCGTCAATAGACTTTGTAACAAAAATGATTTTGTATTTCTTTCACGAAAGAATTTGGAACAAAATAGGTTGGGGTAAATAGTATTTATAGTATAGAAAAAGAATCGTATGGGACTTACAGAGGATCAAGTAGAGAAATTAAATGCTCAGTTTAAAGGTATACCTCCAGGGGAAATTATTTCTTGGGCAATTAAGCATGGGAATACTCCTGTGGTTACAACCAATTTTAGACCTTATGAAGTAGCAATACTTAATGCGGTTGCAGATGTTAAAAATGACATCCCTGTTATATGGTGCGATACAGGTTACAATACACCAAACACATATAAGCATGCAGAGGAATTAATTTCTAAATTAAATCTAAATGTCAAGTTATATGTCCCTAAGCAGACATCATCACATAGGGATTCTGTTATGGGTATTCCAAGTATTGAAGACCCTAGACATGTAGTATTTACGGAGCAAGTGAAGTTAGAGCCTTTTAAAAGAGCTATGGCAGAGCATAAGCCAGATGTTTGGTTTACCAATTTAAGAAAAGGACAAACTGCTCTCAGAGATACCTTGGATATTTTAAGTTTAAGTAAAGATGGGGTTTTAAAAGTAAGCCCTTTTTATCACTGGAATGATGCGCAACTGGATACCTATTTGCAACAAAGAGATTTGCCAAATGAGCATAAATATTTTGATCCTACGAAAGTTTTAGAAAATAGAGAATGTGGTTTGCATACATAGAAAGCCATAATAAGAACAGTATATAAATTAAATAAATGTCAGACACATTGATATCAGAAGTAGAAACATTAAAAGATTCAGGCGTATTTACAACAAACGCTCTTGAGAATGAAGCAATTTATATTATGAGAGAAGTAGCAGCACAGTTTGAAAAACCTGTTCTCTTATTTTCAGGAGGTAAGGACTCCATCACTTTGGTTCGCTTGGCACAGAAGGCATTTTATCCTGCTAAAATTCCTTTTCCGTTAATGCATATAGATACAGGTCACAATTTCCCTGAAACCATTGAGTTTCGTGATAGGTTAGTAAAGGAATTGGGATTGGAACTGATAGTTAGAGATGTACAGGATTCTATTGATCAAGGAAAGGTGAAAGAAGAGTCTGGAAAGTATGCTAGTAGAAATTCATTGCAGACCACAACATTATTGGATGCTATAGAAGAATTTAAGTTTGATGCTTGTATAGGAGGAGCCCGTAGAGATGAAGAAAAAGCGAGAGCTAAAGAGCGTATTTTTTCTGTACGTGATGACTTCGGACAATGGGATGAAAAAAACCAGAGACCAGAATTGTTTGATATGTTGAATGGACAAATAGAGCATGGACAAAATGTTCGTGTATTTCCTATAAGCAACTGGACTGAGTTAGATGTTTGGAGCTATATCCAAAAAGAAGAAATAGAAATTCCTTCTATCTATTTTGCGCATAAGCGTAATATCTTTTTAAGAGACGGACTTATTTGGTCTGCTGAAGATGATATTGTTTTTAGAGCAGCAGATGAAGAGGTGAAAGAAATGGTTGTGCGTTTTAGAACAGTTGGTGATATGTCTTGTACTGCGGCTGTGGAATCTCATGCAGATACTATTGATAGGGTGGTGCAAGAAATAAGAGATTCTAGTATTTCTGAACGTGGTGCTAGGATAGATGATAAGCGTTCTGAAGCAGCAATGGAAAAAAGAAAACAACAAGGCTATTTTTAAGCTAAGTAGATAGAGAAAAAATAAAAAGTCAGATGACTTGATGGTGTATACTATCAATCAACAATAAAAGAAAAATGAAAGTATTAAAAATAGCAACAGCAGGTAGTGTAGATGACGGTAAAAGTACCTTGATAGGAAGACTGCTTTACGATACAAAATCTTTGACTACGGATAAATTAGAGGCCATTGAAAAAACAAGTAAACAAAGAGGGTATGATTATTTAGACTTCTCTTTGGCTACAGATGGTTTGGTAGCTGAGCGTGAGCAAGGAATAACCATAGATGTGGCACATATTTATTTTTCAACAGCAACAAAAAGTTACATTATAGCAGATACTCCAGGGCATGTTGAGTATACTAGGAACATGGTTACAGGGGCTTCTACTTCACAAGCTGCAATTATTTTAATAGATGCTAGAAAAGGAGTGATAGAGCAAACAAACCGTCACTTTTTCATCAATAACCTGTTAAGAGTTAAAGATGTTATTGTTGTCATCAATAAAATGGATTTGGTTGATTTTTCAGAAGAAAAATACAATGCAATCAAAGCAGATTTTGAAGAATTAATGAGTAAAAGGGATTATCAAGATCAACATATTACATTCATTCCTGCGAGTGCTTTAAAGGGAGATAATGTGGTAAATAAATCTGAGAATATGCCATGGTACGAGGGACAAACCCTGTTAGAGCATTTAGAGGAGTTGGATCTTGAAGACATATACAATACAGGTACTCCTAGGTTCCCAGTACAATATGTGATTCGTCCTAAAACAGATGAATATCATGATTTTAGAGGTTTTGCAGGGAAGGTTTATGGAGGTCAATTAAGTGTTGGGGATGACGTTGTTGCATTGCCATCACAAACGAAATCCAAAATCAAGGACATCTATTTTTACGATAAAAAATATCAAACAGCCTCTAGACGTTCTTCTGTTACCATAACATTAGAAGATGAAATTAATGTAAGTAGGGGAGATATGTTGGTGAAAGTAGGAGACTTACCGACCATTGATAAACAATTTACCGCTACTATTTCTTGGATGGATTCCAAGAAATTTGCCGCAGGAAATAAATATTTGGTACAACATGGTGTAAATAAGGTTTTGGCCAAAGTAGATACCATTCACTATAAAATTAACCCAGATTATTCAGGTATTGATGAAAATATAGATGGATTGGGAATGAATGATATTGCCAAAGTAACATTCAAATTAAACAAACCTATATTTTATGATGCGTTTAAAGACCATCGCACCAATGGATCATTTATTATAATTGATACACAATCTAACAATACCGTGGGTGCGGGCTTCATTCAATAGATTTAACGAAAAAGTATAAAAAAGATGCAGAGCTTTAGATCAGAAATAGAAAACCCAGTAGTAGAGAAGGATATTCTTGAATTAGAGGCTAAAATTCGTCAGTTTCATGAGGGGAAATTGGATGAAGAAAAATTCCGTAGTCTTCGTTTGGCTCGTGGTGTTTATGGTCAAAGACAAGAAGGAGTTCAGATGATTCGTATAAAGTTGCCTTATGGAAAGGTGACATCAAAGCAATTATTGCGGATATGTGATGTGTCTGATGAATACTCTACAGGTCGACTTCATATTACAACTAGACAAGACATTCAAATCCATTATGTGGACTTGAACAGGACGCCAGAACTTTGGTCAGAATTAGAAAAAGATGATATCACCTTGCGAGAGGCATGTGGTAATGCTGTAAGAAATATAACAGCAAGTGAAACCGCCGGAATAGATGTAGAGGAGCCTTTTGATGTTTCTCCCTATGCACATGCACTTTTTGAATATTTTCTAAGAAACCCGATAAGTCAGGAAATGGGAAGGAAATTTAAAGTGTCTTTTTCAGCAAGTGATGCAGATACAGGACTTTCCTATATGCATGATTTGGGCTTTATAGCTAAAATTGAAAATGATGTAAGAGGTTTTAAAGTGATGCTAGGTGGGGGTTTAGGCTCACAACCACGTCATGCTGATGAATTGTTCAGCTTCTTGCCTTCTGATGAAATTATTCCCTTGATGGATGGTGTTATTCGGGTTTTTGATAGGTATGGAGAACGAAAAAGCAGGGCTAAAGCCAGATTAAAGTTTTTATTAAAAGATGTAGGTTTAGACGGATTTAAAGAGTTGTTGGAAGCAGAGCAAAAAGCAGTTCCTGTAAAAACTTTTCCTATTGATGCAGATGCTTATCCAGTAGTAACTATTGCAGATGTTGCAGTTCCTAAAGTTGATATAGCAGACCAAGAAGTTTTTGAACAATGGAAGTCTACTAACATTGTTTCTCAAAAACAAGAAGGTTATGTAGCTATTGGAATTAAAGTTCTATTGGGAGATTTTTATACTGATAAAGCAAGAGCATTGGCAGGTTTGGTCAAGAAATATGCTGCTGGTGAACTAAGGCTTACACTTCGTCAAAATATATTGATTCCCTATGTTAAAAAGGAATTAGTGCCTTTTTTCTATTTGGAATTAGAGAAATTAGGATTTGTAGAAGCAGGATATAACAAAGCATTAGATATTACTGCCTGCCCTGGAACAGATACCTGTAACTTAGGAATTGCTAGTAGTACTGGTATTGCGGAAGAATTAGAAAAAGTAATAAAGGCAGAATATCCAAACTATATCAACAATCCTGATGTGGAAATTAAAATTAGTGGTTGTATGAATGCCTGTGGGCAACACAATATGGCAAATATTGGTTTTCAAGGAATGTCTGTCCGTACCAAAGATAAATTAGTGGCACCAGCCCTTCAAGTATTGTTGGGTGGTGGAAATTTTGGAAATGGAAAAGCGCGATTTTCGGATAAAGTGGTAAAAATCCCAAGTAAAAGAGGGCCACAAGCATTGCGATTAATATTGGATGATTTTGATGCCAATGGTAATGGAGCTTCTTTTGTTAATTATTATATAGAAAAAGGAGAACATTATTTTTATGATTTTTTAAAACCATTGTCAGATATAAGTAGTCTTACTCAAGATGATTTTATTGATTGGGGTGCAGATGAAAAATATAAAAAGGAAATAGGAATAGGTGAATGTGCTGGTGTTGTTATAGATTTAATTGCAACGCTATTATTGGAGAGTGAAGAAAAAATCCAAAATGCACAGCAGTCCATTGAAGAAGGAAAATGGGCAGCAAGTATCTATTATTCTTATACGTCAATGGTAAATTCGGCTAAAGCGTTGTTGACTGCTGAAAGCAAAAAGACAAATACCCATGCGGGTATTATCAAAGATTTTGATAGTTTATTTGTAGCGTCAGAAAAGATTGATTTTAATGGTACTTTTACTGCCTTAGTGCTACAATTGAACAAAAATGAACCTTCTGAGGCTTTTGCAAAAGCATACATGGAAGATGCAAAACATGTTTTAAGTAAATTAGAAGCTTATAGAGAACTGGAACTGGTAGCTGATAAATAGTAATGAAGGAGAAAAGTATAAAACATATTGCTTCCCCAGATGGGGTTAAAGGGCTTTTAACAGTAGTTGGAGCAGGACCTGGTGATGTAGAGTTGATGACCCTAAAAGGAATCAAAGCCCTACGTAATGCCAATGTGGTTTTATATGATGCTCTTGTAGATGCAGAGCTATTGGACTACGCCCAAAATGCAAAACATATTTTTGTTGGCAAACGCAAAGGATGTTATAGCTACCATCAAGATCAAATCAATGAATTGATAGTGCAATATGCCAAAAGTCATGGACATGTAGTGCGATTAAAAGGAGGAGATCCTTTTGTTTTTGGTCGTGGAGCAGAAGAAATGTTATATGCCGCCGAGCATGGTTTAGAAGTTGCAATGGTACCTGGAATATCTTCATCGATGGCAGTAGCTGCAGCTCAGAATATTCCTGTTACTAAAAGAGGGGTTACAGAAAGCTTTTGGGTGATTACAGGGACAACTAAGGAGCATAAATTATCAAAAGATGTGGCTTTGGCAGCAAAGTCAAATGCAACAGTGGTCATTTTAATGGGAATGTCCAAATTGTCAGAAATAGTTGCATTGTATAAAGCAGAAGGAAAATTAGAAATTCCTGTGGCTATAATTCAAAATGGTACAACAAAAGAAGAGAAAATTGTGATTGGTAGCATTTCTACTATTTTGAATGAATCTAAATATCGATATTTGTCCAATCCTGCAATTATAGTAATAGGAGAGGTAGTAAATCACAGAGCAGAGTTGTTAGGAGTAACAAAAGAAGTCAATACAGTAAATAATTAGGAATTAGGATGATTAAAACAGATATACTTATAATTGGAGCAGGACCAACGGGATTGTTTACCGTTTTTGAAGCTGGATTATTAAAATTAAAGACGCACTTAATTGATGCTTTACCTCAGGTGGGAGGGCAGTGTTCAGAAATATATCCAAAAAAGCCTATTTATGATATTCCGGCCTATCCTGAGATTTTAGCAGGGGAATTGTCAGATAAATTAATGGAACAAATAAAACCTTTTGAACCTGGTTTTACTTTAGGAGAAAGAGCAGAAACTTTGGAAAAGCAAGAGGACGGTTCTTTTGTTGTGACCACAAATAAGGGTACACAACATCAGGCACCTATTGTTGTTGTAGCTGGTGGCTTGGGTTCGTTTGAGCCTCGCAAACCAAAGATTGAAAATATTGTCGATTTTGAAGATAAAGGAGTGGCCTATATCATTAAAGACCCAGAAGTTTATAGAGATAAAAAAGTGGTCATTGCTGGTGGTGGCGATTCTGCCTTGGACTGGGCTATTTTTCTTACTGATGTAGCTTCAGAAGTTTCTTTGGTACACCGAAGAAATGAATTTAGGGGAGCATTGGATTCAGTTGAAAAAGCTTCGGAATTAGCAAAGCTGGGCAAAATAAAATTGTACACAAAAGCTGAGGTGGCAGAACTTCATGGTAAAGATAATTTGGATGCAGTAGTTATAAAAAGTACGGATGTTGATGTTGAAGATGTGTATTTAGAAGTGGATAATTTTATACCACTTTTTGGGCTGTCTCCAAAATTAGGACCGATTGGCGATTGGGGTTTTGAAATTGAAAAGAATGCTATAAAAGTGAACAATGCCAAGGATTACCAAACCAATATTCCAGGAGTATTTGCCATAGGAGATGTAAATACCTACCCAGGAAAATTAAAATTGATTTTGTCAGGTTTTCATGAGGCCGCGGTCATGTGCCAGTTTGCATATCAAATCATCAACCCAAATAAAAGGTTTGTAATGAAATATACAACTGTTGGTGGTGTTGAAGGGTTTGACGGATCCAAGAAAGAAGCAAAAAAAGAAGTGGTGAAAAGTATCCTCTAAAAATTTTTAGAACAATATAAAAAGCCTTTCACCTCTTGCAGGTTGAAAGGCTTAATTATTTAAAGACATTAGGTTATAAAACAATACTTTTTTGTTTTTGGTTTGGGAGTGGCGTTTCTTTGTAAACAGAATAAGAAAAGAGATTAGTAAAGCGTAGCATGGCAAATATAAAAGAAGAATTAGAAAAAAGAATTTTAGTGTTGGATGGTGCCATGGGTACTATGCTACAACGCTATAAATTCAATGAAGCTGATTTTAGAGGAGAACGATTTAAAGATTGGAAACACCCTTTACAAGGGAATAATGATTTATTGACTTTAACGCAGCCAAAGGCAATAGCTGACATCCATGCCAAGTATTTTGAAGCTGGTGCAGATATTATTGAAACAAATACCTTTTCTGGAACAACTATTGCCATGGCAGATTACTACATGGAGGAATTGGTGTATGAACTCAATTATGAGTCGGCCAGAATAGCGCGAGAAGTGGCAGATGAATTCACAGCAAAAGAGCCTCATAAGCCTCGTTTTGTTGCGGGGAGTATTGGGCCAACCAACAGAACGGCAAGCATGTCCCCTGATGTTAATGACCCAGGCTTTAGAGCCATAACTTTTGAGGAATTAAGAGTTGCATACAAACAACAGGCAGAAGCTTTGTTAGATGGAGGTTCTGATGTTTTATTGGTGGAAACTGTTTTTGATACCTTAAACGCAAAAGCAGCATTATTTGCTATAGAAGAAATAAAAGAGGAACGAAATATTGACGTCCCAATAATGGTTTCTGGAACAATTACAGATGCTTCTGGAAGAACATTGTCTGGACAAACAGCAGAATCATTTTTAATTTCAGTATCACATATTCCATTGTTGACAGTTGGTTTCAATTGTGCCTTGGGAGCAAACCAATTAACACCGTATTTACAAGTGGTTTCTGATAAGACTAAATTTGGAGTTTCTGCACACCCCAATGCAGGCTTACCCAATGCGTTTGGAGAATATGATGAAACACCAGAGCAAATGGCTAGTCAAATTAAAGAATATTTAGACAAGGGATTGATCAATATTATTGGAGGATGTTGTGGCACAAATCCTGAACATATAAAAGCAATTGCAGATTTAGCTAAGGATTATTCACCAAGAGAATTTTCCCATCCTTAAAACCTTTACCCGTTGGAAGGGATTTTTAAAATAATAAATGAGTCAAAATAATTTACATAAAAACGGAACAAATCTCTCTTCTCTGGAGAATTTAGGAGGGAATAGACAACCACTAAGGTTGTCAGGACTTGAACCCTTGATTATTGATGAAAATAGTAATTTCATCAATGTGGGCGAGCGAACTAATGTTGCTGGTTCCCGTAAGTTTTTGCGTTTGGTAAAAGAGGAGAAGTTTGATGAAGCATTGGCAATAGCACGTCATCAAGTTGAAGGTGGCGCACAAATTGTTGACGTAAATATGGACGATGGACTTATTGATGGCAAAGAAGCTATGGTCCGTTTTCTAAATTTAATTGCCTCTGAACCAGATATATCTCGGGTTCCCATTATGATAGATAGCTCTAAATGGGAAATTATTGAAGCGGGTCTTCAGGTTGTGCAGGGCAAATGTGTAGTGAATTCCATCAGTTTAAAAGAAGGAGAAGAACAATTTATCCATCAAGCTAAATTGATAAAACGTTATGGAGCAGCCGTAATTATTATGGCTTTTGATGAGGTTGGACAAGCGGATAATTACGAGCGGCGAATAGAAATTGCAGAACGGTCTTATCGTGTTTTGGTAGATAAGGTTGGTTTTGCTTCTGAAGATATAATCTTCGATTTAAATGTGTTTCCTGTGGCAACAGGAATGGAAGAGCATAGAAAAAATGCTGTCGATTTTATTGAAGCCACACGTTGGGTTAGAAAAAATTTACCAAATGTAAGTGTAAGCGGTGGTGTTAGTAATGTGTCGTTTTCGTTTAGAGGAAACAACGCAGTTCGGGAAGCAATGCACTCTGTCTTCTTGTACTATGCTATTCAGGCAGGAATGAATATCGGAATAGTAAATCCAGCAATGCTGGAAGTATACGATGATATTCCGAAGGATTTATTAGAGCGGATTGAAGATGTAATCCTAAATAGAAGGGAGGATGCTACAGAGCGATTGTTAGATATTGCTGAAAGCGTAGTAGGAACTAAAAAAGAATCGACCGTAGATTTATCTTGGAGAGAAGAACCCTTGCAAGACAGAATAACCCGAGCTTTGGTTAAAGGTATAGATGAGTATATTGTTGCAGATGTAGAAGAAGCGCGCTTAGCAGCAAAAGAGCCAATTGAGGTTATAGAAATAAACTTAATGACAGGGATGAATGTCGTTGGGGATTTGTTTGGTGCAGGGAAAATGTTTTTACCACAAGTAGTGAAATCTGCTCGTGTAATGAAAAAAGCAGTAGCGTATTTATTACCTTTTATAGAAGAAGCAAAAGGCGGGGAGCAACGGTCCAATGGTAAAATACTAATGGCAACCGTAAAAGGAGATGTTCATGATATTGGTAAGAATATTGTGGGTGTGGTCTTGGCGTGCAATAACTATGAAATTGTAGATTTAGGAGTAATGGTTCCGCCAGAGAAAATTATAGAAGAGGCCAAAAAAGCGAATGTTGATATTATTGGATTGAGCGGATTGATAACGCCCTCTTTAGATGAAATGGTTTTTATGGCCAAAGAAATGGAACGTCTAGATTTTGAAGTTCCTTTGCTTATTGGAGGTGCAACTACAAGTAAAGCGCATACAGCTGTAAAAATAGACCCTCAGTATAAGAATGCCGTTGTACATGTAAATGACGCTTCTAGAGCAGTGACTGTAGTAGGTGATTTATTGAAAAAGTCGTCAAATAAGTATAAAGAAGCGATCAAGATAGATTATGAGGACTTTAGAAAAAAGTTCATGAACAGGGGAAAACAGAAAGAATATTTAACGTTACAAGAAGCACGTAAGAATAAATTTCAGATTGATTGGCAAGAAGCTGAAATCACAAAGCCTAAGGAGTTAGGAATTCAAGTTTCGGAAAATTTTGATTTACGGAAATTGGTGCCTTTTATTGATTGGACCCCTTTCTTTAGAAGCTGGGAATTGCATGGAAAATATCCTGCTATTTTAACAGACGAGGTAGTTGGGGAACAAGCAACAGAGCTTTTTGCCGATGCCAAAGCAATGTTGAACAAAATTTTGGATGAAAAGTTATTGAAGGCAAAAGCGGTTTTTGGTTTGTTTTCTGCAAATACCGTTAATGATGATGACATAGAAGTAACATTGCCATCTCAAGCAAAATCTAAAATAATTTTCAGGACCCTGCGCCAACAATTAAAAAAACGTAAAGGAGTGCCTAATTACTCATTGTCAGACTTTATAGCGCCAACAACATCTGGTATCCAGGATTATATGGGTTTTTTCTGTGTGTCCACAGGGTTTGGAACGGCAGAATTGGCAACAGCTTATGAAAAGGATTTGGATGATTATAATTCTATTATGGTCAAGGCATTGGCAGATAGATTAGCAGAAGCATTTGCTGAGTATTTGCATAAAGAAGTACGGATGAATCACTGGGGTTATGCTGCAAAAGAGACCTTGTCCAATGAAGAATTGATCAAAGAATCTTATAAAGGAATTCGACCTGCACCAGGTTACCCTGCTTGTCCAGACCATTTAGAAAAAATAGCCATTTGGGAACTTTTAGGTGTTGAGGAAAGAATAGGAGTGCAATTGACCGATAGTTTGGCCATGTGGCCAGCTGCCAGCGTTAGTGGATATTATTTTGCCAATCCAGAAGCTAGGTATTTTGGTTTAGGAAAAATAAAAGAGGACCAAGTGAATGATTTTGCCAATAGAAAAGGAATATCTTTGGAAAAGGCACAGAAATGGCTAGCACCAAACAGAGTAGAGTAAGCAAATTGGAATGAAAAATAAATTTATAGAACTTAGTTTAGGAAATCATACCATATCTCATGGTTATGATGCTGATAATAAAGAAATATTAGAGGAAATTGAGTTGCCCTTTTCAAGGAAACTTGTTGCTGTTTCAAGAATAAAATCCGTGAGTGAAAAATATATATTACTAGATTATTTGGATGGTAGGTGTGTTTATTGGGAATACGAAGAAAGCTATAAGGCTGTTAAAAAGGCATTAAAGAAAAAGTAGCATGAAAATTACCGACCATATAAAAAACGCCAACGGAAAAACCTTGTTTTCTTTTGAAATTGTACCCCCAATAAAAGGGAAAAATATTCAAGGCTTGTATGATAACATAGATCCATTAATGGAATTCAACCCTCCATTTATTGATGTGACGACCTCTCGCGAAGAGTACATTTATATTGAGAAAGACGGTCTTTTTGATAAAAAAATGACTAGAATGCGACCTGGTACTGTAGGTATCTGTGCTTCGCTAAAGCATAAGTACGATGTAGATACCGTTCCTCATGTGCTTTGTGGTGGTTTTACCAAGGAAGAAACTGAGTACATGTTGGTAGATTGTCAATATTTGGGAATCGAAAATATTATGGCCTTACGTGGTGATGCCATGAAAGACGAAAAATATTTTGTCACAGCTAAAGGAGGACATTCTTATGCAACAGACTTAGTCAATCAGATTCAAAATTTAAATAACGGAAAGTACCTGCATGATGATGTTAAAATGGACAGCTTGCCCGGCTTCTGTATTGGTGTGGCAGGTTATCCTGAGAAGCATATGGAAGCACCTTCCTTGCAATCTGACCTTAAGCGTTTAAAAGAGAAAGTAGAAGCAGGAGCAGATTATGTAGTAACACAAATGTTTTTTGACAATCAGAAGTATTTTGAATTTGTTGATGCCGCACGTGCAATGGGTATAATGGTGCCTATTATTCCAGGGATAAAACCAATTGCGGTAAAAAGACACTTGCAAATTTTACCTCAGGTATTTAAAATAGATTTACCTCAAGATTTAATTGATGCGGTAGATGTTTGCAAGGATAATAAGGAAGTGCGACAAGTGGGGATAGAATGGGCCATTCAGCAATCTAAAAAATTGAAGGAAGCTGGTGTACCAGTGCTGCATTATTATTCCATGGGAAAATCAGATAATATTAAAGCAATTGCCAAAGCCCTTTTTTAGAGGCTTTGATTGATTTTCAAAAGATAGACAATCAATCATAATATTTTTTTTAATTTTATAATGCATGAACCTAAAAGCTCTTTTGTGTTTCCTTTTTTCGGGATTCCTATGTTTTTCCCAAGACAAAGAAAAAAACAAAAAATTTACGATAGATGCCAGCCAGTTTTATGGTTCAATTATACTTCATAATCCGGATATTTCTCATTTGATTACGGAGCATCCCACAGGGTTGATTATTGGTTACAATAGAAAAACCTTTGGCGATGTCGAATGGGAGCAAGAATACAATTACCCAGATTTAGGTTTTTCTTTTGTCTATCAGGATATGAACAATTCTACATTAGGTAAAAACATAGGGTTGTATGCACATTACAATTTCTATTTTTTTAAGAGAAATGTACAGTTTCGATTGGCACAGGGAATTGCTTACAATACCAATCCATATGATAAGAACACTAATTTTAGAAACAATGCGTATGGTTCAGATTTTTTGAGCACTACCTATTTAATGCTCAATTATCATAAGGAAAACGTTTTTAAGAGTCTTGGTTTTAAAATAGGGTTTTCAGTATTACACTATTCCAACGCCAATTTTAGAGCTCCAAATACGTCGACAAATACATTGGTTTTTAACGCAGGCTTAGTATATAATTTAAATGAAGGGGAGGAGCTGGTATACGAGCTGGACCTTGAAAAGGATAAAATAACCGAACCTGTAAAATACAATATGGTATTTAGAGCGGGTCTAAACGAAAGTGATATTATCAATTCTGGTCAATATGGATTTTTTATACTTTCAGGGTATGCAGATAAACGATTGGGTAGAAAAAGTGCCATACAATTTGGAGCAGATATTTTCTTTTCCAATTTCTTAAAAGAGTTGATTACATATCAATCCGTATCATTTCCAGAAATGGATGTTACAGGGAATGAAGATTACAAACGAGTAGGACTTTTTCTGGGGCATGAACTCTTTATCAATAAAATGTCCATGATTGCCCAATTGGGATACTACGTGTATTATCCATTTGATTTTGAAGGGAAAATGTACAATAGAATTGGATTGAAACGTTATTTTGGAGATAATGTTTTTGGAGCCCTTACGTTGAAATCACATGGAGCAAAAGCAGAGGCAGTAGAATTTGGAATAGGGATTAGATTGTAAAAGAGAATTGATGCGAAACGTGAAAATTAAAAAGATGTGCAATAATGTTACCTCGAGTGCTTTCCAGAAGTTTCTTGTTTTTGTGCTAACGGGCATTTTAATGGCTTCTTGTAACAGTGAAACTGCTTCTGATTGTTTTCAAAATGCAGGAAAAATAATAAGGGAAGAAGTTATGGTGTCTAATTTCACTAAAATAACGGTATTTGAAAATGTTGGATTGGTGTTAAAACAGGGCAGTGAACAAAAAGTGGAAATAGAAACGGGGGAATTTCTACGGAATGAGGTAATTGCAACCGTTGAAGGGGATAGATTGATACTTAGAAATGAAAATGATTGTAATTATGTGCGGAATTATGGGCTCACCAAAATATACATTACTGCACCCAATATCACTGAAATAAGGAGTAGTACAGGCTTAACAATAGAAAGCGATGGAGTTTTAAGCTATGCTGCGCTAAGCCTTCTTTCAGAAAGCTTTAATGATCCTGAAGCGCAAACCACAGACGGTCATTTTAATTTAGAAGTTAATGCTACTTCAGTTTCAATTACTTCTAATGGAATTGCCTATTTTCAATTAAAAGGAGCAACTGATAACTTTTCAATTAACCTTGCTGCTGGAGATTCTAGAATAGAAGCAGAAGAATTGATAGCAAATAATATAACGGTAAGTCACAGAGGTTCTAATGATGTATTAATCAACCCACAAGTGTCCTTAAATGGAATTATCAGAGGAACAGGGGATGTCATTAGTTTTAATCGTCCTACTGAGGTTGCTGTTGAAGAACTGTATAGAGGGAAGTTGTTATTTAAAGATTAAATGAAACCTATTTTCACATATTTTAAAAATTTATGTACTTCAATAAAACTCTTGGGGAATGATAAGAGGCTTCAAGGAATGATGAAAGCTGATATGTTGCTAAAATCCTTAATTGACGATGGAAAGGTTCCGGGATTAGCAATAACAATTCTTAAAGACGGGAAGATTGTCTTTCAAAAAGGATACGGTTATGCAAATATTGAACAAAAGCAACGTATAGACGCCCAAAACAGTGTTTTTAGAATTGCCAGTGTTTCTAAGCCCATTGCAGCTACTGCTCTGGCTATTATGGTAGAAGATGGTATTATAGCCTTAGATGCATCACTTTATGATTATGTGCCCTATTTCCCTAGAAAGTCACATGATTTTACAATCCGACAGCTAGCAAGTCACACTGCAGGAATTAGGGGGTATAGAGGAAAAGAGTATGCTTTGAATGAACCATATTCCATTAAAGAAAGCTTAGCTATTTTTAAGGATGATGATTTGCTTTTTGAACCAGGAACCAATTTTGCATATAACAGTTTTGATTGGGTTTTGGTGTCCTTGGCAATGCAGGAAGCAAGTGGTATTCCTTTTGAGGAATATGTAAAAAATAAAGTTTTAGAGCCTCTAGGAATGGAACGTACAACACCAGAAATTAGCGGTGATACCTATCCTAGTTCAACCACTTTTTACACTAAAAACAAGCTTGGTTTTAGAGCATCTATTCCTGTAAATAATTTCTACAAGTTGGGAGGAGGCGGTTTTTTATCCACAACTGGAGATATTGCCAAATTGGGACAGGCCTATTTAAATAATGAAATAGGAGATGAAGCAATTATTTCTCAGTTTTTAACATCAGTGGAGATAAAGGGGAACGCCACATATTATGGTTTAGGTTGGCAAGTAAGTTTTGATAAAAAAGGAAGACCTTTTTATGGACATATAGGTAATGGTGTTGGTGGTTATTCTAATTTTTTCATCTATCCAGAACAGCAAATAGTAATTGCAATTTTGATAAACTGTACAGATCCAAAAGTGCAAGATAAATTGGATGAAGCCGTAGATATGTTATTGATTTCTTTAGAGGAAAATATTGTATAGACTTTCTGGTTGCCTTTATTTCAAGAATCTCTTACCTTAGTCTTATCAATAGTTGAAATTACGAATCGTGCTTAAAAATTATTTTTTCTTATTGTTTACAATGATTGGTTTTTGGGCTTTTTCTCAAAATGCTATAACGGGTTATGTACCTATTGAAAATGATAGTGAATGGGAAAAGAAGGTGCAGCTTATTAAAATTGACCTATACAGAAATGCCCATGAAAAAGTAATTGCTAATGCTCCAATAAAAGAGAATGGATATTTTTCGTTTGATAAAAGGCATCTTTCAAATAAGAATGAGGTATATAGAATTTATGTTAATCGAATTCGAAAAATAGTGAACGATACTGTTCATAAAAGCGCAATGTTCATTCTTTCCAATACGGATAGCATACGATTTAAAAAGGGAAATCGGCTATTTTCCAATTATGAGAATTCTAATAAAGTTGATGCAGAATGGCAACGATTACGGAAATTTGAAGCAAAACTTTATAAGGTAAATTCAGAATCAACCGATTTTTCTTCAAAAGAGTACACAGCAAAAATGAAATCCTTTGCGAAAGATTCCTTGCAAATACTATGGGTAAAACTAGTTGGCATAAAACAACTAGAAAGCAATGCGCTTTTAGATATCGATATTGTTGAAAATCCAACATACTATACCACACTACTGGCTGAATTAAAACTAAGCGATGTAAACCCATCGGAGTACCTTTTTTTGGAAAATAGATTGACTTTTTTAACCACAGTACAGGTAGAGAAAAAGTACCAATTCAGTAAAACGATCAATATTTTTTTGGGTTTTGTAATAGCAGGGTTGATATTTTTTATATTTCAAATTAAAAGAAAGAGAAACCCAACTGCTACAATTGATTTAAGTAAACAAGAAAAGAATATCCAAGCCCTAATTCTGGATGGGAAAAGTAATAAAGAGATTGCCAATGAACTTTTTATCAGTTTAAGCACTGTGAAGTCCCATATTACAAATATTTACAATAAATTGAATGTTTCCAACCGTAAGGAGCTGTTCCTGAAAATTGAAAATCAACCTAGTACTAGTACTTAATCCCTACCTCTTATGCTTCCCTTTTAAGGTTTTTCAAGGGTTCTTTGTTACAAGAATTCATTACAATGTTTGCAATAAACTTTAAGAATTGGAATATCATTTTTGGATGGGTTGTTTTTTTTATAGCATTCCTCACCTATAGTATAACAGTAGCCCCAACAGTTAGTTTTTGGGATGCTGGTGAATACATTGCTACCTCCTCTAAATTGCAAGTGGCACATTCGCCGGGTGCGCCTTTGTTGCAAATTATTGGGGCTTTTTTCTCCATGTTTGCCCTTGAGCCCAAACAAATAGCAAAATGTGTTAACTATGTTTCAGTACTATCTAGTGCCTTTACAATTCTTTTTATGTATTGGACCATTACCAATTTTACTAGAAAATTAATTTCTAGAAAAGAGATGTTAACCAATCTCGAGTCCATCATGGTTTTGGTAAGTGGATTAGTGGGTTCCCTTGCTTTTACTTATTCTGATAGTTTTTGGTTCAATGCAACAGAAACTGAAGTGTACGCTTCAGCCAGTTTTATTATGGCATTGCTCTTATGGTTGGGGATTAAATGGACGGACAGTTTGCATACTCCAAGAGGTAACCGTTGGTTGGTGCTAATTTCTTTTGTGGTGGGACTAACTTTTGGAATACAGTTTATGGGTTTTTTAGCTATTCCCTCGCTTGGTTTGCTGTATTACTTTAAAAAATATGAAACGACTACGGTAAAGAATTTTTTGATTGCTAATATTACTGTAGTGGCAGTCTTAATGTTGGTCTTCAAATTTTCTTTGACCTATGTGCTGAAATTGTTTGGGTGGAGTGAGGTCTTTTTTGTCAACATTATGGGATTACCATTTAATTCAGGAAGCATTATTATGGGAGTCATGTTTGTATTGTTCTTCTACCTTATTTTACGTTACACTAATAAAAAGAAGTATAGAAATGCAAATACACTTGCGCTTTGTAGTTTGTTTTTGTGCTTAGGTTTCTCCTCATGGTTAATGCTACCCATACGGGCTAGTGCTAAAGTAGTCATTAATGAGAATGATCCTTCCGATGCCCGTTCCTTATTGGCCTACTATAATAGAGAGCAGTATTCTAGTACTGATAGCCCATTTTATGGCGCCTATTATTCAGATATGTTTGCTTCAATGGGAGAGGAAAGAGACGATAAACCTAAATATGAACGGGATGTGAAATCAGGAAAATACATCATTGTAAACCATTACAAGAATGCCTATAGGGATCCAAATAAAAACCATATGGGCATATTGCCACGTATGTGGAGTGATAGAAATGCCGCCGAATACATCGAATATTTTGGCGAATTGGAATTTAAGATAAAACCAATATATCAGTCGAATACGGAGTTGCAAACAATAGTGAATCAATTTAAAAAAGAATACTTACAAGGCGAAATTGGTGCTAAGAAGTATATTGATTTTCTAAATGATTTTAGTGATTATATTGATGTAGCTCCTCCTTCTGTATGGGAGAATGTGGAATATATGTTTAAATTCCAGTTTGGATATATGTATTGGCGCTATTTTATGTGGAATTTTGTTGGTAGACAAAATGACATTCAGGGAAAGTATGATGATAATGGCAATTGGCTCAGTGGTATTAATTTTGTAGACAATTGGCGATTGGGAAGTCAAGAGAACCTATCAAGTGCCGTTAAGAACAATAAAGGCAGAAATACCTATTTCTTTTTACCTCTAATTTTGGGAATTATTGGAATAGTTTTTCAAATCGTTAGAGACCCTAAGCAATTTTGGGTGCTCTTTGTTTTTTTTGTATTTACAGGTATTGCTATACAGTTTTATACAAATCCCGCTATTTTCCAAGTTCGTGAACGGGATTATTCTCTGGTGGGATCCTTCTACATTTTTGCAATTTGGATTGGCTTAGGTGTTTATGGACTATTTGACGAATTTATTAAACGGATTCCTTCAAAAATAGTAGCTCCAGTCATCACTATAATTTGCCTTTTTGCAGTTCCTGGTGTAATGGGACATCAGAACTGGGATGACCATGACCGTTCCAATAGGTTTACTGCCTTGTCCATGTCTAAAGCATATTTAGATTCTACTCAGGAAGATTCAGGAGCCATTCTATTTACAATTGGGGACAATGATACCTTTCCATTGTGGTACGCTCAAGAAATTGAGGGATACAGAACGGATACGCGAATCATTATTTCAGGATATTTAAACTTTTCTTGGTACATCGACCAAATGAAACGGAAAGCCTATGAGAGCGATCCAATTCCCTCTCAATTGATTCATGAACTATACAGATATGGTTCTCGTGATGCTATATATTATAAACCGTTGACGGATAAACGATGGCTCGTAAAAGACTTTATGAATTGGGTAGCAAGTGACAAGCCACAAACAAAAATAAAAAGTCTTTTAGAAAAGGAAGGAGCAGATGTATTGGATTATCCCGAAGGCTATTTAAATATGGTTTATTATCCTACCAACAAAATACGCATTCCAGTTCACAAAAAGAATGTTTTAGAAAGTGGATTGGTAAAGGAAAAAGATACTGCTCTTATTGTGGATTATATAGATATTGATTTGCCTAAAACAGGCATTAGTAAAGGCAGAGTAATGATGTTGGATATTATTGCTAATAATGATTGGAAACGTTCTATTTACTTTTCTGGAGGAAGCTTTGATGAAGAGGAATATTTATGGATGTTAGATTATTTACAATTAGATGGTTTGGTATATAAATTGGTACCCATAAAAACCAAAAACCAAAGTATTTTTGATAAGGGTCGAATAGATGGAGATTTAATGTACGACATAGTCAAAAAATGGGAATGGGGAAATTCAGGCAATCCAAATATTTACCATGACCCCCAGACTAGAAGGCAAGGTGGTGTGTCTTTCAGAATTAGTATCGCTCGTTTGGTAGAGACGCTTATCAAAGAAAATAAAATTGACAAGGCAAAAGATGTTTTAGATATTGCTATAGAAAACCTACCGCTAGCGTATTTTGAATATTACACATTTGTAGAACCTTTTGTAGATGGTTATTATAAAGTTGGGGAAACCCTAAAGGCAAGAAAATTATTTCATAAGCTCAAAATTGTATATCAGGAGCGTTTGGAATATTATGCAAATGTCCCCTTAAAACAGCAATATAGAAACATTGAAAATATCATTGCAGACCTCCTTGCATATCAGCGAATTATAACTATTCTCAACGAAAATATGGATCAGGAATTAGCTAAAAAAGAGACCTCAGTTTTTAATGTATATTTAGATGAGTTCAGTCATTTTGTGGAGAGATAAAAAGAAAGACTGGCGAATCAATTTAACAAAGTGCTACGCTATTATTTGAGGAAATTCTAACTTGTCAACTCGATAAACAAACTTTCCAAATTCTTATTTTTTCTACTCAGCTGCAGTGTTTTTAGTTGGTTGTCATGGGCAAAGTCAAATACCGCCGGACGCATGTCTTTAGCCGTGTTGAAGGTGATTTCATAAACAAAGCCACCAGTATTCTTTATTGTTGCGGTATGTGGCAATTGTTGTAATAATTGTTCTTCCACACGGTAATCAAATTCTACTTCAATAACTTGCTCATTGGCTTCCCTAAGTTCGTTCATTTTTTTATCTGCCACCAAAACGCCTTTGTTGATTATGATGACACGGTCGCAAACAGCCTCAACCTCTTTCATAATATGGGTAGATAAGAGAATGGTTTTTTCTTTGCCAATCTCTTTTATTAATTTACGTATTTCCAAAAGCTGGTTTGGGTCTAAGCCTGTAGTAGGTTCATCTAAAATTAATACTTCTGGATTATGTAGCAGTGCGGCGGCCAATCCAACCCGCTGACGATATCCTTTGGAAAGATGCCCTATTTTTTTATGAGATTCGGGCATTAAGCCAGTTTGTTCAATAACCTCAACAATTCTGCTTTTATTGGTTTTATATACATCGGCATTAAACTCAAGATATTCTTTTACATACATGTCTAAATACAAAGGGTTGTGTTCTGGGAGGTACCCTATGCTTTTTTGCACTTTTTTTTGGTTTTTTATGACATCAAAAGTGTTTATTTCTACGTCACCTTCATCTGCCACACTGTAGGTGGTCAATATTTTCATTAGTGTAGACTTCCCAGCTCCATTAGGTCCCAGAAACCCAACAATTTCTCCTTTATTTATAGAAAAGGAAATATTATCCAAGGCTTTTTGATTGCCAAAAATTTTAGTGATATTCTTAACGATTATGGACATAGTCACAAATTTGTATCAAAAATAGGAAATAACATATCAAAGTAAGCCATAAAAGATTCTAGTAAAATCACTGGTAATCAAAAAAATAAATGGAAAACATGATTATTAAATTTAATTGTTATCTTAGCCAAAGTTTATAAGAAAATGACAAAGCAATATTTTTGGAACAGTTTTTATTTCTACTTCTTTTTTCAAAGAAGTACGGGACTGCTCTAGCATATTTTAAAAATATATAGATAATGAAAGTCCCGTGAAAATGGGACTTTTTTATTTTGCAATTTTTAGAAAACTGAAAAATGGACCAAGTGTAAAAGATAGGGTCTTGTTAAAGAATACGTTAAATGAGCTTAAAAATAGCTATACAGGGAATAAAAGGATCTAACCATCATCAAGTGGCCAAGGAATATTTTGGTGATGATGTAGAATTGGTAGAATGTATGTCCTTTGATGCTATGGTAGAGCACCTTATCAACAAAACAGCGGATAAAGGGGTTATGGCCATTGAAAATTCCATAGCAGGCTCTATAATTCCCAATTATGCATTGATTGCTAAGAATAAGTTGCACATTATAGGGGAGCACTATTTAAAGATTCATCACAATTTAATGGCTTTAAAAGGTCAAGTCATTGGTGATATTGTTGAGGTACGATCACATCCTATGGCTTTATTGCAGTGTAAAGAATTTTTGAAAAAGTACCCGCATATTAAATTAATGGAGGATGTGGATACTGCAGAAACGGCAAAGCATATTCAAGATAAGGAGTTAAAGGGGGTTGCTGCCATTGCGCCAAAAGTAGCAGCAGATTTGTATGGTTTAGGGATTATTTCGAATGAAATACAGACCATTAAAAATAATTCCACGCGCTTTGTGATTATAAAAACAGAAAATAAACCACTACCTGAAAAAGAAATAGACAAGGCGTCACTTAGATTTATTACGGCCCATAAAAGAGGAAGTTTGGCGGCGGTACTAAATGTGATGAGTGATTGTAATTTGAATTTGACTAAAATACAGTCCTTACCAGTAATAGAAACGCCATGGAAATATACCTTTTTTGTTGATGTTACTTTTGAAAAGCATGCGCAGTTTGAAAAAGCTAAAGCATTATTGGAAATAATGTCTGAAGATTTTAATGTGTTGGGGGAGTATAAAAATGGACGATTATTATGATTACTGCAGATAGATTAAAAACGGTTCAGGAATATTATTTCTCTAAAAAGTTGCGTGAAGTTCGTGGCCTTATGGCAGATGGAAAACCCATTATTAATATGGGAATAGGGAGTCCAGACTTAGCACCTTCTAAAGATGTGATTCAAGTGGTGCAAGAGGCGCTTAGTCATGACAATGCACATCAATATCAAAGTTATCAGGGGCTGCCAGAGCTAAGAGAGGCAATAGCTTCTTTTTATAAGGAGAAGTTTGGAGTGGATGCCAATCCATTTAATGAAATACTACCGTTAATGGGTTCTAAAGAGGGTATTATGCACATTAGCATGGCCTTTTTAAATTCTGGTGATGAGGTGTTGATTCCTAATCCTGGATATCCAACGTACACATCAGTTACCAAATTGGTTGGGGGTGAACCAAAATATTATGATTTGGAGGCTGAAAATGGATGGTTTCCAGATTTGGCTGAGTTGAAAAAGCAAGATTTGTCCAAGGTAAAATTAATGTGGACATGTTACCCGCATATGCCAACAGGAGCAATTGCCACGAAAGAGCAGTTGAAAGAATTGGTGGATTTTGCATTAGAAAACAATATTTTGTTGGTCAATGACAACCCATATAGTTTTGTTTTGAATGCGGAACCAATTAGTATGCTGTCTATTGATGGTGCAAAAGAAACAGCTTTAGAACTTAATTCACTGAGTAAGACCTTTAATATGGCAGGTTGGAGAGTGGGAATGGTCTTAGGAAGTGAAGCGCATATAAATGCCATTCTAAAAGTGAAAAGTAATATGGATTCTGGGATGTTTTATGGAATTCAGAAAGGGGCTATTGCGGCATTACAAAGTGGTAAAGAATGGTTTAATGCTTTAGATGAGCTATATACTTCTAGAAGAAAATTAATGTTTCAGTTGGTAGATAAATTGAATTGCACTTATGATGAAAATGCAGTGGGCATGTTTGTTTGGGCCAAATTACCGGCTGGTATTGCATCAGCAGAGCAATTTGTTAATGAGATATTATATGACAAGAATATTTTTATTGCTCCTGGGACTATTTTTGGAAGCAATGGAGAAGGGTACATTAGATTTTCATTATGTGTAACAGAGGAAAAAATAAAAGAGGCAATAAGTAGATTTTAATAATATATGCTCCGCATTAGTAGCGGTTAGGAAAGAAAAAATGAATGTATTTATAATTGGTGTCGGATTAATTGGTGGTTCTATGGCTAGGGATATGAAACAACTAAACCCTGAAGCCAAAATATATGGAATTGATGCCAATAATGCTCATTTGGATGAAGCATTGACATTGAATATTATTGATGTAAAGGCTACTTATGAGGACCTGTCTTTGGCTGATGTTGTCGTTGTGAGTATTCCAGTAAATGCTCTAGTAGAGGAGCTGCCAAAGATTTTGGACATCGTAAATTCTGATGCTATTGTTTTTGATGCTGGCTCTACAAAGTTTAATATTTGCAAAGCGGTAGAAAACCACCCAAAGAGAAAGAATTTTTTGGCGTGTCATCCTATATCTGGTACGGAGTTCTCAGGACCTTCGGCTGCTATTGAAGGATTGTATAAGGGGAAAACAAATATAATTTGTGAGATTGAGAAAACGTCATTTAGAATACAAGAAAAAGCACTGGCCATTTTTCAACAACTGGGCATGCGAATTAGGTATATGAATCCAGAAGCACATGACAAACATATTGCCTATGTTTCTCATTTGTCTCATATCAGTTCTTTTATGTTAGGAAAAACTGTAATTGATAAAGAGAGGAACGAGAGTGATATTTTTGATATGGCCGGGAGTGGATTTGAAAGTACAGTGCGTTTGGCAAAAAGTTCGCCCGCAATGTGGACACCTATTTTTGAGCAAAACAAGGATAATGTCATAGAGACTTTGGAAGAGTATATCCATAATTTGGAAACTTTTAAGGAGATGTTGGAGAATGATGAATACGAGCGTATTTATAGTGAAATGGACAATGCCAATAAAATTAAAGAAATATTAAAAGGAATACCACAAAATAAAAATTAGAACTTAGAAATGGAAAATTCAAAACAAATGAGGTCTTGGTTAGATGATATGAAGTTAGACCATCCTTTAGTGATTGCAGGACCTTGTAGTGCGGAAACCGAAGAGCAAGTATTAAGAATTGCACATGAGTTGAAAGATACAGATGTAAATTATTACCGTGCAGGGATCTGGAAACCAAGAACTCGACCAGGAAATTTTGAAGGTGTAGGAGCTTTGGGCCTAAAGTGGTTACAAAAAGTTAAGGAAGAAACTGGTTTAAAAACGACAACTGAAGTGGCCAATGCTGCACATGTAAAATTGGCATTGGAATATGATATTGATATGCTATGGATTGGAGCGCGCTCTACAGTAAGTCCTTTTATTATGCAGGAAATTGCAGATGCCTTGGAAGGAACTGATAAAACTGTATTGGTGAAAAATCCTGTAAATCCAGATTTATCACTTTGGTTAGGAGGTATAGAAAGATTGCATACAGCTGGGATTAAAAATTTGGGAGCTATCCATAGAGGTTTTTCAACTTATGAAAAAACAAAATATAGAAATATTCCAGAATGGCAATTGGCAATTGAGTTTCAAAACAGATTTCCTGATTTGCCATTGATTTGTGATCCTTCACACATTACGGGGAAAAGAGATATGATTTTTGATGTGTCGCAGACTGCATTGGATTTAAATTTTGATGGGTTGATGATCGAAACACATTTTGATCCTGACAATGCATGGAGTGATGCTGCGCAGCAGGTGACACCAACCGTATTAAAGCAAATCATGAGAGATTTAAAGATCAGGAAAGAAACAGATCAACAGATCGATTACAATAATGAATTGAATAATCTACGTGCTCAAATAGATGTAATTGATAATCAATTAATAACTTCCTTAGGGAAACGAATGAAAATTTCGGACAGCATAGGTGCCTTGAAAAAAGAACGTAATGTTGCTGTATTGCAAAGCAATCGTTGGAACGAAATTTTAGGAAAAATGATATTGGAAGGAGAGGAAAAAGGACTAAGTGAAGAATTTGTTCTTAGAATGTTTAAGGCCATTCATCAAGAATCTATTAATCATCAAGAGAAAGTTTTAAAGGCTTAATTTAAAAACCCGATTCTAAAGAATCGGGTTTTTTATTTCAAAGTGTAACAGATGCTACTTATAATTGTCTTTACTAAAAGTTTAAAGAATGTACCATGAAAAAAATAACAACCATTTGTTTATGTCTATTTTCCTTAAGTATCTTTTCACAAAGAACAATAGATAAAAGTGTAGGGGATTTTAATGAAATAAAAGTATTTGATCTTATTGAGGTAAACTTAATTAAATCCGATGAAAATAAGGTGCTTGTTAAAGGGTGGAATGTTGATGACATACAGGTAGTGAATAAAAACGGGGTTCTTAAAGTTAGAATGCAGTTGGATAAAAAATTTCAAGGAGAACACACATTCGTAGAGGTGTATTATACCTATTTGAAGGTTATAGATGGCAATGAAGGAGCCAGAATAACCTTTAATGAGTTGGTGACACAAGATGTAATTGAATTAAGGGCTCAAGAAGGCGCTAAAATTACAGCTGGTTTAGACGTGGATTATGTGAATATAAGAGCCGTTACAGGTGGTATAGTGGAGGCTTCTGGATTAGCAGCAGAACAACAAGTAAGATTAAATACAGGAGGAGTATTTGAAGGACGTCAACTTAAAACAGAATATACAAAGGTAAGGATTACAGCTGCTGGAGAAGCAGAAGTATATGCTTCAAATAAAATAGATATTAGTGTAAAAGCTGGTGGAGATGTCCATGTGTATGGCAACCCCAAAATAGTAAATAAAAGTACCTTGGCTGGTGGGCGAATTTATATGGAAAATTAAATACTATTAAATCTATGGGCAGAAATAGTGCCTTTTACGATATCTATAAGTAATGGTCCTGCTTCTCACGTATGGCATAATTCGCTATGAATCTAGTAGGTACTTATAAAACAATCTTCAGGATGAGAAGGAATTTTGAAAGGTTCTTCAGAATTTTTACTTTATTCTACTACAATTAATTCTAATTAAAATAAGCACTATTTAAGGATTCATTTTTTTTCATTACGCGATAATACATTTATGAAAACATATAAAATCAATAGTTTTTTTTTATATTGTTATTAGGGATAAATAAGGCCTTAATATTTTTTCATAATATCAAATTAATGCATTGAGAAAAGCTCACATTAATAATGTGAAAACTATCGGCTTTAGAACTGAAATTGCAGTACATGAAAAATTCAAAAAGAGATTTTATTAAAAAATCAGTAACAGCGGCTGCTGCTACCTTTATATTACCAAGTCTAGGTATGTATAAAAGTGTACAAACAAACTTAGTTACAAATTATATTGTTGGGCATGGAGATTTCAAATATAGAGTGGATAAGGAATGGGGTGTGCAAGACCCTTCTAAGACTCCAGTAAACGATTGTCATGAAATGGTCATGGATAGTAAAGGAAGAATCTTAATGACTACTACCGGTAAGGATAATCATAATATTATTATTTACGATAAGTCTGGTAAGGTTTTAGATTCTTGGGGTAATAATTTCCCTGGAGCCCACGGACTGACAATTGCTGGGGAAGGGAATGAACAGTTTTTATTCATTACAGATCCAGACACACATAAAGTATTTAAAACTACATTGGAGGGTAAAATCCTTATGACTTTTAATAGACCAATAGAAGTTTCAGGATACAACAATGATAATCAATTTAAACCTACTGAAACTGCAATAGCACCAAATGGAGATATTTATATTGCTGATGGATATGGGGAGAATTACATTATTCAATATTCTGAAAATGGAGAATATATAAGACATTTTGGGGGCAAAGGTGAAGGTGATTCAGAATTTAACTGCTGTCATGGTGTTACCCTAGATACAAGAGATTCTAAAGCCCCTAGTCTATTAATAACGTCTAGAGCTAGCCAACAATACAAACGATTTACTTTAGACGGTAATCATTTAGAAACTATTTCATTACCTGGGTGTTCTGTTTGTAGACCAGTAATACACGGAGAGAATATTTATTTTGCTGTTATTGTTACCAAAACATGGGATTCTTATGATGGGATGATTGCTGTGCTTAATAGTGACAATCAAATTGTTTCTTTTCCTGGAGGGAGTGCACCAAAATATGTGGATGGTATTTTAGCAAACCCAATATATGATGGTCAAACCTTTAAGAATCCACACGATGTTTTAATTGACGCTGATGAAAACCTGTACATTCCTCAATGGGCTTCAGGGAAAACGTATCCTATAAAATTGCATCGAATATAATTTTGATTACACATGTGCTGTACAATTTTCCTATAAAAAATAATTAATGATTCGGTTTTCTGTGTACAATTTATAATTCAATTATATTTTTTTTTATCAAACGAGTCCTTAGGTGTTGTAAAGAATAACTGTAGTTCCTCATCTATTCCATTACTAATTAATAGCATCGGTGTTTCAATTTGTAATTCTTTCAGAGCCTTTCCAGTTATTGCAGTTTCCCAAACGTATAGTTGCTGTAAGTTTTTAAGTTTTAAAAACATAGGAATACTTGCATTACTTATTTTAGTTTCATAAACTTTCAATAATTTTAAATTAGAAAGTACTTTCAAAGTATCAATATCTGAATCGGATAAAGGAGTTTGGTCAATTTCTAACCATTCTATATTAGTACAAGCTGCAACCAAACCCATTTCTTTTATTCCAAGTGGCAAATTACTCATATCCCATTCAATAATATTTTTTGCAATAGGTCTCAATTTTAATATTATTTCAGAATCATATATTGGCGGTTTGTATGTATTAACTCGCAATGCATTTGTTTCACTTGCCAATCTGGTTATGGTTAAATAGTCTGAACCTAAATTTCGCAAAGTACTATCGTGAACAAAAGGTAACCTAGCCCATTTTTCCATTGGGTTTGGCACCATCATTTCTTTCACCAAATCGACTAAAGGCTCACCGTTTTCTAAATGATTTAGCCTGAGAGTATCCGTGGCACCATGAGAAATCCATTCCTTAAGAATTTTAATTTCGTTAGCACTTAATGGGGATTCTCCTTCTGGAGGCATGTGTTCTTTATCATGTTTTGGCAATAACAATCTTTTTATTAATAGGCTTTCATCAGGCTTTCCAGGGTATACAGATTTGCCCGTTTCCCCACCATTCATAATCCCTTTAAAAGTGCTTAATAATAGTTGCCCTTTTTGCTTACTAGAATTATGACAAGAAATACAATTAGAGGTAAGAATCCGATCCACAATATGAGTATATATTAAAGGGTTTTCAGGAATTTTTTCTAATTTTTTTTCTTTAGGTAATGCCAAAAAATCCTCTCCATGGGTAATTGATCCACCCAAATGTCCTGTAATACCAACTAAAACAACCAAGGTTAGTTGTAACACTTTCACTCCAAAGTGTTTATCGTAACCCATAGAATCTAGCCAATACCACACAGCCGCTAAAATTGCAATACCAGAGCCTGTCCATTGGTGCCAAAAAAGCAAATCACCTTTATTATTTGCTTCCAGTCCAAGTAAAAAACCAGTAATTGCTGTAATTAAAGTAGTTAGAGCAGCAATAGTCAATAATAAATAAGGAACTCTTTTTCCTGTAAGACTAATAAATGTTGCAATTATTAAAAGTACAATAGGAAAATGCAGTATAAGAGGATGCCATTGCCCCATCCAAACCACTAAAGTAGGTGGTTTAAGAAATGGCTCAAATAATAAACAAAATATAAGGAATACGGAAAGGCCGAAAATTAAATAGCCTACCCATCTGGTTCTATTAGTTGGATTCATAAATTAGGTTAAAATATCTTTAACTACATTGCCTGCAACGTCAGTAAGTCTAAATCGTCTGCCTTGGTATTTAAATGTTAATTGTTCATGATTTAGACCCATTGCTTGCATGATTGTAGCATGGAAATCATTTACATGAACCGGGTCTTTGATAATATTATAACCAAATTCATCGGTTTCTCCATGAGTTATACCAGGCTTTATGCCTCCACCTGCCATCCATATGCTAAAGGCTCTAGGATGATGATCTCTTCCATAGTTATTTGGATCAAAATTACCCTGACAATAATTGGTTCTTCCAAATTCGCCTCCCCAAATTACCAAAGTATCTTCTAACATACCACGTTGTTTTAGGTCCAATACTAAAGCAGCAGAGGCTTGATCTACATCTTTGGCTTGACTGGCCATTTCATTAGGAAGGTTACCATGTTGATCCCAACCTTGGTGGTATAATTGAATAAACCGAACTCCATTTTCCGCCAATCTTCTGGCTTGCAAGCAATTGGCGGCATAGGTGCCAGGAACCTGAGAACTTTCTCCATATAAATCTATAATATGTTTTGGTTCTTTCTTTATGTCCATGACATCTGGAACAGACATTTGCATACGGAATGCCATTTCATATTGGGCAATTCGTGATTCTATTTCATCGTCGCCAGTTTCTACGTGATGAATTTTATTTAAGGAAGATACATGATCCAGCAAATGCCGTTTATCAGAACGCGAAATCCCATCTGGGTCTGCTAAATACAATACGGCATCTTTACCTGATTGCATTAAAACTCCTTGGTGTTTAGAATCTAAGAATCCGCTAGACCATAATTTAGAATATAAGCCCTGACTATTGCCTTTTCCTCTAGACGTAAGGACTACAAAGGAAGGTAGATTTTTATTTTCATTACCTAAACCATAACTCATCCATGAGCCCATACTTGGTCTACCGGATTGTTGTGTTCCAGTCTGAAAAAAGGTAATTGCAGGGTCATGATTTATTGCCTCGGTATGCATAGATTTAACAATACATATATCATCTGCAATCTTAGCGGTATACGGAAAAAAATCACTAATCCAAGCACCACTATCTCCATATTGTTTAAAGCCTGCAAAGGACGGCATCAATGGAAACTTATCTTGTCCAGAGGTCATTCCTGTGAGTCGCTGCCCATTTCTTATAGATTCTGGAAGATCTTCTCCCATTCTCTTTTTTAGGGTAGGTTTATAATCAAAGCTTTCTAATTGAGAAGGTGCTCCAGATTGAAACAAATAAATAACTCTTTTGGCCTTTGGTGCAAAATGAGGAATTCCAATTGGTTGACTGGCAATTGAGCCTTGTCCTCCTTTAAATAAATCTGGAATTAGAAGAGAACCCAGCGCCAAAGAACCTATACCAACACTAAGTTGAGAAAAAAAGTGCCTTCTATTTGCTTTTAAAGGACTTTCATCTTCTGTTTTTTTCTTTTCCATTATTTTTTATTCTTTAGTTATGGTTTCATCCAAATTAAATAACACCTGAGTAGTTAACATTAAGGCAGCTGTTTTTGCCGGATCAGACGCTAATTTTTCATATTCCCCTTGGTTCAACAACTGCTCAGCTTTATCCTTTTCCTTTATAAAACCATTTAGGGCATCTGCATAGTAATTTTCAACTATTAGAAATTCTTCCGGAGCTGGGTCCCTAATTAAAATGCGTTGAAACAGTTTGTTTAACATTTGACTATCATTGGTACTATTGATTACCATATTTTGGGCAAGTACTCGTGCAGCTTCTAATACTTGCACATCATTCTGTAGGGCTAATGCCTGTAAAGGTGTATTTGTTTTTTGACGTCTAACCTCACAATTATCGCGTGTAGGTGCATCAAAAATGGTCATATTTGGTGGAGGAGAAGTTCGTTTCCAAAACGTGTATAGAGAACGTCTATAAAGATTATCACCAACATCTTGAACATATTTTGATAAAATACCTCTTCCATCACCAGCAGTTGTTTCTGCCCAAAGTCCTGGAGGTTGATATGGTTTAACACTTGGACCTCCAATTTCAGTATTGAGTAGACCGCTAGTTGCCAGCATATAATCCCTTATCATTTCTCCACTCATTCTAAATCTAGTAGCTCTTGCCAAGAATCTATTTTCAGAATCTATTTTAAGTAGTTCCTCAGTAACTTCTGAACTTTGTTGATAAGTAGCTGAAAGCATTATTTTTTTTAACAAATACTTAATGTCCCAGTCATGATCCATGAAATCTCTCGCTAACCAATCTAATAATTTGGGGTGCGTTGGTAAACTACCTTGGACTCCAAAGTCTTCTGAGGTAACTACCAGCCCATTTCCAAATAACATGGCCCAAATTCTATTTACAAATACCCGCGCTGTTAATGGATTGCTTTTATCTGTAACCCATTTGGCTAAGCCTAATCTGTTTTTATCCAAATCCTCAGAAAAGGGGAAAATATAATCTGGGGTATTGGGTTGAACCGAATCTGTAGGAGCATCGTATTCTCCTCTATTAAAAATGAAGGTGGTTTTAGGAGCGGAATCGTTCATAATCATAACGTTCACATAATCTTTAGATTTTTTATTGATAAAAGATAGGACACCTTCAGTTTCTTCATCTGTGATTAACATATAAGGAGCATCGGCAAAATAACTTTGATTCTTGGCCTGTACAGCATCCATTTGTAATCCTTTCTCATTTACTTGATTGAAAAAAGAATAGAACTCAAAATAATTTTTTTGAGATAATGCATCATATTTATGATCGTGACATTTGGCACATTCTAAGGTTAGTCCTAAAATTCCTTTTCCTAAAGTATTTGTTCTATCAACCACATAATACGACCTATATTCCTCCTGAATTACACCTCCTTCTTGGGTAATAGGGTGGTTTCTATTAAACCCGGTCGCTAATATTTGTTCTTTTGTTGCATTTGGTAAGAGATCACCAGCCAATTGCCAAATTAAAAACTGATTATAAGGCAAATTTTTGTTGAAAGCATGTATTACCCAATCCCTCCATGGCCACATGGATCTATAGCTATCGTCTTGGTACCCATGTGAATCTGCATAGCGTGCAACATCTAACCAAACTTGTGCCATTCGTTCCCCATAAGCTGGTGATGCTAAATAAACATCAATAACTTCTTCCAAGGAAACCTCTGAACTATTTGCTAACCATTTTTCTACTTGTTCATGTTTAGGAGGCAACCCAGTAAGGTCAAGACTCATTCTGCGAATCAGGGTTTCTATTTTTGCTTTTTTTGATGGAACAAGGTTGTTTTCCTCTAATTTCAAAAGAACAAAGGCATCAATTTCATTATTACCCCATTTTAAAGAACTAGTAGGGGTGTTTTCTGCTTTTTGAGGAGAAATATATGCCCAATGTTTTTCAAATTTGCCCCCTTGCTCTATCCATTTTTTTATTATTTTTTTTTCGTAAATGTTTAGTTTTAAATTTGATTCAATTGGCGGCATTATTATCGATTCTTCTTCAGCTATTATTCGTTGATATAATATGCTTTTACCTGGCTTTTGAGCCACAATAGCATATTTTCCTGGATTTTCTGGCAATTCTGAAAAAACTGATTCTTCTATATCTAAACGCAAACCTGCTTTTCGTTTATTAGCATCTGGTCCGTGACAGGTATAACATTTATCTGAAAGTATAGGTTTAATATTAAAATTGTAATCTATGAATTCGGGAATATTTAAGTCAACATATTCTGTTGTAGGAGCTGTTAACATACCCTTTTTTATACCATATAATGTTCCTGCTATTGCGATTAAGATACCAAATAGAAGAGCCTTTTTTTTCATTTAATACTGTATTTAAAAGGAACTGAATACATTCCCTTTTAAATATACAATATAATTCAAAAATTATATTTTAATTTTAGGGTTAATTATTGATTCAAAAACCCTTTTTAATTGTAAAAATTGGTGCGTTTTAGTCAACTTCAAGAAATTGAATAAGGCTTTATGTCAAGTGTCATATTCACCCTTTTTATTTTTAAGTTGCTTTAAGTCATGTATTAAGAAAATATTTGTATGCTGCTATTTATTCCCATATTCTGACTTTAATACCTAACCTTTCGCTTACTCTATAATTTAAATTTTATTTAAATTAAGTTTAGTAGTTTTTTTCCTGTATTTAAATATGGATGCTGCAATGCAATTGTTGTACAAATTTCTCCTCAAGAACCTACTTTAAAAACAAAAAACCCGGCAATTGCCGGGTTTTTTAATTTCTTATTGGAAAGAATTATTTCTTGAAAAAGTACCTAGTAATAAAAATTCCTTTTCCATCACCTTTTCCACCTTCACTTTCCACTGCACTAGTCACAAAGGCCAATTCCCATCCTTCAGCAACCATGGTATTTATTTTAGAAGTAATCAAAGCATCATTGGCTGCAATATTCTGAAAACGAATGCCCGCAACATTGTAGAAGTTCAATAATTTGGTTTCTTCAAAGTTTTTAACCCTAATATCTCCTCTTTTGGATTTATTTCTGGTTTTGTCCTCATCAGTTTGTATACTGGTATATTCTTTATAATCTTTTTCTTCTAATGCAGTGATGATTCTAGATCTACCGAGTCCATTTGGAACAATAGATTCCACACTGGTTATTACTTTATACTGTTGGGCACTTGCATCAATTGTAGCGGCAATTACCAAACATGCGATTAGTACTATTTTTTTCATATTATTTTAGTTTAAGTGATTATTAATTGGTCTATAAACGAATAGATTAAAAAGAAAGTATATAAGGATAGTTGTTTCTTTATTTTCAATCATTGCATTCAGTTTGGACTAGACTAGTCAAGATTTTCTATTTTCATTTGTTTTTCAAGCCAATATTCATCGGTCTGGAAACCGTAAGGCGATGGGTTGAATTCACCAACTAAGGAGACATTCGTTTTTTCAGGGATAGGCTGGTCCATGGCCCAAAAGATACCATTTACCAACAATCGTCTAGTTCCTTCGATAAGCAGATCACTTGAGGCACCAATAGTAGTAGCAAAGGCTTTTCCTGTTTTACCATGAGGTATTTTATAGGTCTTAGTCCAAGCTATGGGCATTAAGGTGTCATTTACACGCTTTCCATTGTTATTTACGCTTGCAATTTCATCATCTGTAGCCTTCATTCCATAGAATATATCGTGTTCGTCGTACTCCCCTTTTCTATTGATTACTTGCCCCAAAACCACAGCTTGTGAATCTCCGGGTAGTGGTAACCGTACCCCATAAACATCAGTTGCTCCCCAAATATCACCCTTGGTAATTCCTTTGATAATACCATGACTTTGATTAGCATCAGCCAAAATACCCCTTGTACTTTGATGCTTATGATGGCCATGATGTGAAATCCATTTTTCTCCTAAAATCAATCGGCCAAAACCATCTTTCCATGCTGTATTGTCGCCATCATAATTATTGCTGTAGTGTTTGTAGAGCGAATTGGAATCCTCACTAAAATTGAAGGCATGGGTAGCGGTGCGAATTCCCATTACCGGTTTGCCTTGCTTTAAATAAGCATCTATAAAGTGCATTTGTTTATCTGGCAACGCCCTAAACCTTGTAAATATGACCATCATATCGGCAGTGGATAATGCATCTAAACCAGGAATGTTTCCAGTAAAATTGGCGTTGACAATGCCAGGTTTAAGGGAATCTTGGGCAAATAGGACTGTGCATTTAAACCCGTGGTGCTTGGAAAGTATTTTTGCCAATTGAGGCAAAGCTTCTTCAGAGCGATATTCCTCATCTCCTGAAACAAAGACAATATGTTTGGCTTTTTCATCGTCACCGTCAAATGTTAGCCATTGTGTTGGGCCTTCATTGATTTTCTCCTGAGTTTTCTTTTCCGCTTTTTCTCCACAGGAAACCAATAGACAACTAAAAATAAATAGGTAAAAAACTTTTTTCATAATCGTGAATTAATTCGTGGTCTATATATTATATGCCCATGCCTCTTTTAATGAACTTAAGTCCATCTTCATAGATTTCCTTGGCTGGTGAAAAATCTCGCCAAACACTAATGGCGTTGGCAAAATCAGGATCTAGTCTACTAAAGGCTTCAATAGTAAGCCAACCGTCATATTGAATTTCTTTTAAGGTGTTAAATACTTCCTCCCAATTCACTTGGCCGCTACCAGGAGTTCCTCTGTCATTCTCACTAATATGTACATGCTTTAGATAAGGGGCAATCCGTTTTAAAGCGGCTGCCTGACTTTTTTCCTCAATATTAGCATGATGGGTGTCATACATGCCCCCAAGGTTTGGTGCATTTACTTGTTCAACCAAATAGGTAAGGTCGTCCATGGTATTGTATAAATAACACTCAAACCTATTCAAAGCTTCTGGCGTTAATATTATTTCAGAAGGGATTGCGTATTCTGAAACTTTTTTAAGCATTTCAATGCTCCATTGCCTTTCTTCCAAGGAAGGAGGTTTTCCTGTAAAAAGAGAATTGGCCGAGTGAAAAGGTCCGCAAATGACTTCGGCATTTAAATCTACACCCATGTCAATGGCCCATTTCAATTGGTCGAGTCCAGCTTCTCTTATTTTTTTATCAGGACTTGCAATATTCGTTTCAGGAGTCAAGCAGGTGACACAGGTAACTCCCATGTCTATATCTTTAAAATGTCTTCCGAGTGCCGAATACAGCTTGGTGTCTCCAGTACCCAAGAACAACTCAATACCGTCATACCCTGTTTCTTTTAGGGCATCAACAATTGGGTAGTGTTCTTGGGTGACATGGGCAGTCCACACCAACATGTTCATTCCTATTTTCATTCTTCTTATTGATTATGTATTTAAGCGGCTGTGGCAGCAGCTTTGGCCTTGTTATTTTTAACCCAAAAGAATAGTATAGTGAAAAGCACGATTAATATTGCTGGAAATATGGTCATTGTTCCCAGGGTCGT
The DNA here is from genome assembly GCA_002746415.1 of Flavobacteriaceae bacterium. Taxonomy (GTDB): domain Bacteria; phylum Bacteroidota; class Bacteroidia; order Flavobacteriales; family Flavobacteriaceae; genus Saonia. The sequence continues at coordinate 96,688 of NVXD01000005.1, read as the reverse complement.
TTGGCCCGCAACCAATTCCATTTCATCTCCAGTAAATCCTGCAGCTGCAGCTTCTGCCTTATCAGTATCGATCCATTTGCCAATGATTGGTTGAAAGATCGACGAGGAAAACATTCCCACTGCACCAATAATCGACATGCCCAGAGCACCACTATTTGGGATTTTATCAGCTATAAATCCAATCATATTTGGCCAGAAATAGGCAATTCCCAATGCAAAAAAGATTGCTGCAACATACGCCATACCGCCTGTTTGCGTACTAAACAGATAAACACCTATTGTAGCCAATACAGCTGATCCGAGGAGTACTCCAGTTTGATCAAATTTTCCAACCATTTCACCACCAAAATAACGTGCTACTGCCATTAATCCAGTTACCAAAGCCAGAATTATCATAGGCTGTGCACCACTCTTGGCTAAAATGAGACCTACCCATTGTTGTGGTCCAAATTCGGAAATAGCAGTTAAAGCCATACAAACAATCATAAAAAGAAATAGTGGAGTCACCATGGCTTTTAGATTACCAGAAAGAGAATTTGATTCCTGTGTTTGTGGTTTAGGCCAGCTTTGACCAAAGAACAAATAAACGTAAATCAAAGTCGGAATCAGGATTACCCATATTTGAGTTTCCCAGCCAATACCTCCACCCAAATGAAGGGAGCCAATATTAAGTCCATTAGTCATAAATGCAGAAACCAAACTGCCTATTACAATACCTCCTGGGAACCACATATGAAACCTGTTCATCATTTTACTCATGGCATTCCCTTGATAAGCTTCTGCAATCATTGGATTACAAGCCGCTTCGGTGCATCCATTACCTAATCCAATCAGTAAGGTAGAAATTAACAACCCAGTATAACTACCTGAATAAATGGTCATAATAATTCCAGCTGTATGCGCGAGGAAAGCAAATTGCATTATAATCTTACCACCAACGGTATTGTAAATCAATCCACCTACTACCATGGATATTGGAAAGCCTAAAAACCACATTGAATTAATGTAGCCCAATTGTTCTGCTGATAAACTTAGTTCTTCCCCTAATTGAGGTAGTATGCCGGCCCTGATACTAAAGGACAAGGCGGTTGTGATTAATGCAAAGCAACTGGCATAAAAAAGTCTGTTGTTGTTAACTCCAGCTGCATTAGTCGTATTTCCCATAAGTTGAATATTTGGTTATTTTTGTTGATTAATGTATTAAAAGTCTTAATTGGTGAACAATTATACTTGATGTATGGTCACTGAAAATTGATTCTGGTTTTTCAAATTTTGGAATCCGATAAATTTAAAGCTAAAAGAAATTTATTAATCCCTAAATTAGAGTAAAAGATAGTACTTTTTTGTCCTAGAGGTGAAAATAGGCAAAAATTTTATTTTTCAACTAATTGTTTGTACAAGATAGACTTCTTATGAAACCTTAGCCTGCTCTTAAAAAGCTTCAGGGTAATTATTCAATAAAATGGCATGACAAAATAAGCACAGAGGATAGGATGAATAAAGGTTTTAGATTGTAAATCAACAAGTATTAAATCATGAAATATTTGTTTGGATATTTAAGAACAACCCACGATACTCATGTGGACTCATATGAACGATTGATTTAAACTGCCTGTTGAAATTAGATAAGGCATTGAACCCGCATTCATAACTTATTTGTGAGATGTTAAGATTGTCTTCAAGTAGTAATTTCCTGGCATGACCAATACGGATATCGTTAACAAACCGAGTGAAGGTCTTGTTGGCCCGCGGTTTAAAATACCTGCAAAAAGAGGTTGTTGTCATGTTTAGCAACGAAGCGATTTCCTCCAACGATATTTTGGTCTTAAAATTAGCCATTACGTAGTCATAGACCAAGCGCATTTTTTCTGCATCGTCCCCTTTAAAAACATTGAGATACCCTGGGCTGGACAATAGATTGTATTCATTGCTATTGGCAAGTATGTCTATTATTTCCAATAATTTTATAATTCTTTGAAACCCTCTTGTGTCAGCGATTTTAAGCAGCAGCCTGTTTATTTTTTTTCGCGTTCCCCCATAAAACTCCATACCCCTGAACGAGTTTTCAACAAGCTTGTTTATATAATAAAATTCCTCTTTTCCTAACAGTGAGGTGTTCAAAAGTTCTTGGTCAAAATAAATGACAAGCCCTCTTGTGGTTAAACTACTGTTTTTATCAAAATAGGCATCATCGCTCCTCCAAAGATGTGGTAGGTTAGGACCAGTGAAAACAAGGTCCCCTTTTTCGAAAGGGACAACCTGGTCGCCAACAAAACGAGTGCCTTTTCCTTCTACAATAAAAGAAATTTGAAATTCGGGATGAAAATGCCAATTGGGGTTAAAGTAGGATCCGGTTAAATCCTTAAAAATGAAGGTCTCCTTAGTTGTAAGTGTTTTTTCTATGTTAGGGCCACTCATAATTTTCCTCTAAAATTGAGAATATTGTAAATATAAGACAATAAAGTATCATCTTTTAATAAGATATAGGATATATGGATTCCCAATCTATTTTAGTTTTGTATGATGTGATATTTTCACCTTACCTTGTTATACTACATTAGAGAAGTTTGAAAAAAATTGAATAAATAATTTAAACTATGCAAGAAAATAACTTTCCTAAACTACACAATGCTTCTTGGCCCGGGGTTGTAGGTAAAGGACCTGATTCTGAACCTGCTATTTCCATAGATACGATGATAGATTTAACAGCAAAAGCGGAAGTTGATGGTGTTAAGTTTGATGGATTTGATCTTTTCCTATTTGACCCACATATGAACATTGATTCTTCTGACGACGGCATAAAAATAATGGCTGATAAAGCCAGAGCAAAGAACCTTGAAATTGGTAGTCTTGTGGCTCCTGTATGGACACCCACTGGAGGAGGTTCTGCAATGGGTACAAAGGAAGAACGTAAACAGTTTATTTCCCAAGTACATAAATCTTGTATAATAGGTCAAAAACTACGAGAAAATGGAGTTCGTCCTAATGGGGTTATCCGAATAGATTCTTCAGTTGATCCTGAGAGTTGGGCAATCAATCCAGTTGGAAACACCAAATTAATTGCAGAGACGTTCCGTGAAGCATGCGATATTGCAGCAGACTATGGCGAGTCGCTTGCGGCAGAAGGTGAAATATGTTGGGGTGGAATGCATGGCTGGAAATCAATGCTAAATACACTGGAAGAGGTGGATAGGCCCAATATCGGTTTTCAAGCGGATATGGCCCATACGTTATTATATTTATTGGGATATAACAAACCTGACGAAAGAATATTGCCTGATGATTTTCAATGGGAAGACAGAGCAACATTGACCGAAGGTCTCAAAACACTTACAGCTGCCTTAAGACCATGGACCACTGATTTTCATGTTGCCCAGAACGATGGAACTGTATTTGGTGCGGGTTCCCATGATAAAACCGGGAGGCATTGCCAAGCAGCAGATCCAAATGGTAAGCTGGATATTCCTGTTGATGCCGGGCATTGGTTACGTGATGAAAACGGAAATTTAACAAAGAAATTAAAACATATATGTTGGGACGGTTGCATGTTCCCAAATGATGTGATGATGCAACCTAAAACTTGGAATGACATTTTGGGTGCTATGGTAAAAGTCCGTCAACAACACGGTTGGTACGAATAGCAAAGCTTAATGATTTAAAAAAATAGAATAGATCACCAATGGGGACTAAAAAAGAAATACGAATAGGACTAGTAGGATATGGGTTTATGGGAAGAACACACTCCAATGGATATAAAAGAGTGGGTGATTTCTTTCCAGAATTACAATACCGACCAGTATTGAAGGCTGTTTGCGCTAGAAATGAAACAAGAGTTAAGGAATTTGCAGAACAATGGGGGTATGAATCGGTAGAAACAGATTGGAAGGCACTGATTGCACGAGACGATATTGATGCCATAGATATATGTACACCCAATAATATGCACGCAGAAATTGCAATTGCTGCGGCAAAAGCTGGTAAGATGGTGCTTTGTGAGAAGCCATTAGCCCGAACGGTTGCTGAAGCCCAGCCCATGGTAGATGCTATTGAGAAAGCAGGAGTGGCCAATACAGTATATTATAATTATCGGCGAATTCCGGCTGTAACATTGGCAAAGCAATTTATAGATGCGGGTAAACTGGGCAAAATTTTTCATTATCGATCCAATTTTCTCCAGGATTGGACCATAAGCCCAGAGCTTCCCCAAGGTGGAGAAGGGCTATGGCGATTGGATAATGAAGCGGCAGGATCAGGAGTAACCGGAGATCTTCTTGCGCATTGTATTGATACTGCAATGTGGCTGAATGGTGGCATCAAGGACGTTTCGGCAGTTACGGAAACATTTATTAAAGAAAGGGTGCATACAGGAACTGGAGAAGTACAAAAAGTAGACATAGATGATGCCTGCATCTTTCATTGCCATTTTGATAACGGATCCTTAGGGCTTTTTGAATCAACACGATATGCTCGTGGTCATAAAGCACTTTATACTTTTGAAATTAATGGGGAGCATGCCTCTATAAAATGGAATTTACATGATCTTTCACGCTTGGAGTATTTTGATCACAGGGACGAATCTATTGCCCGTGGATGGCGATCCATTCATGTCACTGATGGTGATCAACCCTATATGGACAAGTGGTGGGTTCCTGGATTATCTATAGGATATGAACACTCTTTTGTACACCAAATAGCGGACTTTTTAAAGAGTCTTGAAGATGGCACCCCTTGTTCACCAACTTTTAAAGAAGCCCAGGAAACACAGAAAGTTTGCGAGGCTGTTTTAGAATCGGCAAAGACAAAAAGCTGGAAAGACACCAATGTTAATTGGTAATTAAATTAAATGTGCCTGTCAGGTTTCAAAAACCTAACAGGTCTATAAATAGTAACAATGAGTAAAACAATAAAAGGATTCTGCCTTCAAGGTAGAGAAAAAATATACCCTAATTCAGGAGTTTCAGTGACTAGTAATACTTCGGTTGTAGAAATGGAAATTCCTTCCTTAAAAGAAGGTGAGATATTGGCTAAAACCTTGTATACTGGCATTTGTGGATCGGATAATAGTGCTTCTTTGGGCAAATCAAACTTTGATTGGGTAGAACGTCCAAGAATTATTGGCCATGAGTTTAGTGCCGAGGTCCTAGAATTAGGACCTGGTGACCATGGTGATCTTGAGGTCGGAGATAAATTCACGCCACTGGCAATGCTTGGTTGTCAAGATGATGAATGCCCAGCTTGCAGCGTTTCTAAATGGAATTTATGCCCGTCTAAGCAAATTATAGGATTTCATAGAAATGGAGGTTTTGGACAACAAGTTGTTTTAGAATCTGATCGCGTAGTGCCTCTTATGGAAGGTTTAACACCTAAGCAGGGAGCTCTGGTGGAACCTTTGTCTGTTGTTGTAAATGCATTGCACAATAAATGTACTATTAAACCGGGACAGGATGTTGTAGTCACGGGTTGTGGTATTATTGGGTTGATGTCTGCAGAACTGGCAAAAGCGGCTGGTGCAAGGGTTTTGGTGACAGGTATTGCCCATGATCGTGATATACGGTTGAAAAGAGCAAGCCAAAGTGGTTTTATTACAATTGAAGTTTCCCCAGAGAATCCTCTTTCCAAACAACTAAAAGAAGGCATAGCGGATGACAATGGTATTCCATTTGGCGTAAACGGTCAGGTAGACTTACTCATCGAATGTTCAGGTGTTCCTCAAGTGCTTGCTGAGGCAATTACAGTGGTGAGACCTGAGGGAGATATATGTGTCATAGCTACTTATGGTAAGGAAGTAGAGATTAATGCAACACATTTGACTCGAACTTCCTTGAATATGAGGGGTTCTATGGGCTCTTGTCGAGAAGATTATATGGTTGCCCAAAAATTGATGGTGACAGGAACTTTTCCTTCGGAACATTATACAGACCTATATGATTTTGAAGATATTACCAAAGCTTTTGAGGATTCCATAAAAGCAAACAATATGAAGGCAGTTGTTAAAATGAACTAATCCATTAAGGAATATAATATGCATACGATTTTTATTACAGGAGGAACAGGTTGTATAGGTTCAATTACAATTCACAAGCTATTGCAATCAGAAGATGTAGGGAAGATAGTAGTTGCCTCCCGATCTAACAATACCGATTCATTGAAGTTATGGTTGGGGGAACATCTTGATTCCCGTTTGGAGTTTATTACTTTGGATGTTGCCAATTACAAGGCGATAGAAGAAACGCTGTTAAAAGTAGACCCCACCCATATTATTCATTTAGGAGCTTATCAAAGCCCAGACTGCTCTAAATACCATATTAGGGGTATGGAGATAAATACAGGAGGTACTATGGCATTGTTTGATGCTGCTGAAAAATTAACGAACCTAAAACGATTTGTGTTTGCCAGTTCAGCAGCCGTATACGGAATGCGATCTATGTACCCAGAGTCTGAAATTAATGAAGACGTTCCTTTGGCACCACCAAACCATTATGGAATTTGGAAACTGGCTGGGGAACATTTGGCAAGGCTGTTCTTTGATAGCACCAAAGTGCCAACTGTCTGTCTAAGGATCAATACGACCTACGGAAAGGGTAGGGATAAAGGAAAGACATCAGCACCCACTAACGCTATTAAAGCAGTGGCTATGGGAGCCATGACAAAGGATATCATGCCATTTGAAATGCCGTATCATGGTCGGGAAAACTATCACTTTGTGGAAGATGTTGGGGATCATTTTGCTGCTTGTGCTTTGCAGGAATATTCAGGCTTCAATGCTTTCAATATCAAAGGAAAAACCATAGCTATTGAAGCGTTTTTGCAAATAATACAAAAAGAGGCTGAAGCCTTGGGACTGGGCAAGTATGCCCAATTATCTATTGGGAAAGACACTGACCCCAATTTGTTTGCGCACGATTTGAATCACGATAAAATCAATAGCACATTTCACAATTTACCATTGACTCCCATCGCTGAAGGCGTACGTAACTCACTTAAAGAATTTCTTGATATGGCAGAAAAAGGAATATTGGATTATTCAAGCGCAGGTTCATGAAGCCCACATAGTGGGATTTGGTATCCCATAGTAAATGGTCTGCCAATAGTGAATGATTAAAATACGGATAGTAATAAAATTTCTATTAATTTGAAAAATATTGGAATTGGATTTATCGGAGCAGGCGACATAGCAGATTTACATGCTGAAGCTATCAATGAGTTGGAAGGAGCGGAACTCATAGGTCTTTGGAATAGGACAATTGAAAAGGGACAAGTCAAAGCTGGACAATATGATTGCGAAATTTATACTACTGTTGATGAATTGTTGAATGATTCGAAAATAGATGCCGTTTTCATCCTTACCAATATGGAAACACATTGTGAGTATACCATTAAAGCTGCTGAAGCTGGTAAGCATATACTTGTTGAGAAACCAGCTGCATCTAGCATTGTTGAGTTAGCGCAAATGCAAAATGCCATAACTACGGCAGGCGTTAAGTGCATGCCAGTGCATAATTATATCTACGAACCGGGTATTCGCAGAGCACAATCCATGATTCAAAGTGGTAAGTTGGGCGATATCACCCAATTTTATATGATGTACAATATCCATCATGCCGATGATATAAGAGCCCGTTATCCAGGGGTTATTCGACAAATATTAACACATCACAGTTATACAATGCTGTATTTGGCTGGTACTCCCAAAACCATATCCTGTTTAAAAAATACAGTTGATGCAACTTTGGCACCACAAGAAAATGTGGCCATGGCCAATATTCAAATGCAAAATGGCACCCTTAGTCATTTATGTGCAAGCTTCGCTAATGATGATCATGCAGGGGATCCATGGTCATGTATCATAAAAGTGATAGGAACCAAAGGAAGTACAAGATATAGTTATCGTGACTTTGTAATTAATGATCGAAATGGTGCGCATTCACAAACCTATCAATGTTATCCGGAATCCATTAAAAATACTGTGACGCATTTTATTGATAACGTCTTAAGAAAAGGTATGGAACCATTGTCATCTTTGGAAGATGCAATTACCTGCCAACGTATCATTGAAGCCTGTGAGAAATCAGTAGCAGAAGGGATCCATGTTTCTTTTTAGTAGGGAATGAAAAAATAAATACAAATCAAATGACCAAAAGGATTATGAAAAATGGACAATTAGGTAAAGTAATCACAATGCTTTGCATTGCTGTGGCAATTTCAAGCTGTGGTAGAAAAAATACAGGATTACAGTTGCAGAAAGAATCACATATTGTTCTGATTGGAAATAATTTGGGTTCACGAATGATGAATTTCGGTCATTTTGAGACGGAGATGCATTTGCGCTACCCTGACAGTTTATTGTTCATTCGGAATATGGCCGATGGAGGTAATACCCCTGGTTTCCGTCCGCATTCTTCACGAAAGTCGCCTTGGGCTTTTCCAGGCGCTGAAAAATTTCAAACAGAGCTTGCCAACAAATCAGGGAGTAGAGGACATTTTCCCACTGAAGATGAATGGCTTACGAATTTAGAAGCTGATGTGATCATTGCTTTTTTTGGGTACAATGAATCTTTTCAGGGTATTGAAGGCTTGGAAAATTATAGGAATGAGCTTCATGCTTTTATCGAACATACCAAGAAGCAAAAATATAATGGAGCGTCGAGGCCTCTTCTTGCATTGGTTTCACCGATTGCTTTTGAAAATCTCTCTGCTAAAATGGACCTCCCAGATGGTATTGAAGAAAACAAGAACCTTCAATTGTACACAGATGTAATGCGAGAAGTAGCCGCAATGGATAGTGTGCTTTTTGTAGATGCATTTGTAACCACCAAAAAGTGGTTTGATTCTAATGAAGCGGATTTGACTGCTGATGGATTCCAATTAAATGATTTGGGTTATCAAAAGTTTGCAAAACTATTGGCAGATCAAATATTTGGTAAAAATAAAAGTAAAGCAGAAGCTAATAGAGCATCGGTGCATGCCGCAGTAACCGAAAAGAATTGGTTCTGGCATAACGATATAAAACTTCCGAATGGTGTTCATGCTTGGGGAAGGCGCTACGACCCTTTTGGACCAGACAACTATCCCTATGAAAAAGAAAAAATCTATGAAATGACGGCCAATCGGGATAGAGCAATTTGGAATGCCGCTCAGGGCAATACAACAGATTTAGTAGCCTTGGATGCAAACACCAAAAAATTGCCAGAAGTAAAGACCAATTACAAGGATGTTAATGGATCTGGTAACCCTGAATATCTATATGGACAGGATGCCCTTGATAAATTGAAAGTGCCTAAAGGATATAAATTAGAACTTTTTGCCTCTGAAAAAGAATTTGAAGATTTGGCCAATCCTGTTCAAATGTCCTTTGATAATAAAGGTAGGTTATGGGTAGGGGTAATGCCCAGCTATCCACATTATAAGCCAGGGGATAGTAAGCCCAATGACAAATTGATCATCTTGGAAGATACGGACAAAGATGGTAAGGCTGATAAGCAAACTACCTTTGCTGATGGATTGCATCTTACCATTGGTTTTGAGTTTGCTCCAGAAGGAGTCTATGTCTCCCAAGGAACCAATTTAGTTTTGCTTAAAGATACCGATGGGGATGATAAAGCAGATGAGACCGAAGTGATTTTAAGTGGTTTTGATGATCATGATACCCACCATGCCATCAGTGCCTTCGCGGCTGATCCATCAGGCGCTCTTTATATGGCAGAAGGGGTGTTTTTGCATACAAATGTTGAAACGGCCTATGGCCCTGTTCGAGGAACTAATGGTGGCTTTTATCGATACAGTCCGCAACGACATCATTTAGAACGTACCGCACAATTGCCTATTCCTAATCCTTGGGGTATAGCCTTTGATGATTGGGGGCAAAATTTTTTCGCCCACACTTCTGGTCCAGATATGACTTGGATGATGCCGGGCACTATTAAACCCAGATATGGCGTTGCTTCACCTTTACCTAAGAATTTAATTGAAAATGAACATCGAGTTAGGCCAACATCTGGACTTGAATTTATTTCAAGTAGGCATTTTCCAGATGAGGTCCAAGGGGATTTGTTGATCAATAATACCATTGGCTTTTTAGGCACAAAACAACATACGATAGTGGATGATCCAGAATCTGCAAGTTATGTTAGTAAGCATAGATTAGATTTGATTACATCTACGGACCCTAATTTTAGACCCGTTGATATGGAATTTGCACCTGATGGCTCTCTGTATTTCTTGGATTGGCACAATGTTTTAATAGGTCATATGCAACATAATGCACGAGATCCATTACGAGATCATGCGCACGGTAGAGTGTATAGACTTACCTATCCATCAAGGCCATTGGTGAAACCCGCGAAGATTACGGATGCTTCAGTTGAAGAGTTATTGGATAATTTGAAATTGCCTGAATTTAGAACAAGATACCGTACTAAAAGAGAATTAAGGACAAGGGACAAAGATGAGGTATTGGCAAAATTGGACACTTGGGTCAAGGACTTGGATAAGAACGATGGTACATATGAACATCATGTTCTAGAAGCACTTTGGGTTACTTGGGGGTTGAACGACATTAACGAAGACCTTCTTGAGAAAATGTTGAATGCCAAGGATTTTAGAGCCCGTGCTGCAGCGGTAAAAGTGTTACGGTATGCTGGCCATCAAATTGAAAACCAGGTAGCCTTATTAAAAATTGCTGCAAATGATGAAAATGCTCGCGTTCGTTTAGAAACAATAGCTGCTGCATCTTGGCTTGATAAAGAAACGGGGTTAGATATATTAGATGAAGTGATTAAAAAACCACTTGACGATTGGATGATACAACCGTTTGAGGCAACAATTGCTCATTTTAACCAATCGAGCCTTAATGAATGGAAGAATGTTAAAACCATTGACGACTCTGGTTTGGCTGCCAATTTAAAAGGTGAACAAAGAGAACTATTTATTAAAGGCGCAGTTATTTACGAAAGAGAAGGTTTTTGTGCTACTTGTCATCAACCAGATGGTAAGGGGCTGAGTGCCTCACAATTCCCTCCCTTGGCTGGTGTGCCTTGGGTAACCGGAGATGAGGAACGTCTTATAAAGCTTACACTTAATGGACTAATAGGTCCGATTGAGGTTCTTGGCAAAAAGTACCCTGGGCAAGTGCCTATGACTCCTTTTGGTGGGATGCTTAATGACGAGGAAATAGCTGCCGTATTAACCTATGTGCGAAATTCATTTGGCAATAATGCTTCTGCCATATCCCCGAATAAGGTGAAAGAGGTTCGAGATAAAATCAAGGATAAAGAAGGATTTTATCTGCCAGACGAATTATTGAAAGAGCATCCCATGAAATAAAGGGGGTAAATTTTAATCACTTCAATATATGTTCCTGAAGATTATAATATCTTAGGATAACTAAATGCAGTTTTGAAAATGATGAAGCATGTAATATGGTTATTGGTAATTCTGGTTACGGCCTGTAAGCCAGCGTCTAATAGTGGTAAAGAAAATGAATTAAAAACGAAAGCTCCGAATATTGTTTTTATTTATACGGATGATCAAACCTATGAAAGTGTTAGAGCTTTAGGGAACACTGAAATTTACACACCAAACCTGGACCGCTTGGTGAATTCAGGAACTACATTTACTCATGCCTATAATATGGGCGGATGGCATGGGGCGGTGTGTGTTGCATCAAGGTCGATGATGATTTCTGGCTCGTTTATGTGGAATGCAAAACAAAAAGATAGCTTATGGGCAAAAAAGGATGCTCTGGCCTTATCCCAGACTTGGAGCAAACTACTTGAAAATAAGGGGTATAAAACATACGTGACTGGTAAGTGGCATGTAGCGGCTCCCGCCGATGAGATTTTTGCACACACAGCTCATATTCGACCAGGTATGCCTGGTGATAGAAGAAATGAGCTGAATGTTGCAGAAAAAAAATGGAGGACAGCATCTGGCGATATGAAAGATTGGAACAGCTATATGCCTGTTGGATATGCTCGCCCCTTAAATCAAAATGATAATGAATGGCTTCCAACGGATTCTCTTCAAGGAGGTTTTTGGGAAGGTGGGAAACATTGGAGCGAAGTAGTAAAGGAGGATGCCTTTGATTTTATAAAAGATGCCAAAACAAAGGATAACCCATATTTTATGTACTTAGCATTTAATGCTCCACATGATCCGAGACAAGCACCTCAAAAATTTTTAGATATGTATCCTTTGGATAAAATTAAGGTGCCTGCGAATTTTTTACCTGAATACCCTTGGAAGAACGAAATTGGAAATACAGCTTTCCTTAGAGATGAGGCTTTGGCACCTTTTCCAAGAACGGAATACGCGATTAAGAAGCACAGGCAGGAATACTATGCTAGTATTTCGCATCTTGATGAACAAATTGGCGAGATATTGGATGCTTTGGAGGATTCAGGCAAAATGAACAATACGTACATTTTCTTTGCATCAGATCATGGGCTATCTGTTGGTCAACATGGATTAATTGGTAAACAGAGCCTCTTTGATCATAGCATCAGGGTGCCGTTAATAGTGGTAGGGCCTAATATACCCGAGGGTAAAAAAATGAACCAAGATGTTTATTTACAGGATATTATGGCGACTAGTCTTGAACTTGCGGGGATACAAAAACCAGCTTATGTTCAGTTTAACAGCTTTATGGACATCATAAAGGGACAAGAACAGCATAGTCACTATGATGCCGTTTATGGGGCTTATGTAGATTACCAAAGAATGATAAGGAAAGACGGTTATAAACTGCTTGTCTATCCGAAAATAGATAAGGTCTTGTTGTTTAATCTTGAAAACGACCCCAAAGAAATAAATGATTTGTCGGATAATCCGGACTATGCCCAAAAGGTTCAGACGATGTTCAAGGATCTAATCGACTTGCAAAAGACAATGGACGATGATTTAGAGTTGAAATCCATTTATATCAATCTTATGAAGATTAAGGAGTAAACCCTATAAAATTAAAGATATAGAACGGTTTTATCTAGCAGACGAATTATTGAAAGAGCATCCCATGAAATAAGGGATGCTTTTTTATTTGTTACTGTACTGGAAATTCAAATATTTTTTCCATTGGCAACCATTTTTCACCTGGTTTAGCAATTGGTAATGCTTGCTGGTATTTCCACATTAAAACTTCCCATTCCTGAACTTTGGTGTTATCAGCATCCATTTGCCCCTTTTTCTCAAAAGAAAAAGAGTCTTCTACCTCAATAATCATGAACAAGCGGTTGCTTATTCTATAGATTTCCATATGTTCAATGCCAGAATTATTTAAACTGTCCAATACTGCGGGCCATACATTTCGGTGGTATTTTTCATAGGAAGCAATAAGTGCTTCGTCATTTTTTAAATCTAGCGCTAGGCAATGTCTTTTCATATATTTTATTTTAAATACGTATCTAAATCTTGAGATTAGATTGCAAAATAATACAATTCCTTTTATTTTGGTAGCTTGGCATTTGGTTGGATACTATTTTAGTAAATATTAGCCCCTTAAATAACCCTTTTTAAAGGGGAGCGAAATTTAAAAAAGCAACACGAAAAATATAAAAACTTTACTTTATATTTTGTCTGATGTAAAAGCGGATTTGAACCCTAAGTTTTAATTAAATTAAGTGTATATTTAGGTGCTTATGTCTTTGATAAAGGCATGAGTAGCTTATTTTTTAACTACTTGATTATTTTTTGATTCTAACTAATAACTATTATTTCATGTATCGATTATTTCTAGTAATTTCCTTTGCAATTTTGTTAACAACATCATGTAATAGAGATAAAAATTCTGTATCAGAAAACGCACAACAGCTCGACCCTAAAATTGAAAAACTTAAGTTGCAAACTGGTTTTCATGCAGAACATTTGTACAGTCCATCCGAAAATGAACTAGGCTCTTGGGTGGCCATGACCTTTGATGACAAGGGTAGATTAATTACTTCTGATCAATATGGCGCGCTTTATCGTCTGAAATTGGCACCCATAGGGGCTGATTCGCTTACACCAGAAATTGAAAAGCTCAAAATGCAAACTGGTGAGCAGCAGCCAGATTCAATAATTCAAATGGGTTACGCCCAAGGATTGTTATACGCTTTCAACAGTTTATACGTAATGGTCAATCATTGGGGTAATGAAGAATTTGAAAAAACCAGTGGCTTGTATCGACTTCAAGATACTAATGATGATGATCAATTTGATAAAATAACCCTATTGAAGGAAATGAATGGAGCTGGTGAACATGGCCCTCATAGTATAATATTGGGTCCAGAAGGTGAATCACTCTATCTAATTGCTGGAAATCATACCGATATTCCGGAGATGGATGCATACCGCTTGCCAAAAGTTTGGCAAGACGATAATCTTTTTCCTCAAATTAAAGACCCAAGAGGTCATGCCAATAGCCGAGGTGCTCCTGGTGGATGGATTGCTAAAATTGACCCAGAGGGTAAGCACTGGGAATTGGTGGGTGCTGGGTTCCGGAACGCATTTGATATTGCTTTTAATGAGTTTGGTGATTTGTTTACTTATGATTCGGATATGGAATGGGATATGGGAATGCCTTGGTACAGGCCTACTCGGATTTGTCATGTAACCAGCGGAAGTGAATTTGGCTGGCGTACGGGTAATGGAAAATGGTCTTCTGCCTATCCCGATAATTTACCAGCTGTTTTAAATATAGGTCAAGGATCTCCAACAAATGTAATGTATGGTGAATACGCAAAATTTCCAGAGCGGTATCGACAAAGTTTGTTTGCTTTTGATTGGAGTTTTGGAATTATCTATGCGGTTCATCTACAACCCAAGGGTGCTTCATATGTTGGTGAAAAGGAAGAGTTCTTATCTGGAATACCCTTGCCTTTGACTGATGGTGTCATTGGTCCTGATGGTGCCATGTATTTCATGACCGGAGGGCGTAGATTGGATTCTGATCTCTACAGGGTGTACTATGATGGCGATGCTGACGTTTCTGATAAAGCTCAGATTTCTAAAGCCGCTGTTGCGGAAACTAAGGAGAACAAAATCAGAAAACAATTGGAGGGATATCATAATGGATACAAAGAAGGGGCTGTTGATTTTGCATGGCCTTATTTGAACCATAAGGATCGTTTTATTCAATATGCTGCGCGTCTGGCAGTTGAACATCAACCGCTACAAAGTTGGCAGGAAAGGGTTTATGAAGAGAAAGACCCAGTGGCTTTGACACAGGGTATTGTTGCTTTGTCAAAACATGCCGATAAATCACAGCGTGAACGTATGTTGAGCAAATTGTTGGAGATAGACTATAATGGGCTTTCTAGTAAGAATCAAATAGATTTGTTACGTGCATATGAGTTGTCCTTATCTCGTTTTGGAAAACCAGCAACTTCGCTTCAGAATAAAGTAATAAACAGACTTACTCCCCATTATCCAGCCAAAACCGATGTAAAAAATCAATTGTTGAGCAAAATATTAGCCTATTTGGATGATCCAAAATTGGCCAGCAAAACCTTGGCTTTATTGGAGTCCAAACAAGGTGAGAATGCTTCCGTAATGGCCAATACTGCTACAGATGCCTCTGATTTAATTTTGAGAAATCCCCAATACGGAATGGATATTGCCAAAACCCTCAAGAGTCTTCCTCCTGCACAGCATACCTATTATGGCATGGTGCTGAGTACTGTGAGCAAAGGATGGACGCCTGAACTTAGGGAGCAATATTTTAAATGGTTTTATAAGGCCTTTTCGTTCAAAGCAGGAAATAGTTATATTGGTTTTATTGATAAAGCAAGGAAGAAAGCCTTAACGCATGTCCCTGAAAATGAGTTTGAGTATTATGATGAGATGTCAGGAGTTTCTTTACTTAGTGGATCCGGAAATGAATTGGTCAAAGCAGTCCAGCCCAAAGGGCCTGGAAGAAATTGGAAAGAGGAGGATATAGCTCCTTTATTGAGTAATGGTTTGGGGATAAGAGATTTTGAGCAAGGGAAAAACATGTTTATTGCAACCAACTGTATCACTTGTCATAGCATGCAAGGAGAGGGTGAAAATATTGGTCCTGATTTAACACAATTGGGAACTCGTTTTTCCTTAGAGGATATGTTGGAGTCTATTATTGAACCTAACAAGGTTATTTCTGACCAATATAATACTTCTGTATATTCCCTAAAAAATGGACAATCAGTTGTTGGTAGACTTATGAATGAGGACGATGAAAATTACATTATTTCTCAAAATCCATATGCCCTTGATCTTCTCAGAAATATTCCAAAAGATCAGGTTGTAGAGGTGAAACTTTCAACTTTATCCCTAATGCCTCCAGGAACCATAAACCGCTTAAATGAGGAAGAACTAAAAGATTTATTGGCTTATTTAATGGCTGGTGGAAATCCTGAGAATGACATTTATGAATAACAATGGATAAGTTGAATATTTAAAAAAAATTATAACAAAACAGATGAAGAATAAAAACACTAAAAGCCGCCGTATTTTCTGGCACATATTAATGATGCTATTGGTAGGTTTCAATTTTCAATCATGTAAGGAAAAAAAGACACAAAATTCAATTGAAGAAGAAGCTGATATTTCAACTGAAGGCGATGGATTTGCTTCTATTTTTGATGGAAAAACCCTGAATAATTGGAAAGGAGACCCCACTTATTGGAATGTAGAAAATGGAAATTTGGTTGGAGAAGTTACTCCAGAAACACTGCTTGAGCGCAATACTTTTATTATATGGCAAGGTGGCCAACCAGAAGATTTTGAACTAAAGTTGGAATTTAAGATTGCCGAATCGGGCAATAGTGGTATTAATTATCGAAGTGAACAAATAGATACTATTCCCTATGCCTTGCGAGGCTACCAGGCAGACATTGATGGGAAAAACAAATACACTGGGCAGAATTATGAAGAAAGAAAGCGAACTACATTGGCCTATCGCGGAGAGGAAGTAATTATTACTTCACAAGATAACCCAAATGAGCCAGGGTCGTTAAGGGCAAATGTAAAGAAGAACTGCTGGCAGAGTAGGCAAGTAGTTTCTTCTCTTGGGGATTCAGACGTCTTAATAACAAAAATAAAAAGTGAGGCTTGGAACGAAGCCCATCTCATTATAAGAGGAAACAGACTGCAGCATTATATTAATGGTATTTTAATGAGTGATGTAACGGACATGGATACTTTGAATAGCAAATCTTCGGGTTTGCTTGGAGTCCAAGTACATGTAGGTCCACCCATGAAAGTTGAATACCGAAACATTCGTTTGAAAAACTTGTAAAAAAGAATTAAGAAGGCAATTGTTTTCAAACTGTATTGTCGTTCTATTGGCTTTCTATTGAATGGAAACTACTGTTTTGGGATTGATTTCTTGTTTTTTTATAATTTTCAAGGGATTAATTGTTGCTCTATTAGTGAATGGTTTAAGGAGAAAGTATAAAAGTATTGTTGTTTCTTTGTATGAAATAATAAGTCCAATTAATGAAAGGAACTGTTTATAAATCTACTGGAAGTTGGTATACCGTGAAAGCGGAGGATGGTAGTTTTTATGAATGTAGAATAAAAGGGAAATTCAGAATAAAGGGAATAAAAAGCACCAATCCAATTGCAGTTGGTGATTATGTTTTTTTTGAAATTGAAAAAATCGGGGATGATACTGTAGGCATAATCAATGAGATTGTTGACCGCAAAAATTATATCATTAGAAAATCTGTAAACCTATCCAAACAGACCCATATTATTGCAGCAAATTTAGACCAAGCCTTTCTGTTGGTGACACTAAACAACCCTACAACCTATACTAATTTTATAGATCGTTTTTTGGTTACTGCAGAAGCCTATGATATTCCTGCGATACTACTTTTTAATAAAGTGGATACCTATAATAAGGATGAATTGGCAGAAATAAAATACTTGGCGTCATTGTATAGAGAAATAGGGTATACATGCCTTGGAATATCTGCAAAAACAGGTAAAAATATTGATAAGGTCAAAGAGTTGATGTTGGGTAAAACAAGTATGTTTTCTGGTCATTCTGGTGCCGGTAAATCAACATTGGTCAATAGTATTGAGAGTAAGTTGGATATAAAAACTAAAGAAATATCTCAACAACATCTTCAAGGGCAGCATACCACCACTTTTGCCGAAATGCATGATTTAGAAATAGGGGCACAAATAATAGACACTCCTGGAATTAAAGGGTTTGGTATTGTGGATATGGAAAAAGATGAGATTGGAGGTTATTTCCCAGAATTCTTTAAGCTTAAGGGGAATTGCAAGTTTAATAATTGTTTGCATTTGGATGAGCCTAAATGTGCGGTGAAAGAGGCATTGGAAACCGATGAAGTTGCCTGGAGTAGATATAAAAGTTATGTGCAAATGGTAAAAGGTGAGGATGACAACTATAGGACGGACATTTATGGGGAGAAATAAATGAAAGCAGTAATACAGCGAGTGTCAAGGGCTAGCGTTGCCGTAGAAGGTGAAGAAATTTCTAAAATTGAAAAGGGACTGTTGATTTTATTGGGGATTGAAAATGCTGATGGTCGGGAGGATGTGGTATGGCTGTCAAAGAAAATAGTTAATCTTAGAATTTTCAATGATGACGATGGAGTAATGAACAACTCGTTGTTAGATGTTGATGGGGATGCAATTGTTGTGAGTCAGTTTACCCTGCAGGCATTGACTAAAAAAGGAAACAGGCCCTCCTATATAAAAGCATCTAAACCCGAGATTGCAATACCATTATATGAAAAATTTATTCAACAAATAGAGGCTGATTTAGGTAAAAAAGTAGGCACAGGTGTTTTTGGGACAGACATGAAAGTAGCATTGTTGAATGATGGTCCAGTCACTATTGTAATCGATAGTAAGAACAAAGAATAGGTTTTGTAAAAAAAATATTTAAATTGTAAGAAAATTACGCTTTTACCGTTTAAATAGTTCAAAATCAACATACTTCATGCGATTATTTTTTTGTTTTCAGCTTTTTCTGTTTGTTAATCTTTCCATATCTCAAGAGACCAATTATTCTTCAGAATCAATTTCCAAAGAATTAACGGCCAATGCCAATGCTGTGGTAAGACTGGATAAAATGGAAGTCATGGTAGCCGCTAGGGATTTGATGAAAGTGAAATCCACAAGAATTATCACTGTGCTTAATAAAAAAGGAAATAGGTATGTCCAAGCATATGCCGGTTATAATAAAAATAGAAAAATCAATAAAATTGAAGCAGTTGTTTACAATCAATTTGGTCAGGAAATAAAGAAAATAAAAAAGAAGGATTTTATTGATGTAAGTGCAGTTTCTAGCGGCACCTTATATTCTGATGCTAGGGTTCTTTATTTGGATTATACACCAATATCTTACCCATATACGGTGGTGTTTACAAAAGAATATACATCGGTCAATACAGCTTTTTTACCTTCTTGGTATTTTTTAGATGGTTACAATGTGAGTACAGAGCAGAGTGAATATAGCATACAATTTAATAACAATGCTTCTTTTAGGCATAAAGAACTAAATTTTAATGAGCATGTTATTAATATTGAAATAACTGCTAATAAGATAAGTTATAAAGGGCAGAATTTAAAAGCATATAAGGATGAAGATTATTCCCCAGCATTTTCAGATGTGGCTCCAAGAGTAAAAGTAGCCTTGGACCATTTTCATTTAGAAGGAGTAAATGGCACCGCAAAAACATGGAAAGAGTACGGGAAATGGATTTATGACGAATTAATTCAAGGAAGGGGTGTTGTTGATGCCGTTACAACATCCAAAGTAAAGAACTTAGTAAATGATATTGAGGACCCAAAAGAGAAAGTAAAAGCAGTTTACGAGTATGTTCAAAATAACACACGATATATTAGCGTACAATTGGGGATAGGTGGTTGGATGCCTATAAGCGCAGCAGAGGTCGATGAGGTTAAATATGGCGACTGTAAAGGTCTTACCAATTACACCATGGCACTGTTAAAAGTTGTTGGGATAGAATCTTTTTATACTGTAGTTTTTGCAGGTAGAAGTATTAAAAACATCGATTTTGATTTCCCTTCATTGCAGGGCAATCATGCCATTCTTAATATTCCCATTGATGGAGTCGATACTTGGCTAGAGTGTACCAGTCAAATGACACCAGCTAATTTTATAAGTGAATTCACTGATAATAGATTTGTGCTTAAAGTAAAACCGGATGGGGGAGAACTTGTTAAAACATTGAAATATTCTGAAAATGAAAATTATCAATTTACAAGTGCGGAATATTTTTTAAAAGCAAATGGAGGAATAAGCGGAAACCTTAACATTAGTTCCAAGGGTTCTCAATATAATAGAAAATATAGGCTTCCAGTTAAAACAGAAAAAGAAAAGGAATTACATTATAAAGAATATTGGAATTATATAAATAATATAAAGCTGGACAATATTGTTTTTGAAAATGACAAAGATGATATTACATTCAAGGAAAATGTGTCATTGTCGGCAACTAATTATGCAACTCTTAATGATGGTGAAATACTTTTTGCTCCAAACGCCTTTAATAGAAATGAGCATGTGCCGGATAGATATAGAACTCGTACCCAAGATGTAGTAATTGAAAGAGGGTTTTTGGATGAAGATGAATTTAAAATTCATCTTCCAGACGGTTTTAGAGTAAAATCCTTGCCAGAAGCTATAAAAATTAATAGCAAGTTTGGGGTGTATGCTGTTACTATAGAACAGGAAAGTGAAAGCTTGTTAATCTATAAAAGAAAGTGGCTGCTTAAAGAGGGTAGGTATGATAAGGAGGAGTATAAAGCATTTAGAAACTTTATGAGAAGTGCCGCTCGTTATGACAAAAATAAAATTATTTTAACTAACATTTAAATATGAAAAACATATTCATAGTTCTTATTTGCCTGGGTGTAAATACGCTCATTGCCCAAGAAATTAAGTTTGGTAAAGTATCAGAAGAAGAAGTTGAGGTAAAAGAGCACCATTTAGAAAACGATGCTGCAGCTGCTATTCTTTATAAAAAAGTCAGAGTGCTTTATGATTATAGTGTCAATCAGGGCTGGACAGTTGTTAAGAATGTACATTACCGTATAAAAATCTATAACAAAGAAGGTTTGGATTGGGCCACCATGCAAATCCCCCTTATTGTTAGTGGTTCAGATGAAGAAACAGTAATCGGCATTAAAGGGTTTACTTTTAATATGGTAAATGGTAAATTGGTGAAAGAAAAATTGGCTAAGGGAGGGGTTTTTAAGGAAAAAGTCAGTAAGTATCGAAACAAGGTGTCTATTACAATGCCAGAAGCAAAAGAAGGCAGTGTATTAGATATACAGTACAAGGTAGTGTCTCAGTTGTATTGGTATATGAAAGATTATGTTTTTCAATATGATATTCCCGTAGATAAAGTGGAAATGAAACTCAATATTCCAGAGTATTTTGTATTTAGAAAATATACAAAAGGGTATCATCCTATTCAATTGAAACAAACTAATGACAATAGAAAAATCGATATACAGTACAGGTCTGAATTGAAAGCAGGTGAAGCTATAACGCAACGGAGAACAGGAACCTTAGATTTTAAAGAAATTGTATACAAGGTCACAGTAAGTAATCTTCCTTCCATGAAAGAGGAAGTATATTCCAATAATATGGATAATTATAGGGCAGCCATAAAATTTGAGTTGGCCTCTACACAATTTCCTAATTCGGCCTATAAAAACTATGCGCAAAGCTGGGAGGATGTGGCGAAATCAATTTATAAGTATAGTTCTTTTGGTGAGGAGTTGAAAAAAACAAATTATTTTGAAAAAGAAATAGATCAGTTAATAGCAGGAGCTTCCAGTAATGATGAAAAAGCAGCATTGATTTATGACTATGTAAAGTCAAAAATGACTTGGGATAAAGATTATGGTGTTGGTTGTAATGAAGGGGTTAGGAAAGCCTTTAAAGAAGCTACGGGGAATGTGGCTGAAATAAATCTAATGCTCACAGCTATGTTGCGTTATGCTGGATTAAACGCAAATCCAGTTTTAGTAAGTACGAGGTCACATGGAATCCCATTGTTCCCTACTAGGGATGGGTTTAATTATGTGATATCTGCAATTGAAATACAAAATGATGTATTATTGTTGGATGCTACAGATAAAGATGCCACAGTGAACATATTGCCGGAGCGAGCATTAAACTGGAAGGGGAGGTTGATAAGAAAAGAAGGCAGTTCATCTCAAATTCAATTAGTTCCAAAAACCATCTCTAAAAAGATGGTAGTTGTTTCAGCAACTTTAAATGAAGATGCATCTTTTACTGGAAAATTCAAAACACAGTATACAAATCATTATGCTTTTTCATATAGAAAAGGGTATGATCCATCTAAGGAAGATGAATATATAGAAAATGTAGAGAATAATTTTTCTGGATTGGAAATTTCAGAACACGAAGTTCAAGATTATGAAATACTATCCAAACCTGTAGTTGAAACCTGTGAATTTTTTATAGAAGACCGGGTAGAATTGATAGGGGATAAAATGTATTTTTCTCCGATGTTATTTTTTGCCACTGAAGAGAACCCATTTAAATTGGAAAATAGAGAATATCCTATAGATTTCACCTTTCCAAAATTAAGAAGATTTGCAGTGAATATTACCATTCCAGATGGGTATAAGGTAGAGTCAATGCCAGAAAAAAGTGCAATTCAATTACCAGATGGATTGGGGATATTTAGGTATAATATTATGCTAAGAGGAAATCAAATACAGCTTTTGGCTTCTTCAGAAATTAAAACAGTTTTAATTGCGGCTAATTATTATGATGCTTTAAAAGAATATTATGCATATATGGTGGAGAAAGAATCAGAAAAAATAGTGTTGTCAAAAATATAGTACATGAACATAAAAAACGCACAAGAAGTTGTAGATGAATGGATTAAAAACCATGGAGTTCGTTATTTTAATGAGTTGACCAATATGGCTCAATTAACAGAGGAGGTTGGTGAAGTGGCTAGAATCATTGCTAGACGTTATGGAGAACAAAGTGAAAAAGAGTCAGATAAAAACAAAGATTTGGGGGAAGAATTGGCAGATGTCCTTTTTGTAGTTCTATGTTTGGCCAATCAAACCGGAGTAGACTTACAAGATGCTTTTGATAAGAAATTGGTTTTGAAGACCAAGCGTGATCATGATAGGCATCAAAACAATAAAAAACTTAAATAGTAGTGGTATATTTGTGCTTCATTTTTAATGCATAAAACCACTTAAATTTTGAAATTACGTTTAGCTACCCTATCAAAAAATCTGATACAATCCAATATTCAAATAACAGGCTCTAAGAGCGAGTCCAATAGACTTTTGCTGTTGCAGGCATTATTTCCCAATATTGAAATAAGCAATCTTTCTAATTCTGATGATGCAGATGTCATGCAAAAGGGCCTATCAATAAAGGAAGGAGAGGTTGATATACATCATGCAGGTACGGCCATGCGTTTTCTTACCGCCTATTTTGCTTCGCAAGAAGGAAAAGAGGTGATTTTAACAGGTTCTAAAAGAATGACTGAACGTCCGATAAAAGTGTTGGTAGAGGCGCTTCAGAGTTTAGGAGCGGATATTAGTTATGTAAAAAATGAGGGTTATCCACCAATACATATAAAAGGAAGGCAATTAACAGCATCCAAAACAAGTTTGCCGGCCAACATAAGTAGTCAATATATTTCTGCCTTATTATTGATTGCTCCAAACTTAGAAAATGGATTAGAACTAGAACTAATTGGCAAGATTACTTCAGTGCCATACATTAAAATGACCTTGGGGCTGTTGGAGCAAATTGGTGTGCAAAGTTCATTTATAGGAAATACAATAAAGGTTTCACCAAAAACATCGGTAGTAGACAATGAATTGGTCGTAGAATCTGATTGGAGTGCTGCTTCCTATTTTTATAGCATTGTAGCACTTTGTGAAGCAGGTACAGAGGTTACATTGTCTGCCTATAAAAAGAATAGTTTGCAAGGAGATAGTGTGCTTTCTGAATTATACTTGACCTTTGGGGTGGAAACTCAGTTTTTGGAAAATAAAATAGTGTTAAAAAGAAATTCGAATGCAGCTGCTAATGACATAGAGTTTGATTTAGCAAATGCACCAGATATAGCGCAAACCATTGCTGTAACATGTTTTGGTTTGGGTGTTGGATGTCACCTTACAGGGCTACATACATTAAAAATCAAAGAAACGGATCGGTTAGAAGCGTTGGATACAGAACTTTCAAAATTAGGCGCTTCTATTACTGTCACAGATAAAACATTGACTTTGCAACCTTCCGCCGTAATTAAGGAAGATATTGCAATAGCTACCTATAACGACCACAGAATGGCCATGGCTTTTGCTCCTTTAGCTTTAAAAACATCAATAATAATCAATGATGCTGGGGTGGTTTCTAAATCGTACCCAGATTTTTGGAACGATATGAAAAAGGTTCAAATTAGTATTGAAAAACTATAATTGTCAATTAATCACTATTTTACTTGACAACCCCCCTGTTGGGATTGTATATTTGCTGCCGCAAAAACTTTAATTAAAAACCCATGTTATAAATCGAAAATTGTAATTATATCATTAACTGTCAGGTGAATGAATTTTTTTTATGATGAAAATTATATAATAAAGGGAAAATAATAAAATAGCATATGAAATTATCACATTTTGGTTTTGAACTTCCGGATAACTTATTGGCCGAATACCCAGCAGAACATAGAGATGAATCTAGGTTAATGGTCGTGAACAGGGAAACAGGAAAAATACAGCATAAGATGTTTAAAGACCTTATCACTTATTTTGATGAAGGAGATGTCATGGTGCTTAATAATACAAAAGTGTTTCCTGCAAGATTATTTGGGAACAAAGAAAAAACAGGTGCTAGAATAGAGGTTTTTTTACTAAGAGAACTGAATGAAGAACAAAGATTGTGGGATGTTTTGGTAGATCCTGCCCGTAAAATACGAATTGGAAACAAATTGTATTTTGGAGATGATGATACTCTGGTAGCAGAAGTTATAGATAATACTACATCAAGAGGAAGAACACTTCGTTTTTTATATGATGGCTCTTATATAGATTTTAGAAGAAAGTTAAGAGAATTAGGAGAAACACCACTTCCTAAATATATTAAAAGGGGCGTAGAGCCAGAAGATGAAGAGCGCTACCAAACTATTTATGCAAAACATGAAGGAGCTGTAGCGGCACCAACAGCAGGATTGCATTTTTCTAAACATTTGTTGAAGCGTTTGGAAATTAAAGGAATCGATTTTGCTGAAGTGACCCTACATGTAGGTTTGGGAACATTTAACCCAGTTGAGGTAGAGGATTTATCCAAACATAAAATGGATAGCGAAGAATTGATTATTGATGAAAAAGCAACGGATATTGTTAATTCTGCCAAGACAAGAAAGAAAAGGGTCTGTGCTGTAGGTACCACAGCGATGAGAGCTTTGGAAAGTGCGGTATCTTCCGCAGGCACATTAAATACGTTTGATGGGTGGACAAATAAATTTGTTTTTCCTCCACATGAATTTAGTATTGCAAATTGTATGGTAACGAATTTTCACTTACCAAAATCAACACTTATGATGATGGTCTCTGCTTTTATGGGGCATGATTTAATGAAAAAGGCATATAAAGAGGCTATTTTGGAACAATATAAGTTCTATTCCTACGGAGATGCCATGTTGATTATATAAAAGTAATTAGTGTTCCTCTTTCCCATGGTTGTTGGAAAAGGAATCTATATAAATTAAAAAAATCCTGCTTTATCAAATTAAATTGAAATAAGTAGGATTTTTTTTGATTCTCTATCTATAGTAAAGTGAAAACTGAAAACAAAAAGGATATTAGGTCTTTGACCAAAGAGCAGCTTAGAGCTTTTTTCGAAGCAAAAGGAGATAAGGCTTTTAGAGGCAATCAAGTGTATGAATGGTTATGGCAGAGGTCTGCCCATTCTTTTGATGGAATGACCAATATATCTATAGAAACCAGGGAGTTGCTGGATGCTAATTTTGTGATCAATCACATTGAGGTAGATACCATGCAAAGAAGTAAAGATGGCACCATTAAAAATGCCATACGCTTGCATGATGGTTTAATTGTAGAATCGGTTTTAATTCCAACTAGCAAAAGAACTACAGCTTGTGTGTCTAGTCAGGTAGGATGTAGTTTGGATTGTAAATTCTGTGCCACGGCAAGATTGAAACGTATGCGGAATCTAAATCCTGATGAGATTTATGATCAAGTTGTTGCTATAGATAATCAAAGTAAATTATATCACAATAGACCCTTGACCAATATTGTTTTTATGGGGATGGGAGAGCCTTTAATGAACTATAACAATGTGCTTAAGGCAATTGATAAAATAACCTCGCCTGAGGGCTTGGGGATGTCGTCCAAACGTATTACAGTTTCTACTTCTGGAGTTCCCAAGATGATTCGGAAAATGGCTGATGAAAAAGTGAAATTTAAATTGGCAGTTTCCCTTCATTCAGCAATTGATGAAACTAGAACTTCCATAATGCCTTTTAATGCCACATTTACATTGAAAGAGTTAAGGGAGGCACTCCAGTATTGGTATCAACACACTAAAAGTAGGATTACTTATGAGTATGTGGTATGGGAAGGTATCAATGACTCTAGAAAAGATGTGGATGCTTTGGTGGATTTTTGCCGTTTTGCACCCTCTAAAGTTAATTTAATAGAATACAATCCCATAGATGATGAAACCTTCCAACAAGCATCCAATAAAGCTGTTGAAATGTATGTTAATACTCTAGAAGATAATGGAATAACGGTAACTGTTCGTCGATCTAGAGGGAAAGATATTGATGCTGCTTGTGGACAATTGGCCAATAAATCATAATATGTTTTCTTCTTTGATAGATTTTTATGATGTCCTTAACTAATAGTTGTCTCTAAGCTTTTTATTTTAATTACTTTTATCCGACTAAACGATTACCTTTCTTAAATAAAGGGTTGTAGCCAGTGAAAATTGTATCTCAAATAAAGGAACCAATAAGGAATGAAATGGAGCTTTTTGAAAAAAAGTTTCATAAGTCCATGTCTTCTAAAGTAGCCTTATTGAATAGGATTACCTATTACATTGTAAATAGGAAAGGAAAGCAAATGAGACCCATGTTTGTTTTTCTAACGGCGAAGCTATTGAATAATGGAGAGGTGAATGAAAGGACCTATCGAGGTGCATCAGTTATAGAATTAATACATACAGCCTCACTTGTACATGATGATGTAGTAGATGAAAGCAACAGGAGGCGAGGCTTTTTTTCAGTAAATGCACTTTGGAAAAATAAAATAGCAGTTTTAGTAGGGGATTTTTTATTGAGCAAAGGAATGTTATTGTCTGTAGAGCATGATGATTTTGATTTATTAAAAATTATTTCCACTGCTATGCGAGAAATCGTTGAAGGGGAATTGGTGCAAATAGAAAAGGCCCGGCGATTGGATATTACAGAAGAGGTGTATTATGAAATCATCAGGCAAAAAACTGCGACCTTAATTGCCGCTTGTTGTAGTCTTGGAGCATGTTCTGTAAAACCAGACTCTCCAGATGTTGAAACGTTTAGGAAATTTGGAGAACTCATAGGTATGGCATTTCAAATAAAGGATGATTTATTTGATTATGGAGAAGACAAAATAGGCAAGCCTCTTGGGATTGATATTAAGGAGCAAAAAATGACCTTGCCTTTAATTTATGTTTTAAACCATTGCTCCAAAAAAGAAAAAAAGTGGTTGATTAATTCTGTGAAAAAGTATAATAAAGACAAAAAGCGAGTCAAAGAAGTAATCAGCTTTGTAAAAGAGCAAGGTGGTTTGGAATACGCTGAGAAAGTAATGCACAGTTTTAAAGAAAAGGCACTTATCCTTTTAGATGCCTATCCAGAATCTGACTATAAAAATTCACTTATACTTATGGTGAATTATGTAGTAGACAGAAAAAAATAACCTATAACTATTTAATAATTAGATTATTGTGTGATTTGTATAAAAAACATTCATTCTTCAGGCAACGTTTTTTATATTCAATACGTCTATCTTTATAGAAGACAATACGTAAAGTTTTGAAAATTATTTCATTTTACAATAACGAGAAAAGATTGATTAGCAAAGCAGTCTCAAACAATAGAGAGGCCCAGCAGTTGATTTATGAAAAATACGCATCCAAAATGCTGAGTGTATGCAGGCAGTATGTTAAAGATTTGCAGTTTGCAGAAGATGTGATGATCAATGGTTTTGTGAAGGTGTTTAAGCATTTAAAAACATTTGAACATCAAGGAAGTTTTGAAGGTTGGATAAGACGGATTATGATTAGGGAATCCATTTCATTTTTACGAAAAAAACAATTTGTAGTCTTTGATAATGAATTGTTCGATAATGAGGCTAATGAGAATGTTTCTATTTCATCTAATATGGATGTTGAACATATTCAAAAATTAATAGATGAGCTTCCAGAAGGGTACAAAATGGTGTTTGTTATGTATGCTGTTGAGGGATATAAACATAGTGAGATAGCGGAAATGCTAAAAATATCAGAAGGCACATCCAAATCACAATTGTTTAAAGCAAGGAAGATGTTGCAAGAAAAATTAAAAGAACAAAATATTTTAAGTTATGGCACCCATTAAGTTTGAAAACGAAATAAGAGACAAGCTAAGTACAAGGGAGATGAAGCCTTCAGCAAATGCTTGGGAGCAAATTTCTGAAAAACTAGAAACACCTAACAATACTAAAAAAGGGTGGATTTGGTATGCAGTTGCAGCTAGTTTTATTGGACTTATAGTCATTTCGGCATTGTTTTTTAATGATGAAGATGCCTTGATGAACAAAGGCGTTGAAATTGTTGATGCTCCTGAAAAGAAAGATATTAAGAAAAATGAAATTGATATTGTTACTCCAACTAAAGAACAAGAAGAAAATTATGTGGTAGTG
Source organism: Flavobacteriaceae bacterium (assembly GCA_002746415.1). Lineage (GTDB taxonomy): Bacteria > Bacteroidota > Bacteroidia > Flavobacteriales > Flavobacteriaceae > Saonia. Next base: position 67,759 of record NVXD01000005.1, on the reverse strand, counting down.
GAAGAGATTGTTTCTATTAAAGAAAAAGTAGGGAAGGAAGAAAAAATACAATTTAATAGCTCAGAACAAGGAATCGTTGCCGTTAATACAAAAACAAACGTTTCCATTATTAAAGAGGAAGTTCCTTTAACGGGTTCTGAAAAAATAATAGATTCCAAAATTGCTGAAGTACTAGCACAAGTTAATTTATTGGAAAAAGATAATACTTTGGTTACAGATATGGAGGTAAATGCTTTGCTTAGAAAAGCTCAAATGGAAATACTTACAGATAAAATATTTATGGAAAACCAAAAAGTGGATGCCATAGCATTGCTTACAGAAGTAGAAAGTGAGTTGGACCAAACTTTCCGAGACCAAATTTTTGACTCTTTAAAAAGTGGGTTTTTAAAAGTTAGAACAGCAGTTGCTGACCGCAACAATTAGTTTATTCATCAATCATTAATCAAATAGTTCCCAAACTTTCCTTCCCAGATACTGAGCCCGGCTCATGTGCGGGAAGGTTAAGAGGAACTTTAAATCAAAATTAGCATGAGAACGTTAAATATATTCGTTTTAGTAGTTGTATTATTTTCAGTATTTGCACAAAAAGTAATTGCTCAGGACACTTCTTATAAAGAAAGAATAGAAGTATTGGAAGAACGAAAAAATCAAATTACTTACCAAGAAAAAGAAGCCTTGAAGATTGAAGTTGAGGACATAAATGAAAGATTAGGAAACAAGGTTATTAGCCAAGAAGAAGCTAATATTTTAAAAGAAGATGCAGCTAAAAAAAGAGCCTTAAACATAGAGAATAGAATTGCTATCCTAGAAAATGAAATTGCTCTTTTGGATAGAAATAAAGGGAAGACACTAATTCTAATTGAAGCAGATACCATCCATGGTGATAAAATTAGATTTGGAGTTGATATTAATGGCAAACCAGCTTTTTCTTTTACTTCTAAGAAGTGGAAAAAAGAAATTAAGTACGACCGCAGAACCTATTCAGATTTTGTACTTGCAATTGGTTTGAATAATACCTTGATAGATGGGGAGTCTATAGAAGACACGCCTTATAAAGTGGGTGGAAGTAGGTTTTTTGAAATGGGTTGGCAATGGAGAACAAGAGTATTTAGAAACAGTAATTTTCTGAGATTAAATTATGGTTTTTCTTTTCAATATAATGGACTAAAACCTAAGGAAAATCAATATTTCACTATCGTTGATGGTCAAGCAGAATTGGCAGAGTTCGAGTATGATTTAAAGAAATCAAAACTACGAATGGACAACTTGGTGTTTCCTGTTCACTTAGAATTTGGACCATCTAAAAGGCGGGAGAAGGAACATAGTTTTAGGTATTCACTACAAGATCAGTTTAGAATAGGTATTGGTGGATATGGTGGTTTTAACCTTGGGACGCGTCAAAAGTTAAAATATAATAGAGCTGGCGAGAATGTAAAAGACAAGCTAAAAAGAGGGTATAATACTACTAATTTTGTTTATGGTATAAGTGGTTATGTAGGTTTTGATGGTGTATTATTATATGCAAAGTACGATTTAAACCCATTATTTAAAGACGCCATAGTAGAACAACATAATATCTCCTTGGGCCTGAGGTTTGATTTATAATGAATTAGTTAGTCTGGCATTTTAACCACTAATCATTTGAATTGCTGAATAGAAATGAAAGGGTCATTGAAGTGACTTTTTCATTTCTTCGGTAAATTCACTTTCGTAATAACCTCTTTTTTGCAATAGGTGCATTCTGCAATGCTACGGTTAGAAATCTTAAATAATTTTATCCAAAATAAATGAAAGTAGTTGGATGTTGTGGCAATAACTAAGGTGTTTTTTTGATTGCAATTTGGGCAAGAAACGTGCTCTAAAACACCTTTTTCTGTTTTCCCAGGTCGAGTGCCAAAAAATAAAATCATCTTATATATGGATTGGATGTGAATCTACGTATTTTTCCCTTTTTAAGCATAACATTTTTTGCTACATTTATCTGCTACAAAATAACTGACTTTGATTTCAAAATCTACCATAGATCAAGTATATGAAACAGCTCGTTTAGAGGAGGTTATTGGGGATTTTGTACTGTTAAAGAAATCGGGATCAAGTTTTAAAGGCTTAAGTCCATTTTCAGATGAGCGTACACCAAGTTTTATGGTATCTCCGGTAAAACAAATTTGGAAGGACTTTAGTAGTGGTAAGGGGGGTAATGTGGTGGCTTTTTTAATGGAGCATGAGCATTTCACCTACCCTGAGGCAATTAAGTATTTGGCAAAAAAATACAATATTGAAGTTGAGGAAACCGAACAGAGTAACGAGCAAAGGGAGCAGGCTAATGAGCGAGAAAGCATGTATTTGGTGTCTGAATATGCCCAAAAATACTTTGCAGAAATTCTTTGGGAATCAGAACTTGGAAAAGCTATTGGACTAAGTTATTTTAAAGAACGTGGCTTTACAGATGAAACCATTAAGAAGTTTGGTCTTGGTTATAGTTTAGATCAGTGGGAGATATTTAGCAATACCGCCATAGAAAAAGGGTACAAACTTGAATATTTGCAAAAAACGGGCCTTACCATTGTAAAAGAACGTGAAGGTTTCACAGCTAAGCAATTTGACCGTTTTAAAGGACGAGTCATGTTTCCCATCCACTCTATGAGCGGTAGGGTGTTGGGTTTTGGCGGACGTATTTTAACCAATGATAAAAAGGCAGCCAAATATTTAAATTCTCCCGAAAGTGATATTTATCATAAAAGCAAAGTGCTCTACGGGATAAATTTTGCTAAGCAAGCTATTGCAAAAGAAGATAATTGTTATTTGGTTGAAGGGTATACAGATGTAATTCAATTTTATCAAAGGGGAATACATAATGTGGTGGCATCTAGTGGCACAGCCTTGACGCCAGATCAGATTAGACTGGTTAATAGATTAACAAAAAATATTACCGTACTGTTTGATGGCGATGCTGCTGGATTAAGGGCGTCGTTAAGAGGAATTGATTTAATATTGGAACAGGGGATGAACGTAAAGGTTTGTACATTTCCAGAGGGTGAAGATCCAGATAGTTTTGCTAAGAACAATGATTTCGAGGAAGTTGTACTCTATTTGCAAGAAAATTCAAAGGATTTTATCCAGTTTAAAACCTCCTTATTGGTCAATGATTCCAATAACGATCCTATAAAGAAAGCCGAAACCGTAAGGGATATTGTAAATAGTATATCTAAAATTCCTGACCAGATAAAAAGGGAAATATACATTCAGGAATGTGCTAAATTGATGAGTGTTTCTGAAGAGGTTTTGTTTAATACACTTGCTCAAATAAGCAAAAAACAGGTTTTTGACGCTTCTAAAAGGGTAAAGCAAGAGCAAAAGGCATTTGAAGTAGTAAAGAATCAGAAAACAGTTGAAAAGGTTAATGTTCAATATGTACTGGAACGTAAGATAATAGAAATGCTCTTGCTGTATGGTAATCAAGAACAAGAGTTTGAAGATTTAATTCTCAAAGAAAATGATGAAGGAGATTTGGTTTTGGAACCTGAGAATAGTGAAGTAAAGGTATATGAGAAAATATATTTGGACTTGCAGGAAGATGAGATAGAGTTTACTCATATTCAATTTAAGAACACCTATTATAAATTGATTGAAGAGTTGAATGAGAAGGAAGATTTTTCGGTAAACACCTTCATTTCAAAATTGGACCAAGAAATTGCTTCAGAAATTTCCTCAATTTTAATGGAGGATGAGAAATATGAACTTCATAACTGGGAAAGTAAAAATATTTACCCTAAAGAAAAACAGAAAGCGGTATCACAACTAGTTAGTGAAACTATATTAACGTTACGGTGTTTTCTGATTAAAAGGAGAATAGAAAAACTTACGGACGGTACTGAGGGAAAAATGGATGATAATTCTGAAATTTTAGAGGAAATCATGAATTACTTACAATTGAATAAATTACTTAATAAAAAATTGAATAGAGTACTGTCTTAAATGTATTGAAAGCAAAATACCCCAGGAAAATTTCCAAGGGCATTTTGTTTATACGAAATCGTTAAAGTATTATGTAACTTTAATATAATTCTAAAGCTTTAGCCTGTTGTAATAAATCAACAAGATTATCTACATTTAGTTTACGCATTAGACGTGCTTTGTATGTGCTTACTGTTTTTTCATTAAGGTTTAAACCTTGGGCAACTTCTTTATTTCGTTTTCCACTTGCCAGCATTTTTAATACTTCAACTTCTCTTGTGGAAAGTTTTCTAAAGAATCTTCTTGGTTTTTGAGTGCCCTCGTCAAAGGCTAAGCGTTGAGCTAATTCATTAGTGATGAACATGTCACCTTTGCTAACTTTTTTTATGGCACTTATAATATAATCCAAATCAGCTGCTTTTGAAAGATATCCAAATGCTCCTGCTCTAATTGTGCTAAGGGCATAGACATCTTCTGATTGTCCACTGTACATCAGCACTTTTATGTTAGGATATTCTAGCTTTATTTTTCTTAAAGTGGCAATTCCATTTATTTCTGGAATGTCCATTTCCAACATTACTACGTCAGGAGTACTGGTTTTTAATGCTTCAAATAATTCTGTGGATGTAGAAACATCATTGATAACTTCAAAATCCTTAGTAGATCTTAGGACTTCTTTAACCCCTATTCGAACGATAGGATGATTGTCCGCAATCAATACTTTTATCATTGTTTGGTTGTTTAGTAGATATTAACTTACTTATTAAGTTCGTCGAAAAATACTGACGTACAATGTAAGGCTAAAAATCTTAATTTAAAGAATAAAGATTGGTTTTTTTTGTCAGATTTATGATGTTTTTATTTTTTTTTCGATTTAACTGCAAGATTATCAGCTAAAAGGCTATTTCAACTCATTTGGGATATCACAAACGGGTATAGAAATCATTTTATGCTTATTTGAAGAATTAAACCTCCTGTATATAAGAAAAACCTCCTTTTCTCTTGCAGTAAAATCATTTGGATTGCTCCCTTCTGCCTCCATTTTCATTGCCCATTCCAATTCTGGATAGGAAGCTCCAATTTGATCTTCATCTGTTCTATCATCACCCCAAAGGCCATCGGTAGGAGCAGCTTTTATTATTTCTTCATTAACGCCAACATATTTAGCAATGTCATATACTTCTGACTTCATTAAATCTGCAATTGGACTAAGGTCTACGCCGCCATCACCATACTTGGTGTAAAATCCTACACCAAAATCTTCTACTTTGTTCCCAGTTCCTGCTACTAAATACCCTTTTAGCGCTGCAAAATAATAGAGGCTGGTCATGCGTAATCTTGCCCTTGTATTAGCAAGTGACATAAAACGGTCCTCTTCATTGTCCACTTTAGGTAATGCATTTACCAGGCTGTCAAAAACAGGTGTAAGGTTGACTTCTTGACGATGCACACTATTGAAATTGTCTTTTAGCCATTCTATGTGCCTAGAAGCTCGACCTATTTGACTTTCTGCCTGATGTATTGGCATTTCTAAAACCAATAAATCCAAACCAGTTTTTGCGCAAAGGGTTGAGGTGACGGCTGAGTCTATTCCACCCGAAACCCCAATTACAAAACCTTTTATATTGGCATTGGTTGCATAGTCCTTTAACCAGGTTACAATATGGTTTGTTACTTTTTCAGTTTGCATGGTAGTATTTTTTAGGATGAAAACAATTAACTTTGCTGTGTAAAAATAGAACGTAACCATTTAATATTAAAACTTACAATCAATTACTTCTCATGGCGAAAGTAAAATTCATTATTTGCATATTATTTTTTGTTTTGATCAGTTGTGGGGGTGATGATACGGTGTCTCAAGAAATTGCTAAAATTGACTTGGATTTACAGGTAAATCGTTTTGATCGCGAATTTGCAGAAATAACACCGATACAACTTTCAACATTAAAAAAGAAGTATCCATATCTATTTCCAAAACAATATGCTGATAGTATTTGGATTGCTAAAATGAAAGACAGTTTACAATTGGAATTGTTAAGTGAGGTGAATGCCACTTTTAAGGATTTTAAAGATGAATCTGCAGATTTAGAACTTCTTTTTAAACATATAGCCTATTACTTCCCCAAGTATAAGACCCCTGCGGTAGTTACTGTAATTTCTGATGTAAAATATAATGATAGAGTTATATTGGCTGATACCCTATTGCTTATTGGATTAGATAATTATTTGGGCAGTTCTCATAAGTTTTATGCCAGAATTCAAAAATATATAGCAAATGGCTTGGATCGGGAATATATAATCAGTGATGTGGCCAGTGCTTTTGCAAAAAAAGTCTTATCACAACCAAGAGACCGTTCCTTTTTATCGCAGATGATTTATTATGGTAAGGAATTGCACATAAAAGATAAACTAATTCCTTTTAATACAGACGCTCAAAAGATTGGCTATTCACAAGAACAAATGGATTGGGCAAAGACCAGTGAAGAGCAGATATGGCGATATTTTATAGAAAGAGAGTTGTTGTATAGTACAGATAATAAACTGGGCCCCAGGTTCTTGGATCCAGCTCCATTTTCCAAATTTCAATTGGAATTGGTTGATAATGAATCTCCAGGAAAGATAGGTCGCTATATGGGATGGCAAATAGTGAGGGCATTTATGAAGAATAATGATGTTACTTTACAGCAATTGTTGCAGATACCTGCAGAAGAAATATTTAAGAAAGCAAATTATAAACCGAGAAAATAAATGGCGAAATTGCATACATCAGAAATTACATTAAGGGTTGGTTTAGATGAAAATCAAGTGCCAGAAAAATTGAATTGGTCAGCGCAAGATGGAGGTATTTCCAATCAGGAGGCAAAGGCAATGTTACTGTCTGTTTGGGATAGTAAAAATCAGGAATCTTTGAAAATTGATTTGTGGACAAAGGATATGCCTGTTGATGAAATGAAGATGTTTTTTCATCAAACATTGGTTTCTCTATCCGATACTTTTATGAAAGCTACCCAAGATGAAAAAATGACGGCTACTATGAAGGATTTCTGTGATTATTTTGCAGAAAAACTTGAATTGAAGAAATAATAAATGGCAAGGAATAAACTGATATTTATATACAATGCCAACTCCGGAATACACAATGCAATTTTGGACAGTGCCCATAAGGTCATAAGTCCAGATACCTATGCTTGTAATCTTTGTGATGTTACGTATGGTACCATAATAGAGGATAGTATATGGCGTAGCTATAGAAAGAAGAACAAGAAGCTTTTAAAAGCCCAGAATTCTAAGGCTATTGAAATGGAGTTTTTGCATAAAAACCAATTCATTAAAAAATACGATTACAAAGAAGGAGATACGTATAACTACCCCATAGTACTGGCTGTAAAGAATGGATATATGGAGGTGTTTATTCATACGGAAATATTGGAGGTTGTAGAAACTTCTGAGGAACTCATTGAACTTATAGAGGTGCGAAAAAAGAAGTTTTTTAAAGAGTAATTAAAGGCATTAATTCTTTTTTTCCTGGAAGAAACCGGTATTAATTTCATCAATATAATTCAAAACTTCATCTCTTCCTATATTTTTAGAGGATGAAGTAATAAAGTAATTTGGAGCTTCTTCCCAGACCCCATCTAATAATTTCGCAATGTAATCCTGCACCTGCTTTTCAATTGCCTTGGGTTTTAATTTATCGGCTTTAGTGAATATAATTGAGAAAGGAATTTGATTTTCACCCATCCATTCCATAAACTCCATATCCACATTTTGTGGCTCATGCCTTATATCAATTAAAACAAAAGCAGATAGCAATTGTTCTCGCAATCTAAAATAATCTGTAATATATTTTTGAAAGGTTTTTTTGTCTTTTTTAGAAACACGAGCGTAGCCATAACCAGGTAAATCTACTAGAAACCAATTGTCATTGATTTTAAAATGGTTGATGAGTTGTGTTTTTCCTGGCCTACCAGAAATTTTAGCCAAACCTTTTCTTTGAGTTAGCATGTTGATTAAAGAGGACTTACCAACGTTAGATCTGCCTATAAATGCATATTCTGGTATAGGTTCACTAGGGCATTTAGCCACACTGGAATTGCTCATTACAAAGTCAGAAGACTTTATTTTCATCAGATAAGTTGTTATAATTAGAAGTTCCTACTTGTAAGCCAAGCATCTAATACCTCATTGAATTTTTTAGGATGTTCCATCATGGGTGCATGTCCGCATTTTTCAATCCAATAAAGGTCAGAATCTGGTAATAGTTCGTTAAACTCTTCAGCTACCTTTGGAGGGGTTACAGAATCGTTTTCTCCCCAAATAATACAGGTAGGGGTGTTCATATGTGGAAGATCCTTGGACATATTATGTCTTATGGCACTTTTAGCAATAGACAAGGTTTTTACAAGCTTCATTCTATCATTAACCGTGGCAAAGACCTCGTCAACTATTTTTTTGGTTGCTACTTCTGGATTATAAAAAACGTCTTGGGCCTTCTTTTTAATAAATTCATAATCCCCTCGTTTTGGATAGCCATCACCCATTGCGCTTTCATAAAGACCTGAGCTACCAGTGATTACTAGGGCTTTTACCATTTCTGGATATAATTTTGTGTGTAACAAGCCTATATGGCCTCCCAGAGAATTTCCGAGAAGAATAACATCTTTAAGGCCTTTGTGTTCAATAAACTCTTCCAAATATTTGGCAAAGAATTTTACATTGGTTTGTAGCAAAGGCATGCCATAGATTGGCAGTTCAGGAATCAATATTTTATAACCTTTTTTAGGAAAAAAATCGGTAACTCCTTGAAAATTACTCAGTCCCCCCATCAATCCGTGTAGTATAACAATAGGATTTCCTTCGCCTATTTCAACATACCGGTATTTTTCATCTGTAATAATATTTTCTTCCATTCAAGGATCAATTCAGGTCAGTTGTGGCAAATATATACATTTCCCTATAATACTGCACATTTGTCTTTTGCCCCAATTTTTTTTGAATAAACCATATAACCGTGTTTTTTGTGCTAAGTGGATATTTTTCATAGGAAAGTGGAGAAATTTATCAACAAAGTGGTAAATTATGGGTTAAAGTGGAAAAATGTGGTAATAAATTCTATATATTTGAGTTATTAAAGCTAAAGCTAATTATATTCAGTGATTAATCTCTTAGGACAATTCAATTGTAAAGCCGATACCAAAGGTAGGGTAATGTTGCCATCTGTGCTAAAAAAACAGTTGGCTCCAGTACTTAACAGTGGCTTTGTGTTAAAACGGTCCATGTTTCAGCATTGTCTGGAATTACACCCAATGGAATATTGGAATGATATAAGTAAGCAGCTTAGGGAGCAAAATAGTTTTGAAAAGGCTAACAATACTTTTTTTAGGATTTACACAGCTGGACTAACCCCTGTCGAAATAGATGGGACTGGTAGATTGCAAATTCCAAAAAATTTAGTGGAATTCGCAGGGATTGGAAAAGAAGTGGTTTTGACCTGTTCTGCAGGGTTTATTGAAGTTTGGGACAAAGAGAGCTATGAGAAGGCAATTGATGTATCCGATGAGGAAGTTGCAAAAATGGTTGAGGATGCGATGGGAGGAAAGAAACCAAAAGAGAATGAATTACCATAGCCCAGTATTACTAAAAGAAACCGTTGACGGTCTGAATATAAAAAAAGACGGAGTGTATGTAGATGTGACCTTTGGAGGAGGAGGGCATTCCAAAGAAATATTGAAAAGACTGGGAAGTGATGGAAAACTATACGCTTTTGATCAGGATGAGGATGCAATGAAGAATGCATTGAATGATGAAAGATTTACACTGATTAATGAGAATTTTAGGTACATCACACAGTTTTTAAAGTTCTATGGCATTCGGGAAATAGATGGAATTCTGGCAGATTTTGGGGTTTCTTCACATCAATTTGATAAGGCGGAACGTGGATTTTCTACTCGTTTTGATGCTAATTTGGATATGCGAATGAGTAAGAAGAATAGTGTGTCTGCTTATGAAATTGTCAACACCTATTCATATGAGGCTCTGAGGAAAGTATTTTTTGAATATGGTGATTTGAGAAATGCCAATGCTCTTGCAAAAACCATAGTTGAGCAACGGGAAGAAATGCCAATAAAAACAACAGAAGAATTAAAGAAAGTATTACAACGGTTTTTACCCAATTTCAAGGAGCGTAAAATTTTGGCACAAATATATCAAGCCATTCGCATTGAGGTGAACCAAGAGATACAGGTGATTAAAGAGTTTTTGTTACAGACCTCCAAGTTATTGAATGAAGGCGGAAGAATTAGTGTATTGAGTTATCACTCTTTAGAAGATAGGTTGGTAAAAAGGTTTATAAGGGAAGGACAGTTTGAGGGTGAGGCTGAAAAGGATTTTTATGGAAACATTAGTGTTCCCTTTAAAAAAGTAGGCAGATTAATTGTTCCGTCTAAAGAAGAGATAAAAAAGAATAACAGGGCGCGTAGCGCTAAACTTAGAATAGCAGAAAGGATTAGTCATTAACAAGTGTTGTTATGCCTTTGTTTCAGGAATTTAAAGAATAACCAAATGGAAATGAAAAAGGGATTATTAGACATATTAAAAGGAAAGTTTTTAATAAGTGGAGATGCGCCCAAAAATTGGTTATTCATCATTTTTGCTTCTTTTTTAGCAACAGTTATGATTGCAAGCTCCCATAGTGCAGATAGAAAAGTACATCATATAGCAGCATTAAATGAAGAGGTGAAAGAATTGCGCAGTGAGTTTGTGGACATGCGGGGAGATGTGCAGCGATTAAAATTAGAATCTCAAATTGTACAAGTGGTAGAAACGGAAGGATTGTATCCATCTGAAACACCACCTAAAAAAATTAAAGTTAAGTCAACAGAGGAATAGTGGCCGTAACAGAAAAAAACATATTATCCAGATTGTATATAGTGGCAGGATGTCTTTTTGTCTTTGCCGCTGCTGTTGCATTTAAAATGGTGAACATTCAATTGGTTCATGGTGATGAGTACAAAGAACTGGCGCTTCGAAATACGGAAAGAATGTTTACCATAGAACCTAGTAGGGGAAACTTGTATTCTGATGATGGTAGCTTATTGGCAACATCTGTGTCTAGGTATACAATTCGTTTCGATGCTGTAACTGTTAAGGATGCTGTTTTTGAGGAGCATATAAAAGCATTGTCAGATGAGCTTTCCCAGCTGTTGAATGTCCCTTCATCACATTATGAGAAATTGCTGAGAAAGGCAAAAGCCTCTAAGAACAGATATGCTTTGATAGTAAGAAACCTTGATTATTCTGATTATAAAAAGGTGAAAGCTTTTCCGCTTTTTAAGAAAGGGCCAAATAGGGGTGGTTTTATTGCAGAACAGAAAATCGTTCGTGAACACCCTTTAGGAAAAATTGCAGAACGCAGTGTGGGTTATGAACGTGTGGATGACAACGGATATTATACTAGAGTTGGTCTGGAAGGCGCCTTTGGTCAATATTTAAGAGGTACGGAAGGGAAACGTCTAAAGCAAAAAATAGCCAAGGGACAATGGAAGCCTATAGGGATGGATAATATAATTGAGCCAAGGGATGGTTATGATGTGGTTTCCACTATCAATATTAACATTCAGGATATTGCTCATCATGCGTTATTGAAACAATTAGAGTATTATAAAGCGGATCATGGTTGCGTAATTGTCATGGAAACCAAAACAGGGGAAGTAAAAGCAATCTCTAATCTTGGAAGAACATCTGAAGGTAAATATTATGAACGATTAAATTATGCAGTTGGAGAATCGCATGAACCCGGTTCAACTTTTAAGCTAATGTCCCTGGTGGCCGCTTTAGAAGATAAAGTATTGGATACTAGCACAGTAATTGATACTGAAAAAGGACGTTGGAAATTGTATGATAGAACTGTAAGGGATTCAAAACCTGGAGGGTATGGAAAAATTTCTGTTGCAAAAGCTTTTGAATTGTCTTCTAATACGGCTTTTGCAAAAATGATTCATAATAACTATAAAGAGACTCCAGAGAAATATGTAAACCGCTTAATGAGTATGGGATTACATAAAGAATTGGAACTGCCTATTAAGGGTGAAGGTAAGCCTGTAATTCGTTATCCTGGAGACAAAGGATGGTCGGGTATTTCATTGGCTTGGATGTCTTATGGGTATGAAGTTTCATTAACACCTATGCAGACACTTGCTTTTTATAATGCAATTGCCAATGATGGTGAGATGGTAAGACCAAGGCTGATTAAAGAGGTAAAAGAATGGAACAAAACGATACTTCACTTTGATAAGGAAGTCATTAACCCATCAATTTGTTCTAAAGAAACAATAGCCAAGGTAAAGCGGCTTTTGGAAAACGTTGTTGAAAAGAAACATGGTACTGGTCACGGATTGTACACTGAGAATTTTTCCATGGCTGGTAAGACAGGGACCACTCAAAAAAATTATGTTTCCAAAGACCCAGATGTGCTAAAATACATTTCAACTTTTGCTGGTTATTTTCCAGCAAAGAACCCAAAGTATTCTTGTATTGTGGTGATACATGAGCCTGATAAAAGTGTTGGTTATTATGGGGCAGATGTGTCAGGTCCTGTGTTTAAATCCATTGCACAAAAAATTTATGCAACTTCTCCTAAAACAGATGAGGTAGAATTATTAGCATCTGAAAACAGCGTTCTAAATTTAAAATATCAGAGGTATTATACCGAAGCTCAGAAAAAATACAGCAAAGTTCCTAATGTTTTGGGAATGAGCGGTATGGATGCTATTTCAATTCTAGAAAATTTAGGTTTGAAGGTAGAGGTAAATGGGAATGGAAAAGTAAAAGGACAGTCCATTTCACAAGGTACAGATTTAAAAAAAGTCGAAAAAATTATATTAAAACTTTCATGACGTTACTTAAGGACATATTGTATGGGGTTAGTATTTCTGCGGTAAGTGGAACTACAAATACTATGGTAAACACCATTCATTTTGATTCTAGAAAAGTGGAAATGGATGATGTCTTTATAGCTGTGAAAGGTACTGTTGCGGATGGGCATACGTATATTAGAAAGGCGTTAGATTTAGGAGCTAAGGTAATTATTTGTGAAAAATATCCTGATAATTTAGTCAATGGGGTTACTTATGTTGAGGTAGATAATGGTGCTCGGGCATTAGCGATAATGGCTTCAAATTATTATGGTAATCCGTCAAAGAATTTAAAGTTGGTGGGGGTGACAGGTACTAACGGTAAAACTACAGTCAGTAGTCTCCTGTATCAATTATTCAAAAAAGCAGGTTATAAAGTAGGGTTGCTATCCACCATAAAAATTATGGTAAATGAGAGCGAATATACAACCTCCCATACCACACCAGATGCATTGGTTATCAACAAGTATTTGAGCCTAATGAATGATGAAGGTGTCGAGTTTTGTTTTATGGAAGTTAGCTCCCATGGCATTCATCAAAAAAGAACCGAAGGATTGGTATTTGAAGGGGCCATATTCACGAACCTATCTCATGACCATTTAGATTATCATGCAACTTTTGCTGAATATAGGGATACTAAAAAAACACTTTTTGATAACCTAAGTAAAAAAGCATTTGCACTTACTAATATTGATGATAAAAATGGATTGGTAATGCTCCAAAATACCAAAGCCAAGAAATGCACTTATGCACTTAAAACGTTTGCCGATTATAGGGCACAGGTTTTGGAAAACCAACTTGATGGGCAATTGTTAAAGATTGCTGAAAATGAAGTATGGTCCAAACTTATTGGTGAATTCAATGCTTATAATGTTTTGGCAATTTATGCTACAGCAGACTTGTTGGGTTTGAAAAAGATGGAAATACTTCGACTGTTGAGCGAGTTGGAAAATGTAGATGGAAGGTTTCAATATTTTATATCAAAAGAAAAGATTACGGCAATTGTTGATTATGCCCATACGCCGGATGCGCTAAAAAATGTACTTGATACTATCAATGCATTGAGGACTGGAAATGAAAATGTTATCACCGTAGTGGGGTGTGGTGGTGACAGAGATAAGTCTAAGCGTCCGGTAATGGGTCATATCGCTTCAGAAATGAGCAATAAGGCAATATTTACATCAGATAACCCTCGTACAGAATCTGCCGCAGTTATTATTTCAGAAATGGAAACAGGTGTTGCCCCTCAAAATGTAAAAAAAATACTTTCTATAGAAAATCGTGAGCAGGCCATTAAAACGGCTTGTCAATTGGCGATGGGGAATGATATTATACTGGTTGCTGGGAAAGGTCATGAAACCTATCAAGAAACCAATGGGGAAAGAAAGGATTTTGATGATTTTAAAATTGTAAAAGAATTATTGACAAGCTTAAATAAATAGCCTTAACTGGTTTAAAACTATGTTGTATTACTTATTTGATTATTTGGAAAAACAATACCAACTTCCTGGAGCTGGTCTTTTTCAGTTTCAAACGTTTCGTGCTGCAATGTCGGTATTGCTGTCTTTAATCATAGCGACTGTATTTGGTAAGAAAATCATTCTTTTTTTAAGACGTAAACAAATAGGGGAAACCGTTAGGGATCTTGGCTTGGATGGTCAAAAACAAAAAGCAGGTACACCTACCATGGGCGGGTTGATTATTATAGTGGCCACATTGATTCCTGTTTTCTTGTTTTCAAGATGGTTAGACAATATCTATATCATGTTATTAATAGTAACTACCATTTGGATGGGGATTATTGGTTTCATAGATGATTACATAAAAATATTCAAAAAAAATAAACAAGGGCTCAAAGGAAGGTTTAAAATAATGGGTCAGGTTGTATTAGGTTTAATGGTGGGCGCTACCCTTTACCTGCATCCAGAAGTCACAATGAAAGAAAAGGATGGGACTAAAATAACCGAACAGTTTACAGTTGTTGAAGTGCTTGGGAAAGAAGTGAAATCCACAAAAACAACAGTTCCTTTTTTTAAGGATAATGAGTTTGATTATGCCGACTTGATTTCTTGGGCTGGTGATGGCTTTGAAAAATATGCTTGGATGATTTTTATTCCTATCGTAATCCTTATAGTTACCGCTGTTTCCAATGGAGCTAATCTTACCGATGGAATAGATGGTCTGGCAGCAGGAACATCTGCAATTATAGCGCTTACATTGGGCATTTTTGCTTGGGTATCGGGACATATTGTTTTCTCTGATTATTTGGATATTTTCTATATCCCTATGGCTGGCGAGTTAGTGGTGTTCATAGCAGCATTTGCTGGAGCATTGGTTGGGTTTTTATGGTACAATGCTTTTCCTGCTCAAGTATTCATGGGAGATACTGGTAGTTTAACTATTGGTGGTATTATAGCCGTTATTGCCATTATCATAAGAAAAGAGTTGCTTATTCCTTTGCTGTGCGGGATATTTTTTGCTGAGTCAATTTCAGTGATGTTACAGGTGGGGTATTTTAAGTACACCAAAAGTAGGTCTGGAGAAGGGAAGCGTATTTTTTTAATGGCACCCTTGCACCATCATTATCAGAAAAAAGGATATCACGAGAGTAAGATAGTAGTCCGGTTTTGGATTACAGGCATACTATTGGCAATTATAACATTTGTGACATTAAAAGTGCGGTAAATGGCTCGTCTAGTTGTATTAGGTGGTGGTGAAAGTGGAGTAGGTACTGCAATTTTAGGGCAAAAGAAAGGATACGAAGTTTTTGTTTCCGATAAAGGAAAAATAAAAGAGAAGTATAAAAAAGTTCTTAAACATTTTGGGATTAATTGGGAAGAGCAGCAGCATAGCGAAGAGAAAATATTAAATGCTGATGTAGTAATGAAAAGCCCTGGTATACCAGATACCATTGCTTTGGTTAAAAAGGTTGTGGAAAAAGAAATTCCGGTAGTTTCTGAAATAGAATTTGCATCCACTTATACAGATGCAACTATTATAGGAATTACAGGAAGCAATGGAAAGACCACTACCACCATGTTGACAAACCATATTTTAAAAGCAGCTGGTATCAATGTTGGTATGGCGGGTAATATTGGTGATAGTTATGCGAAAATGGTCGCTGAGAATGATTTTGATTTCTATGTTTTGGAAATTAGTAGTTTTCAATTGGATGGCATTGCTGCTTTTAAGCCACATATAGCCATCATAACTAACATTACGCCAGATCATTTGGACCGGTATAATGATACGTTTGAAAACTATATCGCTTCCAAATTTTTGATAACAAAAAATCAAGACAGTAATGATTATCTCATCTATGATGCAGATGATAAAGTAGTAGTGAAATGGTTACATGAACATCCAATTAAACCCAAACTATTGCCTTTTTCAATTGAGAAAGAAATTGAAGAGGGTGCATGTTTAATGAATAATAAAATAAGAATAAAGATACAGGATAACATTATGATGATGACAACGGAAAAATTAGCTTTAGAAGGGAAACACAATCTTAAAAATACAATGGCAGCGTCTACTGCTGCAACCTTGGTGGGTATTAGAAAAAAAATTATCAGGGAGAGTATTCAAAATTTTCAAGGCGCTGCCCACCGTTTAGAAAAAGTATTGAAAATACATCATGTGCAATACATTAATGATTCAAAGGCAACAAACGTAAATGCCACATATTATGCCTTGGATAGTATGAGCACACCAACAGTATGGATTGTTGGTGGTGTTGACAAGGGGAATGAGTATATGGAATTGATGCCTTTGGTACGTGAAAAGGTAAAAGCAATTATTTGTTTAGGTGAGGATAATTCCAAAATTATTGATGTTTTTGGGAATGTGGTGGATTTAATGGTGGAAACCTTTGCAATGGAAGAAGCGGTGAAAGTGGCTTATAAAATAGCAGAAAGAGGAGATACGGTGTTGTTGTCACCAGCATGTGCCAGTTTTGATCTTTTTGATAATTATGAGGATAGAGGAAACCAATTTAAGGAAGCTATAAAAGTTTTATAAGAAAAGGTGAGAAATTTTTTAAAAAATATAGAAGGAGATAAAGCTATTTGGGGTGTAGTTGCCCTATTGGCCTTATTTTCATTTTTGCCAGTCTATAGTGCCAGTAGTAATTTGGTTTATGTAGTGGGCAATGGTACAACAATTGGTCATTTAGTAAAACATGGTCTGTTGTTGGTTTTAGGTTTTGGGATAATTTATGGAATTCATAGGATACCCACGCATTTTTTTAAAGGACTATCTCTAATAGCAATGCCCATTGTATTGTTGTTATTGGTCTATACCTTGGCACAAGGAACTACAATTGGAGGTGCTAATGCCAGTCGTTGGATACGGTTGCCATTGGTAGGCTTTACGTTTCAAACATCCACATTAGCAGCAGTAGTTTTAATGGCTTATGTAGCTAGGTACCTGACAAAAATTAAAGATAAGAACACTACGTTCACAGAAAGTATTTTGCCTTTATGGGCTCCAGTTTTTTTAATAGTGATGTTGATTTTGCCTGCTAATCTATCTACTGCCGCCATTATCTTTTTTATGGTTATGGTGCTGTGTTTTTTGGGAGGGTATCCAACGAAATATTTATTTGGGATTCTAGGTATTGGGTTATTAGGACTTGCTATGTTTGTCTTAACGGCAAAGGCAGTTCCGGATTTGTTTCCAAACCGAGTGGATACCTGGATGAGTAGAATAGAAAGTTTTTGGAACCCAGAAGATACAGAATCCGATTACCAGATAGAAAAGGCCAAAATGGCTATAGCTAGAGGGGGTGTTTTTGGTAATGGAGCTGGTAAAAGTGTGATGAAAAATTCATTGCCACAAAGTTCATCAGATTTTATTTATGCTATTATAGTTGAAGAATATGGATTAATTGGGGGATTTGCACTTATGTTTTTCTATTTGTTGTTGTTGTTTAGAATTGTCGTAGTGGCCAATGGCAACCAAACCATTTTCGGTAAGTTGTTGGTAGTAGGTGTTGGTCTCCCCATTGTCTTTCAAGCATTTATTAATATGGCCGTTGCGGTTGAGCTGTTTCCTGTTACAGGGCAAACACTTCCGCTTATTAGTAGCGGGGGAACTTCCATTTGGATGACTTGCTTGGCTATAGGCGTTGTTTTAAGTGCAAGTGTTAAAAGAACATCTTCAGAAATTGAAAGTATGGAGATGGATGAGAATAACCCTTTAGAAGTTTTGAGTGGACAATTATAGATTCATACTCTCTGGAGGAGGTACTGGCGGACATATTTATCCGGCCATTGCCATTGCAAATGAGTTGAAAGAAAGATATCCTAAGGCGGAGTTTTTATTTGTAGGTGCTAAGGATAGAATGGAAATGGAAAAAGTGCCAGAAGCAGGATATGAAATTGTAGGATTATGGATCAGTGGGTTGCAAAGGAAACTAACCCTTAAAAATGCAATGTTTCCAATAAAATTGATAAGTAGTTTAATGAAAGCAAGAAGCATTGTAGCAAAATTTAAACCGCATGTCGTAATTGGCACAGGGGGATTTGCTAGTGGACCGCTTTTAAAAATGGCTTCGCATAAAAGTATCCCTTGTGTGTTGCAGGAACAAAATTCTTTTGCGGGGATAACCAATAAACTATTGGCCAAGAAAGCCCAAAAAATCTGCGTTGCCTACGATGGTATGGAACGTTTTTTTCCATCAGATAAAATTGTAAAAACAGGAAACCCTGTGAGGTCAGATTTGTTGAAAAATGGAAATAGTGAAGAAGCTATTGAGTTCTTTGGTTTGGAAACAAGCAAAACTACATTGTTGGTTTTAGGAGGAAGTTTGGGGGCTAGAAGAGTGAATCAATTAATAGAACAAAAATTAGAATTTTTTAAAAATTTTGAGATGCAAATTATATGGCAATGCGGGAAGCTGTATTATGATGCGTATAAAAAGTACAATTCAGATTCAATTAAAGTTTTGTCTTTTTTAAATAGAATGGATTTTGCATACTCGGCTGCTGATATTATTATTTCTAGGGCGGGTGCAGGATCGGTTTCTGAATTGTGTATTGTTGGGAAACCAGCCATTTTTATCCCATCACCAAACGTAGCAGAAGACCATCAAACAAAAAATGCAGAAGCACTGGCCACTAGAAATGCGGCCTTAATGATACGAGAGAAAGATTTGGATGAAAACTTTAACGACATGTTTTCAAATTTATATGTTTCAAAAAATAAACAAGAAGAATTGGCTGGTAATATTAAAGGTTTGGCCATGCCAAATGCTACAAAGCATATTGTGGATCAGATAGAAAAATTATTAAAAAAAGAATGGACTTAAAAGACATACATAACGTCTACTTTATTGGAATAGGAGGTATAGGTATGTCTGCTTTGGCCAAATATTTTAAGTTGATTGAGAAGAATGTAGCGGGATATGATAAGACCCAGTCTCCGTTAACAAGGGAGTTGTCCAGCATGGGTATTGCTATTCATTATGAAGATGATTGGGCATTGGTTTCTTCAACATATAAAAATCCTGAGCATACATTGATAGTATATACTCCGGCAGTACCAGAAGAGCATGAAGAACTTAGCCATTTTTCAGAAAATGGATTTGAAATAAAAAAGCGATCGGAAGTTTTAGGAATGATTACAAAAGATACCTTCTGCTTTGCAGTAGCGGGTACTCATGGTAAAACAACTACCTCTAGTATTCTGGCACATTTACTAAAAGAAACGGGAACACCATTAACCGCATTTTTAGGAGGTATATCGGAGGATTTTAATAGCAATTTCCTTTTTGAAGGAACTGAGTACTCAGTAGTGGAGGCAGATGAATTTGATCGATCATTTCTAAGACTGACCCCTGATGTTGCCTGTGTGACGTCCATGGATGCGGATCATTTGGATATATATGGCAGTTCTGACGCCTTAAAAAAATCATTTAATGATTTTGTGAAAAGAATAAAACCCAACGGAAAACTTTTTGTTAGAAAAGGATTGCCTTTAGATGGTATAACGTATGGAATAGAAGATGATTCTGATTATTGCATCCGACACTTAAAAATTGAACATGGCGCCTACATTTTTGATCTGGAAACTCCAGAAATAACCCTTAAAAAGGTTAGGTTTAACAAACCAGGAAAACACAATTTGTTGAATGGTTTAGTGGCTTTTGCAATGGCGATTCAAGCAGGTTCCCCTTTGAATCGTCTTGCTAAGGCATTGGAAACTTTTAAAGGTGTACAACGTAGGTTTTCATATAAAATTAAAGAAGATAATTTAGTTTTTATAGATGATTATGCACATCACCCTACGGAAATAAATGCCATTTATGATGCGATATCAGAAATGCATCCAAATAAGGAAATATTGGCTGTATTTCAACCTCATTTATACTCTAGAACTAAGGATTTTGTAGAAGATTTTGCCTTGAGTTTGGCAAAGTTTGATAAGGTGCTACTATTAGATATTTATCCCGCAAGAGAGAAGCCTATAAAAGGAGTGACATCTGAATGGTTATTAAATAAAATTAATAATTCAAACAAAAAATTGATTCTAAAAGAACATTTGATTGATGAAATAAAAAGGCAAAACCCAGAGGTGTTGGTTACTATGGGAGCTGGCGATATTGGATTGGAAGTCGCACATATAAAAAGAGAACTAGAAAATGAAATTTAATTTGAGAATTTTTAAAATGATAATGCTGCTACTAATAGTGGCCGGACTTTACGTTTTTTCAGGAAAAAGAAGTAACAGTAAGATTGTCAGCGGATTAAAGGTGGAATTTTCTGGAAGTGAGAATTTGTATTTGACACATGAATCGGTTGATAAATTGTTAATACAAAATTATGGAAGCCTTAAAAACTTGGCTAAAGAAGATTTAGCTTTGAATACTATTGAAATGGTTATTGAGACCAATGAAATGGTGAAAAGTGCCCAAGTGTATCTTACTATAGATGGTAGGCTTACGTCCGAAATTGTACAAAGGCGACCAATCGGAAGAGTAGAGGGGATTACAAAATTTTATGTGGATGATGAAGGAAAACGCATGCCGTTGTCCAAATATCATTCCGCTAGAGTTCCTATAATAACAGGAGAAGTAACAGGGAAGAGTCTAGAAGATGTATTTGCAATTTTAAAGTATATCAATTCTGATGATTTTCTGCATAAGAATGTAATAGGAATGCATGTTGTGGACAATGATAAATACCAACTTAAATTTCGAATGGAAAATTTCACGGTGAATTTAGGAAGTGTTGATGGATTAGAAGCAAAGTTCAACAACTTTAAAGCGTTTTATGCCAAAGCAAATAAGGATGAAACTTTGGGGAAATACAACATGGTAAGCTTAGAATTTAATAATCAGGTAGTTTGCACCAAAATATAAATTATGGAACAAGGTAATTATTCAGTTGGGTTAGACATTGGAACAACAAAGATTGTAGCCATTATTGGTAAGGAAAATGAATATGGTAAAATTGAAGTTCTAGGTGTTGGCAGATCCAAAAGTTTAGGTGTGCACCGTGGTGTAGTAAATAATATTACCCAAACCATAAAATCCATACAACAAGCAGTTGAACAAGCTGAGGTGGATTCTGGGTTAAAAATTGGCTCTGTTGTAGTTGGGATAGCTGGTCAGCATATAAGAAGTTTGCAACATAGTGACTATATAACTAGAATTAATTCAGAGGAAGTTATCAATGAAGAGGATTTGGATAAGTTGTGTGATCAGGTTTATAAATTAATCATGTTGCCTGGAGAAGAAATTATTCATGTATTACCTCAGGAATATAAGGTAGATGGTCAAGCCGAAATAAAGGAGCCAATGGGCATGTATGGTGGCAGATTGGAAGCAAATTTTCATGTTGTTGTTGGTCAGGTTTCATCTATTAAAAATATAGGTCGTTGTATTAAAAGTGCTGGGTTGGATTTAGGGAATATAACCTTGGAACCTTTAGCTTCTTCAGATGCAGTATTAAGTCAAGAAGAAAAAGAAGCTGGTGTAGCTTTATTAGATATAGGGGGAGGGACTACGGATTTGGCCATATTTAAAGATGGTATCATTCGTCACACTGCGGTAATCCCTTTTGGAGGTAATGTAATTACAGAAGATATTAAGGAGGGCTGTTCTATTATAGAAAAACAGGCAGAACTTTTAAAAATGAAGTTTGGTTCTGCATGGCCAGGAGAAAATAAAGATAATGAAATAGTATCTATACCTGGTTTAAGAGGTAGAGAGCCTAAGGAAATTACATTAAAAAACCTTTCAAAAATCATCCATGCAAGAGTGGTGGAAATTGTAGAACAGGTATATGTGGAAATAAAGAACTACGGACATGATGACCAAAAGAAAAAGTTAATAGCAGGGATTGTTCTTACAGGTGGTGGAAGTCAATTGAAGCATTTAAAACAATTGGTGGAATATATTACAGGTATGGATACTAGAATTGGGTTTCCAAATGAACACTTAGCTGGTGATTCTGATGAGGAAATAGCAAGTCCACTTTATGCTACGGCCGTAGGATTATTAATGAATGCAATAAAAAATATAGATAAGAAGGAAAGTGTTGAAGAGCATAATGAACTGGAAGATGAGGTGTATGGTGAGCACACGGAAATGACTGCTGCTAGTGGAGTCAAGAAAGAACGAAAATCTGTTTTTGATAAATGGTCCGAAAAGTTAAAGGACTTTTTGGATAATGCCGAATAACTATAATGATCATTCAAGAAAAATATAACAACCAGTAATATAAAAAGCATGAGCAAGAACACCGAATTTGACAATATCTCTTTTGATTTACCTAAAAATCAAAGCAATGTAATAAAGGTAATTGGCGTTGGTGGTGGCGGAAGTAATGCCATTAACCATATGTTCCAAGCAGGGATTAATGGAGTGGATTTTGTGATTTGTAATACAGATTCCCAAGCATTGGACAATAGTTCAGTGCCCATAAAAATTCAATTAGGAGTTTCATTGACAGAAGGGTTGGGTGCTGGTGCGAACCCTGAAGTAGGTGAGGAGGCTGCCATTGAAAGTATGGAAGACCTTAAGAACATGTTAGGGCATAATACTAAAATGGTGTTTATTACTGCAGGTATGGGTGGCGGAACAGGAACTGGTGCTGCTCCTGTCATTGCAAAGCAAGCTAGGGGAATGGATATTTTAACGGTTGGAATAGTTACCATGCCATTTCAGTTTGAAGGAAAAATGAGGTGCCAACAGGCTCAAAAAGGGATAGAAAAGTTGCGCGAGAATGTTGATTCTTTAATTGTAATCAACAATAATAAGTTAAGAGATGTTTATGGCAATTTAGGCTTTAAAGCTGGTTTTTCTAAAGCAGATGAAGTTTTGGCCACAGCGGCACGTGGTATTGCGGAAGTAATAACTCACCATTATACACAAAATATTGATTTACGTGATGCTAAAACCGTACTTTCCAATAGTGGTACGGCTATTATGGGCTCATCTACCTCCTCAGGCTCCTCTAGAGCTAATGAGGCTATTATGAAAGCTTTAGATTCTCCATTATTGAATGATAATAAAATAGCTGGGGCTAAAAATGTATTGTTGCTTATTGTTTCTGGGTCAGAGGAAATCACTATAGATGAAATAGGAGAAATTAATGATCATATCCAAACTGAAGCTGGTTTTGGAGCCAATATTATTATGGGTGTTGGGGAAGATGAGACCTTAGGGGAGGCAATAGCTGTAACAATAATTGCTACGGGTTTTGATATAGACCAGCAAGATGATATTGTAAATACAGAAACAAAAAAAATTGTTCATACGCTGGTGGAAGAACAGAAGGCAGAGCAAGTTATTACTCAAGAGAAAAGTGTTACTGAAATAGTGTTGGATGAAGAAATTCCAGAAACAATTGTAAAACATACCTTGGTAGATATTGAATTGGAAGAAAATTTAATACCCACAACTAATTACATTAAGAATTTTAATGTTTTTTACGAGGAAGTAGTTGCAGAAAATGTGAAAGAAGAAGATTTCATTATTATAGAAGCCAAAGATCTTATTAATGACATAGAAGTTGTTGATCCAGTTGAACTGTCTTCTAAATTGGAAGAAGATCAAACCGCTTTAAGTTTTGATATGCCTTTATCAAATAGCGATACTATAGAGGAGGATGAAAAAGAACATGTTATCACTTTTGATTTGAATGATGAAGTAAATGATATAGATGTCACTGACCATATAGAAGTGGTTCCGGTTTTAGAATACAATAAAGAAGGGGAGACACGCTATAGTTTGGATGATTATATGGAACTGGAGGAGAAACTTACAGGTGCCAAATCCAAAGCAGAAGATTTTATACCAAAAATAGTTGAAGAAGAGCTGGTTTTTGAAAGAATCACCGTAAAACAAAAAGAAAGTAAGGTTGAAGCAAGCCATGGTGGTGGACCTACTGATCCTATGAATAGTTCTATTGAAAATATTCTTAAGAATAGAGCGGATGAAAGAAGAAAGAAGCTAAAAGATTTTAACTATAAATTTCAGAACAACATAAATAATGTTGACGAAATAGAAAAAGAACCAGCATACAGGCGTCAGGGAGTAAATTTAAATGATAACCCTGGTGAAAATAAAGTATCAAGAACCACTTTAAGTGAGGATAGCAATGATGATATACAATTGCGGTCCAATAACTCCTTTTTGCATGATAATGTAGATTAATTACACACATGCATTAACAGAATGGTTAACGTTTAAACCCGAAAATTGAGTCAATTTTCGGGTTTATTATTTATCTTCGCACTGCTAAAAACAACACATCATGAGCTTACAGCAACAAGTAATGGAAGAAATGAAGGCGGCAATGAGGGCAAAGGATAAAGTTGCCTTAGAGTCGCTTAGAGCCATTAAATCTGCCATATTGATGGCGCAAACAGAAGGTGGAGCAGGTGATGGTCTCTCAGAAGATGATGAAATAAAATTGGTTCAAAAATTAGTAAAGCAAAGAAAAGATAGCGCAGCTATTTTTATAGAACAAGCAAGAGAAGATTTAGCTGAGCCAGAATTGGCACAGGTAGCTATAATAGAAAAGTTTTTGCCAGAACAGCTGACTGAGGAAGAGATAGAAAAAGTTGTAGTACAGACTATTGATGCCATTGGTGCTTCTGGAATGAAAGATATGGGTAAGGTAATGGGTATGGTTTCCAAAGAGTTGGCCGGACAAGCAGATGGGAAAGCCATTTCCACCATAGTTAAGGCAAAACTTTCATAAATAAAATAGTAGAAAAAGGCTGCGTAGTTCAACTGGATAGAATATCAGATTTCGGCTCTGAGGGTTGGGGGTTCGAATCCCTTCGCGGTCACACAATTAATGGCTCTGCATTGCAGAGCCTTTTTTATGCTTGTTTTTTTGCTAAAATTGCCTTCATAATCATTGGTGCATGTATTCTAGAATTCTCAATAAACCATTTGTGGGTTTCCATACCACCACAAATTACACCCGCTAAAAAGAGACCTGCTAGATTTGTTTCCATAGTGCTTTCATTGTATGCGGGTAGTCTTTTGTTGTCTTTGGATAATTCTATACCCATATTTTCTAAAAATTGAAAATTTGGCATGTAACCAATCAATGCTAATACAAAATCGTTTGCAATAGATATTACATCATTAGGTGTTTGTATCAATACTTCTTCATTCTTGATTTCCTTTATAGTGGCATTATAATGGACTTTAATACTGCCTTCATTAATCCTATTAATCATATCCGGCCTCACCCAATATTTTACACGCTGACCCACTTCTGAACCACGGATAATAAGGGTAACCTCTGAGCCTTTCCGCCAACATTCTAATGCGGCATCTACGGCAGAATTACTGGCCCCTATAACAGCTAATTTTTGCCCTGCATAAAAATGAGGGTCGTTGTAATAATGGGATACTTTGGGTAAATCCTCACCCGGAACATTTAAAAGATTTGGCAAATCATAAAAACCTGTGGCTATAATGACATTATGCGCACTGTACTTATTTTTATCGGAAACAACAGAAAAAATATCTTTCTCTTTTTTTACTGAGGTAACTTTTTCAAATAACTTAATATTAAGTTCATTAGACACTGCAATTCTTCTGTAATATTCCAAAGCTTCACTTCTTTTGGGCTTGGCCTCTTTACTGATAAAGGGGATATTATCTATTTCTAATCGTTCTGAAGAAGAAAAAAACTGCATGTTTGTTGGATAGTTGAACAAGGAATTTACAATGGGACCTTTCTCGAGAATAACATACCTAAGCCCCTGTTTTTTTGCTTCCAACCCACATGCTATGCCTATGGGGCCGCCTCCAATGATGACAACATTAAAATGTTCCATTACGCGATGGTATCTTTAAGTTCTATAATGGTTTTTAATGGGTCTTGACTTTTAAAAATAAAACTTCCGGCTACTAATACATCAGCTCCAGCTTCAATCAATAATTTTGCATTTTTTGAAGTTACGCCACCATCAATCTCAATTAAGGTGCTGGTTTTTTTAGCTGTTATTAACTTTTTTAAAGCGCTGATTTTATCGTAGGTATTTTCAATAAAGGACTGTCCGCCAAAACCAGGATTTACACTCATGATACAAACTAAATCAATGTCATTTATGGTGTCCTCCAATACATCAATACTCGTATGTGGATTTAAGGCAACTCCCGCTTTCATGTTTGCATCTTTGATGGTCTGCAATGTCTTATGAAGATGTGTACATGCTTCATAATGGACGGTAAGGTTGTTGGCACCCAAATCTGCGAATGTTTGTATATAGCGATCTGGCTCCACAATCATTAAATGTACGTCTAATATTTTTTTTGCATGTTTGGCTATGGCTTGTACCACTGGCATACCAAAGGAAATGTTGGGAACATATACACCATCCATAATGTCCAAATGAAACCAATCTGCTTCACTTTGGTTCACCATTTCAATATCTCGCTGTAAGTTGGCGAAATCTGCAGCCAAAAGGGAAGGGGCTATGAATGTTCTGTTCATTATTTTTTTCTATGAATAGTCTTTTACAAAAATAGTGAAATGGAACGGTTAATCAGCATTGGTGCTATGCAACAATTGGGAACTCAATCTTTGATTGTAAGGGTGTCTAAAAATAGTTTAATCATGGATTCTCCTGATTCACTAAAACTATCACCTTGTAGCATTGTAACAATTAATATTCCCTCATCTTTACCACCATATGCCCCTACTTCGTATGTTGTTTTTTCGGTTTTATATTCAAGGGTGTTTTTTAGTCCAGTTAGGGTTTGCCCACTTTTAAGCATTATAGTGAATGATTCTTCAATTTTTTCATAACCGTAATTGATACTTTCCTTTATGAGTTCGCCCATCATTAATGTGGTAAGGCTGCTGGGGTCCATTGTGGAATATTTTTGAATAATAAAGCCATTTCCATTAGAACTCATTACCATGATTTGTTCAATTCCTACATCAATTACAGTTTTGGATACTCCATAGGTCTTATCATATTGAAAAGAAATCATTTCATCTGAATAGGTCTGTACTAAAGGTTGGTCTATTACAATAGTAAGCTTTTCACCTTTTTTGGTTTTGTATTCAAAGGCTTGTTTTAAATTGATTTTTGTGGTGTCGCCATTGATAATCAAATGGTAGTTTCCAGATTCTTGCGAAAAACCTTTTCCAATAAATAACATGGCAATACATAAAAAGGGGTACAATCGTTTTCTCATAATATGTGGTTTGTAGAAGTAGTAACGGTTTTTTTTTCTGTTTATGCATCAAAAACCTTATAAATGAAAAACTCCGCGAATTAATTTGATATATCCAGTATACTAAACTTTAGCAAGTTGAAAATTTCATCAGTTTTATGAAACGGTTTTTTTTTCTAGACCTTTATTAAAATAGGCCCAAACCACAAATTCACGCAATCTTGAAACTGGCGTATAAAAGACGTATGTTTTACTAAAATAAGTTGGTTGTTAAGTTTAAAGGAAAAAGTGCACGGTACCAGATAAATTAATTCATAATCAATGCTCTTCAATTACATAAATGACTGATACCGTTTTTGCACTTTCATTCGGACCGACCCCCACGGCGAATCCGAAAAATTTACTATATGAAATTAAAGTTGTAAAGGAAGTACTTTTGTGTCTTTGTCTCTATTACAAAGTAATAAGTGGTAAGTTTCAAACGAGCTAATAGATAAAAAGCAATCGTTAAAAGTGTGGATTGTCAAGTAGGATATTGATAAGTTTCAATAGGAATACATTAATTATAAGGGTTACGGGATATTTAGCAACAAAAAACTCCGGTAATCAGCCGGAGTTTATTCATCAATCAAAAAACGAACAGTCATGATAAACTGTTGTTACATTCCACAAATTACAATTTTTATATCAAACTTCCAATACTGGTGGGAGTTTACTGTGATTTGCGTTAGGGGATTATCCTAAATAGGTTTTTAATATTTTACTTCTAGAAGTATGTTTTAACCTTCTAATTGCCTTTTCTTTAATTTGACGAACTCTTTCTCTTGTAAGTTCAAAAGTTTCACCAATTTCTTCCAAGGTCATAGAATGTTGCCCAGCCAAACCAAAATACAAACGAATAACATCCGCTTCTCTAGGAGTCAATGTTTCCAATGCTCTTTCTATTTCAGTTCTTAAAGACTCATGCAATAATTCTCTATCTGGATTTGGAGATTCACCACTACGCAAAACATCGTAAAGGTTAGAATTTTCTCCATCTATCAAGGGAGCATCCATTGATACATGACGTCCAGAATTTTTTAAAGATTGCTTCACATCATCCACGGTCATGTCCAATTCCTTGGCAATTTCCTCTGGTGATGGCATACGTTCGTGTGCTTGTTCTAAAAACGCGAAGGTTTTATTGATCTTGTTAATAGAACCAATTTTGTTCAAAGGCAAACGAACAATACGTGATTGCTCTGCCAATGCTTGCAATATGGATTGACGAATCCACCATACGGCATAGGAAATAAATTTAAATCCTCTTGTTTCGTCAAAACGTTGTGCAGCTTTAATCAGTCCAAGGTTGCCCTCGTTAATTAAATCCGGTAAAGTTAGCCCTTGGTTTTGGTACTGTTTAGCAACGGATACCACGAATCTTAGATTGGCTTTTGTGAGTTCTTCAAGAGCGAGTTGATCGCCTGCCTTGATTCGTTGTGCCAATTCTACTTCTTCTTCTGCGGTAATAAGATCCACTTTGCCAATTTCTTGCAAGTACTTATCCAAAGATGCGGTTTCCCTATTGGTAACCTGTTTTGTAATCTTAAGCTGTCTCATCTATTATTATTAAGTTCAATCTGCATAGACTGCATATACTTATACGTAGAAAAACAAAAAATGTTACAAAAAAGGTGATAAAATTCAATTTTTAGGCTATAGTGCCCTAAAAACAGGGTAGATGGCACAGGTAATTTCTTGTATTTGGTTAATTTTAAACTGTAATCCTGTTTGAATTATAAAAATATTAGGGTAGGTTTTCTTATTTCCTTCCAACATATTAAATCGAGGACTCCATATTGCTTCAAAATTAAAGCGTAAAGATTCATTCATCTTATAATGTAAACCCGAACCAATGTTAAGTCCAAAACCAAAACTAGTATAATTATTGTTTTTCTCTAAATAAATGTTTTCTCCATTTTCTTTGATGGCAAACACCTTGTTTTTCCCGTGATATGTGATGTTAACACCTATAATTCCATCTAGCCCAAATCTTTATCTATTAATAAATAAATAAGCTCTATGGGTACTTCTATATTGGTTAGCTCTTCTTTTAGTGTAATATCCTCAATGTTTTCAAAAAGTCTCACAAAAGATATAAATGAAAAACCTTCCTTAAAAGTTATGTTTCTATAATAATTGGTTCCTGCCACCAAGGGATTAATTCGAACATCAAATGTATTTCTTTCCATGTTGTTTATTGTACCTCCCATTCTTAGATGCATTTTCTTGTCTAATTCAAATATCAAATAGGCACCATACCCCATATGGAATGTAGAAGAACTCTTATTATCATTTAGAAGCGGATCTATGGTAGATGTCTGCCCTAGTTTGCCAAATCTAGTCGCTGAAATAAATGGATAAGCATAAAAATTGTTTTTAATAGAAACAACACTATCAATAACTGGCAATGCTTCTTTTTTCTTTGCGTAAATTCTTTCTTTTGGTTACTTGCTCCTTAATCAATGTATCTTTTGAAGGGCTTTCAATCAGTTTAATAGTATTAGAAAAACGATCTTCTTGGATTTAAAAAAACTATTTTCTTCATAATAAGGCAATGGGTTTTAATAATAGTCCGTAAATATTGAAAAGGTTGCGTAAGTATCATAAAAAAAGCCCCAACTTAAAGTTGGGGCTTTTTATAAATTTATGATAAGAGATTAATCTCTTTTGGGCTTACGATCTCTATTTCTATCGTTTCCACCGCGACTTCTATTGTCTCTGTCAGTTCTTGGTGGTCTCTCTACATAACCTTCTGGTTTGGGCAATAAAGCTTTTCGGGATACTTTGTCCTTACGGGTTCTTTTATCCAATCCAAAGTATTTTACATCAAATACATCACCCATGTTTACCACATCTGATACATTTTCTGTGCGTTCCCATGCCAATTCAGATACATGTAATAAAACTTCATTTCCTGGAGCTTCAGCATATTCTACAACGGCACCAAAATCTAACATTTTAATAACCTTCACTTCATAAATACTACCTACTTCTGGTTTAAAAGTAATAGAATCAATTTTTGCCAATACAGCATCAATACCATCTTGGTCCGTTCCTAGAATCTCTACCAGTCCTTCTTCTGTTACGGGATCTTCGTTGATAACAATTGTACATCCTGTTGTTTTTTGAAGTTCTTGGATTACTTTTCCTCCAGGGCCAATCAATGCGCCAATAAAGTCTCCTGGAATGGTTACAGTAACCATTTTTGGAGCGTGACCTTTAACATCATTATTTGGAGCGGAAATTGTTTCTGTTAGTTTGCTTAATATGTGCAATCTACCAGCATTTGCCTGCATTAAAGCATTTACAAGGATTTCATAAGAAAGCCCTTTTACTTTAATGTCCATTTGGCAAGCAGTAATACCTTTTTCAGTACCTGTTACTTTAAAATCCATATCTCCTAAATGATCTTCATCACCTAAAATATCAGATAATACGGCATATTTTCCACTTTCAGGATCAGAAATTAATCCCATTGCAATACCAGAGACAGGTCTAATAAGTTGCACTCCAGCATCCATCAATGCCATAGTACCGCTACAAACCGTAGCCATAGAAGAAGAACCGTTAGATTCTAATACTTCAGAAACGACACGCACTGTATATGGGCAATCTGCAGGAATCATTCCTTTTAATGCACGTTGTGCCAAGTTACCATGACCAACTTCTCTACGGGAAGTTCCTCTAATAGGTCTTGCTTCACCAGTACAAAAAGGAGGGAAATTATAATGTAAATAGAAAGTTTCTTCGCCTTCGTAAGATGGCATGTCTATTTTGTTGGCTTCTCTAGAAGTTCCTAAAGTAACCGTTGCCAATGCTTGCGTTTCTCCTCTAGTAAAAATTGAAGAACCGTGCGTAGAAGGTAAATAATCAACTTCACACCAGATTGGGCGAATCTCATCTGTTTTTCTACCATCTAAACGTAGACCTTCGTTTAAGGTTAGGTCACGAATAGCATTTTTTTCAGCTTTAGCATAGTATCTTGAAACCAAGTCTCCAAAATCGGCCAATTCTTCCTCAGAAAAAGTAGCTTTTATTTCTTCTTTGATTTCAGAAAAAGCAGCGGTTCTCTCTTGTTTTGAAGAACCAGCTTTAGCAATGGCATATACTTTGTCATAGGCCATATCGTGAATTTTCTTAGCAAGATCATCATCTTCTCTTTCGCCTTCATATTCACGTACCTCTTTCCTTCCGAAAGCTTCAGCTAATTTCATTTGAGCAGCACATTGTATTTTAATGGCCTCATGTCCAAATTTGATAGCTTCAGTCATTTCTTCTTCAGAAATCTCATCCATCTCACCTTCAACCATCATCACGGAGTCAGCTGAAGCACCAATCATCATATCAATGTCAGATTCCTCTAATTGTGCTCTACTTGGGTTAATGATAAATTCACCATTAACACGCGCAACACGTGCTTCAGAAATTGCACATTCAAAAGGAAAATCAGATAACTGGATTGCTGCCGATGCTGCTAAACCTGCCATAGCATCTGGCATCACATTTTCGTCATGTGACATTAATTGAATCATCACTTGAGTTTCAGAGTGATAATCTTTAGGGAATAACGGACGTAGTACTCTATCCACCAAACGCATGGTTAATACTTCCCCATCACTTGGTCTTGCTTCTCTTTTGAAGAAACCACCTGGATAACGTCCAGATGCAGCGAATTTCTCGCGATAATCTACTGTTAAGGGTAGAAAATTTAAGTCTTTTTGTTCGTAATTGGAAACTACAGTACATAATAACATGCATTTTCCTGATTGAACAACAACAGAACCATGTGCCTGTTTTGCCAATTTGCCGGTTTCAATAGAGATTTCTCTACCGTCACCTAGGTCTATGACCTCTTTAAAAGTTTTTGGAATCATAAAAAATTGTTGCAACCTGTATTTAGTAACAGGTTTGTTAAACATTTGGTCCACCGTCTTCCTGACGGTCGGGTTGTGTTGTTGTGTTGACCAATGAAAAACTAAATGTAGCTTTTTGTGTTGCCTTGCTTAAATTCTAACAAGGGCTTTATGTTTAAAAAGGGAAAGCTTAGCTTTCCCTTTTTAAATTTTATTTTCTAATATTTAATTCTTTGATAATAGCACGATATCTTACAATATCCTTCTTAATAAGGTAATCTAGAAGACTTCTTCTTTTACCTACGAGTTTAACCAAAGAGCGTTCTGTGTTATAATCTTTACGATTATTTTTTAAATGCTCTGTTAAGTGGTTAATTCTGAAAGTGAATAAAGCTATTTGTCCTTCAGCAGAACCTGTGTTTTTTTCTGTTTCGCCGTGTTTCTTAAAGATTTCGGCCTTTACTTTTGGTGTTAAATACATTCCAATATTGTTTTAAATGATTTTTATGTACTTGATTGATTTTCAATCAGGGCGCAAATATACAACTTATTTGGCTTCCTCTCTAATAGGATTGTTCTGTATTAAATCTAGGTACAAGTTTACTTTCTTTTTAAGATTACTACGATGCGTAATAAAATCTAAAAACCCATGTTCTTTAAGAAATTCTGATGTTTGAAATCCTTCTGGTAATTCCTTGCCAGTGGTATCTTTTACAATACGGGGGCCTGCAAAACCAATTAAAGCTCCTGGTTCTGCAATGTTGATATCACCCAACATGGCATAAGAAGCAGTTGTTCCTCCTGTGGTAGGATCCGTACATAAAGATATGTACGGAATTTTAGCCTCAGCAAGTTGCGCCAATTTAGCAGATGTTTTTGCCAATTGCATTAAAGATAAAGCCGCTTCCATCATTCTGGCTCCACCAGACTTTGAAATCATTAAAAAAGGAATTTTGTTTTTTATGGCGTAATCTATTGCTCGTGCTATTTTTTCACCAACAACACTCCCCATAGAGCCCCCAATAAAACTAAAGTCCATTGCGGCGATAACTAAGTCTTTTCCAAGTGATTTTCCAACAGCAGTTCTAACAGCATCTTTTAATCCTGTTTTTTTCTGGGCTGCTTTTAAACGGTCCGTATACTTTTTGGTGTCCTCAAATTTTAATGGATCTTTTGAAGAAAGCTTGGCGTCTAATTCCTTGAATTTATTGTCATCAAAAAGAATTTGAAAATACTCTTTACTGCCTATTCTAACATGATAGTCATCTTCAGGGCTAACATAAAAGTTTTTGGCCAACTCCTCAGACTCAACAATTTTTCCTGTGGGAGACTTATACCAAAGCCCTTTGGGGGTATCTTTCTTCTCTTCAGTAGCTGTTTGTATTCCTTTTTCTGTTCTCTTAAACCATGCTGCCATAACCTACTATAGTATTAAAGGATTACTTGAATCTATAAAGTGTTTATGTTATTTAAATCCTCAAACGCTTTCTTTAATCGTTCTACAAAAGTTTTTTCACCTTCGCGTAACCAAACTCTTGGGTCATAATATTTTTTATTTGGCTCGTCACTTCCTGATGGATTCCCTATTTGTGCTTGTAAATAATCTTTTTTGTCTTGAACATAATCTCTTACTCCTGCAAGGAACGCATATTGTAAATCTGTATCTATGTTCATTTTTATAACACCATAGCTAATACCTTCTCTAATCTCTTCTACTGTAGATCCAGAACCACCGTGAAAAACAAAATCGATATGATTATGTTCAACACCATATTTTTCTGAAATATGTTCTTGTGAATTTTTAAGAATTTTTGGAGTTAACTTTACGTTTCCTGGCTTGTATACGCCGTGTACATTTCCAAAAGCTGCGGCAATTGTAAATCTTGGGCTCACTTTAGAAAGCTCCTCATACGCATAAGCAACTTCTTCTGGTTGTGTATATAGTTTGGAGTCATCTACATCAGAATTATCAACACCATCTTCTTCACCTCCGGTAATACCAAGTTCTATTTCCAAGGTCATACCCATTTTGCTCATTCGGGCTAGGTATTCTTTACAGATACTTATATTCTCTTCAATTGGCTCTTCAGATAAATCAATCATGTGAGAGCTGAAAAGTGGTTTTCCAGTTTCAGCATAATGTTGCTCACTTGCTTCTAAAAGCCCATCTATCCAAGGCAATAATTTTTTTGCACAATGATCCGTATGTAAAATTACTACTGCACCATATGCTTCTGCTAGTTGATGTACATGTTTTGCACCAGCAATGGCACCAGCAATGGCAGCTTTTTGACCTTCATTAGACATGCCTTTTCCTGCATTGAATTGTGCGCCTCCATTAGAAAATTGGATGATTACGGGAGCATTTAAGCTAACAGCTGTTTCTAATACCCCATTAATAGTATTAGAGCCTATAACATTTACAGCAGGTAGGGCAAACCCTTTTTCCTTTGCATAGTTAAAAATTTCTTGAACTTCATCACCCGTAGCAACTCCTGCTTTAATATTGTAAGCCATAATTATTAATCTGTTTAGTTTTTTAAAAAGATAGGGCAAAAGTACTAAAATAATGTAGGTCTAAAAAGGATAATTTATACCTATGTTGACGACGGCTTTGCTAAACTTATATTGACTGAACCATCTTTTTGATGCTTCCTCAGCCGGATTGTACGTTTTAAATCCTGTATCTAAACGAATAACAAAATAAGTAAAATCATAACGTAGCCCAAAACCAGTACCAAGAGCAATATCTCCTAAAGAGCTAAAACCATTAAAAGTTGCTTCTTCATCGTCAACATTGTCCAGAACATTCCAAATATTTCCGGCATCCGCAAACAATGCTCCTTTTATATTTCCTGCTATTGGAAATCGATATTCTAGGTTAAGGGCCAATTTTAGATTTGCTTCATTAAAGTCATTTACATCTTGTGTTCTACCAGGTCCTAAAGAATAGGGATGCCAAGCCCTATTATCATTAGATCCACCGGCAAAGTAACTTCTTGTAAAAGGAATGCTGTTTGAATTGCCATATGGTATGGCAATGCCAAAGAAACTTTTAAAAGCGATGACATTGGACCCTGTAAGGTCCCAATGTTTAATATAATCGACTTCAGTTTTTATGTATTGAGAATAGGCAACATCAAAGATTAATAATTGATTATTATCATTCTGTTTAAAATTAATAAGATGAGAAATACTAGATAATAAATTTCCTGCACTTTCCACCTTAAACCTAAATTGGTAAAAATCATTGTCATTTATTCCGTTTTTATTGTTTTTGGAAAAGGTGTAGTTGCTGGAAAAGATAAGGTTGTCCTCAGTTAGCCGTTCTTTACGTTCATCAATACTTCTTACTTCATTGAAATCATCTGGATCACTAGGAACAATATCCCTATTTAAAACCTGATCAATAAAATCATTAGTTCCACTTGGGATGATTAATCTTGGGTCGGTGTCGTTATTAAAGAGATTTGCGTGTTCAGGAAAGCTATTGGCATCGTCAAACTCATTGGCGATAGCATCCAATCTATCATATGAATTTTCATAAACATTAAAGAATCTATTAAAATTTAGATTCCGTACAAATTGAAGGTTTAATAGTTCAAAAGTGTTTTTTTTGAATTCATTTGGAGACCAATTATATCCTAATATATTGTTGAAGGTTTGTTTGTCTAATCCAATGTTTTTTTGAAAACTGGTACCAATAGTCATTCTAGTTTGCGGCAACATATAATATGGAATAATTTTTTCAGTGTTGAATAAAGGCATCCATATTCTTGGAAAAGAAAGATTAACATCGCCCCCAATTTCTGAAAAGAAATCTTCCGATAAAGAATTGTCGCTTACGCTTAGAAGTCCAAAAGACCCTCTGGCAGATAGGCTTAATGTTTCTGCTCCACCAAATATGTTTCTGGTGATTAAGGAAGAGCTAAAAGCAATGCCTAAGCGCTGAATATCGGAGTGTGTAAAATCAAAGTTTGTTTCTAGTGAATATTTTGGCCTTGCCGCTAAATAAATATTTGCTGTCAGTTTTGTTTGTGTGCTATCCTGAGTAAAATCTATATTTGGATATTTAAATGTATTTAAGTTGCTTATTTGCCTGTAGGTGTGTAATCTGTCCAAATCTCTATACACACTATCTTTTTCCATAAAAATTGCATTTGTAAGTGCTTTGGGTTTGTAGCGTAATTGGTCATTGTAATAAATGGTATAGTTTTCATATTCTACGGACTGAAGTGAATCTCCATTTTGGTCAAAAAAGTAATCACTATATATATTTATTTTATCAAACGTGTGAACGTTATATTCTGATGATGTCAGTGTATTCTCATTTCTTGTTTTAAAGTCCTCAACATTAAGTTCTACAACCATTTTTTGGTTGTCATTAGTCTCGGTTGTATCTCTTTGAATGCTATATGTAATTGAACTTTCTTGAAAATTGTAAATACCAGTATTTCTGAACAAGGTGGTAAGCCTCTTTCGTTCATTGTCAAAATCGGATAAATCAAATTGTTGTCCAGATTTCACAAAAGAACCTTCTGTGTGAATGCTATAGATGGAATCTATCGCCTTGGAACTTATTTTTTTTGTAATAGAGTCAACTATATACGGTTTGCCCAGATTAATGATATAATCAATTTGGGCTCTTTGCTTTCTTTTGCGCGGGATAATAGCATAAGTTGTCTTGTTGTTAAAATATCCTTTACTACCATAATACGCTTCTAATCTTTCAGAAGATTTTCTGGTTCTTGAAGTATCAATTACAGAGGGTGGTTCGCCTATGTTTTTCAACCACTCGCTGTATCCTTTCACCATAAAGGACTGTCCAAATCTATCTACCTGTTTTTTGGATAACCAATTAATAAGGCGCTGTTCTCTTTTTTCTTTTTTGTGAAGCCAATCTTGATAGGATGAGTCAGGGTCCTTTTTTGCAAGGTTGTATAAATTTAATCGTAAAGGATACCCTAATAGCGTACTGTTGGGTTTTTGGACAATTAAACTACGTACCTCTTCATTCGTTATTTTTTCACCATCAGCATAAATACTATTTTTGGTAAGCAAAAGCTCTTGTTCTTCCACTCTTTTGAGTGTATTGCACGAGGCAATGACGGCACATAGTAATAATAACCCTATTTTTGCTATGTTTTTTGTAAGACTCAAGTGGGTATTCATAGAAATCAAAAATACATTATTTGTATGGTTGTTAAAAGCCAGATAAAATTTATAAGAAGCTTACAGCAAAAAAAGTACCGAAATCAACATGGTATGTTTGTAGTTGAAGGTGTAAAGGTGGTAAAAGAACTTTTAGCATCCCAAATTACGGTACATATTATTTATAGTTCTGATGTTGAATTTGTTGCTGAAAATAAAACTAGTACGACTTTAGTTTCTGAAACTGACTTGTTGAAAATTAGTTCTTTGCGAACCCCTAACAAAGTTGTTGGGGTGTTTCAAATTCCTGTGCCAATCAAAATTAACCCCATTAACTGGATTGTTGCCTTGGATGATGTTCGGGACCCAGGAAATTTAGGTACTATTATACGATTGTGTGATTGGTTTGGGATTTCAAATTTACTATGCTCTCCGAATACGGTGGACTGTTATAACCCAAAGGTATTGCAGGCTACAATGGGGTCTATTAGTCGGGTGAATATTGTATACGCCGATTTACAGAAGTATTTGAATGAAGCTCAAGTTCCGGTTTATGGAGCTTTCATGGATGGTGAGGTGGCTTATAAAGAAGGTTTCCCAGGAGCCGGAATATTGGTCATGGGGAATGAGGCCAATGGAATTTCTCAGGAGATCGAAGCTTTGGTGACTAAAAAAATCTGTATCCCGCAATTTGGGGCTAAAACGGCCGAGAGTTTAAATGTTTCCACCGCCACAGCTATTTTATTGAATGAGATTAAAAGAACCTAAAAAAAGTATTTTTTATTCAAAGGTGAAGTTTATGAAAAGCCCTCGTGTGCGCATGGCGTCTATATTACCTGTCCATGGACTGTTTGGGTCTTCATCCCTAATTAATTCATCACTAAGGGCAAATACTCCCCGTATAGAAGGTGAAAATTTAAAGTATTCCAAATAAAAATCTATTCCAAAACCCATTTCATAGTAATAGGTGATTTTTTTCATTCTAAAGGTGCCACTACTATTATCGTCTAAACTATCTTGATTACTGCCAATATTCATTGATATGGATGCGCCACCAATAAGATAAGGTTTCCAGTTTCCTAATCTTTTGGTGCTAACCTTTAATAATAATGGGAAATTGATATAGGTTGATTTTACTTCTCTAATGGCATCATTTGCTTCAGTAAACCCTGGAAAACCAACAGTTCTTTGGGTATAATGTAATCCTGGCTCAAAACGAAAATCTAAAAATTCATTGATACGCATTTCACCAATTAACCCAACATTGAATCCGAAAGTTTTTTCTACCAATATTTCTGGTAAATCAGCCTTATATTCAAATTGAAAATCATATTGGTTAAGACCAAGAAAATACCCAAAGTTTAAGAAAGGCACGTCCTCGTTTTCAAGATTTAGTATGGGTTTTTCATTAAACTGAGCTTTTGCAGAAGTACATAATACTAGAAATCCCAGTAAAATGGGAAAAATATATTTCATGTGTTTATTTTGTGGCAGCATATATTGAGGCAACCCCAAACGTTTGGGGTTTATTTTCTACC
Organism: Flavobacteriaceae bacterium; assembly: GCA_002746415.1. Taxonomy (GTDB): domain Bacteria; phylum Bacteroidota; class Bacteroidia; order Flavobacteriales; family Flavobacteriaceae; genus Saonia. The sequence goes on along the minus strand of NVXD01000005.1, from coordinate 28,653 downwards.
TCTATAAACCCAATTTTGTCCAAAATATTGTTGAAGGCTTTTCCATGTGGAAATACTGAAGCAGATTCACATAAATAAGAATAAGCAGATTGGTCTTTTGAAAAAAGTTTTCCAATAATGGGAAGTATGTTTTTTGTGTAAAAATGATACCCTTGTTTAAAAGGGGTTTTCGTAGGTACGGAAGTTTCTAACACCACAAATGTCCCAGATGGTTTTAAAACTCTATATATTTCTGACAACCCTTTGTCAAGATTTTCAAAATTACGCACGCCAAAAGCAACAGTAATGGCATCAAATGTATTTTCTTCAAAAGGTAAATTTTCACTATCACCTACAACCATATCAATAATGTGGCCTAGTTTTTTTTCCAACACCTTTTTCTTTCCTACCTCCAACATTCCTGAAGAGATATCTAGTCCGATAATTTTTTCAGCTCCAGTTTTAACCATGTTAATGGCTAAATCTCCAGTGCCCGTAGCAATGTCTAAAATATATTTTGGCTTTTTTTCGCTAAGAATGGCCACCACGCGATTTCTCCATTTTATGTCTATTCCAAAAGAAATCACTCTGTTTAAGCCGTCATAATTGTTTGATATGTTGTCAAACATTTGCGTTACTTGCTCTTTTTTTCCAAGTTTGGAATCTTTGTATGGAGTAATCTTTTTAGGCATTTTATTGTTTTGGACAAAGATACAAGTACAGATTGATTTTTTTGTTAAACTTAAGTTTGGAATTGGTAGTTTTTTACTTAGTACAGAAATGGTTGCAGCAAGAAAATAAATTTATGTAATTTTGCCCCACTGTATATGCGAACCTTTTGTTCAAGGTTCTATAACAAGGTATTATGACTTTGGGTTACTACAAATTAATTAGCTGCAGGATTTAGGTTTTGGTACCTATAGAAAACAATTTAAAAAGCTAATGAAAATAATAATAGCAGGAGCTGGTGAAGTAGGCTTTCATTTGGCAAAACTACTATCCTATGAATCTCAAGATATCACACTTATAGATATCAATAGTGAGAACCTCTCTTATGCAGATAGTCATTTAGATATAAGGGTATTAAAAGGAGATGCTACTTCTATTTCTATTTTGCGGGATGCACAAGTAGAAAAGTCCGATTTGGTTATTGCTGTTACATCATCAGAAACTACAAACCTTACACTTTGTATGTTGGCAAAGCAATTGGGGAGTAAAAGGACAATAGCAAGAATATCCAATACAGAGTTTATGGATAATAGAGAGGCTATCAAGTTTTCTGAACTGGGAATAGATGAGCTTATTTCCCCTGAAGAATTGGCAGCAACTGAAATTCAATTATTATTGAATCAATCTGCTTTTAATGATACTTATGAGTTTGAGGAAGGGGCATTGATTATGGTTGGGGTTTCACTCCCTAAGTCTGCACCATTTGTTGGTAAAATGGTTAAAGATGCTGCAAAAATATTTCCAGAACTACATTTTATGCCTATCGCAATACAGCGAGTGGGAACGCAATATACAGTGATACCTAGAGGTGATACTGTTTTTAAAGATGGTGACCAGGTATATTTTATTACCTCTAAAGAAGGAGTAGATGAGTTGTGTAAGTTAACAGGGAAGAAGAAGGAAGAGATTAAAAATGTAATGATTCTTGGTGGAAGTAAGGTAGGATTTAAAACAGCTAGAGATCTTTGTGCTAAAAAATTCAATGTAAAACTAATAGAAAAAAATAAAGAAAAAGCATTTGAAATTGCTGATGAGCTCCCCAATGCCCTTGTTATTAACGGAGATGGAAGTAATGTAGAGGTCTTAGATGAGGAGAGTTTAGAATCTATGGATGCTTTTATTGCGGTAACAGGAAACTCAGAAACCAATATCATGTCCTGTTTGGTAGCAAAGTCAAAACATATTAAAAAGACTATAGCTCTAGTGGAGAATATAGATTATTTTCAGTTATCACATTCTATAGGCATAGACACGCTTATCAATAAAAAGCTTTTGGCAGCTAATAATATTTTTAGACATATTAGAAAAGGTGAAGTGGTGGCTTTAACACGATTGAATAATCTAAATGCAGAAATTTTAGAGTTTATTGTAAAGCCAACTTCTATTGTAAATGGCAAAGTGATAAAAGAATTAGATTTTCCAAGGTCAGCCACAATTGGAGGAGTTGTGAGAGATGGCGAAGGAATTATTGCTCTTGGTGATTTTACAATTGTTGAAGGAGATAGAGTAGTGGTTTGTTGTTTGCCCCGAGCAATTCCAAAAATTGAAAAGTTGTTCTTGTAATATATGAGATTAAATTCTAAAATCATTGTTCATCTGATGGGGTTGCTGTTGCTGTGCAATGGTTTTTTCATGTTGATTGCTGCTGGTGTAAGTGGTGCTTATAAGGATGGCGCTACCTTAGACATAACACTTGCTGCCATTGTGACTATGCTTATTGGTGTTTTGTCCATGTTTGCTACAAGGGGGCACAAAAAAGAGGTCAAACGTAAAGAGGGTTACATGATTGTTACCTTTGGTTGGCTGGTCATGTCCATTTCTGGAACACTTCCTTATTTATTTTCTGGTACTATTCCAGGCGTTACCAATGCTTTTTTTGAAACTATTTCTGGTTATACAACAACAGGAGCGTCAATTTTAGAAGATATTGAATCCTTGCCTGAGGGCATTTTGTTTTGGCGTAGCCTAACACATTGGATAGGCGGCATGGGAATTATCGTTTTGGCCATCGCCATTTTGCCTTTGTTGGGAATTGGAGGTATGCAGTTATTTGCTGCAGAAGCTCCAGGCCCGGGAGGTGATAAATTACATCCTAGAATTACAGATACTGCTAAAAGACTTTGGTTAATCTATGTGGGCTATACAGCTGCAGAGACACTTTTATTAAAGTTAGCAGGGATGTCCTTTTTTGATGCTATTAATCATTCTCTAGCAACCCTTTCGACTGGAGGTTTTTCTACTAAAAACGCTAGTTTGGCGTATTGGAACAACCAACCTTTGATTCAATACATTGTCATGTTTTTCATGTTTTTGGCTGGAAGTAATTTTGTGTTGAGCTATTTTGCATTTAAGGGTAAGATACAACGTGTTATTAAGGATGAGGAGTTTAAATATTATACTGCATTTATTGTTCTCTTTACGCTAGTTGCTGCTGCTGTGGTTTATTTTAAGGCAAATGTTCCTGTTTCAGATTTTCATCCAATGGTTTTGGGTTATGAAGAAAGTTCATTTAGACATGCTATGTTTCAAATTATTTCTGTGATTACCACTACAGGTTTTGTGACGGCAGATTTTACATCTTGGACACCTTTTTTGACTATTCTCTTTTTTGGATTGTTCTTTTTAGGTGGTTCGGCGGGTTCTACCGCAGGTGGAATTAAGGTTATGCGCCATTTATTGATTATTAAGAATGGCTTGTTGGAATTTAAAAGAACATTACATCCCAATGCTATAATTCCTGTACGGTATAACAATAAAACAGTTAAAGAGCATATTGTATATAATATTATAGGCTTTTTTGTACTCTATATGTTATTGTTTATTATTGGAGCGCTGGTTTTAGGTTTTATTGGGCTAGATTTTCAATCTGCTATTGGTGGTGCAGCTGCTTCCTTAGGGAATGTGGGTCCAGCTTTGGGGAGCCTTAATCCAATAAGTAATTATAATAGTTTACCAGATATTGGTAAATGGTGGTGTGGGTTTTTAATGCTGGCTGGTAGGTTGGAACTGTTTACGGTGCTCATTTTATTGACACCCTATTTTTGGAAATCAACATAAAAAAAGCCGGTCTTATTAGTTTAGAAAATGATAAGACCGACCTATTTAGATAAATTATACTACAGCTTTAATCCTAGATATCGCTTCGCGCAATTCTTTTTCTGCTGCTGCATAAGAAATTCGAATACAGTTTGGATTTCCAAAAGCTTCACCAGTAACTGTTGCTACATTAGCATTTTCAAGCAGATACATGGCGAAATCCGATGCGTTGTTTATAACTGTTCCATTCAATGTTTTTCCAAAAAAGGCGGAAATGTCTGGGAATACATAAAAAGCACCTTCAGGTACATTTAGTTTAAAACCATCAATTTCTCCAAGGAGTTCCAAAATTAAATCACGTCTTCTGTGGAATTCATCCACCATGTATTTGATTTTACTTATCGGAGCTTCTAGAGCAGTTATAGTAGCACGTTGTCCTATAGCATTTGCGCCACTGGTAATTTGCCCTTGGAATTTGGTACATGCTTTAGCAATCCATTCTGGAGCGCCAATATATCCTATTCTCCACCCTGTCATGGCAAAGGCTTTAGATACGCCATTCACTGTAATAGTTCTGTCATACATGCCCTCAATGCCAGCTATGCTAACGTGACCACTCGTAAAATTAATGTGCTCATATATTTCATCAGATACGATGTAAATATTAGGATGGTTTCTTAAGACTGCCGCTAGTGCTTCTAATTCCTTTTGACTGTATACAGATCCGCTAGGGTTACAAGGAGAACTAAACCAAATCATTTTTGTTTTAGGAGTAATGGCTGCCTCTAATTGTTCAGGAGTCATTTTAAAATCCGTATCAATGGATGTAGGTACTTCAACAGGTACGCCTTCAGCAAGTTTTATAATCTCACTATAACTTACCCAATATGGAGCTGGTAAGATGACTTCATCACCTTCATTTAGCATAATCATGGCAATATTTGCCAACGATTGTTTTGCTCCAGTAGAAACAACAATTTGATTAAGACCATAATTTAAATTATTGTCCCTTTTAAATTTATTGGAAATGGCTTCTTTTAAGTCTGCATATCCATCTACAGGAGAATAACTGCTATAATTATCGTCTACTGCTTGCTTGGCTGCATTTTTTATAAAATCTGGAATATTAAAATCTGGTTCTCCCAAACTTAAGCCTATTATGTCTTTGCCTTCATTTCTAAGTTCTCTAGCTTTAGCGGCCATAGCCAATGTGGCCGAAGTAGACATTTTATTAATTCTTTCGGATAAATGATTGCTCATGGAATATAATTGTTTACTGGTATTGTAAAGCTGGGTTTTTGCCCAACTCCTTTAAATGTTTGAAGTGCGAAATTATGGCTTTTCTAGTAGATTTATATTCGTTGTAAGGCAAATTGAACTCTTTTGCTGTACGTTTAACAATTTCCCCGATTTTTGTGTAATGTACATGACTGATATTGGGGAATAAATGGTGCTCTACTTGATGGTTTAACCCTCCAGTGAACCAATTTGTTATTTTGCTTTTGTTTCCAAAATTTACCGTAGTAAACAACTGATGAACGACCCAAATGTTTTCAATGTTCCCTCCTTCATCTGGGAGTGGGGTATCGGCTTGATCAATAACATGAGCTAGTTGAAAAACAATACTCAAAATAACGCCAGCTATATAGTGCATTACAAAGAAACCAATTAACAGTTTCCACCATGAAATATCCAAGATAATCAATGGTAATACAACCCATATGGCTGCGTAAATTATTTTAAAGATGACCATTTTACTCCAATTGGCTAAAGGGTTAGGGAATTCTCCATAAGATAGCTTTCTTTTGGTATACCTGTACATTTGCTGAAAATCTGTGGTAATGGCCCAGTTGAAGGTCAATAATCCATATAAAAAGATGGAATAGTAATGTTGAAATTTATGGTATTTCTGCCATTTTGTATGTTTGGAAAACCTTAGAATACGTCCGGCATCCAAATCTTCATCATGCCCTTGTATGTTGGTATATGTATGATGCAGAACATTGTGCTGTACTTGCCAATTGTACACATTTCCTGCCAGAATATAAATACTTCCCCCCATGAGTTTGTTTACCCATTTTTTGGTAGAATAAGAACCGTGGTTTCCATCGTGCATAACGTTCATGCCAACACCTGCCATGCCAACACCCATCACTATGGTAAGCAATAGATTGGCCCAATTTGGCAACCCCAATGTTAATATTAAGAAATAAGGGGCTAAGAAAAGAACAAACATAATCGTAGTCTTTAAATGTAGTCGCCAATCTCCTGTTTTCTTAATATTATTTTCTTTGAAATAATCATTTACCCTTTTGTTTAATGTTTTAAGGAATTGGGCGGGGTCCTTTCTGGAAAATCGAATTGTTGTTCCTATATCCATCATATTTTATATTTAAACCTAATCTACTTTATTTTCATTCATTGTCCTAATCATAAATAAGCTTATGAAAACTAAAGTAGTATTTTTGACAAAATTAAAGGAATATCAATGCAAACGGACATAATTTTCAACTATTTTCCAGATTTAACAAAACTACAACAGGAGCAATTCATACAACTTGAGGACCTATATAAGGACTGGAATCAAAAAATAAACGTCGTTTCCAGAAAAGATATTGATGAATTGTACCTGCGTCATGTGTTGCATTCCTTGGGAATTGCTAAAATACACACCTTTAAATCTGGAACTTCTGTGTTGGATGTGGGGACTGGTGGTGGATTCCCTGGTATTCCTTTGGCGATTCTTTTTCCGGAGACCCATTTTACGCTGGTTGATGCGATTGGTAAAAAAATAAAAGTTGTAAATGAAGTTGTGGAAGGTCTGGGATTAACCAATATAACTGCAATCCATGGGCGAGTGGAAGAACTTAAAACACAGTTTGACTTTATAGTGAGCCGTGCCGTAGCCGCAATGCCCACTTTTGTCCATTGGGTAAAAGGAAAAATTAAAAAGGAATCTCTACAGGAGAGAAGAAATGGCATTTTGTATTTAAAAGGCGGTGACTTATCTAAAGAATTACATGACTATCGAACAGCGCAAATTTTTGATCTGGAGGATTATTTTAATGAAGATTTTTTTGAAACCAAAAAAGTAGTGTATTTGCCCGTGAAGTATAAAGGTTAATATCTATTTTGAAATAAAAAAAGGTGCCAATTGGCACCTTTTTTTTATAAATACGTTCACTAATTTATTTGCTCCATGGTGGTACAACGTCATTAGATCTTGCATAGGCAATTAATTGTCCTTTGTGTTCGCCATTGTGCTCCATCACCGTTAATATCCCCGACAATGTGCTCATTTTTGAAAAACCAAAATCGACTTCATCTCCAAGTTTGGCAGTTTCTATAAGTACAATTTTTTCAAGAACAAAAGCATTGGACTTTTTCAATGCAGCAATGATGTTCTCTTTGCCTTCAATTTTACCTATATTCATCATGTCCACATCTTCTGGTGGAGCAAATCCCATTTTTGATAGAAGATAATAGTTGCCTCCAGCCACATGTAAAAGAGCTTCTCCTACAGAATTAATGCCTTCTGCCGGTCTCCAACTATAAAGTTCTTCAGAAAAAGCTTCTGCTAGTGACACTACTTGTCCCTGGTTGTAGGCCAATGTACCTTGAATGGTAGACTGTACCATATTGTCTTGTGCTTGTACAGAAAGAATGGATACAAGCATTAATGCTGATGCTAAAATTTTCATTTTCATTTTTTTGTGTTTAGGATTAAAAATAATACGTTTAATGAGTCGTATCAAATGTAATAAATTAACATGAGGTTGCATTAATTTCGCCAAATTAAGAAACTCATTAAATTACCTCACTAGACTCTGGTTTAAAACGTACTTCTGAAATTGTATTTCATTGTTTTTTTGAAATGGCCGATAGCATTATCCCAAAAATGGATACCTATAATCTTCTGGCGTCACCAAGGTTTCTTTAATTAATCTTGGAGAAACCCACCTCAGTAAATTCTGTGCAGAACCTGCTTTATCATTGGTTCCAGAGGCTCTTGCACCACCAAAAGGTTGTTGTCCTACTACCGCTCCAGTTGGCTTGTCATTTATATAAAAGTTCCCGGCACTGTTTTGTAATGCTTTGGTGGCTTCATCTATGGCATAGCGGTCTGTTGATATTACGGCCCCTGTTAAGGCATATTCAGAAGTGGAATCTACCAATTTTAAAGTACTGCTCCAATCTTTGTCCTCGTAAATATATATAGTTACTACAGGGCCAAAAAGTTCCGTTTCCATAGTGGTATACTTTGGGTCTGTGGTCAAAAGCACTGTTGGTTCTATAAAATACCCTTCAGACTTGTCATATTCACCGCCAGCAATGACTTCTACGTTCTTGTCTTTTTTGGCTTGATCTATATATTTTGCTAGTTTATCAAAGGAACCTTCATGGATGACAGCAGTAATAAAATTACTCATATTTTCAGGTGAACCTGGTTTGTTAAAAGATTTTATATCAATTTTTACAAAATCCAAGATTTCCTTGGCTGTGGATTTTGGTAGATACACTCTGGAAGCGGCACTACATTTTTGCCCTTGAAATTCAAATGCGCCACGGATTATTGCGGTAGCCACTTGTTTGGGTTTCGCAGATGCGTGCGCTACTATAAAATCTTTTCCTCCTGTTTCTCCCACTATTCTGGGATACGTTTTATAGGTGTGGATATTGGTTCCTATTTGTTTCCAGAGGTCTTTAAATACATGGGTAGACCCTGTAAAATGAATACCAGCAAAATCCGGACTGGCCAAAACGGTTTCTGTAATCATTATGGGGTCGCCGTAAATAACATTTATAACGCCATCTGGAAGACCAGCTTCCTTAAATACATCTACAATAACTTTTGCTGAAAATACTTGATGGTCACTAGGTTTCCATATCACTACATTACCCATCATCGCAGCACTGGCGGGTAAATTTCCTGCAATAGCTGTGAAATTGAAGGGTGTAATGGCATATACAAACCCTTCTAATGGACGGTATTCTACCCTGTTCCAAATGCCTTCGGCCGAGTCTGGTTGCTCTTCATAAATCTGCGACATAAATTCCACATTAAATCGAAGAAAGTCTATAAATTCACAGGCAGCATCAATTTCCGCTTGATGTATTGTTTTGGACTGTGCAATCATAGTAGCAGCGTTTATTTTTGCTCGGTATGGTCCTGCAAGTAATTCTGCTGCTTTCATGAAAATAGCAGCACGTTGCTCCCAAGTTAAATTTGCCCAATTTTCACGAGCCTCCAATGCATTTGCAATTGCCATGGAAACATGTTTTTTTTCTGCTAAATGATATTTACCGACAATGTGTTTGTGGTCATGTGGTGGAGACATAGACCTCGTGTTCCCTGTTCGTATTTCTTCATTCCCAATATATAAGGGAACGTCAACAGTTCCATTAAAATAGGTTTTATATTGTTCAAGCACATCTTCCCTTTCTGATGTTCCAGGAGCGTAACTTTTTATAGGTTCATTAAATGCAGTTGGTACTTGAAAAAATCCTTTACCCATGATTGTGTGTTTTAAAACAAAATTCGGGATAAAGTTAGTGAAACCTAACAGTTTTGTAAAACTAAAAAAGAAGTAAAATTTTAATTTAAAGCAAAAGGAGCACTAAATTTAAAAGTAGGAATGTATACCCTAAATTTTTCTGTGGAGCTAAAGTTTACCATATTGTAGTGACCCCTCATAGCGCCAATAGGAGAACCCAAAAGGCATCCAGAGCTATATGTGTGTGATTCGCCAGGCTTAATTACGGGTTTCTTTCCAATAATGCCTTCGCCATCTACAATTTCCATTTCATTCAAAGCGTCATAAATTTGCCAGTGACGAGAGGTCAATTGTACAGAATCTTTGCTTTGGTTTTCTATAGTAATGGTATAACCAAAGGCAAAGTGCATTTTGTAGTTTTTAAAGAAAGTTCCTTCAAAACTAGTAGCTACTGATATTTTTATGCCTTTTGTTACTTGTGTAATCATACGATTTTTATCTTAATATGTAATTGCACTTACAATTAATGATGTTAGTGCTATAAAAAATGCTAATATAAAAAAGACAGTATTAAGGAATATATATTTAATACCAGTTTTAATGATGCCTTGTCCATAAAATTTCCACATGGCTATAAATAGGTATATGGAAAAAATAAACAAGAAAATACCAGAACTGTTTACCTCAAAAATAGCGTCGACTATAAAGCTAATAATGAGCAAGATAAACAACAATGACTGATTGTGGAAACTAAAGATAAGATGATCGGTATAATTGTACTTTTTTCTGATATATGCCAACCAAATGAACAAAGTGAAGACAGGTAAGAAGAAAAAAATCAAAAATGGGAGTTTGGAAATTAAGTCAGTTGCAAAGCTTCCCGGTTGTTGAGATACTTTAAATATGCTAAATGAAACTGCAAAAGCAGCCTTGTTTTCAAAAGTATCCTCTATGTTGTACTTTTCTTTTGTACCCTCAAAATCATGAATCCATTCTTTTTTAATTAGTTTATAGAAAAACTCCATTTTAAGAAAGCGAATACTCCCATCTTGTTTTAAATCGTGGAAATATTTTTCTGGGTCTGCTAATAATATGGAATCTTTTTCTGAATCTGAAATTAGTACATTTAGGGAATCCAATGCTATTAAAACTTGTTGTTGGTCTTTGGGGTTCTTAATGTTTAAACTTGTTTCTTTTATGACGTCTCCATCGTTTTTATAACCATAGCTGTTCAGTCTTTCATAATCTCCAGAGAAACTCAACATTAAAAAATAAACAAAGGCCAAGCTCAATAAAAAACGAAATGGATTGGTATAGGATACTCGTTTACCTTCAATAAAATCTTTGGTAATCACACCAGGACGAATGATGAGTGCTGACAATGTTTGTAATAGTTTGGAATCATAGGAAAGTAAATTGCTAAAAAACTCATCAAAAAAGTCCTTAAGAGTCAATTTTTTGGTGCTATTGGCTTGGGAGCAATTTGGGCAGTATTTATCACTCATGTCCAAAGGATGTCCACAATTTAAACAATCAGTTCCTCTGTACTTAAGTTTGTAACGACCTACGCCTGTTATGGTTGGTTTGTTGTCCATTGTCCTTAAAAAGTAAAGATAAGTTAATTGTTGATATCTCTGGAGTTTGCGGAACCTATTCCAATAACACTATCATATAAGTCTCCGAAGTTTCTGTAGTAAACTAAAATGGTATAATTATTCTCCGTAAAATGAAAATTGCCGCCAATGGTATTCAAATCAATTGTGCCATCTTCACTCCTTGTGACATACTTATAGTTGTTAAAACCTTGTTTTATTTTAATGACAGCTTCCAAGTACCCAGATTCTTCATTGTAGGTCATTTTATTTTCTTCTGTCAAGGCATAATTATTAAATTTTCCAAAGACATAAACATCATTCAACCCAATATTTGCTTTATAGGGTATGCTAAAATGCACTTGTGTATATTCAGCTTCCCTAGAGTTGTCATTTCCTTGTAATGTGCGAATGACAAAATCTCCATTAATATCTGGATAGTATGTATATGGCCTGTCCGCACGATGTCGGTCAGGGAATAAACTATGATGGTAAAGCTCTTTGTATTCAATTCTAGATATGGCTGCACTAGGTGCGCGTAAATCACTAGTATCAAAATTTAAGAATTCATTGCCGCCAAAAAAACTGGTTTCTTTATCATATTTATATACCAATTGATTTCCTAAAGTGTATTGCGGGGCAATATTGTACAAGGCAGTTGGCCAGTGGTAGTTTCGTAAAATAGCCACTTTCACTTCTTTTTTTGGATTTACTAATTGAAAACCTGAAGGATTTATGGTAAACTGTACCACTTGTTTTTCATTGAGGTAGGCAAAATCCCTTGACCTTTTAATAACCGCTCCAACTTTAGCAATGTCTTTGTAGACTACAAACCGCCTAGAAAATTGAAGCTCATAGCTATTGTTGTAAATTTCTAATATATAATTGCCGCTAACTTTTAATCTAATATTATTATTGGGTATGGTAAGGCTGTAGTTGGAGTAAGGCTGTAGTGTGTTGTAGCTGTTTCCATAATTAATAATACGTTGGTTGTCTATACCATTGAGATACTGCGATTTTAAAAGCGATGAAGGTGTCCAATCATAATCGCAATGAACAACCTTATAATAATAATCCTGTTCGTCGGCATAAGTATCATCAAATTCAATATGTATGGACTCCCCTAATTGAATTATAGGGAATTGGTCTTCCGTTGATCCTTTAAAAATAATGGATTTAATATTTTCTGGTGGATTTACTTCTTCCTGTATTTGAGCAAATAGAGGAATGGTAAAAAGAAAAATTAAAAATGTTCGCATTAAATTGTTTTTTGGATAAAGGTAAACAAAAAGCATACCTAATTGTTAATTAATTGATTTCTTGAGTATATGACGCGCGATTATTTAGAATGATTATAAATACATTAAAAACTTGTTTTTTAGTACTCTTAGCAAGGCTATTATGCTGTTTAAATTTTAAATTTGCATCAAAATTTTATAACCTAAGGTCTACTATATATGTCTAAAGACATTCGGATTAAAAAGGGCTTGAACATTAATCTTGTTGGAGCTGCTGAACAGACTACTTCCAAAGCCGCATTAAGTAACGCATATTCAATAAATCTTTTAGATTTTCACGGTATAATCCCCAAAATGTTGGTAAAACAGGGTGGTAAGATTAAGGCTGGAGAGGCGCTTTTTCATAATAAAAATTGTGAAGACATGCTTTTTGTGTCTCCAGTGAGTGGAGAATTGTTAGAGATTGAAAGAGGAGCAAGACGAAAAGTGTTGTCATTGAAAATCCTTGCTGATAAAACCCAGAGTGCTTTGCAGCATGAAAAAGTGGATGTGGAAAAAGCATCAGCTGAAGAAATAACAGCTCTTTTATTGAAATCGGGTTGCTGGCCTTTTGTGAAGCAAAGACCATATGATATTATTGCAAATCCACAGCATACACCAAATGCAATATATGTCTCAGGATATGCTACTGCCCCTTTGGCAGCAAATATGGACTATGTGCTAAAGGGAAAGGAAAATGAGTTGCAGGCTGCATTAACCGCATTAGGGAGACTTACTTCAGGTAAGGTGCATGTTTCAGTTGGTAAATCATCTAATTCACCTTTGGCGGGATTAAACGGGATTGAACTTCATAAAGTTTCTGGTCCTCATCCAGCTGGTTTAGTGGGAACGCAGATCAATAAAATAAGACCAATAAATAAAGGGGAGGTTGTTTGGACTATAGCCCCTCAGGACTTGGTGATAATGGGCGAGTTTTTACTTACCGGAGAGTTCAATGCAGAGCGTATTATTGCATTGGCCGGTTCTTCTGTAAAAAACCCTAAATATTATAAAACAAAAATTGGATCAGAAGTGGCTACTTTTCTTTATGCCAGTGGTGTAAATGAGGATAAATTTAGAGTCATAAATGGTAATGTGCTTACAGGTGTCAAAAGCAGCCCAGAAGGACATTTAGGGTTTTACAACAATACTGTTACTGCCATTCCAGAAGGTGATGATTATGAATTTATGGGTTGGACAAAACCTATTTTTAATAAAATATCAACCTCTAGAGCATTGACTTTTTCTTGGTTAACACCAAAAAAGAAGTTTAGTTTAAATACAAACACGAATGGGGAACATAGGGCCTTTGTTACCACAGGAACTTATGAGACTGTTTTTCCATTAGATATATTTCCAATGCAGATTTTAAAGGCGTGTATGTATAAAGACCTTGATGAAATGGAAGCTTTGGGAATGTATGAAGTGGCACCAGAAGATTTTGCATTAACAGAATTTGTTTGCGTTTCCAAACAACCACATCAAGATATAATTAGAAAAGGTTTGGATTTAATGATTGAAGAAATAGGATAAATTATTCATTGAGTAAAGTGAAATTCGTATAAGAACAATACTCAAAATAACAACTTCTTTTTTTTACGTAGTCGAAATGAAAAATATAAAATGGGTTTAAAAAGTAATTTACATAACTTAAAAGAAAAGTATAAGGGCACAAAAATGGCTCCTGCGTTTAACGCAATCCATACCTTTTTATACTTGCCAAATGAAACCACTCATAATGGTACCCATATAAAAGTGGCGGACGATTTAAAACGTACAATGAATACAGTGATTTTGGCACTTGTTCCTTGTTTGATTTTTGGAATGTTTAATGCGGGGTATCAGCATTATTTGGCACTTGGGGATATAGAAGCCGTTTCTGGAGGTTTTTTTAGTTCAGAATTCTGGACTATGGATAATTTTCTTGTTGGTTTTTGGAAAATAATCCCACTAGTAATAGTATCCTATGGAGTTGGCTTGGGGGTTGAATTTTTATTCGCTGTAATCAAGAAGCATGAAGTGGAAGAAGGATATTTGGTAACAGGTATGCTAGTTCCTCTAATTGTACCTATAGATATTCCACTTTGGATGCTGGCTGTTGCAGTAGTATTCGGAGTTGTGATTGGTAAAGAAATTTTTGGAGGTACAGGAATGAATATTCTAAACCCTGCATTGACTATCCGTGCTTTTTTATTCTTTGCGTACCCTACATGGATGAGTGGAGATAAAGTTTGGGTAGAAGGTGCTGTGAAAAGAACTCAAGAAATTGCTGATGGAGCAACTCTAGATGCCATTTCTGGGGAAACCATATTAGGAAGTCTGGCACAAGGTCATGATGTATTAAACCAAGGCAATGAGCTTTGGAATTCCTTTTTAGGGTTTATTCCAGGTTCAGTGGGAGAAACATCAACATTGTTGATTGTTCTGGCTGGGTTGTTTTTAATTTTCGCAAAAATTGGAAGCTGGAGAATTATGCTGTCCTCTGTACTTGGTGCTTTGGCAATGGGGTTAATTTTCAATGGAATTATAAGTCAAGAATGGTTGCCAGAATACAGTAAATTCTACGTTTTAATGAATACGGAATTTTGGCATCATTTACTGATAGGCGGTTTTGCCTTCGGTACAGTATTTATGGCAACGGATCCAGTAACTGCTTCACAAACCAATAAGGGGAAATGGATTTACGGATTCTTAGTAGGATTCTTTTCTATTATGATACGTGTGTTTAATCCAGGATACCCAGAAGGCGTTATGCTGGCAATTTTATTAATGAACGTATTTGCACCAACAATTGACCATTATGTGGTTAAAGGAAATGTGAAACAAAGACTAAAACGTCTTAAAGCAAAAACTGCATAAGGATGGAAAAGAGAACAGATAAAAATTCGTACACTGTATTATTTGCCATAGGAATGGTGTTTGTAGTGGGCTCCATATTGGCTTTTTTAGCGATGTATCTTAAGCCCAATATTGACGAAAACAAGCGTATAGAAAAGCAACTGAATATTCTATATGCAATGGGTGTAAATAACAATGAAGGAGGAAGTCTGGCATTTGTATCCAAGGATATTGTTGCAGATGAGTTCTCTAAATATGTAACGCAACAACTGGTCATTGAAGGTGATAAAGTTACAGAAGATACCAATGCATATTTAATTGATGTAAAAAAAGAAATTGCTGCTGGAAAAGATGGCGGTGTGAGAAGGTTGCCATTGTTTGTCGGAGAGAAAGATGGAAAGACTTTTTATATTGCTCCAATTAGAGGTAAAGGATTATGGGATGCAATATGGGGTTTTGTCGCTATGGATAAAAATATGGTGGTACAAGGTGTATTTTTTGATCACAAAGGAGAAACTGCAGGTCTTGGCGCCAATATCAACAAGCGTTTCTTTATGGACGACTTTATAGGGGAGCAGTTAAAGAACAACGGAAGATTTACAGGTATTACTGTTGCCAAGGGAAATAATGACCCACTGAACAAAAGAAAAGAAGACAACAAGGTAGATGCAATTGCTGGAGCAACCATTACTGGAGACGGAGTTTCCGCAATGCTTAAAAGTGAATTGAAATTGTACTTACCTTATTTTAATACTTTAGAAAACTAAAAAAACATATGGGACTTTTATCAAAAAAAGATGCCAGTTTAATAACCGATCCATTAGCGGATAACAATCCAATAACAATTCAGGTATTGGGTATATGTTCGGCTCTTGCAATTACGGCAGAGTTGGAAGCTTCAATTGTAATGGCTGTATCTGTATTGTTTGTATTGGCAATAGGAAATGTTGTCATTTCATTAATGCGAAACATTATTCCTTCAAAAATCAGAATCATTGTGCAACTTATTGTTGTGGCAACCTTGGTGATTGTTGTGGATTTGGTATTAAAAGCCTTTGCTTATGAATTAAGTAAAACATTGTCGGTTTTTGTAGGATTGATAATTACCAATTGTATAATAATGGGTCGTTTTGAGGCTTTTGCATTGGCAAATGGGCCGTGGAAATCTTTCTTGGACGGCATTGGGAATTCTTTGGGGTATGCAATTATTTTGGTCGTAGTAGGGTTCTTTAGAGAGCTTTTGGGTTCTGGTAGTTTATTGGGATTTCCAGTATTGGGAAATCCAATTACTAAGACTGGAGTATATGAATTTGGTTATGAGAATAATGGATTTATGATAATGCCTCCAATGGCTTTAATAGTTGTTGGAATTATTATATGGATACAAAGAAGTAAGAATAAAGCATTAATAGAAGATTAAAAATTAGTACTGAGTTATTAGAACGGAGAAGTTAAAGCAATAGCCATCTAAATACTCAATACTCAATACGATTTAATAAATGGAATATTTAGAATTATTTTTCAAGTCAATATTCATAGATAACATGGTATTTTCCGTGTTCCTTGGTATGTGTTCATACCTTGCAGTATCCAAAAAAGTTGCAACAGCAGTTGGTCTTGGAGCGGCAGTAATATTTGTATTGGCCATTACAGTGCCATTGAACTGGTTGTTGGATCAGTATATTTTACAACCTGGAGCATTAAGATGGATGGGAGCAGAGTATGCAGAATACGATTTAAGTTTTTTATCCTTCATTTTGTTCATTGCTACTATTGCAACAATGGTGCAATTAGTGGAAATAGTAGTTGAGAAATTTTCACCATCCTTGTACAATTCATTGGGTATTTTCTTACCGCTTATTGCTGTAAACTGTGCAATATTAGGGGGGTCGTTATTTATGCAATCTCGTGAAATTCCATCTTTAGGATTGGCAACTGTTTATGGGATTGGTTCCGGGATTGGATGGTTTTTGGCAATTTTAGCCATTGCCGCCATTCGTGAAAAAATTAGATATTCAAATGTTCCCGCACCTTTAAGAGGATTGGGAATTACATTTATTATAACTGGTTTAATGGCGATTGGATTTTTAAGTTTTGGAGGAATGCTTACAGGGGATAATGAGCCTGAAGAAGAGGAAAAGACAGTAAAAATTGAGTCAAAAAAAGAGAAGGAAACCGACAAGGAAGAATTAGCCAACAATATAAAAGGAATCAAATAAATGGTGGTATTAGTAAGTACGGTAGGAACAATCGGAGCAACTGTTGCTTCATTTTTGATAATCACTTTGGTGCTAGTTGGGTTATTATTGTTTATAAAACAAAAATTATCACCATCTGGTCCGGTAAAGATTACCATTAATAACGAAAGAGAAATAGAAGTAGCTTCAGGAGATAGTTTGCTTACAACTTTAGGAGCTCAAAAAATATTTTTGCCATCTGCTTGCGGTGGAGGTGGAACCTGTATACAGTGTGAATGTCATGTGAACAGTGGAGGTGGGGAAGCATTGCCTACGGAAACCCCACATTTTTCGCGTAAAGAGTTAAAGCATGGTGCACGTCTAGCATGTCAGGTAAAAGTAAAACAGGATATGGAAATCACCATTCCTGAAGAAATATTTGGTATTAAAAAATGGGAAGCTACCGTTGTCCGTAATTATAATGTGGCGTCTTTCATTAAAGAGTTTGTTGTAAAAATACCTGAAGATATGCCGTATAAGGCAGGTGGGTATATTCAAATAGAAATACCTGAATGTGAAGTTAAGTTTGCCGATATGGATATCACTGCACATCCAGAAGAGCACGAGACTCCGGATAAATTTCAATTGGAATGGGATAAATTTGGATTGTGGCCTATGGTAATGAAAAATACTGAGGTTATTGAGCGTGCATATTCCATGGCTTCCTACCCAGCAGAAGGTAGAGAAATTATGCTGAACGTTCGTATAGCAACACCACCTTTTGACAGGGCTAAAGGGGCTTGGATGGATGTAAACCCAGGTATTGCATCCTCTTATATTTTCTCTAAGAAGAAAGGAGATAAAGTAATTATCTCTGGGCCTTATGGCGAGTTCTTTATTAATGATTCTGATGCCGAAATGCTATATGTTGGTGGAGGTGCAGGTATGGCACCAATGCGTTCACATTTGTATCACTTGTTTAGAACTTTGGAGACGGGAAGAAAAGTATCTTACTGGTATGGTGGTCGTTCTAAAAGAGAATTGTTTTATTTGGACCACTTCTATAATTTAGAAAAGGATTTTCCAAACTTCAAATTTTATATTGTATTGTCAGAACCAGCAGAAGAAGACAATTGGGTGGATAAAAAAGATGTAAATGATGTTGATGGAGATGGATTTACTGGATTCGTACACCAATCAGTAATAAATGAATATTTGTCCAAACATGACGCACCAGAAGATTTAGAATTGTATTTCTGTGGCCCTCCTTTAATGAACAAAGCAGTACAGAAGATGGGAGAGGATTACGGTTTGGCTGATGAAAACATACGTTTTGATGACTTTGGTGGTTAAAATCTCTAGCGTATTCAAAAAAGTAATTTATATGAATTTAAAACCGATACTTTTGTATCGGTTTTTTAATTGCACATAATGAAGAAGTTGAGTGAACAAGAACTTCATAATTTAGCAATGAATATTGTTGGGCGGGAATTGGAGGCTCAAGGATATGAGTTTATGGCTGTTAATAGTAGCCTAAAAAAAAATCCCCAATTTGTTTGCATAAAGGAAAAGCAAGTAAGTTTTATTGTTGTACGAGCTGTTATATTTTCTAAGAACCCCAAAAGGTATGATGAGGTAATAATGAAAAAAATTAAGAAGCATGCTGCGGAATTTAATGCTGAAATATACTATGCAGGGGTAGGCTTGGCCAATACTTCGGATGATCGATTGCCATTATACTTAAACGAGGAGTATATTGTTGAATATGAAGGGCCTATTAAAATTTAGAAGAATGAAGAAGGTATTTGTGTTGGGAATTTTGATGGTGTTGTTTTCTTGTGGAGAACCTGTTAAGAATATCAATCAAGGTTCAGCCCTTGGAACTACTTATAACATTACCTATATATCTAATGAAGATTTGGATTTTCAAACTGAAATTGATTCAGTTTTTGCTTCAATAAACCAATCCATGTCAACCTATTTACCTGATTCTGATATTTCAAAAATAAATCAAGGAGATTCAACCTTAGTGGTTGATGCCATGTTTGTAGATGTTTTTGAACTTTCTAGAAAAGTGTATGACAGCACCAATGGATATTTTGACCCCACTGTAGGGACCTTGGTCAATGCTTGGGGATTTGGTCCCGGAGAGGAAATGAAATTGGATAGTAGTAGGGTTGATAGCCTTTTGGAGTATGTTGGATTTGATAAAGTAAGTATAACAGAAGCGTATACCGTTAGGAAAAAGTCACCATTCATTTATTTTGATTTTAATGCCATTGCCAAAGGATATGCCATAGATAGATTGGCAATGATGCTCAATCAGAAAGGAATCAATGATTATCTGGTAGAGGTGGGGGGAGAACTAGTTGCTAAGGGTGTAAATAGAATTAGTGAAAAAAAGTGGGTCATTGGTGTGGATGATCCTGAAGGAGAAGATAGAAGCATACCCAAAATTTTATTGGAACTAAAGGACAAAGCTATGGCTTCTTCTGGGAATTATAGGAAATTTAGAATAGATGCTACTACAGGAAAAAAATATGTGCATACTATAAACCCTAAAACGGGTTATACCAAAAATTCCAATGTATTGGGTGCAACAGTAATTGCCAGCACATGTGCTGAAGCAGATGCGTATGCGACAGCGTTTATGGCTATGGATTTGGATGATTCCATCAAGTTATTAGTGAAGCAACAGGAAATGGAGGCCTACATTATTTATTTGGATGAAAATGGAGAAACTGCAGAATTTATGACGATAGGATTCGCAAGCTTGATTCTAGAATAATTATTTCTTAACCAATGGAATGATTTCGCCTTTTGCCAGCCGATATTCATTGATTTTTTCAGAAGAAATTGTGGTAGTGTACCCTACTTCTTCAACTTTAAAACCAATGCTTCTTAATTTGTCAAAATAGTCCCTACCGTAAATGCGTACATGGTCATACTGTCCAAAAATCTTGGCGCGTTCATTTTTATCAGTTATAGTGTCGTCCTCAAAAGTGGTTGCTCTGGTTATATCTTGTGGAATTTGAAAAATACCCCAGCCATTGGGCCTTAGAATTCGATATAACTCCTGCATGGCCTTGGTGTCATCAGGGATATGTTCTAAAACATGATTGCAGAGAATTACATCAAAAGAATTATCAGTAAAGGGTAGCTTGCAAATGTCTGCTTTAATAGTAGCCAAAGGGGAATTTAAATCTGTGGTCACATAGTCCAAATTTTCCATATTTTTAAAACGTTTATGGAATGCTTGCTCTGGAGCAAAATGGAGTACTTTGTATTTTTTTGAAAAAAAATCCGTTTCAGTTTTTAAATACAACCACAATAAACGATGCCTTTCAAGAGAGAGGGTAGAAGGTGATAAAACATTCTCCCTTGGGTTTTCATAACCATAGGGAAGAAATTTTTTAAATTGTTTGCCATCAATAGGGTCTGTGTAATTTTTTCCTTTTAATAAGAAAGCAAGAATGGGTCTTGCCAAATAGCTTAATTTAATAAGCAATGGCCTAGGGAATAAATTTAGAATGTATTTAAATATATTCGACACGAATTTTGGATAATCTTGGTATTCATTTATTCTAGTACAGTCAACTAGATACTCTTGACCGTTCTAAACTCATTTTCTTCGTCACTATCAATGCCTAAAGCATCATAAATAAATTGAAAGGTAGACAACAGTTCTGGCTTACCATTAACAATGGCAATGTTGTGTTCAAAATGGGCACTTGGTTTTCCATCAGCTGTGAGTATGGTCCACCCATCTTTTAATTGCTTAATGTTTCGGGTTCCCATATTAATCATAGGCTCAATGGCTACTACTGTACCTTCCACAAATTTTTTCCCTCTCCCTCTTTTTCCATAGTTTGGCATTTCTGGGCTTTCGTGCAATTTTTTCCCCAATCCATGACCAACAAGTTCCCTTACCACGCCATATCCATTGTTTTCACAATATTTCTGGATAGCAAAACCCACATCACCGACTCTATTATTGACTTTGAATTCTCTAATACCTATGTATAAAGATTCTTTTGTAACCTTTAAGAGTTTTTTAGACTCAGCTGCTACTTCCCCAACTTCAAAAGTGTACGCATGGTCACCATAATATCCATTTTTTAAAGAACCACAGTCCACCGAAATAATATCACCATCTTTAAGCGGCTCTTTTGTTGGAATACCATGTACAACTTGTGCATTTGGACTCCAGTTTAAAGTGTTGGGAAAGTCATACATTCCCAAAAACCCAGGTTCTGCACCTTGCTCACGAATAAATTCTTCAGCCATTTTATCCAATTTCAATGGATTTGCTCCTGGCTTAATTTCTGAGGCCAACATCCCCAATGTTTTAGAGACAACCAATGCACTTTCGCGCATTATTTCTATTTCCTCTGAAGTTTTAATTTTTATCATAAGTTGCAAAGATAATAGGAATCCTGATAATTGATATATTTTATCATATTGGAGGATTCTTTTATTATGAAAAGTTAAAAAATAGCTATTCCGAATATGCGTGTTTATATTCTTTGCTTGTGAGAATTTTTATCATGTCCTTTTCCAGGGACGCAATAGGATGTTCAACAACGCGATTTAGTTCTTCTCCATTTTTATAAAAAATAAAAGTAGGAACATTGGTGATGTTAAGTCCATCTTCATAATTTTCAGGTGTGGTCTTTTCGCGGTCCATGGATATCAATTCTATATTTTTCAACGAATAATCCAAGCGATCCATAATTTTAAAAAATTTTGGAATTTCTCTTTTGCTATCGCTGCACCAACTGCCCATAAAGATTTTTATTTCCACATCGTTTAAGAGTGGCTTTATAATCATGATTTCTTCACCATCTATTTTATAATGCTCATAGTTGGGAAGATACCATGATGAAAATGGAGCCTGTCTTAATTCAAGTTCAGTTGTTTTACCAATCAATATTTCTTCCTTTGGTTCTTTACAACCTAGAAACAAAATCAAACAACATATGAACATGTTTTTTCTCAAAAGTTAAACCAATGTTTTTTGTGTCATTAAATCTGGTTGCGGTACACCAATTAATTTAAGTATGGTAGGTGCAATATCACCCAGAACTCCATCTTTAATTTCTTTTAGTTCATTGTCAATTAAAATTACTGGAACAGGATTGGTGGTGTGTGCTGTGTGAGGGCTACCATCTGGGTTGATCATAGTTTCACAGTTTCCGTGGTCAGCAATTAGTATGGTAGTATATCCATTTCCCAAACCAGTAGTAATGACATCTTTGACGCAAATATCTACGGCTTCACAGGCTTTTATAGCCGCTTCCATGATTCCTGTATGCCCTACCATATCTCCGTTTGCAAAGTTTAAGCACACAAAATCAGCTTCTCCTTTTTCAAGCTCTGGTAGTAATTCATCGCGCAGCTCGTATGCACTCATCTCAGGCTGTAAATCGTAGGTAGCCACTTTTGGTGAGTTTTTTAGAATACGGGATTCTCCTTCAAACGGCTCTTCTTGTCCGCCAGAAAAGAAAAAAGTGACATGTGGGTATTTTTCCGTTTCAGCAATTCTAATCTGTTTTTTGCCATGCTTGGCGAGAACTTCTCCCAAGGTTTCTGTAATATTATCTTTGTTGAAAATTACTTTTATTCCTTTGAAAGCATCACTATAATTGGTGATGGTTACATAATATAACTCGATTTTTTTAGTGTTGTAATCAGGGAAATCTTTCTGATATAACATTTCAGTTAATTCGCGCCCCCTATCCGTTCTAAAGTTAAAAAAGATAATAACATCATCTTTTTGAATGGTTGCAACAGGATTATCACTTTCATCTGTAAGAATTAATGGTTTGATAAACTCATCAGTTACACCTGCATCATAACTTGCTTGAACTGCTTCTGTAGCATTTGTTACTTTATTTCCAACACCATTAACAAGTGCATCGTATGCTAATTGAACACGTTCCCAGCGCTTATCTCTATCCATTGCATAATAGCGACCAGTAATA
Organism: Flavobacteriaceae bacterium; assembly: GCA_002746415.1. GTDB lineage: Bacteria > Bacteroidota > Bacteroidia > Flavobacteriales > Flavobacteriaceae > Saonia. The sequence continues at coordinate 5,546 of NVXD01000005.1, read as the reverse complement.
CTTGCTATTTTTGTATTAGTACCAGAAATATAATTTTCTAAATCTGCAACATAGCTTTTTCCCGATTTCGGGTCTACATCACGTCCATCAGTAAAAGCATGTACATATGAATTTTGAACTCCTGAAGCATTAGCCACATCAATGAACCCTTTTAAATGATTGGTATGTGAATGCACTCCGCCATTGCTTAACAATCCTAAAAAGTGAACGTTTTTATTGTTGTCAACTGCGTATTTAAGCGCATCAATCAATACTTTTTCGTCTTTCAGCGTGTCTTTTTCGACTGCCAAATTAATTTTGGCTAAATCTTGGTACACAATTCTTCCTGCTCCAAGATTCATGTGTCCTACTTCGCTATTCCCCATTTGCCCTGTTGGTAAACCTACATGTTCGCCATCTGTTCTTAAAGCGGCATTTGGGTATTTTGTGTATAGTGAGTCTATAAAAGGTGTGTTTGCATTATCTATAGCGGATACTTTAGGGTCTGGAGAGGTTCCCCATCCATCCAAAATCATCAATATTACTTTCTTATTCATTTTAACTTCTTTATTCAAGCATCAAAAATAATACGATTTGATAAGTATAACTACATTTTGCACTAGCTTTTTATGAAGTTTTACATAGTTCTTCATTTGATGTTAATATGTAACGGAAATTACCAATAAATGTTAAAATTTAGTTATTTAAGTGTTAAGGCTGAAACATTAATCAATAAAGAGCGTCTATACTTGTATAATCATAAACAATAAATCATTCATCATGAGAAAAACAATTTTAACAATGACGGCTGCCTGTATGTTGGCAGTAACAGGCGTAAGTGCCGAAAACAGTGCAAATGTTGCTGATGTAACAGAGAATCAAATTAGCTTCAAAAGCATTGATCTTAATTCATTTTGCAAAGCCATTATGAAAGGGGATTTTGATACCGTAAAAAAATTGATTGCATTGGGAGAAGATGTAAATCAAAAATCTTTGGGGAAAACGCCAGCTATTTTTGCAGCACGTTATAACCGTGCAGACATTTTACAACTTTTAATTGAAAACGGTGCTAATTTAAAAACAAAATGTGATAAGGGAATTACGGTTAAAAAATACGCTGTAAATTCTAATGCAGTTGAAGCACTTGCAGTTATAGAAGCTTCTTCAAGGAAATAATTTTATATTGGGTTTATTCATCAACCAAAAAACTCCATTGACACGTCAATGGAGTTTTTATTTTCAATTTACTTCCTATAGTGTTCAGGTAAAAGAGTAAATAATTCTTTGCTAAAAATCGAACCCAGTAATTGCTCTATACACAAATGCATAGAACGCTGCAAATAGCATAAAAGCACAAAAGACAGAATAGACCTTTAAGAATATTACAACATATTCTGGCTTGCAATCGTCAAAAGCTTTAAGATATAAATTTTTAAAATGTATTAGCGTTCCCATATAGTCTCTTTGTATGATATGAATAATCATAGCTATAATGGTTATACTTAATGTTAACGAATAAGATTTGGAAGGGAATCAAATATATAAAAATGGAACGGTATAAGCTGTAAAATGCAAGATTTTATCGTTCTACTGCCCTTTATATTTGTTGATTGCCTCTTTTATCTTTTCAATCCTATTGTCAGGGTCTGGATGTGTGCTTTGAAATTCGGGAACTCTATTGGGACCAGCTGCTGCTTTTAATATGTTCATTACTTCAATCATTTCATTGGGATTATAGTCAGATTGAATCATGAATAAAACACCAAGCTCATCGCTTTCCAATTCATCATCACGCCCATTTGTAAGTAAGGTCTTTTGACCAATTCCACTTACAAGCCCGCCCATATCAGCACCAACCGAGGCTCCCATGGTCATCGTTTGCCAAAATTTACTGTCTGCAATTCGTTGTGCCGAATGTCTACCAATGACATGTCCTATCTCATGTCCTAAAACACCAGCCAGTTGTTCTTCGTTTAATTGGGAAAATAAGGCATAGGTAATAAAGATTTGCCCTCCAGGAAGCGCAAAAGCATTTATGGTACGCTCATCTGCTAATAAGTGAAAATCGTATTGATATGGTGTTTCTCTTGCAATACTGTTCTGTACCAATTTCTTGCCAACGGCGTCTACAAAAGCTTGCATTCGTTTATCTGGGTAGAGTCCCCCATGCTGTTCTGCAATTTCTGGTGCACTTTGCAGACCAATTGCAATTTCTTGGTCAGCACTCATATTAATATTTTGAACTCTATGCGTATAAGGATTCTCTTCTTTGTTGTTGCATCGTTGTATGAAAGCAAATGCAACGATTGCTAATCCTAAGAATATTCTAATTTTCCAACTACCTCTTCTCATGGTGTATAGTGTTTGCAGTCAAGGAATTCAAGGTACAAAAAAGACTATAAAAGCTCTGGGTTAATATCCAAAATATTGTTTCTTATATACGATTTTAAAAAGCCGGCAGTGAAATGTTCTCTTCCAGAAATATCCTCATACTGCATTAATTGAAGAATATTTTTGGTTCTAAAGGCCGCTAGCATTGGAATGGAAATAGGGGCATAGCTATAATGCCAAGGTTCATATTTAAATCCTCTTCTCTTAGCTTCATTTGTATATACTAAGTGAAAACCAAATTTTTCAGAGTTCTCATCCATCCATTTTTTAAATTCTTCGAAGGGACCTCCTTCTTCAAATTTTTCAGCTACCAAAACATCACCCGTAGTATTTCTATATCCGTCAATAATATCAATATCTGTTCCCCAATGATGTCTGCTTGTTCCCGGAATGGTAGAATATTCTATGATTTTGTCAATAGCTGCTAAGGGCTCCATTTCATCTGAATCAGTATATTCATGGTATTTTCTTTCCCAAATGGATTCTTGTCTATAATAATCTCTAAAACTTGAAACAATTTTAAGATCAATTCCGTCACTATAGGCCGCTCTTTTCATTAATAAGAAGGCATCGTGTGCATTCTTCCTTAGGTTAATGCCCTCACCATAAAGGTCAATATCTACCTTACCCATAAGTTCATCAATGGAATATTCATCCTGCGATTGCCATAATGTATTTGGTGCAGCGGTTACTGCCATGCCAAAAAAGCTGCTTTTCTGTATAAAAGATCGTCTTTTCATTTATTTTATTTTTTTGTGCATCGTGTAATGATTTCCTATTTCTGGAATATCAAAAACATTGCCAATAACCTCGAATCCCAGTTTTTTGTAAAAAGGAATCGCTATTTCTCTTGCATTCATCCAAAGAATGGAAATTTGCTTTTCCGACAAAGAAGTTTCCACAAAGTTAAGAAGTATTTTTCCAAAACCATTTCCTTGGTATTTTTTTAGGACAGCCATACCTCTTAACTGATATGCATTTTCTAATTTATGTGTAGCATGACTATTTTTCATAAAACTAGCCACAGCAATTAATTTGTTTTTCATAAAACCTCCATAATGTATAGTGGTATTTACATTATCGCCTTCAAGAGCACATGAGGAAATAGGCCTACCCTCTCTAAGGACAGGATGTCTAACGGCATATGTTTCTTTAGAGCTTATAGGCTTAATTTGTATTGTATCTGCCATTTTAACTTGATTCAACAGATTTTAAAAATACCATATTAAATTGAGCCAGAAGCGTTAAATAAGATATAATGAATGGACTATCTTATTTAGAGAGGTATAAATATCCTTGGTGTTTTTGTTTCAGGGTATTGAGGGTTATAATATAAAAGTAGACACCAGACTCCAAACCAGAGCTCCTGTTTAAAACGGCTGAGCTTATGTTAGATTCACCATTAAATTCATTGGTGTAATTTGCTCTTGAATAAACCATGACACCATATCTATTGAAAATTTGTAATGTGTTGTTGGGAGAATTTTCTAATCCCTCAATCACTAAATAATCATTTTTACCATCACCATTTGGAGTCATGAAATAGTTATCCAGTTGTATAGTGCTTAAAGTTTCAAAGATATCATTGTTTCCACCAATGGTAATGATTTCATATTCGTTAGGTATAAAAGTGTCAGATGTAAGCGAACCGTATTCTAGTCCACCAACGACATTGGTGTTACCCAAGTTCACCCATTGTTCTTCTAATTTGCTCCATCCCACAACTTTAAGATCAGTGATTAGCTCTCCTAAAACAATGATATTGCTTAAAGTGTCCCATGTAAGGGTTACTTTTGATAGTTGATCACCTTCTATTTTCCAAAATTCTTGAGTACTAACACTTAGAAAATCTGATTCTAATGCGTCGGTATTAAAACTATTTTCAAAAAACATTGATGCATTTGGATCCTCAAAAAAGTACGCACATTTAGCAAAAACATTAATTGATTCAGACGCAATGGTCAAAGGCCTTAATCTATCATTGTATCCTACTGGAAATGTAAATGTATCCATATTAGTAATGGCAGCATAGCCATCTTGCATGGATAGACTATTTTGTCCAACGTAAAATGCATTATCCCTAAAATTCAAGAAAATACTTTGATCTGCTCTGGGAGTTACTACATGGCCAGTAATAAAATTAAAGTTATTAGTGACCGTGACTGTTGTTTCGAGGAAAAGCCCATTTTCAATGGCTATTTCCGTATCATAAAATACTGGGTTAAATGCGCCGGAAACAGTCAAGGAGTTATTTTCTTCATAAAAGCCAACCAGACCCAAATTTTGGTCAAAAGTACCATCATTGATTAAATTCATATGGAAGCCTATAATGCCCGTGTCATGGATTTGAATAGTGCCATAATTATGCACAGCATCTTGAGATATAGCTTGCGCTGTAATCAAAAAGAACAATAATAGGAATTTGATTTTGTGCATACTATTATCTTAATTTATTGATGATAAAACTAGATTCTCCGGCTGCATTAAATCGTACAGTACCAGAATTTGCTTCTCTGTACATTAGTATAGTGACCACATCATTGGCATTCAATTCCAAGATTTCACTCATATGAATACTGGATTGTGTTTGATTGCTTGCATATCTTATATAACCAGATGCCCCTCTGGCACCTATTGCAGTTCCATTAATGGCAATTCTAGCATTGGCGTTGGTTCTTGCTTCTGAACTACCGCTAGAATTAATTCCTAACAGGGATAAATTTGCTCTTATGTCATATCGACCAGATTCTACTATTATTAAAGTATTGCCACTCACTTGATAGAAACTTGCACCACCATCTTTATAATCTTCAGTTCCAAAAATTGGTGCCACAGTGCCGTTGGAGTTTAAATTGGTGCTTGTGTTGCTATTTGTCCATCGCCCCCCTAAATTGATTTTCAAATAAGCACCTCCATCTGAACCAGCTGCAATTGAATTGTTTGCGTCTGCGGAGATTACAATGGCAGTTTGATTTGCAGTAACTTCATTAGTATATGTAATTACTCCAGTAGTTGTATTTTGAACTAGGTTTGTTGTAATATTTGTTGCTGGATCGCCGTCAGCTCCATCAGCTCCATCAGTACCATTAGCACCTGTTAAACCTGTTGCTCCAACTGCACCATCAGTTCCATCAGTACCATTAGCACCTGTTAAGCCTGTTGCTCCAGTAGCACCA
>NVXD01000004.1 GCA_002746415.1 Flavobacteriaceae bacterium | reverse complement strand
TATAGCTGTCAACAACTCATCAAATGGAAGAATGGTAGCTGTAGTTGTACCAGAACATCCTCCATTGTCATATACATTTATGATATAGGTACCCCCTAAAACGTCTGTTTCTGTATAAGAGGTGTTTGATCCAGACTGAACGATCACATCATCAGCTGTTGAAACAGTTCCTTGATCATTTATGAATTCATAGATTACATAAGTTCCTCCAGTAGCTGCGATAAATACGCCGTTACCTCCCGTGATAAGTGAATCATCAATAGTAATTGTTGCATTATTGGTATTGTTTCCAGCAGTACAGCCAAACTCAATAACAGCGGCGTTTACATTTGCAATAACAAAAGGCTCTCTAATGACTATGTTTGTAATCGTTGAGGTACAGTTGTTCGTTCCTAATGCTGTAATAGTATAAGTTCCAGCTGGCAAGTCACTAAATGCATTTGTACCATTATAAGTTCCTGCAACTGGTGCAATACTATAACTAAGTGCTCCGATACCGTTATTGGTTTCAAAAAGCGTTATTGTTCCGTCGCCCGCGCCATTACAAGTAATATCTGTAAGCGCATGTATGAAAATTGGCGTTATTGCTGGGGGTGCCACAACATCTATTGTTTGTTGACAATAAGGAACAGGAGTTCCCACATCATAAACAATAATATTGTAAGTGCCGGCATTACTTGCCAATGCCCATACGTATGGATTTGAAGGTAATGGTGCCCTAACCTGAGTTACAGCTCCAGTAATTTCGTATTCGTAGTTTCCAGATCCAGAAGTAACATCAATTGTTATTTCTGCATTATTGTTTGGTGGCCCATCACAATCTATAAGCTCCGTTTGAATTGCAGTGAATTCCAATGGAGGATAGATGGTAAAAGGATCTGTATCTGCACAACCATTTAGGTCACTTACCGCTACGCTTTGACCGGCACCAGAACTTAATCCAGTAATAATATATTCATTACTTGCGTCAAAAGTTATGCTTTGTGGAGCGGCGCCATTAAGACTTAAAGTATAAGGACCAATTCCAGCTACGTCTAGAGTTACGGTCAATTGAAATTCTCCTTCACCGGGGCAATTACTAACTACAGCTAGAGATATTTCAGGCCTTAAGTCAAGGTCAACATCAACAGTATCGTTAAAACTACATCCATATTGATCTTCTACAACTACCGTGTACGTTCCGGCAGGTGATCCAGGAATTATTTCTACAGGGTTATCTGTTGTTCCAGTTATGGTAATAAAACCAACAGGACCTGTCACCGTATAGTTAAATGTTCCGCCGCCACCTGTAATATTATCAATAAGGATAAGTCCAGGTAGGTTACATGTAATGTTTTGTGGGGAACTTAATGTAGCAGCAATAGCAGCTAACTCACCAATCAATACATTTTCACTACCACCAAGACAGGCATCAGCACCACCGCCATCTACTTGAGTTACTTCAAGATAGTATTCTTCTTGTGGTAAACCACTAGTGGTTATGGTATTATTATAAGCAACATTTGAAGCTCCAGGACCTGGTCCACTAACAGCAATAGGGGTAGCGTTTCCTACTTCAAACAATTCCCATCTCATTTGAGGGTATGCCGTAATTGGGTTAAGCGTAAAAACAATTTCACCATTATTCGCCCCAAAACAAGAAGGCTCAGAGGTGGTTGTTATTTCTATAGGTGGAGCAAGAATAATGTCGTTTACATTAACACTACTTTGCCTAATACAAGGACTACTATCACGCACATAAAATACGTAGGTTCTACCTGGTATAAGCCCTAGCCATTGATAACTGCCCGCTGCTGGAGCGGTCCATGCAGCCGTAGCAGGGTTAAAATTGGCTGGATCTTCAGAAATGGCATATTCATAAGGCGCCAAACCTTGGGTTCCTTGTACGGTAACCCTTAATTCATTACAATTTACTATTATAGGTAGTACCGTAATGTTTAAATCATCTAAAGGATAAGGAATTAGCAATGGTGGAAAATCTGTTCTACAAATTGTTGTAACTCCAGAAACTGTTCTAATAGATGGGTTTACGGTTGTTCCAGAAGCATATCCAATAAATGTATCACTAGATTGCCATGTAGTTCCACCATCATCACTAAACTCTAGTGTTCCTATAGTTAAAGGATAGTTTGAAAATGCGAAGCCAAAATCATTAGGGTCAATAGAACAACCAGGAGGTACTATTGTTGTAAGGTCAGCGGTTAATTCATCAGGATTATTAATAGTGACCGGAGTATCTACAAGGATACAACCAAAAGAATCGGTGACATTAATAGTGTAGTTTCCAGGCAATAAGTTGAAAAATGTTGTTGTGGCAATAAATACGTTCGTATTGGTTTGGTTTGAAGCCCCACCATTATCCAAATCAATTATTTGAACAATATATGGACTTGTTCCAGATGTAATGTTAACAGCAATAGAACCTAAACCATCATGACATTCTGGATCTGTAGGTGTTGCAGTATACACTAATGGAATGGCTGGGTTTACGGTTACCGTTTCTAAATATTCGCAAAAAGGAGCTACAGCTGAATTGTCTCTTACATAAATGTCATAAGTTCCATCATTTCCGGTGGTTACGGTAAATGAATTTCCAGCAACAAACAAGCCTGTCGGGCTGGTAGTGGTAGGTACAAAAGCATACTCATATGCTCCATCTCCACCTGATGCTGTTACTGTTATGTCCCCATTTGTACAGGTACTTAAATCTATTACTGCAATAGTTGCAAATAACTGATTATTAACAGTTACATTTTGTTGCACTCCAACACAACCAAATTGATCTCTAACATCAATAGTATATGCGCCAGAAGTTAAATCAGTGAACGTATAAGAGGTTGCCGTGATTGGGCTTGGAGCCGTAAACGGCCCACCGTTGATACTAAATTGGAACCCACCGTTACCAGGAATAGAAGTTACATCCACCAAAATAGTGGCATCACTTGACCCACTATAACAAGCTGTTGGCGTTGTCGTAAAAGTTGGTACTGTTGGTGTTACAATGGTTAATACGGTATCAATAGGATCAACACATAAGTTTGCGTCCCTCGCCACAAGAATATAATCTCCAGCAGCAAGACCTGTAAATACTGTATTTGTGGTGTTTGTTGTAAAATCATACCCAGCTATTGGAGTACCAAGATTGTCTTCCAATTGGTATTCATAAGAAGGTGTACCTCCTGATGCACTAGCAGTAATTGTTGCACCACCATTAACACATGTAAGCGGTATTGTAATTGAGGCAGCTGCAACAACAGCTGTTGGCTCTGTTAAGTTTTCGTTCAATGTTGTTGTACACGTATTGTCCAACACATCTCTTACCACTATGGAATGAGAACCAGCTACTAGACCACTTACGGTAATTGGTGAAGCAGTTTGTGGGGCAGAAAATGCACCTCCGTTAACACTATACTCAAAACCATTAACAGCATCAAAATTATCTATTTCAAAAGTAATACTACCATCAGCACCGCCATTACATGAAATGTTTGTTGTGTTTGTTGTTGCAGCACCAAAGGCATTACCTGCATCAACCAATACGGTTGTATCTACTGTACAACTACTTCCATAATCAACAGTAATGGTATGGCTTCCGACAGCAATATTGTTAAAGACATTGCTTGCTTGTGCAGCGTTTCCATCAATACTATAGGTGTAGCTAACATCATTTGGTAATACGGTAATATTTCCGCTTCCATCACAATTATAAGTTACAGAGGTGCTCAAGACAGGCTCTGTCGGCAAAGGATTTATGATTACATCTGGTAGCGTAATGAAACATGTTGTATCATTAGCATCTCTAACGTCAATGGAAAAGGTGCCATCAATTAAATTGGTGAAGACAGTTCCTCCTGTTGTTGAAGCCGTCCATGCACTTCCATTGATACTATACTGATAATTTCCAGAACCTCCTGAAGTTGGTGTTACACTACCCACAGTAATTTCTCCAAACTGAACACAAGTATAGTTTTGAGTCAAAACAGCCTCTGCTACAAGTTGTGCAGGCTCAGTGATAACAACAGTTGTCGTTTCTTCACAATTGTTATTATCTCTTATTCTTATATCATACGAACCAGCAGCAAGATTAAAGAAATCTGTTGTTGTTTGATAGTTTGTTCCGTTGTCTATACTATAATCATAGGGAGCTTCACCTCCGGTTACTGCCAATGAAATACCGCCCGTTGTACCTGCAAAACAAGTATTTTGGGTTAGGGTTGGGGTGATAACAATTGGGGCATCTTGTACTATGGTAATGTCAAATGAGGTTTCACAGAAACTCACAACGCCATTATTATCTCTTACATAAACATCATAATCCCCAGCACCAGTTACTGTAATGGTGTTTGATGCTCCAAAATCTCCTGGTACAGGAGCAACGGCATCGGCTACTACTGCGTAAACCAAACTATTATCACCACCAGCGGCAGATATTGTAATATCGGTTGTCAATGCACAAGCCGTAATATTGGGAGCTGTGGCAGAAAGTGTCAGTAAAGGGTTAATAGTTACATTTTGTTGCACTCCAACACAACCATATTCATCCCTTACATCAATAGTATATGTACCATCTGATAAATTAGTGAATGTAAATGAAGTTGCAGTGATTGGACTTGGAGCTATAAAAGCGCCCCCGTTGATGCTAAATTGGAACCCGCCGTTACCAGGGATAGAAGTTACATCCACCAAAATAGTAGCATCACTTGCCCCGCTATAACAAGCCGTAGGAGTTGTCGTAAAAGTTGGTACTGTTGGTGTTACAATAGTTATTGCCGCATCAATTGGATCAGTACATAAGTTAGCGTCCATAGCTACAACAATATAATCTCCAGCAGCAAGACCTGTAAATACTGTATTGGTGGTATTTGTAGCGAAATCATACCCAGCTATTGGAGCACCAAGATTGTCTTGTAATTCGTATGTGTAAGAAGCCGTACCTCCTGAAGCGCTAGCTGTAATTGTTGCTCCACCGTTAATACACGTAAGTGGAATAGTAATTGTGGCAGCTGCAACAACTGGTGATGACTCTGTTAAGTTTTCGTTTAAGGTTGTGATACACGTATTGTCTAGTACATCTTGCACCACTATAGTATGAGCACCAGCGCTTAACCCATTTACCGTTACTGGTGAAGCGAATTGTGCAGCAGAAAAACCACCCCCATCAACACTATACTCAAAACCATTAACAGGATCAATATTATCTATTTCAAAGGTAATACTACCATCAGCACCACCATTACATGATATGTTTGTTGTGTTTGCAGTGGCAGCTCCAAAAGCAAAACCACCTTCAATCAAGACATCAAAATCAAAAGAACCAGGACATGGCTCTGGTGTTTGAAACGCTTGAATATCGTCAATGGCAATATCATTTCCACTAATAACAGCAGAATTGGTACGGATAACAATATCTAAATTGGTATTGGCACCAGGATTCAATGTTACAGCATAATTATGCCAGTCACTTGCATTGTTGTTTTTTGGAACATTCCCAGTTGTGGTACTTGCAATAACTGCTCCACCACCATCTACTAATTGAATTTCTATGGATGGATCTCCACCACCAGTTCCTGTCCTTAAAAGGTTATAAGCCCAAACGGAAACGTCAATGTCTCTATTAGCAATGACTTCAATATTTCTTTTTGCGTAAACGATTCCACCAACACCAGCTACACCACCGACATTAATAGCTAAGAAACGACCACTCGCATTACCGGTATGATCATTTGGACTACGCCAAGAACCATAAGGATTTGCAACTATTTGGGTTACCGAATATTCACCATCTTGTATATGCGTATCTGTTCCAAAACCACATAAACTTGCAGAACCATCTTGTGGTTCGTAGCAGTACGCTGGGTCTATTTGAGTAATACTTGTATTGGCTCCAAAACCAAAATCTTCTAATAATAAATTACTTGGTGCGGAAGGTGTGTTGCTTAAATAGTTTACGGTTATGGTGTGGTTTCCAACTGGTACATCAGGAAAAACGTTTGATGTGCCTGGTGCATTTGGAACTCCATCAATGTCATATGTGTAGTCAAATAGTGCACTATCTGGAGTAACGGTAATTACCCCTTCTCCATCGCAATCATAATCAACAGTTGCTGTTGCATTTGGTGGAGTCGGCTGTGGGTCTACAGTTACTGACATTGGAAAATCGCAATTGTTGGCGTCCCTAATGTAAACCGTGTGAGTTCCAGGTAATAAAAACCCAATAGAAGTTGCGCCATAGGTAGTTCCACCATCAAAACTATATTGATAGGGAGCGGTTCCACCTTGAGCATTTGTTATTCTAACTTCTGCACCCGCTGGCGGATTACACTCTATTAATTCTGTTACACCCGCAGAGGCTGATAAAGTAAACGGTTCTGTAATGGTGTAAATTTGAGTAACATCACAATTATGGAGATCTCTTACTCGAATATTATAACTTCCTGCAGCTTGATTCACAAACGTATTCGAAGTTTGATAAGTGGCTCCATTATCAATGCTAAATTCATATGGACTTTCGCCTCCACTAGCCGCAATTGTAATTGTAGCTGTAGCCTCTCCACTACATAATATAGGATTGTTAGAAACTGCAATTGCTACTGGGGCATCTTGAGCAATGTTGATATCAAAACTAGATTCACAAAAACTAACAACACCGTTGTTATCTCTAACGTAGACATCATAATCACCAATACCTGTTACAGTAATGGAACTTGAAGCTCCAAAGTCTCCAGAAACTGGAGTCACTCCATCTGCCACTACGGCATATACAATGTTGCCATCGCCACCCGCAGCTGCAATTGTAATATCAGTTGTAGTTCCACAAGCAAAAATATTTGCAGCAGAGGCACTAACTACCAATTCTGGATTAATGGTAATCGTATCTGTATCTGTACAATCCTTGCCATCTCTAACAGTTATGGTATGCGTTCCTGGTGAAAGACCGGAGAAGATGTTATTTGTATCATAAACGCCTCCATTAAGACTATACTCATAATTTCCATCACCACCAGAAGTAACATTTGCTGTTAACGTCAATCCATTTAAACTATCATAACAAACATCGTTAGGTGTTATTTGTACTACTGGAGCAACTGCAGGATCTAGTGTAAATGTTGTTGTTACTATACAGTTGTTGACATCCGTAACAGTGGCTGTATACAGTCCAGTTTGTATAAGATTTGCAAAAGAACCAGTTGTGTTCGTTCCAAATGTTGTTGTATCTGGGTTAGTAAGGGTATATGAATTACCACCCCAACCTCCTGTTGCGGCCAAGACAACACTACCATCTGCCAAACAAGTTGGCTGTGTTTCTGTTGCACTTAATGTTAGTGCAGCGGAGGGTGCGTCTATGGTCACCGATACTGTATCCGTACAATTGGTATCGTTATCCGTTATTGTAATGGTATAGGTACCATCATCTAAACCTGTAAGGGGAATTGTTGTACTTGTTTCTGCTGTTCCTGAAAAAGTGGCTGGTCCAGTGATGCTATAATCGTAGTTTGTATTAAATCCAGATACGGTAAAAAGTGCTTCCCCATCTGTATCGGAGAAACAAGTTATGTTACTTACCAATTGCCCAACAACATTGATTGGAACAACAGGAGTAATAGTAAAACTTTCATCATAAAAACAACCTTTATTGTCTGTAACTCTAAAGGTGTAGGTGTTGGGTGCAAGTCCGTCAAAATCTGCTGTATTACCAGTGATTGATGTAGCTGCAATTGCACTTGGAGCAATTATCTGAAAAACAAATGGGGTATTGCCGTCAACAACGGTTACCACCACATCTGAAGTTAAAGCCGGACAAATAGGCTGTGTAGCTGTAAAAGTTAAGTCAGTTGGTGCATTAAGCGGATCAATTGTAATTGTGTTGGTTGTAAAAAGACAACTAGCAGCATCCCTTATAGTGATATTGTATGTTCCGTTTGTTAAGCCAGAAAAAGTTTCTGCACCAACTCCGGACACAAAATTAATTCCATCAATACTATATTCATAAGGAGCAGTCCCACCTGTTACGTTTTGTGCTTCTATAATTCCATTTTGCAGGCAGGTATAATCTTGCGTTAAAACAGCGTTTCCAGAAGTACCATCTACAGGTCCGCCAATAGTAAAAGTTTCAATAAAATCGCAGGAAATAGCGCCTTGTGTTTGTGTTAGTGTTAAGGAATAGTTTCCTTGTCCCAGACCATTAAAAGAGCCTGAAGCATTTGTTACAGTTGAAGTATCTGGATACGTCAGTTCATATGAAACAGAATAACCATTACTGTTGGTAACATTTACGGTAAATGAGCCATCAGCTGCGCCAAAACACACTTCGTCTACGGCCGTTGTTGTGTACTCCACAGCAGGGGCCACAGCAATTGTAACCATATTTGATATAGCAGTACAGTTGTTGCTATCCACAACAATAAATTCATAGTCACCGGCTTCAACATTGGTGAAACTAAAGTCATTAGGAACTTGATATGCTCCACCAGGAATATCTCCTACAGTCGCATACAAATCTGTTCCGTTATAACTCCATATAGCATATACGTAATCAGGGTTAGGAAAGCCTCCAGTTCCAGTTACGGTTATAATACCATCTGTACAATCTATAGCTTTTGTGGTTGTAGCAGATACAGCTAAATCGGTTACGTCATTTATAGTAACTTGTTCTGTGTAATTACAACCATCATCAGTTGTAACTAACACATCATATATACCGTCGTTAAGATTTAGAAAAGTATAATTATTATCATTACTTGGTCCATAGGTGTCAACAGTTGTACCCCCTTGAGATATTTCATAATAGTATTGCACTTCTACATTTAAGGCTGATATTGCTATTTCACCTAAACCATTACAATCCGTATCCCTAGTTGTGACATCTACCTGATAATCCCTTAACAAGACTCCAATATTATCAAGCCTAAAAATACATCCATCAACAACACCTTGTTGTCTCATTTCAACTGTATACGCACCATTGGTGGCAATAGTAAAACTTGGTCCATTATTAGCACTATAAGGCACTAAAATGGATGAATCCACAGCATTTAGCAATTGATATTCATAATCAATTGGCATATTTGTTACTGTAATGTTTCCAGGAGTAGTACAGATAATATCTGTTTGGCTGTATTGAGGGTCTAATGGGTTTTTATATATGTTGAAATAAAAACGAGAAGAACAACCGTTTAGATAGTTGATAATCAATCTATATTGACCAGCATTTGAAGCCAAAAAGCTACTTCCAGTACCAACATTGTTCCATGTACAGGTGCCGTTTTTATTGGAACAATCTGTTGGAGAAGCAGTACAACTTGCTTCATCTAATTGCTCCCAATCGATACTAGTTGCATCGGGAATATTGATTAAGATTGGCTCTGTGTCATTTAATCCACACAAGAAAATTTCTGGTAATTCTTCACCATCATTAGGACATACTAAAATTTGCCCTTCTACGGTATTAGAAATGTCGTTGATTAAGTCGGTAATAGGGTTGGTCTGTGTGGCTCCAAAAAGCTCCACCGTAATTATTTCCTGAAACCCTTTACAAGGATCAGCTATTATTTTGTCTACGATATATATGCCAACTTGGTCCACCAATAAGGTGCTTGGGTCACTGTCTGGGTCACCATCGGTAATGACAGTATCACCAGCATCGATCAAGCCATCTCCATTATTATCTCTATACCATACATAACTATCAAAATTATCACCAGCATCTAAAAGAGCATCAGCCCCACAAAGTTGGACTGTTCTACTAAAATCACAGTTATCTAAATCATCTAATAAAAAATTAGTTGCCCCTGGTGTGGTAAATCCACAATCGTCAAAATCGGACACACTAGGGTCATCTGTTATTTGGTTGTTGTTTATTACACCTTCATAGGTAGAGTAGGCAAGGTTTTGTATTAAATCTGTACACGCGTTAACAAAGTCAAAACAATTTTGGGCAACTCTAACCCTTAATCTTATTTGAGAAATTGGATCTCCTTCTTCTATCAGATTATCAGGAATATTAAAAGAAATTGCATGTGTAGGAGCGTCATATACATAAGTAACTCCGGGAGGGAGTACTAAATTAGCGGGGATAAAGGTTACGTTGGCGGGCAAAACATCTCTTAAGACGTAGTTGGTTCCATCATCATTTCCTGTGTTTTGAAAGGATAAAACATAATCTAATTGTTGTCCAAGATTTACTCCTAGACCTGTAATATCAGTACCGCCAATGTCTTCAACTTTCTTTTCAACACCAATATTAGGTTCAATAATTTCAACGGCAAAAGTAACCAAGAAAGCAGCAAACCAGTCACCGCTTGTTCCTAGTCTTAGGGTTACGCTAGTGTCTCCATTATCAATGATACTATTTGCTGGGTTGTTAAGGTCAAATACATCAGAATCATAACCCATGGAATTGGTACTGTTTATACTTCGCGTAAGAACATTAGCCCCATCTTCCGTAATGGTAGAATTAAAGAAATTATTACTTGGATTAGCTGCATTGGAAATATTGGTAAAGGACGCACTGCTATTTGAGATTATACCAAAAGTATCCCCAGAAAGAGAAGTTTCCCCTTCCATGCCACTAACACCAATTCTAGCATTAACTGGACCAGTTGGAATTGTATTAAACCCAGTAATAGCAATGTCTGCTGTGCTGTTTCCAGATTGGGTAGTAACACCTTCGTAACCATCGGAAATGGAAATGTATTGACCAGGTAAGGTTGGGTTTTCATAGACAATAACTAATGTCCATCCTGCCACACCATGATATGTGGCACCTCTAGTTCCACGAACATTTGCAACAGTATACACACCTTGTGGATTGGCCAATGCTTGTAGCTGACTTGTTACATTTTTATAACATACATAAGGATCATTTGCGGTTGTATTGAAACCATCTATGATGATATCATCTTCTTGACCAACTGGATCTGGATTGTTGTCGGCTTGAAGATCAATATAGACACCACCTGGAACCTTAAGTTTAACCTGGGTAACATCATAATGGTTATTGTCTGTTGTAAAATTATTATTAAAATTCCCTGATATTTGACTTCTTCTTTCCTCATCATAGTTACCAGCCCAATAGAGACCAGCATAATATATTTGAGAACAAGCAGGCAATGTTAATGTTGAACTACTTGAGCTAAAAGTTGTAGGATCACCATCAATATCCACATACTCAATATGTCGATTGTTGTTACTTCCATTGCCATTATAGGGATTATTGACACCATTACCGTTGTTATAAACACGGTTCATGACGCTGTTAGACAAAAAAGTATAGTCACCCTTAATGTTGAAATACGTATTACCGCCATCATTGATACGAGGAGTAAACGGAACGTCTTGTGCCTTAAGGCTATTTATTGATAAAACACATACAATAAACGCCAGAAGAGCCTTTGATATGGGGTTTGTCATTTTTTAAGTCAGTTTGTTTGGTTTTACACGCATGATCCACATTTTGTCATCATACATGTCATTCAGTTTGGAATAATAGGAAATCAAGGCATTGTTCCAAGATCCATGTTTTTTTAGGTATACGTACCTGTAATTATTTTCTGGATTTATAAAGTAACTGGCATTAAGGCCTTGAGAATTTAATACCCTAACAAACCGGTTGGCGTTGTTTGGGTTAGAAAATACATTTGCGATAATATAATAGCCAGAACCTAATCCGTCAATTTTATATGTTTTTGATGTTGGAGTAGTTGCAGCAACATTGTCTTTTACGACCACATTCTTTTGCAAGACATCAGGAGTATAGGTTGTAGTTTTTTCTTTGATTTTATTTACATTGTTCGCATAGCCCTTGTCGTAATCAGCATTTCTATTGTCAACATCCATAATCCACATGTCATCATAATAAGCGCCATCCATATTGGATTTATGTGCTGCCAAGGCTTCTTGCCATGTGTCAAAACGCTCTAAATACACATATTTAAGGCCGTTGTTGGCGTTCGCAAAATAGTTGGCCTGTATCCCTTTATCATTTAAATCATTTACAAATTTGTCTAGATAACGACCACCTTTATAAACGTTAGCAACTATATAGTAGCCATTATCAACGCCTTCAAGGTTTTTAAACTTTCTGTTTTTTATTTTGTTTTGTTTTGCAGCCTGAGTGAAAGCATCATTGTTGGTATTGTCTCTTACAGTGCTAGGGCGAGTTTTCTTAGCAACAGCGTTGTTTATACCGTTAGGAATATTCTTGCTCTTGTTCAAATTATCAAGCGCTAAATCACCATCTCCATTAGTGGTTTTATTATTGTTTAAAAAGTAAAGTCTTTTTGCTTTTTCCTCTAAATCCGGTCTATTACCATTGGTTTCATTTCGGACCATTCTCATTACAGATTCAAACCTTCTTTCTAAATCCTCTTGTCTGTTTTCTTCTATTGAATCTTGTCTGAATAATAATTCAGCAAGAATTGCATCGTTTTCCGTTAGGCGCCTTTTTAGTTCTTCAATTTCATCGTCTTTTGACGTCAATGTTTCCACGTCCAATTCCTCTTCGTTTAAAGCCAATTCATCTTCAGCATCTTCCAACATCACTCTATCTTCAGTTAAGTTAGGCGTGAATGAATAAGCAAATGAAATTTCATGGGTAACACCAAAATTGTCAAAGTTGTTGGACAATCCTTTTTCCATGTTATAGCCAATGGATAACCTTTTGTTTAGGTTAAATCCAATTCCTGCCGAAGCGCCATAAAAACTATCATAGCCAGTTTGAAGCCAGCCTATTTTTGGTAAGTCCAAAATAAGACTACCTCCCAAAACCACATCATCTTCACCCACTTTTCGGACTCTTGCCAAAGGCATTAGTCGACCACCTTCTAAGGGCCCCTGAGTGCTGCTAAGGTCATGTGTATATTGTAAATGACTTGAGAATGTTTTTTCGTTGAAGTCAGTTAAGGACTCGCTAGTTTTAAGATTATAATCAAAAAGATTTTCGGCGAATAGGCCGAAATCAAACTTATTATATGAGATATTGAATCCAGGCTGAAATGAAATAAGATTGCTGTCCTGAAACCCGTTTAATAAAGGATCATCTTCTAAAGGGTTGGCTCTGTTTTGATCCAATCCACTACTGTAATACGATAAATTTGCCCCAAAAGTAAAATTGCTTTTTTCACTTAATTTTATGCCATAAGCGTAGTTTGCAAGAACGCCAAAGTTGGAAATTATACCTTCTTGTTGCTTGTATAAACTTAAACCTACGCCGTTACGATCACCTACCCTACCACTATAGCTAAGAAAATAGGCTTGGTTGTTATCATCAAAAGATACCGACTGGTTTCTGTGTAAAAAATTAACATAGGATTTATCTTCCCTAACAGTTGAAAATGTTGGATTTATTAAAAACCGATTAAACTTAAGAAGGTTCTGCGAAGGAACATCATAAGTTACAAAAGGGCTGTCATCCTGTGCAGTAACTTTCGTTAACGCAAGGAACAACAGTAATATCGATATAAAATTCTTTTTAATCATTTTGGTTTATCGTATGATAGTAACAGTACCTTGTTTTAGTGACTCGTTGGCTTTCATTATTCTATAAAAGAAAACTTCATTTTGGTTTGCAAATGCAGTTGAAGAGGCTGGCCAATTATTTTGATAATTGGATTCGTTAAAAATCTCTTCTCCTTTTTTATTGTAAATAATTACGTTGATGTTTTCATCATTAGAATAGCTATTTGGAAGAATCCACAAATCGTTTATTCCATCACCGTTTACTGTAATTACATTTGGAACCTTAAATGTTTCCAAATACGCTACGGTCAACGTTCTTGATATTTCACAATTACCAATATTGGCAATAAGGATATAAGAGCCTTCATCAGTGAAGGTTACTGCATCCGTACTACTTAATAGGTTGTTGTTTATATCAAACCAGGCATATGCTGTTCCTCCAGATGCTCGCACTGTTTTTGAACTTCCTTCAGGAAATACAACTCTGTCCGTTGTGTCTAATGTAATTAAGGATTCATCTAAAGGAGATATTGTTAGCTCATTAGAGGCCAAAGGGCACCCGTTTCGCATAACAACCAATCTGTATACACCAGGACTGTTAATGTTCAGGGTTTCATCTGTTGTGCTAATAGTAACATTATCTTGGAACCATTCATAGGTTGCTGTTGATAAGTCTGTTGTAGTGCTTATTGCAATGGTATCACTTGAATTACAACTTACTGTTCCGTCACTAGTAATAGTAAGTGTTTCGTTTACTAATAGCTGAACTGGCAATGCATTTGATGTAGGAGAGTAGGATGTTAACGTTCCTTCAAGGGCGTAACTTCCATTTTCTGATACATTTGTTAAACTTATAGTATTAGATGTTTCACCTGATACATTGGAGCCATCTTTTGTCCATTGATAGCTAAAGCTGGTTAATAAGTCAGTAGTTACGTCTGTTTTTGTTGCATCACTTGCTACAGCATTAATTGTTGTTACTTCTAAAACGATACTTGTATTTAAACAAGCTGTGTATGAAGTAGCATAATCAAGAATGATTTCAAAAGAAGCAGGTGAAACTATTGTTGTGGTATCAGAATTTATGGTTGTAGAGACACAAGCACCACCGCTCAGTGTTACTGAAACATAATAAACACCATCTTGGGTTGTGTTTAAAGTGTCAGTTGTAGCTCCACTAACGATAACCCCGTTTCTATACCACTGGTACAAAGGTGAACTAGCGGTTGTGGAAACACTTAATGTTTTTGTTTGGCTTGGTAAAATCACAATGTTAGCAGGGTTGTTTCTTGTAATGCTAAAATCACCCGCATTGGTGATCGTAATTGCAGCAGAAAGTTCTGGACAGGTACCAACACCATCAATTTCAACAGTGTAATCTCCTTCAAAACCTACAATAGAGGCATCTACGATATAAGTATCTTCATCTACGGTTGGTGCTGTGATAGCAACACCATCTTTATACCAAGTATATGTTAACCCTAAACCAGTAATGTTTGCAGCAAGATTCTCTGTTTCACCACTACATAATGCTGTTTTTGTTGGCGGGTTAATAACTAGCCCCATGCTTGTACCAACAGTTATGTTAATAGTGTTAGATTGTGTGTTGGCGGACACAGAACATGTGGTTCCGTAATCAACCTCAACATAATACATTCCGGCAGTGGAGACAGTTAAGGAAGGTCCTTTTTCACTTAAAAGTGTTGAACTTCTGTACCAATTATACTGATAGGTATTTGCATTTGAAATATTGTGAGGTGCTAAAATGGTTGACTCTCCATCACAAAGCAATATATTCCCTCCAGACGGAATGTTCCCATCTCCATCATTTGGGCTTATCAACAATGGTGAATCATAGTCAATATAGTACATTGAGAAAGCATCAGACTCTGGGCTTGTGCTAGCGGGACTAGTGCTTCTTACTCTAAACTTATAGTTTTCCCCTCTTGTATCAGCAGGAAGGGCAAATTGAAAATCAAAATCAAAATTGGTGTTTTGTGTATTATCAGTTGTAAGGGTTACAGGTGCACTAAAATCTCCATTGGCATCTGACAGCTCTAAAATAAAGCTATTAGCGCCGTTCACCAAAGGAGGGCTCCATGTAAAGTTTACAAAATATTCATTAAAACTTGCAGAAGCACATGCTGCGGTCCATATATTGACGCCAGCTATGTTTGGGTTATCTGCAGGTTCTGGTTTATTCAACGTTTGTGCGGAAAGCGCATCTATTTTACCAAAAATGGATGCCATGACAACAAGGATGTAAATGTAAAATTGATTTGGTTTCATAGTCTATGGTAGTTATGGATTACCACTCTTTAAATCTATTATGCTTGAGCCTCTTTTGTTCTAAATCTTCTATTCATCTAGTACTCAAATTAATACTCAATAACAAATATGACACATAATTGACCTAAGAAGAATTTATTGTTGTAGCACCATTTAATTATGTTGTGAAATGCTTTTATTCTATGGTTAGTACATTTTTATCGATGAATTACACCATTTTTCCTACATTTGCCCTTAAATTTTTGATGCATGGAAGAAGCGCCCAAATCACTCAATTTTATTGAGCATATCATTGAGGAGGATCTTAGTAACGGCTTTTTAAAGAAGAACTTACGTTTTAGATTCCCTCCTGAACCAAATGGATATTTACACATTGGTCATGCGAGTTCTATTAGCTTAAATTTTGGTCTTGGGCTACGCTATAGCGCCCCTGTTAATCTGAGGTTTGACGACACCAACCCGGCGAAAGAGGAAACAGAGTATGTGGAGGCTATAAAGAAAGACGTAAAATGGCTAGGGTATAAGTGGGATACTGAGCGCTATGCATCCGATTATTTTCAACAATTGTATGACTGGGCGGTGCAACTTATTAAAAAGGAGCTGGCATATGTAGACAGTCAAACATCTGAGGAAATGGCAATTCAAAAAGGAACCCCAACAGAAAAAGGGACAGATAGTCCATTTAGGAACCAATCCGTAGCTGACAATCTTAGTCTTTTTGAAAAGATGAAAAATGGTGATTTTAAGGAAGGAACCCATGTTTTACGGGCTAAAATCGACATGTCATCCTCCAATATGTTGATGCGAGACCCCATCATATACCGAATCTTGCACAAAGCGCACCACAGAACAAATACCGATTGGTGTATTTACCCAATGTATGATTGGACACATGGTGAGAGTGATTATATTGAACAAGTTTCACATTCTTTTTGTACACTTGAATTTGCCATGCACAGAGAACTATATGATTGGTTTTTGGATCAAGTATATGACGAAACCAAAGTAAGGCCTAAACAACGAGAATTTGCCAGAAGAAACTTTAGCCATACGGTTGTAAGTAAAAGAAAGCTATTAAAGCTTGTTGAAGAAGGTGTTGTAAGTGGATGGGACGATCCCAGAATGCCTACAATTTCTGGACTTAGAAGAAGAGGGTATACCCCAGAATCCATTAAGAGTTTTGCTGAAACAATAGGAATAGCAAAAAGAGATAATGTGGTGGATGTTTCTTTATTGGAGTTTCATATCCGGGAACACCTTAATAAAATCTCTCCAAGAGTAATGGCTGTTCTTGACCCAGTTAAATTAGTCATCACAAATTACCCTGAAGGAGAAGAGGAGTGGTTGGATGCTGAAAATAATCCTGAGGATGAAAGCGCAGGTGATAGAAAAGTGCCATTTTCAAAAGAGTTGTATATAGAAAAGCAAGACTTTAGGGAAGAAGCCAATAGGAAGTTCTTTAGATTAAAAGTTGGTGGAGAAGTACGTCTTAAAAATGGATATATCATTAAGGCAGAAAGTTGCACAAAGGATTCTGATGGGAATATTACTGAAATCCAATGCACCTATGACCCTAAAAGCAAAAGTGGTAGTGGAACAGAGGAGAGTTTAAGAAAAGTAAAAGGAACCCTGCATTGGGTATCCATTAAACATGCAATTGCATCTGAAGTGCGCCTATATGATCGTTTGTTTACGGATGAAACTCCTGATGCCCATAAAGACAAAGATTATATGGAATTTATAAATCCAGAATCTTTGAAGGTAATTACTGCTTATGTAGAACCAAGTTTAAAAACCGCACTCCCAGGAGATAAATTTCAATTCCAACGTTTGGGTTATTTTAATATTGATGTTGATTCAACTTCTGATAAATTGGTTTTTAACAGAACAGTAACTTTACGAGACAACTGGGCAAAATTGCAGCAAAAAAACTAGCATAGAGAAAAGCTATTGTAATAATTATATCAATCGGTATTTATTATGACAGCCCCTTATTTTAAAGGTGTTTTAAGAGAGTTTGCTCTTCCCCTTGATAAAAGGGACGGTTGTTGCTTTAATTCTTTATTAAACGCGAGCTTAATTGATATGGGGTAATTTTTTAAGGATTACCACTCTCTTTTTCAAAAAATCGAATCAAAATAGAAATCTCCTCCTAATTTTAAAAAATTGGGAGGAGATTTTAGATAAAGTCTAATACTAAATTTTCGTTACTTTTTAGTTTTATCGTTTTGCACTTTCATGGATTCCCCAATCATATTACTAGCCGTAAAACTAGCCACCATATCATTGAGCATATCACTACCAGCTTGTGGTGAATTGGGTAGCAGAATTAAATTAGAGTTGGTTTCTGCTCCAATAGACTGTAAGGTGTCATAATGCTGGGTGACCACAATTAGTGCAGAAGCTTCTTGGGAATTAATACCTACTTTATTTAGAACTTCAACGGACTCTTCCAAGCCTCTAGCAATTTCTCTACGTTGATCTGCAATACCTTGTCCTTGTAACCTTTTGCTTTCCGCTTCAGCTTTTGCTTTTTCAACAATTAGAATTCTAGCGGCATCACCCTCAAATTGAGCAGCAATTTTTTCACGTTCTGAGGCATTAATACGATTCATAGCCTCTTTTACTTGGGCATCAGGGTCAATATCTGTTACTAGGGTTTTAATAATGCCAAAACCATAGTTTATCATGGCTTCTTGTAATTCACCTTTTACCGCTATGGCAATATCATCTTTTTTAACAAAGACATCATCTAGTTTCATTTTTGGGACTTCTGCTCTAACCACATCAAAAACATATGAAGTAATTTGATCATGTGGATATTCTAATTTGTAAAAGGCATCATATACCTTGTCCCTTATTACTACATATTGTACCGATATTTTTAGTTTGGTAAAAACATCATCCAAGGTTTTGGTTTCTACAATAACATCCAATTGTTGGATTTTTAAGCTTAAGCGACCAGAAATTCTGTCCACTAATGGGATTTTCATTTGAAGACCAGAATTACGCACACTTTGGAACTTTCCAAAACGTTCTATAACAACTGCAGTCTGTTGTTTAACAATAAAGAAGGAAGAAAATAGAATTAGTAGACCAATTAGTGCTACTGGTATTAGAAGGTAATCGCCCATGGTTTTGTGTTTTTATGTTAATGGAATGAATTTACGAAACTCTGCGCTTTATCAGTAGCAATTTTCTATAGTTTGTTACAGTGAAGGAATAATTAAAGTATTTCTACTGCTTTTTTTATGCGTAAAATACTTGTTTCTTTACCTATTAGCCCAAGTATGTCAAAAATATGAGGCCCTTTCATGTCACCAACAATAATCAATCGCAGAGGAGGCATTACTTTACCAAATGAAAGTTCTTTCTCAGCAATCCATTCTTTTACAACTGCCTCAACATTTGCCGAGGAGAAATCTGTAATTGTTTCTAGAACCGCTACCAATTCATTCATTATAGCTGCAGTACCTTCTTTCCATTGTTTTTTTACGGCCTTTTCCGCATAGGAAGAAGGGTGCACAAAAAAGTAGTCACTCAAATCCCAAAAATCTGAAACAAAAGTTGCTCGTTCTTTGATTAGGGAAACCACTTCCTGCAAGTAATCTTTATTGTCGCCTTGAGCAGGGTCGATATGTCTTTTTTTGATTTCAACAGCAAACAACTTTGCCAACTCTCTATTACTTTTTTGTTGTAAATAGTTTTGGTTGTACCATTTGGTTTTTTCAGGATCAAACCTGGCACCAGATTTGTTCACTCGTGCTAAACTAAAGGTATTAACAAGTTCTTTCAAACTAAAAATTTCTTGTTCTGTTCCTGGATTCCAGCCCAACATGGCCAGAAAATTGATAACAGCTTCAGGAAAATAACCTGTTTCTTTATATCCTATTGATTCGTTCCATGAAAGTGGAAAAACTGGAAAACCAAGTTTGTCACCATCTCTTTTACTAAGCTTGCCCTTACCAACCGGTTTCATAATCAATGGTAAATGTGAAAATTCTGGAGCTTTCCAACCAAAAGCATCATATAGCAATTGGTGTAAAGCCAAAGAGGGTAACCATTCTTCTCCACGAATTACATGAGTTATTTCCATTAAATGGTCATCCACAATATTTGCTAGGTGGTAAGTGGGCATGCCATCACTTTTAAAAAGCACCTTATCATCCAAAACATTGGTGTCAATCTTTATGTCTCCACGGATACTGTCTTTTAGATGTAATGTCTCATCTTGTGGTGACTTAAATCGGATAACATAAGCTTCGCCAGAATCTAATTTGTTTTTTACTTCTTCTGAGGATAGAGAAAGTGAATTGGACAATTTAAGTCTATTGTGCCAATTGTAAATAAAGGTTTTTCCCTTGGCTTCATGGTCCTTTCTATGAAAATCCAATTTATCAGCTGTATCAAAGGCATAATAGGCGTTTCCTTTTGTAATCAACTCATCAGCATATTGTTTGTACAAGTGTTTGCGTTCACTTTGTCTATATGGCCCAAATGCACCTTCTTTACCCGGCCCTTCATCAAATGGAATGTTGCACCAGTTGAGTGCATCAATTGTATATTGTTCTGCGCCTTCAACATAGCGGTTTTGATCGGTATCCTCAATCCTTAGAATAAAGTCACCTCCATTTTTCTTAGCAAAGAGATAATTAAACAATGCGGTGCGGACACCTCCAATATGCAAAGGCCCTGTTGGACTTGGTGCAAAACGAACACGTACTTTATGACTCATTAAAACTGAATTTTGGCAAAGATAATTTATGTGCAACAGATAATGGCAAAGGATATGTCTATAAATACAACTGCATAAAGATTAAATCCAGCCACCTATCAAATTTATATCCAACTTCATTGAATCGCCCCACTTCTTTAAAACCAAATTTTTCATGAAAGCTATAGCTACCATTATTCTCGGCATCTATTCCGGCAATCATGGTATGATACCCCTTGTTTTTTGCTTGTGAAATCAATGTTTCCATTAATTTTTTTCCAACCCCCAGACCTCTAGCGGTATTACAAACATAAATGGAATGTTCCACACTGTATTTGTAAGCCTCCCATGGCCTGTAAATTCCGAAAGTCCCGTAACCCAAAATCTTTGCATCCTTTTCTACAATCAAGACAGGCATATTGGATTCTCTTTTTGAATTAAACCATTCCAGTTGCTGTGTTAAAGACCTTTCTTCATAATCATATACTACGGTTGAATTTTTGATTTCGAAATTGAGGATTTCTAATATTTCAGGCACATCTTTATGAGTTGCAGGCCTAATGATTAGTTGTTCTGACATTGAAAATGTATTTATAATACAAATTTAGTAGATTGATACTATTAAATTATGAAACCAACTAAGAGGTTTGAGATTGTATTTACTTTACGGCCAAAATAGTTTCCAGAACTGCTTGAAAACTTGAATTTATCGATGGATTAGATATGCTGACATTTTGATTTGATGTGGATGGGCAGTGTCAAATTATGCGGTTTGTAAATTTGTTGGTTATGAATACGTTTTTCATACTTTTTATATTGTTCAGGGCTATTAAACACTGTTAGAACACACAAAAACTTTGTTGAATACTATTGGTTTATGTATTTACCTGAGTTGATTGTCGCAACTCTTGAGCCGATTTCACCATTTCAACAAGCGCTTTTTTGGTTTCTGGCCAATGTCTTGTTTTAAGTCCGCAATCCGGATTTACCCAAAGATTTTCTTTTGGGATTAGTTTTGATGCTTTTTCCAATAATGCCAACATTTCATTTTTTGAAGGGACCCTAGGTGAATGGATATCATAAACCCCAGGTCCTATTTCGTTGGGATAGTTAAATTCTGAAAAGACATCTAGTAATTCCATTTGTGAACGAGAGCATTCAATTGTAATTACATCTGCATCCATATCTGCAATATTTTGTATAATATCATTGAATTCAGAATAACACATATGGGTATGAATTTGAGTTTCATCGGCAACACCACTTGCTGATATCCGAAATGCTTTTATAGCCCATTCTAAATATGATGACCACTCGTTTTTACGTAATGGCAAACCTTCTCTAATTGCTGGTTCATCTATTTGAATAATTTTTAGCCCTGCCTTTTCTAAATCTGTCACTTCATCACGTAGGGCTAAGGCTATTTGATTACAAGTTGCTGATCTTGGTTGATCATTTCTCACAAAAGACCATTGCAATATAGTAACAGGACCAGTTAACATTCCTTTCACCAGTTTTTTTGTCAATGATTGAGCAAAGGATGACCATCTTACTGTCATTGGCTTTTTTCTAGAAACATCTCCATAAATAATAGGAGGTTTTACACATCGACTTCCGTAACTCTGTACCCAACCAAAACTAGTAAATGCAAATCCACTTAATTGTTCTCCAAAATACTCTACCATATCATTGCGTTCAAATTCCCCATGCACTAATACATCAATTCCTGTTTCTTCTTGAAAGGCAATGGCTTCTTTGGTTTCTTTTGCTATCAATTGATCATATTCGGATTTACTTAATATTCCTTTTTTGAATTTTTGTCTCCAACCACGAACTTCTTTTGTTTGCGGAAAAGAACCAATAGTTGTTGTTGGCAACAAGGGAAGTTTTAATACAGATTTCTGGATTGATTGCCTAATCTTAAAACTACTATTTCGTTGAGAATCTTCTTTCTTTAAGGCTAAGACACGTTGTTTTACTGCCACATCATGAATCAAGGTTGATGAGTTTCTATTTTGAATTGCTTTACTATTTTCTTGCAATTTGTTTTTAGTTTCTTCTATGTTTTCATTTGAAATTAATTGCTTTAAAACAATCACTTCTTCCAATTTTTGTTTTGCAAATGCCAGCCACTGCTTCACTTCAGAAGCCACGTTTTTTTCAATTTCTAAGTTGCAAGGAACGTGCAATAAGGAACAAGATGGCGCTATATAAATTCTTTCAGGACCAATGGCCCTAATGGCTTGTTGAATTAGAGAAAGTGATTGTTCAAAATCGTTTTTCCAAATATTTCTACCATCAACTACCCCTAGTGATAAGCACATATTTTTGTTTAAGTTGCTATGAGTTAAGATACTTGTTAGTTGTGCTGGGTTGCGTATCAAATCTATATGTAAGGTATGTACTGGTAATGATAGCGCGGTTTCTAAATTATCGCGGCAATCGTTAAAATAGGTAGCTAAGAAGACTTTTAATTTTGGAAATGATTTTTCAATTTCTGCATATACATGTCGTAATGCTTTTTGTTCTTTTTGCGTTAAGTCCATTGCTAAATATGGCTCATCAAACTGGATATATGTGACACCTAAATCGCATAATTGCTTTATAATTTCCAAATAGACGGGTAAAAGTTTGGCTAGCAAATCAATTCTGTGAAAACCTTTTTCTTTTTCCTTTCCTAAGAGCAAATATGATACAGGTCCGATTAACACAGGTTTTGTTTTTATACCTAATGCCAATGCTTCTTTGTATTCATCAAATATTTTGGTGGATAAAAGTATAAACTCTTGATTTCTTGCAAATTCTGGTACTATGTAATGATAATTTGTATCAAACCATTTCGTCATTTCCATTGCGGTAATGTCTAATCCATTTTTTTGAACACCGCGCGCCATTGCAAAATATACATCAATGAGTGACCCTTTATTTTTCAATGCATTATATCGTTCAGGGATGCAGTTTAGTGTTAAAGATAAATCTAATACTTGATCGTATAGTGAGAAATCGTTGGAAGGAATAAGGTCTATTCCAAGTTCCTTTTGTAAAGTCCAATTGCGGGTTCTTATTTCTTTGGCGACTTCTTGTAGTTCATGAATTGTATTTTGCTCGGACCAGTAGTTTTCACAAGCCTTTTTAAGTTCTCGTTTATCTCCAATTCTGGGGTAGCCTAAGTTTGTGGTTTTCATTTATATGATATTTTTATATTTTTGGTCAAAATTATTATATCTAGATGGTTATTCTTAAAAAGTGTTTAAATAAAGTGTTTTTGTATACTTTTGACGTGTTATACAGTGTAATCAAGTATTTAAATGGTCAAAAGAAACACTAAACAGATATTTTAACTATGAAAGATTTGGATACTACTGATGTTGCCATATTGAAGTTACTTCAGAATAATTCTAATATTACCACAAAGGAACTCTCTGAAAGAATTCATTTATCTCCAACACCTATTTATGAACGAGTAAGAAAATTAGAAAGAGAGGGATATATCAAAAAATATGCTGCTATTCTTGATGCTAGTAAACTGAATAGGGAACTCATCGTTTTTTGTAATATTACACTTAAGCAACATACTAAAGAATTGGGTAAACAATTTGTAAAAGACATCCTTCTGATACATGAAGTTACCGAATGCTATAATATTTCTGGGGACTATGATTTTTTGTTAAAGGTTTTGGTCAAGGATATGAAACATTATCAAGATTTTGTGTTGAATCGTTTAGGGGATATCCAGGCAATTGGAAGCGCTCATAGCACTTTTGTAATGGGTGAAATTAAACAAACATATGCTGTGCCATTATAATTTGAAAGTTGTAAGAAAGTAAACACTTGGTTTAGCAATGCAATAATTTGCTCAATACGCTATCCTTTTTTTATATGCTGGATATGGTTTTAACAGTTTTTTTAAGATGGATTTATAAGTATCAGGTATCTTGCTGTTAAAACAAGTGCAATTGGATAGCTATGACGACATATTAAAGAAGTTGAGTCTATTTGTAAAAAAGTACTATACTAAAGTACTTTTAAGGGGAATAATACTATTTGTGTCCTTTGGCTTGCTTTATTTTTTGGTCACTTTGGGAGTTGAGTACTTTTTGTGGCTTAACTCTATAGGAAGGCTCATTTTGTTCTTTCTGTTTGTTGTCGTTGAATTATGTTTACTTTATAAATACATACTTGTCCCACTTTTCTACCTTTTTAAGTTAAAGCGCGGAATTAGTAATAAGTACGCTTCTATATTAATTGGTAGGCACTTCCCTGAAGTAGATGATAAACTGTATAACCTTTTGGATTTGGCAGATGATCTGGATGGGTCAGAATTATTACTTGCTAGTATTGTTCAACGTTCGGATAATCTGACACTTTTCCAATTTAATAAGGCAATAGATTTCTCTGAAAACATTAAGTATGCCAAGTACTTTATAATTCCTGTGGCTATATTATGCCTTATTTGGGTTTCTGGGAATCTAAGTTCATTTTTTGGTTCTTATAACAGGGTTGTAAATTACGATTTGGCTTATGAGCCACCTGCTCCTTTTGTTTTTCATTTGGTTTCTAACGATTTGGATGTATTGGAAAGCGAATCCTTTACTATTGAAGTAGCAACTATAGGGAAATTTAAACCTGAAGAAGTTTTTATTGTAATTAATGGTAAGGAGTTTTTGCTTCAAGAGGATAGAGGTAGTTACCTATATTCTTTTCCACCCCCACTTAGGACTACTGATTTTTATTTTTTGGCAAATGACATACAATCTCGGACATATACATTGAATGCTTTGTTTGTGCCTTCAATTCAAGAATTCAATATGCTTTTGGATTATCCGAACTATACGGAAAAACCAACAGAAACAATTAAAGGAAGCGGTAATGCCATACTACCTGAAGGAACTAAAGTTACGTGGCAGATAAAAGGAAAAAATACAGAGAGCATACATCTTATTGAAGAGGATACTGCTGCAATTTTCTCGCGAAAGAATGAAATGTTTCATTTTGAAAAAAAGATTTATGCTAAATTATTGTATGACCTTACTACATCTAATACCAATGTAAAGGACTATGAAAGACTGGGGTATACCATTAATGTAATAAAAGATGATTATCCATCAATTGAGGTAATCAAAGTAGTTGATTCTTTAAATCCTAATGTTCTATATTTTGTTGGTGAAGTCTCTGATGATTATAAAGTCAGCACAATACAATTGGTTTGTTATAATGCTTCGTCAACAAGAGAAAGGCAAATTATAGAATTGGGCAGGCCGAATTCTAATTTTGATGAGTTTTATTATACTTTTCCTTCTGGCTTGTCATTGGACATCGGAAAGAAGTATAGTTTATATTTTCAAACAACCGATAATGATGCTATTCACCATGGTAAAACTAGTAGAAGTAATGTGTTTAATATGGCTTTATCGGACTCTAATCAATTGAAAAACAAGATATTAGAGAAAAGAGAATCTATTATAGACAACTTAGAGGATACATTGGATAAGTATAAAGAACAAAAGGAAATTCTTAAGGACATTAATAAAAACCAAATAGAAACCAAAGAATTAAATTTTAATTCTCAAACTCAAATTATGGATTTTTTGAACAAGCAACAGTTGCAAGAAAGCATGATGCAAAAGTTCAGCAAACAGTTAAAGGAGAATTTGGATGAGAATGTTAAGGAGGATGAGATAAACCAATTTCTTAAAGAAAGGTTAGAACGGCAGGAATTAGAGGCTAGAAAGAATGAAAAGCTTTTAGAAGAGTTGCAAAAAGTTGCTGATAAGATTAACAAAGAAGAATTAGCAAAGAAACTTGAGGAGATTGCTAAAAACCAACAAAATAATGAACGTAGCTTAGAACAGCTACTTGAATTAACGAAGCGTTACTATGTTACGGAAAAGGCTAGTCAATTGGCTAAAGATTTGGAACAATTATCCAAGAAACAAAATACGCTATCCAAAATTAGAATGGAAGACTTTTCGCCTAAACAACAAGAAATGTTGAATGATGAATTTGATGAAATTTCTGAAGAATTGGATGAATTAAAGAAAGATAATGAAGGGCTAAAAAAGCCTTTGTCATTGAACATTGATGAAACTAAACAAGAAGAAATTAAATCTGACCAACAGGGAGCGCTAGAAGAACTCAATAAGGAAAGAGGTGATGATGGATCCTCTACAAATGATGTTGATAACCTTGAGTCTAGAAACAATGCAATAAAAAAGCAAAAGTCGGCTGCTCAAAAAATGAAAGAGATGAGTGAGCAGCTACAGCAATCTTCTTCTGGTAGTAGTGAAGCAACCATTACCGAAGATGCTGAAATGCTTAGACAAATTTTGGACAACCTCGTTACATTTTCTTTTAAACAAGAGCAGTTATATAATGCTATGGAAGATTCTGAAATTGCTGTTTCACAATTTTCTAATAACATTAAACAGCAACAGGAGCTTAGGGGTATGTTTGAGCATGTTGACGATAGTTTGTTTTCTTTATCACTTAGAAGGGCTGAGTTGTCTGAGTTTGTCAATGAACAAATAACGGAGGTGTATTATAATATTGATAAAAGTTTGGAAAGTATAGCTGATAGTAGAATATACCAAGGAGTATCATATCAGCAATATGTATTGAATGCTTCAAATAGTTTAGCCGATTTTCTGGCTGATATTTTGGAGAATATGCAACAAAGTATGAACCCTGGATCTGGCAGTGGAGAAAGCAAAGAAGGCTTTCAGTTACCAGATATTATTAAGGGACAGGGAGCTCTTCAGAAGCAGATGGGAGAGATGGGCACATCTGGGAAGGATGGCTCAAAGGGGGAAAAAGGAGAACAAGCTGGAGATGGAAAAAAGGGACAAGGGAATCAAGGTGAGGAAGGGAGTTCTGGCCAAGATGGAAGTGATGGGCAGTCAGGTAAAGGCGGCCAGAATGGTAATGACGGTAATAGCAACCAACCTGGAGGGGATAATAATGGTGGATCTGGAAATGGACAAACGAATGAAGAAGAGCTTAGAGAGATTTATGAAATTTATAAAAAGCAACAATTGATAAGAAGTCAATTGGAGAATCAATTAAAAGATATGATTAATGCTTATGATAAAGGACTAGCCTTAAAGTTGATTCAACAAATGGAAAATTTCGAAAATGATTTAATAGAGAATGGAATTACTCAGCGAACCCTTAATAAAATTAATGTGATTCAACATCAATTACTTAAATTGGAAAATGCCGCTTTAAAGCAAGGTATAAAGGAAAAGAGAGAAAGTAATACTAATGTGAATGCATTTACAAACCCCATTACTACAAAGCCCGAGCTTTTAGAGGATTATGAGAATCAAATTGAAATTTTAAATAGACAAGCATTACCTTTGCAGCATATTTTTCAAAACAAGGTAAAGCTATATTTTAAAAATGATAATTGAATTTCATTACGAGACTGACTTCAAATTAAATAATAACGAGTTTTATAAAAACTGGATTCTTAATATCTTTGAGGTTGAGAATAGTTTTTGTGGTGATATTAATTATATTTTTTGTGATGATGCATATCTACTGGAGATAAACAAAAAACATTTAAAGCACGACACGTATACTGATATTATCACTTTTGATTATTCAGTCGGCAATCAAATTTCGAGTGATATTTTTATCTCTATTGAGAGGGTTAGGGAGAACGCTGAGTCTTTGGATATTATATTTAATGATGAATTGTTGCGCGTTATGTCTCATGGGATTCTTCATTTATTGGGTTTCAATGATAAAACAGAAGCTCAAAAGGATTTAATGAGGAGTAAAGAAGAGGAAATGATAAAATTGTTCCACGTGGAACAAAACAATTGATATGTTTGAAAAGGAATATGATGTAATTGTGGTCGGGGGTGGCCATGCTGGTGCGGAAGCTGCTGCTGCTGCTGCCAATATGGGCTCTAAGACTTTATTGGTTACGATGAATTTGCAAAATATTGGGCAAATGTCATGTAACCCTGCTATGGGCGGAATTGCTAAGGGACAAATTGTACGAGAAATTGACGCTCTAGGCGGGTATAGTGGGATTATAACGGACAAGTCTGCCATCCAATTTAAGATGTTGAATAAATCCAAAGGGCCGGCTATGTGGAGCCCAAGAGCCCAAAATGATAGAATGCGTTTTGCTGAGGAATGGAGGCTTTCTTTGGAAGCTACACCAAATGTGGATTTTTATCAAGAGATGGTTTCTGGTTTGTTAATTGAGAAAAACAATGTAGTAGGAGTAAGAACTTCTTTGGGAATTGATATAAAATCTAGATCGGTTATACTTACTAATGGAACCTTTTTAAATGGTTTGATTCATATTGGCGATAAACAATTTGGTGGAGGAAGAGCTGGGGAAACAGCGGCCAAAGGGATTACAGAACAATTGCTTGATTACGGTTTTGAAAGTGGTAGAATGAAGACCGGCACTCCACCAAGAGTTGATGGTCGTTCTCTAAACTATTCCGTTATGGTACCGCAACCGGGAGATGTAATACCAGAGAAATTTTCTTATACTGACACGCCTGTTTTAACCACTCAGATGGATTGTCATATGACGCATACAAGTCAAATTGTTCATGATTTATTGCGTGAAGGATTTGATAGATCTCCTATGTTTAACGGGCGAATTAAAAGTATTGGACCCAGGTATTGCCCATCTATTGAAGACAAAATTAACAGGTTTGCTGATAAAGATAGCCATCAAATATTTGTGGAACCTGAGGGTTGGAAGACGGTAGAGGTTTATGTAAATGGCTTTTCTACATCTCTTCCTGAAGAGGTGCAATACAAAGCATTGAAGTCTGTTAAAGGATTTGAAAATGTTAAGTTTTTCAGACCGGGGTATGCCATTGAATATGATTATTTCCCACCTACGCAATTAAGGCATACATTGGAAACTAAGTTGGTTAATAACCTATATTTTGCTGGACAAATAAATGGAACAACTGGGTATGAGGAAGCAGCTTCTCAAGGGTTAATGGCTGGGATCAATGCCCACCTTAAAATAAATGAGAAGGACCCATTTATTCTTCAAAGGGATGAGGCATATATTGGTGTTTTAATTGATGATTTGATTACAAAAGGAACTGAAGAGCCATATCGGATGTTTACATCGAGGGCAGAGTATAGGACTTTGTTACGACAAGACAATGCTGATTTAAGACTAACACCTAAAGGTTTTAAAATTGGTTTGGCTAGTGAAGATAGATTGAGACGAATGGAGAAGAAGGAAAAGGACTCTACTGCTTTTATTGATTTTTTTAGAAAGACTAGTGTTACTCCGGAAGAAATGAATCCTATTTTGGAGAGTGTTTCTTCTGCTCCTGTAAAGCAATCAGATAAAATGTTTAAGGTGTTTTCTAGGCCAAAGGTTACCATGGAACACATGCTTAAAGTAAATGCTGTTTCATCTTTTGCAAATGACAATAACTTTGATAGAGAGGTTTTGGAACAAACAGAAGTCCAGGTAAAATATGCTGGGTATATTGCAAAGGAGAAACTAAATGCTGATAAGTTACAGCGATTAGAAGCTGTTAAAATCCCTGATAATTTTGATTATTACAAACTTAAATCCCTGTCCTATGAGGCCCGTGAGAAACTGAGCGCAATTCGCCCTGTTACCATTTCTCAGGCATCTCGTATTAGTGGAGTCAAGCCTAGTGATATAAGTGTGCTTTTAGTTTTTATGGGTCGATGAAAGACAGTTTGTTTTTTAAACTATTAAAACCAACCACTGTTACGGTTTTGGGTATATTCTTATTAGTTATCTTGGGTATGGTCATGTTTACTAATTCTGGTACACTGACCAATATGTTGTTTTATCGGGGCTTTCTATTGTTGTGTTTGGTTATTCTATTTCGTATGAAATCACGAAAGATTTTGGAAATAAGAAGCATTATAAATTATTTGGACAAACCTTATTTCGGCAAAAATTACAATGCATTTACCCTGAGTATATCACAGTGTTTTCTGCATCTTTTAAGCAGGGAGCAGATTGGGGGTCTGTGGCTGCTCTTGGCAAAGAAAGAGGAGAACATCTTTTTGTTATCCGTTTATTTAAGGGGAACAGGTATTTCACTATTTTTAAAACCAGTTCTTTTGAAAAAGCAACAGCTATGGCGGCTGAACTTTGTGACTTATTAAATATAGAATTAAGAGGGAAGAAGTAGGATTGTTCCACGTGGAACAATTTTTTTTGATAAAAGGCGAGCGCTTTTTTGGCGTAATTTTTGATACGGTTAGGGAGACTATAATCTAACCATAATGAAAAAATTTCTACCCTTAATTTTAATGTTGTTGGTTGCTGAATCTTGTATTCCTTTGCGGATTGCTCCAAACATAGAAGATTATAAAATTACTTCAGGAAAGAAGTTTAAGAGGAGTTTGTCCAAGCGCAATATGTTTATTTTTAAGGACCCAAAAGAGGCTAATCATTTTTACGATTATGTGAATATTAAGTATCAGTTGGAGCATGAGAATGTGTACGATGATATCCCCTTCAAAATTAATGACCAGCAATATTTCTTCGCCTTTTATGAGGTTGATATTCCAGACAAGGCAATTAATCTATTCCCTGTGCTTTTTGCTCATGCATTAAATGCAGCCTTGAATTCTGATGAAGAAAATGATGCAGCCCCAGAAGAAAGTAGAAAAGACAATTACTATTTAGCAATAGAAGTGTATAGTGATATTGATAAGGATTGCTTAGAGGGTAATTCACTTTCCAGAGAAGTAGTTTTAAAGTATCTTCGGGCTTTAAAAGAAGAATACCTGTCTACCCATAATTATAATGAAGTCGTTTTTAAAAACTAAAGATCATTCAGTCTCAGGTGAGGAGTTCCAATTGATGCACAATCTAGATTTGGATATGCTCATCACAACACCCGAACCAAAAAACCTTGAGACATATTACCAAAGTGATGATTACATTTCCCATACAGATTCTCAAAAGACTTTTGTTGACAAGATATACCAGAGCGTAAAAAAATATAGCCTTAGAAAAAAATTGAATTTAATTTCTAAAGGGGTAAATTCAAATAAATCCCTTTTGGATATTGGAGCTGGCACTGGAGATTTTTTGTCTTTGGCCAAGAACAATGGTTGGACAATTAATGGAGTGGAACCAAACGAAAAAGCCAGAGCTAAGGCCAGCGAAAAAGGAGTAACCATTATTTCTGATATGGAGTCATTACCACCATCAAAAAAATATAGTGTAATTACTTTATGGCATGTGCTAGAACATTTACCAGATTTAGAAAAACAAATAAAAAAAATAAGTTCCTTATTGGAAGATGAGGGGACATTGATTGTTGCAGTACCTAATTTTAAATCTTTCGATGCTAATCACTATAAAAATTTTTGGGCTGCTTTTGATGTTCCAAGGCATCTTTGGCATTTTTCAAGAGGCAGTATTGAATTGCTTTTTGAAAAAGAGAATATGAAGGTGGCAGAAATTAAACCCATGTTGTTTGATTCGTTTTATGTTTCACTGTTATCAGAAAAATATAAAACAGGAAATCAGAATTTTGCGAAGGCATTTTGTGTTGGATTATGGTCCAATATGAAAGCATGGCGAACCAAGGAGTACTCTTCGTTAATATATGTGCTAACAAAAGCCTAATTCTTGTTTTAAGACGATTTCCCATAGCTTTACGCGATAAGTCAAGCACACTTGCCTTTGTTGAAAAAACATTCAAACAGGAGCAGATACAACAACCCTAAACAATTGCTAAAATCGATTTAACAAGCAATACGTCATAAGTTTTGTCTATAGTTAGGTTATTCAGTTATTTTGGACCAAAATGCCTTTTGTCCTAAAGTTTTTCAATTTCTTAAAAACCTTTCCTATTTTTGCGCAACTTAAAATAGAACTGATGAAAAAAATAATATTAGCAGTGGCGCTATTGGGAATGGTAGCATGTCAACAAAACAAGATAGGTTATGTTGATACAGTAAAGATCATGACCGATTATCAAGAAAAAATTGATATGGATGCCAAGTACAAAGTTAAGGCAGATTCTTTTACAAAAAAGAGAGATAGTATTTCACAGGCTTTTCAAATTGAAGCCCAAGCTTTTCAAACAAGGGCACAAAAATTAGACCCAAATAAGGCTCAGGAGGAATATGCACTCATTCAGCAAAAAAGCCAATTTATTGGACAACAATTACAACAAGAAGAGTTGGGAATACAGCAAAGTAACCAAATAGAAATGGATAGTATTGTTAGCAAGGTAAAAGAAGAAATTTCTGCTTACGGAAAAGCAAACAGTTATACCTATGTTCTTGGTGGTGGTGATGGTGGTGCTGTTCTTTATGGAACAGAAGCCGACAACATTACAGAGTTGGTTTTAAATATTCTTAACGAGAAGTATAAGAAATAAGAGCAAGCACAATATATATCAAAAAAAGCGCCAACAAAATTTGTTGGCGCTTTTTTGTTTTATAGTTGCAATAGAAATACCAAAAAGACGGCTGGAATAAAGTAAATAGCAATAGTTCTTGCACCGTCATAATCTTTAGCAACTCGTTGTCCAAACAGAAGGAACAATAATACAATGCAAGATAGTATAGCACCATATAGTGCATAGGTGCTATTGTCCATTACAATCATTTGATAAACACCAACAATGCATAGGATAGCTGCAAGCATTTCCAATATAAGTATTACCGCCACTAAAAGTGGCACCATGTTTTTAAAAAAGGTTTTAGAGAAATGACCTTTGAGCCAAGAAATGTTTCCGCTCCAATCAAACATTTTGTCCAAACCACTTTGTAAAAAGGTGACGATTAATAAAAGCAGCAATAATATTTCGGCAGCATAATTTAACATTGATTCCATGATTGCAATAAAAGTTTAAGCGGCTTTCCTATGAAGAAGCCTGGTTAGTTTAATGGATAAATCCGTTAAAATTATTTTAGAATTACCATTACGTTCAATATGATAAATAGCACTTTCTAATTCTTCTGTAATGTCTAAAATATTATTTTCATGCACAAAAGGAGCAAATTTTTCTAGCTGAAAACCATCTACATGAATTTGTAAATAGGCAAGTTCACGAGCGTTATAATTGATGAGCATAGCTTGGCGCATGACCACTAAACAATAGCTTAGGAATTTTTTTTGAGTTTCCCTTCCAGTTTTCGCAACCTCTTCTCCCCATAGGATAAGCTCATGGATGGCAGCTTTATTTCCTTTGGCTTTAAAGGCACTACGCACCCATTGTACAAACCATTTTTCAAAAACCAAGTCTTCAGAATCGTTATTTTTTAAATCCAAAGCTTTATTAAAATTGCCATTTGCTTCATGAGCTATTTTGGAAGCTTCCTCTTTAGACAGGCCTTTTTCCTCCAAGGCATCAGCAATTACATTTTCTGCCAATGGTGGGAAATGTACTATTTGACAACGAGATCTTATGGTTTGTATAATTTGTTCTTCATCTTCAGCTATTAGAATAAAAACTGTTTTTTCTGGCGGCTCTTCAATTAATTTTAGAAGCTTATTGGCTGCGGCAATGTTCATTTTATCAGCCATCCAAATGAGCATCATTTTATAACCGCCTTCATATGATTTTAACGCCAATTTCTTTACAACATCTTGTGCTTCATCGACTCCTATTTGCCCTTGTTTTTTTTCAGTTCCAATGAGCTGGTACCAATCAAAAAGATTACCATAGGGTTGTTCTTTTACGAATTGTCTCCATTCTTC
Organism: Flavobacteriaceae bacterium; assembly: GCA_002746415.1. Lineage (GTDB taxonomy): Bacteria > Bacteroidota > Bacteroidia > Flavobacteriales > Flavobacteriaceae > Saonia. The sequence goes on along the minus strand of NVXD01000004.1, from coordinate 174,069 downwards.
CATATAATGATTGCTCACTGCATGGCTTTTTATTTTATCACTATTGGAAACGGGAAAGGCAAAATGAATATCTGGATGGGAGAGCGAATGGCTTTTTAGATTACAAACTTCGTTCCCTTCCGTATTTTCACCATTCTTATTTTGGCATATCACATATTGGGCATAAGACAAAGCCATGGGGAGCGTGCCACAGCCTTCTGGCCCAACAAAAAGTTGTGCATGAGGAATTCTACCAGCATCTGCACTTTGGGTTAAGTGCTTTTTAATATGAACAAGGCCTAAAATATCTTTGAAAAGCATGGTTTCAAAGATAGGTTTTTTTGATGTTTTGCATTAATTCTTCAGAATTTGTAAAAATAATAACAAAGAACCCCAATGGGAAGTAATAAATTATGGGCAAGGGTTCTTTATAGGCATCTGATAAATCTTTACATTTGCCATTCCATAAAAAAGACAACCCATGATTACAATAGACGATTTTAATTTTGAAGATAAAAAAGCACTGATACGAGTAGATTTTAATGTGCCATTAGATGCAGATTTTAAGGTTACTGATGCTACCCGAATTGAAGCTGCAAAACCAACCATTATTAAGATTTTAGAAGACGGCGGAAGTGTTATTTTAATGAGTCATATGGGAAGACCAAAAGGCGAAGCAAACGCAGACCTTTCTTTGAACCACATTGTTGATATCGTTTCTGATGTTATAGGAGTGGAAGTGAAGTTTGTAAAAGACTGCGTAGGCGAAGTTGCTGAATCTGCTGTTGCAAACCTACAAAGCGGAGAAGTTCTTTTATTGGAAAACCTAAGATTTCATGCAGGGGAAACTAAAGGAGATACAGCGTTGGCGGAGCAATTATCAAAATTAGGGGATGTCTACGTAAACGATGCTTTTGGTACTGCTCATAGGGCACATGCTTCTACAACAATAGTAGCTCAGTTCTTCCCAGAAAATAAATGTTTCGGGTATTTATTGGCAAAAGAAATTGAATCAATCGGTAAAGTAATGCGCTCTGGTGAAAAGCCAGTATTGGCTATTTTGGGAGGCGCTAAGGTTTCTTCTAAAATCACCATTATAGAGAATATTTTAGATAAAGTAGACCATTTGATTATTGGAGGAGGAATGACTTATACCTTTGTAAAAGCAAATGGAGGACAAGTAGGAGATTCTATCTGTGAGGATGATAAAATGGAACTTGCACTAAGTATTTTAAAACAAGCCAAAGAAAAGGGAGTCGAAATTCATATTCCTGTTGATGTTGTGGCAGCTGATGATTTTAGTAATGATGCCCAGACCAAGATATTAGATTCAGATAAAATACCCGATGGTTGGCAAGGATTGGATGCTGGACCAGAGACTCTTAAAATGTTCAAGGAAGTAATTTTAAAATCCAAGACCATTCTTTGGAACGGTCCTATTGGTGTTTTTGAAATGGAAAATTTTGCCAATGGAACAAAGGCTTTAGGTAATTATATAGATGAAGCTACTCAAAACGGGGCATTTTCACTAGTAGGAGGTGGAGATTCTGTTGCGGCAGTGAAACAATTTGGATTCCAAGACAAGGTGAGCTATGTTTCTACTGGAGGAGGAGCCATGTTGGAAAGCTTAGAGGGAAAAACATTGCCTGGAATAGCTGCAATAATAGGCTAGACAACGCGCTATCGATTAACGGCATATTTTTTTTGCAGCTTATATTTAAGTTAAAAATTTTAATTTTCAAGAAAAATAAACGATTTTTAACCGCTTTGGTAATTTAAGCCTACTATTATGTTCTCAATAAAAAAAATATGTTTCTGTCTTATGTTGGCATTTATAACGCCAATCTTGAGTGCACAGCAGAAAGATAGCATCTCCTTAGACACCCTAAAAACTGTTGCCGTAAAGGATATTCCTTTAGATTCTATACGCCTTATTCAAGAACCAACAGAACAGAAAACATTGGTTAACCTTTCTAATGGTTTGGAAGGAATGCCTTTGGCGGCTGGGAATGAGAATCAAAAAAAATTCAATCTTAAAGACCATCTAGAAGCTGCTAAATATGATAGTCTTTGGCTAAAAGAGCTGGCAGACCATGATGCTCTTTTTGATAGTATGTATGAAGAAGTTTCCAATTTTGAAAAGGATTCTGTTTATACTACTGATTTAGACACAGAAGTTCTTAAAAAAAGACTGGAAATATTAAATCAAAAAACACCTTTCAATATTTCCTATAATCCATCTTTGGAAAGAGTAATTAAATCTTTTCTTACCAGAAGAAGAGGCCTTATTGAACGCATGCTTGTTAGCAGCCAGTTTTATTTTCCTTTGTTTGAACAGGAATTGGACAACCAGAATATTCCTTTAGAAATAAAGTATTTGGCTATTGTGGAATCCGCATTAAAGCCACGAGCGAAATCCAGAGTAGGAGCAACTGGATTATGGCAATTTATGTATGGCACCGGGAAGATGTACAAGTTGGATGTAAGTAGTTATGTTGACGAACGTATGGACCCAATTAAATCAACAAAAGCAGCTGCAAAATACCTATCAAAATTGTATGATATTTTCGGCGATTGGGACTTGGCATTGGCAGCTTATAACTCGGGCCCTGGAAATGTAAACAAAGCAATAAGGAGGTCTGGAGGGTATAAAAACTACTGGAACATAAGAAGAAATTTGCCACGGGAAACGGCAGGTTACCTCCCTGCTTTTTTAGCGACCATGTATTTATTTGAATATGCCGAAGAACATGGTTTTAAAACAAAAAAAATAGACAGGCCTTATTTTATTACAGATACTATTCAGGTTAAAAGTCTCATTACCTTTAATCAAATATCAGAATTGGTAGATGTACCTGTGGAAGATTTAGAGGTGCTGAACCCATCTTATAAATTAAATATAATTCCCTACATCGAAGGCAAGAACTACTCCTTAAGATTACCAAAGGACGCCATGGGAAAATTTGTTGCAAATGAGCAAGCAATATATGCACATGTAGAAAAAGAGTTTAAATCCAAAGAAAGTCCGTTGCCGCAATTGGTAAAGGCGAATAATCAAATTAGATATAGGGTGCGAAGTGGCGATTATTTGGGTAAAATTGCAAATAGATACCGTGTTAGAGTAAGTGATTTAAAAAGATGGAATGGGCTGCGAAGCAACAACCTAAGAGTTGGGCAGCGGCTTACTATTTTTACAAGAAACCCAAGGGCTAAGGCTGTAGTAAAAGCTAAAAACAAAGCTGTAAAAACCGTTGCTGTTAAAGGCGCTAAAGTACATACAGTTCAACAAGGAGATTCTTTATGGACCATATCTAGAAAGTATCCAGGAATTAGTATTGAAAACTTACGAGAATGGAACGGTATTAGCGGTAGTAATCTAAAACCGGGCACAAAACTTAAACTGTGTGATTGTTCATCATAAAATTTAATTAATGAGACATTTAGGAATATTAGTAGTGCTTTTAACAACAATTGTCTTTACGTCCTGTAAGAATAAGAATCAAAAGGAATACAAGCCATCTTCTACAGGAGCTATTAATTCGTTGACTGTAGTCATGGATAATGACTTATGGAAAGGTCCGGCGGGAGATAAAATTAGAGAACATTTTGCAGCTCCTTTAGCAGGGATGATATGGGATGAACCCGCATTTTCAATCAATCAAATTCCCAAAAGCGTATTTAGTGGTGCCATAAGAACTACCAGAAGCCTTTTGATTGTGGAAATAGACACTTTAAGTGTCGCACATATAAAGACAAACCTATATGCAAGACCTCAAAAAACAGGAGTTTTTAAAGGGAGGGATGTTGATGAGCTTATTCAAAATATTGAAAAAAAATATGCAGAAGCCATTACTAGTTTTAAAACAGTAGAAATTGAAGAGGCTCAAAAACGATTTAAACGATCCTTGAATAAGGAAAAGGCCTTGGAGGAAAAGTTTGGTATATCAATGTCAATTCCATCAGCTTACAAAGTGGGTAGTGAAGAAGATAATTTTGTCTGGTTAGATAGACAAATTCCTAAAGGACACATGAACATCATTGTCTATAGCATGCCTGAGGACAGTTTTGGTGCCGATTCTACTTTAGTAAAAGATATTGTGAGAATGAGGGATTCAATAGGGGAAAAATATATTCCAGGAAATGTTCCAGGAAAAATATCTTATATGATTACAGAAAAATCTTTTGCTCCCTCTATTTTTCCTGTTCAAATTGCAGGCAAAAAAGCTTTTGAAGCGAGAGGTATTTGGGAGGTAAAGAATGATTTTATGGCAGGACCTTTTATAACGTATATTATTAATGATGACGTTCATAAAAGGAAGTTGGTCATTGAGGGCTTTACCTTTGCTCCAGCCACAGCAAAAAGAGATTATATGTTTGAGCTTGAAGCCATCCTTAAAACGCTTAAAATCAATTAAAATAAGCTTTAAAGTCGTTCTAAAATATAAAAGCCACCTTTAAGAAGGTGGCTTTTATATTTATATTTTAATGTTGGAATTATATTTCTACAATAATAAATTCTGAACGCCTATTGCGCTTGTGTTTTTCTCTACCACATGGAACTCCGTTTTCGCATTCGTTCAGAAGCCTTTCCTCACCATACCCAATAGCACTTTCAATTCTCTCAGGCGCTATTCCTTTTTGAACTAGGTAATCTCTGGAGGATTTTGCCCTTTTATCCGATAGGACTTTGTTATATGCACTTGGGCCCCATGAATCGGTATGAGATTCAATTTTAATAACCATATTCTTGTGTTCGGTCATTACTTCAACCAGCTTATCAAGCTCTAATGCGGCATCTTGCCTAATAAATGATTTATCAAAATTAAAGTAAATTAAATCCGTCTTTAGCTTTTTGATACCATTCTCTATGACAATCTTTTCTTTTAGTTTTCTTAAAGAAAGTTCAACATTTACCACTTCATTTTGTTGGGTACTCACTACGATTTCTTCATCAAGGTAATTGTCATTTTTAGTTGCAATAGTGTATTTGGTGTTTCCGTCCAAGTCCTCAAAAATGAATCCTCCATCAACTCCTGCCATCATTTCTTTTAGCTTGATGTTGTTTTCATCCAAGAGTATTACCATGGCCTTTGGCATAACATTTCCTGTAATAAGTTCAGTGACCACACCCGCAATTGCATTTTCTTCTACTTCTTCAGGAATCAGACGTGCAAAGGAGTATATGTCGTCATCACCTTTCCCCCCAGTCCTATTAGAGGCAAAAAAGCCTTTTTGAGTTTCTTCATTGATGATATATGAAAAATCATCTTTTCTACTATTTACTGGTGCCCCAACGTTTTCAACCTTGTTAAAGCCATTTTCCTCGTCAATTGTGGTTTCAAATACATCCAAACCACCTAGCCCAACATGGCCATTGGAAGAAAAATAAAGTTTTTTATCATTGATAAAAGGAAACATCTCTCTTCGTTCGGTATTTATTTCGGGACCAAGATTTTTGGGTTGAGAAAACAAGCCATCTTCTAATACATCAACAACGAAAATATCGGTCATTCCAATACTTCCGGGCATATCTGAAACAAAATATAATTTCTTGCCATCTGGGCTTAAAGCAGGGTGTCCAGTTGAATATTCATCACTGTTAAATGAAACCTCAACTGCTTCTGACCATTCCCCAGCACGTTTCTTTGACATGTATATTTTGAGGTTGTTTATTCCTTTTTTGTCTCTTTTTAATTTTTTACCATAATTATTTCTGGTAAAATACATTGTTTCGTTATCGGGTGAAAAAGTAACAGAAGCTTCGTGATATTTTGTATTTATTTTCTTTGAAAATTTAGTGGCACGCCTCAAGTCATTAGACTCCTTATTGAGCTTAGCAGCATAAAGATCCAAGTAAGGCTGATTGTTCCATTTATATTTATTGGTGGTAAATACGGAAGTATCTTTCGAAGATGAAAAGACAATCTGGTCTTCATTATAGAACATTGGAGAGAATTCTGAATATCTTGAATTTATTACAAGATTTTTGACTTCATATCTATCCTCTTGGTTTAGAATGTTATCTAATATAGTTGCATTGTTGGATTTTGTTGCCCTATCTTTAGAACCGCTACTTTTATATCTTTGGTTGTATAATCTCATTAATCGTTTTGACCTGCTGTATTTTCCAGCACTTTTTAAGGTGTGCGCATATTTAAAGATAACATCTACTGAAACGGTATTTTCATACTTTTCATAAAGGATATTGTACCAGTAAAAAGCCCGTTCCATATTGGTGTTAAAATAGTGAGAATCACCAGTCTTTTGGAGAATGTCTAAAGTATAGAACTCTTTATTGCTGTATAAGGCTTTTTCGTATAGCTCGGCTGCTTCTGCGTACCACATTTTGTTAAAGTATTCATCAGCCTTTTTAATTATCTTATTATGGTGAAAATCAGCCTTTTTATTTGCGTGCACCTTCTTTTCATGGAAAATTTCTGTGACAGTTACTACTAGGTCTTTGATGGGTTTGGGAGTAGTGGTTATGGAATGGACGTCATTATTAACAATCATAATCCAAACCTTTTCTTGATGCCTGCCGTTTAAGTTTGTTTCACATGCCTTAAGAGCATCCTCCCAATGGTTATAATGCTTTAAATATGCATAGTTAAGGCCGTTGTTTGGGTTAAACACGTAATTAGCGGCTATGCCCTTATTTTTTAGGTCTGAGATATATTTATTGAGGTACACTTTATTTTTATAGACATTAGCTACAATATAAAAACCACTATCGACCCCCTCTAAGTTGGTGAAAACGCGACTTTTTATATTGTTTTTTGCTGTAGGCTCTAGGTTGTTCATACCTATTGCTTTTGAGTTGTCATGAACTCCAGCGAAAAGACAAACTGAAAATAAAAAAATAAAAACCTTAATAGGTATTTTCATGTTTTTCATGTTTTTAAAACCAATTGTTTATTGGTCTCAAATATTGATAACCATGTAGTTATGCTATATATAATTTTCAAATTTATTAGTTCTTACCTAGTAAATTTATTTTTTGTTGTGAAAAGCATGTTAAGTGTCGTAAACATAAAGATTATGTAGTTTATCGATGAGGCCACATAAACACTGACAATGAAACAGGGAGTAATTGTTGATGTACACAGCTATGCAGCAAATGCTTATTTATAGGTAAAAAGTAAAAAACCCATCAATAATTATTGATGGGTTTTTTATATAATATTTGATTTTTTTATTCCTCTTTTTTCTCTGGAAGCTGGTCATCTTCTTTAGATGCATCCTTGAATTCTTTGATACCACTTCCAAGCCCTCTCATCAATTCTGGAATTTTTTTCCCTCCAAACAATAAAAGAACTACCACCACAACCAAAATGATTTGTGGGGCACCTATCACTAAAAATGTATTTAATAATGTCATAACAATGAATTTTACTGACTACAAATGTACTAAAAAAGATAGTAAGTATCTGTTAATTATAACGGGAACACTTATTTTTAATTGTTCAAACCTTATTTCTAGTCGAAAATAGATATGTGCGCTATTAATTGTTAAACACTATGGCAAAAATTCAGCAGTAAGCTTATATTTGTTGTTCTATGTCCAAAAAGCAAAAGAAAAGAAAAGAAATTAAAAGAAAACTTCTGCACAAGTACCGTTTGGTTATCCTTAACGAAAGTACTTTTGAGGAAAAAATTTCTTTTAAATTAAGTAGGTTAAATGTTTTTGTTACTGGAACCGTTCTTATGCTATTTCTTATTGGCCTTACAACATTGCTGATTGCTTTTACGCCTTTACGAGAATACATCCCTGGATACTCTTCTACGCAATTAAAAAGACAAGCTACGGAGTTGACCTATAGGACAGATTCTCTGGTTAATGTTTTAAATTATACCAATAAGTATTTAGACAATGTTAGAATGGTCTTAAGGGGGGATGTGGATAATAATGAATTGAATAGAGACTCCTTGTTTGAACAATTTAAAATTGATCCCTCAACAGTTAACTTAAGGCCTATTAGAGAAGATTCTATATTAAGGGCCCAAGTAGCATTAGAAGACAAGTATAATTTATTTGAAAGAGACGTGAATGATGTAAATATAATGCTCTTCCCTCCGGTTTCTGGAACGCTTTCCCAGGGGTATGATTCAGAAATGAAACATTATGCCGTAGACATAGTCGCTCCTATAAATACACCAGTAAAAGCAGCGACCAGCGGCACTGTGATTTTTTCTGAATGGACAACTGAAACGGGTTACGTTATGATTTTGGAACATGCGGAGGGCTTATTATCAGTTTATAAACACAACGGGTCATTAAATAAGGTACAAGGTGATCTAGTGCGGGCAGGTGAAGTAATTGCTTTTGTTGGAAATACTGGAGAACTCACTACAGGACCACATTTGCATTTTGAACTGTGGAGAAAAGGAAACCCAGAAAACCCATTGGATTATATCGATTTCAAATAAGAATATATGTCTTTAAAATCGTTAGCAGCCAAACAGTTTGCAAGAAAAATCGCAAAAAAGACCTCGAAATGGGTTGAAAATCCCATTGAAACGCAAAAAAGGGTGTTTGCGGAATTAGTTGATACAGCCACTCATACTAAATTTGGAAAAAATCATAATTTCTCAAAAATTAAAACCTATTCAGATTTTGTTGAACATGTTCCTATCAGGGATTATGAAGATATTAAGGGGTACGTTGAAAAAGTAGTAGCAGGAGAAAAAGATATACTGTGGCCAGGAAAACCTATTTACTTTGCTAAAACTTCTGGCACTACCTCTGGAGCAAAGTACATACCAATAACCAAAGAATCTATAAATCACCAAGTAGAAGCTTCTAGAAATGCCATATTAAATTATATTCATGAAACTGGAAATGCAGGCTTTGTAAATGGCAAAATGATCTTTTTGCAAGGAAGTCCGGTCTTACATGAAAAAAACGGGATTAAATTAGGAAGGCTATCAGGGATTTCTGCCCATTATATTCCAAGATATTTACAAAAAAACAGATTGCCCAGTTGGGAAACAAATTGCATAGAAGATTGGGAAACCAAGGTAAATGCTATAGTTGAGGAAACGGTAAATGAAGACATGGCTGTTATTGCAGGAATTCCTTCATGGGTGCAAATGTATTTTGAAAAATTAAATTCTAAGACCAACAAAAAGGTTGGTGAACTGTTTAAAAATTTCAAATTATTTATTTATGGCGGTGTAAATTATGAACCGTACAGAGCTAAATTTGAGAATCTTATTGGCAGAAAGGTGGATAGTATTGAGCTTTTCCCAGCCAGTGAAGGTTTTTTCGCCTATCAAAACTCTCAAAAAGAAAAAGGAATGCTTTTGTTATTGGATTCTGGTATTTTTTATGAGTTTGTAAAAGTGGATGACTTTTTTAATGAGAAACCTAATCGTATTACGATAGAAGATGTTGAGGAAGGGGTAAATTATGTAATGATAATTTCAACTAATGCAGGTTTATGGGCATACAATCTTGGAGATACCGTTCGGTTTATTTGCTTGAAGCCCTATAAGGTTGTGGTTACAGGTAGATTAAAACATTTTATATCTGCTTTTGGAGAGCATGTAATTGCCAAAGAGGTTGAGGAAGCTATGATTGAGGCAATCAATGTCACTGGAGCAAGAATCAATGAATTTACAGTTGCACCACAAATTAATCCAAAGGGAAAAGAATTGCCATATCATGAGTGGCTGATTGAGTTTGAAAAAAAACCATCAGACATATCAATTTTCATTAAAACCTTGGACGAATCATTGCAAAACCAAAACAGTTATTATTTTGATTTGATTGCCGGTAATATACTCCAAACACTAAAAGTTACCTGTATTAAAGAAGGGGGTTTTATTGAATACATGAAATCTATTGGAAAATTAGGAGGACAAAACAAGGTACAACGGCTTTCTGATAACAGAAAAGTGGCAGATGTTTTGTCAAACTATAAAAAATAAAAGCTTGTCAATCATATCATGAATTTTAAATGTAGCTTTGTTACTACAAATTTATGATTAAAGTAAAAAACACTACTAGAGCACAAGAATCCACAAATGCGATTGAACGGTTGTACGTTACGATGCGGCACATGTTTAATCGTGGGTTTTATAAGCCTGCAGGTATTTCTGGAGAGGCCATCAGGAATGCACTGTTATTGCTACGCCCAGAAATCTACGGGTCGGTAGCAGAGGACAAAGCAGAACTCAATGGTTTGATATATGTCTTGGAAAGATTGCCAGAAGGAATTGAACAATGCAGGTATATCAATTTAACCTCCGATGAGGGCTATGCAAAATCACATTTTAAACCAATAATTCCCTCTAAAAGAAGAAGAAATTGTTATCGTATAGACGATGAACAAATGAATATTGAAATTACTAGAGGGCGATCAGAAATTTATGATATTCTTACCCACCTCACATTCTTATTCATTGAGTCAAAAAAGATAAGTGACAGAGTATTAATTGAGGATTCCACTAAAACAATAAGAGACTGGAGAAAGCTTGAAGAAGCGATTCAAATTGGCAAACTTAACCAGGAACAAAGGGAGGTAACATTAATTCACACAGCGAACATTTTAGGTAGATCTTTTGAAGAAACCATAGCCATTTATGGAAAGTTTACCACCAAGGAAAACCCAGAGAAATTCCTCCATATTATTTACTGGTTGGGAAAGCTTGCCATAGAGGAAGAAACCACAGGGGATAAGCGCACCATTACATTTAGCGGATTGCTTAGAGAGCGATTGGGACACCACATACATGGGGAAAGATGGGCAGACAACATCAAAGATGTGCTTTCCAAGCATAATCTCTTAGAAAGGCCTATTCATATTATAAGCGCAAATATGCATAGTGTAATGAACAGTTTGTTTGCAAAAAAGGCGCTTTCCAAGGAGTTTCCAAGCAGGGACTCTTTGGAGATATATGAAGCATTAAGCGACCCTAGGAACATAGCCCTTAGAAATAAGGTTGTTGCAATAGCAGAAAAGAATGGAATGATTGTTATTGATGACGTATCTGGAACCAATATAAATGTGCAGCTATTTGATATGGCAAAGCTGGGAAAAGACGCTTGTTGTTATGAAATAAAAAATGACATTCCAAATGACAAAAAACCCGTTATCTTTGTCATGGACTATGCGTTTGGGGAACAGGCTTATGAGACTATAGATGAGTTTTTAAAGCCGTATTTGATTAAAAAGAACAAAAAAACATTTTTAAACATATCTTCTATTTCTATAATGGGAAAAGCTGGAATTTTAGAAGGAGGCAAAGGGGATTTAATGATTCCTTCAGCTCATATCTTTGAAGGAACGGCAGATAATTATCCTTTTGAGAACGCACTTTGCGCTGAAGATTTTCAAGGACATGGGCTAAAGGTATTTGAGGGCACTATGGTTACTGTATTAGGAACATCGCTTCAAAATAAAGACATTTTAAAGTTTTTTCATGATTCTACATGGAATGTCATTGGTTTAGAAATGGAAGGAGTGCATTATCAAAAAGCGATTCAATCCGCATCAAAAATAAGAAAAAGCATCAAGGAAGACATAACAGTAAGATATGCCTATTATGCATCAGACAACCCATTGGAGACCGGTAGCACATTGGCTTCTGGAGGCTTAGGCGCTACTGGTGTTAAACCTACATATTTAATTACTGAGAAAATACTTCAACAAATATTCAATTCATAGCATGGCAAAACAAGTTCAACCAAGTACCCCGCAACCTTCAGATGAAATAGATTTGGGTCAACTTTTTAAATTAATAGGAAGGGGTTTTGATACAGTATTTACAGGGTTTTTAAGAGTGTTTTTATATTTAAAAAAGAACCTTGTTGTTCTCCTAATACTTGGAATTATTGGTTTAGGAGCTGGTTATGGATTGGGTAAGATTATTGAACGATTAAAAAAAACAGAAGTTATTGTAAATCCTAATTTTGAGAGCAAGGATTATTTGTATGGGGTAGTGAAGGAGTTGCAATCAAAAATTAAGGGAAAGGATACGACTTTTTATAATGCTTTGGGAATTGATTTGGATGCAGTTCGTGGATTCAAAATAGAGGTAGCTCCAGTTCAAGAGGTTGATGATAAATTAGACTTAGGAGAGGACCTAAAATATTTGGAATTCCTGGGGGATCACCTTAAAGATGACAACTCCATTAAACAGGTTGTTAAAAATGCAGTTATTTCAAGTAGTTATGTCAATCATAAAATTACTTTTTATTATAAGAATGCTGATTTCGGGCAAGATGCTGCAATAAAGATTATGCGTCATATTAATGAAAATCTACATTTTAATGAATTAAAAGAAATCTATTTAAAGAATTCTGCTGAACGAATAGCTGAGAATATAGTTTTGATGAAGCAAATAGATGTTTTAATTGAGAACTATTCTAAAGCTCTTGGCAATAAATCTGAGCAACCTGAAGGAGATGGCATGGTAATGTTGGGTGGAGAGCAAGGTTTAAACATCCCCTCTCTTTTTAATCTTAAAAATACACTTATACAAAGTACAGCCACTAATAAATTGGCTATAAAACATCAGCAAGATACCATACAAATTTTAAATTTTGGATTATCGCAAGAGATAGAAAAAAACTTTTTTAACCATGGGTTATTTTTAATTCCATTTATTTTAATAGGTTTATTTTTTGTTTGGTCTTTCATTAAATTTTTGAATAAAAAATCTTTAGAATTAGTTTAAACATGAATAAAAAATCTTTAAATATTTTAGTTACTGGAGGAGCCGGTTTTATAGGATCTCATGTTGTTATGGGGCTAGTAACAAAATATCCAAATTATAACATATTTAACCTAGATGCACTTACTTATGCAGGAAATTTAGAAAACTTAAAGAGCATTCAAGATTATCCAAATTATACCTTTATTAAAGGAAATATACTGGACGAATCATTTATTAATAATCTTTTTGAGAAGTACGAATTTGATGGAGTAATACATCTAGCAGCAGAGTCACATGTTGACAGATCAATAACTGATCCTTTGGCATTTGTCAAGACCAATATTATTGGAACTGTAAATCTCCTAAATGCCGCCAAAAATTACTGGAAAAACGATTTTTCGGAAAAACGGTTTTATCACGTAAGTACAGATGAGGTGTATGGTTCTTTGGGAAAAACAGGCTTATTTACAGAAGAAACGCCCTATGATCCAAACTCCCCATATTCAGCTTCGAAAGCAAGCTCGGATCACTTTGTTAGAGCCTACGGGGAAACCTATGGACTGCCCTATGTTATTAGCAATTGCTCTAACAACTATGGGCCTAACCATTTTCCTGAAAAATTAATACCTTTATTTATTAATAACATAATTCAAGAAAAATCTTTACCAGTCTACGGAGATGGGAATTATACTCGGGATTGGCTATTCGTTGAAGATCATGCCGTTGCTATTGATCTAGTTTTTCATGAAGGAAAAAATACGGAAACATATAATATAGGTGGTTTTAATGAATGGAAAAACATTGATTTAGTAAAACTTTTATGCAAGCTAATGGATGTTAAACTAAATAGAGTCAATGGCTCTTCAGAAAAACTCATTACCTACGTAAAAGACAGGCCAGGACACGATTTGAGATATGCAATTGATGCTTCAAAAATAAATAAAAATCTAGGTTGGAAACCTTCTGTTACTTTTGAAGAAGGATTGGCAAAAACAATAGATTGGTATTTGCAGAATGAAGAGTGGTTATCCAATGTTACTTCTGGAAATTATCAAGAGTACTACAAAAAAATGTATACATAAATTGACTATGTATAGTAATATTTGAACCAACATTTATAATTAATGAAAGGAATAATTTTAGCTGGAGGATCTGGAACACGATTACATCCTTTAACGCTATCGGTAAGCAAGCAATTGATGCCTGTTTATGATAAGCCAATGATTTATTATCCGCTGTCAACGTTGATATATGCAGGAATAAAAGAAATTTTAATTATTTCAACACCAAAGGATTTGCCTCTTTTTAAAGATTTACTGGGATCGGGCGAAAAATATGGTTGCAGCTTTGAATATGCAGTACAAGAGGAACCAAACGGATTGGCGGAAGCATTTATTATTGGAGAAGAGTTTATAGGAAAAGATAAGGTAGCTCTTATTTTGGGAGATAACATTTTTTATGGATCTGGCCTGGCTAAATTACTACAAGCCAACAATGATCCAGACGGAAGTATTATATATGCCTATAGGGTACATGACCCGGAACGGTATGGTGTAGTTGAATTTAATGAAGAAGGTAAAGCTGTAAGCATCGAGGAAAAACCGTTAGAACCCAAATCCAATTATGCAGTACCAGGAATATATTTTTATGACAATGAAGTTGTGCAAATCGCAAAAAATATTCCGCCAAGTTCTCGGGGAGAACTAGAGATTACTGATGTGAACAGGGTATATCTTGAAAGACAAAAATTAAGTGTCAGCATTTTGGATAGAGGAACAGCTTGGCTAGATACAGGGACTTTTCAATCTTTAATGCAAGCTTCACAATTCGTAGAGGTTATAGAGGAAAGACAGGGGCTTAAAATTGGGGCTATAGAGGCTGCTGCATATGAAATGGGCTTTATTAGTAAGGAGCAATTTAAAAAACTTGCAGAACCATTAATGAAAAGTGGTTATGGCAAAAATTTATTGGGAATATTAAAAAAGGGTCAATGATTGTTAAAGAAACAAAACTAAAAGGATGTTTTATTATTGAGCCGAGTGTCTTTATGGATAATCGAGGGTATTTTTTTGAAAGTTTTAACGCCCAGCGTTTTAATGAAGCTATTGGCCAAGAAGTTTCCTTTGTACAGGACAACCAATCTTTTTCTCAAAAAGGGGTTCTACGAGGATTGCATTATCAGACGGGAGAACATGCACAGGCCAAATTAGTAAGGGTGTTAAAAGGAGCGGTACTGGACGTAGCCGTGGATTTAAGAAAGGACTCCAGCACCTATGGTGAACATGTTGCAGTAGAATTGAGTGAAGAGAACAAACAACAACTTTTTGTTCCTAGAGGCTTTGGACATGGTTTTGTGGTTTTGACTGAAACTGCGGAATTTTTTTATAAATGTGATAATTATTATAATAAGGCTTCTGAGGGCGGTGTCATTTATAATGATGCAACCTTAAATATAGACTGGAAATTACCAGTTAATGAACTTTTGGTGTCAGAAAAAGATGCAATTTTACCCGAATTTAATTTGACTGGAGTATGAAAAATGTCTTAATAACAGGGGGGAAAGGGCAATTGGCCACATGCATTAAAGACCTGTCTTTAAATATAAAGGAACATAATTTTATTTATATAGATTATGATGAATTAGATATTACAAATGAAGAAGCTGTACAAGCTTATTTTGAAAACACCAATATATCGTATTGTGTTAATTGTGCAGCCTATACAGCTGTTGATAAGGCAGAAACAGACGCTACTATTGCAGGAAGGGTAAATGTTGATGGTGCTAAATTTTTAGCTGAGGCATGTAAAAAGCATAATGCGGTTATTATTCAGATATCTACTGATTTTGTGTTTGATGGAAAACAGCCCCAATTATATACAGAAAATGATGCAGCAAAACCATTAGGGGTTTATGGAGAAACAAAATTAATGGGAGAATTAGCGGTAGCTGATGCTACTGATAAGTATTTTATTGTTAGAACTTCATGGCTTTATTCGGAACATGCGCACAATTTTTTGAAGACAATGTTGAGACTTGGTAAGGAAAAAGAAGAATTAAATGTGGTTTGCGACCAGATAGGCACGCCAACATATGCAGGGGATCTTGCTCAAACAATAATAAAAATCATTACTGAAGAAATACAAGTTTATGGCACGTATCATTATAGTAATGAAGGAGTTGCAAGTTGGTATGATTTTGCTAAAGCCATTTTTGATGAAAGTAAAACAAATGTCAAATTATTTCCTATAAAATCTGATGTCTATCCAACACCTGCAGAAAGACCAGTTTTTAGTGTTATGGACAAATCAAAAATCAAGAAAAATTTTAATATTGAAATCCCATATTGGAGAGATAGCCTTTCCAAATGCCTGTCTTCAATTAAATAATTTATCTAACCCTTATTTTAGCTTAAAATAAGAGGCAAAAGAGCAATACTATTTTTGTGAACAAAACTGTAAAGGGAAGTTTATTAATAGCAATAGGCACTATATTTAAAATTATATTGTCCCTGCTAATAGATAAATATTTAGCGTTACAACTAGGTGTCGATAGTTTTGGGCAATATAAGTACGGAATAACGACAGTTTTGTTGTTGAGCACTTTTGGCACTTTAGGCTTTAATTCATCTGTAATTAGGGAGATAGCTATTCAAAAATCACTGGTCAATAAAAAAAAAGTGCTTTCAATAGTTCTTTTTCTAATATCAATTGCAACAGCAATAGGAATAGTTATTATTTTTAGTTTCAATTCTTTTTTTAATATTGACATACCCTTTTTATTAGCTACATTCTTTTTTGGCATTAATACTGTTTACAATAGCATATATAGCGGGTTGGAAAAACCAAAAAATAAAGTTCTTATAAGTGATTTTCTTGGGTTTACGCTATACCTTTTGTTCTTAGTTGTATTTTTTCAATTTGAAAATACTTTTGAATTAAAGCAAGTATCTTATATTTATTTGCTGTATGTTTTTTCAGTTTTTGTTTTGAATGTTTTAGGATCAAAAAAGTATTTGACCACTTTCAATAAAAAAGACCTGACGGCGAAAGACTTTAAAAAGTTCATTAAATACACTTGGCCTTTATATGGCGTTTCTATTTTAATAGTTTTAAGTGCTAATTTGGATAAATTCATTTTAAATTTTTTTGTTTCTGATAATGAACTGGGCCTGTATTATGCAGTATTTAATATTAGCAATTTACTGCCTTTGATATTAACCATATTGGTCTTTCTGTATCTACCCATTATGAGTAATTTTTTGAAGAGTGGAAAACAGAATAAAGCAATACTTCTCAGTAGTTTTTCATCAAAATGGACCATGATAATGGCGTCTATTTTTTTTGGAGCTATTCTATTTTATACTGAAGACATTCTAAAATTGTTGTATTCCAATGAATTTTCGGAAGGCGCTTTGGTGTTAAAAATACTTGCTCTAGGTCAATGGATCAATGTGTCGCTAGGCTTTACAGGGCAAAATTTATTGGCGCTTGGAGACAGTAAAAGTCAATTATATATAAGAACAATCTCTTTCGTCATTGGAGCTATTCTATTGTTTCTAGGCGTTAAATATTATGGAAACATAGGCGCTTCAATTTCTATATTAATAGCATTGTTGTGTTCTAATATCATTCAAATAGCTGTTCTAAAAGTTAAACACAATTTTGTGGGCTACCGCAAACAAAACATTTACACTTTAATTGTTATTTTGGTTACTGGAGGAGTATTGTCATATATACATAAATTAAATTTTCTTGAAAACTTGAATTTTCTTTTCATGATTTTTATGGATACAAGTATTTTTATTGTAATGTTATGGTTAACAAAAAGTATAAATGAAAAGGACCTTAGGGCATTAAAGATAACAGACGGAAAATGAAAGAAAAGGAAGTACATGTTTTTATTATTTGGAGCAAAGGGCTAAAACACCGTGATAAAATACTTGCAGACATTGAGACAAAATTTGAAATCCTTGAAAGTATAGATACTACATGGTCAAAGGGGAAGTTTTCAGAGAACCTATCAAGGTTTTATGGGGAGAATCTCCCAAAAAATTCCTCTAAAGAAAAGCATTGTGGAACAGGAACATTCTTATGTGTTATAGTGAGAGACGGCGACCCTAAGTATGATTTAAGGGAAACGTCAAAAGGCATAAAGGTTGTAAATGTAAATATGTTTGACACGAAACAACTTTATAGAAATTGGACCGGAGGGGGACACCAAATACATGGTTCGGACAATGTTACAGAAGCAAGAAGTAATATGTATTTATTGTATGGCGCCAAGTATAACACTCTTGTTAATACCAAAGAAACCGCCATTACAAGAGCATACGGCAAGGATTTAATTGGAGCCGAGGGATGGAATTCTTTAGAAGAAATTTTTGAGGCCTTTAATGAACTGTCCAACTATGTTGTATTAAGAAATTTTGTTAATATAGACGATGAATTAAAAAACCTTCATCCAGACATTGATCTGCTAACAGATAACAAACGGTTACTCGCTGATATCTCTAACGGCAAACCAACCTATAAAGAGAAAAGAAGGGTACAACATTTGGTAATGATAGATGGTCAAAAAGTGTTCTTTGATTTTAGGTTTGTTGGGGATAATTATTATGATAATAAATGGGAACAGCAAATATTAAATACACGGATTCAATATAAAAACCTATATATTCCCAATAATGAAAACCATTTTTATTCATTAATGTACCATGCGTTTATTCACAAAGAGAAACTAATTGAAGACTATATAATTAAGCTAATTGATTTTTCGAGTAATGTTAATTTAAATTATAACAATAAATCATTCCTAGATTTTATGGTATTGAATGATTTAAACAGTTTTATGCTGTCCAAGGGCTACGATTATGTAGAGCCTAGAGATGTAACGGTTTTTTTTAACATCAGGGTAGTAGAACAGTTTGGTGATATACTTTTGTCTCCTGAGCGCATTAAACATGAAAATATAAGAGCATTTAAAACACTAATTAAAAAGGTTTTTAGAAAACTGGGGGTGAAAATTTAAAACATGTTATTATTAAAATATTACATAGGTAATATAGTAAGAGCTATAAAAAATAGAATATTCTATTTAAGGAAAGGAAAGTTCATTCGTGACTTTTTTAATGAGTATGGTTATAAAAAAACCAAACCGTTTATTATTCATAAATGGCACCATAATCTTTTCCTTTTCACAGCAATAGATAAAATGAATGCACCGGTATTTATTAAACTTACAAACCTGCCTCGAATACTAAAAAATGAAAATAGAGCCTATAAAAAACTCCTTAAAAATGATTTTTTAAAGAACCACGTCATAGAGTATAAGGAATACATTAAAAAAGGGAATCACAAAGCCTTGGTGCTAAAAAAATCTGGTGGCACTGTGTTATCTGAAGACTGGATGGTAGAAAACATAGACCAACTTCATACGCTTATTAAGATTGTAGATGAGCTTGCATTGTCCTCTTTAGTTCATAGAGATATAAAGGCAGATAATTTTATTTTTGAAGCTGGAAATATTAAAATTTTCGATTTCTCTTTTATGATTGAGAAATCGGAAAAAGGAAAGATAAAAGAGATAAATTTAAAAAGCCATAGCAATATGCTTAAATTAATAGATTTAGGCGTAAACTATAAGCCAGAACCCTTGAAATGGGATGATTATTACTCTTTGTTTATTCTTTTTAAGAAACTAAAAAAGAATAAACAAAATAGCCTGTCAAAAGAACAAAAGAACATCCTTATTGCGCTTATTGAGGAATGTAAAGAAAAAGTCAATACCAACACTTATACAATAATAAAATAACATTAATGGGGAATAAAATAATAGTTAAAGATTTAAGTCAACTGTAAATTTTATTAAATGAAGTTCTTAAAAAATATTTGGCTTGTCATAGTAGTGTTATTATCATCTTGTGTTAATGATGACTTTGCAAGAGGAGATTTCTTAAACAGACCACCTAGGGGACGTATACTAACTGGACCACCCATTCTAAGCATTGGCGAATTTGTTTCGGTTGTTCCTGTATCACAAAGCAGTCATTTTATATTCCCTTCATCTCATAGGTTTCAAAAAATAATTGAAACAGGTGATGCCTTAACTGAAGGAGGAATGCTTCCAGCAAGAAATGATTTTACAGGTTTTGTTCCAATTAATGACAGTAGTTCATTAGGATATTTAAGTATTAGCTCTGAGGCTTCTCCAGGGGGAGTTACAGTTTTGGATATTATTCTTAATGCTGACTCAAAGTTATGGGAAGTTACTGCCTCATCCGCCATAGATTTTTCAGGGGTGGGCGGAACTAAAAATAACTGCTCGGGTACTGTAACCCCATGGAACACTATTATATCTTGTGAAGAAAGAATTCAGTTAGTTGATAATAATGCTGATGGATATAATGATTTTGGCTGGGCTGTTGAGATTGACCCTGTAACAAAAAAAGTCATAGATAAAAGATGGGCTCTAGGTAATTTTGCCCATGAAAATATTACAATTCACTCTAATCTTCGAACTGCATACCAAGGAGCAGATTCTAATCCTGGTTATTTATATAAGTTCGTGGCGGATAATGAGAGAGATTTAAGTTCAGGTAAGCTCTTTGTTTATTTTGGCAGCAAGGCGGGTGTTGGTAGTTGGATTCAATTAAACAATACAACAATTGAAGAGAGAAACACTACCCTTGATCAAAGTGCAGCAGTAGGAGCCACTATATTTAACGGAATAGAAGATGTAGAGATTGGCCCTGATGGAATGATATATTTTGCGGTAAAAGGAGAAGGACAAATTTATCGTTTTCAAGATTCTGACCCAATTACTGGTGTTGATGTAATTATGGAGACCTACGTGGGAAATATGGACTATACAATTACTCATGTGGGTGGAAAAACAACAGTCCCATGGGGAGTGGGCAATGATAATTTGGCCTTTGATGATGATGGAAACCTATGGGTATTGCAGGATGGTGGAGAAAATTATATCTGGGTTGTTGAAAAAGAGCACAGTCAAGATAATCCAAAAGTCAAATTATTTGGGATAGCTCCTCTTGGGTCAGAACCAACCGGTATTACATTTACACCAGACTATAAGCATCTTTTTATTTCAATACAGGACCCTGATACAACTAATAATAGCTCAGAACAAATTGATGCGGGAGGTAATAGTGTTAAATTTAACACTCATATATCATTAGTAATGGCTCGAAATGAAAACTTAGGGAGTAAATTGGAGTTATAGATTATTTGTTAAGTTTTTTTTATTTAAAGAACCTGGTTGATTTATTTTGATTGTTAATGCTTATTAGAGAAATAAATATTTAATGTTTAAACTTTTAAGAAATCCTTTTTATATTTATGTGATGGGCTTTGCACTTACCTTTTTGGTGTACACCCTGGATTGGTCAAATATTTATCCAGATTTGACCATTGAAATGAAGGTATTTTTCACAATAACATTTATTTTTTTTATTTTTTTCGGATTATTGATTAGAAGCTTCAATTTTATTAGACATACCCTCGCGAAAACACGTGAAAAGTTAATTTCTAATTGCTTTTATATCATTATGGTATTTTATGGAGTGGAGTTTATATTTGAAAAGGATATTCCATTGCTGGCCAAATTAATAGGCAGGTCAGGGGTAAATTATATGGAATTTGGAATTCCATTACTTCATGGAATTTTGATATCATTTAATTCGTTCCTTATAGCACATTCTTTTGCTCTTTATATGTCTACAAAAAGCAAAAAGGTATTGACCTATAATTTTTTACTATACCTACCACCATTATTAATTATTAATAGGAGTATCATTGTTTTTGGGATACTAACCTCCTTTTTTATCTATTTGCATTTTGTGAATAAAGTCAAGTTAAAAACATCAATAAAGCTTGTTGTAATAGGTTTGTTTGGTCTTTATCTTTTTGGAGTAATTGGAAACTTAAGGTCTGGGGGGGACTACATTTATGTGCAAAGCCAAGCTGAAGATGATTTTATGAAATCATCTATTCCTAAAGAATATTATTGGACATACTTATATACAGCTTCACCCTTGGCAAATTTTCAAAATACTGTAAATAAAAAAAGAGTTGATAATTATGATTTTAAGGGGTTTATATTTTATGAAAACTTGCCGAAAATTATTTCCAAGAATTTAGGAGATCCCTTAAATATTGAACGCAGAGACTTGGTTAGGATAGTCCCTTGGCTGACTGTAGGGACTACATATGCAAGAGCTTTTTCATATTTGGGATGGTATGGTCCCTATTTGTTATTTTTGTCAAACCTATTGGTTTATTTAATTGTTTTGTACTTAGTTCCAAGAAAGAGCAGTTACCATGTTACAACTATTGGCATATTATCAGTAATTGTTCTTTTAAATATTTTCACCAATATGTTGATTGTAACAGGAATATCATTTCAATTAGCATATTGTATAATCTTTGCTTTTTTTGAAAGAAAAACGTTTGTTCTAAAAACCTATTAATTTTTAATTTAGCTAGGAGATTTTATGACCATGTGCTCTATACAAAAAACCTATTTTCTATTTTTTATACCACTGTGTATACTAGCATCTGTACTTTTTACTTCCATTTATTCCTATACTGTAAAACAAGATTTACTGCACGATTTTAAGGGGATGAAATTCATTGTTGATTCTGATTCTGATTTCGAGGCATCTTTAATTTACACGTACTCACAAAAATTTGATGGGTCTTCTAAATTGAAAAATTTAAAATCAACCTCAGACACTTTAATTTTTATGTTTCCAGATTCAGATGAAATCGTAAAAAAGTTTAGACTAGATTTTGGGAATGACCCTAAAATTACCCAGGTTAAGATTAAGCAGTTACAACTATTGTTTAGTGATAAAACTATTGTATTGGATGAAGAGGATATTTTCAATGGTTTTTATAAAAATAGTTCATCCATTGATTTAAATAAAAAACAACAAATTATCTCTTTCAAAAAAGAGATTAATCCATTTGATCCGTATATTATTTTTTTGCCATTGGCAGAACTGTCCTTACAAGGACCAACTTATACGATGGTGTTGTTATCACCATTCATTATTTTTTTACTTGTATTTTTAATAAATATTCGAAAACAGTATAAGGTAACAACACTTGAGGTGTTAATTTTGTTGTTTATAATTTGTATTCCTTTGAAAATAGCGTGGACCACGTTCTGTACAATATTATTATGTGCATATGGTTTATTTTCTGCGATAAATAATAAGAAGCTCTTGTTTAGAAATCCATTTTTTTATGGATTTATAGGTGTATTTTGTTTATTGGTTTTTTTTGGAAGACCTTCTAGTTTTTCTATAATTGACAAACAATTGTCGTTGTTATTGTTTGCTTTCATAAGTACTACCATCTTTTTTCCAAAATATAAGGTTTATAGATACTATGTATTTACCTTTTTCATATTAAATGCCATAATGCTAGCCTCGAGCATTTGCTTTTTATTTTGGTTCAATGATTTTTATGGATTGGAAATTGCGGACTATTTCATCAATATAAAAGACTATAGTGATAATATAAGAGGATGGTTATATTATGACCACGCTGCTTTCTTATCTTTTTTTGGTCTAGTTGGGTTACTATTTGCTCATAAATTATATGAAAGAAAAGAGATGGATCTTAAATTGGTTTATTCATATCATATTCTTTTATTCTTATTTATCGTTTTGGTAGGCACTAGAATATGTTTGGGCTTGTATGTGGTGTTCCTTGTTAATTTGCTTACAAACTGGAGCAACAAAAAAAGAATTCTTATAAACACATTACTCTATGTTATATTTGGGTCCTTGTTAATTTTTAACATTCAAAAAATAGACCTAAATAGATATCATTTATGGAATGTTTCCTGGGAAGCAATTAAGGATAATCCTTTGTTTGGATACGGTTTGGGTAAATCTAACGCAATTCTGCACAATCGGTATTTTATTGATAAAGCTAACTTTTTATCACCATTGGATTTAAACCATTCCCATAATCAATACATAACATTTTTATTGGAAATAGGATTTGTAGGCCTTACGGTCGTTATAGCAGGTATAGCTTACTTTGTATACATAACAAAATTATATAAAAACACGGTAGCTGTTCTTTTTATGTTTGGCTTGGGATATATGTTTTTAACGGAATCCATTTTACAAACTTCCAAACCCTTATATGTGATATGTTTTCTTTTTACGTTTCTAACCAGCAAAAATAAAACAGGAATTTAATTATGCTTTTTAACTCATTTAGTTTTTTATACTTTTTCCCAGTAGTAGTCTTTCTGTATTATATTTTCCCCAAGAAAATTAGGTGGCTTTGGCTTTTGGTTACGAGCTATTATTTTTATATGAACTGGAACCCAAAATATGCTTTATTAATATTAACATCAACCCTTATTACATACCTCAGTGGTATATACATTGAAAAGGCCAGAAATAAAGGGTCCAACCATAAGAAAACATATGTTGCATTAAGCTTTATTTCTAATCTTGCTATTTTGATTGGGTTTAAATATTTTAATTTTCTAAATGAAAACCTCAATATTTTATGGAATAAAATGGGTTTGAATTGGGAGGTGTCTAGTCTAAATATTCTGCTTCCAGTAGGGATTTCTTTTTACACTTTTCAGGCTTTAAGCTATACTATGGATGTGTATAGGGGAGAAATAAAGGCAACTAAAAATTTTGGAAAGTATGCATTATTTGTTTCTTTTTTCCCTCAATTGGTGGCCGGCCCTATTGAAAAATCTGCCAATTTATTGCCACAATTTGATAGGGAAAACAAATTTGACTATAATAGAATAAAAGAGGGTCTCATATTGATGATGTGGGGGTTTTTCAAGAAATTGGTTATAGCGGATAGGCTTGCCATCTTGGTCAATACGGTGTATAATGCCCCGAAAGAGTATACTGGTGTTGAATTAATTGTTGCAACTGTCTTTTTTGCGTTTCAAATTTTATGTGATTTTTCTGCCTATACGGATATTGCGATTGGCGCAGCAAAAATCCTTGGATTTGATTTAATGAAAAATTTTGACAGGCCTTATTTCTCAAAGTCCATTCCAGAATTTTGGAGAAGATGGCATATATCATTGGGAGCTTGGTTTAGAGATTATTTGTATTTTCCTTTAGGAGGGAGTCGTGTTTCTATTTGGAAAAAACATAGAAACATCATGATTGTATTTGTCGTTAGTGGAATATGGCATGGGGCAAGCTGGAATTTTTTAATTTGGGGTTTTTTACATGGGGCCTATCAAATAATTGACTTGGCAACTTATCCATTAATGAAAAAAGTAAATGATTTCTTAAAAATTAATAAACAGTCATTCGGGTATAAGCTTTATAAAGTTGGATTAACATTTACTTTGGTTAGTATAGCATGGATATTTTTTAGAGCTAATACATTAGGTGATGCAGCTTATATTCTAAAAAACCTGCTTGCTTTTGACTTTGATAATCTTCTTAATAATAAGGTTTATGATTTGGGGTTGTCAAGTAGGGAATTCAAAATTGCCCTTATATCAATTGCTGTTCTTTTGGCAGCAAATTTGTTGGAAAGAAAATATGATTTAATGGATCTATTAAGAAAGCAACCTCTTATAATAAGATGGTCTTTTTATATTTTGTCTATACTCTATATTTTGTTTTATGGTGTTTACGGTGATAGTGATAAGGCGGCGTTTATATACTTTCAATTTTAAATAAAGATAATATGATAGTGAAATTGATTTTTCGAATTCTAATCTTGGGAAGTATTATCCTTCTTTTATCGTATTCAGCATTATACCTAAATCCTGATTATAAGAATGAATATGTAGCAGCAATTGTCCCTAAATTAGAAAAACTTAAAAGTATTAAAGGACCAAAACTTGTTATTATTGGAGGTAGCAATGCTAGTTTTGGAATAGACACTAATTTAATGGAAAAAGAATTAGGCATTCCAGTTGTTAATATGTCTTTACATGGTGGATTGCCCCTAAAATATATTTTTGAACAGGTAAAATTAGATTTAAATAAAGGAGATGTTTTAATACTTGCAAAAGAGTATAGTGGGTTTAAAAATCAATATTGGAATAAAATGACTGGAATAGAACTTCCAAAAATAGTAACATATGAATTGTCCCAGCTTCGTGTTTTACTCAGGAATCGAAAATTATTTGAATCTACAGTTAATGGAGTATTTAAAACGATTAAATATTATGTTTCAGAATACCCCATAGAAGGGAAAAAGGGAACTAAATCTGTATATAGTCTTGATGCCTTTAATGGAGATAATTTAAAATCAGAATTTATTATTGGTAAGTATGAAAAAGAGGTAAAGGAACATGACTTACCGAAATTGCGAAAAAAATCGGTCGTGATAAATGGCTTAAGAGAATATAAAAGTTATTTTGATAAAAAAGGGATTCAATTTTATCTGACACCTCCTGTTATTATTGATGGCTATTATAGAAATAAAGAGATTTTACCCTTTTGGAAATTTTTATCAGAGGCCACAGAAATTCCAATGTTGAGTATGGACAAAAAATATACTTATGATAAAAAGTATTTTTTTAATTCTCATTATCATCCTAACGTTGTGGGAAGAAAGATTAGAACAACTTCTTTGATAAATGACATCACAAACAAGCAGTTGTTGGCAGTAAGAAAAAAAGAAAGTAAGGTTGTCTATATCGCCAAGAAAACCACTCTAAACAAAGCCAGTTTAGACATGTTTAACAAGATGCTCAACTATAAAATTATTAAAAGAGATACCAATGGAATACTAATTGGACAAAAAGGGGAATTAAGGCAAAACTATTTTAGAATGCGATTTGAGAATAAAAATTATATAGGGCATAATTTCTATTTATATCTTGAAGGCAATGAACAAGTAATAAAGAATATTAGGTTTAGAGGAATTGGAAAATTAGAAAATTTTGATACGATTATCAGTTTAGGAGATAATAAGTATAAATTGTGGAAAAAAGTGAGCGAAGTTTTTTATAAGGACAACAATTCCTATTTAGGCATTTCGTTTCCTGAGAATAAAGAATTGCTAGGCATAGAATTTACTATTAAGGATGTTGGCCTTTATGAGCACTTATGGGATAAGAATCTTTATTTAGAAGAGTATTCACTATCTATTGAAGAGGGGAAAATGCTTTATTTTGAAATTATATCAGATACTAATAAAATTGGCTTAAAAGATATGGTAGAGGGAAATGTTATGAATGATAATATAGAATTAAACACCAATAGTTTATATCAAATTATTAAGAAAAATGGGGCAACACATTTTATAGATTTTTATGATGGCAGTACTATTTATAAAACCACTAACAATATCACAATTAAGAGTTCATCTAATAATGTTATTAGAATTTTTGAATAACTAGAAATATTAATGGAAAAAAAGAGCATTTCAGTTTGTATAGCAACATACAATGGAGAATTGTATATAGAGGAACAATTAAAATCTATTTTAAAACAGTTAAATGAAAATGATGAGGTAATTATTTCTGATGATGGCTCCACAGATAGAACAATAGAAATTCTGAAATCCTTTGACGACCCTAGAATAAAATTACACCATAGTTCTTTTCAGAATGTTATTTTAAATTTTGAAAATGCGTTACAAAAGGCAACAGGAGAAATTATATTTCTTTCGGATCAAGATGATATATGGTTTAAAAACAAGGTTGTTGAGTCCCTAAAAGTATTAGAAAAGAATGACTTGGTTTTTTCTAACCTAAGTGTTTTCTCTAATGAGGTAGCAGAAAACTATAATATGTATGACCTTAATAAAAATTGTAATGGGTTTGTACGTAATTTTATTAAGAACAATTGTGTTGGTGCTACCATGGCATTTAAATCCAAGGTGTTGAAATATGCTATTCCTTTTCCCAAGCATATTGAAATGCATGATATGTGGCTGTTTTTTATTACTTCCTTCTATGGAAAAACATTTTATTATAAGAAACCACTTATATATTATAGAAGACATGGATTAAATGTATCCAATACAGGGGAAAAGACGACCAATTCCATTATAAAAATCATTAAAATTAGAATTAGAATGTTGGTTGCAATCCTTAAACGAATCGTAAAAATGACCTTTTATTCTTAAGTTTTACCTACTTGAATTACACAATTTCAAATAATTATTCTCGTTTTATGGAAAGCACTTGTGATGAATTTATTATTACCCACTTTTGTTACCTCTAAACAACAACTTAGTTTTCTTAATCAACTGTTTCTGAGATACTGTAAATAAACTGCTACATTGGAAATATTATTTATGTCACCATCAAGTTAATAAGATAGAAATATATGAACGCACCTTTAAAATATGTACTGGTATTTTTATTGTCACTGGCAATTTCCTGTGGAAAAGACGAACCAAGACTAATTGTTCCAAACCAATTGACTACAGAGATTAAAGTTCCTGAAGATTATGCCACCATACAAGAAGCCATAAACGCTGCAAAGGAAGGCGAAGTGATATTGCTTTCACCAGGCACTTATTCCATTACAGAACCGCTTAAAATCAATAAAAAAGTAACGCTTGCTTCTAATTATATTAACACGGAAAACGATTCAGATGTTGATCAAGTTGTAATTACCAGTAATCAAAACTTAGAACCACTTATTTTATTTGAAGATGGTTCTGAAGAATCTGTATGTACCGGAATAACATTTAAAAACGCAAGAAAACAAGTAATCATTGAATGTGATTATATGACTATTACACATTGTAAATTTTTTGATAGTGGGAGTGACGCTTTGAGCTTTGAGGGAGCCGGGGGCTATGTGGCGTACAATTATTTTGAAAATTGTGGTGATGAGGCCATTGATGCGGACAACAGTTTGGATTGGATTGTTGAGTACAATGAGATCATCAACCCTAAGGATGATGGATTGGAAATAAGACTTCATAATGACAATAAAGCAGAAAGAGTACACATAATTAGATATAATTATATTTCTGGAGCAGGAGAAGATGGTATTCAGCTAATTGATTATGATGGAAACTCGGGAAGAGAATTTCAAATACACCATAATACCATTATCAATTCTGCAATGGTGGGTTTAGGATGTACCATAAATGGGAACACCGTAGAAGATTATAATGGCTCTTATATGGAAGAAAAAGCATTTGTGTACAACAATGTGTTTAACAATAACAATCATGGTATTACGGGGGCAAATAATATGCTGGTGTTTAACAACATTATTTCTAAAAGTGAAAATACGGGCATAAAGAAGCTTGACAACAACTCTAAGGCGGATTTTAATTGTTTTTTCAATAACACGGTTGATTTTTCTAATGCCATATTAGGAGACAGCAATATATTTGAAGACCCTTTGTTTAACCCTGATTTTTCCTTAGACCTTAACAGTTTGTGTATTGAGGCGGGTACAATTACCTATGTCAATAATGATTTAAGTCAAACCGTAGCAGATGTGGATATTTTTGGCAACAAACCAGATATGGGAGCTATTGAGTATGATGGAGCTTCAATAAATAATATTGCCCCAACAGTTTCTGCAGGATCAAATCAAGTTATTACTTCATCTCAAACAACACTTTTAGGAGAAGTTACAGATGATGGTTTACCCAGTTCAGGAAGCTTAACTTTTTTATGGTCATTTGTAGATGGGCCATTAGGGGAAACTGTAGGTTTTGATAATATGAACAACAAGGAGACCAGTGCCACTTTTAACAAGCAAGGGTCTTATGACCTAAAGCTAGTGGCAAGTGATGGAGAGAAGTCTCGTAGTGATGTCCTCAATGTTTATTACGTAAAAGATTTTAATGATGTTATAATCAATTTAGATACTGATACATACATAGAAGCAGAAAACTATCGTTATTTAGTAGGTTCTGCAAGAGTAATTAACAATAATGGAGCAAGTGAAGGGAAAATAGTAAATGCCGAACCTGGACAAGGAACTTGGGCCTACAGTGAGTATCGTTTGGTGACATTTGCAAGTGGCACCTATTATGTATGGATCAATGCTTCTGGAATAGACAGTAATTCTAATGGGATTAAAGTCGCCTTTAATGATTTAAACACTGAAATTCCAATTGATGGCACAATTACAAATAGCTTTGATGGTAGTAGTTGGGTAAAAATTGCATTCAATAATATCCCAGAAGGAGTATACCCCCTTAGAATTTATGCGACAGAAGAAGGAGTAAGCTGGGATCGTATTTTTATAACTACAGATTCCAATTTAGAACCCGGACAATAAGGAAATCGCACTACTATATTTTGTTTTTTCATTAATTCAATACTAAAATAATGCTGCGAAAGGGGATATCACTTTGAGTAAACTAATTAGAAGAATTAAACACTATTTAATTAATTGGAGTTATTTTCCTTGAAAATTTCATTTAGAATACTATTTTTGAATGCTATAATGGTTTTTGGAAAAATATAATATGGGAAAAAATATATTGATAACTGGTGGTGCTGGATTTATAGGGTCTAATTTGGCTTTAACATTATTACAAAAAGAACACAAAATCACTGTGTTGGACAACTTGTCTGAACAAATTCATGGGGATGACCCCTTTACTTCCGAGTTATATAATTCTATAGAAGGAAAGGTTACTTTTATTAAAGGGGATGTTAGAAACCGGGAAGATTGGTTAAACGCATTGAAAGGGCAGCAAGTAGTGGTTCATTTCGCTGCAGAAACAGGGACTGGCCAATCCATGTATGAAATTGAAAAGTATACAGATGTAAATATTAAAGGGACATCAATTTTGTTGGATATATTGGCCAATGATAAAAATCATAAAGTAGAAAAAATAATTATTGCATCCTCACGATCAATATATGGCGAAGGGAAATATAATTGTAACGAACATGGCATCGTGTACCCAAAAGAAAGAAATGAAAAAGACATGTTAAATGGAGATTTTAGTGTAAAATGTCCTGAATGCAATGAGGTTGCTGCACTAATGTCAACTGATGAAGGCAGTAAGATTCATCCATCCTCCATTTATGGTTTAACCAAGCAAGCCCAGGAAGAAATGTGCATGATAGCGGGAAAATCATTAAATATTCCCGTAGTAGCCTTTCGTTACCAAAATGTATACGGACCAGGGCAGTCCTTGTCAAATCCCTATACCGGAATTTTATCAATTTTTTCAACCCGAATAAAAAACGGAAATGATATAAATATTTTTGAAGACGGAGAAGAAAGTAGAGATTTTGTATACATACAAGATGTAGTGGATGCTACTATTCTAGGTATTGAAAAAGAAGAGGCCAATTACAATATTTATAATGTAGGCTCAGGAAAACAAACAAGTGTTTTAGAAGTCACCAAAAGCTTGTTAGATGAATATGATAGCAACGTAAAATATACTATTTCTGGGAATTTTAGATTGGGTGATATACGAGACAATTATGCCGATATTTCGAAAATAAAAAGAGATTTAAACTTTAACCCTAAAGTC
Organism: Flavobacteriaceae bacterium; assembly: GCA_002746415.1. Lineage (GTDB taxonomy): Bacteria > Bacteroidota > Bacteroidia > Flavobacteriales > Flavobacteriaceae > Saonia. The sequence goes on along the minus strand of NVXD01000004.1, from coordinate 142,971 downwards.
ACATTTCAAGAAGGCATAAAATTTTTTAGTGATTGGGTTTCCTCCCAAGAAATAAAGAATGATTCGTATAATAAGTCTTTAGAAGAGATGAAGACAAAGGGGTTGTTAAAATAAGATTGTAGGATATGTTTAAGGATAAAAAAATTTTATTTTTTTCTGCAAGCTTTTTTGGGTATCAAATAGAGATAAAAAACAAACTTGTTGCATTAGGGGCAGATGTAGATTTTTTTGACGAAAGACCTAAAAACACTTTTTGGTATAAAGCTTTGATTCGATTGGACAAAAGAATCATAAAAAAGCGTATTGAGAAGTATTATGCTGAAATAATACAAACTACCGCCAATAAGGACTATGATTTCGTCTTTTTTTTAAAAGCTGAGGTAGTAACACTGGAGATGCTCAACGAATTGAAGCGAAATCAGACAAGTGCAAAATTCATTTTGTATTTATGGGATTCAATTAAAAACTGCGAATCAGTCACACAATTATTTCCCTCCTTTGACAAGGTTCTTTCTTTTGACCGAAAAGATGTAATTAGAAACTCTTTTATGACTTTTCGCCCCCTTTTCTATCTTGATGAATATGCAGATATTAGCAATAACCCAAAGGAAATTATTCATGACATAACTTTTATAGGGACAGGACATACAGATCGTTATAGTATGGTTATGAAAGTAAAAGAGTTTTGTGATGCAAAGAATTTAAAAAGCTATTTTTTCATTTATCTTCAGGACGTTAAAATTTTTCTAGTCAGAAAAATTTTAACAAAAAGTTTTAGAAAAGCTAAACAAAAGGATTTCAGTTTTATTCCTTTAGGAAAGAACCAAATAATTGAAATCATCAAAGAATCTAACTGTGTTCTAGATGTTGAGAGGGCTGTTCAATGTGGATTAACAATGCGAACAATAGAGGTTCTAGGAGCTAAGAAGAAATTGATAACAACCAATGCTGATATTAAGGAGTACGATTTTTATAATGAAAAGAATATTCTAGTTATTGATAGAAAAAATCCAAGACTATCTATGGATTTTGTTAATGGTGGCCAAGAGGATATACAAGAGGACATTTATGCTAAGTATAGTATTGGCAATTGGTTACGGGAGGTATTTGAATAATGTTTAAAGAAAGTAAAAATTGAAGAAAACTGCTATCATTTTTGGAGGTGCCGGATATATTGGAAGAAATTTGTTATCTTTTTTATTAAAAGAAAATATTTTCTCTCAGTACATCATATGTGACATTATTGAATTGGAAGGTTTTGAAAAGGAGGATAACATTCAGTTTTTTAATGTGGATGTAAGAAGCGAAATTGATATTAGACTTTTAGGATATGATAAATCAACTTCTTGGATTTTTAATTTTGCAGCAATCCACCGAGAACCGGGACATGAGTATAAAGAATATTTTGACACCAATGTTCCTGGAGCAGAAAACATAAATAATTTTGCAAGGCAGACTGGGATAAAGAATGTTTTTTTTACAAGCAGTATTGCTCCATATGGAAAATCTTTAAATGAAAGAACAGAAAACTCGACACTTTATCCAGAAACGGCATATGGTATCTCTAAAGCATTAGCAGAGAAAATTCACCAAAAATGGCTTGCGGAAGACGATTCGAGACGACTAATAATTGTTCGACCAAGCGTTATTTTTGGGCCAAAGGATCCAGGAAATGTCTATAGGATGATCAAAGCCTTAAAAAAGGGCACTTTTGTATTACCAAATGGCGGTAAAGTAATTAAAGCTTATGGGTATGTCTTTGGTTTGGTGGAGAGTATTCTTTTTACCATGGATAAAAAGGATTCATTAATTGTTTATAATTATGCCGAAAACCCTCTGGTTCCTTTAAATGAAATGACTCAAATTGTGAAAGAAGAGTTTAATTATAAAAAACCGACCTTGAAGTTGTCTACAAGTATTTTGGCAATTATTGCTTTTTTTATTCAGGGATTTTCAAAAATTCTTGGTAAAAAATCAAATATTCACCCGGTTAGGGTTAAAAAAGCAGGATTTCCAACCAACATTAAACCGGAATATTTAATATTAAATAATTTTAAGTTCTCATATGAATTTAAAAACGCTCTAAAACATTGGAAAAAAATTTCTCCAGAAGATTTTCAATAATTTATTATATTAAAAAAAGTATCTTTAGGTTTTATAAGAAGTATTAAATGTTTTTTAAGCAAGGAAGCTATTCTAGCTTTATAACTCCAAGTTCATATATTTTTGATTTAATGATTGTAAATGGGTTTGCCTATTTATTACCCATTAATTTTCAAAACCCAATTATTTTCCATAGTTATATATCTATAGCGTGGATTATATTGTCTCTTAAAAATGAATTTTATCAAATATATAGGTACACGAAGGTCACCTATATATTAAGGTTATTGTTTGCGCAATTTTTCTTTTTCTTTTTAATCTTATATGCTTTCATAGGGTTTTTTAAACAACCACTTATGAGTAGATTGGCTTTAGCGGAGTATTTTGCTTTTGCTTTCATTGTTGTTTCTATAATAAAATTCTTGAACTACATTCTATTGATGAAATATAGAGGGAGTATTAAGGGTAATCTTAGAAATGTAGTAGTTGTAGGAAAAAGTAAAAAAGCAGACCAACTTGTAGATGTTTTTGAAGAAAGAACAGAATATGGATATCAATTTATTAAACAATTTAACACTAAAGAAGATTTATTTAATCTTCAGGATTGTTTTGCATATATAATTGAAAAGAATGTAAATGAAATTTACTGCTCGGTTTCAGAGCTGGATAATGAGGAGCTTACAGATTTTATAAATTTTGCAGACAACAATCTAAAAACTTTAAAATTTATCCCAGATAATAAAAACATTTTTTCTAAAAAACTGAAATTTGAATACTATGATTACATCCCAATCTTATCCTTAAGAGATATCCCTTTACATAACCCAATTAATTCATTTCTTAAAAGGACATTTGATATTCTATTTTCCATAATAATTATTTTAGGATTGCTTTCATGGCTTATACCTCTATTGGCAATAATAATCTCATTGGAGTCTAGGGGCCCAGTATTTTTTAGACAAAAAAGAAATGGGATAGATAATAGAGAATTTTATTGCTATAAATTTCGTTCAATGGCGCCTAATGATGATGCGGATGATTACCAAGCCAGTAAGAATGATATGAGGGTGACTAGAATAGGGAAATTTATCAGAAGAACCAGTATAGACGAATTGCCACAATTTTACAATGTGTTTTTTGGAACAATGTCAGTTGTGGGTCCAAGACCGCATATGGTAAAGCACACCAATGAATATGCCAATAAAGTAGATAAATATATGTTGCGTCATTTTGTTAAACCCGGGATTACGGGTTTAGCTCAGGTTAGAGGATATAGAGGTGAAATAGAAAAAGACAATGATATGCTAAACAGAATTAAATTTGATATATTTTACGTTGAAAACTGGTCATTATTTCTAGATTTAAAAATTATGACTCAAACTGTTTTTAATGCTATTTCAGGAGAAGATAAAGCATATTAAACTAAAAATTTCTAAACTGAATAAGTTTTTCATAATATATACGTTCTTTAACCAATAGATTATGGTGAAACCATTTCTATTTTTGAAAAATGGTTGTGCAGTATGCGCAACAAAAACAATTTTATAAGACAGGATGAAAAGAGTATTAATAACAGGAGCAGCAGGGTTTCTTGGATCACATTTATGTGACCGTTTTATTAAAGAAGGATACCATGTTATAGCCATGGACAATCTTATTACAGGAGATTTAAAAAACATAGAGCATCTTTTTAAGCTAGAAAACTTTGAATATTACCATCATGATGTTACTAAGTTTGTTCATGTTCCAGGAAAATTGGATTATATATTGCATTTTGCTTCTCCCGCAAGTCCTATAGATTATTTAAAAATCCCTATCCAAACCTTAAAAGTTGGAGCACTGGGAACACACAATTTGTTGGGCTTGGCAAAAGAAAAGGGAGCAAGAATTTTAATTGCATCCACATCAGAAATCTATGGAGATCCGCTAGTACATCCTCAAACAGAGGAATACTATGGTAATGTAAACACCATTGGTCCTCGTGGAGTTTATGATGAAGCTAAGCGTTTTCAGGAATCAATTACAATGGCATATCATACTTTTCATGGTGTAGATACACGGATTGTGAGAATTTTTAACACCTATGGCCCAAGAATGCGTCTAAATGATGGTCGAGTAATCCCTGCATTTATGGGACAAGCATTAAGAGGAGAAGATCTTACTGTTTTTGGCGATGGTAGTCAAACACGCTCTTTCTGTTACGTAGATGATGAGGTAGAAGGAATATATCGTTTATTAATGAGCGACTATACTTTGCCAATGAATATTGGCAACCCCCATGAGATAACAATTAGTGATTTTGCTGAAGAGATCATAAAATTAACAGGAACGGATCAAAAGGTAATTTATAAAGATTTACCGCAGGATGACCCTATGCAACGTCAGCCAGACATAACAAAAGCTAAAGAAATTATTGGTTGGGAACCTAAAGTAGGTCGTGAAGAAGGGATGAAAAAAACGTTCGATTACTTTAAAAAATTGTCTAAAGAAGAATTAGAGAAAACCGAACACAGAGATTTTACGAATAGAAATAAATAATAATTATTTTTAATTCGAAATTTTCACCCTGAGGAATTCCCTTGGGGCTTTTTTATTCTACTTTGAACAGGCAAGACATATAAAAATCTTATGCTTTAGATAGAACAGACTAAAATTATAACAGACATTCTCTGTTATAATTCAGTGTCAAGCTGTATTTTTGGGCAAATTTTTAGAAATGAATATTCTTATCCTAGGTTCAGGAGGTCGTGAGCATACTTTTGCTTGGAAATTACATCAAAGCCCAAAACTTGGAAAACTTTTTGTACTACCAGGAAATGCTGGTACTGCTGAGATTGCAGAAAACATACCCGTTGATGTCAATGATTTTGATGTCATTAAAGAAGTAGCACTTTCCAAAGATATCAATATGGTCATTGTAGGTCCTGAAGACCCCTTGGTCAATGGCGTACATGATTTTTTTCTAAACGACCCTGAAATTTCACATATTCCAGTAATTGGACCGCAAAAAGCTGCCGCTGCTTTGGAAGGGAGCAAGAAATTCGCAAAAGAATTCATGATGCGGCATGAAATACCCACGGCCGCATATCAAAGCTTTACAAAAGAAAAGTTAGAAGAAGGCTTTTCTTTTTTAGAAACGCTAACACCTCCATATGTATTAAAAGCAGATGGTTTGGCTGCTGGAAAAGGTGTTTTAATTTTAAATGATTTAAAGGAAGCAAAAGAAGAACTAAAAGCCATGCTTGTTAATTCTAAGTTTGGAAATGCAAGTGCTACAGTAGTTATAGAAGAATTTCTATCTGGAATAGAACTTAGTGTTTTTGTACTTACGGATGGGGAAAACTATAAAGTGCTGCCTACTGCTAAAGATTATAAAAGAATCGGTGAGAATGATGCGGGGCTTAACACTGGAGGAATGGGAGCCATTTCCCCTGTTCCCTTTGCCGACAAGGAATTTTTAAGCAAGATCCATCAGAGAATTGTCAAGCCTACCATAGAAGGCCTTAAAAAGGATAATTTGCCTTATAAAGGATTTATTTTTATTGGATTGATAAAAGTAGATGATGACCCAATTGTTATAGAATATAATGTGCGAATGGGGGATCCGGAAACCGAGGTTGTTGTTCCAAGAATTCAAAATGATTTAGTTGATGTTTTTGAAGCCGTGGGTAACGGAACCTTAGACACTATAGATTTAAAACTTGATGAAAGAACAGCAGCTACAGTTATGACCGTTTCTGGAGGATATCCAGAAGCATATGAAAAAGGAAAAGAAATCATGCTTAACAAAGAAGAAACAGATTCTTTGTTTTTTCATGCAGGAACAATATTGAAAGAAGGGTATGTACTCACCAATGGTGGGCGCGTAATGGCAGTAACCTCCTTCGGTAATGATTTTAAAGAAGCACTACAAAAATCGTATCAAAATATGGAAAAACTACACTTTGATGGAATGTATTACCGTAAAGATATTGGGTTTGATTTATAAATAAGAATGTGCAGAAATATCATTTTCTTCTTCACCTGTTTTATCGTATTTATTAAGTTGTAACATCCAGTAAACAAATGCAACACTTCCAATAAGAATAAAAACCCAACTTATAATATTTGCGGTCCACCAACTTTCCATAAAACGGAATAAATCGTAAGGAGCAAAAAGAACATTAACAAATAAATCTTCTATACCTTCAAAAAATGACTTCATCTTAGTTATATTTACGATACAAAAATAGTAAAACCCTAGATGATTTCAAGCGTTTTTGGAAAAACAAAGCCCATTAGTTACATTATTGTACTTTCTTTTCTATTTCTTTTTTATTTATCAGTCTATTTCTTTCTATTTCCAGAGAATATTTCTCAAGATTCCGTTTTTCTACAAGTACTTTTTTTAGCCGTATTATTACTGAGCATTTTTGTAATCAACTTCATTGTAAGTAGAAACAAATTAACAGGAACAAACACCTACACAATTTTAATTTATTCCTTGTTTATAGTCTTATTTCCTGAGGTGATTTCAGATGGGAAAGCAATTTTGTGTAATTTTTTTATCCTCCTAGCCACAAGGAGATTGGTTAGTATTAAGTCTTTGATGGACGTAAAAAATAAAATTTTTGACGCAACGCTATGGATAGGAATGGCCAGTTTATTATACGACTGGGCACTGCTATACATGCTTCTTGTTTTAATTACTATTTGGTTGTATCAACCAAGAAAAGTTAAAAATTGGCTTGTTCCCTTGGCAGGTATTTTTTCGTTGGCTATAATTGGTTTTGGTATATTGACCTTCATTGGTGATGCAGACTTTTTTAAAAACCGTTATGTTTTTTCCGTTCACAATAATATTGGAATAGTCCGTGATTGGAAAGATAATTTATTGTTGATTATTTACATTCTGGGCACTGTAATTACTATCTTTTTTGCCTTCTTAAAGTTAGGGAAAAGAGGATTGGGAAGAATTGTATCTCTTAGGTTGATTCTTATGTCTTTTATCATTGGAATTGTAGTTATGGTATTAGAAGAATTTCCAGAGCCCCTCATTATTCTTACTTTTGTACCAGCCGCTGTATTTGTAACTAATTATATTGAATCCATTAAGCGGCCAAACATCAAGGAAGTCCTTTTAATAAGTTCAGTAGTAATCCCTTTTGGGCTTCTTATTATTCGTTTTCTCATAAAATAATAAGATATCTTTGTAAAAAAGTTTTTATTTATGTTTAGTGAATTTGCATACTCAATCTTTTGGAAAAGCATAGCACAATATCATATTGCAGATACTGTTAATCAACCTTTTATTAATCCATATGATAAGAATGATATTGACCACCTTTTGCATAGAAAAAATTGGATAGATACAGTGCAATGGCACTATGAAGATATCATTAGAGACCCAAACATTGATCCGGTTGATGCTTTGAAGCTTAAAAGAAAAATAGACGCCAGTAATCAAGATAGAACAGATTTGGTTGAGTTTATTGACAGTTATTTCCTTGAAAAACATCAATCAGTTCAAGTTTTATCTAACGCAACAATCAATACAGAGAGTCCAGCGTGGGCATTAGATAGATTATCCATTCTGGCCCTTAAGGTTTATCATATGCAAGAAGAGGCGAACAGAGATGACGCCACAGATGAGCATATAGAGAAGTGCAAACAAAAGCTTCAAGTGTTGTTAGAACAAAAAAAGGACCTTTTTACAGCTATAGATCAACTTTTAAAAGATATTGAATCAGGTAATAAGTATATGAAAGTCTATAAACAAATGAAAATGTACAATGATGAGGAGTTAAATCCGGTTCTTCGTGGACAAAAATAATAAAGAACAAAAAATAACACATATTCTTGTAATCCGTCTCTCGGCTATGGGTGATGTAGCAATGACCGTTCCTGTTATTTTGGCATTGAGACAACAACATCCACAACTTAAAATTACAATTCTTACTAGGACATTTTTTAAACCCATGTTTTCCCAACTTTCCAATGTCACTATTCATGAAGCAGCTGTAAAAGAAAAACACAAAGGTGTTTATGGGCTATGGAAGCTTTATAAGGAATTAATAGCGCTAGAGATTGATGCTGTTGCCGATTTACACAATGTTTTACGGACGAACATTTTAAAAAAATATTTTGGAACAAAGGAAATTCCTTTTTTGCAAATAGATAAGGGTAGGAAAGAAAAGAAGGCCCTGACAACCCATAAAAGCAAAGTTTTTGAACCTTTAAAAACTACGATTGAAAGATATGCAGATGTATTTAGAAAGCTAGGTTTCCCTTTAGAAATACCAAAAAATACACATCTACCCAAATTACCTTTGTCTGAAAATGCACAGAAAATAATTGTTCCCGACACCAAAAAATGGATTGGAATTGCACCTTTCGCTGCATTTAAAGGAAAAATGTACCCTTTAAATAAAATGGAGGAAGTCATAAAAGAGCTAAATAATACCGAAAAGTATAAAATATTACTTTTTGGAGGAGGCATAGTAGAAACAAATCAACTACAGCAATTAGCTGCTACATATAGAAGTGTTGTTACTGTTGCGGGACAACTTTCTTTCGAAGAAGAACTTTCAGTAATTTCCAATTTAGATATTATGCTGGCCATGGATAGTGGCAATGCCCATTTGTCTGCCATGTACGCTATTCCAACAGTGACCCTTTGGGGCGTTACCCATCCATATGCAGGCTTTTACCCTTATGGACAGGATTCTGATAACGCTATTATGGCTAATCGGGAGAAATTCCCATTGATTCCAACTTCAGTGTATGGCAATAAATTTCCAAAAGGATATGAAAATACAATGGAAACCATCGAACCAAAACAAATAGTTCAAAAAATCTTAGAGATATTAAACTAAGGTAATGTGATTATACAATTTCCTTAACCTCAAGAGATTTAAAGTATCCTTTTAGTTGTTGCATAAAATTGTATCGCAATACTTTACAATTTCCTTCCACCATTAAGGAACGAATACCTAAATAAGAGGAAATTAAGTAGGTAGCAACTCCTTCGCTGTCTACATGTCTATCCACATATCCATCTGTTTTTCCTTTTTGAATAATAGAAACCATATTTACTTCCCATATTTTCATGATATCTTTTAAATATCTCATGATCTCAGGGTTTCTTCTGTTAAACTCATTCATAAAGTTACTCAAGATAAAACCATAGTCCATATCATTGTGCTCAGCTGTCTCCAATCCGTTTTCAAAACATTTTTCGATGGTTAGAAAAGGGTTCTCTTTACCTTCAATAGGCTCAATAAGCATACTATATACTTTTTGAACGACTAAATTTTGTATGATACTAATGAAAAAGTCTTCTTTGGAATTAAAATGATGATAAAAAGCACCTTTTGATAGCGAAAGAGATTTTAGAATGTCATCTACACTAGTATTATAATATCCTTGTTTATAGAACAACTCTAAACCTTTTACTTGTAAGCGGTGTATGGTAGCCATACGTTTTAAATTCTTATCCATAAGATTTGGGTTTTAGGATTAGACCATTAAGTCTGTTACAAAGAACCCATGAATCTCACTTTTCACTAAAACTATAGGATGAGATGGCGCTTAAATTCGTTAAAATGGAAATAATAGGACGAACTACACGATACTTTAAACCTTTACAAACCGGCTGGTCGGTTTAAGTGTTTCTTTTTATTGACAAAAAGCATCTCAATTCACATAAGCTGGCCATGCGTCTGGCTATTTTAAAAGAATTGGCTATTAATGTATTGGTTTTCAGAGAACTATTTGCTTTTTAGGCAACCGATCCTTGGCAACTGCTTCCTGCACCAGCTGTGCATCCATAGCAGTGTTGTGAAATAATAATGTTTCTGTCGGTAAGAACATCTTCATTATAATCTTTAATATGCTTTACCTTACTCGCAACTTTTAAATCCAACATCTGATTAAAATCACAATCATACAACCAGCCATCCCAACTTACAGAAATGGTATTGGTACACATTACATTGGCAACTGCGGATGAATTATAAGCCTCCACTAAGGCATACATATAATCTTCATAATTTTCAGAAGCAATTAAATAATCTAGAAAGCGCGCTATGGGCAGGTTGGTTATTGCAAATAGATTATGGAACTGAATATTAAAATCTTCTTTCAATCTTTTTTTAAAATCCCGTTCCATTGCTCCTTGGTCACCAGGAAGATATGCGCCAGATGGATTGTACACTAAATCCAACTTTAAATTACTATTGGGCATGCCATAACCTACGGCATTGAGTTCTTGTAAAGCCTTGATGGATTTGTCAAAAACACCATCTCCACGTTGTTTATCTGTTTTACCTTTAGTATAATGTGGCATGGAAGAAATGACGTGCACATTATGTTTTTTAAAAAAACCCGGAAGATCGTAGTACTTTTTATTGGCTCTAATAATGGTTAAGTTAGAACGAACTATAAAATCTTTTATCCCAGCTTTGGAAGCCTCTTCTACAAACCACCTAAAATTAGGATTCATTTCTGGCGCCCCACCAGTGAGGTCCAAGGTATGCGCTTTCGTATTTTTAATGACCTCTAGGCACTGCATCATGGTTTCCTTGGTCATGATTTCTTTCCTATCGGGACCAGCATCAACATGACAATGGGCACAAACTTGGTTGCACATATAGCCCACATTGATTTGTAGAATTTCCAATCTAGTCGGACGCAAAGGAAAATGACCTATTTCCGCAATTTTATCTTTAAAGTATGGTAGTTCGCCATTTGCAAATAAACCTCCATTTAATATTTCCAATTGCTTGTTGGATGTGGCAAGTTCGTTTTGTTGTGCTTTTAATGATTTTGTTGCCATATGTTCAGTTCTCAGTTCTCAGTTCTCAGTTCTCAGTTCTCAGTTCTCAGTTGGTGTTGTCCATCTGGTATTGAAGACTGTTAACCATTTTACATTGATAATTTATTGTACTTGTTCATCATTTGTACTCCGTGCACCAAAGTTGCACCGCTTTCAATTGCAGCGCCAGCATGTACCGCCTCCATCATTTCTTCTTTAGTTATTCCACGTTGTAGCCCATCTTTGGTATATGAATCTATACAATATGGACATTTTATCACATGAGCAACTGCCAAAGCAATTAAAGATTTTTCTCGCGCTGTTAGCGCACCTTCTTCAAATACTTTACCATAATAATCAAAGAATTTTTCACCGAGTTCCTCACTCCATTCTGTGATTTTTCCAAATTTTCGTAAGTCTGCAGGATCGTAATAAGAGTTTGCCATTTTTATTTATTTTAATGAATTTATCAAAGATAAAATTATGACAAAAACGCGAACAAAAATTTGGTCGCAATGACAAATAATTCTTTACAAAAGAATGTGAATAGTTTTTGGAAATAAAATTACCTAAGAGAAAATAAAGCCTACTGCCATATTTACGAAACTATAATGGGATTATTAAACATCATCATAATTCACCTTTAGTGTTGGCGTTGTAGGATGTGCCTGGCAAGTTAAAATAAGACCTTCTTCAATCTCACTATCCGTTAAAATCTGGTTTTTTACCATTTCTGCCTTTCCTTCTATTACTCTGGCAATGCAACTACTACAAACCCCACCTTGACAGGAATAAGGAACATCAATATTTTCTTTTAGAGCAGCATCTAAAACTAAAGTGCTTTTGTCCATGGAAAAAGAAAACTCTTCGTCATCCACTACAAGGGTTAATTGTGCTTTTCCATTAGATTTTTCAGGAAACTCATCTTTGATTTCAGTTGAGGTAAAGAGTTCAAAATGAATTTTATCCTCGGAATAATTATTGTCTTTTAATGTATCCGTCACTAAATGAATCATACCTTCTGGGCCACAAAGATAAAAGTCATCAAAAAAAATGTCTTTGTGTTTGTTATTCAAGACATAGTTTACAGTTGAAGCATCAATACGACCAAAAAGTGAATTTTCTTCTTGAGCTTGACTGAAAATAAAATATTCATAAAACCGACTAGGATATTCAAGTTGAAGTTTTGCTATATCCGTGTGGAACATAGTCTCCTTAAAAGACCTGTTTCCATAGACCAAAACAAATTTGTTTTTTGGATTGGCATCTAAAACAGCCTTTGCAATACTAATGATTGGTGTAATGCCACTGCCAGCGGCAAAAGCTGCAATGTTTTTAACAATGGGGGCTGGATCATACACAAAACGTCCTTCAGGAGGCATCACTTCCAAAACATCACCAACATTGATTTTGGTATTTGCAAAATTGGAAAAACCACCTTTATCCACTTTTTTGATGCCTATGGTAATGGAATCGCTTTTTGGAGAAGAACTTATGGAATAAGCCCTGCGCAGTTCTTTTCCCTTAATTTCTTTTTTAATAGTAATGTATTGCCCAGGAATAAAGGCAAAAATTTGAATCAATTCTTTTGGAATTGTAAAGGTAATCGCCACAGAACTTGGAGTCAATGACTTTACGCGCTGTACGGTTAAGGGATAAAAACTAGCCATGTTTGCAATTTTAATGCAAAATTACGGAAAGGGATGCCCATATAAAATGACATTTGAAAAAAAATAACACCTTATGTAACAAAAAATGTATTTTAGGCACTAATTGATTGTAAAATAGCCAACCATTATGTTTAAACACTTCCTCAACCTTCAATGGAAATCATTTTTTAGATCCTCTTCTTTTAAAACAGAAATTTGGATTAAAATATTCATGATTTTTGGTGCACTCTGGATGATTGCTTCATTTTTATCCTTGGGCTTCGGTGCTTTTTTTATTATTGAAGAATTTGATTTGGGCGACCCTTTTAGAGTAGTGAATAAATACATGATTTATTATTTGGTTATGGATTTGGTCCTGCGCTATATGTTGCAGAAAATGCCAATCACTAATATTAAACCTCTTTTATACCTGCCTTTTAAGAAAAGCCAAGTTGTAAATTATTCTTTGGGAAAGACCATCGTTTCATTTTTTAATTGGGCACATGCTTTTTTCTTCATTCCTTTTTCTATAGTGCTTTTGATTAAAGGATATGATCCAGTAAGTGTAATTGGATGGCATTTGGGAATGATTGCCCTGTTTTATTGTAACAATTTCATCAACATATTGGTGAACAATAAAGATGTAGTGTTTTATGGCATAGCCAGTATTTTGGCTATTTTGGGCATTTGTCAATATTATGAATTTTTTGATATCACTTTGTATACAGCACCATTTTTTGATGGATTATATGACCTTCCTTGGATAGCGCTCTTGCCATGGTTGGTATTGTTAGGATTGTATTTTTTCTCTTTCAGTTATTTTAAAAAGAACATGTATTTGGATGGAGGTTTGGCCTTGAAACATACAGAAGCTACGTCTGAAGACCTTACCTGGTTGGACAAATATGGAAAGTTGGGCACATTTTTAAAGAATGACATTAAATTGATTAAGCGGAACAAGCGCTCCAAAACCACCGTCATTATGAGCTTTATGTTTCTTTTCTATGGTTTATTGTTTTTCACTGGGGCCGTAGAAGCTTATGATGGTCCTGTTTGGAAGATTTTTGCAGGAATATTTGTTTCAGGAGGATTTCTGTTCACTTTTGGGCAGTACGTACCTAGTTGGGACAGTTCTTATTACCCACTAATGATGAGTCAGAATATTTCTTCTGAGGAATATTTAAACTCCAAATGGTACTTGATTGTTATTGCTACCATAGCAAGCACCATCCTATCCAGTTTTTACCTTTACTTTGGTTGGGATGCATATTTAGCCATATTGGTTGGGGCCATTTATAACATAGGAGTGAATTCCTACCTTGTGCTCTGGGGTGGAGCATATATAAAAACACCAATCGACTTAACGTCCAATAAAAAGGCATTTGGAGATAAGCAAGCGTTCAATGCCAAGACACTTTTATTGACCATTCCCAAATTATTATTGCCAATGGCTGTTTACGCTATTGGACATTTCACCATAAATCCAACAGCTGGATATATTTTTGTAGCATTGGCTGGCGTTATTGGTTTTGTCTTTAAAAACAAGGTCTTTAAAATAATTGAAAAGGTCTATAAAAAAGAAAAGTACAAAACCTTATTGGCGTACAAAGAGAAGGCATAACCATTATATAAATTAAGATTTTAAAAAAGATATATGATCATCACAACTAACCTTTCAAAAACATACGGAACACAAACGGTACTTAAAATTGATAATCTTGAAATTCCAAAAGGGCAAAGCTTTGGTCTGGTCGGAAACAATGGCGCTGGGAAGACCACTTTCTTTAGCTTATTGTTAGACTTAGTACAGCCATCCACAGGGCACATTTTAAACAATGATGTCCAAGTAGATATTAGTGAAGCATGGAAACCTTTTACCTCCGCTTTTATAGACGAATCCTTTTTAATAGGGTATTTAACCCCAGAAGAATATTTTTATTTTATTGGAGAATTGCGTGGACAAAACAAAGCCGATGTTGATGCTTTAATTTCTGGTTTCAAGGATTTTTTCCATGGAGAAATATTAAATCAAAAAAAGTACTTAAGAGATTTATCAAAAGGAAACCAGAAGAAGGTGGGCATCGTAGCATCATTTATTGGTAATCCAGAGGTGATTATTTTGGATGAACCTTTTGCTAATTTAGATCCAACTACACAAATTAGACTCAAAGGAATTATAAAGGATTTAGCCGCAAATAAAAAGGTGACCGTTCTGGTATCCAGTCATGACTTAATTCACGTTACCGAGGTTTGTGAGCGTATCGTTGTACTAAATAAAGGCGAAATAGTAAAAGACATACAAACCTCAAGAGAAACACTAGAAGAACTGGAAAGCTTTTTTGCGGGATAACCCTAAATTCACTTTTAAATAAAAAATCTTGGGCATATTACTTTAATAGAGAAAAAATAAACGCATTTTATCGATCAACTGCATAATAATCTTGTTGTTTTTAAGTTAAGAGTAGACAAGAATATCGATAATTTTGAAGCTTCATTTTAAATTTATTTTACTGGTTATTTTTGGAGGTGTCATTTTCAATGCATGCTCCACTAAAAAAGATGCATTGGTCAATCGTAATTGGCATGCGTTGAATACCAAGTTCAACACTTTGTACAATGGCAATATTGCTTTTGAAGAAGGCAGGGAAGAACTCAACGCATCTTACAAGGATGATTATTGGGAAGTATTGCCTATAGAACGCCTTGAAGTTACAGATGAGATAAAATTGGATTCTGAAGACAACAACCCAAAATTTTTAATCGCAGAAGAAAAGGCAACCAAAGCCATACAAAAACACAGTATGGATATTAAGGATGTGGAGCGAAATCCACAAACTGATGAGGCTTTTTTATTGTTGGGTAAGGCTAGGTATTTTGACCAACGTTATATTCCGGCATTGGAAGCTTTTAACTATATACTTCGCAAATATATAGAAAGCGATAAGCTGAACGAGGCAACTATTTGGCGAGAAAAAGTTAATATTAGATTAGAGAATGAAGAACTCGCCCTGAAGAATTTGAAGCGACTGTTTAAATTTGAAACATTAAAGAATCAAGAATATGCAGATGCAAGGGCCGTAATGGCACAGGCTTATATTAACTTAAATATACCTGACACTGCAATTCAGCAATTAAAAATCGCATCCACGTATACCAATAAAAACCCAGAAAAAGGCAGGTATTATTTTATTATAGGCCAGTTATACAATCAATTACTTATAAAAGATAGTGCCAATTATGCTTTTGATAAGGTAATAGCTTTAAATAGAAAATCGCCACGGGTATACATGATCAATGCACACCTTCAAAAAATAAAGAATACAAACGTTACTGAAGAAAACAAAGAGGCCCTTTTAGAATACTTGACCAAGCTTGAGGAAAATAGAGAGAACCGGCCTTTTTTAGATAAAATATATAGACAGATAGCAGAATTTCACTTAGAGAACAAATCAGATAGCCTAGCATTGGCCTATTACAACAAATCTTTACGCGCCACACAGCGTGAACCAAAATTGAATGTGCTGAACTATAATGATTTAGCAGAGCATCATTTTGATGAAAATGAATATAAAACTGCTGGGGCATATTATGATAGTGTATTAACTAATTTGCCTGAAAACACCAGAAAGTATCGCGCTATAAAAAAGAAACTAGACAACCTTGAGGATGTAATTGTCTATGAAGAGGTCGTGCAGTTTACAGATAGTGTTATTACGCTGTTTAAGATGCCTAAAGAAAAGCAAGTTATCTTTTTTGAAGAGCACATTGCGGCTTTAAAGAAAAAAGAAGCTGCGGAGGCTAAGAAAGAAGATGCACGTCTTACAGCTGGTTTTGCCGCTTTTGCAGAAACCAAAGGAGGGAAAAAGACCAAAGGAAATTTCTATTTTTATAATGTTACCAGTTTAGGTTATGGTAAGAACGATTTTAAAAATTTATGGGGAGAACGTGTCTTAGAGGATAATTGGAGATGGTCCAATAAGAGCGCTGTATTACCGGCAGCAGGTTTGGATAATAGTATTATTGCATCAGAAAATGAAACACAAGAATTGACAGAAGAAGAAAAATATTCAGTGGATTTTTATTTGAATCAGATTCCTACAGACCTTGCAATAATAGATAGTCTACATACCGAAAGGAATTTTGCAAATTATCAATTGGGACTTATCTATAAAGAAAAATTTAAGGAGAACCTTTTAGCAGCTGAAAAATTGGAAAATGTGTTGGCTTCCAATCCAGAGGAACGTCTTATACTTCCATCAAAATACAATTTGTATAAAATTTATGAAGATTCTGAAAGCACCTTGGCCATAGGAATGAAAGATAACATTATAAAGAACCATCCAAATTCTCGTTATGCAGAAATCTTATTGAATCCGCAAGCTATCCTTGAGAATGATAAAGATGGTCCTGAAGCAAGGTATGCTCAACTATATAAATTGTTTCAAAATCAAGAATTTTTAAGGGTGATTACAACGGCTGAAGAGAATATCAATAGGTATACAGGAGATGAAATAGTTCCTAAGTTTGAAATGTTGAAGGCAAATGCTATAGGCAGATTACAAGGATACATTGATTTTAAAGAAGCCTTGAATTATGTTGCCTTAAACTATCCCAATAATCCAGAAGGTAAAAAAGCACAGCAAATGATTGTGGAACAACTGCCTAAATTGGAACCAAAAGAGTTTTCAATGGAAACGGGAGCTGGCAAAAAGGGAAACTGGAAAGTGATTTTCACATTTAAAAGAAGGGATAACAAAAACGCTATAGAACTGTTGGACCTCTTAAAAAAATCCATTAAAGATTTAAAGTACAGTAATTTAGTATCCAAAGACATTTATAATTTAGAAGATTTGTTTGTGGTAGTTCATGGATTTAGTACAAGAGACAGGGCCTTAGGCTATGCAGAACTGTTAAAAAACAACAAAGAGTATAAGGTGGCTAGAGAGAATTTTGTAATTTTATCTGCTAACTATAAAACAATACAAGTACATAAAACCATAGAAGAATACAAAGAGCAAGTTTTAACCCCAAAACCATAGAACAATGTTTTCAGACAATAAAAAACCTAAAATTATGACAGAATTAGGCGGACAGCCAAACAGGATAGAAAAGAATACTAAAATCAAAGGAGATATAGTCTCAGAAGCAGATTTTAGAATAGATGGAAAATTGGACGGTAACGTAAAGACTTCTGGAAAAGTAGTTATAGGAAAGGATGGCTACATTAATGGCAAAGTAGAGTGCGTCAATGCAGACATAGAAGGAAAATTTAAAGGAGAACTTTTAGTTTCTCAATTATTATCTTTAAAAGCTTCTGCTATTATAGAAGGGACAGTATCTGTTTCTAAACTGGCAGTGGAGCCAGGCGCAACATTTAATGCAGCTTGTACTATGGGCGGATCAGGAAGTGGTGTTTCTAATTCTTCTATGAGTTCAGGTTTTAAGAAGCCAAATGAACCAGCAAAAGCGTCCTAAGAAGAACAAATTAAAAAATGCTGTAATGCTTATGGGCATTGCTTTTGAAATGGGTGCCATTATTTTTTTGGCAGCTTATGGAGGAAAATGGTTAGATGATCATTTTGAAACTGGAAAAAGAATATGTACCGCTTTTGCCACGCTACTTGGTGTGGCAATTTCTATTTGGGTAATTTTATTGCGGCTTAAAAGAATTAAATATTGATGTCCAAGATTAATCCTATTGCACAATTTATAATTGTTACCCTGGTTTTATTGGGGGTTACTTTTTTTGTACATACCACAATTCTTCAAAGTAACGGGCTTCCAAAATATGACAATTTAATTATTAAGTCCTATTTGGTTAATGGTGTCCTTGCTGCGTTGATATATGTGCTGCTTTTTTCTTTTAGAAAAAAACTCAAAAACCAAATAGGATTTCTTTTTATTGCTGGGAGCTTTCTAAAGTTCATCGTTTTTTTCATCGTCTTTTATCCTGTTTATAAGGTGGACTCGGAAATGAGTAGACTGGAGTTTGCTGCATTTTTTGCTCCTTATGCCATTTCTTTGATTATAGAGACAATATTCATGTCTAAAATGCTCAAAAAATTAGAATAATTACCATCTCTTTTTCTAGTAAAACAAAGGCTTTTAAATAAACTCTAAAAAGCTTTTTTCTTTTTGCAATAATGGCTTACATTTGCACCGATTTTTGAGACACGATTATTTGAGTTATATGCCAGCAAAATTTTCAATTAAAAAGATTTCGATTTTATTGCTTTTAGTTTCCTTTGTATCTGTTGCTCAGCATCATGATGCTACGGAAACAGACCACAACGCTTCAATTATTGAGGCTCCTGAGTTAAGCTTTAAAGAAAAAATTAAAGCAGATATTAATCACCATATCCAAGATTCGCATTCATTCACATTTTTTTCTGATTCAGAAAAGAACAAACACTATGGTTTTTCTCTTCCAGTAATTTTGTGGGACAATGGAGTACAATTGTTTTCTTCATCAAAATTTCATCATGGGGAAACCGTTGCGGAGAATAATGGGAATTATTATGCACTATACCATAGTAAAATATATAAAACTGATGCCAAGGGCACTATAGATTACGATGGTGAGCATCATGTTTCAAATGTAAAGCCTATAGATTTTTCAATCACTAAAAATGTAGTGATGATATTTGTCACTTGTGTATTAATGTTTTTGCTTTTCGGTGGTTTGGCAAAATCGTTTGGTAAAGGACCAATAGCTTCCGGTGCAGGTCGTTTTTTCGAACCTATTGTATTGTACATTAGAGATGATATTGCAAGGCCAAGTATAGGGGAGAAAAAATATAAAAAGTATATGCCTTATTTATTAACCGTATTTTTCTTTGTATGGTTTTTAAATCTGTTTGGATTAACACCCTTGGGAGTAAATGTTACAGGTAATATTGCCGTTACTGTTGCTTTGGCGTTATTGACTTTTGTGATTACACAATTTTCTGGGAACAAGAATTATTGGAAACATATATTCTGGATGCCGGGAGTTCCTTGGCCAATGAAGATTATCTTGGCGCCTATTGAATTAATGGGTGTATTTATCAAACCATTTGCATTATTAATTCGTTTGTATGCCAATATCATGGCAGGACATATTGTATTGATGAGCATTATTGGTTTAATTTTTATATTCCAGAACTGGATAGGTGGGGCATTAAGTTTGTTTCTTGCTTTCTTCCTTTCCATTATTGAGCTTTTGGTTGCGGCTTTACAGGCGTATATCTTTACGCTGTTATCGGCATTATATTTTGGTTTTGCTGTAGAAGAGCATGAACACGAGGAAGCACATTAGTAGATTGACTTTGGGTTAAACCTAAAGGCGTTAAATTGAATTTTTTAATTTTAATTATATATATATTATGGAAATTCCAACTATAGTAGGAGCAGGTTTAATCGTAATCGGTGTTGGTATCGGTATTGGTAGAATTGGTGGTTCGGCAATGGATGCTATTGCGCGTCAGCCTGAAGCTACTGGTAAAATTCAAACAGCGATGTTAATTGCAGCAGCGCTTATTGAAGGTATCGGTTTTGCAGCATTGTTCGCAGGTTAAAAAACCATTGAGCAATAGCTATGACGGTTGGTTATGGCTATTGCTTAAAATTAATTAAATTTTAAAAAAATTATGGAAAAATTAATCAATGATTTTTCATTTGGATTATTCATTTGGCAAATAATACTTTTTGTTAGCTTACTTCTTTTGCTGAGAAAATTTGCATGGAAACCTATACTTAACGCTGTCAATGATAGGGAGGATGGTATAAAGGATGCCTTAGCCGCTGCTGAAGAAGCTAAAAAGGAAATGCAGAATGTTACTGCCGATAGCGAGAAGTTATTGAAAGAAGCTAGAGCCGAAAGAGAAGCAATGCTAAAGGAAGCACGTGAGATTAAAAACACTATTGTTTCTGATGCTAAAGAGTTGGCTCAAACGGAGGGTGATAAAATGATAAAGCAAGCACAAGCCGCTATAGAAAGTGAAAAGAAAGCAGCTGTTGCAGATATAAAAAATCAGGTAGCAAATTTATCTGTAGAGATTGCAGAGAAAGTTATCAAAGAAGAGTTGTCAGACAAAAGCAAGCAATTAAAATTTGTAGAAGGCCTTTTAGGCGATATCAAATTGAACTAATCAATCATGAACGAAGCTAGAGCAGCCATACGTTACGCCAAAGCAACTTTGGATTTTGCAGTCGAAAAAAAGGCCGCAGAAGCCATTGATACAGATATGCGAACTATTTCCAGTACCATTGCTGATAATTTGGAGTTGCAAAACTTTCTTGACAGTCCAGTAATTAAGGGTGAGACCAAGAAGAATACTTTAAAAGAGATATTTAAAGGGAGTAATGAAATCACTAAAGGATTAATAGATACGCTTTCAGCTAACAAGCGAATAAAAATGTTAAAGGAAGTGGCCCTAAAATACATTGTTCTCAACGATCAATTAAAAGGGAAAGATGTTGCTTTTGTGACCACTGCAGTTCCTTTAACTGCAGATTTGGAAAAGAAAATATTGACTCAAGTGGCTAAAATCACTGGGAATAACGTCACAATAGAAAATAAAGTTGACGAAAGCATTGTTGGTGGCTTTGTATTGCGAGTAGGAGATTTGCAATATGATGCGAGCATCGCAAATAAATTAAACGGATTAAAAAGAGAATTTACAAATAGTCTATAAAGATGGCAGGAGTAAAAGCAGCTGAAGTATCAGCAATATTAAAACAACAATTATCAGGATTTGAAACTTCAGCCTCTTTGGATGAAGTGGGAACAGTGCTACAAATTGGTGATGGTATCGCTAGAGTCTACGGCCTATCCAATGTTGGATATGGAGAATTAGTAGAATTTGATGGTGGTCTGCAAGGAATTGTATTGAACTTGGAAGAGGATAATGTAGGTGTGGTATTGTTAAGCCCATCTAGAGATGTTAAGGAAGGTTCAACAGTAAAACGCACCAAGACCATCGCTTCTATAAAAGTAGGCGAAGGAATTGTTGGTCGTGTAGTAAACACTTTGGGCATTCCTATTGATGGTAAAGGTGCTATCTCTGGAGAATTATATGAAATGCCATTGGAGCGTAAAGCACCAGGGGTTATTTTCCGTCAACCAGTAACAGAACCATTGCAAACAGGAATTAAGGCCATTGATGCCATGATTCCAGTAGGTAGAGGGCAACGTGAGTTGGTAATTGGTGACCGTCAAACAGGTAAAACTACCGTTTGTATAGATACTATTCTTAATCAAAAAGAATTTTATGATGCAGGAGAGCCTGTATATTGTATCTATGTAGCTATTGGTCAAAAGGCATCAACAGTGGCGAATATCGCCAAGACATTGGAAGACCATGGCGCTTTAGCCTATACAACCATAGTTGCTGCTAATGCATCTGACCCTGCTGCAATGCAAGTATATGCTCCATTTGCAGGTGCTGCCATTGGAGAATTTTTTAGAGATACAGGTAGACCAGCATTGATTATATATGATGATTTATCAAAACAAGCAGTTGCATATCGTGAAGTGTCTTTATTGTTAAGAAGACCACCGGGACGTGAGGCATATCCTGGGGATGTATTTTATCTTCATTCAAGATTGTTGGAGCGTTCTGCAAAAGTTATTAACGATGATGGTATTGCCAAGAATATGAATGACCTTCCAGATTCTTTAAAACCTTTAGTAAAAGGTGGAGGTTCTTTAACAGCATTGCCAATAATTGAAACACAGGCGGGTGATGTATCAGCCTATATTCCTACCAACGTAATATCTATTACAGATGGTCAGATTTTCTTAGAACAAGATTTATTCAACCAAGGTGTTCGTCCAGCAATTAACGTAGGTATTTCTGTATCTCGTGTTGGAGGTAATGCTCAGATTAAGTCCATGAAAAAGGTGGCAGGTACACTTAAACTGGATCAAGCGCAGTACCGTGAATTGGAAGCGTTTGCGAAGTTTGGTTCTGATCTAGATGCGGCGACTTTGAATATTATTGAAAAAGGACGTAGAAATGTTGAGATTTTAAAGCAAGCACAAAACGATCCTTTTACTGTTGAAGACCAGGTAGCAATTATCTATGCAGGTTCTAAAAACCTGTTAAGAAATGTTCCTGTTGATAAGATAAAAGAATTTGAAACAGATTACATAGAGTTTTTAAATGCTAAACATAGAGGTATTTTGGACGCATTAAAATCTGGCAAACTTACGGATGAGGTTATAGATACCTTAACATCAGTTTGTAAGAATTTATCTGCGAAGTATAATTAATTGTCATTCCTACATAGGTAGGAACCCATACATAAACAGATTCCGCATCAAGTGCGGAATGACAAAAAAGGAAAATGGCAAACTTAAAGGAAATACGAAATAGGATTACATCGGTGTCATCAACCATGCAGATTACCAGTGCCATGAAAATGGTATCTGCTGCTAAGTTGAAGAAAGCACAGGATGCTATTACAGCAATGCGTCCTTATGCAAATAAGCTTACAGAACTTTTACAGAGTTTAAGTGGTAGCTTAACCGAAGGAGGAAGTAAATTTGCAGATAATAGAGCAGTAGAGAAAGTACTTATCGTATCTATAACCTCTAATAGAGGCTTGTGCGGTGCTTTTAATACAAATATTATAAAGCGAAGTGCTGTTTTAGCCAATGAAACTTACGGAGATAAGAAAGTGGATTTTATGGCTATTGGAAAAAAATCCAATGACACTTTGGGTAAAAACTTTAATGTTGTTGCGAATCATAGTGCCGTTTATGATGAGCTTACTTTTGATAATGTAGCAGTTATTGCCGAGAGTTTGATGGAGCAGTTCACATCAGGTTCCTATGATAAAATAGAATTGGTGTACAACAAGTTCAAAAATGCTGCTACACAAATAGTGATGTCAGAGCAGTTTTTACCAATAGTTCCTCTGGCAGGAGAAAGCAATAGCAATTCAGATTACATCTTTGAGCCATCTAAATTAGAGATTGTGGAACAGTTGATTCCTAAATCACTTAAAACGCAATTGTATAAAGCTATTAGGGACTCTTACGCCAGTGAACATGGTGCTCGTATGACTGCAATGCACAAAGCAACTGATAACGCTACAGAGCTTAGAGACGAGTTGAAACTTACATACAACAAAGCAAGACAGGCTGCTATTACCAATGAAATTTTAGAAATTGTTGGTGGAGCTGAGGCCCTGAGCAATTAATATTATATGTCATTCCTGTGAGAACGGGAAACGCTTAAATAAAAAAACCTCACAGTAATGTGAGGTTTTTTATTTTCACAACATGTATATAATATTTCATGAGATATGTTTGGCATTAATTTTGAATTAATATCTTTATAATAATCAATTATCAAGAAAATGAGAAACGTTACATATATAGGAATAGTAATCGCCATGATATTTTCAGGATGTGTTTCACAAAAAAAATTGCAAACAGAAACCCCCTTTGTATTAGGTGCTGTTACAGGGCAAAAATGGATTGGTGGCATGGAACAAAGTGGAACAGGTTACGAACTAGCTATTCCTGTATCAAATATGTCAATTCAAAAAGTGGACTTACTAGAGGTTTATTTTAGAGGCAAAGTAACCCGGGTAATTATTGAAGAAAATGAAAATGTGATAATGGCTGTTGCAAAATACTATAGCGCCAAACCAGATATAATAATGCATGCAGACCCAAAGCAAGAAGTAGGGAATCAACCACCAACACTAGACAAAAAGGGCGCAAAAGCCTTTCCATTTGACTTGAAAACAAACGAGGCCATCTTGAGCTATCTGGAGAAGGACAAACTTAAGTATGTTAAGATTACTCAGGTTAAAGAAAAAGCACCTAAAATATATCCAGCAGCAAAACCACAGGACTAACTTTGTTCACAGGGTATAAATAACTACTTTTAGATTCTAGTTTCTATCATTGGCACTCTTAAAAAAACTCTTTAAGCAAACACTTGTATATGGCTTGGCAACGGTATTGCCAAGAATGCTCTCCTTTTTTCTATTGCCTATTTATACTGGGGTTTTAGACACATCTGGTTATGGAAAAATAGCTGTAATTTTTGCATGGTTTGCAATATTCAATGTTATTTTGGCCTATGGTATGGAAACCGCTTTTTTTAGGTTTTACAATGGTTCTAGAGACAAGCACCAGGTAACGTCAACAGCATTGCTTTCAATTTTGGGAACTACGTTAGTTTTTTTAGTCTTAGGGTTTTTTCTTCAAAATGCAATGGCTAACATCACTGGTATTGATGTAAATTATATTAAATACGCTGTCTATATTATTGCTTTGGATGCCTTGGTCATTATTCCTTTTGCATGGCTTAGGGCAAGAGAAAAACCAATGCGTTATGCTTTGGTTAAAATTTTCAATGTTGCCATAAATTTAGGGCTGAATATTTTCTTTCTTCTTTGGCTTCCTAAAATAATTGAAAACAATCCTAGTTCAATTTTCAATAGAATCTATAAAGCGGATTTTGAAATTTCATACATTTTTATATCCATGTTTGTCTCAAGTGGAGTAACGCTCCTATTAATGATAAGAATATACTTAAGGAGGCCTTTTGTTTTTAATGTATCGCTCTGGAAGAGAATGATGCAATATGGCCTGCCAATTTTGGTGGCAGGAATTGCTTTTACCATCAATGAAGTTTTTGATAAAATATTATTAGAGCAACTGCTTGACTCTGATATTGCAGAAAGCGAAGTGGGAAAATATGCTGCCTGTTATAAACTAGCGCTATTTATGACGCTTTTCGCTACTGCTTTTAGAATGGGAATAGAACCGTTCTTTTTTAGCCATTCAAGCACAAGAAAACCACAATTGGCATATGCTCAAATCACTAACTATTTTGTGATATTGGGAAGTGTTATTTTATTGGGAGTGGTCGTTTTTGCAGATGTCTTAAAGGTGGCTTTTATTCAAGATGAAAGTTATTGGGAAGCCATGACCATTGTGCCAATTATTCTACTTGCCGCATTCTTTTTGGGAATATACCATAACTTGTCTGTATGGTATAAAGTAACGGACAATACCATTTTTGGGGCCTATATCTCATTAATTGGAGCCATATTGACCATCGTAATCAATTATGTATTCATACCCAAAATAGGATATATGGCATCGGCCATAGCAACCCTATCTGCTTATGGCTGTATGATGGTGCTCTCTTATTTCTTTGGAAGAAAGCACTATCCAGTACCGTATAATATGAGGAAGATATTATTCTATTTAATGCTTTCAATTATGTTATCTGCCTTGTCCTTTTATGTTTTTGATAGGAATTTAATTATCGGCAGTGTATTGTTTGTATTATTTTTGGGATTGGTATATACCCTTGAAAATGAAAAACTAAAAAAAATATTTCTTAAGAATGAAGATTAACATTATAAATCGTTCCAATCATCCATTGCCTCATTATGAAACCATTGCTTCAGCAGGAATGGATTTAAGAGCCAATATTTCTGAACCCGTAACGTTACAACCTTTAGAGAGGGCCATCATTAAAACGGGTCTTTTTATTGAATTACCAATCGGTTATGAGGCACAAGTGAGGCCAAGGAGTGGACTGGCAGCAAAAAAAGGAATTACAGTGCTTAATGCTCCGGGAACAGTAGATGCTGATTATAGAGGAGAAATCGGAGTTATTTTGGTAAACCTATCCAATGAAGCATTTGTTGTTGAACCCGGAGAGCGTATCGCACAGTTGGTGATTGCAGCACATGAAAGGGCAAATTGGGTTGAAGTTGAGGAATTGTCAGAAACCAAAAGAGGAGTAGGTGGCTTTGGAAGTACTGGGGTAAAATAGAAAATTATGAAAAATACATTTTTAGCTATAATAACAGTTTTATTTTGTTGTTATGGTTTTTCTCAAGACAAAGAAATGGAAGCCATTTCTTCAGATGCGTGTTTATGTATTCACGAAATTAAAACTGCTGTTGAGGATGAAGAAAAATACGAGAAAATCAATGAGTGTATTTCTTCAGCTATCATGGCCTACCAATTAAGTCATAGTCTATTAGAACTTACTAGTAAAGCAATTGACTCCATGAATAATTTTAACAATTCTCAAGAAATAGATTCTATGGTGATCAGTTCTGATAAGGACATAATTATTGATGCAAATAAAAATTATAAGGATATAGAAGAGTATTTGCTCAGAAATTGTAAATCCATGAAGGTGCTTTTGTCATCTAGAGATTTGGAAAGCAAAACCTCTGTGTCCAATAAAAGAAAGGCAAAAAAATTTTATGATAAAGGCCTAGGATTTTTTGAAAAATCCGAGTTCATTAAAGCAATAATTCAATATGAAAAAGCAATAGAAGCAGATTCAAAATTTGCTTTTGCATGGGATATGTTAGGATATAGTTACCGGAAGTTAGAAAAATATGAGATGGCAATAACCTATTATAAAAAATCTCTTTTAGTTGACCCTAAAGGAAAAATGCCGCTTATAAACATTACATATGCCTATGAGTTCTTAAAGGAATATGATGAAGCCTTGGCAGCATGGGATAATTATATTGCAATTTTTCCTAATGAGGCAGAGGGATATTATGGAAGGGGAAGAATACATCATTTGAAACTTGATTATAAAAATGCCCTTGATAATATGATGAAAGCCTATCTTATTTATAATGAAGTAAAGTCACCTTATGCCGCGGATGCTGAAAAGAATTTAGCCATGTTTTATAATGAATTAGAAGAAAAAAATCAACTTGATCTTTTTTTTCAGATAGCAAAGAAGTACGATATTAAAATAAACGAATAAACGAATAAACGAATAAATGAAAATAATAGTACCTATGGCAGGTCGTGGTTCACGTCTTCGCCCACATTCTTTAACCGTTCCAAAACCATTGATACCTGTTGCTGGAAAACCCATTGTTCATCGTTTGGTGACTGATATAGCAGGGGTATTAAACCAAGACATAGAAGAGATTGCTTTTATTTTAGGAGATCCAGCCTTTTTTGGAGAAGATGTGGTAGAAAGTTTAAAAGAGTTAGCGACCAGTCTTGGAGCAAAGCCAAGTATATACAGACAATTAGACCCAAAAGGAACGGGACATGCCATTATGTGTGCAGAACCTTCTCTTTCTGGCCCTGCAGTAATTGCATATGCAGACACATTAATTAGAGCAGATTTTAATCTGGACCAAGATGCAGACAGCGTTATTTGGACAAAGGAAGTGGAGAACCCATCAGCATATGGGGTTGTGAATCTAAATGATAAAGAAGAAATCACTGAGTTAGTAGAAAAACCAGAAACCTTTGTAAGCAATCAAGCAGTTATTGGCATCTATTATTTTAAGGATGTAGCAGTGTTAAAAAAGGAATTACAATATGTGTTGGACAATAATATCATCAATGGTGGAGAATACCAAATAAATGATGGCATTAAGCGAATGATGGCAGATGGAAAAATATTTAAGACCAGTTCCGTTGATGAGTGGATGGACTGTGGCAACAAAAACGTGACCCTTGAGACCAATCAACGTATGCTTGGGTTTTTGGAAAAAGATGGGGAAGCATTGGTTTCTGATTCTGTTCAATTGGACAATGCTAATATTATAGCACCATGTTTTATAGGTGAAAACGTAGTGTTGAAAGACACCACCATAGGCCCATATGTTTCAGTAGGTGACAATACTGTAATAGAAGGTTCTACAATTAAAAACAGCTTGATTCAAACCAATAGTAAAATCACCAATGCCAATCTGGACAATGCAATGATTGGCAACTATGCTGTATTTAATGGTAAGTTTAATGCGATAAGCATTGGAGACTATTCCGTTTTGGAGTAAGTGCTCTTATGGTTTTCTAAAAAGGGAATTTATTTAGGGCAAGATTTTTGATGAATACTATTTATGAAAATAACATTCTCCATATTCATTTGTATCATAGGGTTGGTTGCAATTCCTGCACAAATACATGCCCAAGAAGGGGAGATTGATGTAGAAGAAAGTGCTGAGGTTTTTCTAGAGGAATATTCAGATGAATTTCAAGAAAATTTTTTTGAAGCACTAAAGCAAAAAGGAATTGAGAACTATGATAGGGCCATTAACCTACTTCTAAAATGTAAGGATATTGACGCAAATAACGAAGTTGTGGATGCAGAGCTCGCCAAAGCCTATTTTGCGTCCAAACAATATATTTCCGCACAGGAATACGCGGTTAATGCCGTGATTTCATCTCCAGACAACAGATGGTATTTAGAAACCTTAGTGAATATTGTTCAAAAACAAGGAGGTACATTTGAACGTGTTAGCACTCAAATACCCTATAACAATAACAAGCTAAAAGAAAATTTGGCATTGATATATTACGGGCAAAGAAAATATACTCAGGCTTTAAATATACTGAGGAGTATAAAAAAATCCAACTTCACTGAAACCCTAACTTCTAAAATCAATGTTTCCGTTGCCCGGTTAATGAAAAGACACCAGAATAAAATTGAAACAGCTGAGGTTGAAATTAAAAGCAACCCCGTTGGGGAACTTAAATCTCGCATGAAAGATTTAATTTTAGAAAACGATTTCTTAAACTTAGAAAAGGAAAGCTTGGAAGCTATGGAGAGTTTCCCGTCACAGCCATACTTTTACTATGTTAATGGATTAGCATTACATAAAAATGGAAAAGTAAAGGACGCCATAGAAGTTTTGGAAATAGCGTTGGATTATATTTTTGATGATGTAGATTTAGCCAATAAAATATATGTAGAACTAGCAAATGTTCACAATGCATTGGGAAATGTTTCCAAAGCAAACAATTATCTTAGTAAAATTAAACCCGGTTCATAACATAGCTGGATGAACAAATTCCTTAAAACAATGCTTAGAAAAATAGTGCCCTTTCTTGTTGTGCTTTTGGTGCTTTCATGTAAAACCAATAAAATAATTACCAATGGTAATGTTGATGAAAGTCTCTCGTCAAAAAAAATCATTAAAAATCATTATAGTAGTCAATTAAATTACAAAACTATTTCAGGCAAAATGAGGATTGATTATTCTGATGGTGTATCTTCTAAGGGAATCAGCGTTAGTTTGCGGATGGAAAAAGACAAAGCAATATGGTTCAGTGCCCCTTTGGGAATTGTTAAAGTCTATATTACACCAGACAGGGTTTCTTTTTATAATAAAATGGAAAACCAATATTTTGATGGCAATTTTACATACCTAAGTAATTTATTAGGCACTGAATTGGATTTTGAAAAAATTCAAAACCTCTTACTTGGACACGCTATTTTTGATTTAAGAACGGAGAAATATGATACTACCATCAGTGGAGATAACAAGTATGAATTAAAACCTAAAGAAGTTCGGGAGCTTTTTAAAACATTGTTTCAAATTGAACCACAAAATTTTAAAATGGCCACGCAGCAAATTGCGCAACCATGGGAGAATAGATTACTTGAAATAAGGTATAAAACCTATCAAATAATAGATAAGAAAGTATTTCCTAATGAAATAAACATTGTAGCAATACAAGACGATGAGCAAACTACAATTGAAATAGAATATAGAAACATTGTGTTCAATAGAACCATGAATTTTCCATATAAAATACCGAAAGGTTTTAAAGAAATTGCACTAAAGTAAGATGAAAAATAAAGAGCTTTATTTCATTTTTATATTGCTTGTTACATTATTTTTTAATGCGCCTAGTTATTCCCAGACCAATGAACAAAGGGCCTTGGAAGCAAAAAGGACGCAACTTCAAAATGAGATTAGGGATATAAACCGACTTTTATTTGCTGAAAAAAAAGAAAAAGGCAGTGTTTTGGATCAAATGGACGCTTTGGATCACAAAATAAATGTGAGTCAGCAATTAATTCGTGTTACAAATCAGCAATCCAACTTGTTGAACCGGCAAATTAATACAAACATCAGGAGCATATCCAAATTAAGGGAAGATCTAAAATCCCTTAAGGAAGAATATGCTAATATGATTCAAAAATCTTATCAAAATAAATCCCAGCAGAGTAGATTAATGTTCTTGTTGTCTTCGGATGATTTTTTTCAGGCTTTTAAGCGTTTTCAGTATATGAAACAGTATACAGACTATAGAAAGGAACAAGGGGAACAAATTCTTTCGAAAACGGATCAACTTGCCAGCTTAAATATAGGGCTCACTGCACAGCGAAAGGAAAAGGAAATATTAGTTGCTGAAAATTTAAAAATTAAGCGCCAGCTATCTAAGGAAATGCAAACGCAAAAAACCCTGTTGAGATCCATTAGATCCAATGAAAGTAAATATGCTTCTGCAATCCAGAAAAAAAGGCGTGAAGCGCGTAAGATTGATCAACAAATAGAAAAACTAATTAGAAATGCCATTGTTGCATCCAACAGAGAGTCTGGCAACACCACAAACCGGAATACATTTGCATTAACACCAGAAGCCACTATAGTGGCCAATAATTTTATCGCCAACAAGGGCAAGCTTATTTGGCCAGTAGAAAAAGGAATAAAAAGCAAGGGTTTTGGTGTGTATAGTGATGCTGTATACCCAGGCATAAAACACCAAAACAATGGAGTAATCATAGCAACAGATGAAGGGGCAAAGGCACGTGCTGTTTTTGAAGGTGAAGTTATAGCTATTTTAGCAATTCCGGGTGGAAATAAGGGGGTACAGATAAAGCATGGGAATTTTATCAGTACATATTACAACTTGTCCAATTTATATGTAAAAAAGGGTGATACAGTAATAGCAAAAGAAGAATTAGGAGAAATAAACACCAATCGGTCCAACGGTCGGACTCAATTAAAATTCTATTTATATAGGGATACCACTAAATTGAACCCAGAAGAATGGATCTATCAGTTGTAATATGCTATCCCATAAACAACGCCCTAAGCTCTGTGGCATCATTAGGCTTCATTTTACCCGCCAAGACAAGACTAAGTTGTTTTCTTCGTAAAGCTGCAGCAAATCGCTCCTTTTCCAGCTCAGTTTCAGGAGAAAGTGCTGGTACTTTGGTTGGTTTTCCACTATCATCAACAGCAACAAAAGTATAAATGGCTTCATTGGCCTTGAACTTACCACCATTTACATCTTCCATCCAAACATCAATATAAACTTCCATAGAAGTTGTAAATGCTCTGGAAACCTTGGCTTCAACAGTCACAACGCTTCCTAAGGGAACAGGCATATTAAAAGCAACATGGTTCACAGAAGCAGTCACTGTTATAGATTTACTATGCCTACTGGCAGCAATACTAGCCGCTCTGTCCATTCTTGCTAATAATTCTCCACCAAATAATTTGTTTAAGGAATTGGTTTCGCTGGGGAGCACCATATCGGTCATTGTTGTTCTAGATTGACTAGGTGTTTTGGACTGCATATCTAACTTTTTCATCAAAGATACGAGTATTAATATGAGTCTGAAGAATTTGAGTTGTGAAGTGAATTTTTTGTAAAAATCCAAATTTTAGATGCTGCACAGGCAAGTTACCCTTCATTTTTCAACAACATATTACCCTTAGAGGTAACCATGCCTAGCAACAAAATTCTTTATAAGAAAAGAAGTCGCAAATCTCAAGAATAATAAGGGAATTACACTTGACAATTGTCAAGAAATTTTTGCTCTAATCCTACTCAATGTTTCAGCTGATATGCCAAGGTAAGACGCAATGTATTGTAAGGGAACTGTTTTGAGAATTTCAGGTTTATTTTCAAATAAGTTTTCATACCGCTGTTTGGCAGTTTGAAAATGAAGATTGTACATTCGTTTTTGTGACATTTTCAAAGATTCAGAAAGCATTACGTTAAGTAAATTGGCTATTTCAAGATTGGTTTTTGTCAATTTATCAAGCCCTTTTTTAGAAAGCATTACCAACTTGCTTTTTTCCAAACACTCTATTATTAGATTACTTGGTTTGGCATCAAAATAACTAACAATGGAAAAACAAAAACTGTTGCTTGGGGCAAACCACTCAGTAATTTCCTTGTTCTTTTTATAATAAAAAATGCGAACAAGTCCTTTTTCAACATAATAGATATGTTTGCAAACATCGTTGTGTTTCAATATAAATGATTCTTTATTGTAGGTATGGGAATTGCAATGGTTAGACAGCTCTGCTAATGTAGTTTGGCTTAGAGAGCTTCTTTCTTTTAAAGCATTAAAGCAAGCGGTATACATAACCACCATATTTTAGTTATAAGGTACAAAAAAAATATAACTAATTGAAAATACGGGTATTACAATCGGATATGCGGTATTATTTTACAGACAACATCCAAGCATCTTTGGATTCGATTCTTTTAATTTCTCTAAGGAACTGCAATGCCTCTTTAGCATCAGTAAAGCGGTCATAGCTTATTTGGTGCAGGCCATGTGCATTAACACCTATATATGCGGCATTATACCCTTTATCACGTAACTGCAGTACTTTTTTAGAGGCATTTGCCTCAATACGGAAAGCTCCTGCCACAATATGATGAACTTTTTGCCCTTTTATTGGTGCAACCGCAACTTTGAGCTCATTTTTTTTACTGGCTTCAATGGTCAAAGGAGACAATTCCATTGGGCGGGTATTAAAAAAAGTGGCCTCTTGGATATTCCTGATAACTTCTTCCTTTGCATCTTGTCTAGCCACTTGTGGGTTGCCAATATTATTTTTATAGAATTGAAAACCAGTAAACCCTAATGAAAGTGATAACAAAACAACGGCAGCATATTTTAAATATGGCCTAAAAGAAGTGCTGGTCTCTTCTCTTCTTTCTGGAGTAATGATAAATGGGATACGTTCTTCTAATGCCACAACTTCCTCTTTTAAGACTTCTCTTATTACAGGTGTGGAAACAAAAGAGTTCAATCCATAGGAAGCCGTTAAATAATTCACAAGTTGCGTAGGCTGAAACTGAAGTTTACCTTCTTCATTCAACCACATATCACCAATATTTGGCAATAGAAGCCTTTCCCCTTTATTCAATTGCTTTTTCCACTCATCAACACAACTTTCTACATGTTGGAGCATTTCCTCATATGAAGTTTTCTCAACTTCGGCCATATAGGAAACTAAAAGCCCATCATTGGATACTACTTGTTCGTTAAAAGAAAGTTCTTTACTAGGAGGGTAAAAAGAATTTGAGTTTTCAAGGATATACGCGGATTTCTTTTGTGTGAGAAAAGCACCCAATTTTGGTACTGTTACACAATTATATCGATACAATAAATCAGCTATATATTTTTCCATAGGTTCTATAGCAAATATTGCAAAAAAACTGAATGAATAAAATAAGTCAGCTAACTTTTTATTAACATTCTAATTTATGTAATTTGGAGTATTCAGTTAAGATTTTTTAAATGACTAAAGATGAATTAATTGCAGTCTTAAGACTGCAAAATATCCCTAATGTTGGGGACGTTACGGCTAAAAAACTTATTTCTCATTGCGGCAGTCCATTGGCTATTTTTCAAGATAAAACGAAAAACTTATTAAAAATCAGTGGTATAGGGGCTTATACACTTCGGGGATTATTTGATGGTGAACATTTGGAAGCTGCAGAAAATGAATATCAATATATTCAGAAAAATGAAGTGTCCTACAGTTATTTTATGGATATGGATTACCCTAATTATTTAAAACATTGTATTGATGGGCCTATTTTATTTTTTAAAAAAGGGAATATTGATTTGAAGGAGCGAAAAATTGTGAGTGTAGTAGGAACAAGGAATGTCACAAGTTATGGAACGGCATTTTGCGAAAAACTGATTGAAGATTTAGCGCCTCTAAACCCTATTATTGTTAGTGGTTTTGCCTATGGAGTAGATATATGTATCCAAAAAGCGGCAGTAAAACATGGACTCCAGACTATAGGTTGTTTAGCACACGGCTTTAATCAAATATACCCAAAGGTACATTCTAAATATGTTTCTGAGATAGAGAGAAATGGGGGTTTTTTCACTGAATTCTGGAGTAATAGTAATCCAGCGCGGGAAAATTTTTTAAAACGAAACCGCATCATTGCAGGAATAGCGGAAGCGACTATTGTAGTAGAATCTGCCGAAAAAGGCGGCAGTTTAGTAACTGCCGATATTGCCAATAGTTATGACAGGGATGTTTTTGCGGTTCCGGGACGTGCTGGTGATAAATATAGTGTAGGGTGTAATAACCTCATTAAACAACAAAAAGCACATATGTTGACATCTGCTGCAGATTTAATTTATTTGTTGAATTGGGACGTAGCCGAAAAAAAGAAGGAAACAATACAAAAGCAATTGTTTGTTGAATTGGATGGAGATGAGAAAAACATATATGGTTATTTGCAAAAAGGTGGAAAACAGCTTTTGGATATGATTGCATTGGACTGTAAGCTTCCAATTTATAAAGTATCTGTTACTTTATTAAATATGGAAATGAAGGGGGTGATACGTCCGTTACCAGGAAAATTATTTGAGGCTATATAAAAAAGGCTGAATTGTAACGTATTAATGATTGGTTACCTCGACTGGAGTCGAAAGGTCTCAGATATAGTTAAAACCAAAAGCACTAACATCACCTTCGGTTCATTTTTAAGGAATAACCTTAAAAAAAGTACTTTTTTTGTCATTCCTGCGTAGGCAGGAATCCATATTTCACAAACCAGCCAGTTTGTAATTCCCTTTTTAAAGAGTTAAGAGTTAATAAAAATGGTATTTTAACGATAAAAGACTTTTATAAATCTTTATTGCACTCAAATGAAGGTATTAGCAGTGAATAAAAAACAAATTGGAAAGTCTATTGAGTTAAAATTAATACCCAACCTTAGCTCGTACTCTTTCCAACACCTCATTGGCCACTTTTTTAGCTTTTTCAGCACCAAAAGTTAAAGCTTCATCTATCTCGTTGAGGTTGTTCATATAATAATCAAACTTTTCTCTAGCTTCGGAGAATTGCCTAACAATTACTTCATATAAAGCTTGCTTAGCATGTCCATAACCATAATTTCCTACCAAATAGTTGGCACTCATTTCCTCAATTTCCTCAACTGAAGCTAAAATTTTATATAGGGCAAACACATTGTCGTTGGTTGGATCTTTAGGGTCTTCCATAGGGGTGCTATCCGTCTGGATACCCATAATCTGCTTGCGTAGTTTTTTATCAGTTTGAAAAATATCAATGATATTACCTTGACTTTTACTCATTTTTCCACCATCGGTTCCAGGAACATACATAGTGCCTTCTTGGACTTTGGCTTCTGGCAAGACAAAGGTTTCGCCTAATTGTGCATGAAAACGAGAAGCAACATCCCGAGTCATCTCTATATGTTGCAATTGATCCTTGCCTACAGGTACTATTTCGGCATCATATAATAAAATATCTGCAGCCATAAGCATGGGGTAGCTAAACAAACCTGCATTCACATCTTCTAATCTATCGGCCTTGTCTTTAAAAGAATGAGCAAGCGTTAGTCTTTGATAAGGAAAGAAACAACTTAAATACCAAGACAGTTCAGTTACCTGTGGCACATCACTTTGCCTATAGAAAACGGATTTTTCAATATCCAGACCAAACGCCAGCCATGTGGCAGCTGTGGCATATGTATTGTTGCGTAAAATTGCTCCTTCTTTTATTTGTGTGAGCGAGTGCATGTCCGCTATAAAAAGAAAAGATTCGTTTTTAGGGTTCGCTGCCATTTGTATAGCAGGTAGTATTGCTCCCAAAATATTTCCCAAATGTGGAGTTCCCGTACTTTGTACTCCTGTTAAGATTCTAGCCATTTATTATTTTAATGTAAGTGAAGCAAAGGTAATAGAAATCATAAAAACCTTTTGAAATTCTTACTTTTGATATAATGCAAAATTTTTTTAGGCACATAGGGCATGTTATTTACCGTATTTGGTTCTATTTATTGGTTGCCATACCTATTTTATTAATTTTCCCGTTTCTATTTATTTTTTCAATATCAGAAAGGACATACCCACAATTTTTTTGGTTGGCTAGGAATATTTGGGCTAAGTTTATATTGTACGGCATGGGGTGTTTCCCAAAAATTGAATGGGAGCAAAAGTTAGAAAAAGGAAAGAGTTATATGCTTGTAGCTAATCATACAAGCATGTTGGATATTATGCTGATGCTAAAAGTGAGCAAAACCCCATTTGTCTTTGTTGGAAAAAAAGAATTGGTAAAAATTCCGGTCTTTGGATTTTTCTACAAACGAGTTTGTATTTTGGTAGATAGAGAGAGTAGTAGAAGTAGAGTTGGCGTATATAGAAGGGCTCAAAAAAGATTGAATGAGGGATCCAGTATCTGTATTTTCCCTGAAGGAGGTGTGCCAGATGAGACGCTTATTTTGGATAAATTTAAAGAGGGAGCTTTTAAAATGGCAATTGCACATAAAATCCCAATAGTGCCAATCACATTTTATGACAATAAAAAACGCTTACCTTTTACGTTTTTAAGCGGCTGCCCAGGAGTTTTAAGAGTCAAGGTGCACGCATTTGTTGAAACGGGAATCTTATGCGAAGAAGACAAATTAACACTGAGAGAGGAAGTTCGGGAAACTATTTTATGTGAACTAGAGAAGGGTGTAAAAAAATAAACGCCCCACTTTTGCGGGGCGTTTAAAAAGCATCATTACCAAGTGGCAATGATTACCTAACCAACATCTTTAAAACTTAAATTTTATTCCAGTATAAACTCCTATAGAATACGGTTGAAAATTTCCTGAGGTTTCAGAAAAAGTATTCAAATGATATTTAAACATAGGCTCTATATTAAATTGTGCTTTAGGCGTAAGCTTATAATTTATTCCAAAACCGATATTGGTACTAAAGTTTATAGCATTTATATTGTTGGCCTTACCTATTTCAGTAGATAGACCATCAGATTCTAAAATAACGTTGTTGTCCATTAAAAACATGGAGCTAAAACCTCCAATAAGATTAATGCCAATTTTCTTATCTACTAACGCATAATTCAATTCGATAGGCATTTCTATATAACCAAACTGCTGTAACATGCTACCGTCCAATGATGTATCTGCAAAAGATGTTTCTTTGGATGAGACGTCAAAGGCGGAGGGTTTAAGATTGCTCTCCACTACAATATTTCTAGAATTATCCGTATAATCTATATTGGCAATATCATTAATGCCGCTTAATGTGGATGAAAAGGCTATATTATTGGTGTTGTAGCCATAATCCACTTTATGTATACCAGAGCGTACGCTTAGTTTTTTACTAATGTCATAAGAAATATTTACCCCAAAACTTAAGTTTACATCTCCAGATTTAGAGTTAGAGATAAAATCTGAATGAATCGGAGAACCATTGCCAATTCCATTAAAATAAACAGGTGCAATACTTGGTTCAACTGACCATTTCTTAGAATTGTTTTCTACAACAAGCTCATCTTCTGTCTCGTCTATTGCCTCAAAAATAGATTTTTTAGAGGGGTCCTTTTCAAGGTTCTTTTTTTCGTCTTCATTTAAGGCTATTGCCTCTTTTGTGTTTGTTTCATTAAGGATATTTTGAACTGCCTCTTCATATTTTAAACTAATTTTATCTGTATTCTTTTCAGAAGTATCCATGTCATTTTCTACAGCAACAACTTCCTCATTTGTATTGGAAGGCAAATCAAAAGACTTCAAATTTGTATTCTCCACAGACTTGTTTGATTGCTGATTTGAATTTTCAATTGCCGTTATCTGACTGTTTTTTTGAATTATTTTTTCAGAAAGGATGTTTGCAATGGCATCATTGGTTGTATATTGAGTATTAGCCCCACCTATTTCATCTATTTCTAAATTCAATTTAGTCTCCTCACCAGACACTACTTGCACCTCCTTGTTTTGGTTAGCAGGAACTATTAGGTTTTTATCAGTATTTATTTCTTCACCAGTATTTGGCAAGGTGTTTTCAACATCGGTGATAATGATATTGGAATCTGTTGTATTTCCAAAAGGATTAATTACATATAATAATATGGCCAATGCTGCTGCCACACCTCCAAGTCTCCACCAAATGGGGACAACCTTTCGGGTTTTTTTCTTTTTTTCCAAGGAGGCGGCAATAGATCTCCAAACTTTTTCATCTGGAATATCTTCAAAGCCTTTTAGCTTCTCTTGAAACAAATTGTCAAGATTATTCTTATTCATCTCTGTAATACGTTAGGCAATATTTATGTTTTCTTTTTCGATTTTTTCTTTTAATATCATTCTTGCTCTAGCAAGATTGGATTTTGATGTCCCAGTAGACGTCCCCAACAAATCACTTATTTCTTTATGGGAATAACCATCTAGCACATACAGGTTAAAGGTTGTTCGGTATTTATTTGGGAGTTCTTGAATGTAGCCAAGCAGCGTGGTTAAACTAATGTCTGCGTAACTGGTATCAATATTTATTTCTTCTTCAAAATTCTCAGATACAAGGTTAAGATGCTCTTCTTTTCTATATTTTTGTAAAACGGTGTTTACCGTAATTCTTTTTATCCATCCTTCAAAAGAGCCTTTTTTAGTGTATTGTTCAATTTTACTAAAAATGGTCATGAAACTATCATGCAGGTTATCTTCAGCTTCAGTCTTATTTCGAGAATATTTTAGGCATACACCAAAGAGTACACTCGCATAATTGCGGTATAGTTGTTCTTGGGCCTTTCTTTTACCCTTCTTACAGTCATGTATGAGCTTGTCTAAACTCAAATTGTTGGTATTGATTAGATAGTTTATACTTAATTAACAGGTACTTCAACCTCTATAAATTGAGGGTTTCCATTTTCATCTTCTCCAGTCCAAAACTTAAAAAAATATGTGTCTGAATATAAGACTTGAAAATCAAATGAAGTTTCTATTTCTTGATTTACTTCTGTACATTGTTCTTCATCAGTCAAAACTGAGCCAATAACGACGAATTCTCTTGTCGTTTCGCCTGTTTTAGCTACATCAAACCTTTGAAAAAAAGTACACTCATCAGACCTAAGATAAGTGACATTAATTTTATAAGTATTTTCAAATTCAAAGGACTCTGGCACCTCCACATTTACTATCTGCAAATAAGCAAATTCAAAGTTAACATCATCATTGTCCAAGCTACATGACCCAAGGGTCACCATGGTTAAAAAAACAACCAAATAGAAAAACATCCCCTTCATAATTCATTATATCTTTCTATAAGATGAAAATAAAAAATAAAGGTTGCGTTTATAAATAAAAAATCCCGATTTAGTCGGGATTTTTTTTATTCTTTTAGGGTGCTTAAGGCTTCTTTAATTTTTCCTTTAAGCTCTTCCAGCAGTTCGGGATTGTCTAGTAGTAGGGTTTTAACAGCGTCCCTGCCTTGACCAAGCTTAGTGTCTCCATAGCTAAACCAGGAACCACTTTTCTTAATGATTTCAAATTCAACACCAATGTCTAATATCTCACCTACTTGGGAGATTCCCTCACCGTACATAATATCAAACTCTGCTGTCCTAAATGGGGGGGCAACTTTATTTTTTACCACCTTAACACGGGTTTTGTTTCCTAGTACTTTGCCATCTGTATCTTTTATTTGTGTAGATCTTCTTATATCTAATCGTACAGAAGCATAGAATTTTAATGCATTACCACCTGTGGTTACCTCAGGATTACCGAACATTACCCCAATTTTCTCACGCAATTGATTGATGAAAATAACCGTACAATTGGTCTTGCTTATAGAACCGGTTAATTTTCTAAGGGCCTGCGACATTAAACGGGCGTGCAGTCCCATTTTAGAGTCTCCCATTTCCCCTTCAATTTCACTTTTTGGAGTCAATGCAGCTACAGAATCTATAACAACAATGTCTATGGCTCCAGAACGAATCAGATTATCAGCAATTTCTAAAGCTTGTTCTCCATTATCAGGTTGGGAAATAATTAAGTTTTCTATATCCACACCTAAGTTTTTAGCATAAAAACGATCAAAAGCATGTTCAGCATCTATAAAAGCAGCAATTCCTCCATTTTTTTGAGCTTCAGCCATGGCATGCAAGGTCAATGTTGTTTTACCAGAGGATTCAGGACCATATATTTCCACAACTCTTCCTCTAGGGTAACCACCAACACCAAGAGCAATATCTAAGCCTAAAGAGCCAGAAGAAATTACCTCCATGTCTTCTACAGCCATATCCCCCATTTTCATTACTGCACCTTTACCATAGGTTTTGTCCAGTTTGTCTAAAGTAAGTTTAAGGGCCTTTAATTTTGCTTCTTTTTCTGTGCTCATTATATATAAAATTAGGAAAGCTAAATTACCAATTCTTTTATCATATAACAATGCCAACGCAACCTTTTTAAAAATGATGCATCTTAAAGACAAACTAACTCAATACGCCAAAGTTTATACTTTGGTAAACGATGGTCATACTCTTTCACTTTTGTTGAAATTCTATGAAAAAGAGAGCACATGAGATGACCTTAAAAGAGCTTTGAGAATCCTCAAAGCTCTTTTTAATTTAAGCAAATGAAAATACAAATTTCACGAACAGTACTAGGGTAAACCTTACCCATTGAGGTATATGATGTTCGCATCTATTACTACATATAGCCTAATATTATTTATCTTTGCCCTTTCATTTATTCTTTTAACTTAAACATTGGTATAGCATGCAACTGTACAATACATTAAGTGCAAAAGAAAGAGAAGTTCTTATTGAAGAGGCCGGCAAAGAACGGCTTACCATCTCTTTCTATACGTATGCACAATTAGGGAATCCACAAATTTTTAGAAATCATTTATTTATCCATTGGAATGAGTTGGATGTCTTGGGTAGAATATATGTTGCCCATGAAGGAGTAAATGCTCAATTGTCTGTTCCTGCAGAAAATTTCCATGCATTTAAAGCACATATGGACAGCATCAGTTTTTTTGAAAATATTCGCTTGAATATTGCTCGGGAGCAAGACAATAAATCTTTTTTAAAACTAAAGGTCAAAGTCCGAAAAAAGATTGTAGCAGATGGATTAAATGATGACACTTTTGATGCAACAAATAAAGGGATTCATGTAAATGCCAAAAAATTTAATGCGCTTATTGAAGACCCAGATACTATATTGGTAGATATGCGAAACCACTATGAAAGTGAAATAGGCCGTTTTAAAAATGCCATTACACCAGATGTGGATACATTTCGAGACTCGTTAGACATTATTGAGAATGATCTTAAGGACCACAAAGAAGATAAAAAATTGGTCATGTACTGTACAGGCGGAATACGTTGTGAAAAAGCAAGTGCATACTACAAGCACAAAGGGTTTAAACAAGTATATCAACTAGAAGGAGGAATAATTGAATATGCCAGACAAATAGAAAGTCAGAACCTTGAGAATAAATTTTTAGGAAAAAATTTTGTGTTTGATCACAGAAGAGGAGAACGTATATCCGAAGATGTCATTTCTAATTGTCACCAATGCGGAAACCCTTATGACGAGCATGTAAATTGTGCCAACGAAGCCTGTCATTTGTTGTTTATTCAATGTGAATCCTGTGCAAAGCAATTGGATAATTGTTGTTCTGATGGATGTAAGGAAATCTATGCGCTTCCTTTTGAGGAACAAAAAAAGCTTAGAAAAGGCAAGGGAGCTAGTAATAAAATATTTAAAAAAGGTCGCTCAGAAGTATTAAAATTCAAGAAATAACTTTGTTATATTTAATAAAGAATAGCATTAATACCCAATTGTTGAGTCAGATTTTCAATCCGACACAAATTATGCTATCTTTACTTTTAAGTAATTTTTTATGAACCTTTATTAGTAAAAATGCATTGTCATTTTACTAAATCAATATATATATTATGGGTTGTAGCAGTTGTTCAACTGGTAAAGACGGACAACCTGGTGGGTGCAAGAACAATGGTACTTGTGGCACAGATGGATGTAATAAAC
Organism: Flavobacteriaceae bacterium; assembly: GCA_002746415.1. Lineage (GTDB taxonomy): Bacteria > Bacteroidota > Bacteroidia > Flavobacteriales > Flavobacteriaceae > Saonia. The sequence goes on along the minus strand of NVXD01000004.1, from coordinate 100,616 downwards.
TAACAGTTTTTGATTGGCTTTCCAATATGTCCCTGCCCAATGGGGAAGAACAGTTTAATTGCATAGAAGTTCGTTTTAAAAATAGCAGAAAAGAGTTTTTCAAAAATTCAGAGAAATTATCCCTTTCAATTGGGGATATAGTGGCCACGCAGGCAAAATCTGGTCATGATGTAGGCATGGTAACTTTGACAGGGGAATTGGTCAGGGTACAAATGACCAAGAAGAAGGTTGATTATAAGGACCCAGAACTTCCGAAATTATATAGAAAAGCCTCTCAAAAAGATGTTGATATTTGGCAAAAATGCAGAGATAAAGAAGAGGAAATAAAAAAACGAGCTCGTGAAATTGCAATAGCTCTTAAGCTACAAATGAAAATTTCAGATGTAGAATTCCAAGGAGACTCTTCTAAAGCTACTTTTTATTATACTGCCGAAGACCGAGTGGATTTTAGACAGTTGATAAAGGATATGGCCAAGGCTTTTAGCATTCGTATAGAGATGCGCCAAATAGGCTATAGGCAAGAAGCACAACGCTTGGGAGGTATTGGTTCTTGTGGAAGAGAGCTATGTTGCTCCACTTGGTTGACAGATTTTAGGTCAGTAAGCACAGCTGCTGCTCGTTACCAACAACTTTCCTTAAACCCACAAAAATTAGCTGGACAATGTGGTAAATTAAAGTGTTGTCTAAACTATGAATTAGACATGTATATTGATGCTCTAAAAGATTTTCCCTCACAAGACAGTAAATTACTAACAGAAAAGGGACTTGCTTTTTGTCAAAAAACAGATATTTTTAAAGAAACACTATGGTTCTCTTATAGGAATGACCCTGCAACATGGCATACTCTAAAAAAAGAACAGGTTACAGAAATTCTAGAAAAAAATAAAAAAGGAGAAAAAGTAGAAAGCTTGGAAGAATATTCCGAGGACAATATTATAGAGGAGAAAAAGGTGTTTGAAAATGTTGTTGGGCAAGATAGCTTAACTCGTTTTGATCAACCCAAACGAAAAAGGAATAAGAACAGGAATAAAAATAAGAGAGATAAAAATAAGCAGACAAAAAATGTTTAAGAACTTGTTTTTTATGTTGTTTTTAATCGTTTTTGCGAGTAGTTGCAATGATGGTAAAACAGTATTTTCTGAATATAAAGCCACTAATAATGGAAGTTGGGGCAAGGATAATATCATTGAATTCACCTTTTTGGATATGGATACTATACATGCCCATAATTTATTTATCAATATCAGAAACGATAATATGTTTCCCTATAGCAACCTTTTTTTAATTGCAGAATTAAATTACCCCAATGGAGAAACTGTAAAAGATACTTTGGAGTTTGAAATGGCTTTGCCAGATGGGCAATGGATTGGAAAAGGACAAGGAAGTATAAAGGAAAACAAATTATGGTATAAAGAAAACATCGTTTTTCCAAGTAGTGGCGTATATACCGTACAACTATCGCATGCCATGCGCAAAAATGGGAATGTTGAAGGTGTAATGGATTTAGAAGGAATTACTGATGTAGGGTTCCAAATAGAAAAAAGTAATTAGTAGCTATGGCAAAAGCGGTAAAGAAAAAGAAGAACAAAGGGTTCTTTACATTTATCAAATGGTTTTGGATTTTATTTGCAACAGGAGGGTTTGCCTTTGCACTTTTATTTTTATTGGCTTCTTGGGGCTTTTTAGGAGAAATGCCCACATTTGAGCATTTAGAAAATCCACAAACCAATTTAGCTTCGCAAATTATTTCTTCCGATAGAGAATTACTGGGAAAATTTTATTTGAATGACAACAGAACCCCGGTGGAGTATGATGCCTTACCACAAAATTTAGTAGATGCCCTTGTAGCCACTGAAGATAATCGGTTTTTTGACCACTCAGGAATTGATGCCCGAGGCACGGTCAGAGCTGTCGTTTTTTTGGGGACAAGAGGTGGCGCAAGTACCATTACGCAGCAATTGGCTAGGCAACTTTTTGTTGGAGTAAGAACCAATAGCATATTTGAAACAATTAAACAAAAGGCAAAAGAATGGGTTATCTCTACGCGCTTGGAACGAAATTATACCAAAGAAGAAATCATAAAAATGTATTTAAATCAATATGATTTCCACTATAGTGCAGATGGTATTCGTTCTGCAGCACGTATTTATTTTGGAAAAGAACCTATAGATTTAAAAGTTGAAGAGTCAGCGATGCTAGTAGGAATGTTAAAAAACTCATCGTACTATAATCCTATTAGGAGAGAAAAATTGGTATTTAATCGTAGAAATACGGTGTTGGCACAGATGGCCAAATATGATTATATCACTGAAAAGGAAAAAGATTCATTACAGGCATTAAAGATGGACATTAATTTTAGTCCAGAAAACCATCGTGAAGGTTTGGCCACGTATTTTAGAATGAACCTGCAAAAATTCATGAATAGATGGATTGAGAATAATCCTATGCCAGTATCGGATGATGGTCGTGATAAATACAACCTCTATTTAGATGGCTTAAAAATTTATACCACCATTGATTCTAGAATGCAAGCCAATGCAGAAGAGGCGGTAAAAGAGCATATGACCAAATTGCAAGCTGAATTTTTCCGTCAAAACACCCCTGAAAAAAATAGAACAGCACCTTTTGTAGATTTGGAAAAAAAGGAGATTGATGCCATCATGGAACGTGCCATGAGGAGTTCGGAACGATGGCGAATTATGAAAAAAGAAGGAAAATCTGAGGAAGAAATTCGGAATTCCTTTAAACATAAAACGGAAATGACCGTATTTGACTGGAACAGTGACACCCAAGAAAAAGATACCGTAATGACTCCTTTAGACTCTATAAGATATTATAAAACTTTTTTAAGGACAGCCATGATGTCTATGGAGCCACAAACAGGTCATGTAAAGGCCTGGGTGGGAGGATTAAATTATAAACACTTCCAATATGACCATGTCATACAAGGAGCAAGACAAGCCGGTTCTACCTTTAAACCATTTGTTTACGCAGCGGCGATTGATCAATTGCGTCTGTCCCCTTGTGATTCCTTACCAGACATGAAATATTGTATTGAAGCCAATAAACATGGAAACCCAGAGCCATGGTGTCCAGATAATTCTGACGGAAAATATTCTGGAGAAAGTTATACTTTGAAACATGCTTTGGCAAATTCGGTAAACACGGTAACAGCACAATTGATAGATAAGGTAGGACCCAAATCAGTTGCCGCTATCATTAAAAACATGGGGATAACTAAAGATATATTAGAAGTTCCATCAATGGCTTTGGGAACACAAGATATGAATGTATATGAAATGGTTGGGGCTTATGGAACCTTTGTAAACCAAGGCGTGTATGTAAAACCAGTTATGGTTACTCGTATTGAAGATAAAAATGGACAAGTACTTTTTGAATATGTGCCGGAAACCAAAGATGTTTTGAGTGAGGATGTAGCATATGCTATGGTCAATTTAATGCAAGGTGTTACACGTGGCGGTTCTGGAGTGCGATTAAGAACACAAGGAGCAGAGAAATATAGGGCTGAGTATGATAGAATCATTACTGGTTACCCTTATGGATTTCAAAATCCTATTGCCGGAAAAACAGGAACAACTCAGAACCAGAGTGATGGTTGGTTTATGGGAATGGTACCCAACCTAGTTACAGGAGTTTGGGTTGGCGGTGATAATAGATCCATACATTTTAAGAGCATCACCTATGGTCAAGGAGCTTCCATGGCATTGCCTATATGGGGCTTGTATATGAAAAAGAATTATGCCAACGAAGAGCTTGAAGTCTCGGATCAAGAATTTCCAGAACCAGAAGAACTTTCCATTGTTGTAGATTGTGATAAGTTTAGAGAAGAAATGCAACAGGATACAGATGCTGATTATGATATAGACGACTTAGATTTTTAAAAATGATTCGCAAAACCGTAGACAACGTACAAGAAGCACTAAAAGGAGTTAAAGATAGTATGACTTTTATGCTTGGTGGCTTTGGTTTGTGCGGAATTCCTGAAAATAGTATTGCAGAATTGGTGCGTTTAGAGGTCAAAAACATCATTTGTATCTCTAATAATGCAGGGGTAGATGATTTTGGCTTAGGACTACTTTTACAAAAGCATCAAATAAAAAAAATGATTTCTTCTTATGTGGGTGAAAATGAGGAGTTTGAGCGCCAAATGTTAAATGGAGAATTAGATGTTGAATTAACACCACAAGGAACATTAGCTGAAAAATGCCGTGCAGCCCAATCAGGTTTTCCAGCATTTTACACTCCTGCCGGATATGGGACAGAAGTAGCCGAAGGAAAAGAAACCCGAGAATTTAATGGAAAGATGTATGTCTTGGAAGAAGCATTTCAAGCAGATTTTTCATTTGTAAAAGCTTGGAAAGGGGATGAAGCTGGGAACCTTATTTTTAAGGGGACTGCGCGTAACTTTAATCCGGTGATGTGTGGTGCGGCAAAAATTACCGTAGCTGAGGTGGAGGAATTAGTTCCTGCAGGGGAATTGGACCCAAATGAGATTCATATACCCGGAATATTTATCCAGCGAATCTTTCAGGGGAACCATTATGAAAAGAGAATAGAACAACGAACTGTTAGAACCAAGATTTAGATTGTAATTGATTGATAATGAAATACCAGATTCCTCAATTCTTCGGAATGACAGACTGGTTCTTACTTTGTCATTCCGAAGAATTGAGGAATCTCAAATAAAATATATTCAGGATATAATCATATTAAGATATTGATACATTAAGAAAATGATTGATAAAAACGGAATTGCTAAGCGTATTGCGCAGGAGGTTAAGGACGGTTTTTATGTAAACCTAGGAATTGGAATCCCTACTTTGGTGGCCAATTTTGTACAAGGTGATATCAATGTGGAGTTTCAAAGTGAAAATGGAGTACTTGGAATGGGGCCTTTCCCATTTGAAGGTGATGAAGATGCAGATATCATTAATGCAGGGAAACAAACAATTACCACTATGCCAGGAGCGTCTTTTTTTGATTCTGCCTTAAGTTTTGGTATGATTAGAGGTCAACATGTAGACCTTACTATTTTGGGAGCTATGGAAGTATCAGAGAATGGTGATATTGCCAATTGGAAAATCCCAGGGAAAATGGTCAAAGGAATGGGTGGTGCCATGGACTTGGTTGCATCGGCAGAAAACATTATTGTCGCCATGATGCATACCAATAAAGCAGGAAAATCCAAATTACTAAAAAAATGTTCCTTACCATTAACAGGAGTTGGTTGTGTAACTAAAATTGTAACTAATTTAGCTGTATTGGAAATTACACCTAAAGGATTTCTTCTAAAAGAGCATGCGCCAGGCGTTAGTATTGAGGATATTAGGCAAGCTACGGAAGGCACGTTAATCGTAAATGATACTGTGTCAGAAATGGCAATTTAGTGGAATTAACAACAGTGTCATTCATCGATGTCGCCATGATAATCATTTTATTTGCAACATTTTAAGGAAAGTTCACAACATTAATTTAGAGACTACGTTATTTAATCTTATATTTAGAAAGTAGTTAAAAAATTCATCCCAAATCAAACCTATAAATTATGGAATCCCAAATTAACCCCGCTCCTATTGAAGAGGAGATTTATGTGTACCGAAACACTTTTTATAGAGGTGTTTTAATGTTGGCAAAAAAATTATTTATGCTATAAGTAATTTTACAGTCTAAAAAATAGGAAAAGGAGCAAAATCAATGGTTTTGCTCCTTTTCCTATTTTTATAATAAATCAAGAATATGAACCTGCGAATTCAAAAATGTTCATTAATTCATTTGGAAGAGCTCATTAAAACTTCCAGAACTACTTTTGTGGAGGCATTTGAGAAACAGAACAATCCAGAAGATTTTAAGAATTATATTGACTTCGCTTTTGATAAAGAGAAGCTTTCCTCTGAACTTGTAAACCCCAATTCTCATTTCTATTTTGTTTATGATAACCTAAGCTTGTTAGGATATTTTAAATTGAATGAAGGGGATACCCAAACTGATATTAAGGAAAATGCTTCATTAGAGTTGGAACGCATATATGTATTACAGGAATTTCAGGGAAATAAAATTGGGGAGTGGCTGTTGGGTCAGATAATTGAACTGGGTGTAAAATTGGACAAAAAATATATCTGGTTGGGTGTATGGGAACAAAATAGCAAAGCAATTACCTTTTATCAGAGAAATGGTTTCTCAAAGTTTGATACACACCCTTATTATATTGGTAAGGACAAACAGACGGATTGGTTAATGAGGTTGGACTTAAAATAAGCCTAACTAAAGGGTATTCAGTATTTCAACAGCTTTTTTTAAGGTTTCTTTTTTCTTGCCAAAGCAAAACCGAAGCTGTTTGTTATCTAATTGATTTACGTTGAAAACGGATAATGGAATGCTGGCCAACCCATGTTCTACAATCAATCTTTCACAAAGGGCCACATCACTCTCATTTGTGATGTTGGAATAATCTAAAATTTGAAAATAAGTTCCTTGGCAAGGGGTGAATTTGAATCTAGAATCCTTTATGTTTTCAAGAAAGAAATCACGTTTTTCTTGAAAGAAGGAATTAAGGCTTAAATAACTTTCAGGGGACTTTATGTATTCGGTTAGCGCTATTTGCGATGGATGATGTGCACTGAACACCATAAACTGGTGTGTTTTTCGAAATTCTTTCATCAATTCATTAGGAGCAGCGCAATACCCTAACCTCCATCCCGTAGCATGAAAAGTTTTCCCAAAAGAAGAACAAATAAAACTTCTTGAGGCTAAATCAGAGTACTTGGAGAAACTCTCATGTTTCCTTCCATCAAAAACAATATGCTCATATACTTCGTCACTTATCACAATGATATTGGTATCCCTTAAAATTTCTTGCATTTGAAGCACATCTTCTTTGGATAAAATTGTTCCACTAGGGTTATGTGGAGTGTTAATGATCACCATTTTTGTTCTAGGAGTAATTTTATTTTTAAAATCCTCCCAATCAATTTTGAAATTTTTACCCAATAGCTGAATCAATACGGGAATGCCACCATTAACTTCAATAGCTGGCTCGTAACAGTCGTAAGCCGGCTTAAATACTATGACCTCATCATTAGGGCTGATAAATGCTGTAATAGCCGTAAAAATAGCTTGAGTAGCTCCAATAGTTAAGGTGATTTCGTTTTCCGGATGATATGTTGCCCCATATAAAGATTCAATTTTTTCTGAAATAACTTCACGAAGCGCAAATACCCCTGGCATGGGCGCATATTGGTTACAGCCTTTTTTCATGGCGCTATTCACTAATTGAACGAGCTTTGGATCCATATCAAAATCTGGAAAACCTTGGGATAAGTTTACTGCATTGTATTTTGAGGCCAACACCCCTACCGTAGTAAAAATTGTGGTCTTGGCATTAGGAAGTTTAGAGGTGATTTTATGTAAGTGGGTCTGCATTATTGTTGAGTTAGCACTTAAAAATAATAAATAAGTATTAAACACAACTAATTTTAGCTCTAGATAAGTGCAAGCCCAAAAGAAACCTTAAGTATTTAGCGTTTCATCAAAAAACACAGTATCATTTTCCACTTCTATTTTTTGAGATATTGAATTTTTAAATGCTGTACGCGTGAGCATTTTAATTGCTTTAGAATTGGATTTGGTTAAACTGTTTGTTCTATACACTACATCTCTTATGGTAGAGAAGCTAATATTGCTTCTGCTTGCGATATTTGCAAAATCATTTTTTGTAGCATTTCTTCTTAAAGTTGCTGATAATTTTTCACTTATGGGCTTCCCATAGTCATTGTCTTGAAACATAATTGTTTTGGTTTTAGAACTTAAAAAATCGAATTTTCACTATGCCCGTATTCGATTGTGGGGTATACCCTACGCAACAGCACGCCTACGTTACGCATTTTACTATATTTGTTCGTAATTGAATTACAGATACACGTAATTTTAATACGTATTCATCAAAAAACGTAGGAAAACTACACATTATTACAATTTTATGTTTATACTAAAGCAACTAAGGCGTAAAAAAAAAAAAATCAAACCAATTTGGCAGAAGTCATAGGGGTTAGCCTGCGCACAATTCAGCTTTATGAAGTGAAAGATGCCAATATTCCCATTAAAAATCTTACAAAGATTGCCAACTATTTTGAGGTTAGCATTGCTGAACTTTACATGTACGAAGTAAATGAAAATGGAGAAGCTTATATAAATGAAAAAGTGTTGTCTAAAAAAGGAAATAAAATCTATACTATTGGACAGAAAAAGAAATTGATTATGGCACCCTTATTGTTCCAAGAAGAGCAAAAGGAATATCTGACAAACCATTTAAATCAATCTTTTTTAGAAGAATTACCCCAAATAGGTTTTGTAATGGACTATTTGGATGATGGGGCCTATATGGCTTTTGAAATATTGGGAGACGGTATGAACGATGGCACTATTGATGCAGTACCAAACAAGGCAATAGTTCTAGGAAAAGAAATGGAAAATGAAGCGTTTGAGTCTGTTGAAGCAGGAACTAATGAAACATCCGCTGTTATTGTATGTGGGAATAGAATATTATGTAAAAATATAATAAGCTACAATAAAGAAAAAGATAGTATTATATGTCATAATTTAAATGAATTACCAGAGTATAAGGATTTTGAACTGCCCATGAAAGATGTGCTTAAAGTTTTTAAAATTGTTAAAAAGCAAATTGATTGATTGTGTTTTTCCTAGAATATTCTTTTGCCACATCCAAATAAAAAAAGCCACCTTTATAAAGTGGCTTTTTATTGAGTTAGTAGAGTTTTTCAAAAAGTTAGTTAGTTATTCCATATTTTCAGTTCTACTTCGGGTAAATATATAGATATATCAATAGCCATGCAAACGATTGATTTGTCGAACTAAAGTAGGAAAAATACCTAGACTTATTCGTCGATTTGAATGGACAAAGCCTTTACCAGTTAAAAAAACCTAATTCATTTTTTGGTTGGACTTCTAAAAAACAACAAAAGGAAATGAAAAAGTTAAATTAATTAGATAAACTAATATATTCCCAGAGGTCATTATTTTTTGCAATTACCGCTACTTTTGTCCCATTTACTTCAACTTGGGCCATATCTTTTACATCCCCTATCGTGAAAAATCCACTTTCATAAGCAGGTACAGCAGTGAAATTTCCTTTGCCATTGCCTTTTAAGAATAGACCAGTACCCGCATCATTTCGAGGAGTTTCTACCTCTGACCAAAATAAATTTCCAGCAATCAATGCATCTAAATGACCATCATTATCATAGTCTTCCACTAAAATTTGATTGATGCTAGACAATTGTGCCTCTTTGGGCAATTGATGAACAATAAATTTGCCATTTTTATTTTCCAAATAAACACTTGCAAATGATTTAACTTGATAATGCAATGCATTTTCTAAATCTTCCTTGGTATAAACATCTTCTAAAGTAGCATTGGAGAAGGATTCATAATCAGGAAATTTTGTTTTTATATTAGGAATTTGTTGTGAAGAACATTCTCTACCTCGTACAGGAAATTGCTCTCCCTCATTATAATAACTTAATATAATATCATTCTGATTATTTTTATCAAAATCATTGACATAAATATCAAAGGTCTCATTTTCATTTGCTTTATATTTATAATTCAAGCCCAAGTTGCCCGCTATATAATCAATATCGCCATCGTTGTCAAAGTCACCCCCCTTAATACTCCACCACCAACCAGTGAGATCTTCTGTAAGCCCAACTTCATGGGATACTTCTTTGAAACCCGTTTTTATATTTTGAAAAACCCGAATAGGCATCCATTCACCAACAACAATAATATCTAACCAGCCATCACCATTAAAATCAGTTATTTCCGCACTGGTGGCCATCCCTAACGATTCAAATTCCGGAATTTGCTCAGCAGTAACATCCTTGAACTTTGCTGAACCGGAACTAATGTTTTTAAGTAAATAGCTTTTAGCTGGTGAAGGGTAATTTTTCGGAATCAATCTACCTAAAACCAATACATCTTCTTTCCCATCTTTATCAAAATCTGCGTGATACACTCTAGACCCACTAGTTATCATTTTGGGTAATGCATTTTCGTCTTTTGTTAAATTTCCTTTTCCATCGTTAATATATAATCTGTCCTGAAGCATTTCGGAGTTTTTCGGAAATTCATTTCCACCACTCACCACATATAAATCATTGTCTCCATCAGCATCAGCATCAAAAATAGTTGCGCCTAGGTCTTCATGCCCTAAATCTTCATCCAAAGCGTTACTATTTTGTGATTTGAATCCGTTTTCAGTTTGAAAATAAATACCCGCTTTACTGGATTTTGCCCCCCCTATGAAGATATCATCTTTATTGTCATTATTTAAATCTCCAATGGCCAAACCAGGACCAAATGTTGATGTTCTATGGGGTAATAAAATTTCCTCCGAAAAATCATTGTATGAGTTTTCTTTATGCTTAAATTTTGGAAAATTTATAGAATCCTTTATTGATGTAAATAAAACTGATTTTGCAGTTTTGGCTTCATCAATGGCTACAATAGCACTGGAATACAACAAAGTAAGTGTTTCATTTACATTGATATTATTTAAAATCTGGACTTTTTGATCTGGCCATACAATTTTCAGTTCATCAATAAGGGTGTTTTTCCCTAACCCAAAATGCAGTTCTGGCGCCACTGAAGATTGAAATCCACGGGTTAAAGTAAGTTCTTGCATTTGTAAAGAACCACTAGTTTTTACATATGCTCTTAGTCCTAGCCCACTTGTGTTATTTTTGGAACCTTTAAAACGTAATTTTAAATAATTATTTTTAGTAGAGGAATGATTCTCAAAGATTACGGCTTCATCATCAATATTGTTTAAGACAATTTCTAAATCACCATCATTATCCAAATCTACATATACAACGCCATTGGAAAAACCTTCATATTTTATTCCCCATTTATCATTTGCTTGTTTAAACTCAAAACCGCCAATATTTTGGTACACAAAATTGTCCACTTTCTCTGATGGAATTTCCTGGCTAAGTTTATAAAATTCTTCTTTACCCTTTCCTTTAATGGAATTAAAATAATCATTATTGTTTATTTCCCGCCTTGTACCGTTAGAGATAAAAAGGTCTTTTAAGCCATCATTATCCAAATCAGCAAATAAGGGTCCCCAACTCCAATCTGTAGAAGAGGTGCCGCTAATTCTAGACACATTTACAAAGTAAGGATTACCATCATTTGTGACACCAGTATTAAGTTGCATGGTATTTTGCATGTTTTGGTAATGAAAACCAGCTTTTACAATATCCCAATACAATTGCGGATTCATACTAGCCATATTGGCCTTTTTCCTTCTGTTGCTTGCAGGATCCATATCTACTTGAAAAATGTCCAATAAGCCATCATTGTTATAATCTGCTACGTCTATTCCCATACCATAGAATGAGGTGTTGGCAGTTGATTTTTTTATAACTTCTCTAAAAGTATTGTCTTGATTATTGATGTACATAAAATCAGGAGAATCAAAATCATTGGAGATGTAGATATCTGGCCATGAATCATTGTTAAGGTCTGCGATAGTAAGCCCAATTGAAAGTCCAAAATTTTCTATTCCAGCTTCTTTGGAAACATCTGTAAATACGCCGCCATCATTACGGTACAAATGATCGGATTCTTTATGCTCCAGATTGTTCATTTTAAACGTATAAGCAAATGTGGGAGATTTAAAAGGGGTTGGGGGATAATTGGCCACATAGAGGTCTAAATCACCATCCTTATCATAATCAAAAAAGGAACTCTGAATAGTATTACCAGCATCATTTATACCAAACTGTTTGGCTTTTTCAGTAAACGTACCATCTCCATTATTTAAAAAGAACAAATTGTTTTTTGGACCAAATAAACCACTTACGGAACAATAAATATCCAAGAACCCATCACCGTTTACATCTGCCATGGTAACGCCCGTAAACCAACTATCGTCACCTGCTACACCTGCTTTATCTGTAATATCTTCAAATTGAAGATTCCCTTTGTTAAGGTATAATTTATTTGAAACTTGGTTTCCAGTGAAATAAAGGTCAACAAGTCCGTCATTATTAATATCCCCGGTCGCTATACCTCCGCCCATGTATAAATAGGAATAGGTAAAATAGTTAAGGCTATCATTTTCTGTTAGGATATTTTTAAAATCTACATGCGATGACTGCACATCTAGTTTAGAAAAGATTTTAGTATCGTCACCAGAAGCTTCATCATTTTTATTACATGAAACAAGAATTATGGATAAAGTAGTTATTAGAAAAAAGATGAATTTTAGGGATGATTTGTGAGCAATCATTAGTTGAGTAGTTTTAGCTAGGGGTTTTGGGATGCAATATAATGGAAACAAAGGGTTTCCGCCAGTATCTTAACATTTATCAAATGAAAACCCCAAACACTACTATTATTAGTGTTTGGGGTTTCCTATTATTTAAGAATATAAATTTTATCCTTTTACATTTGCTTTTAAGAACTCTCTGTTCATACGAGCTATATTTTCTAAAGAGATTCCTTTAGGACATTCTATTTCACATGCACCTGTATTGGTACAGTTTCCAAAACCTTCTAAATCCATTTGGGCGACCATATTCTTTACTCGATCTGCCGCCTCTACTTGTCCTTGAGGTAACAAAGCATATTGGGAAACTTTAGCACCAACAAATAGCATTGCGCTTGAATTTTTACAACTGGCCACACATGCCCCACAACCAATACAAGTCGCCGCATCCATAGCTTCATCAGCCGCATGTTTAGATATGGGTATGGCATTACCATCTTGCGTATTTCCAGAGGTATTTATGGAAATATAACCACCAGCTTGTTGAATACGCTCAAAAGCCATTCTGTCTACCACTAAATCTTTAATTACTGGAAAAGCTGCTGCTCTAAAAGGCTCTATGGTAATGGTATCGCCATCTTTAAACATGCGCATATGCAATTGGCAAGTAGTAACTCCTCTATCTGGTCCGTGAGCTTCTCCATTAATATACATAGAACACATACCACAAATTCCTTCACGACAATCGTGATCAAAGGCCACAGGTTCATCCCCAGAATTTATAAGCTGCTCATTCAAAACATCCATCATTTCTAGAAAAGACATATGTTCAGAAATATCGGTTACTTTATAATCGACCATTTGACCTTTATCTTGAGGTCCTTTTTGTCTCCAAATTTTTAGCGTCAGATTCATTCTTTTAGTATAGAGTAATGAGTATTAAGTAGTGAGTTTATGATTTCACCTCTAATAGCTCAATACTATTTATAACTTCTTTGTTTAAGTTCAATGTCCTTGAACTCTAATTCTTCTTTGTGTAAAACAGCATCAGCAGGCTCTCCCTTATATTCCCAAGCAGATACGTAAGCATAATCCTTGTCATTACGCTTTGCTTCTCCTTTTTGTTCACCATCTAATTCAACCGATTCTTCACGGAAATGACCTCCGCAAGATTCATTTCTATCAAGCGCATCTTTGGCAAATAATTCTCCTAATTCTAAGAAATCAGCTACTCTACCTGCTTTTTCCAATTCTGGATTCATTTCAGCAGCCGTTCCAGGAACTTTTACTTCTTTCCAGAACTCTTCTCGGATTGCTTTTATTTCGGACATGGCTTCTTTTAAACCTTCTTCGGTACGTGCCATACCAACCTTGTCCCACATTACTTTTCCTAAGCGTTTGTGAAAATAGTCCACAGATTTACTTCCATTATTATTGATAAAGAAGTCTATTTTGTTTTTCACCTCTTTTTCAGCTTCATCAAATTCAGTTGTGTCAGTTGAAATTTTTCCAGTACGGATATCATTGGATAAATAATTCCCAATGGTATAAGGCAATACGAAATAACCATCCGCCAAACCTTGCATTAAAGCCGATGCACCAAGTCTGTTGGCACCATGATCAGAGAAATTTGCTTCCCCAATACAATACAAGCCTGGAACTGTAGTCATTAAATTATAATCTACCCAAACACCACCCATGGTATAGTGTGTTGCCGGATAAATCATCATTGGTGTTTTGTATGGATTCTCATCAACGATTTTCTCATACATTTGAAATAGGTTTCCGTATTTTTCTTCTATAAGAGCCTGACCTAATTCATATATTTTTGCCTCGGAAGGATTAGTAATCCCACTTATTTTAGCTTGTTCTTTCCCGTAACGGTTAATAGCTGTTTTAAAATCCAGATATACCGCTTCTCCTGTTGCATTTACACCATACCCAGCATCACAGCGCTCTTTTGCTGCTCTCGATGCTACGTCACGGGGCACAAGGTTTCCAAATGCGGGGTAACGTCTTTCTAAGTAATAATCTCTTTCTTCTTCAGACAATTCAGTTGGTTTTTTACGACCTTCTCTAATCGCCAATACATCGTCCATGTTCTTTGGAACCCAAATTCGCCCATCATTACGTAAAGACTCAGACATCAATGTTAATTTAGACTGATAATCTCCCGAACGAGGAATACATGTTGGGTGAATTTGTGTATAACACGGGTTTGCAAAATAAGCGCCCTTTTTATGTATTTTCCAAGCAGCAGTTGCGTTACTACCCATAGCATTGGTAGATAGGAAATATACATTTCCATAGCCTCCGGATGCAATGACTACAGCGTGTGCTGAATGCCTTTCTATCTCACCAGTAATTAAATTACGAGCAATGATTCCTCTTGCTTTTCCGTCGACCTTTACAACATCAAGCATTTCATGACGGTTAAACATTTCAATTTTCCCACGAGCAATTTGTCGGTTCAGTGCAGAATAGGCTCCTAATAATAATTGTTGTCCTGTTTGTCCTTTGGCATAAAATGTTCTGGAAACCAAAACACCCCCAAAGGAACGGTTGTCTAATAAACCTCCATAATCACGAGCAAAAGGAACACCTTGAGCAACACATTGGTCTATAATATTTGCTGATACTTCTGCCAAACGATACACGTTTGCCTCTCGAGAACGATAATCGCCTCCTTTTACGGTATCATAAAACAACCTATAGGTAGAATCCCCATCACCTTGATAGTTTTTAGCGGCATTAATTCCCCCTTGTGCAGCAATAGAGTGTGCACGTCGCGGAGAATCTTGGTAAGCAAAAGCTTTTACGTTATACCCTAATTCTGCCAAGGTAGCAGCAGCAGAACCTCCTGCTAAGCCCGTACCAACAACAATAATATCTATATTACGCTTGTTTGCCGGGTTTACTAAATCTATATGATTTTTATAATCTGTCCATTTATCTTTAATTGGACCTTTTGGTACTTTTGAATCTAAAGCCATTGTATTCAGATTAATGGTTGAAATGATGAAAAAGAGCTATAAAAATAAATCCCAATGGAATTAGAAGGGCATATGCCTTTCCAAATCCTTTTAAGCCTTTTGTATATTTATTATTTGCTCCAACAGATTGGAAAGCAGAATTAAATCCATGTAGTAAGTGTAGTGCTAGAAACACAAAAGCTAAAACGTATACCCCAATCCTTACAGGGTTTTCGAACATGGTAACTACATGATGATGATAATCTTTTCCTACTTGACTATTACCCTCTATAAACTTATCTACAATCTCTGGCACCCAAAAGTCATTAAAATGAAAGACCATAAATAATAAAATGAACAAACCAGTATAAATCATGTTTCTACTCACCCATGTAGAATTTGCAGCTCCATTGTTTTTAGCATATTTCACGGTTTGGGCTTTTCTGTTTTTTAGTTCTAAAATAAAACCCATCACAAAATGATACACAATTCCAAAGAGTAATACAGGCTGCATTACATATTGAATTAGTGGGTTGGTGCCCATAAAATAGGAAACCTCATTAAAAACATTCGGACTAAAAACAGAAAGAATGTTTATTGCAAAATGTTGTAAAAGAAAAAACATCAAGAAAAAAGCAGAAAGCGCCATCATGAACTTTCTACCTATTGAAGATTTAAAAAATCCGCTCATTGGTTAAGGTATTTGCGGCAAATTTACTGCACAGACCGTTAGTAACAAAGAGTAGACTTCTATACTTTTAATATTTAGAACTATTTTAAAGAACTTATTTCATGGAGATTGCTGTTATTATAATTTTTGTATAATATTACATATCAATTAATAAAGCTTATTCAAAAAATGGATATCGGACTCTTATCTGTTAGTTTAAATGTCTATTCTACAAAGAGAATAGCCGAGGAGGCACAGAAACTAGGCCACTATGTGGAATTGATTGATCATACCAAATGTTCTGTGAAGCTAGGCTCTGGAAAGCCCCAAATTTATTTAGGAGATGAAAACATCACAGATGATTTTGATGCTATTATCCCTAGAATTGGCGCCAAGGTAACTAGACATGGAGCGGCGATTGTAAAGCAGTTTGAAATGAACGGGATCTTTAGCACTGCACGTTCTTTGGCAATAACCCGGGCAAGAAATAAAGTAAGAACCTTACAAATAATGGCTAGAAAAGGAATTCCCATTCCTGAAACATTGTTTTCTATTAATCCAGACAATATAGAAGAACAAATAAAAATATTGGGGGGTACCCCCGTTATCATTAAACTGCAGGAAGGCACTCAAGGATTGGGGGTGATTTTAGCTGAAAGTCAAAAATCTGCCAAGTCAATTATTGATACTTTTTATAAAATGGATACAAGCATTCTTATTCAAAAATATATTGAAGAGGCTAACGGTGAGGATATTCGGATTTTTGTGGTTGGAAACAAAGTGGTAGCTAGCATGAAACGGATCTGTGCAGTTGGGGAATTTAGATCTAATGTGCATCTTGGAGGAGAAGTAGAAGCTATAAAACCTTCAGCAAAGGAAGAGTATATTGCCTTGAATGCTGCCAAGTATTTGGGTTTAGGTGTTGCTGGGGTAGATTTGCTTCGTTCTAAAAAAGGACCATTATTAATAGAAGTAAATGCTTCTCCTGGGCTACAAGGTGTTGAAGCTGCTACTGGGAAAAACATTGCCAAAGAAATTGTTCAATTTGTTGAGAAAAATGGACATCGTAAAAGAAAATAGAACAATTACCATAGGAGGTACAAAGGTGCCACCAGGGAAAAATAAGTTGGTGCAAATTAATATTGCACGCCTGCCCACAGGAACACTTATTGACATCCCAGTACATGTGTTCAATTCTAAAAACGCTGGTCCAACAATTTTAATTCAGGCAGGGTTGCATGGCGATGAAATAAACGGGGTGGAAACAGTGAGGAGAATGTTGCAAGAAAAACAGCTAAACATTAATAAAGGAGCTGTAATTGCCGTTCCCATTCTTAATGTTTTTGGATTTATTCATTTCTCAAGGGATGTGCCAGATGGCAAAGATGTAAATAGAAGCTTTCCAGGCATAAAATCAGGTTCACTGGCCAGTAGGATTGCTTATCACAATACATCTGAAATATTGCCTCAAATAGATTTTGGAATTGATCTGCACACAGGAGGAGGGCAACGACATAATTTCCCCCAAGTAAGGTATTCTAGTAGTGATGATGATGCCAAGAAGCTTGCAGATGTATTTAATGCCCCATTTTTGTTCCCTTCGAGATTAATCAGTGGCTCCTTTAGAAAAACGGCTTACAATATGGGAAAACCTACCATAGTTTATGAAGCCGGTGAGAGCATGCGGTTCAATGAAGATGCCATTACAATTGGGATTAGGGGAATTAAAAATGTGTTGCATTATTTTGGTATGTTGGCCGAGCCCTTAAAAGTAAGGAAAACCCCAACAGTGTCGCTCACAGAAAGGAAATGGATAAGAGCTGCTGCTGCTGGAATGTTTATTCCTGAAATCATCAACGGATCTAAAATCACTAAGGGACAAGTAATAGGTTTAATTACGGATACTTTAGCAAAGAAATCGAAAAAAATTAAAGCTCCTTTTGATGGGCATGTTTTCTGTGTTAACCATCAAGCGGTTGTTAATCAAGGAGATGCCTTGTTTCATGTAGGGAAATAAGAAAGAAATTTTAATTAAACCCATTATGTTTCAACAAGCTCAAAATCATATTTTTCAAACTCATTTCCATTGATGATTATCGCTAGTTGATGTTTTCCAAGATGAAATTTCCTTGTAGTAATCACTTTAAAAGATTGTTTCCTTTCAATAGTTTTGGTTGAATTTTCAGGATATTCTCTTTCACTTATTTTAAATACTTTCTTTGATAGGGAACCATTTGCCTTTTGATAATATAGGCCATATTCCAATCTTATTTTCGTCTTTGAATCACTTGTATTTATAAGCTTAAATCTGAATTTCACATATTCCCCTATTTTAACTTTAGGGTTAAAAATTTGAAATCCTTCAATATTAATTTCAGTAATTGAACCAAAGCCAAATAATTGCATTACCTCTGGGTTTCCTTGCTTTAAAAGA
Organism: Flavobacteriaceae bacterium; assembly: GCA_002746415.1. GTDB lineage: Bacteria > Bacteroidota > Bacteroidia > Flavobacteriales > Flavobacteriaceae > Saonia. Next base: position 82,227 of record NVXD01000004.1, on the reverse strand, counting down.
GTTCTACAGGCATGTTTAATTAACCAATCTGTTTCTAGCGTTATCCCCTGCCATTTTTTTGCAAGATGGATGACCACATCAGGATTGTCTTTAGAAATATCATTTAAATTATTGGCCACACTTCTTCTTACAGATTCTGAGGTGTCATCTTTTAAATTTTCAAGAATTGGGAGTATTGGTTTAGGACTATTTTTTAAGGATGTAATTGCCATTGCCCACGGCAATCTTGGTCTACAACCTTCTGAGGAAAGTCGCCTTACCATAGGATGCTTGTGTTTTGACCATGACAACATCTGCCCCATCATTTCTTTTTTATATGCAATAATGAAGGGCCTTACGGCAAATTCGCAACTTACGAATTGTGTTATTTGTTCAAATGCTTTTATGGATAAATCATAATTTTCCATTCCAAAGACTTCTATAAAATCTGGAAGAAAAATAAATTCGAGATTATCAGGTTTAAACCCTGATTTTTCTAATTGAGGAATGAGATTTAAAATAGTTACTGCATTTTTATCAAAGTCTTTGTGCAGATGATTTTTCAACACTACAGTGATATGCCTCATGCGTTGTTTTAACTCCTTGTTTTCCCATTCATCATCATAAATGTTCTTTAAAAAGGACGTCTTGTCAAAATCGGATTCAATCTGTTGAATGACATTTGTAAAAGCATTAAAGAATTCTTTGTTATAAATATTCTTAAATAGTTCAGCCAAGTTTTATTTTTATTTAAGGGTTATATATAGGATAGCCACCATTTTTCCCTATTGTTGGTTTTATAGGTATTGTACCAATTGCAAATGGGATATAACAGCAGCACAATAAAAATCCAAACCGTGTAAACGACCCATAGGTTAAAACCATATCCTTGCAGATTTGGTTCGAGTGTTACCCATATATCTATAATCATATCGGAAAAGCTGAATCCTGTTGCCATAGCAGCAATTACAGCAAAGAAATGAATAGCATAAATATGAATAATGTAAAAGAACATAGGGACTTTGCCAATGACTACGAGTTTTTCAGATAACCAATTTCCCCAATTCTCTGTCAAGGCCAAAAAGATAATTGAAGGACCTAGTGTTATTAATAAATATAACAATGATGGCGGATATTTATTTACATTAAAAAAGGATAATACAGTATGTCCAATCGTGTTTTGGGTGGTCCAAGGAACTGGGTCCCCATATAGATTTATAAACCTTAGCACTAAAAATAAAATTGTAATTCCCAAGCCCAACTGCCATAGTTTTTTAACCCTATATTCGGAGGCAACCGAGGGCTTATAAAGTTCACCAAAGTAATAACCCAGTGGCATCACAAAAACCCATGGAAGTATGGAATAACCTGTAAAAATCTCAAGACTCCCTATAGGCACAATGGTAAATACATGTAAAAATGACCAAATGCCTGATGCCAAAGGATCAACAGGTGAGAATGAGTCTAAAAGGTTATGTCCGAAAATAGCAATTAGTGCCAGTGCAATCATTATTTTTTTAGGAAAATGAATAAAACCTGCCAGAAAAATCATGCTTATGCCCAGTATCCATATTACTTGAAGAACGATACTTGTAAAATCCATTTGAAACATCCAAGCCAATTTTATGATTGTGAGCTCTGCAATCACCAACCAAATCCCTCTTTTTAAAAGCCAAACAGATAAATCCTTTTTGGTTATCCTTTGCCCAACCAAAAAGGCAGAGGTCCCAGCTAAAAAGACAAATACTGGCGCACAAAAATGTGTTATAAACCGGGTCCAAAATAAAGGAATACTGGTTTGGGTTAAATCTGTAGGGTCAAAGAAAAAGGCATCATAATGAAAGTAATCTCTAACATGATCCAATGCCATGATAATAATGACTAGACCTCGAAGCATGTCAATGGACTTAATTCTTTTTTTTCTATCAGATTTCATTTATGGTTGGTTTTACTGGTTTTTATTCAATCTCAAAAGTTGTTTTTTCCGTTGCTCCATTTCCAGAAATTACTATTGTATATTTTCCTTTAGGCAAATAGGTTTTTCCGTTTTTGGCCTCAGTAAGTTGTTTTTTGTTTTTCTTTAAATAGTTGCTTTTTCCTGCTTTGGAAAATGCCACATCATAAGAGAGTATGTTAAAACCTTTGTCTGAATCAATGGAGGTTGCACTCACTTCTGTACCATTCATTGTTTGAATACTTGCTTTATAAGTTCCTTCTTTTGCCGTGAAAAAAGTAACATCCAATCCCGGAGTATTAGGTTTCCCCCATGGATCTAAGGAACTACCCCAGTTTTTGGAATGTTTTATGTTATTTATACTAAGGACATGTAATTTTTTTTGTAGGATTTCAGAAGACAACTCTTGTAAATGTGAAATATCCGCTTTGTAGATGCTACGTCCATGAGTACCCACTAATAGATGCTTGGCTTCAGGTTGTATCACCAAATCGTGTACCGCTACATTGGGCATTCCGTTTTGGAAAAGCTCCCAGGTATTTCCTTGGTCAAAGGAAGCGTACAGGCCATTGTCTGTGCCAACAAACAATAGGTTTTCATTCTCAGGATCTTCTAATATTACATTTACAGGGGATGCTGGAATGTTATTAGCAATACTTTTCCATGTTTTTCCATAATCATTGCTTTGATATACATATGGTGTAAAATTATCCTGGCGATACCCATTAAGAGTAACATAGACCCTTTCCTTTTTATGCTTGGAAGCAATTATTCTACTTACCCAAAGATTCCTAGGAAAAGAACTGGAAATTTGTTCCCAGTTACCACCACCATTTTTGGTGATATGTACCAAACCATCATCACTACCAGTATAAAGCAAACCAAATTTAAAGGGAGATTCTGAAATTGAGGTGAATGTGCCATAGGCCACATTTCCTTGTTTTCCACCTTGGGTTAAATCATCTGAAATAGTCTCCCAATCATCACCTTGATTTAAGGAACGATGTAATTTGTTGCTTCCTAAATAAAGAATATCCTGATTATGACTAGAAAGTAAAATGGGGGTTTGCCAGTTGAATCTATACGGGCTTTCACCCAGTTCATGAACAGGTTGGATGCGTGTTGATTTACCTTTGTCAACATCCAACCTATAATAATTTCCAAATTGATAACCCGTGTAAACAATGTTAGAATTTCTTTTGTCAATCTGTATTTGCATGCCGTCACCACCCAAGATGGACGTCCAAGGATTATGACCAGTGTGGTGCCATTGGTCATTGGTTTGAGCATTGTGTGCACCTTTCCAAACCCCATTGTCTTGTAATCCACCATAGACATTATAAGGTTTTTCATGGTCAATATTAATAGCATAAAACTGGCCTACCGCAGGTGAATTATTTTTAATCCAAGTAGCTCCATCATCGTAAGAAATATTTACACCACCATCATTTCCGTTGATCAAGTGCCCAGGTGTTTTAGGGTTTACCCAGATGGAATGGTGATCTGCATGAACATTTTCCCCGTTTATGGATTCAAAAGTTCTGCCACCATCTTTAGATTTAATGATGGGAACGCCTGCCAAATAAATGTTGGTCTTGTTAGAAGGGTCTACCGTAATTTGAGCAAAATAATACCCATAACTATAAAAAAGGCCATCAATGTTTTTTTTATTCATTTTTGTCCAATTTGCTCCGGCATTGTTGCTTTGGTACACCTCAGCACCAATTACAGGAGTATCAAATAACATGGTGTTTGCATTTTCTAAATATTTGGCTAACTCAATAGGCTGTATAGCACCATCACGAACCATGTTTTTTATATTGTCTGCCTTATATTTTTCATGAAAACCATTGATTTTTAAATAGTCGTTTAATTTTTTATTATTCAATTTTAAAAGCTGATCAATACTCATGGATTTAAAGTCGTCCTTTTGCAGGCCATCAGATTTTTTATGGTCATCTTTCTTTTTATCCCTTCTAAACTGGTTGTCATGAACTGCGTAAACGGTATGCTCATCAAAAACGGCTAGACCTATTCTACCAACTCCAAGACCAGTTGGAAATCCACTTTCAGGAGTTGATGATTTTGTCCATGTGGTGCCACCATCACTACTTTTATAGATTCCGGATTCAGTACCACTACCATTAAAATCCCATGCTTTTCTATTCTTTTCCCATGCTGCCGCATATTGAATATTAAAATTATTTGGGGCAAAGGCCACATCTATGATTCCTGTATCATTGCTAATAAAAAGTGTTTTGTTCCACGTACTACCACCATCAGTGGTTTTGTAAATTCCGCGTTCAGAATTGGAAGAATACAGATGCCCTGTTACGCCAACAACCACCTCGTTTACATTTTTAGGGTTGATTAAAATACGACCAATATGATGGGAATCTGTTAAACCCATATTTTGCCAGGTTTTACCTTTGTCTATTGATTTTAGAATACCAATACCAGCATAGGAAGATCTGGATGAGTTGTTTTCGCCAGTACCTACCCAAATGGTTCCTGAAAGCCAATCCACAGCTATATCGCCTACGTTTTGGGTTGATGAATTATCCAAAACAGGGGTAAAAGAAGTACCGTTATTGTTCGTATACCAAAGTCCGCCTGAGGCGTAGCCTACATAAAACTCTATTGGATTATTTGGATTTACATCCACATCTACTACTCGGCCGCTCATTATAGCTGGACCAATGTTTTTCAAGGGGATGTTTTTTACTAAAGAAGCTTCAGCCATACTTTGTTTTTGGCGCAAGGATTCTAGAATGTTTTGCTGAGATGTAGGCTTGTATTGACTATGGATGCTTAAGGTTAATCCGAAAAAAAGAAATATCAAAATTCTCATAAGAAACCAACTTTTGTCTAAGGTATAAAGAACTTTGTAGGTTACAAAAATATTTGATAGGGCATATAAATAAAAGAAGATGAAGGATATAGTCCTATTTTAGACTTGCATAAAAATCTGCAAGTATGGCATCCTTTTCAAAATATTCCCAAAGGGTGATTTTTCTTTGATTATTGGGTTGGTCTAACCATTTTTCGCCAATCATTGTTGGACATGATATTTTTTTGGATTTCGCCCATTCTGGATTCTTAACAATAGCAACTGCGGCCATGTCAAAAAGTGCTCTAGACGGTGGATCACCATGATAATCTATATGCGTAAAAAGGTTCACAGCATAATCCCCAAAATTGAAGAACTCGCCACCATGCCTTCCAACAATGGGTTTGTCAATAATTGGACCAAGTCCGGGCATGTTTTGGCTTGCCTCTATTTGGGTGATTTTAACGGCGTCTGTTCCAGATGGCTTTCCATAGCGAACGGTTACCATTTCAAAATCCACATCGGTATTCAACACAAAGTTCATAGATGGAATATCGTTTACAAGGTTGTATTCTCCTGGATCTGGATAATTTGCTCCAAGCCAGACCAAACGAATATTAGAAGCAATAGAAGGTTCTTTTTTTAAGGCCAAGGCCAAATTTGTAAGTTTGCCAACAGCAATAACAACCAATTTTCTTTTCCTTGGTTTTTTGGCTTCTGTAATAATATAATTTACAGCTTTGAAACCATCAAAAGTTGTGTTTGTTATATCATCTTCGATGTCCAAAAAATCCTTATCTGCCCCTTTTAACAGTTGAATTTCTTGACGCACCTTAAAAAGAGTCATTATGCGTGCTGCTTCCTCATAATGGCCATTGATATTGCCTCCATTATGCGTGGCGTTCACAGTTATCGCTTTAATATCAAAAATATCTCTATTAGAAAATAAATAGGCTAAAGCATGTTGGTCATCCAATTCATTATTGGCATCTGTATCAAAAATCACCTCCATTTTTGTGGAGGATGGCTTAGGGGTCTGCTCTTTTTTGGTATCCTTACAGGATAGTTGCAAGGTGATGAAAACAAGAAAGGCTATTTTTTTCATGATAGAAGGAATTATTCTCCGATTGGAATTTGCATTTCAGTTTTTGGAAGGTACCACACATTCTTCTCAAGGTCTATTCCACCGCCCATTTGTTCCTGTATAACACGATCAATAATAAAGACTCCATTTTTGGCCATTTGGTTGAAATCATCCAAACCGTTATTAGGAAAATTGATTCGGGTTCTATGTATATTGAATTTTTCAGAGAATTTGCGACCAAAGGTTTCTTCAACACCTTCTTTGCCATACATAAAACCTAAAAGTCCTCCCCAAGTGGCGGTAGGGTTATCAGAATCCCAACCTGCAAGAGTACCTATTTTAATAGTTTTCTTTAAATCTCCTTCACCATAAAGAAGGCTCACAATACTTGCGGCAAAATTTATGCCTCCGGCAAAGCATCCATTACAGAAAATATTTTTGGAAGTTATGGTATAGCCATCTTGCTGTTGTACTTGATAACGCTCGTAAACCGCATCTCTAGCTTGCTCCCATGGGATGTTTTTCTCATATTGACTTTTAACAAAAGCGTACATTTTTGCAGCATAAGAATCTAATGGCAGGTGTTCTTGCGCTGTATTGGCCATCCAAAATACCTGTTCTTTTTTCGATAGTGTAGTATCTACTTTTGATGCCAAGGAATACATGATTACATAGAATTCTGATATCCATTGGGCATTTTCACGGGCAGTCGTTTGGATAGGCATTTTGGCCAATTTTAATGCAATATCGGGCCTTGCTGGAGCATAGAAGCCAAAAATTTCAGTTGTCAATTGTGCATCAATCATTTCGTGGTAGTTATCATAGATGGTGTCTTTGGTGATTTGAGGGTCGCTGGTTGCTGGTGGTATGGTGCCACTCAGCATTAATTCCAAGGCACGTTGATTGGCAACCCATAAATAATTCGGTTCCTCCCGTTTCATGTGGGTTAACCAACCATCACGAATCTGTTCTCCCGTTAGTATACTTGTTTTATTGGTCAGTAGTAAATGCTGATACATATATTCAATATCCGTATCATCATCTGCACCCCAAACTTCATCTACGTTTTTAAAGACAAAATCGATATTTTCGGACAAGTCACTCGGTTCTTCTGACCAGATATTGGGTAAATCTGGTGTTCCCCAATCTTCCATGGTATAAAATTCTCCAGTTTTAGTCTCACCAATATTCCCTACTTTATCCATCTCAGTAATCAGCCCAGTCCAATTGGCAATACATTGCGCCAACCAAAAACCGTAGAGTTTTTCAGCATATGCTGCACGAGATATGACTTGGTCGGTTGGTTTGGGGGAATAGGGTATGTAGGTAAGATTAGGATTTCTAACAACATCAGCCATGGTATCTTGGGTCTTTTTTTCTTTTTCATTACAAGAAACTAAGAGAATGAGAAATGTTGATAATAAAAAGGGATAGGATGATTTCATTTTTTTAGGGGTTAACTGTGTTAAGAAAATGTTCTATTTCTGATTTATGTGGAATGGACGGTTGTGCCCCTTCTTTGGTAACCGATAGTGCTGCTGCTGCTGCTGCAAAGCGAATGGCATTTTTCCATGATGCTCCTTGGGTAATGGCTACAGCAAGACTTCCGTTGAATACATCGCCCGCTGCAGTAGTGTCTACCGCCTTTACAGTAAATGCCTGAAAGTAGTTCGCACCACTTTCATTGTATAATAAACATCCTTTTTCTCCTAAGGTAATCAACACATTTTCAACACCTTTTAGAAGTAGTGCCGCTGCAGCATTTTCTGCTGTTGCCTTATCAATAACAGTTATTCCAGTTAACAAACTGGCTTCCGTTTCATTTGGAGTTAATAACCAAACCTTACTTAATAAAACAGCACTTAATGTTTGGGCAGGAGCAGGGTTCAAAATTAGTTTCACACTACTGTTATGGACTAAATCTGCAATGAACTCAATAGTAGCTATTGGTGTTTCTAATTGTAACAAGACTACCTCGGCATGTTGAATGAGGTCTCGATAAGGGAGTAAATCAGTGGGCATTAATTGCAGATTGGCTCCCGGAGCAACGGCTATTGAATTTTCGCCATTCTCAGACACAAATATTTGTGCTACACCTGTTGGTTCCTTATCGTCTGTTAGGATAAGATCTGTATTAAAACCTTCCTTTTTAAAATGCGCAATCATATTCTCGCCAAACAAATCCTTACCTACTTTAGCAATATAGGAAACGTCCCCACCAGCCCTAAGTGCAGAAACCGCTTGGTTGGCGCCTTTTCCACCAAAGACCATGCTCGATTTACCACCTAAGATGGTTTCTCCAGCAACAGGTATTCGGGGCAAGGATATCACTAAGTCCATATTAGAACTTCCAACAACCAGTAATTTCATATTATGCTACTTTTGAATAAATTATAAGGCCTAGACCTATGATAAAACAGAGGAACATGGCCCAAATGTGCCAATTTTTAGATGCTGGTAAACCCTTAAATTCTTTCCAAATAAACACACCCCAAAGTGCAGCCACCAAAGTAGCACCTTGACCCAAGCCATATGCTATGGCAGGACCGGCCTGCTCAGAAGCCAAAATACTAAGGGACATTCCTATGCCCCATATGCCACCACCTAAAAGACCAATAAGATGTAATTTGGGCGTTCCCAGAGAAAAATAATCTTTGTAGGTAACCGGAGTTCCTACAATTGGCTTATACATATTAAGCGTATTAAATATAAAATTGGAAAGTAAAATACCAACTGAAAAGATAACCAAGGCGGTATAAGGGGTAAGTTTTCCAGCTTCAGGAGTCACAAAATCCGTAGCCATGGACTGTGCCACGTATTTATAAAAGAACCCCATGGCAATACCTGCCAATAATGAGATTACAATTCCTTTTGTTGGAGTTTTTTTATTGGAACTTAGAATGTGTTTATAAGCTAAGGCATCTAAAATAATGGCGACAGCAACAAAAAGAACACCAAAAAACAATATAAGAGGGTCCCCTTCTGGTGTATCCATATAGTTGATTGTAACTCCAAGAACCAGCGCAATTCCAATGCCTATTGGAAAGGCTATGGCCATACCCGTAAGGTCAATAGCAATGACCAAAAGCAAATTGGCAAAATTAAAAATGATGCCTCCAATAAATGCATACATCAAATAATTGCTTTCTGCTTGACTAAGGTCCATTAAAAAAGGGCGACCTGCCTCACCGTTAGACCCTAAGGTAAATGCAAGGAGAAGGGTAATAAGGAATATACCTATAGAATAATCCCAATAAAAAAGCTGAAAAGGCCATTTTTTACTGGATAATTTTTGTGTATTTGCCCATGATCCCCAGCATAACATAGTGATGATACAGAGAAATACAGCAACAGAATAATTTTCAACGATATACATGGAAGTTTGGTTTTGGGTTGATGGCTTTATATTGCACAAACGTTTGTGCAATATATAAAAAAATAACCAAAAAAATATATTCTAGCGATTACGCTTTTAAGTTAAATACTGAATCTCTGAGGATGAGCGTCGTAGGGATTTGTTTTGATTGAATATCACACTCATTATTTATTTCTTTTAAAATAGCTTTTACGGCCATTTCTCCTATTTTTTCTGAGTTTTGTTTAATTGCTGTAATGGAAGGGCTAAGCAAGGAAAGATAGGGATGGTCATCAAAAATCACCAAAGAAAGCTGGCTAGGAATGACAAGATTATGTTCATTAATGGCTTGCAATACCCCAAAACCAATTAAATTATTCATTGCCAGAATGGCTGTTGGGGGGGTATCTAATTGAAGTAATTTTTGGGTACTATCAAAACCATTTTCTGTACTAAAAGTATTTCCAATTGTTAAATTTGGAGAAATGGGCAGTGCATTATCTTGATGCGCTTCATGATATCCTCTGGTTCTTTCTTGGACCAACTCATTGGCATTGTTGCCACAAATAAGGCCAATATGGGAATGTCCCATTTCTATTAAATGCTTGGTGGCATCATAACAACCCTGATAATTATTTGAGGTGATATATGGTATGGTCGATTCTGTAAAGTATCTGTCCACAAAAATCAAAGGAATTTTTTGTTTTACAATTTTTATGAAATGTTGGCAATTACCTCCTACAGGAGCTACTATTAAACCATCAACTTTACGCCCTAACAAGTTGTTTAGCTGTTGTTTTTCAATTTCAATATTCTCATTAGAATCTACTAGTATGATGGAATATTTGGATTTGAAAGCCCGCTTTTCAATGTTCTTGGCCATGATAGCAAAAAACGGGTTTGCGATATTTGGTACCATTAAGCCAATGGTAAATGTTTGGGATGCTTGCAACCCTTTGGCTATTAAATTAGGAGCATACCCTATTTCTTTGGCATGTTTTAAAACAATCTCGACTGTAGCATTACTTATTCTAAATTCCTTCGCTTTTCCGTTAAGAATTCTAGAAACAATACTAATAGAAACATTTAGGTCCTTGGAAATTTGCTTTAAAGTAGGCATTCCTTTGTTTGATTGTGAGCGTAAAGTTACACATACTTCCCATAGCATTCAATACACAAGGGATATTGTATTTACATCTTTACTATTTGTATTTCCTACTAGGAATTTTTATAATATAGCTACGGCTACCTTATTAAATAAGCTTTATAAGCTTATGAATTTGTTTGCACCGAGTAAGACTAAAACAACAGCTATAGATTTGATTTTTAGATGTGTAAATGACAATTACGAGGCATCAAAATTGCGCATTACATTTTTTTTTGTTAATTTATTGACATATAACCAACTAAACATAAATAAAATGGAAGAGTATTTACCGTTAATTATTCAACTTGTATCAGGAGTCGTCGGAGGTAATGTTGCAGGAAAATTATTAAAAAACTTATCCCTTGGAACCCTTGGAAATTCAATTTCAGGAATTGTGGGAGGATATTTTGGAGGCTGTCTTTTAGAATTTCTTGGCGTTGGCGGAGGATCAGAAGTGGCCGAAGCAGCAAGCGGCATGGACATATCAAGTATTCTTGGTAGTGTTGCTAGCGGTGGTGTTGGCGGAGGTCTGTTAATGGCCATTGTTGGAGTAATCAAAAAAGCCATTGCCAAGTAAGAAATAGAAATAATATTTAAATAGGCTATCTAAAAATACTATTGATCCGTTACTCTATCTACGGTTTGATAAAAGTTATTTTTAGATGGCTTTTTTATGTTCCATGGTTAGGGATTTGCTATTTTTGGTACAACCCAAAGAGTTTTATGAAATGAGCCAGAAATATTCATGAAAGCAATCAAGATGTTTATTGACAAATTGCATCAGACCATAAAAAGTAAATATAAATACAGATGAAATATAAACAAATAAGCAATCAGCTTTTCACCAAAAACCGTAAAAAGTTTATAACCCAAATGGTACCTAAAAGCATTGCGATTTTTAATTCTAATGATATCTACCCTATTAGTGCAGATAGTACCATGTCCTTTGAGCAGCATAGGGATATTTTCTACCTAAGCGGTGCTGATCAAGAGGAATCTATTTTATTGCTGTTTCCAAATGCTTTGGATAAAAAACATAAAGAAATTTTGTTTGTTCGGGAAACCAATGAACATATTGCCGTTTGGGAAGGTGAAAAACTGAGCAAAGAAAAAGCTACGGAAGTATCCGGAATACAAACTATTTATTGGTTGTCCGATTTTGACAAAGTGTTTTTTGATGTAATGACCGAAGCTGAGACTATTTACTTTAATACCAATGAACATTATCGGCAATCTGTTACTACCCAAACACGAGAAGACCGATTCATCATAGATTGCAAACAAAAATTTCCAGCCCATAAATGGGAAAAGAGCAATCCAATTCTGCAACAGATTAGAGGTGTAAAGGAACCTGAAGAACTGGATTTAATGCAAAGGGCCTGTGATATCACTAACAAAGGTTTTAGGCGTATTTTAGAATTTGTAAAACCCAATGTTTGGGAGTACGAAATTGAGGCTGAGTATTTGCACGAATTTGTGCGAAACCGCTCTAAGGGATTTGCCTATACCCCAATAATAGCTTCAGGCAACAATGCTAATGTATTGCACTATGTGCAGAACAATAACCAATGTATGAATGGGGATTTATTATTGATGGATGTTGCAGCGGAATATGCTAATTACTCAAGTGATATGACCCGAACAATTCCTGTAAACGGGACATTCTCAAAACGCCAAAAAGAAGTATATGAAGCTGTACTCCGAGTAAAAAACGAAGCGACCAAGATGTTGGTTCCTGGAACCATTTGGGAGGCATACCACAAAGAAGTAGGAAAGGTAATGACTTCAGAATTATTGGGATTGGGATTGCTGGACAAGGAGGATATACAAAATGAAAACAAAGATTTACCAGCATATAAAAAGTACTTCATGCATGGCACCAGTCATCATATAGGTTTAGATACTCATGATTATGGGGCGTTAAAAACTGAAATGAAAGCCAATATGGTTTTTACTGTGGAACCTGGAGTTTACATCCCAAAAGAAAAAATGGGCATCCGTTTGGAAGATGATGTTGTGATACAAAAAAAAGGAGCACCCATTAATTTGATGCAACATATTCCGATTGAGGTGGAAGAAATAGAGGAAATAATGGCTAGGTAGTTGGGGGTTGTTCATTCGTAGTACCAACACATTTATTTTCGTTTGATTTTTAATCGTAAATCAGCTAACTTCACATGCTTATGTTGAACAAGCTCTAGTTTTTAGGGAAGCAAATAAATGAATGAACATGAAAAAAAGAGAATTTCTTAAAAGTACTGCTGCATTGGCATCAGTAGCTTTATTACCAACAACTATTTGGTCAATGACAAAAGATAAACGTTTAAGAACAGCACATATTGGTGTTTCAAACATGGGAGGAGAAGACTTAAGGGATATTTCTTCACATGATTTGGTAGATGTTGTTGCGCTTTGTGATGTAGATACAAATGCTTTGGCAGCGGCAAAGAAATTACATCCCAATGCAAAAACGTATGCAGATTACAGATTACTTTTTGCGGATATGGGAAATGATATTGATGCAGTAATTGTATCCACTCCAGACCATACCCATGCTCCAGCCTCTATGATGGCCATGGAAATGGGAAAAGCAGTGTACTGTCAAAAACCATTGACCCATCACGTAACTGAAGCTAGAGCAATGCGTAAAATGGCTGCCGAAAAAAATCTTGTAACACAAATGGGTATACAAGTACATTCTTTTTATGATTATAAATTAGCGACGCTATTAATCCAATCTGGAATTATTGGAAAAGTATCATGTGTTAGGGCTTGGTCTCCAAAAAATTGGGGGTATGATGGTCCTGCACCTGAAGGATCTGATCCAGTTCCAGAAAATTTGGATTGGAATCTTTGGCTGGGTACTTCAGCTGAAAGACCCTATAAAGATGGAGCCTACCATCCCGGGAATTGGAGAAAAGTTTTAGATTATGGCTGTGGAACACTAGGTGATATGGGAGTGCATATTTTTGATACTCCATACAATGCATTAGAATTAGATGTGCCTAGAACCATTACAAACAATTGTAGAAAACCCACTGGATTTGGCTTTCCAGAACAAAATATGGTGACCTATGAATTCCCAGGGACAAAGCATACAGCAGAAAGCTTAAAATGGGTATGGTATGATGGGGAAGGCGCTCCAAAAGAACATGAGGATTTGAAGCTTCCCAACAATGAAGAACTTCCTGAACAAGGAGCCATGTTCATTGGTGAAAAAGGAAGGTTGTTGTTGCCACACTTTATGCAATTGCCTAAACTAATCGTTGACGGTGCATACAAAGAACTGGATTTGTCTAAAATAGAGGATTTAGGGGAGCCAGTACGTGATTACGGAAAGGAAGGAAAGATGCACTACCATCAATTCGTGGATGCTTGTTTAGGAAAGGATGAATGCACTGCCCCCTTTTCTTATGCAGCTCGACTTACAGAAACCATTCTGTTGGGAGTTATTGCAGGGCGTTTTCCAAACAAGACATTGCATTGGGATAATAAGACTGCACAATTCTTGGAACCAGAAGCGAATGAGTTTTTAGATGCTCCGTATAGAGAATTTTAAATAGAGACAAAAATAGTATAGTGATACAAGTCCAAGGGTTAAGGTTTTTTCTTAACCCTTTTTTTATCAAATGAAAATCATAACTTAATTGTAATTGCAAAACTGCTACTTTTTCCCCCCGAATACATTTACTAAAACAAAAATTACTATAGCAGGTAATACCCATCCCATTTGAAATTCACTTAAGGGAATCCATGAAAAAATCTCCCCTTCGGGGTTTTGAGCAATCCCAATGCTACCCAAAAAATCTGGAACACTAAAAAGAATAGTTGTTATAATGACTGCTCTAAAAACCAAAGGAGAAGCATACCTTTCTGGAGCTACATTTAGCAGTATCAGCATAATAGTAACGGGATAAATAAACATAAGTGCGGGCACCGCAACTGCAATGATATAGCCTACCTTAAATTGTCCCATGACCACACCCAGCACACAACCTACTATAGCTGTCACAGTGTATGCTTTATGCGAATTCTTAAATCGAGATTTTACAAAATCGGCCGTGCCTGTTACAATGCCCACCGCAGTGGTGAAACAGGCCAGCGCCACCAAAAGACTCAAAAATAGGTTAGCCGTATTGCCAAGTGTCTTAGTACTTATTCCAGTCAACAGTCCGGTTCTAGATATTTCAACATCAAAGGCAGTACCGTGTAAGGCCCCGGTTAAAATTAACCCAGCATAAATAAGAAGGAGCCCTAGACCTGCCAACCATCCAGCACTGGCAATCATGGCTTTTTTTTCTGCATAAGACGCCTCTACCTTTTTTAGGTTAATTGAAACAATAATAACACCACCCACTACAACGGCACCTATAGCATCAAAAGTTTGGTAGCCCTCTAGAATACCATTAGAGAACGGACTGTCTATGGCTGCTACTCCAAAGTCAAAATCATAGGAAAATAGTGTAATACCTATTAGAGATAATAGAATTAATATAATCGTTGGTGTCAATAGTTTTCCAATAATATTTAGAATCTTGGAACGATTCATAACAAAGACAAACACCAAACCAAAATAAAGAGCACTGGTGAGTAAGGACGAAGAATTAAAAAAGGGTTGTATCGCAATTTCATGTGTAACAGATGCCGTTCTTGGAGAGGGTAAACTTATGGATATGGCGTAGACAATAAAACAATAAACAAGACTGAAGCGAGGCGAAATTTTTTCGGCAAAATTGAACATAGTACCTTGCAATTTGGCATGTGCTAGAATTCCTAAAATGGGAATCAATACCGCAGAAATACAAAACCCTAAAGTTACAAGCCACCAAAGACCACCAGATTTAAACCCCAATAGAGGAGGCAATATTAAATTTCCAGCGCCAAAAAAAAGAGAAAAAAGAGCAAATGCGGTTACAAAAGTATCTTTTTGCTTACCCATAAAAATAAATATTTGGAAAGATAGAACAAATTTGTATATTGTTGCCCATGTAAATTGACGGATTTTTCATACGGTTTGTCGAAAAAAAAGATTAATAACAATAAATAGCGAAAAAAAAGACTTGTCACTCAATAAAATGTAGTTTCCCCACGTTGATAAAATAGTAAAGCATTCATTAAAATGCACTTACAAATTTCAACCTAAAGTATAAATTGCATTCTTACGACCCCAAGTCATACCAATGCCAAACCAAACAACCTACAAATGAAAAAAACAACTACGCACAATGGCAATTTACTGAGTTCTTTCTTTTGCAATATTTTTGGCCACAAATACATCGTTTCCAAAAAGGTTACTCATCATATCAAGGAGTACAAATGTGCTCATTGTCAAATGCAAGTAACCACAGATGTAACAGGACACCTTTCTGAATTAACTCCTGAATTACAAGAAATTAACGATACACTCGAAGATATTTTCAACAAAAAACATAGGGCTAATGCGAATCAGCAGGTAGCATAAAATTTATGCTTTG
Organism: Flavobacteriaceae bacterium; assembly: GCA_002746415.1. GTDB lineage: Bacteria > Bacteroidota > Bacteroidia > Flavobacteriales > Flavobacteriaceae > Saonia. The sequence continues at coordinate 66,404 of NVXD01000004.1, read as the reverse complement.
TTGAGCGAATTCCATCCCTGAGCAGTACTAAGAATTTTAGAGTTATTCCTGGAAATTAAGCGCATCCCGTATTGTCTTATTCTATTTTATGCCCCTAAATAGTTAAGGTAGGGTTGGCCTTGTTTTCGGGAATTTTTTGTTAGAACTTCTATATTGGTATAGTATAAAACCAATAGCTAAAAGGGTTCCAAAAGCCGATGGAAGAATTTGACTGTATGGATGATATTGTGGAAGTATTGTTCCAATGAAGGCTGATAATAAGGCTGTAAAGGCCGCTATCATTTTATAAATATGTTCGTAAATCCAAATGTTCTTGTATTTTTTAGGAGGAATAAGATATCGCAAGAAATCATAAGTAATAATTACAAATAAGAATCCAAGAGTACTATAAATAATTATGGGTGACCAAAACATTCCAATGGAATTTAAGTAATATATAAAATAGCAGCCAGAAGCCAAAGTGATTATCGCCACTAAAACATCCAATAACTTAGGCGTATTAGATTTGGATTTTAATACCCTATAACCGGAAAAAGCCTGGTACCCACTTAAAAGACTTATCACTAAAAGAAAAGGATTCACCTTAAATATAAATACCCCAAACAAGCCAGTTAGAATAACGAAAAACATAAAAAAAAGAAATGTTTTACCACTTTTCCTATGCCACTTTTTCCCTTTTTTAGAGGAAAGCGCCACTATTCCTAGGAGTAGTGCTAGCGAGCCAGATAATACATGTATACTAATATTTAATAGATGAGGCAATGTATAGTTTTCCATATTCTAGTTCTTTGGAACAAATATTAAAATAGAGAAAAGTGTACACGACCCAGCCAATAGGCTGAAACCTATTTTTTATTTTGTTTTATAAATTGAGAAGGAGAAATGCCGCAGTATTTTTTGAAATACCTATTAAAAGAAGATTTCGATTTAAAACCACAATCAAAAGCAATTCCTAGAACGGTCAGATGCTCAAAGTCTGAAGATAGCAACATCTTTTTTGCTTCTTTTATGCGATATTCATTTATAAAATCATAAAAATTAATGTTGAAGTGTTGGTTAATTATTTGCGAAAGTTGCGTTTGTGAAAGGGTACATTGCTTAGCTAATAAAGGTAGGCTAAGACTGTCTTGCAGATAGGGTTTTTCTTGTTCCATGAGCTGGGTGAGCCTGTGCGCATGTGTCAATCCTTTTTCTGTTGTTAATCCAGATTTTGTATAGGAATTTGATTTAGGTTTTCCTTCTTTAAAAAAAGCAGTGTTACCAGTGTCTTTTACATCGAAGTTAGAAAATACGGAGGTTTGTCTAAAGCCATAAAACCCAAATACCATTAGTGTCAGACTAAGAGCAACACCAACAAATGCAAACGCTAATTTTACTGGAAAGACGTTGAAGCTAGTACTGCTAAAAATAATAATAGAGGCCACAATGAAGAGCAGGAAGCAGGAATATACAATGTGTTTGATCCATTTTAAATTAATCTTTTCATCAAATGAAAAGAAATGCAATATAGCCTTTTGGTGCTGTTTTAAAATGAGCAATCCCCAAGCACTGTATATCAAACCAGAAATAGCCATAGGGAAGGCATAGTACATTGCAACAAGAGAATCGGTTGGATTTAGTACTAAAAAGCCATTGAATGTTGCAATGTTGGTTTTAGTTACTTTCAGGAAAATAATTAAGAGCCCTACATACAGAAAGTAAAAGCCTAAATGTGTTAGTATAGTTATAGGTTTAACATTGTTTCTGGTTAGAGAAAGAATATATAGAAATAGTAGGGGTGATCCTAATAATGGAAATGAAAAACAGACAATAGCAAGCACTCCATTTAACTGAAAATGATAAATGGTTATTACATAAAATGTAATTTGCAATAGCGTTACAAGAATCCAAGACAAGAAAAAATAATCCGCACCCTGTTTCCGTTGCTTAAAAAGCAATACAGCGAATAGAAGAATTCCAATTCCTAATCCAGCATTTAATATTAATTCCATGGGAGGATATTAAAGAAGCCTTTAAACTATAGAAATTTAATTAAACATGGAATATTATTCTGATTTAAACGCTCCCCATCCCTGAGCCGTTATTGGAATTTTAGAGTTATTCCTGGAAATTAAGTGAACACCTTCATTCTTCTCTGTCATGTGCCCCAAAACAGTTAAGTTTGGATTGCCCTTTATTTTCGGGAATTCTTTTTGGTCAATTGTGAAAAGCAATTCATAATCTTCACCACCACTTAAGGCGACAATAGTGCTGTCCATTTTAAACTCCTCACATGTAGAGATTACCGTTGGGTCTAATGGAATTTTATCTTCGTATAAATTACAACCTACTTCACTTTGTTCACATAAATGAAGGACCTCAGAAGATAGTCCGTCACTGATATCAATCATAGAGGTAGGATGAACATCTAATTTGTTCAATAGTTCCACAATGTCTTTTCTGGCTTCTGGTTTTAATTGCCTTTCCACTAGATAGGAATACATGGAAATATCAGGCTGACTATTTGGGTCTACTTTAAAAACTTCTTTTTCCCTTTCTAGCACCTGCAACCCTAAATAAGCACCACCTAGATCTCCAGAGACGACTAAAAGGTCATTGGATTTGGCCCCGTTTCTATACACTAGTTGTTCTTCAGCCGCCTCTCCAATTGCCGTAATACTGATTAGCATGCCTTTGTTGGATGAGGTGGTATCACCTCCAATTAAATCCACATTATAGATTTTACAAGCAAGAGCTACGCCTTCATAAAACTCTTCCAATGCCTCTAAAGGAAACCGATTGGAAATTGCTATTGATAGGGTAATCTGAGTAGCTTTGGCATTCATAGCATAAATGTCAGAGAGGTTCACCATAACAGCCTTATACCCCAAATGCTTTAATGGCATATAACTTAGATCAAAATGTACTCCTTCTACTAACAAATCAGTTGAAACCACTACTTTTTTATTACTAAAATCCAGAACGGCTGCATCATCTCCAATTCCTTTTAATGTGGATTTGTTATGGATGGCAAAGTTTTTGGTCAAATGTTTAATGAGTCCAAACTCACCCAATTCTTCTAATGATGTCCGTTCTGTATTATTGTTTTCTAACATATTGCAAAAATAAGAAGGAATTTTTTATGTGCTATCTTTAATAAAAAAAGAAATTGTACCCTTATGAAAATAATAATAAATATTCTATGTGCCGGAGTTATACTATGTCTGGTGCAGGCTTGCTTAAGTGATGATTCTGGAGGTGAAATACCTAATATTCCTATTGATAACTCTTTTGATGACTCTTTTGATGACTCTATTGTTGGAACGATTCCTTGCGAAAATGGAATGGCAGGGATTTATCCTTGTGATGGGTTTGATTTATTGGGACGGATTTCTTTGAATGGTTTTAGCGCATCTTCCGGAAATGACATTTGGGGCTGGACAGATACAACAACTAACAGGGAATATGCTTTGGTGGCACTGAATAATGGAACTGCCTTTGTGGATATCAGTGATACTGATAATCTAATATATTTGGGAAAACTGTCCACTGAAACATCTGCCAGTTCATGGCGAGATGTGAAAGTGTACCAAGACCATGCTTTCATTGTTTCTGAAGCAGCAGGCCATGGCATGCAAATTTTTGATTTGACTAGATTACGAAATGTCTCCAATCCACCAGAATCCTTTGATACAGACGGACATTATTCTGGTTTTGGAAACGCACATAATATTGTAATCAATGAAGAAACAGGATTTGCCTATGCGGTGGGAACAGATAGGAATGATGCTTTTGGAGGCGGAGTTCATTTTATAAATATTCAGGACCCTGTAAATCCAATAGCTGCTGGCGGATATGGGGCAAACGGATATACACATGACGCACAGGTAATTACTTATAGTGGACCAGACACAGATTATACAGCTAAGGAGATTTTTATAGGTGCAAATGAGGATCAAGTGGCCATAGTGGATATTACAGATAAGAATAATCCAATCGAAATTACAACCATTCAATATTCCAATACCAGTTATACACACCAAGGATGGTTTACAGAAGACCAGCGATATTTTATTTTAGGGGATGAGTTGGATGAAATTAATTTTGGATTTGATTCCCGTACCCTGGTTTTCGATTTGTTAGATGTAGACAATCCTATTTTACATACTACTTATTTTGGAGAGACTGGCGCAATTGATCATAATGGATATGTAAAAGGAGATGAATTTTTCTTGGCAAATTATACGGCCGGAATCCGAGTATTGGATATTTCAGCAATTGACGGGAAAACCATTTCTGAAAAAGGTTTTTTCGATACTTATCCTACAAATGACACTGCAGGCTTTGACGGAGTATGGAGTATTTACCCTTTTTTTGAAAGCGGAAAAATAGTGATAGGAGATATTAATTCGGGTTTGTTTGTCATCCAAAAATCAAATTAGCTCTAATTTTATAGGCACACTGAGCCTAACCGAAGTGAAAACAAGAAATCAAAAATGAATATAATGAAAAAAGCTGTTTTTTTAGCGCTATTATGTTTATGCTCCTGTTCAAAAAATGAAGACGATAATCAAATAGACAATCAGGTAACTTTTCTTGGAGAAATAGATTGGATTATCAACTATGGTGGGTCTGGTGAAGATACTGCTAGAGAGATTGTTGCAACTGCAGATGGCGGCTATGCCATTTTAGGCTTTACAAATAGTATAGATGGTGATATCACAGATAAGGATTTGGCAGTAAATGATTACTGGTTGGTAAAGTTAGATATTGATGGAAATATAGAATGGAACAAAACTTATGGTGGTAGTGATGATGATATAGGCCAAAGCCTAGTGCAGACTTTAGATGGTGGGTATGCCATTGTTGGTTATGCAAAGAGTGCTGATGGAGACGGCAGTAATAATGAGGGGTTTCATGATAATTGGATTTTAAAATTAGACCCACAAGGAGAAATAGAATGGGAGCATAGTTTTGGTTTTTCGGGCCATGATCATTCCTATGACGTGATACAAACTACAGATGGCGGATTCTTTTTCGCAGGCTTTTTGGATGTCACTCAATCTGGAGGTGACGGTAATTTTGGAAAAGGAAATTATTGGACGCGTCATGGAGTAGGTGAATTTTGGGGAACAAAGCTAGATGCTCAAGGGAACATGGATTGGAGAAGGTATTTTGGTGGCACTAATAATGATAGGGCACATTCGGTGGTAGAAGCTAATGATGGCGGATTTGTTTTGGCAGGCTTTTCAGAAAGTGATGATTTTGATATTAGCAACGCTAAAGGCAGCTACGATTTTTGGGTAGTAAAAATAGCAGCTACTGGCGATTTGATTTGGGAAAAGTCCTTTGGAGGCGCAGGTATTGAAATTTCTTATGGGATGACAAAGACCGATGACAATGGGTATGTGATAACAGGAAATACCTTTAGTAGTGATGCTGATATTTCAAAGAACAATGGAGCGTCAGATGTTTGGCTTATTAAAATTGATGATTTAGGGAACTTGGTTTGGGAAAAAACCCTTGGAGGTTCAGAATTTGATTTGGCCGAAAGCGTTAGCCTAGCTTCAGACGGGGGATTTATAATTGCGGGAAATTCTAAAAGTAGTGATGGAGATGCTACAGAAAACAAAGGTGAAAATGATCTATGGCTAATAAAAACTGATTTCAACGGGAATTTGGTTTGGGAGAAATCCTTTGGAGGATCGGATTTGGATTTTGCTTTTGATGCTATTGAAACCATAGACGGTGGTATTATTATGGTGGGTGAAAGTCCAAGCTTAGATTTTAATAGTTCCCAACGTAAGGGGTTGTCAGATATGGTTGTCGTGAAAATCAAATAAAAACCTTGCTTTTGTATTTTTTGAGCACAGTTGAACAAACTTGTTTTGTCTATATCGCTTTCTGTATCCTTTTATTTTTTAGTATTGTTTTTTGTTCTCCAAAAGGAATGTTTCTCAGTCTTTTCTGGAAATTAATAATCGTATTTTTGATACTGATTAAGCAAAATGGATATTGACAAAGCACATATAAAGTCTTGCCTAAAACTAATTGAGAATAAACTAAACTGGGGTTCTGGAGAAAACTGGTCTACAAAAGATTTTCAGAATTTAAGCGAAAAAATACAGGAAGAAACTAATGTTACATTGAGTGTGGCTACGCTTAAAAGAATATGGGGTAAAATATCATATACGAGCAGCCCTACAATTACAACCTTAGATGCTTTGGCTCAATTTGTAGAATTTGAGAATTGGCGCACTTTTGAACAGCGCCAAAGGGATGAAAGCAAATCACAATCAAGAAAATCTAGTCGCGCATATTCCTTTGTTCCAATAGGTAGTTTAACCAAGCTGGGAGTGTTAATATCATTGCTGTTTTTATTGGGATGGTCCCAATTTAAGGTTCCAGAAAATGGTTTAAAACCTTTGGTTATTGAGGATTATCAATTCAGTAGCAGGAAAATGGTTAGGGAAGGGGTTCCCAATTCTGTGATTTTTGATTATGATGCCTCATCTGCAAATGATAGGGATACCATTTTCATTCAACAATCATGGGATGAAAGACTGCGTGACCAAGTTTCAAAATTTAATAAAAACCATAGCTCTATTTATTACCACCCAGGTTATTTTAAGGCTAAACTTGTAGTTCGTGATACAATTGTAAATGAACACGATATATTTATAAAAACAAAAGGGTGGCTGTCCTTGGCCGATTATGGAAACGAAGTGCCTGTTTATTTCACTGAAGAAGAAGTTCTTAGGGATGATGGCAGCTTGTATATTTCTGAAGAACAAATGAAGGCTAAAAATATACCCATGCAACCCAAAGTACCTTGGGCAAACTATTTCTATATGAATGATATGGAAGAATTGAACATGCAAAATTTCATCTTTGAAACCCGCTTTAAAAACACCTATGGCAAAGGTTCTGGAGTTTGCCAGTTTAGCTATGTTGAATTGCGTTTTGATAGTGCATTTATTAAAATTCCACTTTCCATAAAAGGATGTGTATCCCAAATAGCTCTTTTTGATGAAGATGGAAAGAATTCGGACCCCTCAAAATTAGGGGTAGATTTTTTGGATTGGGTAACCATAAAATTGGTTGTTAAAGATGGACTGGGAGCGCTGTACATCGACGATAATTTTGTGTCAAAATTGAATTATTCAAATTCCTATAACGACCTCAAAGGAATACATTATGCGTTTCAAGGTGGTGGTCAAATTGATGAAGTTTCTATTAAAAAAATTAATGGAGATGTTGTTTTTGAAGACACTTTTTAAGGCATAAATATGCATTTAGGGTATAGATTCTTTCCTTCTTTCATCTTTAATTAATTTTAAAACCACCTAAAACCTTCTTAGGGTTCTAATTCCAATAGAAAAACCTTATCATTCTATTTGTTATATTAATGTTAGGAAAGGGGATAAACCCCTACTAATATAGTATATTTGTGAATTATTTAGACTAAATCAAAATTAGTATGATAAAGGTGTCAGAAACAGCTAAAGATAAGGTCATTATGATGATGACAGAGGAGGGCTTTAACGCTAACAACGACTATGTTCGTGTTGGTGTTAAAAGTGGAGGTTGTAGTGGGTTGTCTTATGAACTTAAGTTTGACGATAAAAAGGAGGAAACGGACAAGGTTTTTGAAGATAATGATATTCGTATCATCGTAGACAAAAAAAGCTTCCTATACCTTGTAGGAACCACCTTGGAATACTCTGGAGGATTAAACGGAAAGGGTTTTGTTTTTAATAACCCAAATGCCCAGAGAACCTGTGGTTGTGGAGAGAGTTTTTCGTTATAAGTGAAACAACAATGTAAAATGGGCCAATGACCCAATTGATAAATTGTTAAATTGAAAAAATGGCATATACAGAAGAAGAATTAAAAAAGGAACTGGAAACCAAAGAATACGAATATGGTTTCTATACTGATATTGAGTCTGATACTTTTCCAAAAGGACTTAGTGAAGAAATTGTGATTGCCATATCTAAAAGGAAAGAAGAACCCAAATGGATGACGGAATGGCGTCTAGAAGCTTTTCGTATCTGGAAAACCATGAAAGAGCCAGAATGGGCTAATGTTACCTATAAAAAACCTGATTTTCAAGATATTATATACTATTCTGCACCAAAAAAGGCCGACCCTAATAAATCATTAAGCGATGTGGATCCAGAGTTGCTAGAAATGTATAAGAAATTGGGAATTTCGGTTGATGAGCAAAAGAAATTACAAAATGTTGCTGTTGACATTGTTGTCGATTCTGTTTCGGTAGCAACAACTTTCAAAAAAACGTTAGCAGAAAAGGGAATTATTTTTATGCCAATTTCAGAAGCAATTCAAGAACATCCTGAGTTGGTAAAAAAGTATATTGGTACAGTTGTTCCAAAAACAGATAATTTTTATGCGGCATTAAATTCAGCAGTATTTACAGATGGTTCTTTCTGTTACATTCCTAAAGGAGTACGCTGCCCAATGGAGCTGTCCACGTATTTTAGAATAAACCAGGCGGGTACAGGTCAGTTTGAAAGAACGTTGCTTGTAGCCGATGAAGGTAGTTATGTAAGTTATTTGGAAGGATGTACAGCACCATCAAGAGATGAAAATCAATTGCACGCAGCAGTTGTTGAGTTGATTGCCTTGGATGATGCAGAAATAAAATATTCAACGGTACAAAATTGGTATCCAGGAAATAAAGAAGGCATAGGCGGGGTATTTAATTTTGTGACCAAAAGAGGAATTTGTGAGAAAAACGCAAAAATCTCATGGACACAAGTAGAGACAGGCTCTGCAATTACATGGAAATATCCATCCTGTATTTTAAAAGGAGATAATTCCATAGGGGAATTTTATTCCATTGCCGTGACCAATAATTATCAGCAGGCAGATACAGGTACCAAAATGATTCATTTAGGTAAAAACACCAAAAGCACTATTATTTCTAAAGGAATTTCTGCTGGAAAATCACAAAATAGTTACCGTGGGTTGGTCCAAATAGGTAGTAGAGCTAAAAATGCACGAAATTTTTCACAATGTGATTCGCTGTTAATGGGCAATGAATGTGGTGCACATACTTTTCCATATATAGAAGTAAAAAACAAGACGGCACAAATAGAACATGAAGCTACTACCAGTAAAATTGGAGAAGATCAAATTTTCTATTGTAACCAAAGAGGAATAGATACAGAAAAAGCAATTGCACTGATTGTAAACGGATTTAGTAAAGAGGTCTTAAATAAATTACCGATGGAGTTTGCAGTAGAAGCTCAAAAATTATTGGAAATAAGCCTTGAAGGTTCTGTAGGTTAATATTAGAACAACATGAAAAAATATATACTTGTAGCTTTTTTATTGGTTGTTGTCTTTGCTTGCAAAGAGACTAAAAAGGAAATGGTAGTTGTTTCTGAAGAAATGGAAAAACCAGAAGTAAAACTCTACACCTTTGATGGTGGTATGGTAATGGTAAACAACTTAGAATTGTTTTCACAAGACACAACGTATCATGGCCAATCAAAAGAGTTTGCTAACCCTTTTTATGTTATACAACATCCAAAAGGGAATTTAATATGGGATGCTGGCCTCCCAGAGGGCTTGGTTGGTTTGGATGCCCCTTTTACATCCCCTGATGGTAATTTTACACTTTCTAGAAAAGATTCTGTTGTTAATCAGTTGAAGAAAATAGGGCTATCTCCAGCCAGTTTTACTTATATCGCTTTATCGCATACGCATTTTGATCATAGTGGCCCTGCCAATGTATTTAAAGAATCTACTTGGTTGGTACAAGAAACAGAGTATGATTATATAACAAGTGAAGACGCTCAAAAAAATAACACGGACAACTACAACGCTATTAAGGAGTTGACTAAAGTTAAAAAATTAAAAGGAGATTTTGATGTGTTTGGAGATGGAACAGTGGTCATTAAGTCCATGCCAGGACATACACCAGGACATCAAGTTTTATTTTTAAACTTGTCTGAAAACGGACCAACGTTGTTGACAGGAGATTTATATCACTTATATCAAAACAGGGAGCATAAGCGAGTGCCCGTTTTTAATACGGATGTTGAGGCTACCCTAAAAAGTATGGATGCTTTTGAAGCTTTTGCCATAGAGAAAAATGCAAAAGTTTACATACAGCATCAAAAAGAAGATTATAATAAAATGCCAAAGGCACCAGGATATTTAAAGTAAAAAAGAATGTTGAAAATTAAGAACCTGCACGCTAGCGTAGAGGACAAAGAAATATTAAGAGGAATAAACCTAGAAATAAAGGCTGGGGAAGTACATGCTATTATGGGACCTAATGGTTCTGGAAAGAGTACTTTGGCAGCTATTATAGCTGGCAAGGAAGAGTTTGAAATTACTAAAGGAGCCGTTTTGTTGGAAGGAGAGGATTTAGAAGATTTGGCTCCAGAAGAAAGAGCTCACAAGGGTATTTTTCTTTCTTTTCAATATCCTGTAGAAATCCCGGGAGTATCTGTGACCAATTTTATAAAAACGGCCATTAATGAAACCCGAAAAGGAAGAGGGCAGGAAGATATGCCGGCAAATAAAATGTTGAAATTGCTTCGTGAAAAAGGAGAGCTTTTGGAAATTGACCGAAAATTTTTGTCCCGTTCCTTAAATGAAGGATTTTCAGGTGGAGAGAAGAAAAGGATGGAGATTTTTCAAATGGCAATGCTAGAACCAAAATTGGCTATTTTGGACGAGACAGATTCAGGATTAGATATTGACGCCTTGCGTATTGTTGCCAATGGGGTAAACAAACTCAGAAACAAGGATAATGCCATTATAGTGATTACACATTATCAAAGATTGTTGGAATATATTGTTCCAGACTTTGTACATGTTTTGCACAATGGAAAAATTGTTAAATCAGGAGGTAAAGAACTTGCTTTGGAACTTGAAGAAAAAGGATATGATTGGCTAAAGCAGGAAACAGTTTCGTAGTTTTTTGTTATTCCCACGGAGGTAGGAATATGAATAGCGTTATAGTTAAAACAGAAAAGACTCCTGTATTCACGGGAATGACAATATAGTAATGATGGATTTAAAAGAAAAACTAGTTTCCTCTTTCTTGGCCTTTGAAAACAATGTGGATTTTGAACATCCCATTCATGATATTAGAGCAGAGGCACTAAAGAATTTTGAGGCAAAAGGATTTCCTACCAAAAAGGAAGAGGCGTGGAAATACACATCACTTAATGCGTTACAGAAAAAAGATTTCAGCATTTTTCCAAAGCAAGAGAGTATTCTGGAGTATAAGAATGTAAAGAAGTATTTTCTTCATGAAATGGATACCTATAAAATTGTATTTATTGATGGAGTATATAGCTCGTACCTTTCTGAAACCACCCATGATGGAGTAGACATTTGTTTGATGAGCTCTGCACTGACAAAACCAATGTATAAGCAAATTATTGAGGTGTATTTTAATAAAGTTGCTTCAAAAGATGAGTCGCTGACTACGTTAAATACGGCTTTTAGTAGAGAAGGGGCCTATATTTATATCCCCAAAAATAAGGTACCTAAAAAACCTATTGAAATTGTACACTTTTCTACAGGAAATGAAGCGGCATTAATGTTGCAGCCTCGAAATTTAATCATTGCAGAAGAGAATACTGAATTACAGGTAATAGAACGCCATCAAAGTTTAACGGAAAATGAGGTGTTCACTAACTCGGTAACTGAAATTTTTGCAGCTAAAAATGCCATCGTCGATTATTATAAAGTACAGAATGATAGCAAAACATCTTCTTTGATAGACAATACCTATATATCGCAGAAGAGCGATAGTGTGGTAAGCGTCCATACCTTTTCATTTGGAGGAAAATTGACACGTAACAACCTTAATTTTTATCAAAATGGAGAGCACATAGATTCTATTTTAAAAGGAGTTACGATTATTGGAGAAAAACAGCATGTAGATCACCATACATTGGTGCATCATATAGAACCAAATTGTGAAAGCCATCAAGATTATAAAGGGATTTTTGGTGAAAAAGCTACAGGCGTTTTCAATGGAAAAATCATAGTGGATAAAATTGCCCAAAAGACAAATGCTTTTCAGAAGAACAATAATATTTTAATGAGTGACAAGGCCACCATTAATTCTAAACCTCAATTGGAAATTTTTGCAGACGATGTAAAATGTTCGCATGGTTGTACTATTGGTCAATTAGATGAGGAAGCATTGTTTTACTTGCAATCAAGAGGTATCCCTAAGAAAGAAGCTAGGGCCTTATTAATGTATGCTTTTGCAAATAATGTATTGGCAAGTGTAAAGATTCCGGAGTTAAAAACCAGGATTAATAAGCTGATTGCCAATAAACTTGGTGTGCGTTTGGGGTTTGATCTTTAACTTAAATTAATGTAATGAAAAGTGTCACCTTGGACACAATCAAACAGTCTTTAGTGACAGCAATCAAGAATGACAAAAACTCCATTGGACATACATACTATTCGTAGAGATTTTCCCATCCTAAATAGAGAAGTCAATGGAAAGCCATTGGTATATTTAGACAATGCAGCAACATCGCAAACGCCACAACAGGTAATAGATGTTATTGTGGAGTATTACAGTTCTTATAATGCTAATATTCACCGTGGTGTGCATTCGCTTTCTCAAGAAGCAACAGATGCATATGAACAGGCAAGAATAAAAATTCAAGAACATTTTAATGCTGCCCAGTCTCATGAAATAATTTTTTCATCAGGCACCACCCATAGTATTAATTTGGTGGCAAACGGGTTTTCATCACTCTTAAAAAAAGGAGATGAAATTTTGGTTTCAGCTATGGAACATCATTCTAATATTGTGCCTTGGCAGATGCTGTGTGAGCGTACTGGGGCTGTTTTAAGAGTAATTCCCATGAATGATAATGGGGAATTAGTTATGGAGGAGTATAGCAAGCTGCTATCCCCTAAAACAAAACTAGTTTTCTGTAACCATGTTTCTAATGCCTTGGGAACTGTAAACCCAGTTGAACAAATAATAGAAGAAGCCCATAAAATAGGAGCAGCAGTTCTTTTGGATGGTGCGCAAGCAGCTCCTCACATAAAGGCAGATATGCAACAACTAGATGTGGACTTCTATACTGTTTCTGCGCATAAAATGTGTGGTCCTACTGGAGTAGGCATCTTGTACGGAAAAGAAGAATGGCTTAACAAATTACCGCCTTATCAAGGTGGGGGAGAAATGATTGCTGAGGTTACTTTTGAGAAAACCACCTATGCCGATTTACCCCACAAGTTTGAAGCAGGAACACCCAATATTTGTGGCGGAATTGCCTTTGGTGCAGCTTTGGATTATATGAATGCCATTGGATTTGAAGCTATAGCGAAATATGAGCATGAGCTTTTGGAATATGCCACGTCAGCACTTTTAAAAATAGAAGACTTAAAAATCTTTGGAACGGCCAAAGAAAAAACAACAGTCATTTCTTTTAATATAGAAGGTATTCACCCATATGACATAGGTGTTATTTTGGATAAATTAGGCATTGCGGTAAGGACGGGTCATCATTGTGCACAACCCATCATGGATTTCTTTAAAATCCCAGGTACTGTTAGAGCAAGTTTTAGTTTTTACAATACCAAGGAAGAAGTTGATGTCCTTGTTGCAGGTGTAAAAAGAGCCAAAACAATGCTGCAATAGCTTTTGTTATGATTCTCTTAAACTATTGAATACCACTGATACTTATCGTATTTTTGTAGTTAACTTCTCCCTTTTGGGAGTTTAAGAGGAGAGAATGACCATTAAAGAAATTCAGAAAGAAATTGTAGATGAATTTTCTATGTTCGATGATTGGATGGAGCGCTATGAGTATATGATAGAACTTGGAAAATCATTGCCTTTGATAGAAGCGCAATATAAAACTGATGATAACATCATAAAAGGCTGCCAAAGCAAGGTTTGGGTTCATGCAGAGTTAGATACGGACAAACTTGTATTTACAGCTGATAGTGAAGCCATAATCACCAAAGGAATCATTGCTATATTAATCAGGACTTTTAGTAAACAAAGTCCAAAAGATATACTGGAAGCAAAAACTGATTTCATTGATGAAATTGGTTTAAAAGAACATTTATCACCTACTAGAGCCAATGGACTGGTTAGTATGATAAAGCAATTAAAAATGTATGCCATTGCATACCAAACACAATTGAAATGAGCGAAGAAATAGAAACTCTAGATTTAGGAGAAAAGATAGTGAATGTCATAAAAACCATATATGATCCAGAAATCCCTGTGGACATCTATGAACTGGGATTGATTTATGATGTTTTAGTGAACGAAGATAATGATGTCAAGATATTAATGACCTTAACATCACCCAATTGTCCGGTTGCAGAAAGTTTGCCTGTTGAGGTAGAGGAAAAAGTGAAATCCCTAGATGAAATCAATGATGTTGAGGTAGAAATTACTTTTGATCCACCTTGGACTCAAGATTTAATGAGTGATGAGGCCAAGTTGGAAGTTGGAATGTTGTAGGCAGACTAAGGAAAACGAAATGCAAGAAGACCAGAATTATACAAGGATATTTTAGGGCAAGAGCATAATCCAGAAACCAAACCTGTTTGGATGAATACTAAATAATTAATTTTTGATATTTTCATGTCTGAAGAAATAACAAATAGGGTAGCTCAAAGTAAATTGGTCACATTTGACCTAGAGGAGTTGTACCCAGAAGGCAAGCGAATTTTATTTGATATTAAAGATTGGCTTCACGAAGGGTTTATTTTAAAGGAAAAAGAGTTTAGAAAAAGCCTTGACGAATATTCATGGGAGTCTCATAAAAATCAATATGTGGGCTTAATATGCTCTTCTGATGCCATTATCCCTGGATGGGCTTATATGTTGATTGCTACCAAATTACAACCTTATGCCAAAAAAGTGATTGTTGGCAACTTGGAACAATTAGAAACGGCTTTATACCAATCTATTATAGAGCGCATAGACCTTTCAGTTTTCAAAGACAAAGCGGTTATTATTAAAGGATGTAGTAATAAACCAGTTCCGGAAAACGCATACTTATTAGCAACAACTAAAATACAAGAAGTAGCCAAAAGTATTATGTATGGAGAGGCTTGTTCTTCTGTCCCATTATACAAAAGAAGAAAGTTTTAGCGATCCTTTAAAAAGACATTTCTTACTTTTATCCTCTAAACTATAAACACTTATCATTATGAAAAAAGTTGTATTTGCATTGTTTTCAATGCTGGTATTAGCTACTGCACATGGGCAAACTTTAGAGGAGCTAAAAGCTGAACAGGCACCCAAAAAAGATTCTATTGCTTCAATTCAAGCAAGGATAAACGCAATTCAAAGTAAAATAGATGCGCTTCCTGGTTGGAAGAAAGGAGCCTTTGGTACTATTGGAGGCAGCGTCTCTGGCTTTAACAATTGGTATGCCCAAGGCTCTCCTAATAATTCGTCTGGTAACATTGGTTTTACAGTAAATGCCTTTGCCAATTTGCTAGAAGAAAAGTTTTTTTGGAGAAATTCAGCCAATATTAATTTAGGCTTGGTAAAATTGGATGATAAAGATGACCCAACGGACAATGAAGATTTTAAAGGAACAACAGATGTGTTTAATATTTCTTCACTCTATGGTCATAAGTTAAGTAATCAGTTTGCCATTTCTGCTTTAGGAGAATATAGAACAACAGTTTTAAACAATTTTAATGACCCAGGGTATTTGGATCTTGGTGTGGGTGGCACATGGACCCCCATTAAAGATTTAGTCGTTGTTGTGCACCCTTTGAACTATAATTTTGTCTTCAGCAGTGGAGATGCAGTTTTTGAATCTTCAACAGGCGCCAAAATACTTGCTGACTATACCAAAAAGGTAGGCCATATAAACTTTAAGACTAATCTCTCCATGTTCCAAAGCTATAAAAGCTCTGATTTAAGTAATTGGACATGGACCAACTCATTTGGCTACACCTTATGGAAAATGATTGGCGTTGGTTTTGATTTTGGTTTAAGGAACAACAAGCAAGAAGCATTGAATTATGCAATAAACACATTGGGTGTTGTTGATACAACTTTTGAGAATGTAGATAATGATATCCAAACCTATTGGATGTTTGGATTGAACTATGCCTTCTAATTCATAAAATTAGAACATAAAAAAATGCCTCTAAGAAGAGGCATTTTTTTTAGCAAGTAGGCTGAGTGATTTGAGTTATTAACCTTTAAGCTTATGTTACCAGATGTTGGCTTTGGGGAACCACCACTAGTTTTTTATTGTCAGACAAAAGTAAAACCGACATACAGATTTTGAAAAATTATGTTGCGAATGTTCCTTAAAATGTGGTGAAAAAACTAACGGTACAATTTCTCCGACGAACTACATTGTTTTGAGTTGATATTTGACTAATATTCATCCAAATTCTCCGGATATAGAAAATTATTATATGGAAATCGGGTTACATGAATGTCACGCACTTCATTATATACTCGTTTTTTAAATTCATCCAAATTTTCTTTATTCAATGCTGAAATAAAAAGAGCGTTATCACCAACCCTTTCCATCCACGTTTTTTGCCACTCTTCCATGGTGAAATGCTTTTCGGTTTTTTCCGTCACCAAATCATCAGCATCAATAGTTTCATGATGGTACTGGTCAATTTTATTAAAGACCATGATGGTTCGTTTGTCCGCACTTTCAATTTCACCCAGAATTTTAGTCACGGAATCAATATGATCTTCAAAATTAGGATGGGAAATATCAACTACATGCAATAACAAATCGGCTTCTCTAACCTCGTCCAATGTGCTTTTAAAACTTTCCACAAGTTGTGTGGGCAGTTTTCTTATGAATCCTACTGTATCACTTAACAGAAAAGGCAAATTACCAATCACTACTTTTCTAACGGTAGTATCCAATGTGGCAAAGAGTTTGTTTTCTGCAAAGACGTCACTTTTACTTACAACATTCATTAGGGTAGACTTGCCAACATTGGTATACCCTACAAGAGCAACGCGTATCATGGCACCTCGGTTACCCCGCTGGGTTTCCATTTGTCTGTCAATTTTGGTGAGCTTCTTTTTTAGTAAAGCAATTCTATCCCTAACAATACGCCTATCCGTTTCTATTTCCGTTTCTCCAGGACCACGCATGCCAATACCCCCTTTTTGTCTTTCAAGGTGTGTCCATAAGCCAGTTAACCTTGGGAGTAAATATTCATATTGGGCAAGTTCAACTTGAGTTCTAGAATAACTTGTTTGCGCTCGTTGGGCAAAAATATCTAGAATAAGAGTGGTACGGTCTAGAATTTTGCAGCGCAACTGTTTTTCTATATTTCGTTGTTGCCCAGGAGTTAGTTCATCATCAAAAATTACGGAGCCTATTTCATGCTCGTCAACATAGCGTTCTACCTCTTCCATTTTTCCAGTACCAATGTAGGTTTTGGGGTTGGGCTTATCAACGCGTTGCACAAAACGTTTGTAGACTTCCCCACCAGCGGTATAGGTAAGGAATTCCAGCTCATCCAAGTATTCTGATACTTTTTCTTCGTTTTGTTCACGACTTATTACGCCAATGAGTACTACTTTTTCGTATGTAATGGTTTTCTTCTCTAGCATCAACAAAATATTAAAGTGCAAATCTAAGCAATAGTTGGAAAGCTATTTTTGTATTTTTAGCCTCTTATCAAAATAAAATTGCATGTTTAAGTCCTTTTTCAAGAAAAAGAAAGCTAAAAAGTTACACACCATTGCTTTTTATAATCTAGAAAATCTGTTTGATACCAAGAATGATCCCTATAAATTAGATGATGATTTTACACCAAACGGGTTTAAGAGTTGGACGCCTAAACGTTATAGGCAGAAGCTTATTAAATTGGGAAAAACAATTTCCCAAATTGGTTACGCTGAAAATGAAATGCCACCTGTGCTTATTGGAGTGGCAGAAATAGAGAATGGGAAAGTGGTAAAAGACCTTATCACTGTTGATTCTTTAAAAGAGATTAATTATGATTATGTGCATTATGAATCTCCTGATGAAAGAGGAATTGATACTGGCTTGATTTATAATAAAGATTATTTTGAGGTTATAAAATCTGAAACCATTACTGTTTGGATAAATAATCCTAATGGGGAAAGAGATACAACAAGAGATATTCTATATGTACATGGTAAATTAAATACTGAAGAAGTACATGTTTTTGTTAATCATTGGCCCTCAAGAAGAACTGGAGATGTTGCCACGGGATATAAAAGGGTACAGGCAGCACAGACTATTGTTGATTATTTAGCAAAGATTGAAGAGACACAGGAAAATCCAAATTACATTATCATGGGAGATTTTAATGATGGCCCCAATGATGAAAGCATAGAAACTTTATTAAAAAGCGGTGCATTGTACAACCCAATGAAGCAATTGTTATCTCCTGTTAGGGGAAGTGCTAATTATAAAAGGAAATGGAGCCTTTTTGATCAAATTCTTTTCTCCCATAATTTCTTTAATTATGAAAAGGGCACCCATAGCTTTGCTCATGCCAACATCTTTGATGAACATTTTCTAAAGGAATGGAAAGGGAAGTACAAGGGTAATCCGTACAGGACCTATGTGGGAAGAAAATACCAGGGAGGCTATAGCGATCATTTCCCTGTCTATATTCAATTGAAGTATAATTCTTGATGCTTTTTGTGTTAAACTTCACGCATAGGGATTTCCTACACATCGTTTAAAATGTATTTCACAACATAATTGCCAACATCGACTGTATTTCATCGAATAAAATTGATTGTTCGTCGATGGCGCTTGTATATTAGTAGTCCAAATCCTACTAAAACAAGTTGAATGGACTACAAATCTATCATGGGCAATAAAAGTATTTTATGCTTCTCCTTATTGGTTTTTGGTTTTAATTGCACTCATGTTTTCGGTCAATCTGAAATGCAGAAAGAAAAAATTAAGACAAATTATAGTCAGGCTAAAATTAAGGTTTTTAATTCTGAGCTCGAAAAGCAGTATGCGAACTCGAAAAAAAGAGTTTTAAGATTAGCAAAATCTAATGGGTGGGTATTATCTGAAACGCTCCCCAATGGAACCTTTATAGAGCTTCAAGATATTGGTTCTGATAATACTCCTTTATATTATACAACTCTTAACGATAATGTTAGCCATATAGCCCGAGCAGATGGTCTCTATAGCGGGGGAATTTTAGATTTAGGACTTAATGGAAACGGAATGCAAGTTGGGGTATGGGATAGTGGCATGGCATTAAGAACGCATCAAGAATTTGATAATAGAGTTACAGTTGCGGATGGAACTGATAAACTGGACAAGCATGCAACCATGGTCATGGGAACTTTAGTGGCATCTGGTGTTAAAAAGAAAGCAAAAGGTGTTGCATTTGGAGCCACAGCTTTAACAAGTGATTGGACCAGAGATAAAATAGAAGTTTCAGAAGCTGCCGCGAATGGATTGTTATTATCCAATCATTCTTATGGAATAAAAACGGATAGAGTACCAGACTGGTATTTTGGTTCTTATATAAAAGTATCCCAAGATTGGGATAAGATAATGTACAATTCGCCCTATTATTTAATGGTGACAGCATCAGGAAATGCACAAAATTCAAGAGACAATGATGCCCCTATTCATGGTGTTAATGCGGATGGCTATGATTTAATCTTAGGGTTTTCGGCATCAAAGAATGTCTTGACTGTAGCAGCAGCAGAAACGACTATTGATAACAAAGGGAATTTAACAAAAGCCAAGGTAGCTGCGTATAGTAGTTTTGGACCAATGGATGACGGTCGAATTAAACCAGACATTTCTGGAGGAGGAACTAATGTTTTTACAACCTCCTCATCAGGGGTAAAAAATTATGAGATTTCTTCTGGAACTTCTATGGCTACTCCTGGAGTAACTGGATCCATGCTTTTGTTGCAACAATATTATGAGCGATTGAACAATACTTTTATGAAAGCTTCAACCTTAAAAGGTTTGGTGCTTCATACGGCTGATGATGTTCAAGAAGCTGGCCCCGATTATAAAATGGGTTGGGGCGTTATCAATGCAATTGCAGCTGCAAAAACAATTGCAAATAAAGAATACACTTCAATTATCTCTGAAGAAGAATTAGTCAATAGAGGGACATATAGCATTAATGTAAACTCAAACGGAAAAGAAGCCTTAATGGTCTCTATTTCTTGGACGGACCCAGCAACAGGGTTTGTGAATAGAGGTATCTTAAATGATATCACTGCAGCATTGGTTAATGACTTGGATGTCCGTGTGACTAAAAATGGAGAAACACATTATCCATGGAAGTTGAATGCGGCCAATGCTTCCTCAGCTGCTACCAAAGGAGATAATAAAGTAGATCCGTTTGAAAAAATAGTTATCGAAAATGCTAGTGGAGCATATACGATAACGGTAAGTCACAAAGGAGATTTAAGTACAGGAGCACAAAATTATTCTCTAATTGTTTCTGGAGTAGCTGTTACACAATGTAATGTGGATGTGCCTTCAGAAATTACTATTGAAAAGGCAGATGAAAGTACGCTTACGCTGGAATGGCAAGAGGCTCCAGATACTTTGTTTGAAGTACAATATAAGAATGAGAATATAGAGGAATGGACCACAGCATACATATATGATCATTTTATAACGATATCAGAATTCATAATTGGCGAAACCTATGAATTTAGGGTAAAGGCAATATGCACAGAAAATATAACATCAGAGTATACCCCGAAACTTAGCTTTTCTTTTGAAGGAAAGGACACCAAACTGCAGGATTTTGTAAATTATGAAGCGCTATCTACCAACACGGAAATTAGTGTTATTGTTTATCCGAATCCTGCAGTTGAAGAAATTAGCCTGGAAGGTAACATCTCTAGCAAAGCCGTTTACAGCATTATAACTACCGCAGGTATAACAGTAAAGAAAGGAAATGTCGCAGCGGCGGATAAAATTAGGGTAGACGATATGTCCCAAGGACTTTATGTATTAACCATAGAGGATTTAAGTGGTGTGGCAAGCACCATGTTCTATAAGGATTAAACATTTTTTATCTCATCATTATCCAGCAAATCCTCATTTCGCAATCGTAGAAAAACCTGTGCGGTGGTGATTACATCAAGCTCGCAATATTTTACGATACGGTCCAGGTCATTGTCCTTATAATACACATCCCGCACCATACTGCCATCTATGTCTTCTTTTGGGGAAGCAATTCCCAGTACATTTGCCATGAGTTTAAGAGAGGTATAATGTTTGTAATCTCCAAATTTCCATAGTTCCAAGGTGTCTAAATGTGGCACTTCCCAAGGCTTTTTTCCAAAAAGATCTAACTTATAAGGTAAATTTATGCTGTTGATAATCATTCTACGAGCTATGTAGGGAAAATCAAACTCCTTACCATTATGCGCACATAAAATATGATGTGGTTTATTAAAATGCGAATTCAACAAACTCTTGAATTCTTTTAGGAGTTGGGCTTCTTCTCCATGGAAGGTGGTTATCCTAAAATTCCGATCATGACCCTTAGAGACGAAAAATCCAACAGAAATACAGATGATTTTACCAAATTCTGCCCAAATTCCTGCTCTATCATAAAACGCTTCCGCAGTATATTCTTCTTTACGTTGGTATTGAGACTTATGCTCCCATAATTCTTGTTTTGTATCATCTAATTGCTCAAAACTTTCGCTTTCCGGAACAGTTTCTATATCCAAAAAAAGGATATGCTCTAGATTGAGTTTGTATAACATTTAATCGACTTTTAAAAACAGGTATGCATTTGCGTTATTGATATGAATAGAATCTTTTTCCTTAGTAAAATTCAGCTCATTAAAGATTAATTTTCCAGAGAGGCTCTTATGTTTAGATACCATCGTTAATTTATCAGCCTCAAGCTCATTTGGGTCTGGACCATATGTACTTAATGTCATTAATCTATCTTGCAAAGAAAAACCTAGTTTTAAAGTACTATCCTTTTTTGAAACCAACCATAGTTCATTAGACTTATGAAGAAACTGGATATTAAATGAAGCCAAACTTTCTTCCATGTTGTCATTATTATTACTTAAATGAATTTGTTTAAAATACTTGAAGCCCGATATGTTTAGTGTTGTAGAATTATCCCAATTGTTGTAGTAATAATAATCCGAATCAGCTTTTTCGGCTATCAGACTTTCTTGGTCAATGCTTATTTGGAGCGAATCAAGTAGTTTTCTTGGTAAACTATAATTGCTCCATGAAAGTACCGTATCGTTCATTGCATTTTCAATTGAAATCCCCGTAATTTCATCTAATTCAGAAACAGCCTTTCTATCGTTTAGATAATCTATAATTGATTTTAGTTGATCATGTTCTGTACCCGTTGCAATATTGTTGTTTTCTTTGACCGCGCTAAACAGGTTTATAAACTGAGCTTTTTGACTGTTTTTTGATATGTTGAACACACTCCAAAACCCAAAGGAACCTAGAACAATCAATAGAAATAGGGAGCTTGGAAGCATTTTTAAGCTTTTCCTTTTACTTATTAGCAAGTAAAGGGTAATCCCTAAAATCCATATTGCAATAACTAGTATAAAATATCTATTCTCTGTAATACCGTAATCTCCTATTCGTTTAAATATGGCAACAAATAATAGGATAATAAGAGGCAATAATAGAATATAGAACCAAGGGTAAAATCTATTTATAGTCCATGATTTTATGGTTTTCTGAACGGGATTTATCATTATTTGGATTGCAAAACCCAATAGCGCTAAAGCAGTGACCAAATAGGAGACCCAACCTTTAGGAAGGTTCCATGCCAGTACAATCTTTATCGTATAAGCATAAAGAATAACAATATATAAGAGCACAAGGGGAATTAGAATGTATTTTACAAAGACTTCCAGCGCCTTATTATACTTAATGGTATTTTTATCTAATATGTTTTTTGGAAAATCTGATAAATAGGTCCAAGTATTCACTATTCCTAGGCAGAATACAAAGAGTTGCCCATAACGTTCACCCCTTATTTCGAAGTCGAATAAATATTTAACTGCCAAAAGGGCTAGTACAAGTCCTAAGTATAAAACACCAGAAAAGAGGAAACTTCTGCCAACTGCAATACAAATAGATTTTAAATAATTCCAATAAGCTTCCTTATTCCATTTAAATGCGAATGGGGCAAAAAACAAAAACAGATGTCCAGCAAGGAGATATAAAATAAATCTGATATAGTATTTTGGATTAACATTGTTTGGTTTTAAGTCTGGCAAATGTAAATAGAAGGCTATGAGTAGCAGCAATGTTACAATTTGCAACCATTGCCATTTTTTAGGTTGATTTAAATGCTCCATCAAAAATTTTGTGCCAATCAACCAACTTACTCCTAGACCAAACGTGAGCATGGTTCCTTGGTGTTTATCAAATAATTGTGTGGAATCCACATCTATTAACCAAATAAAGAATAATGTCCCAAAAATGGCCCATATTAGGGTAATTGGGAATCTTTTAAAAGCGTTAAGCGCTTTATCAGTAATTTCTTTAAAAGAAGGCATTATCATGGGCAGTGTTTATTTAAAGATAGGACAAATTTATAAATGAAAATGACCTAAAGTAACAACTGTTCCAAGTGTAAGATGAGAAATATCGACCAAATACAACAACCAACCATTGGGTTTGTAATTTCAAAGTACTCGGGTGATTGGTAGTTTATTATGTTGGATTATGAAAAAGAATTTATCGATTAAATGCATTTTAGACGGTATTTCGGAGCATTTTTAAACAAAAACAAACTGCCTGGTTTGCAAAACCTAAAACAAGGATTGCTGTTTAACGGGACTCTCATGTTCCAAAAGCCATTTTTTACGGTGCAATCCACCTGCATAACCGGTTAGTGAGCCATCACTTCCAATTACTCTATGGCAAGGGATAACAATCCATAACGGATTTTTTCCATTTGCAGATGCTGCCGCTCGAATTGCTTTCACATCTCCCAATTTTTTGGAAAGGTCCAAATAAGAAATGGTTTTTCCGTATGGAATGTTTTGTAGTTCGGTCCAAACTCTTTTTTGAAAGTCGGTTCCTTGAGGATTTAGGCTTAAACTAAAATTTGTTCTTTTCCCTTCAAAATATTCATTGAGCTGGTATACCGCATCTTCCAAGACCTCAGGAATTATACCAGTCGTTTTGTTTTCATTGTTTAGTATTGAAATACTAGCCAGCCCATCAGCATTTCCTTCTAGTTTGGCAATCCCTAATGGCGATTGGATAAATGCTATTTCCACTTATTTTGTTTTTGGGTTATCTTCTATAATACCCAAGCGCTTTGCCCTGTCTTCCCAATTTTTGCGTGCCAAATGCTGTAAATCTTCAACGCCATCACTCTCATCCATAATTTCTAGACCAAGAAGTGTTTCTATCACATCCTCCATGGTAACAAGCCCGCTAATGGAACCGTATTCATCCACAACCAGAGCAATGTGTTCTTTTTGTTCAATCAAGATTTCAAATAGTTGAGGTATAGGGGTGTTTCTTTCAGTAATCAGGATATCTCTTTTAATTGTAGCAAGTTCAGCCTTTCCGCGTTCGTAGATAATTTCTTCCAGGATATTGTCTTTTAAAACGTATCCTGTAATTGTATCCACGTTCTCTTTATATATGGGGATTCTGGAGAAGTTAAGTTTTGGATTTTTTTCAAAAAACTCTTTAATGGAAATCTTTTCGGAAGCCATTTTTATCACGGTTCTTGGGGTCATAATGTCCTTGACAAGGATTTCATTAAATCGTAAGAGGTTTTTTATGACTTTGGATTCTGATTCTTGAAAAACACCTTCTTCATGAGCTATATCGGTCATGGCTGTAAAATCTTCTCTGCTTAGGACGCTTCCATGATGTGCTTTTTTTCCAATGAGTTTAGTAAAGAGCTGTAATACCCATAATAGACCTGTCCATTTTAAAGTCCAAACCATTCCTTTTAGTGTTATGGTGGTTATTTTGGACAACTGCTTCCAATAAGTGGCGCCAATGGTTTTGGGAATAATTTCTGAAGCCACTAAAATTAATATGGTCATAAGGGTAGATACTACGCCAACCATAAGGTCTTCAGTAAATGCAATTCCAAATACAGATATTTTTTCATTTCCATAGATTGAAACATAAGCAACTTTAGCTTGTACTCCCACTAAAATAGCACCTACAGTATGCGCAATCGTATTTACGGTAAGAATGGCAATTAAAGGTTTGTCCACATCCTTTTTTAGATTTTCTAAACCAGTTGCATAAGATGCTCCCTCTTTCTTTTTTAGGTTGATGAAAGTTGGACTAACACTAAGTAAAACAGCCTCTAGAATAGAACATACAAAAGAGAAAAAGATAGATATAGTAGCAAAAAAAATGAGTAATCCCATGAATTATAAATAAGCACGACTAATGTACTCATTTATGAACATATCCAATCGTAATCTAGCGAAGCTTTTAAGATATAAAAAGCATCAGTTTGCTTTGTGATAGCTTCTTTTTTATTGTAAAAACAGCCCTTTTTAAAATTGACAGGAGTCTATTTTAATTCCTTACCTTCCCTGTAAAAACGCTTGGTTTATCAATGCCGGATGCAAATGGATTTCCAGACGACCTTCTAAAAGAAACTACTTGTCCAATATGCCAGAGCGCATCAGCCATTGGTCCGTTTAATTGATTCCAGAATGGGAATTCGGACTGACCCTTATCGTTTTTAAAGATGATTTTATAGTTTTCAAAATCCGTTTCAGAGCTACTCCTAAGGATGTCAGCCGCTTCTTTTATCAACTTCAAGGTCTCTTTTCTTTTGCCTTGAAAATCTAGTTCAGGGTATGTTGTCCCATTAATAGTAGGTTTTTGCTTTACCGAATTGTGAATCACGCGTACCAAGCCCAAAATATGATCTACGGTTTGCTCGGTAGTTCTGGCCTCTTCATTGGGTTTAAAACTTAAATCTTCAGCTCTTAATCCATCTGTGGCCCAGTAATACCGAAAACCCAAACCATCTATCATTCTAGCGGCAACTGTACCTGCGGTATAAGTGTCCGAATAACCATCTGGTATTTCGCGATAAGGTAATTCCATAGTGCTTGCTGTTTGCCCGTAAGTTATTTGAATTAAGCCAAAAAAGATAAGGAGTAGTGCTGTTTTTTTCATAGTACTAAAATACAGTAATTCATTTGGTCAATGGAATTTTATTTTGTTCAAAGTTGTTCAAAATGCATATTGATTATGTAGCATTCTCTAAGGTAAGTAGCATGTGACTTTAAGTATAGTTTGCAATTGTAAGGAATGCATCTATTTTTGTCTTGGTCAGTTCGCTAATTATTTATCAAATGCACTACAAACCCCCAATTTTGGTGCTGTTTTCGGCCCATAGAATTAAAACCATCGCCAAATATATCGGCATCACCCTCTGATATGAATATCAATTCATTGACCCCTTTTTTTAGTTTAATTAGTACCGCCATTTTATCATTTTTAAGCCTGTCTAATTTATGCTTGGCATAATGAAATACTTCTTCTTCGTTTAAAAATATTCTAAGTTTCCCAGCGAAGTCAAAGATTAATGTTGCCTGTTTGTCTTGTTCAGAAACAATATTTTTCTTGGCAAAAACCACACCTTTTGGATGTTCAAAATAGGAACTTAGATTGATGAATTCTCCCACTGATGGTTTTGTTTTTTTCCAAGAGGTGACTTTTTTGAGGTCTTCATAAGCCAAGGTTTCATCTCTTTCAAATTGTTCGGAAATCTGCCAGTCTGTAATGGGGCCTGGAATTTCAGTTATATTGAAATTAGCAAAATAAGAGTCGCCAAACATACTCCTGAGCAGGATGCTTCCACTTTGGGTATCTGTTTCCAAAAGAGTAATATCTATTTGTGCTTCTTCACTATGGTTCACAAAAACCTTGAGTCTGTTGTTTCGTACTTCGATGACAACATGAAACCATTCCATTTTTTTTATGGCTGCTGTTTTTTCATAAGTAGGGGCATTGTAGAACACCCAACTTAAGGCCCCGTTGTAAATTGGTATGTATTGTATTGCTTCTTCTGTGCCGCCATATCCTGGTCTAAAATAAATAAACTGATAATTTTGCTCGTCTTTTACATGAAAACCAATGCCAGACATTTCTGCTCCAGCAATATCCATCTCTAGTCTGAAATTTTTATAATCAATGTTTTTTAACCAAGCAATAGCCTGCTCTTTGCTATTTAATTTTAGAGCTTGTTTATCGTTATGGATAACATCAAGGAAAGTTTCAGTTTTATTGTTTTCAGAATAAATACTCCATTGTTCTTTGTCAAAACCTTGCCCATAAGTCATCAAGGAAATGAATGTGATAAGGGCTGTAAATAGTAATTTTTTGCTTATTTCAATGTAACGAGTCTCAAATGAGAATAGATACTTCATAATCTTTTTGCTTTTAGGTGAATGTTAAAAATGCCTTGTTGCAGGTTTTAAACTATTTTATTTTATGGTGATGCCATCCATTTGATCTAACCTAGCCACAAGCCCCCATCCAAAGAAATAATTGGCAAGACCAATCATAATTTCATTTTCACCTTCTTTAAGTGGCAACTTAAAACTTGCATTTTCAATAGTTGCTCTACCACGAAAACCTTTTTGGGAGGGCGTACCATAGTAATTCTTGTCGAGAAAGAGTAGTTTGCCATTTATAAATACCCACACCTCATCGCTAAAACCGAGTGCCAATTCACGTACTTGAGCAGTTTCAGAATGAATTGTAGTTTTAAGCCATGCCAATCTTCGATTTCCAGGTTTTGTAAGGCCAAAATTTCTACTGAGGTTGACCATTGCTCTACTTTCAGCCTGAAGGGGATTCCAGACTGTTGTACTATCTGGTAAATCCGATTTTACCTTGTCACCAGGCACCCCAGGCATTGCTACGCCTAAATCTTTTCCAAATGGAAAATCTATGGGAGCGCTAACATGCCAATTTCTCAGGTACCGCGGCTCATTATAAGTAGAGGTATACCCTTCTACAGCGCTTAGTCCTTCCGTGACATTTGGTTTTATTTCAAAATTTCCATAAATCACATTTCCGCTAAGGGATATGCCTCCGGCCTCCCTTAGAGATTCTAGTTTAGGAACAATCATTGCTGGCCTTTCCATATTGTTCACATATACCCGCATTTGTTTGCCGTTAATAACTAGTTTAACATGGTTCCATCCTTCTTGGTGAATAGTGGCACCTGCTTGGTATTCATCTGTGATATCCCAAAGGTTAACGCTATCTAATACGGCAGCATATTGAAGTGTTGTCCTCTGTAGGGGAGTAACTTTACCAAAGGAACGGATATAGAAAATCTCCCCATTTTTGTGATCTTCTGACATTCTGAAATTAATGCCTGGAAATCCTCTTCCAATGAGTTCTACATCAAATTCAATGGTGCCATTGGCAAAAACATGGTCTTTTAAAAAGATTTGATAATAGGCGCCGTCTTTTGCCTTTATAGCTGAAACACCTCTATGGGTTATAAATGCTGCTTTAGCGTTGTCGTGTTTCCAATGTGAAGCATCCATTGGTATTTTTTGGGTTTGCCCAAAGGTGAGTAATGAGCAATGTATAAATAGGACAATAATGAGATTTTTCATGGCCTTAATTTTTAGAGATAATTTTTAAATTGGAATCATTTTCCAACTTTGATGTTTGTAATTGCGCAGTGCAAAACTGTGATAATAAGAGGACAAGAATAAAACCTGTCAGTGAATTTTGTTTTTTCATAATTGTATACATTTGTTCTTTATAGAAGGCAAGTTGTAAAACCTTTCCAGATATAGGCATTCATTTTACAACCGTTTTAGAACTATTTTACAACTCTTTATTAACGACTTATAATGAGCAGCATAAACCCACAGGATCAAGAGCTTATAAGACGACTCAAACAAGAAATAGAAGCCGTGTCCAGACTTCCCATACCAGAAAAATGGACACAAAAGGATTATGACTTTTTGGTATATTTTATTGAAGAAAAATCAGGTGTAAGAATTAGTCTTTCGACCTTAAAGCGAATTTGGAAGAACGAAAATAATAGATTGCCACACATTGCGACACTTGATGCATTGTCACAAGTAGCTTATAATAAGAAATGGCTTTCCTTAAAGACAGACTTAATTCCTAACAACAATTTACCTGCCGCTAAAAAACCAAAAAGGTATCATAAATTGGCAAAGCTTACATTGGGTTGTGTTGTGGTTTTTGCATTGCTTTTTTCAAGTTATAAATATTTAAAAAAGACCCCTGAAAATCTCAATTTTAATACGGAGGAGGTTTCTTTTTCTGCTCGGACATCCCTTGACAATGAAGTGCCAAATTCTGTATTATTTGATTACGATGTGTCAAATATTGATGCCAGTAAATTTTATATTCAACAAAACTGGGATACGAGGCGAAGAGTAGAAATCTCTAAGGAAAACAAAACACAAACTGATATTTATTACGAGCCAGGGTTGTATAACACCAAACTTATTGCAGACAGTACTATTTTAGCTGAAATACCAGTCCATATAAAAACAAATGATTGGTTTTTAATGGGTGTGGTAGCTGAAAATAAGGAGTACTATACTAAAAAACAGTGGTTGACAAATGGGATGTTAGGGGTGTCTAAGGCGAATTTAGCAATTGTTGAGGCAAAGAAAGAGGAGATAGGTTTGGTCTTATACAATTCAAGAGAATTCCATGCTGATGGGGACAATTTTAAGTATAACAGCTCTTTTCAAATGGAACCTATACCCGAGATTCAATGTCCAAAAATGGCGATTATATTAAAGGGAGAACATGATTATTTTATTGTCCAAATAGTAAATAAAGGGTGTGAAAGTGACGCCTTTTTTAAGCTGAGTGAAAAGGAAATTTCAGGAAAAAATAATGATTTAACAATGCTTGGTGCTGACGTATACGAATGGCAAAATATTCAAGTACATGTTGAAAATAAGGCGTTGACCATTATGCTAAACCGAAAAGAAATTTACAAAAACCATTATGACGAGCCCATAGGCGCTTTAAAAGAAATAACACATATATTTTATGGTTGGGGCGCAATAGATAATGTTCAATTGACAAATGCTAATGACAGTATCACTTATGCTAATTCTTTTGATTAAGCCGCGCATTATAAAAAACCTGATGTAAGGCTGTTCTAATATTTAATTCGTACAGATTTCTATTTGCTCTAGTAGGATACACTCTGTTGGATAGAAAAATAAAAGTCAACTGATTTTCAGGGTCAGCCCAAACAAAAGTTCCTGTAAAACCAGCATGACCAAAACTTTCTATACTTGCCTCTGGTGCTGGATAGGCTTCTTTAAGTGCTAGGGTATCATTTCCAATCAATGGTTTGTCAAAACCCAACCCTCTTCTATTTTCATTTTCTAAGTATTGTACTTTGGTAAATTCTTTTAGCGTTTCAGTGCTAAGAAAACGTTGGCCATTAAACGTCCCATAATTTTGATACATGAGCATTATTTTTACCAAATCTTCCGCAGTTCCAAAAAGACCGGCATTTCCAGAGACACCTCCTAATAGAGATGCATTTTCATCATGTACCCATCCTTTTGTTAAAACCTTTCGGTATAAAGTGTCAATTTCAGTTGGGACAATATTGTTTTTATAGTTTTTTAATATTGGATTGAAGTTTAAAGTAGATGCTCCTAACCTATTGTAAAAATGAGTAGTTACATATTTTTCATATGATATGTTTGTCAATTGGCTAATGAGTTCTGGAAAGATTAAAAAGCTAAGTCCGGAGTATTTGTATTTTTTATCTTCGGATACGTTAGACCGATTAATAATGCGATACATTTTTCGATTGAAGCTATTTTTTACATATCCATTTTCAAAAGCTTGCTTTTGGAATCTACCACTTGGTTTATTTTGTATAAACCGCTTTTTAAGGGTGCCATTTTTCATCACTTTACCTAAGAAAACAATATAGGGAACCAATCCAGCCTGATGCGCTAGTAGTTCTCTTAAGGTGATGTCTTTTTTATCTTTTCTTTTTTTCCAGGGTTTCCAGTAGGTGCAAAAAGGCACATCTAAATCTAATTTTCCTTCATCCACTAATTTCATTAAAGCAGGTAAAGGGCCCAAAATTTTGGTAACGGAAGCCAAGTCATAAAGATCATCCAAGTTTACTTTTTGTAAGCTATCATAGGTATGATGTCCATAGGCTTTATGAAAGATGACCTTATTGTTTTTGGCAACTAATAATTGCGCTCCAGGAAAAGCCTCATTGTTGATGCCATCCGTCATAATGGAATCTACTTTAGCATGTATGAATTCGGTATTTATTCCTTCTTCCTCTGGAATAGCATAAATTAAATTGGAGGTTGCCTCTTGGGCATGAAAAGTAGAGGTATATGAAAATATGCTAATTAGAAGGTAATGTAATATGCTTATTCTTGTTTCTGTAGTCATTTCGAATAAAATGAGAAATCTAATTGTTTGTTTTTCGAGAGATTTCTCGTTCCTCGAAATGACGTATTGTTAATGTATTAGTTTCACCATATCCTTAGTAACCCTTCAGTTCAGCTCAGAATTAATGCAAAAGATAAGATGATGTACGAGTAGTTTTTATACTGTTATCCAAGTAATTTAACTACGTCCTTAGCAAAATAACTCGCAATGATATCTGCTCCTGCTCTTTTAAAGGCTGTTAGCTGTTCCATCATTACCGCATCATGGTCTAGCCACCCTTTTTCGGCTGCTGCTTTTAGCATCGCGTATTCACCGCTAACTTGGTATACTGCAACCGGAACATCCACTTCATTTTTAATTTCTCTCAGGATATCCAAATAACATAATCCTGGTTTAACCATCACGATATCGGCACCTTCATCAATGTCCATTTCCGTTTCCCTCAAGGCTTCAAACCTATTAGCAAAATCCATTTGATATGTTTTCTTGTCTTTAGGAACATTTTTGATGTCCACAGGAGCGGAATCCAATGCATCGCGAAAGGGACCATAAAAAGAGCTGGCATATTTTGCACTATAGCTCATGATACCCGTGTCAAGTAATCCTTCATCATCTAATCCTTCACGAATGGAAAGGATTCTTCCGTCCATCATATCACTTGGGGCCACAAAATCTGCCCCTGCCTGTGCATGGGAGATACTCATTTCCGTAAGCACTTCAACAGTTTCATCGTTTAGAATTTTTCCGTCTTGCACAATTCCATCATGCCCATAAGAAGAATAGGGATCCATGGCAACATCAGTCATAACTAACATTTGCGGACAGGCATTTTTAACCGTTTTAATGGCGCGCTGCATCAATCCAAATGGATTTAGTGCTTCTTTGCCTTCATTATCCTTTAAATCATCTGGAACCTTTACAAAAAGCAATACAGCGCATAGCCCCATATTCCACAATTCCTTTGCTTCTTTTTCCAAATTGTCTAAACTCAATCGGTAATAATTGGGCATGGATGCTATTTCTTCCTTTATGCCTTTGCCTTCTACTACAAAAAGTGGCACTAAAAAGTCATCTGGTGTTATGATGGTTTCTCTGACCAATCTTCTAATGGATTCATTGGCGCGGAGTCGTCTATTTCTTATGAGTGGATACATAGATATGGATTAAATGTATGGTAGTACTTCTGATGATATCAAATATAGCAAACAAAGGGGATTCGTTTAAATGATTCATCTATTCATTTTTAATTAAAGTTTTCATATATTATTGGGCATATTATGACTTTAGAGCCATGAATAGCCCCTAAATTTCCAAATTGAAGTATGAAGAATAAGAAACTGTTTGCTGCTGGGATATTAATTTTCATTGTTGTTTTTTGTTTTGATTGTTTTCATTTTGAACAAATGGCATTTCAGGATAATGCTCCTAATTTCACACTTCCTTTTATACTTAGAAGTGTAGCCCTGTTTTTATCGGCATATCTTCTTATTGTTGCCTTTGAAAACAAGGCTTCAAAAGACCTTGAAAAGGATTCTTTTCTAGAACGAAAGCTAAATAGAGTTGCCTTGGCTATTGGAATTGTTTTCATGGCTTGTTCTAGTTATTTATTGGTGTTTAATAATGCAGTGTTTGATGCTTTGGCTAAAGAGGATAGTATTATTGAATACAGTTCCGCACTATTGGCTTTTTTAAGTTCAGCAATACTTTTATTTTCTTATTTTAAATTTTTACGTAGCTCTAGCAACAAGAATATGTTATTAAAAGGATCTGTTTTGGTGATTGCATTTGGCTTATTTTTAATTGCTATGGAGGAAATTTCATGGTTTCAAAGAATCCTTGATTACAAAACTCCTGAAGCTTTTATGTCGAATAAACAAAGGGAGTTTAACCTGCATAATTTTCAAACCAATTATGTGGAAGGGGCATATTATTTCGGGGCTTTTATTTTCTTTCTATGTATACCATATCTTAAAATCAACAGCTTTAAATTTTTAATAAACAAACGTCTTGAAGGGCTTGTTCCTTCTAGAGTTGTAATGATTATAGGAGCGCTTTCATGCACTTATACGTATGATATGTGGAATATTGCTTTTATGCAGTTTGCGTTTTATGGAAGTATTGTGATTTTATGGCAAATATCTAAAAAAGAGCTACATAAAAGGGAACGCTTGTTTTTGCGTTTTATCATTATATTCATCATCCTTGTGCAACTAATTTTTGTGTCTTTTGGAACACATTATATTCGTTCATGGTCCATTACGGAGTATCGTGAATTTATGATTCCTTTTGGATTTTTTATCTATGCTTTAGGATTATATGCAAGCGCAAAGAAGCATCACATTAAACCCATTGTTTAGGATTGCTAAGGACTTGCAATAAGCGCTCCTCTTCACTACCTTTTTCAGGATGATGGTCATAGACCCATTGCACATGTGGTGGTAAACTCATTAAAATGCTTTCAATACGGCCATTGGTTTTTAATCCAAATAATGTGCCTTTGTCGTGTACTAAATTAAATTCCACATAACGACCACGTCTAATTTCTTGCCAATCTCTTTGTGCTTTGCTATAGGTTGCTTCTTTTCTTTTTTCTACAATGGGCACGTAGCCGTTTAAAAAACTATCACCTATTGTGGTTACAAAATTATACCAATCCTGCATGCTCATAGTCGCTGTTTTTTTAAGTCGGTCAAAGAAGAGCCCACCTATTCCACGGGCCTCATTTCGGTGGGCATTCCAAAAGTACTCGTCGCACTGTTTTTTGTAGTTGGGATAAAAATCAAGATGATGTGAATCACAAGCCTCCTTGCAAATGGAATGAAAATGTTGCGCATCTTCATCAAACAAATAATAAGGCGTTAGGTCTTGGCCTCCACCAAACCATTGGTCTACAATATTCCCGTCAGCATCATACATTTCAAAATAGCGCCAATTTGCGTGTACAGTTGGTACTATTGGACTTTTGGGATGCATGACCAAGCTTAGCCCACAGGCAAAAAAATTAGCGTCTTTCACCCCAAAATAGTTTTGCATGCTTTCTGGTAATTTACCGTCAACAGCAGAAATATTGACTCCTCCTTTTTCAAAAACAGCTCCATTTTCTATGACACGGGTTCTACCACCTCCACCTTCAGGTCGTTCCCATATATCTTCGTGAAATTTAGCTTGGCCATCAACTTCTTGCAGTTTAGAAGTGATGGTGTCTTGTAGTTGTTGAATGTAGTTGTAGAATTTGTCTTTCATTTTTCCTTTTGTCATTCCCTCAAAGGCAGGAATCTTTTATTTAGTATAATGCCCAACTAGCTAATGAAACTACATATTTATTTTGATAGTACATATAACTCCATATCCAAAGCTTCTTCATTAGGGGGTGTAAATCCTTTTTCCAATGTTTTCATCCAGAGAAACGAATTGTCTTCAGCAACCTTAATACTTGCTATATTGGTTTTATGGACTATAATTTGAAGACTTTCTAAACCTAACTTTTTAAAAGCGTACTCAGATAAAACTTTTATGGCTTTTGTTATGACGCCCTTACCTTTAAAAGGATAACCAATACAATAGCCAAATTCGCCCTGTCTAATATTCCAATCTAGGTTTTTAATATAAACCAATCCAACTAAGGCATGTGTTTCTTTTTCTTTTATCGTAAAAAGGTATTCCTCTTTATTCAGGAACTGTTTCACCTTTTTTACACAGAAATTTTTTGATAAAGTGGGTGTTAGATTTTCCGCTAAGGTTATGGGAAAATAGCGTTTGAACCTATCTTCATTTGCAATCACTAAATCACATACTGCCCAAGCATCTTTATCATGAATAAGGGCGATATCAAATGTTTCAAATTCAGCAATCAATATCTTTATGCTTTATATTCTTTTACTGCATCTATGAATGCTTTGGCATTATCCAAAGGAATGTTAGGTAAGATGCCATGACCCAGATTTACAATGTACTTATCTTTTCCAAACTCATCAATCATTTGTTTCACCATTTTTTTGATGTCTGCTGGAGGTGAAAGCAATCTAGAGGGGTCAAAATTCCCCTGTAATGTAATATTTCCACCACTTAAGTATCGCGCATTTCTTGCGGAACATGTCCAATCTACCCCTAAGGCTGCCGCACCCGAATTCGCCATTTCTTGCAGAGCAAACCAACAGCCTTTTCCAAAAACAATTACAGGGGCTTCATCTTTTAGGGCATCAATGATTTGCTGAATGTATTTCCATGAAAATTCCTGATAATCTGTTGGAGATAACATTCCGCCCCAAGAATCAAATACCTGTACAGCATCGACTCCGGCTTTTACCTTTGCTTTTAAATAAGCAATAGTGGTGTCTGTAATTTTTTGCAATAGTGCATGGGCTACAAGAGGTTGCGTAAAACACAATTCCTTGGCCTTATCAAAGGTTTTACTTCCTTGTCCTTGCACGCAATAGCATAAAATAGTCCATGGAGATCCTGCAAAACCAATTAAAGGAACTTCGTCATTCAGTTTTTCTTTGGTCATTTTTATGGCATCCATAACGTACCCTAAAGATTCCTGTACATCTGGAACAAAAACCTTGTCTAACTCTTTTTGTGACCGAATGGGGTTGGGTAAAAACGGCCCAAAATTGGGTTTCATCTCTACCTCTATGCCCATGGCTTGAGGAATCACCAAAATATCACAGAACAATATTGCGGCATCCATACCGTATCTACGAATGGGCTGTACCGTAATTTCAGAAGCCAATTCTGGGGTTTGGCAACGGGTGAAGAAATCGTATTTCTTACGAATTTCTATAAACTCAGGTAAATATCTTCCGGCCTGTCTCATCATCCATACAGGTGGTCGGTCAACAGTTTCTCCTTTTAAAGCTCTAAGAAATAAATCGTTTTTAATCATAATCTTCTCCCTAACCCTCTTTTTTGAAGAGGTTAATTTTATTAGATATAATGTTCGTTTACCAATTCAATAACACTCTCTACAGTTGGTAATTTAGCAACCCTCACATCTTTAAAATGTAATTTAGCCTCCGCCGCTGTGGTCTCTCCTATGCAGAAAGCAATTTTATTTCCTTGATTTTCCAACAGATAACTTTTTACTGTTGATGGACTAAAAAACAAGACACTTTCTGTACTTTCATCAATTTTCACAGGAGTAAATGCCGTTTCGTAGGCTTCTACTTCATTCAATGTTATTTTGTTTTCAGCAAGAATATTGGGTAAGTCGTCTAAACGAATATCACTACAAAAGAAAGTGGCCTCAGTACCCTCCATATGCTCGACAAGATACTCTGCTAATTTTTTGGCATTTCTTGCCGTATGTTTAACGTCACCAAGTCTATTTTCTGCAAGGCGTTTTGTTCTAATCCCAACACAATAGATGTTTTTAAACTGTAATTCTTTAGCAGAAAAACTAGCAGACAATGCTTCCACTGCATTTTTACTGGTAATGATTACGTTCTCTATTGGCTGCTTGACAAGGTTTTTAGATATTCTATTGAGTTTTATTTTTACAAAATCACTGCTATCAGCAACTACTTTGTCATGAAACAAATGACTTTGGGTTTCTGTCAAGGTTTTGGTAGCATAAACAGTTGTCTGCTTTTTTTCTAGTTTAAATGCATCCATTAACCTATTCCCTCCTTTTTCAAGGACTTTTTCTGCACATTCATGTGCTAAGGTTAAATGTTCTTCTGTTTTTTTAGAATTGGCTACTTCAATTTTTTTAGTGCCATCCTTACTTAAAAGGATGCCCTTGAAGTGAATTTCTTCTTTTTTTATGTAAGCCAAAGCACCAATGGGAGCAGTACAACCACCTTCTAAAAGGTTTAAAAATTTACGCTCCGTAGCAACACAAATTTCTGTTTCCTCATGATTTAGTTCGCGGCAAATATCATTTAACGCTGTGTTTTCTTCTAAGGCAGTAATCATAATCACTCCTTGACCGGGCGCTGGGACCATCCAGTTTAAAATAACTGAATCTTCAGGTTTTATATCAATACGTTCTAAACCAGCAGTAGCAAAAATTGCTCCGTTCCAATCGTTGTCATCCAGCTTTTTCAATCGAGTGTTTACATTGCCTCTTAAGCCTACAATTGTATGTGTGGGATACCTATTAAGCCATTGTGCTTTTCTCCGTAAACTTCCTGTAGCAATTACAGCATCTTTTTGTGCCAGAAACTCTTCGTTGTTCTTATAAACCAATAAATCATTATAGTTACCGCGTTTTAAAACAGCGGCCTGTATAATTCCTTTTGGTAAAATTGTTGGAACATCTTTTAAGGAATGTACGGCAATATCAATTTCATCATTCAACATTGCAATGTCCAAGGTCCTGGTAAATATCCCAGTAATACCTAGTTCATATAAAGGCTTGTTCAAAACTAAATCTCCTGTTGCTTTTACAGGAACCAATTCGGTTTTGTGGCCTAAATATTCTAATTGTTTCTGTACGGTTTTAGCCTGCCATAGTGCTAATTCACTATCGCGTGTACCTATTCGGATGGGTGTGTTCATTTGGAATCTACTTCTAGTTGAAATACTTTTTGAATAAGCTCCAAACTGTTGTTTGCATCAATATCAGAACTTTTTAAATGATTGGCAAATTGTTTGGTGATTTTTTGAATGATACGATTGGAAACAATATCAGCTTGTTCCGAATCAAAATCAGCACTTTTTTTGGATTGAAAATTCAATTCTTCATCCTTCATGGTGTTCAACTTCTTTTTTAAAGCTTTAATGACCGGGGCAAATTTTCTAGTTTCCAGCCACTTCATAAAATCCTCTTTAACGTCTTCAATTATGTTTTCTGCCTGAGGAATAAATTGTTTTCTGCGTTCCAATGTCTCATCAGTAATCTGAGATAAATGGTCTAGATGTATGGTAGTAATATTCTCTAATTCTGCCACATCATCAGCTACATTTTTGGGAACAGATAAGTCTAAAATCAATAAGGGTTTTTTAGGATAGATCAATTCTTTGGATATTGTTGGTGATTGGGCACCTGTAGCAACAATTAGGATGTCTGCATTTCTGATTTCAGTTTGCAGATCCCCATAATCTTTTACTACTAAATTGAATTTCCCACCTATTTTTTCCGCTTTCTCCTTTGTTCTGTTTATTAATGTGATATGGGAGTTTTTGGTATGCTTTATTAAATTCTCACAAGTGTTCCTACCAATCTTACCTGTTCCAAAAAGCAAAATATTCTTTTTTGAAACTTCAGGAACGTTCTTTAATATGTATTGAACAGATGCAAAAGCGACTGATGTTGCTCCAGAAGATATTTCTGTTTCATTTTTAATACGCTTGCTGGCCTGTATTACGGAGTTGCACAGCCTTTCTAGAAATGGATTGGCTAGCTGATGCTGTTTAGATCGATAAAAACTTTTCTTTAACTGACTTATGATTTCAAAATCACCTAAAATCTGACTATCTAAACCAGTACCCACTCGAAATAAATGGGAGATGGCATCATTGTTCTTATATACATAAGCGACTTCTTGAAACTCTTCTACAGTTCCGAGTGTATTGTCGCATAATAATTTGATCAATTGAAAAGGGTGTTGTGCAAATCCGTGAAGCTCTGTACGGTTACAAGTTGATGTAACCAAAAGACCGTCAATCCCAATTTCTTTGGCTTCGGTCAATACCTTATCCATGGATGCATCACTTAAACTGAATTTTCCACGCACTTCGGCATCGGCTTTTTTATAGTTAAGTCCTATAGTGTAGAAAGAGCTATGTTTGGAAATATGGTAATTCTTCATTAATTTTTAATCACGCACAAAAATAAAAGTGTCAATGCAATAAAAATAACGCTAGAGGAACAATAAATATCGTTCTAGGTTATTTTTAGGATGATAATCAAAAAATATTTATAAATACCCTACATTTGTTACACTTTTTAGGTGTTTCCTAGTTTTTATTTAGAACCTTTCTAAATAGATAATGTTAAAATTAAGTGAAAAATGTCTGAAGAAAATATCGCTACAGGTTCTTTTGAGGAAGTGATGATTGAAGATGGGTTTTATGTGCTCAAAATTCAAAATAATGATGCTCATATTCAGAAGGTTAGCAAGGAGATTGACAGTACTTTTATTCAGTTTCATTTTTGTTTAAAAGGGAACGGAAAGTTCATTTTTAATGAGGGCAGGTATGCCTTGGAAGTAACCGAAGAGAATTCGCTCTTATTATATAATACTCAGTTAGATTTGCCATTAAATTTGGAATTGAATCCCAATTCTTGGATGGTATCCGTTATCATGACCATAAGAAAGTTCCATTCTCTATTTTCTAAAGAGGCGGATTATATTCCTTTTTTGAGTGAAGATAATAAGGAAAAAAAATATTACACCCAGGAGAAATTGACCCCATCTATTGCGGTTATCTTGAGTCAAATAATGAATTATAACCTGCACCCTTCTATTAAGGAATTGTACATCAAAGGAAAAATCTATGAATTAATTTCTTTGTATTTTAATAAGGGAGAAGGTTCAGATGTGGAACAATGTCCGTTTTTGGTTGATGAGGAAAATGTAAAACGTATTCGGAATGCCAAGGAAATTATCATAGCAAGAATGGCAGAGCCACCAACACTTGTTGAATTATCTGAAGAAATTGGCTTGAGTCTTAAGAAACTAAAAGAGGGCTTTAAACAAATTTATGGGGATACGGTTTATGCTTTTTTGTTTGATTATAAAATGGATTATGCCCGCAAAATGTTGGAAACCAATCAGCACAATGTAAACGAGGTGGGTTTAAAAGTGGGTTATAGTACTGCCAGTCATTTTATCGCCGCTTTTAAGAAGAAGTATGGCACAACACCAAAAAAATATTTGATGTCCTTGGCAAATGGTTAAAATCACAAAGGTCTAGAAACGATAATCCCAATATTGTTTTTAATCTTTTTAAGATAGTCCGCCAAAGGTAGTTTTGAAACTTCTACTTGCATGGATCCTGTGGAGGCATGCAACAAATGAATTCTTCCGTCTTTCTCTCTTGTGGCAATTCCAGTATGGGTGACATCTAATCCTTTTATAGAAGTTGCCAAGGCAATGATGTCTCCAGAGTGTATCAAATGTTCGTTTGCTTCAATTTTGTTTTGCGGTAAAAAACAAAGGCTTTTTTGGTTGAGCGTTTCTTCTGTTTTAAGGATTTTGGCATAATTTTCATCGTCTGCCAAGAAAGGATAAAGGGTTCTATGGGTACCCATAAAATTGATGTCTTTTTTAAGCTCAATTCCACCTATATCAGCAGTAATATCCCTGACTAATTTCTTAGATTCATTGTTTTGAATCCAATCCGTAAAATAGTGTAAACGTGACGAATACCCATTTAATTTGCCATTTTTATACCGAATGGTTTTAAGATTCTGGGTAAAAGAATCAAAATCACTTTTTTCTTGCCTAAGCATCAAACTAAATGCCAGTACATTTTCCACAAAAGTGGTGCAATCCAGCCCATGTAGGTTTACCACTAAGGATTCTGTTTCCCCTATTTCCAATGTTTTGGCAACGTAAGGAACATTCATGAATGTTTTACCAATAGACACAACTGTACTACCAAAATCATTCTCCAACAGCCTATCAATTGCTATGATTTTATCTTCAAAGGCTTGCCTGTCTTTTGGGGAACATGTGATTTGTTGGGCAATTGTTATTTGAGTTATAAAGAGGAAGTAAAAAAGATGCTTTGGTTTCATGCTAAGAAATAAAATTCATCTAAAATTACAATTTCGGAATGTATTACAAAGTCTTTTCCAATTTTAAAATAAAGTTCAATGTCAAACCTTACTTTTGTAGGTATTAAAGCATTAGCATGAAAGGAGTTTTATTAGTAAACCTAGGCTCACCAAATAGCCCTATAGCAGAAGATGTAAAGCCATATTTAGATGAATTTTTAATGGATGAACGCGTAATGGACGTGCCACGCTGGTTGCGTAAAATTTTGGTGCGCAAACTCATTCTTAGAAAAAGACCAGAAAAATCGGCCGAAGCCTATAAAAAAATCTGGTGGAAAGAAGGCTCTCCTTTAATTGTGATTTCAGAGCGGTTTGCTGAAAAAGTTAAGAAGAAAACTAAGATGCCAGTAACTTTGGGAATGCGTTATGGAGCTATGTCCATAAAAAATGCCTTGCAAGAATTGCATGATAAGGGGGTTGATGATGTGCTAATGGTGCCCTTATATCCACACTTTGCAATGTCATCTACCGAAACAGTTGAGGTAAAAGCCGAAGAGGAACGGAAGAAGCATTTTCCAAAAATGAAGTTGACCACCTTACCAGCATTCTATAAGAACAAAGGCTATATAAAAGTGCTTTCAGAATCTATTAAAAAGGGATTGGAAGGCTTTGAATGTGACCATATTTTATTTTCCTATCATGGGTTACCAGAAAGACACATAAGAAAGGCAGATCCAACAAAATCGCATAAAAAACTTGAGGAGGGCGTAGTTTGCTGTACATCCTATTCCGTTTCCAGTAAAACTTGTTATAGACATCAGGCCTATGCTACTACAGATTTGGTACAGGAATATTTAGGATTAAAAGCAGATAAAGTCAGTTCCTCTTTCCAGTCTCGCTTGGCTTTTGATCCTTGGTTAAAACCCTATACTGATTTTGAGTTTGAACGCTTGGCGAAAGAAGGTAAGAAGCGCTTAGCCGTTATTACGCCTGCTTTTGTTGCCGATTGTTTAGAAACCTTGGAAGAAATTGCAATGGAAGGTAAAATCCAGTTTATAGAAGCTGGTGGCACTTCATACAAACATATTCCTTGCTTAAATGACAATGATGATTGGGTTGCTGTAATGGCAGATTGGGTGAATGAGTGGCAGGCTAATGAAATACTTCCAGCATAATGACAAAGGTTTCAGCAGAACAATTAGGTACTAATCCCATTGGCAAGTTGTTGATTAAACAGGCAGTGCCAGCCTCTATAGGGATATTGGTAATGTCGCTAAACGTTCTGGTAGATTCCATTTTTGTTGGTAATTGGATCGGGTCTATTGCCATTGCCGCTATTAATGTAGTGCTACCCGTTTCATTTTTTATTGGCGCTTTGGGAATGGCCATAGGTGTTGGTGGTGCCAGTATTATATCTAGGGCTCTTGGAGCAGAAAATAAGGAGAAGGCCTTAAAAACATTTGGAAACCAAATTACGCTCACCTTATTATTGACCGTTTCCATGGTTGTTTTGGGCTTATATTATGTTGATGCCTTAATTCCAGCATTTGGAGGTAAGGGAGCCATTTTTGCTCCTGCAAAAATCTATTACACTGTTGTGCTTTACGGGGTGCCTTTTTTAGCGCTTTGTATGATGGGGAATGCAGTGGTAAGGGCAGAGGGAAAACCCAAATTTGCAATGATAGCCATGATCATACCCTCAGTAGGAAATCTGCTCATGGACTATGTATTCATTTACGTATTTGATTGGGGAATGGAAGGAGCAGCATGGGCGACTACCATAGGATATCTTTTGTGTTTTGGATATGTTTTTTGGTTCTTTCTTTCCAAAAATTCAGAACTAAAACTCAACTTTAAACATTTTAAATTTAAGCGTTCCATTATACAAGAAATAGGGTCCTTAGGTTTTGTAACCTTGTCCAGACAGGCCGTGGTAAGTATTATTTATCTATTGATGAACAATATTCTCTTTAATCTTGGAGGGGAATCCATGGTTACGGTGTATGCTATTATTGGCAGAATGTTGATGTTTGCCCTGTTTCCTGTGTTTGGAGTTACCCAAGGATTTTTGCCCATTGCTGGGTTTAATTATGGGGCCGAAAAATATGAAAGGGTACGGGAATCCATCAATACGGCTATAAAATATGCGGCTTTTTTAGCTACAATTGTCTTTATAGGGCTAATGGTATTCCCAGCAGAAATAGCTTCTTTGTTTTTAAGCAATAGGGAAGGTTTGTCCCTAGCGGAACAGGCTTCCAATGATTTTGTGATGGAAAGAGCACCAAGTGCAATGCGATGGGTTTTTGCAGCAACACCTATTATTGCTTTGCAGTTGATAGGAGCGGCTTATTTTCAGGCGATTGGAAAGGCGGTTCCTGCATTGTTATTGACCTTAACAAGGCAAGGGTTTTTCTTTATCCCTTTAATTCTAATATTACCCAACTATTTTGGAGAACTTGGCGTTTGGATTTCTTTTCCAATTGCAGATGTATTGGCTACACTAGTAACGGGATATTTTCTAAGAAAAGAAGTGAGATCTAATTTAATTCTACCCTCGTAAAATGATTTTATGAATAAAAAAGGGATTACATTTTTTTTAAAGTCGATATCTTTTTCAAAAGGGGTAATGGGAATAGGAGCCATACTACTGTTTTTAAACTCTTGTATTAGTATTGAAAAATACAACCAACAAATTGGAGAGCTCCATTCTTCTGAAAGCTTGCATAAAGATGTGGACTACGTCTATAAAAAACTACAAAATTTACACCCAAGGTTATATCAATTTGTATCTAAAGAAGTGTTGGATAGAAAGTTTGATAGTTTAAAAAAGACAATTGATCAACCCATTGGCAGTGAGGAATTTTATTATAAACTTTCACCGATCGTTGCGGAAATTCACCAAGGTCATATTGCCATGGGGTACCCACAGAAAAGATATACAAGAAAAGAGCGGAAAGCCTTGAAAAAGTTGAAACTGGGATTTAGTGATTTGGACTTTGAACATTTGGAGAACAAGCTATGGGTATCTAATGTAATGGGAGCAGATTCCATCTTAGTAGGGAGTGAGGTTTTATCAGTAAATGAGGAACCAGCAGGGTCAATTTTAGACAGGTATAAAAAAACCTTCTCTTCAGATGGTTACAATACTACTTTTCAAGACAAGTATATGGCGCTGCGTTTTGCTGGTTTATATCGAAAACATGAAGGGTATTTGGATAGTGTTTCCTTGACCCTTAAACTCCATGATTCTGTCTTCGTAAAAAATTACAAACGATTTCTTAAGGATAGTTCCAAGCTTAAAAAAGTAGAAAAAGTAGCAG
The DNA here is from genome assembly GCA_002746415.1 of Flavobacteriaceae bacterium. Taxonomy (GTDB): domain Bacteria; phylum Bacteroidota; class Bacteroidia; order Flavobacteriales; family Flavobacteriaceae; genus Saonia. Next base: position 22,011 of record NVXD01000004.1, on the reverse strand, counting down.
AAGATACGCTAATTCCAAAAGTAGTAAAGCTGACTAAAGCGGAACGTAGTGATTTAAAAAGCAAGAAAAGGCAGCAGAAAAAAGACCACAAAAAATACGGGTACAGAGCTGATAGAAATTTCAATACCCGAAACTTTAAGTTCATGGATTCCAGCAAGCAGATTGGGTATATGAAGATTCGAAATTGGAGTAATGGCCCTTATAAAAAATTCTATGAGGAGAGTTTTGCTGCAATGGATTCTCTAAAAACAAAATTCTTGATATTGGATTTAAGAGATAACACAGGGGGTAGGTTAGACGAGATACAAAAGTTTTATTCCTATTTGGTGGATGAGGAATTCCGATTTGTAGAAAAAGCAGAAACAAAAACTAGATTGCCCTATATCAAGGACTATTATGGCAAGAATTCTAATGTGTTTTCCATAGTTGGGGAGACTGTTGTCATTCCGTTTCTTTTTACTTGGAACCTGCTTAACTCCCACAAAAAGAATGGTGTAGTTTATTATAATTATAAACCTGCAAAGAAGAAAAAACCCAGCCCTTTAAATTTTAAAGGAGAGATGTATGTGCTGATCAATGGCAATTCCTTTTCGGCATCTTCTATTATTTCCACGAATTTAAAAGCCACAAAGAGAGCTGTATTTGTGGGCGAAGAAACGGGCGGAGCCTTTAATGGTACGGTAGCAGGATTCTATAAAACAGTGTATGCACCTAACTCAAAGGTAGGCTTGCGTTTTGGTTTAATGCATATTCAATCACCCTATGAAGAAGAACTGATTGGATATGGCATACGCCCAGATGTCCAAATAACACCAACAGAAGCAGATAGAAAAAATGGAGTAGATCCAGAAATGGAATGGGTGTTGGAGGATATTAAGGCAAAACAGGGAAATTAATTGCTTTTATTTTGCCCTAATATTTTTCATTAATTCAGTTGTTTTGTTATTTCACTCAAGGCGCTATCTAACTGTGGCTGCCTGCCTTTTATGCGATCTTCAAAGTTTTTATCTACATGAATGTCTGGGGCAACACCTTCTTTTTCAAGATTTTTTCCATCAAGGGTGTAGCACCCCCATGATGGCAATCTATAAGAGGACCCGTCTACTAATCTATTGCCAGAGGTAAATACAATCCAACGATACGTTTCTGTGCCAATAAGTTTTCCCAAACCTAATGCTTTGAACCCGGCAGAAGTCATTTCTGCATCACTTAACGATTGCTCATTGATAAGGATAATAATTGGCTTTGCGGCAGGAGTAAAATTTGGTTGTGACGCAAGCTGTCCTTCTCTGTATTTCCAATTCAGATAGGGTTTTTGTGATAAAAACTGCAAAACCTCATCATGCACATTTCCACCTGTATTATAGCGTAAATCTAGAATCAGTGCCTTCCTATTATTTGCTTCAGAAACCATTTCTCGTTTAAAATTTTCAAGAGAATTATGACCCATATTCTTCATGTGAATATAAGCCACTTTTTTATCACTTTTTTGATCTACATAGGCTTGGTTGTGATCTATCCATTCATCATACAATAGGGTTCTTTGATTGCCACTACTTATTGGATGAAAACTAAGGATAACCGGCTTATTGTTACGCTTAAAAGTCAATTGTAATTCTTTGTCTAAGGAGGGTTGCATAAAATAGGACTCTCTATTGTTGTCTGGAGTTATCTTAACACCATTTACGGCAACTAATACATCTCCCTTCCGAATGTTTTTCCCACTAATATCAGCAGGTCCATCTGCAATAATGCCCTGAACTACATAAGGGTTGTCCTCAGAAAATTTTATGCCAGTGGCCAATGTTCTAGATTTATGAAAACGAGTTTCTTCCTTGCCGTTGGAGTTAAATCCAAAATGCGAGGTGTTCAATTCACCAAGCATATCATTGAACAATAAGCGCAATTGTGATCGATTGGTTAAATAGGGCAGGTATTCTGCATATTTGTCGCGTAGCGCTGTCCAATCTTCTCCATGGAAATCTGCATCATAAAAATTCTCTTCAAAACCGGCCCAAGCCTCATGAAACATTTGAATGAATTCTTCCGATAAATTTCTACGGAAGGTATAGTCCATCTCTATCTTTTCTGTACTGTTCTTTTCAATATCCAAAGTGTGTATAGCCCCTTTCATTAAGATATAATGCTTGTCCTTTGCAGCAACAATATAATAGCTATTGGTATTCTCATCAACAATCTTCTCAGTTTTGTTTTTCTCAAAAGGTTTTATGCTGGTCTTCCATAATTTGGTTTTGCCTTGATCGTGATTGCTTAGGTAGACTACATGGGTAGTTTCATCTTTGAATATGATATGGGGATTGTTTTGTCTCCCAAAAGAGGGGCTTATTCTTTCCAACCGATCCATAAGTCCTTTTTCATTGATTTTAATGGTTATGGGCGTCTTCTTTTCTTCCTTCTCATCCTCTTTTTTGTCTTTTTTCTTGTCCTTTTCATCATCCTTGTCTTCTGGTTCTTCTTCCTTGAACAATTCAGCATATTTATCAAGGGCATAGGGCTCTTCATATTTATCTAAGGCCATTCTGTAAATTCGAGATTCACGTAAGCCGTAGGGATAGCCCGGTTTTGTAAGGTTTGATGCAAAATAAATGTATTTTCCATCTGGGGACCATACGGGGTTTACCTCACTGACACCAGTTTGAGTTAGGTTTATTATTTTTTTATCCGCTAAGCGAATGACAAATAGGTCTCGTTCAAAATTACGGATGGCACTATAGACAATGTGACTGCCATTAGGTGAAAAGTGTGGTTGAGGTGCGTAAAGTGCCCAAAACTCATCTTTGACCACGACCTCGCTTTTATAGTTTTTTAAATCTAGTACCCGTAGTTCGTCCCGGCCACTGATATAAAGCGCTTTTTCTAAGTCTGCATCTAGTTCTATATTGACGTTGTTGCGGAGTTCTTTAGTATGCTGTTTCTCGGTTCCTTTACCATCAGCTAAAATGCTAAAGATGTTAGAGTACCCTTTGTAAGTTCTATTGTACAAGAGGGTTTTATTATCTTTTAACCAGGCAATTTCTGTTACCCGTTCCCCACTCTTGGTTTTAATTTGCTGTATGAACTTACCCTTAATGTCTGATACAAAAAGTTCTCCTCTTGAAATAAAGGCAAGTTTTTTATTGTCTGGCGAAACTGTATAATTGGTAATTTTTCCCTTCACATTAAAATCTTGAGTTTTAGAAAGGGTATTGTTTTTTACTAATTGAATGGGCACTTTAACGGTTGAATTGCTTTGTACGTTATATAAAAAGATTTGATAATCTTTACTAAACACCAATGCTTCTCCATTTGCGCTAACCTGTGGACGACCAATTGAGGTTTCAAAAGAAGTTAAAGCAGTCTTTGTTCCTTCTTTAAAAGTGTAGAGGTTGTATTCTCCGTTTGCCTCATCAGAAGCAAAATAAAGAGCTCCTTTTTGATCTAGTGTAGCCCACATATCTTTACCGTTATAATGGGTATATTCCTTATACTCATCTGTGACAGGGTTGTAAGATTTTATATCAGGATTGTAGGCCCCTTTATACCGTTTACGATGCGTAAAAAACTTGCTTTCCCAACTTTCATTAAAAAAGAGTTCTCCAGTAGTTGGATGAGCAGCTATATTGTGCATATTGTTAAAATAATGGTCAAACAGTTTCTTAGGGGTATCCCCTTTTATGGAAACTTGGTACCCAGTGAATCTATTTGACCTGCTGGATGTAAAATAGATATGTTCTGAATCCCAGGACCAACTGTCTACATCATCCGTGCCATCGTGATAGGTGAGTTGTTTTATTTTTCCGCCACCCATAGGCATGAGATATATATCCTGATTACCATACTGTGTAGCACTAAAGGCGAGCCATTTCCCATCAGGAGAAATTCTGGGAAGGGTTTCTTCTCCATCCATGGCAGTTAGTCGAATGGCTTCCCCACCTTGGGCAGGTACTTTCCATAAATCGCCATCATAACTAAAAACAATAGTATTGGCATCTGGAGATAAGGTAGGGTTTAAAAGAAAATAATTGTCTTGGGCACTTGCGATTGATGTAAAGGCTACACAAAATATAGCTCCTATAATTTTTTTGAACATTGATGAATTGATTTCAAATTACGGGAGAAGATACAAAATAATGTTGCGATATTCTGTTTTGGTATTGAGCGGCTAATTATCTTAAACAAGCAAACATCAGACTATTATGGTTACTTGAGTGCCTGCATGAGGAAAAAGAATAAGCGCTGTTTTCTTAGGTGTTAATTCTTCCATTTTCATTACTTTTAGTGATGACTAATTCAAACTAAAAAAAATGAAATCTTTGTATTCTAAAATCGGCTTTGCGCTGGTGTTATCCCTATTGTTTTTCAGTATTGCTTCTGCTCAGAAGCGAAAAAAATCTAGTCAGGCTGAAGTTACCTTCCCTGAAGAATTGTATTCCAGTTTAGAGTATCGGTTAATAGGCCCTTTTCGTGGAGGCCGTTCTGCAGCAGTAACTGGTGTGCCGGGAGAACCCAACCTCTTTTATTTTGGCGCTACTGGTGGTGGAGTATGGAAAACTACAGACGGAGGCCGGACTTGGGGTAATATTTCTGATGGTTTTTTTGGTGGTAGTATCGGGGCTATTGAAGTTGCAAAAAGCGACCCCAATGTCATTTATGTAGGTGGAGGAGAAAAGACCTTACGTGGTAATGTGTCTTCAGGTTATGGCATATGGAAAAGTGTGGATGCAGGAAAAACGTGGCAGCAAGCTGGACTTAAAAAAAGCAGGCATGTTCCCAGAATTCGCATTCACCCAACTAATCCTAATATTGTCTATGCAGCGGTTTTAGGAAACATCTACAAGCCCACTCAAGAAAGAGGGGTGTACAAAAGTACAGATGGCGGGAAATCTTGGAAAAAGACCTTATTTGCAAATGAGAACGCTGGTGCAATTGATTTGGTTCTGGACCCTACGAATCCAAGAACTATTTATGCATCTACATGGAGGGCAAGGCGTACTCCTTATAGTTTAAGTAGTGGTGGTCCTGGTTCTGCACTATGGAAAAGTACGGATAGTGGAGAAACCTGGTCTGAAATTTCAAATAATGAAGGGTTTCCAAAAGACACTCTAGGCATTATTGGAGTAACGGTTTCCCCAAAAAATTCTGAACGCGTTTGGGCAATTATAGAGCACAAGGAAAAAGGAGGTTTGTACCGTAGTGATGATGGCGGAAAAAAATGGACACAAGTAAATAGTGAGCGCAAGCTTAGGCAAAGGGCTTGGTATTACACTAGATTGTATGCTGATACTGAGGATGAAGATGTGGTGTATGTATTGAATGTACGCTATCATAAATCTACAGATGGTGGAAAAAGTTTTAGCACTTTTAATGCACCACATGGAGACCATCATGATTTGTGGATTTCTCCAGAAAACTCCAAACGCATGATCATTGGAGATGATGGGGGTGCCCAAATTACTTATGATGGTGGGGAAACATGGAGTACGTATTACAATCAGCCTACGGCACAATTTTATAGGGTAACAACGGACAATGCTTTTCCATATCGCATCTATGTAGCACAGCAAGATAATTCTACAATTCGCATCAACCATAGAAGCGAGGGCGGAAGCATCAGTGAAGAAGATTGGGAACAAACAGCAGGCGGAGAATCAGCTCATATTGCAATAGACCCTACAGATAATGATATTGTCTATGGCGGTAGTTATGATGGTTTTTTAACTCGGGTCAACCATAAAAAAAGAACCGTTCGCGGCATCAATGTGTGGCCAGATAACCCTATGGGTCATGGTGCTGAAGGAATGAAATACCGTTTTCAATGGAATTTCCCTATTATTTTTAGCAGGCATAATCCTAAGAAATTATACACCTTTTCTAATCATGTTCATGTCACGGAAAATGAAGGGCAAAGTTGGGAACTGTTGAGTGGAGATCTTACAAGAAACGACCCAAGCAAACTGGTCTCTAGTGGTGGACCCATCACTCAGGACAATACGAGTGTCGAATATTATTGTACCATTTTTGCCGCCAATGAAAGTCCGTTAAAAGAAGGTTTGCTTTGGGTAGGTAGTGATGACGGTCTTATCCATGTGACCAAAGACGGAGGTACAAATTGGGAGAACGTAACACCACCTAATATGCCAGAATGGAGCATGATCAATAGTATTGAACCCTCAGCTTTTGATGAAGGCACTTGTTATGTAGCGGCTACCCGATATAAATTAGGGGATTTTGAACCGTATTTATATAAAACAACCGATTATGGTGCCAGCTGGACTAAAATCACCAAAGGAATAAACGAGGAACATTTTACACGCGTACTACGCGAAGATCCTAAGCAAAAAGGCTTGTTGTATGCAGGAACAGAAACAGGCATGTATATTTCTTTTGACGATGGACAAAACTGGAATCCGTTTCAATTGAACCTCCCTATTGTTCCTATCACAGATTTGACTATAAAGGACAATAATCTAATTGTGGCAACACAAGGTAGAAGTCTTTGGATTATAGATGACTTAACGGTATTGCATCAATTGGAAAAAGGAAATGCAAATGTTGCATCCTACTTATTTACGCCCAAAGATTCTTATCGTACTAAAGGATCGGCAAGTACAACGCCATCCAAAACAGAAGGGCAAAATCTTCCTAATGGGGTCGTGACGCATTTTTATGTAAAAGATGTTGTGGAAAAGGACAGCATCAGTCTAACTTATACTACAATATCCGGGGATACTTTGGCTACCTATAGTACCTATTCCAAAGAAAAAGACAAGAAGCTAAAAGTGAAAAAAGGAGGCAATACTTTTGTGTGGAACACTAGAGGAAAAGCAGCAGAAAAATTAAAGGGCATGATTTTATGGTGGGCCAACCTTAGTGGTCCTAAAGCGGTGCCAGGGGATTATAAGGTTAGTTTAAATGTAAAAGGGGCTGTTACAACAGAGACCTTTACCATTCTTGCTGATCCTAGAGCTGAGGCTACAGTTGCTGATATGCAAAAGCAATATGATTTTATAAGCGGCGTCAATGAAATAGTTGATAAAGCGCATCAATCCATCAAAAAAATAGGAAAAATAAAGAATCAGTTGGATGCCTTTAGCAAGCAGTACAAGGACAATGAGGCAACCAAAGATTTGGTTGAAAAGGCCAATACAATGAAAGAAGGCTTTGAAGAGGTTGAGAAGGCATTGTATCAAACCAAAAACCAAAGCAATCAAGACCCGCTGAATTTCCCTATTCGATTGACGAATAAATTAGGACATTTAAACAGCCTAGTTGGCTTGGATGATTTTCCACCTACAGCACAGGATATTGCGGTGAAAAATGAATTGTCGGCCCAAATTGAAACGCAGCTCAAGAGCTTTGACGCTTTAGTAGATGAGGAAATCAAAGCGTTTAATGAGGCGTTTAACAATTTAAAGTTGGAGTATTTATTTTTGGAAGAAGAATAGAAAAGGACAACAAGGCCCAATATAAAAGCGATGCTGCTATTGGGCTGAGTTGAGATTTTGGTTGTAGATTTGAGTACGAAATACGAAATACGAAGTTCGAAGTTCGAAGTAGGAAGTAGGAGGTGCAATTTGAATAGTGAGTGAAGATTTTGCACTTCGTACTTTCAACCTCATACTTCGTAATTAATAAGAAAAATGGCATATTATCAATACATAAAAGCATTGCACCTCATTTTTGTCATTACCTGGTTTGCTGGCTTGTTCTATATCCCTAGGTTGTTTATTTATCATATTGAGGCATCGCAAAAACCATCTCCAGATAAGGAAATTTTGAGCGAGCAGTTGAAGATAATGACCAAGCGCTTATGGCATATTATTACATGGCCATCAGCAATATTAGCGACACTCTTTGCGGTTTGGCTACTTGTTTTAAACCCTGGCCTGTTACAACTACCTTGGATGCATGTAAAACTTGGTTTTGTGGTGCTCCTATGGGTATATCATCTTAGGAACCATACGATTTATAGTCAATTGCAACGTGATGAAATAAAATACAGCTCCCGTTATATGCGCATTTGGAATGAGGGTGCTACCTTACTTTTGTTTGCCATCATCTTTTTGGTCATCCTTAAAAATGCCTTTAATTGGATTTTTGGAGTGGTGGGTATAGTTGTGCTCGGAGTCTTATTAATGCTTGGTATTAAACTGTATAAAAGAATACGAAATAAAGAGCAATAGGCGTCATAGCACTCATTTCTTTTTTGATATCTCATGGCTTTTTTGTATCTTAAAGAGAACTTTAAAAAGCAATAGTTATGGATTCTACATACATAAGATTATTTACTGGGAACAGTATGTTGGTTGCTAAAATTGTTGGAAGATTAGAAGAGGTTGGGATTATTCCCATTGTGAAAGACTATAACAATTCTGGTCGGTTGGCAGGTTTTGGTCAAATTTTTACTGGAGAACAAGAGATAGTTGTTTCTGAAGAAGAATTTAGTCAGGCAAGAAAAATTCTTTCAGCCATTGGCATATAAAAATTAAAATTCTTTCAGCCGTATTTTGAAACTGGTCTTTGGCTCGATAATTGTTATCTTTAACTTCAAATTATTAGGCTCTTGTTCAAGAAACTATCACTCAGATCTAGAATATTTATTTCCATGATATTATTGGTGCTCATAGCATCAATACTAATTGCGGGTGTTTCTGTTTATCAATACAGGGAACAGAACAAAGATTATCATGAGGTGCGTTTAGAACGTAAGGAAGGGCAAATAAAGCAAAGTATAGCGTATGCCCTCCGAGAAACTTCTTTTCCAGTGACTACAGAAAATTTAGGACATATTTTTAAGACGGAAATTTATGAAATTGCCGATGTGCAAAATGTAAATTTTAATATCTATGATTTAGAGGGCCAGCTTATTAAAACCTCCAGGCCTAAATTTGTAAACGATTCTATTTCTATTTGTTTAGAGGCTGCTGTTCTTAATAATTTATCAACCAGCATCAGCAAACGCTATGTGGAGCAGAACTCTACGGCAGGAGATAATTACCAGGCGTCCTATACCTATATAAATGATAATAGGTCTAAAGCAATTGGGATATTAAATTTGCCTTATTATGAAGATAATACACTAAGTGACAAAGAATTAAGAGAATTTTTATTTCGGCTTGGTGGCGTTTATTTGCTCATGCTATTAGCGGCCATTGGCTTGGCTTATTTTATTTCTAAATACATTACACGTTCCTTGCAGACCATTTCTGAAAAAATGACGCAGATGGATTTGACGAAAAGAAATGAAAAGGTATATGTACAAAACCCAAGTGAAGAAATAGGAAAATTGATCGATTCTTATAACGGAATGGTCGATGAACTGGAACAAAGTGCTGCAAAATTAGCGCGTAGTGAAAGAGAGCAAGCATGGCGGGAAATGGCGAAGCAGGTAGCACATGAAATTAAAAATCCACTGACTCCAATGCGATTGACGGTGCAAAGTTTTGAGCGCAAGTTTGATCCAGCAGATCCCAAAATTGAAAACAAAGTTGCAGAGTATTCCAAAACCCTGATCCAACAGATAGATACGTTGAGTAGTATTGCCTCTGCTTTTTCCAACTTTGCGGACATGCCAGCACAGCAAAATGAAACCTTAAATGTGGTGGAAATTGTAAAATTAGCCGTGGATATTTTTAATGAAGACTACATTCATTTTATCTCCGAGGAAAAAGAAATAGTAGCCAAGTTAGATAGAACCCAGTTGATACGTGTGGTGACCAATCTGGTAAAAAACGCCATACAGGCAGTCCCGGATGTGGAATCGCCCAGAATTTTAGTCTCTGTAGCATCAGATGAAACCTTTATAAAAATTTCTGTGGCAGATAATGGTTTCGGTATTGCTGATGCCGTAATGGATAAGGTTTTTGAACCTAAATTCACGACTAAAACCAGTGGTATGGGTCTTGGTTTGGGCATGGTAAAGAATATTGTGGAAACCTATAAGGGAGATGTTAGGTTTACTTCGCAGTTTGGAAAAGGAACGGTGTTTACAGTTCGGTTTCCCAAAGAATAAGGACACTTCAAATAAAGCAAATACTTGGGCATATGAAATACCAGAATTTATTGATAGATCAGGAAAATGATATCGCTATTGTGACCATCAATAGGCCAAATAAATTGAATGCGCTTAATAAAGTTACTATTGAAGAATTGCATAAGGCCCTTAAAAAACTGGATAAGGATGCAGAGACAAAAGTCATCATCTTAACAGGAAGTGGAGAAAAGGCCTTTGTTGCCGGGGCAGATATCGCCGAGTTTGCGGATTTTTCAGTGAAGAAGGGAAAAAAATTGGCTGCTAAGGGTCAGGAAATACTATTCAATTTTATTGAAAACCTATCTACCCCAGTTATTGCAGCCATCAATGGCTATGCTTTGGGCGGTGGTTTGGAACTGGCAATGGCCTGTCATTTTAGAATTGCAAGTGACAACGCCAAAATGGGCCTTCCAGAGGTCTCTTTGGGCGTAATTCCGGGTTATGGAGGCACACAAAGGTTACCGCAATTAATAGGCAAGGGAAGGGCTATGGAACTTATTATGACAGCAGGCATGATAGACGCCAAAAAAGCAGCTGCCTATGGCTTGGTTAATCATGTAGTTGCTTTAGAAGAATTGATGCCTACTACAAAGAAGATTGCAAGCAGAATATCGAATAATTCCACTGTGGCCATCAATTATGCAATAAAAGCTGTAAATGCTGGTTTTAACAATGATGTTAATGGGTATACTTCCGAAATTGAGGCCTTTGGGACTTGTTTTGGAACCGCCGATTTTAAAGAAGGCACAACAGCCTTTTTAGAAAAAAGAAAGGCGGACTTTCCAGGAGCATAACATCCGTTGTTTAAACCATACCAGATTGATGAAAAATAGAATTGTTCTGCTACTCGTTTTTTTTATTGGCGCCTTGGGTATTGCCCAAATAGAAATGCCAGTAACCTATAGTTTTGGCGAAAAATATAGCGATCGCTACAAATATTCCAATTTGTTATCCATGTCAGAAGATGGCAAAGGAGGTTCTATCTTAGTACGTACCTACTATACAGGAATGATTCTTAAACCAAAGGGTTTTCTTATTGAACATTACAATGAGAATTTGGAATTGGTCTCCGAATACAATTACAAATATAAAAGTGATGGCTTTATTGATGCCTACGTTAAGAACGGTCAGTTATATATGTTGTTTTTGGAATATGATTTTGATCGGGTTACTTATAATTACAGCATTCATCGCAGCCCCATATTTGAATATAACTTCAGAACAGAGAACATCTTAACCATCTCATCCGACTATGTAGAGAATGCTTTAGATAAGAATTATTACAACAGAAATTTTGGTAGAGGCTTTACCACAACGGTCTTGTTTAATAAAGACAAATCGGGTTTTGTGATCAGTACCCATTTTAAAAGGAGAAAAATAAATCAGCATCATATCTATTTGTTTAACTCGGCTGCAAAGCAGATTTTTAATCATAATTTTTCGGCTGAGGTTGAAGAGAAAAACTATGCGTTTGAGAACATCGCCATCAGCAAGGATTTGTCTACTGTTTATATAGTGGGCAAGGCCTATTTTAAGAAGAAACGTTTTACAGCTTTGGAGCGCAAGTTTCAATATGAACTGATACAGGTATCAGCAACAGGAGCTAAGACCCAGACTTTTGATGAGGAAGGGAAATATTCAGAAGCCTTGATTCCCATCCTAAACAACAATAGATTGCAGTGTGTTGGTTTCTATGCCAACCGAAAAGACAATAGGTATAATGGGATTGCTTATTTTGATGTAGACCCAGTTAGTCTGGCCATCAAATCGAAAAAATACAATCCGTTTACACAGCAATTCATGGACGACAAATTTGGTCGGGATGAAGAAAGGCAAATTCAGAATTTGGTTTTTAAGAACGTACATGTAACGGACAAGAATGAAATTATCTTTAATGCTGAAGAGTATTTTGTAAACAGCAGTATACAACAAGGCCCAACAGGAACGCGGTTAAAAGTAACGCGCTACCACCACAATGATATGGTAGGTGCCAAATTAGATGCTCAAGGAAATATGCTATGGGTACGGAATATTAATAAATCTGAAGTCACACAAAATGACGGTGCTTACGCATCCTATAGTTCTTATGTACAAGGGGACACTACCTATTTTTTTATTAGTAGTGCCTCTAAAAGTCCGCAAATGATTAAAAATGAGCGACTCATTTTTAGACAAGGAATGAGTAGAAACCGCAATATTTTCTTGATCAGTTTAGACGGCAATGGCAAAATGGAGTATCAGAAGATTATAGATGCCAAAGAAGCGAGATTACCGCTCATGGTTTCTAAACCGCTACTATGCCAAAACAAGAAAGATCTTTTGTTCTATGCAAAAAGAGGCACTAAAAAGCAGTTGGTAAAAGTAGCTTTTTAGGCAATCTTTGCATGCAAATAATTTAGGTTTCTAACCTCTAACCTCTAACCTCTAACCTCTAACCTCTAACCTCTAACCTCTAACCTCTAACCTCTAACCTCTAACCTCTAACCTCTAACCTCTAACCTCGAAATTCGTATTTTTTTGCACCATAAATAGGAAATATTCCATAATTTTGGAATAAATCCATATTTTGAAAGCAAAAAGTCAAATCAGAGGAAGAGGAGCACAGGAGAACACCCATAATAAATTCATGCAGCATGTGTATGAAACTCGGGATGATTTTCTGGAGTTTTGCAGGCTAGAAGGCGAGGAAGCAGATAATAACAAAACCCAATACTTACCCATTTTTCCCAAGACTATAGTGAACAAGGTGACCAGCCCAGATGTGGGCATGGCGTACTCCATGAATCCCTACCAAGGTTGTGAGCATGGCTGTGTGTATTGTTATGCTAGGAATACGCATGAATATTGGGGCTATAGTGCGGGATTGGATTTTGAACGCAAGGTGCTAATCAAAAAAGATGCCCCAAAATTGTTGGAAGAAAAGTTAAAAAGCAAGCGTTGGCAGGCAGTGCCTATTGGTATGTCTGGCAATACCGATTGCTACCAACCGGCGGAGCAAATTTATAAAATTACAAGGGCCTGTTTAGAAGTGTTTTTAAAATACCGGCACCCTGTGGGAATCATTACCAAAAATGCCTTAATCCTTAGGGATTTGGATATTTTGAAAGAACTGGCAAAGCACCAATTGGTGACCGTTTATATTTCTGTAACGACTTTGTCTGAAAAAACTAGACGCATCTTAGAACCCAGAACCACTACGATAAAAAAACGACTGGAAACGATCCGCATCTTATCTGAAAACAAGATCCCTGTAAATGCCATGCTGGCACCGATTATTCCGGGGATCAACAGCCATGAAATTATGAATTTGGCAAAGGCAGTTTCTAATAACGGCGCCTTGTCTTTTGGTTTCACGGTGGTACGCCTCAATGGTGCCATAGGCCATATTTTCACGGATTGGATTAGGAAAGCTTTACCAGACAGGGCAGACAAAGTACTGCACCAAATACAGGATTGCCATGGAGGTACTTTAAACGATAGCAGGTTTGGAGTACGCTCTAAGGGCGAGGGTAAAATTGCCCAACAGATACATGATTTGGTGGCTTTGGCCAAAGTAAAATATTTTAAAGGCAAGGAACGCCCTAAATTAAACACAGCCTTACACCAGGAATATAAGGAGGGGCAATGGCGCTTGTTTTAGAGTTCAAGGTTTTTTCATTATTTTTTGGTTTTATTTTCTTACAAGAAGAAAATTAGTTAAATTGCTGATACTCATCCAATTAACTGTATTAATGTATGTTAAATTGTTGACTAACATTATACAAAGAATTTCATAAAAATTTAATTAAACCAAAAAATTATGAACAAAATTAAAATTTTAATTGGTGTGATTGTAATAGTTTTTATCGCGATTGTATCATGTAAAGACGCTAAAAATGAGAAGGTAATTACAGAAGAAAAAGTTGAAACGTATGCAAACCAAGAAACTCATACTTCCTGTTTGGCAGATCCTGCTTGGTTTACGATTGATTCTAGCACTGGAATGAGAAAAACGCCTGCGCCTAAAGAAGATAGCAACAGTGTTTTTGGAAATAATGCCACTGTAACCAATTGTAACTTTCATCAATGGTCTTGGCAAAAATTTCTGTGGTTAACCAATGATGTTTCAGGAAATCCATTCTTTATGGAAAACTTAATTCAAGTGGACAATCAAACTGTGCCGGTAGCTAATGGAAGTAAGAAAATTGTGCTGACGTCATTAGATAATGCTCAAGCTACAGGCGATATTCTGAGAACAAACGAAACCTTAAGTTCAGATAATACTAGTTATGATGTTTACTATTCAATTCATGTAGATAGTACTTTATATGAGAGCATTCAGAAATATGCTCCAATGGATAAAAGCGAGTATGTAGAGGCAACTTTCCCTGTAGGGGCTTTAGAACTAAAAATAGCATGGGTAGATGCAAGAGCTATTGAAGATACCAGTTCCTATTTTGTAACCGATGCTATTATAGGTAAAAATGAGGTGCAAATTGCATTGTTAGGGATGCATGTTGTAGGTATTGTTTATAATCATCCAGAATTTGTTTGGGCTACTTTTGAACATCATGATTTAGTTCCATATTACGATTGGGAGGCTACCACAACATCAGATATTCCTGTTACCTCACAAACGGACAAACTGTTATTTAGTAAAGATGCAACAGGTACTATAGATAACCTTGCAAGTAAAGGCACACATGATAACCCTAATGTATTTGCTGTGAATCAATTTGGGGTTCCGCGGCAAGCTGAAAATGCTTTTTTAGCAACTAGTCAAGACGGAGCTGAAAATTTCAAGAATATGGAATCCATTAACAACAGTGTTGGATTGCAACTTACAGATATTTGGAATAATTATTTTTACAATGGTTCTATTTGGATTGACACTGAAGGCTATGCCTATCCTACAGAGCAAGCACAATTATTAAATTCATTAGGAAGTAATTTAGGCAATTCGGCACCGGGTGAATTACCTCGAGGTTCTGTTGCTGCATATAATATAACGATGGAAACCTATGAACAATTAGGATTTACACCTCCTACTTATATTTACCAACAATCGGTTGCTACCATGGGAAATTGTTTCAGTTGTCATAGTGCAAGTAATGGTTCTCCATTAAATATAAGTCATATATTTAATGGAGCAGTTCACCATGCAAATGGACATTCTCGTGAAGAAACAAAACAGATGCACTTAGATGAAATAAAGGAGTTCATAAAAAACATGAAATAAGGTATCGTACTTTTCGGGATTTTCAAGATACGCCTCAATGGGGCAATAGGCCATATTTTCACGGACTGGATTAGAAAACCCCTGCCAGATAAGGCAGACAAGGTACCGCACCAAATACAGGATTGCCATGGGGGTACTTTAAACGATAGCAGGTTTGGGGTACGCTCTATGGGTGAGGGGAAAATTGCCCAACAGCTACATGATTTGCTGGCCTTGGCGAAACTAAAGTATTTTAAAGGCAGAGAACGCCCTAAATTAAACACCACCCTATACCAGGAATATAAGGATGGGCAATGGCGGTTGTTTTAACCGCTAGGGGTAATTTGGTTATTTTTTTGGTATTATTTTCTTACGTGTGGAATAATTGGCTAAATTGCTGAACCTCCCCCTGTTTAAATCCAAAATTGTATTTAATCGTTTGTTTAATTGTTGGCAATCAGACGTAAAATAATAGAATCAAAATTTAAGATTTATGAAATTAGAAAAGATATTGGATAAACTTGGCTCAATAGAAAAAAACTCGTTTATTAAAATAATTGATAATATCATATCTAAAAACCCCAAGAACATAAAAGAAATTCAAAAAATTTTAAGCTCATCTGATAAAGGATTGAAATCAGTTGATAACCAAAACATTTCAAAGATATTTGCCTTAACTGCAAATGAATTTCAAGAACACATTAAAAGTAAATTT
Source organism: Flavobacteriaceae bacterium (assembly GCA_002746415.1). Classification (GTDB taxonomy): domain Bacteria; phylum Bacteroidota; class Bacteroidia; order Flavobacteriales; family Flavobacteriaceae; genus Saonia. The sequence goes on along the minus strand of NVXD01000004.1, from coordinate 6,066 downwards.
CAAGAAATTACTTCACAATTGGATATTTTAATTGATATAATTATTAGAGATGGTAATTGTATAATAAAACAAGATTGGTTTTCAAGATTGTACGAAAGTGAAATAAAACATTTAAAAAGTAAAATCAAGAATCTGAAAACAGATTTCGAAAATAACAATTCTGAATTAAGTTCTTCAAGAAAAAGAGATTACAAAATATATAAAGCTTGTTTACATACAGCCTATCATAATGATATACAGAATAATCAAGATGCAAAAATAACCTCAGACGAATTATCGATTATTCTAACACTTTCTAAACAGCTTGGTCTTTCACAAGAAGAAATAAAACTGATTAATTATTCTATTATTCCAATCAATAAACTTGACATTCAAGATGTAATAAAAGAACTCAAAAACATAGGAGTAATTTTCTATTCTAACAAAGAAAATACAACTTACGTTGCTGACGAAATGGTTAGAATGTTACGAAATGTCAGAGGGAAAGAAGTAGCGGAAAAATTTTATCGTAGAACTCTTAAACTTTTAAGAGAACCTATAATAAATCATATTGCCAGGGAACATAATATAAATCGTAAATTATTATACTCTCAAAAAATTGAGGAGATTATCAAAGAGGGCGTTTCATTTACAAATCTTCTTTTGGATGATATATACAAAGTAGGAAGTACCTTGACAGAAAAAAAGAGGACTTTAAATGAACTATGTGAAAAAGGGCTAAATATTAAAAATCTAAAAGGTAGTACTCTAGAAGATAAAATAAGTAGCCTAATTCGGCATTTTGAAAATGTTGAACGTGATGAAAAAGTTGGAATTTCTTTGGATGGATTTGACAAATTATTAAACGAATTAAATCAAGCTTTACCGAAACTAAATAAGCAAATAAAAGACCAATTTGAGCTTCAAGATGATTTTGTGCTTAAGGCTGATTTTCTGCTTGATTTTAATATCAAACCAAGGGACATTTTGGACTTAATTATAAGGAAGGATTTAACGAAATTCATAAAAGACAATGGAATTAAACAACGTGGAGATGATATTTTAAATATACTTGAACATTATAAAGATGTTGAAAATCTATATTTAGAAAACTATGAGAATGTTGCTTACCGAAATCTAAATTTGCTAAAAGAAAACGGAATTGCAGTAAAAGAAAGTGAACTGGGAATCAAATTTGAAGATTTGACTAAAATTATTTTCAAAAGTTTAGGCTTTAATGTTGATGAAACATTTAAAAACCAACTGAATACCAAAAAGGATAAGATGGATATTCTTTTAGATTTAGGAGATGACGAGATAATAATTGTTGAATGTAAAACTAGTAAAGAAAGAGGTTATAATAAGTTTAGTTCGGTATCTCGACAATTAAAATCGTATCAGAATTTAGCTCTCAAAAACGATTTGAGAATAGTTAAAATTTTGCTTGTTGCACCTGAATTCAGTGATGATTTTGTTACCGATTGTGAAATGGACACAGAAATGAATTTATCTCTAATAAAGGCTGCCACTTTATCAAATATTTTAGAGGCATTTAAATTGTCAAAACACGCAAAATTTCCTCATGTGTTATTTCGAGATATAGTAATTAATGAAGAACGGATTTTAAAGGCACTAAGTAAGCGATAAAATTGATGCAGTTAAATAGCATATTTATACTTAAATAATAAGAACTTAATCTAGCCATATTGCTCAATTCCAAAGTTCCTTAAAATTATTGATTTGATTATTTCATATATCCACCACCACCTTTAACTCCACCTCCAAAGCCATAGCAACTTCCAAAAGGGAATAGAGGGTAGGGTTTACTTTTCCATTTTCTAGTTTCTCTATGGCTTGTCGGTCTTTATTACAAGCTCTAGCCAGATCAGATTGGCTCCACCCTTTTGCAGTTCTTAGGGCCACAATTCTTTTGCCGATACTTTTTTTAAGATCCTCTTTAGTCACACTACAAATGTCAATTTATTATATGACAGTTTTGTCATATAACAATAGGACAATTCATTTTTATTGCTAACTTTGTCGTATAATTATATGACAATAATGAAGACTAGAATACTCAAAATAGCACAAAAATTTCGCAGGCGCGCTTGGGATAGTACTACGGTACCAGAGATCAAACTACAAGGAAAATGGTTGGCCGCTTTGGGGTTTAGGATTGGGGATGAGGTAGTAGTTACAGAAGAGGAAAATAAGCTTACGATTTGCTGGAAGGATGGGGAGGAGGGTTAGTTTGGCCTTGCCTTTTTTGATTTTATTAGGTTAGCGTATGGGCGTTATTGTGTATATTTAAGTGTTGTGCTTCATTATGACAAACCGCTAACCAATGATAAAATTCTTTAGAAAAATTCGTCAAAAAATATTGACTGAAAATAAATTCAGTAAATATTTCCTTTATGCAATTGGAGAAATTGTGCTTGTAGTTATTGGGATATTGATTGCGTTACAGGTCAACAATTTGAATAATGAAAGTGCCGTTAGAGATAAAGAGATAAACATTTTGAAAGAATTTAAACGAAACTTAGCCGTAAATGTGAATGAGTTTTCTTCAGAAATAGCCAACCAAGATTCAATTATTCGGAATATTGATATTATAATGGGGCAAATCAAAAATAAAATTCCTTATCACGATTCATTAGGTATTAAGTATGCTACTATTGCTTGGACGGAGGAATTTAACATAGCAAATTCTGCCTTCGAAACGATAAAGACATTGGGTTTTGATTTAATCTCATCTGACTCTTTACGAGAAAGCATTATCCATTTATTCAATATAAGGTACATTAGATTTTACGATGTCATAAAAAAGGTCAGTGCTACTTCTCATACCCAATTAAATATGGTGTACTTACGACACATTGAATATGATAAACTAGGTAATGGCATTGTCAATGATTATGAAAAATTAATAAAAGATAGGGAGTTCACAAATATGTTAAGTGGTCGACGTATATGGAAAGTCGATATTATAAATACCTACAAAGAACTAATAGATGAGTCTTTACAACTATCCAGAATGATTGACCAAGAATTAAAAAGGAGGGAGTAGAAGAAAGAAGTTAAAGAATAACGAAAGGCTAACAACGGCTATTATATATTGTAGGTTAGTGATCTACCCAGTATAAGAGTTAAAAAAAAAGATATAGCTAGCAGAAAAACAAAGCTAGTTTAACCACAACATACCATTGCCAAACCATTAGACCTCCAATAGCTCACCAACCCCCATCTCCAAACCCTCTGCAATTTTCATTAACGTACGCAAGCGAGGATTCGTATTCCCGTTTTCAATCATATACAACTGGGTTCTTCCCATATCACAATCAAAGGCAAAGGCTTTTTGGTCCATGCCTTTTTCCTCCCTCAATTGCTTGATTCTAGCCCCTAATTTTTGAATAAAAACTTCCTCTTTCGTGTTCACTATACCGAATTTCGATAAATTATGTGTATTTTGTGTTCGCAATAACGAACACGTAATTTGTGGGGCAGTACAGAACACTCAAAATAGCACAAAAATTTCGCAAGCGCGCTTGGGATACTACCCCTGTTCCAGAAATCAAACTACAAGGAAAATGGTTGGCCGCCTTGGGGTTTAGGATTGGGGATGAGGTAGTAGTTACAGAAGAGGAAAATAAACTTACGATTTGTAGGAAGGATGGGGAGGAAGGTTAGTGTATCCTTGCCTTTTTAGATTTTAATAGATTAGCATATGGGTGCTATTATGTATGGTTAGTTGTTAATAATAATTATTTGATATGTAACCTCCACTTTGGTTTTGTCGTCTTATAGAAAAATAGAATCAAAACTTTTATAAAGCATATGCGTATCAATAATAAAATAAGCAGTACACTACTTTTAAGTATTTTCACAATTGTTATTTCTTACTCTCAAAACATTGAAAATAAAATCAATGATATATTGAACAAAGAATATTCAAAAGATGGTACTGGAGCTGTCGCTTTAGTATCAAAGGATGGGAGAATTATTTATCATAATGCCTTCGGTTTAGCTAACTTGGAATTAAATACTCCAATGGCAAATGATATCGTTTTTGAAATAGGCTCAATAACCAAACAATTTACCGCAATTGCAATATTAATGTTAAAAGAACAGGGGAAATTAGATGTCAGTGATGACATAAAAAAACACCTTCCCAATTATCCTACACAAGGGAAAACTATTACTATACATAACCTCTTAAACCATACATCTGGCATAAAAAACTATGTAACTTTAAAAGAATGGTTTCCTCAAATACGCAAAGATTTTACTCCTGGAGATTTTATTGATTTTTTCAAAAACGAACCTCTAAATTTTAATCCAGGTGATAAATGGGAATACTCCAACTCGGGTTATTATATTTTAGGTCTTATTATTGAAAAGATTTCAGGCCAATCGTATGGAGAGTTTATTGAATCAAAGATTTTCAAACCCTTAACTATGGAAAACTCCTTATATGCAAATCATTCTAAATTAATAGACAAAAGAGCTTTAGGCTATTCCAAACAAGACAACTCAATTATAAATGCAAACTATGTTAGCTATAGCCACCTTTACTCAGCAGGAGCATTAATGTCAACTACCGAAGATTTATTTAAATGGAATCAGGCTTTGCTAGAAAACACATTAATTACAGAAGCGTCCAAAACAATGATTTTTACTAACACCACTTTGAATGATGGTTCTAAAACAAATTACAGTTATGGATGGGCAATAAATACAATCGATGAAAGCAATACCATAGAACATTCGGGAGGCACACTGGGATATGCCACTTACGCTACATATTTACCAAAGGAAGACATCTTTGTAACCGTTTTCTCCAATTGCGATTGTAAGGAACCAAGGGTTGTTACAACAAAAATAGCTGCTCTTGTCCTCGATAAACCCTTCCCTAGCGAAGATTTATCAATCACATTAGAAAATTCAGAGTTAATACAATTTGTGGGAACTTATACATTTGAGGATGGTTCTACCCGAATAGTTACCTTAAATGACAAACAACTTTATGTCAACTTTCCTAATATGGATAAATTAAAAATATTTACTCATAATAGCAAAACTTTTTGGATTGAGGGTACTACGGAAACACTTAGCTTTAAAACTACAAATCAAGGAACAAGTTGTGTTTTTAAAAATCGGATATATACATCTATTGGATATATAGACTAAAAATAACAAACAACCAGATGTTGGTAACAAAATGCTAACATTATATATAAATAATAGGCGGAATATCGGCAAATTAAAGGGTTGTGGTTCGGTTCAACTGTTGTGTAACTTTACAGGAAAGTGGGACGAAGTTGCCAACTTTTCATATACTAACTGTTAGATCTTCAATAAGTTACTAATCTCCATCTCCAAACCTTCTGCAATTTTCATGAGGGTGCGCAAACGAGGATTATTCTTGCCAATTTCTATTGTAAATAGCATCTAAATTGCTGAGGTTCTACTTTTTATAATTTTCTTCATTAGAAATATGGGTGTTATTATGCAAGTTTAATTGTTGGCATTAATTAAGAAAATGAAACAGGAAATAGGTTCAGTCAATAAGACTGAATACAAAGAAATAGTAAATTTATGGGAATGCTCGGTTAGAGCTACACACGACTTTTTTAAAGGAAGAAGATATAGAATATTTTAAACCACTAATCTTAAACACATATTTGGACGCGGTTGAATTACGCTGCATAAGGGATAATGAAAAAGGTATCGTTGGTTTCCTTGGGGTCGCTGAACAGAATTTAGAAATGCTATTTGTTCATCCTGAATATAGAGGGAAAAGAATTGGTAAGTCATTATTGAATTATTCTATTGACAATTTAAATATTACCAAAGTTGACGTTAATGAACAGAACGAACAAGCAGTTGGATTTTATAAACATTGCGAATTTGAAATAATAGGTCGCTCTGAATTGGATTCCTCTGGAAAACCTTACCCGACATTACATATGGAATTGAAAAAATAAAACTACTGCCAACAAAACCTCCTATGAAAAGCCTTAGTCCAGTTCTCTAAAGTTAATTAATATTTTCTTTTTTGCCTTAAACCACTTTGTAAAGGAATATAAT
>NVXD01000003.1 GCA_002746415.1 Flavobacteriaceae bacterium | reverse complement strand
CTAGCCGAGAACTCTCTGTCCCTTCTATTTTAGCTAGTATTAATACTTTGAAAACTACTATATTTATAACTATTATTAAAACATCGTAAACATACGAGCCGAAACGTTCTAAAGTTCAAATAAACGATTGATTTTTGCTAGGGAACGAAACTAAAAACATAACTAATCATTAAATAATACCATTATGGGAAAAGGTCAAGATGCAAAGAAAAACGTAAAAAAAGCACCAGTAAAAACGGCTAAAGAAAAGAAACAGGAAAAGAGATTGAAAAAGTCAAAATAAAGGACCGTTAATGATTGAATATAATTATAGACCTCCAATATCAATTATTCTAATTGGTCTCTTTTCAATACTCTTTGCGGTTTTCATGGGCTATATGTCTTTTCAAATTAGTTCATGGGAACGGGTTATGTTTATAATTGTCGCTATTTTTAATTTAGTGTATGGTACACGGTTAGTAATCAATTATTCTAGAAATATTAGGCTAGACAATCTTGAACTTGGAGATGGTTATTTAAAAGTTCCAATACAAGGCGGAAATTGTCACGTAATTAAGTTGAATGACTTAAAAGAAATAGCAGTTGTAGATTATCCAGAACATTCTATTATCTTCAGATGTGAAAAGGAATCACATATTATAAAAAAGAAGTGGATGTCAAAAAGGGATTTTAATGAGTTAGTAGATAAATTAAGCAACTATACTACAAGCGACGAAACCTCTTATGGAAAGCCTTAATACAATTTTAGTAAGTTCAAATAAATGATGATAAATGATTAGAAAATTTCTAAAGGCAAAACATTGGCAGCTGTTCCTATTGATGATTGGTATACCAGTCATACTTCAGTTTATTGCGATGGGGGCCATTATGATTAACATGAGTAGTGGTAAAGACCCGGAATCTGCAATCATGATTAATACCCTGACATTGTTTCCTGTGATAATGATAATTTACTCTGGTTTATTTTTTGGATGATTTTGGTCAATTGCTATTGGATTACAAAAAAAGTTGCCTGCCAATGTAAAGATGAAAGTCAAAAAATTTAGAGCTCTCTTTTTCATTCCTCTGGTTTATATTATATTGATTTCTCTATTTGTTGGATTTTCTGCCAGCGGACTATTTGCAAATGGGAACATTTCAGGATCTGTAATTGGAGGGTTCTTGGTTGCAATAGTTTTTGTTTTACACTTGTTTTCAATGTTCTGTATTTTCTATTCACTATACTTTGTATCAAAAACAATTAAAACTGTAGAATTACAAAGAGAGGTGAATTTTGGAGATTTTATTGGAGAGTTTTTTATGCTTTGGTTTTATCCTTTTGGAATATGGATAATACAGCCGAAGATTAACAAAATGGCGGAAATGGAATCGGGGGATAAATGAAAGTTCAAATAAACGATTAAAAATTAAAACATAAATCATGGGTTCCGGTAAGAAAAGAATGCTGACTTCGAGTGGTGAATGGGCAAAACATCTACGTCCATTTTCGAAAAAAAATGTTTTGGAGTTCTGAACGACAAGCAGAAAGAAAACAGATTAAAGAGGAAGGAACACAAAAGTCTAAATAAAGAATTTAATATTAATAATGCGATGCAGATGGAAATTTTAGACTGGATACAGAATTGGTTTAAGGTTAATTGTGACGGAAATTGGGAACATGGCGAAGGTATTCAAATAACCACTATAGATAATCCGGGGTGGGAAGTAGAAATTGACATTTCGAATACTTCCATTGCCGATACTAATATAAATTGGATACTTAACGAAAATGGCAAACAAGATTGGTATGGTGTGAAAATTGAGAACCAAAAATTTATTGCCGCTGGTGACCCTGGGAAACTAAAATTTTTATTAGGCTTATTCAAAGAGATGATAGAGAAGATTGAGATTTAATACAATTGCGAACAAAGAACTAAACTTCATTAAAGTTCAAATAATCGATAAGATATAATAGTACATGGCTACAGACGGCACCAAAATAATTGATGGAGATAGGGCCCATGACACCTACTGGGGCATTATGGATTTGTTTGATAGCGAAGCATCTTCAAAAATGATAATTGATGAGTACCCAATAGTGCAGAAAGAATTTTTTGATGAGTTTGATAATGAAGTATATGTAACAAGCTGTGGCTTGGCTTATTGGGAAATTGGTTTAATGACCTTCGAACGGTTGAAATACATTAAAACGATAGTATCAAAAAACGCTTGTGTTGATGAATGGACAAAACTTTCAAATAAAGAAGGTAATTCAAGGTCTAGAGTTCTTAAAAACTTCATTAAAAAGATTAGCGTTAAGAATAGTAAAGTAAGGAAGGCGAAAAAATACAGAAAGATTTCGAACTTTATTTTTAATGAAAATGATATTCTGACATTTAAACTAAGTGATAATAGTTATCGTGCTTTGATTTGTTTAAAAATTGATCAGCATCGAGGAAACTGTAATTATTGGTTTGTCCCTATTACCTATCAAAGTACTTCAAAACCCAATTTGGAGTTGATAGCGCAACAAAGTTTTTTAGGTAGTAAAATAGGGTCTGGATATGCTAGGGATGATACGCGAAAAAAGCAACCAGGTATAGAAATAGTTTGGGATTATTTAGGGGGCAAACCAAATTTTATATTTGGGTTTGTAATTGATGCGGTTGAACATAAAGACTTACTTAAATTTAAACATCATTTTTGAATGTCTTGGTAGAATAAATATCATTGAAGGACTCAAAAAAGTAGGTTCTTATGGCTATTCACAAAACTTTCAAAGGTTTGAAGAGCGATACTCAGATTTAGAGAAAGAAATTAAGGTTTTTAGATATGAAAAATACCCACTCAAGCTAGTAACGGAAAAGTAGCTAATAATTGAAAGTTCAAATAAACGATGATTGAAGAACTACTTAATTGGTTTGTTGAGTTTATTAGTGGAAATATAAAGTTAGGTGTTATACTGGCAATCCTGATAATATTATTCTTTGTCGGTTTTTCTATTTATCAAAAAGTTCAATAAAACGATAGTCCCAACATCAATAATTCTGTATAAAAATTACTTATAGCAAAGCGTTATCGATATCAATTATTTTAGTCAACGCTTATTTCTTATGGTGTACTTTCATTATTCTTTGGGAAAAAGGTGGTCCGATGGGTTTTGGCCTTATAGTGTTACCAATATGCCTATCAGTAAATTTTCTTTTGATTCCGGCATTTATGAATTTAAAAGCTAACAGGAGAAATAGCTTTCTCACGATAATTAATTCTGTCGGTTTGATTTGGTCATTTTTCTGGTTAATTTTCTTTTTGAAACCAAAATGAAGTTTAAATTAACGTAAAATATAGATCTTGGGTTCCGGTAAGAAAAGAATGCTGACTTCTAGTGGTGAATGGGCAAAATATCTACGTCCATTTTGGAAAAAAATGTTTTGGAGCTCTGAACGTCAAGCTGGAAGAAATTGGGCAGTTTAAGCAGCAACAGGCTATATCCTAGTTGTAGGAAGTCAAAATCTTAAATTTTAAGCAAAGAGTAATTATTATTTACTCACCATATGGTTTAAAAACCGCCCTACTGTCAAGAAGATATTAGATTTGTCTTTTCCCAAGGTTCGTAATTCCTCAATCCTGGCTTGGTCATACCAAAGGCCATTACTCATAACCCCCACAGGGTTTTTAAGGCTTGCTAAATTGGTTAAAGGGTTTTGTGAGACCAATACAAGCTCTGCTTTTTTACCTATTGCAAGGGTTCCAAATTCCTTTTCCTTGCCCAAAGCCTTAGCGGCATTTACCGTACCAGATTTAAGAATGTCGTAAGCAGGGATGCCATTTTTGTATAGCAGTTCAATTTCTTTATGTAAGCTTAGTCCCGGAATGGTTAAACTAGGGCCCGTATCTGTGCCCAATAATAGGGCTACTTGTTCTTCTTGTAAAATCCGTAGTAAATCTAACATGCATTGGTATTTTTCCACATGCCATTTGAAGGTTCCGGCATTGCTGTCTACCCATTCTGCCATTTGTTTTTCACCAATAAACCGTATAAATGGGTTAATATTTTCCTTAGGAATGTTCTCCAAAAAAGCTTCCCCCTCTGTGGTGGCTTTGTAAATATTATGAAAGGGTGCTAAGGTGATGGTGACACGGGAATCATGACTTTTTAGTTTTTTGGCAATGCTCCTGCCAAGGACCGTATCTAATTTGTAGGCCATCATGCCCTGAACAATTTCTTCTACGTGCTCAAAAGATCTAATGTCCGATTGCAGTAAAACATCCAAATCTATTTGGTGTGGAGGGTGCCCTGCAACATATACATTATTCCGTTTTGCTTCCTCCATAATCGCTAGAAACTGCTCTTCATTTAAGCCATCATAGATTTTTATAAGGTCATAACCTTTTTCTGCATATGCTTTAACGGCTGCTATGGCCTCGGTCGCATTTGCCACATTTTTATGAAAAGGACCCCCATTTCCGCCTGAATTTATAGTTGGGGATGCTGTTATAAGCCTTGCCCCCGGATATTCATTTGCTGCTAGCTGTTGCCGCCATCGCAAATGCATGGGTAGGCCCATCATATTTCTAACCGTCGTAACGCCATGGGCTAGATATATGGCCAAATCAGAACGGTCAAAAATATGGGTATGCATGTCTATTAAGCCGGGCATCAAGTATTTACCTTCTGCATCAATGGTGTTGTAGGCAGAAGGGATGGTTATGGAATCGGGGATGATTTGACTTATGGTTCCATTATCTATTAAAACCGACACATGCCGTGCTACCTCTTCCTGGCCTTCTTCCATACTAATAAGGTTGACATTAGAAAAAGCCATTTTGCTCATTTGCTCCCCTATTGGGGTTTCTGGATTGCCATAATCCTTTCTAGAAAACAGCATGGCACAAACTAAAGTTACTAGGATTACAGACAAGAGGTATCCCAATACCACAGCTATTTTTCGTAATATTTTTAAAAACAATTTCATTTTTGGAAATTTAGTAGCGTTAACAATTAAAGCATCGGTCCTTTTAAGACAGGACAAATTAAAGCACTACAATACTCTTGGAAGTTTGTATTCGTGTTTCCGAACTAGTTTTTTGCTAAAAAATGAGTTCGCATTTAGGAAAGCATAAAAGTGAACTGTCTTATTTTGAATGCTCCTTCTTAAACTGCGTTGGTGTGAGCCCTGTTTTCTTTTTAAAAAGGGTATAAAATGAAGATTTTGAATTAAAGCCTACCGCATACATGACCTCCAATATGGTTTCTGAAGCATCTATTGGGTTTTGGAGTCGATTTTTGGCCATTGCAATCCTATGGTCATTAATGAACGACATAAAATTCATCTGAAAATATTGATTGATTAAAGTAGACAATCGCCTTGCTGGCATATCCAAGGCATCAGCAAGTTGATTTAGGGAGAGGTCGGCATTTGTAAATGGTTTTTCGGTCTCTAGGAATTTTTTAATGTGGTCTAATTCGGGTTGCACCTCTTCAACGGCTTCCTCCATGGGTGGCTGATTTTTAGTAACCAAGAGGGCATCAGAAGGGGAAACTCCAATAAAAATATGGGGTTGTTTTAGGCCTTTGTAGAACATCCACAGAATTAAAAATAATATAATGAAATGCGTAATTGGGGCATCGCTAAAAATGCTTATCTCCAAAATGAACTGGTTGATGATATCAAAGAAAAAGGCAAAAGAAAAAATAACCAAGGTCCATTGCAGCCATTTTAAATCGGTTTTTCGATTCATGGACTGTGTACTTTTAACAATGCGGGTAAACTCTTTGATCTTCAGCATGGAGAGCATCAGATATATAAGAAGACTGGGATAGAGTAAATGACCTAGGGTGCCACAAACGGAGTATCCCATTAATGCCGCAAGTAAGAACATAAGGGCTGGTGCAAAATGCCAAAAATGTTTGCCCTTCAGATCAAAATAAGCGTATAGTACTGATAGGGTATAGAGATAAAACAAGGGACCATAAGCCAGGCCAAAAACGCACATGATGGGCTGAAAAACCTTAGGGTAGATGTTAAAGGAGAGCATTAAAAGGGTGCTAAACTGTGCACCAATAACCAGCAAGAAAACAGCTAATAGCCTATTACTGATCTGCTTGGGTCCTTTGTGCGTAAAAAGTACAAAGGCAAATAAGATGCTTTGTATTACTATAATAAAAAGGACGATGTCTGAAATCATGCAGTCCAAAGTTAAGCGATTTGTTTAGGTATAACAAAGCCGAAAAGGTATTGAGGAACAAAACCGCCCCCCCTGTTTTAAGCAAGTGGTCAATACAAGCCGTGCCTACACATGCCCATGTATCACTTTCCAATTTGTTTGAACTATATATTTGAGATTACCTTTTAATACTGATCTCTTTTTCTACGTGAATTTTAGCATCATTTTTAAATGATTGTCTGGATCCTCTTCCAACATTTCAAACCCTTTTTGAATATCTTTTGGCTCCAGTGTATCCGTAATCATTGCCTCTGGTTTCAAGAGATTTTTCTCAAGGTTGTCAATGGCTTCAGTAAATTCACCATGACTGACACGAGAAGCCACTAGTTTTGCCTCTTTCCAAATAAGTTCTTTCATCAAAAGCGGTACGGGTTCATTGCCCAGACCTAGAACACAGACTGTACCAGCACCACGGATACTTTGTATGCAACTACGAACAGGATTCAGCTTTCCTTCAACTTCTACATAATGCCCAACAGCTTCAATGGCGACGTCTACACCTTTGCCATTTGTGAGTTCCATAATACGTGCTACAGGATCTTCTTTGGCAGTATTAATGATATGGATGTCTTCATAAGTATCTTTTGCAAGTTGAAGTCGCTTAGAAAGAATATCTACAATATACACCTGTCCAGTTGTTTTTGTTTTCACCGCTTGCAACACTGCATGGCCTACTTTACCTGCACCCCAAATCACAACCGAATCTCCCTCTTGAACGCTAGCACGGTTACAAGAATGGTATCCAATGCCATATAATTCAATTAGAGCAGCATGTGCTGGAGGTACGTTAGAATTGACTTTGTACAGGTTAGCTTCCTTAACGTTGAGGTATTGGGCAAAACCGCCATCCATATCAACTCCTATTAGTTTTAAGGAAGTACAGGCTGGATAATGTTCGCGCTCACAAGCGGGGCAATCACCACACCAAATAATAGGATCAATGGCAACAAGGTCTCCTACTTCTAGATTTTTGATATTGGGTCCTTTGCTAATCACATGCCCTGCAAATTCATGTCCAGGTGTAAAAGGGATAGGGGTTCTTGGGTGAAATTCCCCCAAAAAAATGTGCTGGTCACTTCCACAAATACTAGCATACGCAATCTTTACAATGACTTCATCATCACCCATCGTTGGATAGGCTACTTCTTTCCATTGAAACTGGTTATATTCCTCTAAAACAGCTGCATACATTGATTTCATAAGCTCTATATAATTTTAATTGATACTTTTTATAATTTTATTAATGTAGTCATTCTGAAATATAAATGACAGTAAACCTGTGTTTTAGCTCTCAAATAGATTTTCAGTTCATGATTTCAACTATTTCAATATTAGAAACAAATTCTATATTTTTTATCACATAACCATTCTGATGCGTTCTGATGTGTTGCTTTGGTCTATACTCCAAGGCACATACAAAGTTCAACTATGCAGGAGTACATTATATACAGCATATTGTCCATTTTATGTACAATATTGATGTTTTTACTAATATTTTTAGTAAAATTGTGAAGTATTGTCCTTAAGTATAGAATTAAAAACCAATTATGAAAGCTCATTTAAGAGAAGTAACTACATCTCCGGGAAGTTCCTTTAGGGCTCGGATTTTTGAGGAAAAGGAATTCGAAGCTGTATGGCATTGTCACCCTCAATATGAACTCGTATACAATTTACAGAGCTCAGGGATACGTTATATTGGTGATTCCATGCACTTGTTTGGGAAAGGCGATTTGGTACTCGTTGGGAAAAATTTACCGCATGCCTGGAAAACTATTGATAATACTGGTGAAAATGCAAAATCAGTTGTAATTCAATGGAACGAAGCACTACTAAATGATTGGTTGGACAAGCCCGAGTTGGCTGCTGTGAGGGATATGTTATTGAAATCGACTCGTGGTATTTTCTTTGATTTAAAAACGGCTATGTCACTTGAAGCTTCGTTTATCAAACTAATTAATCAGAATCCTTTCCAGCGGTTGATGAGCTTCTTGGATATTTTGAATACCCTTGCCACCAAGAGTACTATGGAACTACTGGCCGGTCCGGGTTTTGGGAAAGCACTATCGCCCAAGCAGAGTTACCGTGTTAATTTGATCAACAATTACATTAGAGATAACATTCATAATCAGTGCTCACTTGAAGCAATATCAAAAGAACTTTCGTTGAGCAAGGAGGCCTTTTGCCGTTTTTTTAAAAAGACTTTTGACAAGACCTTTACCAACTACCTCAATGAATATAAAGTGACCTTTGCCAGCAAAATGCTTATTGAAACTGACCTATCCATTTCTGAAATTGGATATGCATCTGGTTTTAACAACTTATCTTTCTATCACAGACAATTTAAACGATACAAGCAGCTGTCACCTAAGTTTTATAGGCAGCAGTTTCAGGGTATTTGATAGTTTGATGAACATAAATTCCTTTTTTTTTTAGCCAAGTAAATTGCTGCCTCCTGATAAAATGAAGGCATTATAATAATTTGTAAAGCAACAAGTTGAGAAGATTTTTATTTTGCAATTGTATCGTTTACAGCCTCTCCAGCCGCGTTTAATTCCTTGTCCAAATAATATAGCCCATCAAGATATGGGGTGTACTGAGTAATTGCAACACCCAAGGTGTTTTCAGCAAGTTTTTCATTTTGGTTAAACCTCTTGATTTCAGAATATAATCCAGAAGGACGCAAATCATATTCGTATATCGCAGTACCGTACTCATCTTCCATCAAAGACAAATCGGTATTATATTTCGAAATTCGAGAAGTCTCCCCCATAGATTCCCATTCGTATGCAACCATATGGTACCCATTGGCTCCAACAACAGGCTTTGAATTCTTTTCAAAATTACTGAAGGTTATCGTATGACCTAACTCATTTAGATTCCATTTTTTAATGGACACCCCTTGATGATTATTGGTAAATTGGTTGTTTTCAGCCAAAAATTCATGCCTAATTCTAATCTGTCGTTCGTTATAAATGATTTTGACGGCACTTATTCCATCTGTATTTTTAATTCTTTTATGAGCGGCATTATAATATTCGGTCTTTATTTTATTATCATATTTATTATAAAAGAATTTAATGATGGCTACATCTTTTTTTAATTTACCATAAATATTGTACTCAAATTGAATTGAATCAAGACCTGCCTGATTTATTGCAAATTTGGTTTTAAATACCCCATCTATCAATGCGGGTTTCATATTTACGTCATAATTAGTGCGTTCCAATAATTGGCCCTTGCTATTATATTTGTATTTATTGTAGGTGACGCTATCCGCTGTGATGGCTAGCTGATTCTCTGTATTGAAGTAAGTGGTTTTTGATTTATATCCGTAGGTATCATACTCCCAACGGATAATGGCAACATCTGCATCAAACGCTTTAAGTTTGCCCAAGGAGTCATGTGAAGTTGATTCTTTTTTTCTTCCTTTATCATTATACTTATACCGATATTCTACAACACCATCTTCGTTTTTGGAAAAGTTGCCGTTACTATCAAAATAGATTTCTGATATAATTTCCTTTTTTTTATTTAGTCTTTTTTTAATGCTGGCAATTTTATTTTCATTTAATTTCAAATCCCCATACGCGTCAATATTTTGTTCTATAATAACACTGTCGGCCTCATACATATATTTTGAAGCACCCCATAAATCATCATTGTATTTTAGGACGTAACCAGGATAATAAAAGGCTTCAAATTGAATTCGTCCTAAGGAGTCATATTCCTTTACATGTTGAGAATAATCATCATTGCCTATAATTGGCAAATGGTCCTTATTAAATCTTTTTACTATAGTGTTTCTATCAAAAAGGTCATAGGTATACTCATAAATGGCGGCTCCATTATTGTCATAGGTAATCTTCTCATTTTCATCTATGGAGGTAACCCTGCTCGTATTGCCCCTCTCATCATAGTCGTAAGTCAAACAGTAATCTTCTAAATGAAATGCGAAGTCACCATTTTCATCATACAAGCGATACTTAGTTTTTTTATGCTTTTCATTAAAGGTTAACTCCCACTTGGCAATGAAATCGGCATTATTTTTTAACCTGAAATACTTGTCAAGGTTTTCAAAAAGGATGGTTCTTTCTAGGGTGTCAAGAACTCTTTTCTTGTGATAAATACCTTCGTTGTTTGAGACAACTTTCCCTGCCTTATTGGTAAAAGTAGCATAATAGGAATTCTCCTTAGTGTTGTACTTCCATTTTGTTTCGTATATGGAATTTCTTTTGACCCTTTCCTGCTTCTCATTATAATAATGTACGGTTTGCTCTTGCTCCTCATTGATATAATTTTTCCGCAAACAGTAGCCCAACTTGGTGTTGTAAGTTTCATCAGGATTTAAATAATGCCTTTCAAAAATTCCATTTTCTTTTTCAATAATTTTGGTAATTGCAGTATTAAAATGGCCCCCATTGGTGAGTATACCGTTTTTGTAAAATTTAATTAGTTTTTCTGTATGGTTGGTATAGATTATCTCATAAGTATGACCATATTTAACGTCTTTTTCTCCAACGGGGTAAGACATCAGGATTTTTTGAGTGTGAGTGGAATAGATATTACGGAAGAATTGAGTGCGGTTCTCAGTAAAATCATAATAACCATAAATATCTTCGTTTTCGTAGTACGCAGTTTGTTTAAGCCAGTCATCAATTTGCAGTTCCCAAAATCTTTGCTCTTCCCATTTTGAATTATGATTGGATATACTGTCATATACATTTTGTAAACTATCTCGTTTTTCAGAATATTTATATTTCAATTCCTTTATGATTTTTAGCGATAGCCCACCTAATCCTTTTTGAACAATTTCCTTTCTTAATAACCTTGCACAATACTCTGTGATGTTAAAATGATATTGCTCATGAACCAGTACATTTCCAGAATCATATTCACCTCTTAGACGTTCAGATAGATTTGGGTTCATATAAGCATATACCATCGAGTTAGTATCAGTGATTAAATCTGGGCAAGTTATACCTGAATAGATAGATGCAACATAATCCTCTTCTAGATGTCTTACAAGCTCAAAATCTTCCCAAACAAGAGACCTTTCACCCCAAGTTATCATGTTTTTGTTTCCTGAACCTGTACTATGAGTAAATCCAAAGCCCAAAATACAAACTACAAGTATTCCTGAAAGTATAAGTTGATTTCTAACTTTCATAGTTTTCTGTTTTTTTAAATAACAACTTGTACGCAAAGTAGGGGACATAGGTGAAAGCTAGAAAAATGGCTGCCAAAACTAAACCTAACAAAATGGTTTCAAAAGAAAATTCGACACCTCTATAACTCACAACATAGAGTATAAAACAGATGCAAAGAGTGAGCGTATAAATAATTGGAAGGTGTGCTTCGGTTTTTCTAGTATCAGGTAGTGCCTTACCTCTATAATTTATTAACAACATAAGGAAATAACAAACGACAATGGACCAAAACATCCAATTTAAAATCATCCATTCATCAGTATATAAATATTCCATTGCAATGGCAATGAGTAACATATTCAATAAAACTGCACTGCTAACCTCAATTAGTGTTTTTACTATTGAAATCTTTTCCCTGGATGGATCATAGTTGGTTGCTAAAATCTTTGGGTTCAAGCCATATTTGTTCTCATTTTGTTCTCCATCTTGAAACATAAGCCACAGTCCGTATAAGGGAATTAATTGATAAAAACCGCTATTCCCTAAATCATGACATCGCTTAGCACCTTGAGCCAATCTTAACCAGAAAAGAACAATATATAATGGAATAATCATCACCTCTACTTGTTCAAATTCTGTCCAAATTACAGCTATTGCAAGATAAAATAGAATATAAAAAAGATAAGTTAAACCATATTCAAGACGTCGTATGCGACCATAAAAAGAGAAAGGAGTCTTGAACATAAATGGAGATTACAGGTTAAAGTGTTGATTTGTAGGGCGAATATAATGGAATATTGAAAAAGAAAAAATTTATACCTGTTAAGGATTATTATCTTAGGTGAATTGCAAAACTTCTATTTGAATTAGTTGAAGGGTTCATAATTCTAAGGTAATGCTTCCCAAAATATTCGTAAGAATAGATCCTTCATGAACATTTTTTAATAGTAATTCTTCGTTGAAACTTTTGCTAGCACTATCAATGCCAATTACCTGCTTTGTTCTACCTCTGAGTTAATCCGAAAAAATAAAAATGGCCAGGCCCAAAAGTTTCATTAAGAATAGGATGCCTTAATTTATGGGAGTATTAAACATATTTGCTACCCTAATTATTAATGTAGGAATTGCAAAAGGAAAACAGAGCCCTTGAGTTTTTACTATTCTTATTAATAATCGACCTCTCCTTTGAAAAAGAAAATCATTTGGTTGTATCTACATTACATAAATATCGCCTCAAATTGAAGGTGTAATGCGCATCATTTCTTAAATTTACAATTCAAATAGCACTGTTTTAAAATATACTTATGAGCACAGCACTAGATCAACTATATACTTCAATAAGGCAACCAACAGTAGATTGGCAAAAAGTGCTTACTGACGTAATCTCTCAATTTGGATGTAGTACAGGAACCATTCATTTTTTGGAAGAAAGTACCTCCTTGTTGCAGTTAAAAGCTCATCATAAAATACCTGAATTTCTGATTCCTAAATTGTCAACAATTCCCATCGGAAAAGGAATGGCAGGAATTGCAGCCGAACGTCGTGAAGCAGTGGAAATGTGTAACCTACAAACAGATGCTTCTGGAGTGGCCCGTCCTGCAGCCAAAGAAACAAAGGTGGAAGGTTCTATTGTAGTTCCCATGCTTTATAAGGATACCCTTTATGGCACATTGGGCATTGCTAAACCAGTTTCTTATGATTTTACAGCCAATGAAATCAGTACACTTATGACGATTGGAACAGCAATGGGTAAAGCTATTCGGGAAAATTAACCTAAAATCAATATCTCTTTTTAAGTTGAAAAGTATGCAGAATTCCAAAATTAACTGTAGTCCAGGTTTTGTCCTCTAAGCTTATAGAAGTATACGAAAAATTCACTTCAGTATTTGGGCCCATTAAGTACCCTACCAAAGGTCTTAAATAGAGACCACCGTCATTACCTTCATTGATGCCAAAGGCTTGTCCGGCTTCTACTCCTATAGAAAACGAATTTGAAGTCCATATTCTTACAGCTGCCGCTGCAGTTCCAAATTGCACATCGGATAAATCCGTGAGCACAACATCCGTATGAAACGTCTCTGCAAATCCATGTATAAAACTGGTAGTTACTCCTAGGTCAATCACTTCACCTAGAGTCCACATATATCCTAGGTCTAAACCAACGACTAAACTTACTTCATCATTAAAATCATCAAAGGGCATACCACCTTGAATTCCGACTTTTAATCCTCCTTGCGCATACAGCCCAGTTCCTAAAAACAATAGGGTCAATGCTAACATTACTTTCCTCATGTGTATTGGTTTTTAATATTTAATCCGCACAAAACTAAAATCTTCTTTAAAAGAGCAACTATTTTTGTTGCCAAACAGTTAAGAATAGTGGTGGAAACCGACAAACGAGGTTTTGAGAAGCAATTATTGGTTCAACTTTTAATAGAATGAATGTAATGAATAGAAATGGGATATGATTAATTGGCAAGTGCCTGTAACCAAAATTTATCAGCAACAGGGATGTTTTTTTGAGCCCCCAAAGCTAATGGGTTAAAATTGTGCTTGGCAAATAAATACCATACAGTAGATGATATGGCAGGTGTAATATCTGCATGCTCCCATAATAATGATGCACCATAACTTGTACCAAAATTTGCAGCATATGGAAGCCCTTCGGCATTATCTAAAGTGGTACTCGTAATAAAAGTTTTTTCAAGTTCAAGAATGGTAGTATTAGCTTCATTGTGCATGTCACCTTTTTGAAAAGCAACGCTCATTTGTGCAGATCCTTCTAACCAAATAACATCCTTGTCTTCATCAAAGCAATAACCCGTTATTTCTTCGCCAGTTACAGTTGCTATTTGAGTAGTTACATAGCGATCTGTTTTAAATAGAGAATTGACAGGGAAATCTTCAAAAATGCCAAAAGCTAAAGGATGTAAATCCATAGCAAAATTATAATCTGGATTTTCTGGCCAAGCAACAATAAGATTTTCAGTAGCATCCCAGCGTTCTTCTTTCAGGAAGATTAAAATATTTTTATGAAAGTCATCATACCCTTCTACTGCATTAAAAGCAGTAACAATGCCTTCAGTGATTTTATGAATTTGAGTTCCGTTTTCATTGAATCCACCCCAGAGTCCGCCATCAGTATCTTGTAAAGAGCGAATCCAGTTTTCTAATTCTTGTGCTAAGTTTTGGTATTTTTGATTTCCAGCAGAGGCATGATAATTATTCAATGCAATAAGCAACCAAGCATTGTCACCCATCCAAGTACGTCCACCATTTTCTCCTGCTGTATTTCTACTTTGATAAAACCCACCAGTATTGCTTAAAAGCTCAGCATCAATCTTGGAATTAAAAAATTCAAAAATTTTCTCAGCCTTTTCAAATTCCCCGTTAGCGATAAATATCATGGATGCAAGCGAATTGTCATATAAAGAAACGAAATTGGTATTCTCTGCGCTTTCTAATAAACCATTCGACAATTGCATTTGTGAAACCCAATTGTATACTTGGTCGAATGCTGCTTCCTCTTCTTCAAGAACTATAGAAGAATCCATGTCCTCAAAGTGTTCAGATACCTCTAGGACATCCAATTCTGGTTTTTCACAGGAAAGAAGAGACATCGCTATAGCACTATATATGAGGCTTTTAATCTTCATAATTGGGGATTGAATATACAAAAATGGGTCAAAAATTGATCAAGAACTATTAAAAAATTTAATTTACGATTAAGGGCAGAATTTTCCGACAAATATGGGATTGCATTGCTGATAATCTGATATTTAGGCTTTTAATAATTAGAAATTATCCTACCATGTTAAAAGGTTTCCTATATTTGCAGTGTTGTGTTGTGTTCCAATTTTATATTGGAACAACGGTTATAGATTTCAATTTAATTGTGAATCTAACCAATGAAAGGCTTTCCATAATGGGAGGCTTTTTTTGTTGATAAAGATGCCTTACTTTCAACATGTAAAATAAGAGTGTTATGATTTTTGAATTGATAAAAAATAGACGGTCTGTATTTCCGGCTCAGTATAATAATACCCCCATTCTCAAAGAAGATATTAAAGAAATTCTAGAGGCTGCAAATTGGGCCCCAAACCATAAGAAAACAGAACCCTGGCGGTTTAAGGTATTGCAGGCTGAGGCTAAGGAGAATTTGGGAGTATTTCTAGTTGAAAAGTATAGACAAGCAGAGGAACACCCAAAAGAATTTAAGTGCAAGAAGCTTTTAGAGAACCCTAAACGAGCTGGTGCTATCATAGCTATTTGTATGCAGCGTGACCCAAAAGAAAGTTTGCCAGAATGGGAAGAAATTGCCGCCGTGGCTATGGCTGTACAAAACATGTGGTTGATGTGTACTGAAAAAGGAATAGGCTGTTATTGGAGTTCCCCAGGATTGATACAATACATGGGTGAATTTTTTGATTTGGCCCAAGGTGAAAAATGTTTGGGATTTTTCTATATGGGTAATTATGATGATGTAATACCAGAAGTGGTAAGAACGCCAATTGAAGATAAAACGGTTTGGATGTAATTTTCAGCAGCTAGAACGGTTGCTGAGCATAGCCGAAGTAACTAGAACATCTTTTGCGGATAAAACAGTTTATTTGGGTGATTTGTTTATAGCTTCTTTTACTTCTTCTAAAAACCGATGCCTATTATCTATTTGAAGAAGTAGGATATCACATTCTTCAGTAAAGCCGTACATTTTTTCAATAGTTTGTGGTGAATTAAAGTATAGCGCTATGGTATGGTCGGTACTTTCTTTAGGTAGTTCTAAATTACCAACTCTTAATTTCTCATGATGTAGTTCCTTGTTGCAATACTCAATTTTTTCAATTTCACTAAGATTGATAAAAATATCTGCTAAAAGTCCGTTCTTAAGAACCAGTTGATGCTCCGTTAGTATTGAAGGTCTTTTGAGCAAAGCTTTTATATGGGCAAATATCAATAGTGCCGTATACAAACTTGATATGGTAAATATCCAAGCTGTAATTACACTCCACTCAATCAAAAGAGTGTGAATAACAAATGTTTCAATTAAAACGACCATTATGATACCTCCCGAAAGAGCAATGCTTCCGCTTTCCTTATAATTGGTGAACTCATTGGCCTTGGCCTTTCTTCTTTTCCAAGAAAAAACAGCATAGTAAAACATCGTGATTTCTGATGTCATAAAGGCACCAAATTTTGATTTTCCAAACAACTCTTCGCCACTTTTTTTAGCGACGAAATAGAAATCATTATTGTCTATCGATTTAAATTTCTTTATGACTTTAAGCATGTTTAGAACCACAATAACGAATGCCGTTACTTCTACAATTGGCAGGGCATACGTTCTAATAAGAATTAAATGATGTTGGTCGTTTATCGGTAAAATGTATGATGCTATGATTGTTCCCAATATAAATATGGGTATCGCCCTTATTTTTGGAACATTACTTTTTACAGCTAATACTAAAAATAAGAGAGGAGCGGTTAATGTTAGGTCATATGTAATTCCAATGATGAGCTCAGGATATTTTTGAAGTAAGGGGCTTAATCCAATTCCAATGGCTGATAGCATAACAAGTATGGGCAATCCGTACGTTAAAAACGCAATATTAGTTAGTTTTTTTAGTCCCATATTTCATTTGTTTTTAATAAAACATCAATAAAAAAACGAAAATAAAGCTGCTCTATATTCCCATACGGTAGAAACAAATATTCCCATAAAGACTACAGCAACCATAAATTTTAAAAAAGCTCCCGTTAAAAAGCCAAGTAAAGAGCCAAAAGCAGCCTTTGCAGCGGTTTTATTGTCAGCTTTATTAGAAAGCTCTCCAATAAATGCCCCAAAAAAAGGACCAATGATAATGCCACCAGGAATGGGAGCCAAGATTCCCAAAATAAGACCAATTGTTGCACCAATCATTCCTGCCTTGGTGCCACCAAACTTTTTGGTTCCTATTGCTGGAATAATATAATCTAGCGCAAATACTAGTATGGCAACCGCTAATGTTGGTCCTAAAACCCACCAGTCATCTGGCACGGATTCGGTAAGGAATAGTAAAAATAACCCCAACCAACTTATTGGGGGTCCAGGAAGTATGGGTAAAAAACTGCCCAATATCCCTACAAACATTAAGATAAAACCAATAATTAGAAGTGCAATGTCCACATTAACAATTTACTATTAGACTAAGGTAGGGATGTTTTGTTACAAACTTTTGTAACTAAATAATTAGTTACAACTAAATAATTAGTTATATTAGCCAAGTGAATAGGTGAAAATGGATGCCTTCATGCGACAGAATGACAAAGTATACAATATGAAACAACTTACGAAAGCAGAAGAAGAAGTAATGCAGATTTTATGGCAATTGGAAAAATGTAATGTAGCTGCCATTATAGAAGAATTACCAGAACCAAAACCGGCTTATAACACAGTATCCACGATTGTACGTATTCTGGAAAGCAAAGGTTTTGTAGACTATGAAAAGAAAGGCAAGGGGCATGTGTATTTCCCAATATTGAAAAAGGCTGATTATAGCAACCAGTCGATCAACAAATTGGTCGATGGATATTTTCAAGGGTCGTTTAAAAGTATGGTGTCTTTTTTCATGAAAAAGAACGATATGAGCCTTACAGAGTTGGAATCTATCTTAAAGGACATTAAAAAAGAAGAGGAGTAAAACCAAGGTTAACATAAAAATAAAGGTATGGTACAGTATATCATTGAATGCGTAGCATTTCAGTTGTTGTTTTTGGTCATTTATGATCTGTTCTTAAAAAAGGAGACCTTTTTTCAATGGAACAGAATATATCTTATGGGAACCTATGTACTGTCTATGCTACTACCATGGATAAAAATAGAAGCCTTAAAAACAAGTATTCCAGAACAATTTGCAGCCTATCCAGAATATTTATGGAATATGGATTTGCAGGGAGTAACTGTGTCCCAAACAGAGAATTCCAACGTATTACAAATATCATTGTTAGAAGGAGTCCTTTTTGGGGGAATGTTGTTGGCCGTCTTATTTTTTGCATATAAAATCTATCAAATTTATAGCCTCAGAAAAAAAGGAGAAGTGCATTATTTTCAAACCTTTACTAGAGTCATTGTACACCGCAGTAAAATGGCCTTTTCATTTTTTAAGACCATATTTATGGGCGATCAGATACTAGAGAAAGAATATGAGGGTATCGTACAACATGAGTTGGTACACATCAAACAAAAACATTCTTTGGATCTCTTGTTTTTTGAATTGATGCGAATTGTGGGTTGGTTCAACCCATTGGTGTATATATACCAAAATAGAATGTCGGAATTACACGAATTTATTGCTGATGCACAAGTTTCCAAAACCCATAAAAAGGAGCAGTACCAATTGTTGTTATCACAGGTCTTTCAGACACAAAACATCTCATTTGTCAATCAATTTTTTAAATCATCATTAATCAAAAAACGAATCGTCATGTTACAAAAAGCAAAATCAAAACGAATTTATCAATTAAAATATTTAGCATTGTTGCCTTTGGTATTGGGAATGATGTGCTATACCTCTTGTGAAGTTGAAAAGAAAGAAACTAATGAAATTGAGGGCACAAATCTTAAAAGTGAACCCATAGATGTGCCTTATGCTGTTGTTGATGAAGTACCCATTTTCCCTGGCTGTGAAGACAGCAAAGACCCAAGAGCCTGTTTTCAAGAAAAAATAATAGAACATATTAAAAAGAATTTTAATTACCCTGAATATGCGCAAGAATTAGGATTGCAAGGCCGAGTAAACATTATGTTTACCGTCCAAAAAGATGGAAGTATTGGAAAAATTAGATACAGGGGACCACATGAATTATTGGAAGGTGAAGCATTACGAATTATTCAGAAATTACCTCCTATGACGGCAGGAAGACAAAATGGAATAGCAGTGAATGTCCCTTTTTCTATTCCCATAACTTTTAGATTACAAGGGGATAAGGCATCAGACGTTATGAAGGGTAGCTATTGGGAAACTAAAACTGACGTTTCCTTTTCATACGTAGAAAACGTCCCAGTTTTTCCAGGATGTGAAAATGTAGCTGATAAAGGAGCCTGTTTTAAAGAAAAAATACAGGAACATATTCGTAAAAATTTTAAGTATCCACTAGAAGCTCAAGAAAAAGGCATTGTAGGCAGGGTGAATTTTATTTTTACAATTTTCAAGAATGGAGAAATAGGAAATATTAGGTATAGAGGCCCACATGAATTGTTAGAAAAGGAAGCTTTAAGAATAATTCAAAAATTACCTCAAATGAGTGCTGGGGAACATCATGGCAAAGTAGTCAATGTTATTTTTTCAATGCCCATTACATTTAAACTAGAATAAAAGCAACCTTGAGAGCCTCAGTTATAATATTAATAAGCCTAGCCGTATGTAAAGCCGAAGCACAGTCCTCGACTTTGCCAATAGCAGATAGCCTGTACACCCTTGGTAATTACACCCAGGCTATAAATGAATATGCCAAAGTAGGCTCTAAAAAATCTAGTCTACAGATTGCTAGGGCATATAATGCCATTGGAAATTATGACAAGGCCATAGTGCAGTATGAAAATTTGGTTGACCAAGACAGCAACCAAACCGTTGCCCATTTTGAACTTGGAAAATTATATGTAAAGACCAAAAAAGTAATAAAATCCCAATTGGTTTTTGAACGTCTCATCAAAAAAAATAAGGATAACCCTGAGTATTTTTATTATTTAGGAAGGTCGTTGCAAGGTCAGGGAAAAAATAAAGAAGGAGCTCTTTCACTTAAAGAGGCTGTTGCTTTAGACAGTACACACCTACGAAGCTTATTTCAGTTAGGGAAATTTTATGTAGGATTACATGAGAAAAACAATGCCCTAAAATATATTGACAAGGGGTTGGCATTTTACCCAAAAGATGTAGCCCTCATTAACCTAAAAGCCCTGGCGTATTTTAATAATGACGAACATGAAAAAGCAATTCCGCCTTTTGAAGAACTCATTGCTCTAGGGGAGCATAAGCAACATATATATAGAAAATTGGCCCACGCCTATCTTAAGTTATGGGAGTTTGAAAAAGCGAAAATCAATTACAAGAGACTCCATGAATTTGATGCTGCTAAGGGTGAAGCATTGTATGGTCTGGGGAGCGTGTTTTGGAAAGAAAAACAATTGGATAGCGCCATAGTGTATATTAAGAAATCCATAGCAGAACAAGATCCTATTTTAGACAAGGAATATGGTGCACTTGGGCGCTTGTCCAAATTAAAGCACAACATAAAAGCATCATTGGAGTATTATAAAAAGGCATATCAAGAGGATACCTCCAATGCTATTGCCTATTATCAAGTCTGTGTTCTAGCAGACGAATATTATAAAGATTCCAAAGTGAAATTGGAATACTACGAGCGGCTTTTGAAAAAAACAGGAAAGGAAGAAAGCTATTTTAGTGGTTTTGCTAAAAAACGTATTACCGAACTGAAAGAGGAAATCCATTACGCTGTGGATTAAAGTATTCCAAAAAATCGTAATTTCCCCAAAGAATATAGTATTTCATGCGAAAGCTTTGGGTTATAGGATGTTTCTTGCTGTTGGTTTCTTGTGATTGGTTTGCGTCTAAAGAAACCAGGACCCAAAAACTAGTAGATCAAGACATGAGTACTATTGATTGGAATGACGTGGACCAATATCCTCTGTTTGATACATGTGATGAAACAGTGTCCAAACCAGAACAGCGCCAATGTTTTCAAGACACCTTATTGGCACATTTTTCAGCAACCTTAAGTGAGTTTGAATTTGTATTGGAGTCGAATATTATTGATACGCTCTATTTGGATTTTCTAATTGATAATAATGGAAAAATATCAGTAGTAGATATGGAACAGAATGAAGAAATAGTTCGTCAGATACCTGAGTTTGATGGAGTTATCATTCAAAGTCTAAAAACATTGCCACATTTGGAACCAGCTATAAAAAGAGGAATTCCTGTTACCGCAAAATTTAGAATCCCAATCATTATAAACACAAATTAAAAGTATTGGCTAACGAGAAAATTATATTGGGAATAGATCCGGGAACCACCATTATGGGATTTGGTTTGATCAAGGTGGTGGACAAGGAAATGGAGTTCCTGCAAATGAATGAGCTTTTGCTTCAAAAATATAAGGACCCCTATACCAAGCTCAAACTTATTTTTGAGCGGACCATTGAATTGATAGACACCTATCACCCAGATGAAATTGCCATTGAAGCACCTTTCTTTGGCAAAAATGTGCAATCCATGCTTAAACTGGGAAGGGCACAGGGTGTAGCTATGGCAGCCGGACTTTCTAGAGAAATTCCAATAACGGAATATTTGCCAAAAAAGATCAAAATGGCCATTACTGGTAATGGAAATGCGAGTAAAGAACAAGTGGCAAAAATGTTGCAGAGTACATTGGGCTTAAAAACACTTCCTAAAAATTTAGATAGCACAGATGGATTAGCTGCTGCAGTTTGTCATTTTTATAACCAAGGTCGCATTACGGTAGGGAAAAGTTATTCTGGCTGGGATGCTTTTGTGAAACAAAATGAAAATAGAGTTAAAAAGTAGGCAGTAGCAGTCGACAGTACTGTTAACTGTAGCTAGAAATAATGAGCGGAATATACATCCACATACCATTTTGTAAACAAGCCTGTCACTATTGTGATTTTCATTTTTCTACGGCAATGGGGAAAAAGGAAGAAATGGTTATCGCCCTTAAAAATGAACTTATACTTCGTAAAAAGGAAGTGCTAGATGACGTTGTGGAAACCATTTATTTTGGAGGAGGAACCCCTTCCCTGCTTTCCATGGATGAGCTGAAATTCTTATTGGATACCATTTATAAAAATTACCAAGTAGCCGACCATCCTGAAATTACACTTGAGGCCAATCCAGATGATTTAATGACAGCACGCGGGGAGTCGAGTACTATTTTCAAGGAGTATAGGAGTATTGGAATCAACCGCCTCAGTATAGGAATACAATCTTTTTTTGATGATGATTTAAAACTGATGAACCGTGCCCATAATTCAGATGAGGCAGAAAATTGTTTGAAGGAGGCTACGCAATACTTTGAGAACATCACCATAGACCTTATTTACGGAATGCCCAATATGGATAATGCCAAATGGATACAGAATATTGAAAAGGCACTATCCTTTAATATTCCTCATATTTCTAGTTATGCCTTAACGGTAGAGCCAAAAACGGCATTGGCGAGTTTTATTAAGAAAGGAACCATAAAAGCTGTTGATGATGCTGTAGTAGAAGAACACTTCCACATTCTTGTAGATACACTAACAAAGGCAGGGTATACCAATTACGAAATTTCTAATTTTGGGAAGCCTGGTTTTTTCTCCAAACACAACACCTCGTATTGGCAAGGAAAAAAGTATTTAGGTATTGGTCCATCTGCACATTCGTTTGATGGTGGGCATAGGGGTTGGAACATTAAGAATAACACAACATATATAAAAGCCATTGCTAAAGGTGAGCTACCTATGGAAGTTGAAACCCTGACAATTGCCAATCAGTATAATGAATATGTGATGACAGGATTACGAACCATTTGGGGTGTTTCCCTTTCTAAAATAGCATCAAATTTTGGGAAAAAATACCATCAGCATCTATTAAAAGAAGCAAAAAAGCATTTAGACAATAATGTTTTGCAACTTGATGAAGATGTGCTTTTAACCACCCAAAAAGGAAAATTTTTATGTGACGGGATAGCAAGTGATTTATTTGTATTAAATTAGGTTAAAATCATTAGTTTTTGCCTTCTTCTGCTTTCCTTTGTCTGTTGGAGTGGCGTCGAGAACTAATACTAACTAGTAAGAACGCCTCTTGAAAAACAAGGAATCACTCAATAAAACATTGGTTTTATGATTGCAAAAATTAAGAATCACTCTATTGACCTATCCAGACCACTGGATCTTTCCATTGCGTTGCACGGAGCCCCAACCAATGTAAATGCGTGGTATGTGGATGCCCCAAAAATTGAACCCCATATAGCCAATGGGTCAAAAATAAAAGTATCGGAAGGCGCATCGGTTAATTTTAATAACATACAGTTTAATCCACATGCTCATGGTACGCATACTGAATGTGTAGGGCATATTACCAAAGAATTTCATTCCATCAACCAAAATTTAAAAAGGTTTTTCTTTTTGGCTGAGGTGGTCACCATAGCCCCAGAAAAGAATGGGGACGATTTTATAATTTCTAAGAAACAATTGCAATATGCTTTAGGAAACAAAAAACGTGATGCTGTAGTGATAAGAACCTTGCCTAATACCAAAGAAAAATTTTCCAGACAATATGCCAATACCAATCCACCTTATTTATGTGAGGAAGCGATGCGGTTATTGGTTAAAAAAAACGTTGAACATTTGTTGATAGACCTTCCTTCTGTGGACAAAGAAAAAGATGATGGGGCATTACTTTCCCATAAAGCCTTTTGGAATGTAGCAGGTGAAATTAGAAAACAGGCTACTATTACTGAATTTATTTATGTGGACAATTCCATTGCAGATGGCACCTATTTTTTAAACCTTCAAGTAGCACCTTTTGAAAATGATGCCAGTCCCAGTAGGCCAGTTTTGTATGAAATTATAAAGCCATGAAAACAACCTTAAAGTTGGAGGAATTAGCCATATTTATCCTTGGGATATTTCTCTTTAGTCAATTGGATTATGCGTGGTGGTGGTTTTTAGTGCTGATTTTAACCCCTGATATTGGGATGTTGGGTTATTTAATTGACGCTAAAATGGGTGCTCTCATGTACAATATATTTCACCACAAGGGATTGGCTATTATAATCTACCTTTTAGGCGTGTATTTATCACAACCTTTGTGCATGTTAGCAGGAATTATTTTATTTTCACATGCAGCAATGGATAGAGCCTTTGGCTATGGCTTAAAGTATGATAAAGGGTTTAAATTTACACATTTGGGAGAAATAGGACATCATGGATAGCATCATAGAAATATTTTTGGGAATTATTCTTGGAGCCATTCTTATGTACTGGCTTTACGGACTATTTGGGAAAAAGAAAAGTAAAGAAGTGACCCTTCATCAATCTACCGTATTATTGGAAAAAATGAAGAGTGTTTGCAAACTCATTTCTGTTGAGGGTGATTTTGCTGAAATATATAAATACGAAAACACCAAGGAGCGTTTTATGAGCTTGGTGAGTAGTAAAAAAAAGGCGTTGATAATTATAAATGCCAAAGCCCAAATTGGATATGATTTAAAGAAGGTTTTAATGCAGGCTGATACTACTAAAAAAACCATTACCCTAACTGATTTTCCTGAACCAGAAATATTGTCCATAGAACCAGATTTGCAATTTTACGATATTAAAAATGGCCTTTTTAATACGTTTTCACCTGAGGATCTCACTACCTTGAATCAAGAGGCAAAACAACATATTAAAGATAAAATACCGGAAAGCGGTTTAATGGAAACTGCAAGAAAAGAAGCTTTGGAAGCTATACTGATAATGGAAAAAATAGTAGAAACAATAGGATGGAAACTGGATTATTCTGCTTTGAAAATTACCGATAGAGAAAAACAACTTTTAGATAAATAAATAAGTACATGAAAAAAACTATATCAATTTTAATTTTAACCCTTACCGCGCTATCTTGCGGTGAAAAGAAGAATGATATGAATACCTTTAACCCAGCCTTTGCGCATACGGTATATTTTTGGTTTAACAACCCTGATAGTCAAACAGATAAAGAAAAATTTGAAACATCGCTTACCAAGTTTATGAACAATTCTCTTTATGCCAAGACCCAATTTATTGGAACGCCACCAAGAGCTAGTAGAGATGTGGTGGATGGTTCGTTCACCTATTCGCTAATTGTCTCTTTTGAATCTTCAGAGGCGCAGGCAAAATATCAAACTGAAGCAGCACATATGCTTTTTGTTGAAGAATGTAGTGATCTTTGGGAAAAGGTAATTGTGTATGATTCTCAAACAATAAACTAAAGTGTGAATATAGAGGAGTTTAGAAGTTATTGCATTACAAAGAAGGGTGTTACAGAAGAGTTTCCTTTTGATGCTTCGACCTTAGTATTTAAGGTCATGGGCAAAATGTTTGCTTTGGCTCCATTGGAGAGACTGCCCTCCCAAGTAAATCTAAAGTGTGACCCAGAGAGGGCAATTGAGTTGCGGGAAGAGTATGATGGTGCCATTACAGCTGGTTATCATATGAGTAAGGTGCACTGGAATACGCTGTTTTTAGAAAATATTCCTTCAAAATTAATCATTGAACTAATAGACCACTCTTTTGATTTGGTTATTGCCAAATTCACCAAAAAACTAAAAGCAGAATGGGATACGCTTTAAGGATATAAAATTCTCCCGGGAAGCATAACATTGAGATTTTGAAGGTTTAATTTAAGTATATGATGAACACTCCTATTGCGTTCTATAATAATCAAATTAAGGAATTTGATGTACAGTTGTCCAAAGTAAAAGAGCAATTATTTGGGTCAAGTATGATACGGTTGCTGGTTTTTTGTGTGGCAGCTTTTAGTATTTATTTGGGTTTGGGTAATGCCAAAGTAATCATGGGCATTGTTTTGGTGACAATTGTGCTCTTCCTTTTTTTAGTCTCCAGGCATTCGGATTTACAATACAAAAGAGATACCTTAAAAGCACTCCTAAAAATAAATAAAACGGAACTAGACGTTTTGAACAGGGAGTTCCATCACTTAGCAGAGGGAACCGAATTTAAGAATCCATTGCATCATTTTAGTCAGGATATAGATTTGTTTGGCAAAGGGTCTTTTTACCAATATTGTAATAGAACAGCACTAAAACAAGGCAGTGAAGTTTTGGCAGGGATATTTACTGAAAATTCCATTGCACAGATAGAAAAGAAGCAAGAAGCTATAGAAGAATTGGCAAAAATGCCTGAGTGGAGGCAAGAATATTCGGCTGTAGCAAGTTTAGTAAAAACTGAAACGGCTTATACGGTTATTCTTAAATGGTTAAAAAACTACATCCCTTTTGTTCCTAAAGTGATGCTGAATTTGACCAATGTGTTTTCTATCCTTTCTTTAGGTATAATAGCTATTTATATATTGGGTTGGATTTCTGGGTGGATTCTTGCAGGTTGGTTCTTTTTGGGATTAGGAATTAGTGGGAGGTATCTTAAAAAGGTAAATAAACTTTCACTGGACACCTCCAAGATACAAAGTACGTTTCATCAATATCAAAAACTGATTTTAGAGATTGAAAATGTGGAATTTTCTACCCCCCTGCTGAAAGAAATGCGACAAGAAATAATTTCAGAAAAAGAAAAAACCTCCGGGATACTCAAGAAATTTGCTAATATTTTAAATAATTTAGACCAACGAAACAACATGTTGGTAGGGATTTTTGCCAATGCATTTCTGTTGTGGGACCTGCGACAATGTTATAATATAGAGGAATGGATTAGTTCTTATGGACAACAAGTTGAAAAATGGTTCAACGTTATTGCTTTTTTTGATGCCTATAACAGTTTGGGGGGATTTGCCTTTAATCACCCCGAATATAATTTTCCTAGTATAAGCAATAATCAAACCATACTTAAAGCTATAGATGCTTCTCATCCATTGTTAGATCAAGAGAAAAGTGTTCCAAATAAAATAGAAATAGATAAGGAGCAGTTTTTTATCATTACGGGGGCCAATATGGCAGGGAAAAGCACCTTTTTACGTACCGTTTCCCTCCAAATTGTAATGGCCAATATGGGGCTGCCAGTTTGCGCGACAGAAGTAGTGTATTCCCCCATAAAACTAATCACCAGCATGCGCACAACGGATTCGCTTACCGATGACGAGTCCTATTTCTTTTCTGAATTGAAACGATTAAAATTTATTGTGGATGAGATTCAGAACGACCGTTATTTTATTGTTTTAGATGAAATATTAAAAGGAACCAATAGTACGGATAAAGCAATAGGCTCTAGGAAATTTGTAGAACGACTTGTACGCTCTAATGCTACAGGAATTATTGCAACCCATGATTTAAGTCTCTGTGAAATCTCTAAAGAATTGCCAGAAGTGGAAAACTATTATTTTGACGCAGAGATTGTAAACAACGAATTGCATTTTGACTATACCTTTAAGAAAGGGATATGCCAAAATATGAATGCCTCTTTCCTATTGAAGAAAATGGAAATTGTTTAGTATTATGCTACTTGTTGGGTATAGAAAGTTATAAATTTTCTATTTGTATGTCATGAAATGCATTGGCTTGTAGCCGTAACAATTCTTCCGCTTTTTGTTTTTTGTATCGGTAGAGTTCTTCTTCAGATTTTATATCGGAATAGATTTTGTTGTTCATCTCCATGTCAGTCGCAAGCACAAGTTCTCTTTGAGCTACTTTTTGGGTAATCCATGTTCTAACAATACTTTCTTCTTCTTCTAGCTTGTAATCATATTCCCCTTTGGGAGATAATAATTTTGCAATGATAGGAGAGGTTTCAATGGCTAGAAATAACAGGAAAATAAAAAAGGATGGAAACCATGCCAATTCTCCCAAAGCATTTATACGCGCCATAAGCCCATCAAAACCATCAATAATAGGTTGGGAATCTGTTACGGCTCCATTATATGCAATATCTAATCCAGCAATTTGGGTCTCAATCCCAGCAATTTTTTCATTATTGGTTGTTTTTAATTGTTGAAGTTCTAATAAGGCAGCATCATGTTTTTCTCGTTTTTCATCATAGACAGGACCTTTCCCCAATAACATTGTTCCAGCCCTACCTTCAGCCTCTGAGATGTAGGTGTCATAAAGGGCGTTGGTTTCTGCTTCTTGGATTGTTATTTCATTCTTTAAAGTTGTAATATCCTGATTTAAACCAGCAATCTCTGGATCATATTGCAGGGCAATTTGGTCTTTGTTTGCTAGTGTGAGCTCATTTTTTTGCTCCAACAAAACTTGATTGATTTCTTTCTCAAATATTTTCATTTCCAACGGTTTGGAAATGACTACAGCTATGATGACTGCCAAAACAATTCTTGGAGCAGCCTGTAGTAATTCACTCTTAATACTGTCTCTTTTTTTTATGGTTGAGACAATGAATCTGTCCAGGTTAAAAATTAGTAGCCCCCAAATCAATCCGAAAAAAATCGAGGTGTAGACGTTATCAAAAACGGTAAATAAAGCGTAACTACTGGCAATAAATGCCATTACAGCGGTGAAGAAAACCGTGGCACCAATACCGGCGTATTTGTTCTGTTCCCCTTTGGAGCAGTTTTCAAGAATTGCAGTATCGGCTCCAGAGCAGAGAATAAAAAAACGTTGTATCATAACAGTGTCCTAAATTGATTGATAGTATGTTAGAACGCCATGTGTGGTGATTTGTTACACTAAAACCTCGAAAATCGAGGTTTTAGTGCTTATTTTATGATTTATTTTAGTTTTTGATTATAATTGGCTTGGTAGTGATGTGCATAATTGGCTGTTTTGAAGTTGATTCTTTTACCGAAATATTAAGATTTTTATTCTTCTTTAATGCTGAGATAGCTTTATCAGAGGTAACTTTTTTATCTTCAAGATAAAAAATAGCTCCTTTTTTGGCCATAGCGATTGCATAATCTAGTGGCGCTATCGGTTCTGGTGGACTTGGTGGTCCTGATATCTCCATGATTTTATCAATTGCAATTGCATCTACCAGAGGTGGTGGTGGAATTTTGCTTATTTCTCCTTTTGCGACCCTTGGAGCTTTTGGTGGAGCAGGTGGTTTTGGGAAGTTTGGATATGGTTCTGCATCTTCTTTTTGCTTGTCAGACATCAAACTGTAAATATAAGCGAGGAGTTCGACATCCTTTTTATTAATTCTCATATGAGAATTAGCCATATCATTGTAATACTTGGCCAGTTTGTTGTAGGTTGCCATTTGTTTTCTTGTAGCACTTTGAGAAACTGGAGGAGCTGGTGGAATGATGTTCATTCCTTCATTTGACTTAGAGAAATGAGTTTTCTTAAATTCTGTATCAACCTTGTTTAAAAATTCTTTTGAACTGTTTATGATATGTACACGAGGTTTGATACTTGTATAATCTGTTTTTTTCCAATTTTTAGTATGGGCATCCACTGCTTTGGCAAATGAAGAAAGGCTTACTTCTTTATTATTAAGTATAATTATTTTTGTATCAATGACTACTTCAAGACTTTTTCTCTTCTTATTTTTAATTGTCTCTGATATTTGCCTTTTTCCTACCCCTATAATATCTATTTGAGCTACTCCGTAGGCGTTAAGTATTTTTTCAACTTCAAAAAGAACTTTTTTAGGAGTTTCTCTAACGGTTTGTATGCTGGCTTTTACTGTTTTCGCTCTTTCTTCTTTAGAAAGATGACCATTGAATCTGAGTAAGAGGGTAGGTAATTCTTTAACAGTGACAAGGCTTTGGCCAACAAGAAGCTGGCTCCTTTTGTTAATTTTGACATGAATGTTTTCCGTTAATTGTTCGGCGTCATAAAAATTCAATTCTAAAACATTTATAGGTTCCAATTCCTGTTCTATGGGATTTAATTCTGTTGGGTTAGCAGAATCAATTTCCAAGATTTCAGTGGAGCTAAAACTATACACGAGAAGTGCTAGTAAGGGTAAAAAAAATAAGCTTCTTAGTAATGTTGCTTTTATTGATGTGTGTGTTTTCATGATAGTAAATCGTTTTTTGATTGATGAATAATTGATGGCATTTGCCAATTGAGGTTCTAGGTCATTTGATGAGAATGACAGTAATATTTTTTGATAGTTTGAGGAGTGAACACCCCTGTTCAATACGCCTTGATCCGCTAAAAACTCATGGTTTAGTTTGATAGCACGTTTGGCAAAATAAATAAGCGGATTGAACCAGAACAGTATTTGTAGCAATTCGATAAACAGAATGTCTAAACTATGTTTTTGCTTGGCATGGGTTTCCTCATGCCAAAAAACTTCTTCAGGAATTTGTCTGGCGTCATACCTTTCTTTGTTAAAGAACAAAAAGCTAAAGAAGGTATGTGGAACTATGGTTTCTTGAAGTAATACGTGCTTCAACATCCCAGCTTTTTTCTTTGGGTTTTGCCTAACACGTTTATAGATTCCTACAAGGTTATTTGTAAACTTTATTGCGAAAATAAGAACACCAATGCCATAAATAACCCATAAAATAGAGGCTGTATAATCAATTTTTTTTGCTAATGAAAGAAGATTGGTTTCTGGAGTAAAGTTAAGTTGGGTATTTGCAACTATTGGTGTTGATTCCACAAAGACATATTCTGTAAAAGTGATGAAAGGAATAATGGCTGAAAGTACTAAAGTAACCAATAGGTAAAATCGTTTCAAGCCATGTGCATTCAGTTTTTCTAGAAATAATTTATAAAACACCAATAATATGAGTAGGCATGCGCTGAATTTTAAGAGGTAAATAAGCATGTTATTTCTTTTTTAATTGGTTGTCTATTAAAGCTTTTAAGTCTTCCAATTCTTCTTTGGAAAGATTGGTTTCTTGTGTAAAGAATGATGCAAATTGCCCTGGACTATCATTAAAGAAATTTTTAATAAGTCCATTTACATGTTTCGAGAAATAGGCCTTCTTTTTCACCAAAGGATAGTATTCTCTAGAACGACCGTAACTTTTATAACTAACAAAACCCTTGTCCGTCATGCGTTTTAAAAGTGTTGCTACAGTAGTTGTGGCAGGTTTTGGCTCTGGGTAGACTTCTAAAAGATCTTTCATAAAAGCTTTCTTTTGCTTCCAGATAATATTCATAAGTTCTTCTTCGGTTTTTGACAATTGCATTTCTACAAGATTAGAATTAACTCTACAAACATAGAGCAAATATTTTAATTCTACAAATGTAGAGAAGATAATTTTAAAATTCATTTTTGAAACATGATGAGCGACAGCCTGTTTTTTAAATAGGAATGTGCTAAGTTTGTAGCACTTATAAAATGAATAAAGAATGGGTTTATTAGAAGATTTACAGGCAAGAAGTGGTGCAACATGTGAGTTGTGTGCAGCAACGGATAATTTAAAAGTGCATGAAGTGCCGCCAACTTCTGTAACAGGAGTAGATAGTAGCATATTGGCTTGTGAAACTTGCATTGGTCAGATAGATAACCCCGATACAACAGATGCCAACCACTGGCGTTGTTTGAATGATAGCATGTGGAGCGAGCATAGAGCTGTACAAGCAGTTGCTTGGAGAATGCTTTCCCGTTTAAAATCTGAGGGCTGGCCACAAGATTTATTGGACATGCTTTATTTGGATGATGATACACTAAAATGGGCCCAGGAAACAGGAGAGGGAATTGATGAAAGTGAAAAAATAATCCACAGAGATGTTAATGGTGTTATTTTGGAAAATGGTGATAGTGTTGTGCTTGTAAAAGACCTTAAGGTTAAGGGCTCTAGTTTGGTTGCAAAACAAGGTACTGCTGTTAGGAGGATTTCTTTGGATCGTGAGAATGCCGAGTTTATTGAAGGTAAGGTGGGGCCAACCCAAGTAGTGCTCATTACCAAGTATGTAAAGAAGTTGTAAATCTTTATTGGTTACTGAAATTTTAGAGGTCTTAAAATAAGTTAGACCAATAGGTTTATAGTCTTTAATATCTTGATTGAGTCCCCAATATAAATTGGGCTATTTTCTTAGTTTTAGGTGATTCTAGTAATATAATTTTTACAATTATAGTGATTGGTATTGCAAATATTAAACCGGGAATTCCCCAGATAAAACCCCAAAGCATTAGCATAATTAAGATGGTGATTATATTTACTGAAAAGGTTTTACCCATAAATATAGGTTCTAAAATAGCGCCAAATAACACCTGAACACCCGTAATAATCAGAATAAAAGCTAATAAAGTTCCAGTTGGATCAAGTTCTACGAACCCGAAAATTGACAGTAAGATTACTGAAATTACAGAGCCTATCATTTGAATAAAATTGATAGCAAAAGCAAACAATCCCCAAAAAATAGGAAAGCTAACATCAAAAAATAAGCAGGCAAGGGTAAATCCAATTCCAGTACCTAAACTGATGATAAATTTAACCTTCACAAACCTAATCATGTCATTTTCAATTTTCATGAATGTTTTGATTGAGGAGTGTTTTTCTTTAATGAAAATCTTATTTAAATATTTCTCAAAGTTTATGGATCCCATGAGTAATAAGATGGCAAAAAATAAGGTCATTAATATCGTGGTAACAAAACTGCTTGCATAGTCAATAGTGGAGCCAAATTTCGTTAATAAATTAGTTTCCTCTGAATAATGTTTAAAGACACTGACACCTTCGGGACGGTCAATTTTAAAAGTATCTTCGGCAGTAACAATCAAATCTAAAATTTTGACTTCTGCCTTTTCAATAAAAACATCTTTTGTTGCAAGTATCTCATTGCTAGATAGTTTTAATAGCTGTAGTCCTAAGAATGAAATTCCCGCGATTATGGAAACTATAATTAAAATGCTAATAGGTTTGGGCACCTTTTTTTTGTTTAAAAACCGCATGAATGGCAAAAATAGCAGTGCAATAAACATTGAAAATATGAACGGGATAAATATGAATGATAATATTTTTAGCAAATAGAATACAAGTGGAATTACAAGTATCAATAAGAGGATATTTGTTGTTTTTCTTTCGTTCATTTTATTGTAAGCTACGCAGTTTTTAAACTAACTATCGTTAGAGATTTTTGTTGCAAAAATTGGGGGTTTTTAGTGTGTCTTATTTTGATAAGAATCCTTAATATTTTTTAATTCAGTTAGCTAAACTTATTTCAGGACCGTACAATCTTCAAATCTAATAAGAAATCACTTTTGAATTAGCATGAAAGTTGTTAAGTTAAAGTCAAAAAAAAGTTTATTCCTTCATTTCGGTGTAATATTTATAAAAATAAGGGATCGTTTCAATTCCCTTTAGGTAGTTCCAAATTCCAAAATGTTCGTTGGGTGAGTGAATAGCATCACTATCTAAGCCAAAACCCATTAGAATGGTTTTGCTTCCCAATTCTTTTTCAAAAAGAGAAACTATTGGAATGCTACCACCACTTCGTTGAGGAATAGGTTTTTTGCCAAAGGTGATTTCATAAGCCTTACTTGCTGCTTGGTAACCAATAGTATCAATAGGTGTCACATACCCTTGACCACCGTGATGAGGGGTCACTTTTATCGTTACACCTTTTGGGGCAATGTTGTTAAAGTGTTTGGTGAATAAATTGGTAATTTCATTCCAGTCCTGGTTTGGAACTAATCGCATAGAAATCTTGGCATATGCCTTACTAGCAATTACTGTTTTGGCACCTTCACCTGTATAGCCACCCCATATCCCATTCACATCTAGTGTTGGGCGAATGGAATTACGTTCGTTGGTGCTATATCCTTTTTCACCATAAACGGCATCAATATCTAATGCTTTTTTGTATGCTTCTAAAGTAAAAGGAGCTTTGGCCATCTCAGCACGTTCTTCCTTGGGGAGCTCTTCCACCTTGTCATAAAAACCTGGAATAGTAATATGATTGTTTTCATCATGCAATGAGGCAATCATTTTTGTTAAAATATTGATAGGATTCCCTACTGCACCTCCATATAGGCCAGAGTGCAAATCACGATTAGGACCTGTTACTTCAACTTCCACATAACTCAGCCCCCGTAAACCTGTTGTGATAGATGGTTGTGTGTTGCTAATCATCCCTGTATCGGAAATTAAAATGATATCATTTCTAAGCTTTTCCTTATTTGCAACTAAAAAATCAGCTAAGCTTTCACTGCCTACTTCTTCTTCACCTTCAATCATGAATTTTACATTGCAAGGCAATTGGTCCTCTTTTATCATGTATTCCACTGCTTTTACATGCATAAAAAACTGCCCTTTGTCATCACAAGCACCTCGAGCAAAGATGGCACCATCAGGATGGATGTCGGTTTTTTTAATGGTTGGTTCAAAAGGGGCGGAATCCCACAAATCTATTGGGTCTGCTGGTTGTACATCATAGTGGCCATAGACCAAAACGGTAGGCAGTTTGGGGTCAATGATTTTTTCTCCGTAAATAACAGGATACCCTTTAGTTGGGCAGATTTCGACAAGGTCACAACCTGCGTCTAAAAGTGATTTTTGAACTGCTTTGGCCATTATATCCATGTCATTTGCATATTTTGGATTGGCACTGATGGATGGGATTTTTAGTAATTCAACAAGCTCATCAATAAAACGAGATTTGTTTTCAGCAATAAAAGATATAATGTCGTTCATGAATATATATATGAGCGCTAAAATTACTAAAAAGGATTGTTAAATAAATTGTACTTTTTTGAATCTTTTTGGCCTAGGTCAAGTTATTTATATGTCTCATACTAAATAGAGGAAGAAATAGACCTTTTGGGCACATTCAAACAACTTTAAGAAATTAAATTTTATAGCTTTTTGATATAGTGGCTCGGTGTCTCATTCATTTCAAGTTTGAAGGCTTTGTTAAAGGTTGATTTTGAGTTAAAGCCCACTTCCATGGAAAGCGCAAGAATGGTTTGAGTTTTATGCTCATTTCGTTCAAGCTTTCTTACAAACGCTTTGATGCGAAATTGATTGATATAGTTATAAAAACTTTTATCTAAAATGGTATTCAAAAACCAAGAAACGTCATTGCTTGAGGCTTTGATTTTTTTTGAGAAGTCTTGTAGGGTAAGTTTTGGATCAAGGTAAATGTCCTCCTTGGACATAAGCGCATCAAGTTTGGCTTGGAGATGTTCAATATCTTGTGGCAAAAGCCTATTAGTAATGGTATTGTCTTTTTCATTTTCAAACTGAAAGATTTTGGAATGTATAAGACTATAATAGGCAATAATATAGGTGCTAAAACTCATACCTATCCAAATGGTTCCATAATTGATTATCCCCATATTGGTTTTGAAGAATAGGTTATTTGCTAAAACACATAACCAGCATAATATGCATAAGGTTATAGACCATAGATACACCTTTAAGTAGGTGACATTACTTTGCCGGAAGGATAGCAAATGTTTCTCGTTTTGTTCATATTTTTTTAAGTGTCTAAAAGACAGTATTAAATAAGTGAAGTTTAATAGGGTCATTGCCAGTTCGGTTAGAATAAAATACAACTCTAGCTGTCCTTTAGATAGCATTTGCAGATATACATCTATTGGGAGAATAACGAAATATATTCCTATTAATAAACTGATTATCAAAGGAATGAAATGAATCTTGTGCATGCTATATTTACCCTTGTACGTTACCTGTTTTAGGTACCCGTATAAAAGTGGACAATACATAAAGAATACAACATCAATTAATCGTCCTAATCTCATGTAGTCTGCGTCTAGACCTCTTGTGAATCTCAATCGGGCCAGTAAAAGAAGTGTTGTGACAATTAAAAATGCAATGAGATAATCATTGGCCGTTTTATTCTTTTTACGGATTCCTGATAAACCAATGATTAGAAATAATCCTTGGGCGATGCCTATGAGTATAAATATTTCAATGGGGATAAAAGTCATACTGTAGTTTGGCTTTCTTATCAATTAAAACTGGAAAACACCAAGACCAAATTAGAAAGCCATTGGTTATAAAGAATACTTTGGATATCGGATTTCGTACGAATGGGTACATTCGAACCGAATCATTGTTTAAATGCGTTACTATTGCAATATAAGTTATTTAAAATATGAATTATTTTACGTTTTTTTGGTCGTACCCTAATGATTTTGTGACCCTTATAGTTAACAGCCTTAGAAGAATGGTTTTTTTGGTGGGGATAGGTTTTTTTTCCATGATAATCGCCTGTTCAAAACCAAATAATCCCGAAACAAAGGGAGATAATTCTAGCCAAATCATAGATGAACCCGACCCCATTTTGGTAGAGACAGAGATCATAATAGATGCTAGTGATTTGGATCATCTGCCGAAAGATACAGGAGGAACGCATACAGCTTTTCCTTTAGGCACTACGGAAGCTTATTTTGGTCATTATGTATACACCCCTAGTGGCTATACCAATGATGGGCCCGAGTACCCACTTATAATTTTCATGCATGGATGGGGAGAAAGAGGCGACAGTAGCAATGACCCTTCCGAGTTGGATAAGGTTTTGTCTTGGGGACCTCCCCGCTTGATAAGAAGCAATAATTGGGATCCTTCCTACCCTTTTGTTGTGGTTTCTCCTCAATTAAATTTCACCTACTGGCCTACGAATAAAATCCATGAATTCATTACATATGTTATTGACAATTATCAAATCAATACAAATAGAATTTATGTTACCGGTTTAAGTCTGGGTGGTGGCGGTTCTTGGTTTTATGCAGGAGAAATGGGAGAAGAGAGTTATGCAGCGGCGATAGTTCCTATCAGCGCATCTGGTGGTGCACATTTGATTGAAAATTTAGCCAAGGTGCCTATATGGGCCTTTCATGGAGCAGATGATCCTTTGGTAAATGCATTTGATAATTTTGGTTCTGTACCCATGGTAAATGCAATTAATCAATTAAATCCAGAGGTGAAAGCCAAACTAACCGTGTATAAGGGAACGGCTCACAATGCCTGGACGAATACCTATAAGAACTTGCCGGCAGATGCTAATGAGTATGATAAATTTGATGTCTCTATTTATGATTGGATGTTGCAATATAAAAGAGAATGAAATTGAAATACGACGTTTCAGAATAATTAGTGTCAAAAAAAGCATTTTTAAATTGAAATTTTGCTTTATATTT
Source organism: Flavobacteriaceae bacterium (assembly GCA_002746415.1). Lineage (GTDB taxonomy): Bacteria > Bacteroidota > Bacteroidia > Flavobacteriales > Flavobacteriaceae > Saonia. The sequence goes on along the minus strand of NVXD01000003.1, from coordinate 176,589 downwards.
GCATCCCGAAATCCTGATAGCTATCAGGAGGACAGATGCAGGCGTGGTGGAATTGGTAGACACGCTAGACTTAGGATCTAGTGCCTTGCGGTGTGAGAGTTCGAGTCTCTCCGCCTGTACATTTAGGCTTTGCTCAATGCAAGCCTTATTAGAAAGCTCTTCAGAAATGAGGGGCTTTTTTTGTTCAAGCACAACATTTTTTGTTCTTAACAATATTTATAAGCAAAAATAGAATTATACTTTGTGCTATTTTGAAATCTTTTTCATTCTGCCTTATATTTAGGTTTTTAAATGAAAACCTAACTTGGCAAATAACAAATTTACAAAAATGAGAATTTTAGTTGTAATCCTTTTATATGTTTGCATACTTCCGCTAAAAGCCCAAGAACAACAAACCCAAAAACCCAATATCATTTTCATCCTTACTGATGACCAACGTTTTGATGCTTTGGGCTATGCCGGAAATGAACTTATTTCTACCCCCGAAATGGACAAATTGGCCAAGGAAGGCACCTATTTTAAAACAGCGATAGTTACCACTCCGATTTGTGCGGCAAGTAGAGCGAGTATTTTGACAGGTTTGTATGAGCGAGCCCATAATTTTAATTTTCAAACAGGAAATATTCGTGAGGAATATATGGCAAATTCGTATCCCATGTTGTTAAAAAATAATGGCTATTACACTGGGTTTTACGGGAAATATGGGGTGCGTTATGATGATTTGGACAAGCAATTCGATGAATACGAATCCTACGACAGAAACAACCGTTTTAAGGATAGAAGAGGTTACTATTACAAAACCTTAGGTAAAGATACGGTACACCTGACTCGATATACAGGTCAAAAGGCACTCGACTTTATTGATAAGAATGCTTCAAATGAAGAACCATTTTGTTTATCCCTTAGCTTTAGTGCACCTCATGCGCATGATGGTGCGGTTAAGCAATACTTTTGGCAAAACACGACCGATACCTTACTTGCAAATAGTACTATTCCCGGACCTGTGCTCGGAGACGATAAGTATTTTGAAGCACAACCTAAAATCGTCAGGGATGGTTTTAATAGATTGCGTTGGACATGGCGTTACGATACCCCTGAAAAATACCAACACAGCCTAAAGGGCTATTATAGAATGATTTCGGGAATCGACTTAGAGATAAAAAAAATTCGAGAAAAATTAAAAACAAAAGGGCTAGATAAAAACACTGTTATCATTGTAATGGGTGATAATGGTTATTTTTTAGGAGAACGTCAATTCGCTGGAAAATGGTTAATGTATGATAATTCAATTCGAGTTCCCTTAATAGTTTTCGATCCTAGAGTGAATAAACATCAAGATGTTGATGATATGGTACTAAATATTGATGTGCCGCAAACAATAGCTGATATAGCAGGAGTAAAAGCTCCGGATACTTGGCAAGGAAAAAGTTTGTTGCCCATAGTGAAGCAAGAAACTAATACGATTAATAGAGATACCATTTTAATAGAGCACATTTGGGATTTTAGTGAAATTCCACCAAGTGAAGGCGTACGTACCAAAGAATGGAAATATTTTAGATACGTTAATGATAAAACCATTGAGGAGCTTTATAATTTAAAGAAAGACCCACAAGAGATTAAAAACTTAATAGGAAAGAAAAAGTATACAGTGGTTGCAGATAAGTTAAGAGCCAAGCTTGATGCATTAATTAAAGAAAACAGTAACGTGTATAGGTCCGCTCCAACCGATTTAACTGTGGAGCTTATAAGAGAACCTGAAACCGAAGTTGAAGTGTTTGATTTACAACCAGAATTTGGGTGGACCGTTCCGGTAGCATCAAAATTCCAATCGGCATACCAAATACTGATAGCTTCTAACAAAGTAAGTATTGATGCTAATAAGGGTGATATATGGGATAGTGGTCAAGTTCGTTCTTCGGCATCAACAGACGTGGAGTACGAAGGGAAATCGCTAGAAGCAGGAAAAACATACTACTGGAAAGTAAGAATTTGGGAAGAAGAAAACAGACTGGTTGATTATTCCGAAGCACAAAAATTCACTACAGGTAAAAGCAATAGTTATATCATTTCAACAGAAAATAAATTCAATATTGAAAAAATTAAACCTGTTGCATTTAGAAATAGAGGCGATTTTTATTTTATGGATTTTGGTAAAGATGCATTTGCAACGCTAGATTTCAAATATGAAGCAAAAGAACCTCACACTTTAACTATAAGAGTAGGAGAGCAGTTAGAAGGAGAAAACATCAATAGAGAACCTTTCAAAAAAAGCCATATTCGATACCAAGAGGTTAAAGTGGATGTAACACCGGGAAAAACAGCATATCAAATTCAAATAAAACCAGATAAAAGAAATACGCTGGCAAATAAGGCTATTGCATTACCGCATGGGTTCCCTGTATTATTACCCTTTAGATATGCCGAGGTAGAAGGTGCACAAGAACCTTTAAAAGCAGATGATTTTGAACAATTGGCACATTTTAGCTATTGGGATGAAGAAGCGAGTAGTTTTGAGAGTGATAATGATATTTTAAACCAAGTTTGGGATTTATGTAAGTACTCTATTAAAGCAACGACCTTCAACGGTCTATATGTTGATGGAGATAGAGAGCGTATCCCATATGAGGCTGATGCTTACTTAAATCAGTTAAGCCATTATACAACCGATAGGGAGTTTGCTATGGCAAGACGAACCATAGAGTATTTTATGGAGCATCCAACATGGCCAACCGAGTGGCAACAACATGTAGCGTTATTAATTTATGCAGATTATATGTATACCGGAAATACAGAGCTTATCGAAAGATATTATGAGCAATTAAGGCATAAAACACTTTATGAATTAGCGAATGAAGATGGCTTAATCACATCAACAAAAGTAGATGAAGAATTTATGTATAAGCTCGGTTTTAAACCTGGTTATAAACAAGCATTAACCGATATAGTAGATTGGCCATCGGCTAATTTTCAGGGAAGCGGAAATAAGGGAGAACGCGATGGTTTTGTGTTTAAGCCTTATAGTACGGTTATTAATGCCTTCTTCTATGAGAACATGAGAATCATGGCAGAATTTGCTCAAATCCTTGGCAAGACACAAGAGGTATTAGATTTTCAATTAAGAGCTGCTAAAGCAAAAAAGGCGGTTAATGAGCTAATGTTCGATAGAGAAAAAGGCATTTATGTTGATGGAATTGGCACAGACCATGCATCCTTACATGCTAATATGATGCCATTGGCTTTTGGGTTGGTACCCGAAGAGCATTTTGAGTCTGTGGTTGATTTTGTGAAATCACGAGGAATGGCTTGTAGTGTTTATGGGTCGCAATTCTTAATGGATGGTCTGTACAATGCTGGAGAACAAGACTATGCCTTAGAATTGTTGACAAGTAAAGCCGAAAGAAGTTGGTATAATATGATTCGTATTGGTTCTACGATAACTTTAGAAGCTTGGGATATAAAGCATAAAACGAATTTAGATTGGAACCATGCTTGGGGAGCGGTACCTGCAAATGCAATACCTAGAGGGTTATGGGGTATTAAACCTAGAACACCTGGTTTTGGAATTGCAACGATAAAGCCTCAAATGAGTAGTTTAAAGTCTAGTACTATTGCAGTGCCTACGGTGCGAGGAACAATCAAAGGGAAGTACACCTACAATGGTGAAAGGTTACAAACCTATGAAATTGAAATACCAGGAAATATGGTAGCCGAATTTTCATTGAATGGTTTAGAAGGAAAAGATTTAATTCATAATGGGACAAAAGTTCCATCTGCTTTTGAATCCATTCGACTTTCACCGGGGAAACATACAATTCAATTAAAGATTAATTCCTTTTAGAAAAGAATTGAATTCCCGTCCACATCATAATCAATAGTAGCAAATGAAAATTAAATTAATACTATCACTAATTGTTCTACTGATAACATCTGGGTTAGCTGCAAAAGCCCATACCCCTAAACCGACGGCATCCATTATCGATAAAAAAAATGTCTTTGAAGAAAAGGATGTACAAGTTGCTTTTTTTGTTTAAGCACAACATTTTTTGGTCTTAACAATATTTATAAGAAAAAATAGAATCATTCTTTATGCTATTTTGATGGAGTAATATATTAGGACAATTCTAATCAAACCATTTAGGACAACATGAAAAATTAGTAAATTAACAAGAAAAAGAACCCCTTAATTTCAGCATCAATAAATCTCATTTAACAATTCTTTTAATAAAAATTCGTTAATTATTATAACTTTGCGGTACCAATGAAGCAAATATTTTCTAAAATATCATCCTTTTTAATGGCAATTGTAGTCCTTTTTTCTACAATGTCATTTACTGTTGATATGCATTATTGTGGAGATACGTTAGTTGATACTGCAATCTTTCACAAAGTGAAATCTTGTGGAATGGAAATGCAAAAGCCTTCAATTGTAGATTGCTCTATAAAGGTGAAAGATTGTTGTTCCGATGAACATTTTGTTATTGACGGTCAAAGCGAGTTACAACTGTCTTTTGACACACTAACTTTTGACCAACAATTATTTGTTGCATCATTTGTTTATACTTACATCAACCTTTTTGAAGGCTTAGAAGAAAATGTAGCTTTATATAGAGAATACGTCCCTCCCCTTGTCGTCAAACAAATCTATAAGTTTGACGAGACTTATTTAATTTGATTAGTAAACAGTAGACTTTTTTATCCAATGGATGTTTTTCCATTAGGATAATTTCTTGTATTCGGTGTTTTCTTAACACTAATGTCTAATTGTTTAATTATCAAAGCCAATGCTAAATAAAAGCATAAAATTTCTTATAGAAAACAAACTCGTTGCAGTTTTAATGCTCGTCCTTTTTATAGGATGGGGAACAATTCACGCACCTTTTAATTGGGATATAGGTTTTTTACCAAGTAACCCCGTAAAGGTGGACGCTATTCCAGATATAGGAGAAAATCAACAAATTGTATTTACGAAATGGGATGGTCGTTCTCCACAAGATATTGAAGACCAAATTACATATCCATTAACAACATCGTTGTTAGGTATTCCAGGAGTAAAAACAATCAGAAGTTCTTCAATGTTTGGCTTTTCTAGTATCTATATCATTTTTGAAGAGGGTATAGAATTTTATTGGAGTCGTAGTCGAATTCTTGAGAAACTAAATTCTCTCCCTAGTGGTTTGTTACCAAATGACGTAAATCCAGCTTTGGGTCCAGATGCAACAGGTTTAGGACAAATATTTTGGTACACGCTTGAAGGTCGCGATGAAAACGGTAATGTTACAGGCGGATGGGATTTACACGAGCTGCGAAGTATTCAAGATTATTATGTAAAATATGCGCTGTCTTCTGCAAGCGGAGTTTCGGAAGTAGCCTCCATTGGTGGTTATGTTCAGGAATATCAAGTAGATGTCAACCCAGAATTAATGCGTCAATACAATATAGGTTTGCAGCAGGTTGTAAAAGCTGTAAAGGAAAGCAATAAAGACATAGGTGCTCAGACTTTAGAAATAAATAAAGTCGAATATTTGGTGCGTGGCTTGGGCTATGTTAAGTCTATTGCTGATATCGAAAATGCCGTAGTTACGTCTGAAGATTATACATCAATAAAAATAAAGGATATTGCTAAGGTGTCTTTAGGTCCTGCAACAAGAAGAGGGATTTTAGATAAAGAAGGTGCTGAAGTAGTTGGCGCTGTCGTAGTTGCGAGGTATGGTGCAAACCCGATGGAAGTCATTAACAATGTTAAAGAAAAAATAAAGGAATTAAGCACGGGGTTACCATTAAAAGTATTGAGTGATGGTAGTACTTCGCAAGTAACTATTGTACCATTTTATGACCGAACAGAACTCATTCAAGAAACATTAGGGACACTTAATGAAGCACTAACATTAGAAATACTAATTACCATTTTAGTTATTCTTATTATGGTGTTTAATCTTCGTGCTTCTGTACTCATATCTGGCTTATTACCAATTGCAGTTTTAATGGTTTTTATAGCTATGAAAATCTTTAATGTAGATGCCAATATTGTGGCATTATCTGGTATTGCTATTGCTATTGGGACGATGGTAGATGTGGGTGTTATTCTATCAGAAAACATCATAAGGCATTTGGATGAAAACAAGAAAAAGTTACCAATAAATACGGTTGTTTATAATGCTACAACAGAAGTTTCAGGGGCAATTTTAACTGCTGTACTTACAACAATAATAAGTTTTATTCCGGTGTTTACAATGATAGGTGCTGAAGGGAAATTATTTAGACCATTAGCTTATACAAAGACCTTTGCGTTGACTGCCTCTTTAATAGTTGCTTTGTTTTTAATCCCACCATTTGCAGCCTACTTATTCAAAAAGAAATCGATTACTAAAATCAAAAACTATGTGATTAATAGCATCGTAATCTTATTGGGGATTATTGCAATTATTTATGGATATTGGTTAGGGCTAATACTTGTAGCTTTTGGAGTTACTTCAATTTTAAAGTTAAATAAAAAACTTTCGGAATTAAGAGCAAACCTTGTAAATATTGTCATCTCGGCTTTGGCAATTATTTTTCTTTTAGCAACATATTGGAGACCTTTGGGTGTTGATAAAAGCATATTCTGGAACCTCATTTTTGTTGGGATAATCTGTTTTGGCTTATTAGGTGTGTTTACATTATTTAGAAGATATTATACACGTATTTTACAGTGGGCTTTAGCCAATAAATTAGCGTTCCTTTCAATTCCTACGCTTATAGTTATTGGAGGGTTTTTTATAATGAAGAATACAGGAAAAGAGTTTATGCCGTCATTAAATGAAGGTTCTTTTCTCTTGATGCCTACATCAATGCCACATTCTGGAGTAGAAGAAAACAAACGTGTATTACAGCAGTTAGATATGGCCGTAGCTAGTATTCCAGAAATCAAAACAGTTGTTGGAAAAGCAGGTCGAACAGAATCTGCTTTGGATCCTGCACCTTTATCTATGTATGAAAATGTAATTCAGTATAAATCTGAATATATGCTAAACGCTGATGGAGAACGCCAACGTTATCAAGTAAATGATGACGGTTTATTTAAATTAAAAGATGGGCGTTTTATTGCAAACCCAAATAATTCTAATCAAGATGCTGTTTTATATTCTGCTATTGTTAGAGCACAACTAATTGAAGATGATAGCGGGGAGTTTTATCGCAACTGGAGACCTCAAATAAACTCTCCAGACGATATATGGAAAGAGATTGTAAAAGTAACCAAGTTACCAGGAGTTACTTCTGCACCTAAATTACAACCCATTGAAACACGATTGGTAATGCTCCAGACAGGAATGCGTGCACCAATGGGGATTAAAGTAAAAGGGCAAGATTTAAAACAAATTGAGGCTTTTGGAATCCAATTAGAAGGAATTTTGAAACAAGCCGAAGGTGTTAAATCCGAAGCGGTTTTTGCAGACCGTATTGTGGGTAAACCGTATTTGTTAATTGATATTGACAGAGAGAAAATAGCACGATATGGCATCTCAATACAGGATGTACAAGATGTATTGAAAGTTGCTGTTGGTGGAATGGTGTTGACCCAAACCGTTGAAGGTCGTGAACGCTATGGTGTTCGTGTGCGATACCCAAGAGAACTTCGAACTAATCCTGACGATTTAAAGCAGATTTATGTGCCTGTTGAGAAGGGTAGCCCAGTTCCATTAAGCGAATTGGCAAGTATTCGTTATGAACAAGGACCACAAGCCATTAAAAGTGAAGATACTTTTTTAGTGGGTTATGTACTCTTCGATAAATTAGATGGTTTTGCAGAAGTAAGTGTGGTTGAAAATGCTCAAACTTTAATTCAGCAAAAAATAGATTCGGGAGAATTAATAGTACCAAAGGGCATCAACTATAAATTTACAGGAACTTATGAAAATCAATTGCGAGCGGAAGAAACCTTATCAGTAGTTGTGCCTTTGGCCTTACTTATTATCTTTTTGATTTTGTACTTCCAATTTCGTTCTGTAGCCACATCATTAATGGTTTTTACAGGAATTGCCGTAGCATTTGCAGGTGGTTTTATCATGATTTGGTTGTATGGACAAGGCTGGTTTTTAAACTTCAGTTTTTTTGGAGAAAATTTACGAGACCTATTTCAAATGCACACCATTAATTTGAGTGTTGCCGTTTGGGTTGGTTTTATTGCTTTATTCGGAATTGCAACAGATGATGGTGTGGTTATGGCAACCTACCTAAACCAAACTTTTGAAAGAAATACCCCTGTAACAAAACAGGAAATAAGAGCATCTGTAGTTGAAGCTGGAGAAAAGCGTATTCGCCCTTGCTTGATGACCACGGCAACCACCATATTGGCATTATTGCCGGTTTTAACATCAACAGGACGTGGAAGTGATATTATGATTCCTATGGCAATTCCAAGTTTTGGAGGAATGGTTATAGCCTTAATCACATTATTTATTGTTCCTGTTTTATATAGTTGGAAACAAGAAGTACAACTTAAAAAAGTAATGAAATGAAAAGAATAATTTTAATAGGGATTGGACTTTTAACTTTTGGTTTTTCAAGTGCACAACAATTGGAAACACTTATAGAAGAAGCATTGAAAAATAGTCCGGAAATTCAAAAATATGAGCTGCAATATAGCATTGTTTCTGAAAAGATAAACGAAGTACACACGATTCCAAATACTGAATTAGGAGTTGGGTACTTTGTTAGTGAACCAGAGACAAGAACAGGAGCACAACGGTTTAAAGTATCAGCCAAACAAATGTTACCCTGGTTTGGTTCTATCACAGCAAGAGAGAATTATGTAAGCTCGTTGGCTGATGCAAAATATGAGGATATTGTTATTGCTAAAAGAAAATTAGTGGTCTCTGTATCACAATCCTTTTACAATTTGTATGCGAATAAAGCAAGGCAAAAGGTGTTGGCACAAAATATTGAATTACTAGAAATTTATGAAACTTTGGCATTGACTTCTGTTGAGGTTGGCAAAGCCTCAGCAGTAGATGTATTGCGATTACAAATGCGTCAAAATGAGTTGGAACAACTGAAAGAAGTATTGACTCAACAATATTTGGCTGAACAAACAGCACTTAATAAGCTCTTGAATAGAGATAAATCCGTAGAAGTCGATGTTGTGAATGAATTAACCATTCCTTTTGAAACTACTTTGGTTAATGCAGAAAATTTATCGCTGCATCCAGAATTGATTAAGTATGACAAACTCTACCATTCTGTTGAGCAGTCAGAACTATTAAATCAAAAAGAAAGCCTTCCTATGATTGGTTTTGGGCTGGATTACGTTAATGTTGAGAATAGACCAAATATGGATTTTAGTGATAATGGAAAAGATATTGTAATGCCAATGGTGTCACTGTCAATTCCAATATTCAATAAAAAGTACAAATCACAAACTAGACAAAATGAGTTGAAAAAGCAGGAATTATATGCACAGAAACAAGTGCGATTGAACAAATTGGAAACTGTTTTGGATAAAGCGGTGAACGATAGAATTTCTGCAAGAATCAGCTACAAAACACAAACGAAGAACTTGAAACAAGCCAATGATGCCGAAGAAATATTAATCAAAAGCTATGAAACAGGAACAATTGATTTTAATGATGTTTTAGATATTCAGGAGTTGCAGTTGAAGTTTGAAATGAACCAAATAGAATCTGTTAAAACCTACTATGTGCAAACTACAATCATCAATTATTTAAGTAACTAAAAATAAGTATAAATTAAAATTAACAACAATGAAAAAAATAAGACTAACAACAACAATTATGGTAATGGCATTTTTAAGCTTAACAGCGATGTCTTGTAAAGATTTAAAAAAAGAAAATGCACACAATAATACGATGCATTCTGAAATGAACCACGATGAAATGAGTGCCTCAAATGATACAATGGATTCTAATTCACAGAATACTGGTGCGCAACCAATATTGGCAAATTATATGGTACTTAAGGAGGCTTTAGTCGCAACCAATCAAGATATAGCTGCAAAAGCTGGAAAGAATCTTGAAAGCACATTGAATAGTTTTGATGTGAGCAGCTATACTTCAGAACAGCAAGAAGATTTAAAAGATATCATCTCGGATGCCAAAGAACAGGCAGGGCTTATAGGTAAAAGTGAAATAGGTAGCCAACGTGAACATTTTAAAGTGTTGAGTAAAAACATCACGGATATGGTTGCAATTACTGGTACGGAGGATACTTTATATCAACAATTTTGCCCAATGTATGACGGTGGAACTGCTTGGTTAAGTATGAACAAGGAGATTAAAAACCCATATTATGGTAGTAAAATGTTGACCTGTGGAAAAGTGCAAAAAGAGATCAACTAAATGAAAATCGTGAAAAATCTAAAAAACTATTTATATTAAATCCCTGATAAGTGAAAGAGATATAGGATTATTGGTGTATAGCTCTTTCCAAGTCAGACATTATAAAAAAGTGAGTATGAAACAAATCCTTTACATAAAAAATATGGTTTGTGATAGATGTAAATCAACTGTATTGCGTGAGTTGGACCTTTTAGGTTATGACATTAAATCAGTTGAATTGGGACAAATAATTCTAAACAAAAACGCAACTATTAATCATATTAAATTGGAAGAAGTCCTAAAGAAACATGGCTTTGAAATCATTAAGGATGAAACGGAAGTTTTGATAGAAGAAATTAAGATTAGCCTAATCAAAAAAATCGGAAATCAGGATAATGCAAATCTTTCTTCATTTTTGACTAAAAGGTTCAACAAGTCCTATTCAACTATAAGCAAACTTTTCAGCAAAACTGAAGGAATGACTATTGAAAAATATGAAATTAATCTAAAGATTGAAAAGGTAAAGGAGTTGATACAGTTAGCACAATTGAATTTTTCGCAAATAGCATATAGTCTAGATTATAACAATAGTAGTCACTTGGCAAGTCAGTTCAAGAATAGTACAGGCATGTCAATGACGGAGTTCAAAAGACTGAAAGATTGGGACAGGAAGACATTAGACAGAATTATATAAGTTTTAACCATAATTAGAAAAACCACACACATTAAGTGGGTGTAAATTAGCGGATTAATACTAAAATTTATAAATAATGCAGCATACATATCACATACACGGAATGACTTGCAATGGTTGTCGGAGTCACGTTGAAGCAACGCTTTCAAAAGTAAAAAACGTTTCAAGGGTAGATGTCAATTTAGAAATGGCAAAAGTAATTATTGAAATGAAATCGCATATTCCAATAGAAACCTTTAAAGAAGCTTTAATAAATGATGGTGGTCGATACAGCATCCACAATTTAGGAGAACACCATCATTCCGAAGATAAAAAAGAGGAAAAATCTAAAGGTGAAGGAACAGGAACGTTTTATTGTCCAATGCATTGCGAGGGAGACAAAACCTATAACAAAGCAGGCGATTGCCCTGTATGTGGAATGGATTTGGTAGAGGAAAGAAGCATAACTTCTAAAAGTATACAATTCACTTGCCCTATGCATCCTGAGATTATCAAAGATGAACCAGGTAGTTGCCCAATTTGTGGAATGGATTTAATACCATTGGAAGCAGATGTTTCAGAAGAAGAAAAAACCTATAAAAGGCTACTAAAAAAGTTTTGGATTGCTGTAGCTTTTACAGCACCAATTTTTCTAATAGCGATGTCTGAAATGCTAAACAACAATCCTTTGTATGTCATTTTGGAACAAAAAAATTGGAATTGGATTCAATTTATATTGTCCATTCCTGTAGTTTTCTATGCAACTTGGATGTTCTTTATACGTGCTTGGACTTCTATTAAAACAGTGCATCTAAATATGTTTACGCTTATTGGGATTGGTTCTGGAATTGCTTGGGTATTTAGTGTATTTGCCATGTTGTTCCCAGATGTGTTTCCACAGGATTTTAAAACTGCTGATGGAAACGTATTTGTATATTTTGAAGCAACAACTGTGATTTTGACTTTGGTTTTATTAGGGCAATTATTAGAAGCCAGAGCACATAGTCAAACAAGCGGAGCAATAAAGGAGTTACTAAAATTAGTCCCATCCGTTGCAACTTTGGTAGTTAATGGAGTAGATCAAGTGATTGCCATTGATAAAATTGAACAAGGCAATTTATTACGTGTTAAACCAGGAGAAAAAATACCAGTAGATGGTAGTATTATTGAAGGGAATAGTAGTATAGACGAATCAATGATTACGGGCGAACCTATTCCAGTGGACAAGAGTGTAAATGATAAAGTGAGTTCGGGAACAATCAACGGCACAAAGTCATTCATTATGAAAGCTGAAAAAGTTGGTTCTGAAACCTTACTTTCTCAAATTATTCATATGGTAAATAATGCAAGTCGCTCTAAAGCACCCATTCAAAAATTAGCGGATAGAATATCCAAATTTTTTGTTCCAATTGTATTGATTGTTTCTGTAATAACATTTATAGTTTGGGTTGTATTTGGTCCCGAACCAGCTTATGTATTCGCCTTTGTAAATGCAATCGCTGTATTAATTATTGCTTGCCCTTGTGCCTTAGGTTTAGCTACGCCAATGTCGGTTATGGTAGGTGTTGGTAGAGGTGCTCAATCTGGTGTTCTAATTAAAAATGCAGAAGCATTAGAAAAAATGAATAAGGTTGACACTCTTATTATAGATAAAACAGGAACGATTACAGAAGGGAAACCCTCCGTTGAAAAAGTCATAGCAACTGATTCATTGGAAGAAACTACTTTAGTACAATACATAGCATCTTTGAATCAATATAGCGAACATCCTTTAGCAGAAGCAATCGTAAACTATGGCAAATTAAAAAATGCACCTATTACTAAGGCAAATGATTTTGAAGCAATAGCTGGAAAAGGAGTTATTGGAACAGTTGAAAATAAAAAAGTTGCATTGGGAAATGCTAAACTATTAGAACAATTCTCTATTGGTATTTCTGAAAGTTTGGCAAATAAAGTTATAGCTGAACAAGAACAAGGTAAAACGGTATCATTTATATCAGTAGATAAAGCAGCAGTAGGTTATGTAACTATTTTTGATGCTATTAAAAAAACCAGTCAAAATGCCATAACAGCATTACAAAACAATGGTATTGAAGTTATAATGTTAACGGGAGATAATAAGAATACTGCAAAATCGGTTGCAAATCAGTTAAACCTAAAGCACTATAAAGCAGAATGTCTTCCAGAAGATAAACTCAATGAAATAAAAACTCTTCAACAACAAGGTCGCGTTGTTGCAATGGCAGGAGATGGTATTAATGACGCACCTGCTTTAGCACAATCCGATGTTGGAATAGCAATGGGTACAGGAACTGATGTCGCTATTGAAAGTGCGGCAATAACTTTGGTTAAAGGTGATTTACAAGGTATTGTAAAAGCTAAAAAGTTAAGTCATGTTGTAGTGAAGAATATAAAACAAAACCTGTTTTTTGCATTTGTATATAATGTGTTGGGTGTACCGATTGCAGCAGGTGTTTTATATCCAATATTTGGATTATTACTGTCGCCAATGATTGCAGCTTTAGCAATGAGTTTTAGTTCAGTTTCAGTAATAGTAAACGCATTAAGATTACGACATATTAAAATATAGATAATGGTAAATAGAAAAACGGCACTAAAGATTAGAAAAACACACCGTTATTTGGGTTTGTTTTTGGGCATTCAGTTTTTGTTTTGGACGATAAGTGGTTTGTACTTTAGTTGGACGGATATTGATGATATTCACGGCGACCAGTTTAGGAATATGGATTATCAACCTAAAGCATTCAACAATCTTATAAGCCCATCACAGATAAACATTTTGGAAGGAGTTCATACTATTGAGTTAAAAGATATTAATAACTCACCATATTATTGGATAAATAAAAAACAACTTTATAATGCCTTAGATGGAAAAATCAAAAAAGGCATCACTGAAAAAGAAGCTCTTTATATTGCAAAAAATTATATGAAGGAGGGTCTAAAAGTAGCATCCGTTGACCGGGTTAATGAAACAGGAAAACATCATGAATACAGAGGGAGATTGTTGCCTGCCTATGTTATTTCATTTGATAATGATGAGGCTTTAAAAGCTTATGTCTCTGTAAAAGATGGAAAGTTTCAAACCGCGAGGCACAGAAGTTGGCGATGGTTTGATTTTTTATGGATGACCCATACAATGGACTATGAAGGTAGAGATAACTTTAATACTATTGTTTTGAGAACTTTTTCACTTTTAGGATTGATTACAGTTTTAAGTGGATTTTTATTATGGTTTACCAGTTCGCCATCAATTAAAAAATTAATAAAAAGAAAAAATTAATAATGATGAAGAAGTATATAATTTATTCGGGAATATTAATAATAGGCTTGATTATGGGTTGGTTGCTTTTTGGTAATTCATCACATAAGGAAATAGAGCATAATCATGATGAAGTAGCAGAAACCAATCAAAAATGGACGTGTTCTATGCACCCACAGATTATGCAAGCAGAACCAGGAGGTTGCCCTATTTGTGGCATGGAATTAATTCCTGCGGAAAATAATGCAGATGGATTATTGGCTGACCAATTCAAATTAACCGAAAATGCAATGGCATTGGCCAATGTACAAACATCCATAGTTGGCAATGAAAAAGTAAACAATAACACTATAAAATTATCAGGAAAAATTGTTGAAAACGAAGAATCCAATTCAGTACAAGTAAGTTATTTTTCTGGAAGAATTGAACGATTGAATGTGAGTTTTACAGGAGAAGAAATCCATAAAGGTCAATTATTAGCGACCATTTATTCTCCAGAATTGTATGCTGCACAACAAGAGTTGATTACAGCAGCCTCCTTAAAAGAGTCGCAACCCGCACTCTACAAAGCTGTGAGAAATAAGTTAAAACTCTGGAAACTATCAGAAAATCAAATCAATAATATTGAAACATCGGGTACAGTTTTAGAGAATTTCCCTGTATATGCAACAGTTTCAGGTACAGTTTCAGAAAAATTAGTGGCACAAGGCGATTATATAAAACAGGGACAACCACTATTGAAAATCTCAAAACTAAACACGGTCTGGGCAAATTTCGATGTCTATGAAAATCAAATTGATTTATTCAAAAAAGGACAAGAAGTGTCCATCACAACCAAAGCTTATCCCAATAAGGGATTCAAGGGTAAAGTTTCTTTTATTGACCCTGTATTAGACACACGAACAAGAACTTTAAAACTAAGAGTTGTATTAAATAACTTAAATAATGTATTTAAACCTGGAATGTTTATTGAAGGTAAAATTCAAGGTATTTCTTCAACTAAAGAACAATTGCTAAATATTCCAGCAACAGCAGTCTTATGGACGGGGGAACGTTCCGTTGTGTATCTTAAAGCCAATCCTGATGAGCCCGTTTTTGAAATGCGAGAAGTGCAATTAGGGAATATCATAGGTGAAAATTATGAGGTGTTGATGGGCCTAGAGAATGGTGATGAAATTGTCACTAACGGAACTTTTACAATAGATGCAGCGGCTCAATTACAGGGTAAAAAATCAATGATGAATAAGGAAGGTGGAAAAGTAATGACCGGACACGAAGGACATCTTGGAATGGAAACAACAAGTACTACTGAAAATACGGGCCATGATAAAATGAATCAAAGAATTATAGTAGCTGCGAATTTTCAAAAACAATTAAAAAAAGTATTTGATGATTACATCAATTTAAAAGATGCTTTGGTCAAGGAAAATACTAAAGCGGTGGTTGAAAGTGCAAATTCAACACTCAAAAATTTGGAGGGAGTGGATATGAAATTATTAACGAATATGGAAGCTCACAAACACTGGATGGCTATAGAAAAGGAAATTAAAGCGTCTACTAGTTCTATTTCAAGTACCTCTGAGATAAAAGAGCAAAGAAATCATTTTAAGCACCTTTCCACACATTTAACAAATGCCATTCAATTATTTGGGATAGATTTTAAGGTTTACAGTCAATTCTGCCCTATGGCAGATGATAATAATGGTGCTTTTTGGTTAAGTAAAGAGGAAAAAGTACTAAATCCATATTTTGGGAATGCAATGCTTAGCTGTGGGGAAGTAAAGCAGATAATGGAATAATTTGGTTCGTAGTTATTATAATTTCTAATTTTGCTTTTGCTTTATTTACTTGTACAACGGTTTTAGATATTGTATATAATCTTATTGGTTTAACCACATATGGCATACCCACTTTTGGAATAATTATTTTTGCATCCTGTGTTTTGGGAGCCTTCTGAATAGCTTTTTCAACTGTTTTTGAACTGGGCAAGATTGGATTAAAATAGGCTGTAGTAAGTTTTGTATTAGGAAATGTTGTGGAATTCTTTCAGATAACTTTTTAGCGCACGCACAAGCGCGCGTGTAAGGACGTATAAGCCCAGTACTAAATGCTAAAGACTCACATTAGATAAAGATTCCCATTAAAGTGCTATGATAAAAAAAAGACGAACAATTGGTTTGTCCATAAAATTGATATGCAGTAAATTTGTTGGGCTTTAAATTTCTGGCCCCGTAGTTCAATGGATAGAATAGAAGTTTCCTAAACTTTAGATGCAAGTTCGATTCTTGCCGGGGTCACTTTTTTACTATATTTAAATGCTTGTTCCTTAAAATAGTCAAGGTTGCCAAAGTCAAAATAGCTTCTCCTATGAAAAAGAAAGAAATAAAAAATGTGTTTGTAGATGGAGCCATAACTCCTGAACATATTGCAAAATCAATATCCAACCACCAATCTAAAACCCAGATTGGAGCACACGATATTTTCTTAGGGCAGGTACGTGCTGATGTTATTGATGGAAAAACAGTACATGCAATAGAATACTCTGCCTATGAAGAAATGGCCAATGCTAAATTTCATGAAATAAAAGAAGCAGCCTTTAAAAAGTATGATTTGAGTTGTATGCACATTTACCATAGTAAGGGAATTATAAAAACTGGTGAAATATGTCTGTTTGTGTTTGTTTCCTCAGTGCACCGAAAAGAAGTTTTTGAGGCCTTACATTTTATTGTTGACGAGATAAAAATACATGTCCCCATTTTTGGCAAAGAACTTTTCAAGGATGACTCTTACCAATGGAAAGTAAATACATAAAAACTTGAGGGCTATATTTAAATTGAAGTTAAATGAACCCGCTATATAAAGGTGCTTTTTCAAAAATTTGTACATTCGTTCTTATGAGAAAAATATGTTGCTTAGTACTAGTATTGGCTCTTTTTATTTCATGTGGCAATAAAAAGAAGGACGCAACTGATGCTGTTATTGCGGAGGACTTTACTTTAGGAGAACTTGCCATAACAAAAGCAACAAATTCCAAGGCAAAAGATATTTTAAGCACATGGCCAGAGTTCAATGCTTTGGAAACTAGCTTTAGCGCACTTTACAAAGTGAATAGTGAGGAATCCCTGTCCTTAGTGATAGAAGATTTAATTGAGAAGCAGAAATTGCTTAAAAATTCAGATTACCCAAACGAGTTTAATATAGCACAAATCAAGAGCAGGCAAAATGTATTTAAAACCTTTATATTTAAAACAAAGGGAGATTTGGAATACGGTATTGCACCTCAAGAGTCCGTAAATGAAATGGTCTTTGCTTACAATGCACTGAGAAACCAGTTTAACATTACCTTGAATAATCCTTTGGATATAAAGGCCTTATTGGAAGAAGAAAAATAGATTACGACCAAAGAGAACTTCTATCTAGATACAATAAAGCACTTAATACTTTATTCTTTTACTTCTTCAGGAGCATTTTTTCTAGCCTCCAATGCTTGTTTGCTTAAACTTGCCAAATTAAAACTAGGGTCTAACACAAGCGCTTCGTCAATAGATGCCAAGGCTCCATCGATGTTATTTTTATCTATATTATATATTACCAATCCTTTTAAATGTACAAATGCAGCTTTAAGAAGTACTTCATAAGGTTGTTGTCTCTCATAGAAAGCATATTTCATGTCCTCTTTGGCATTAAGAATGCCATATTCTATTAAAGTAGAAGCCCCTTCATTGTCTCCAGCCTGAATTTTTAAATCTGCCAGTTCATAAGCTAAATAAGGTGTTGGGTTTCTTTTGTACAAAACTTCAAATTGCTCGATGGCTCTTTTTGGCTGATTCATAGCTTTTAAAGAAATGGCTTTAACCCGTACCGCTAAGTCAGAATCAGTATCATTTTTTTCAATGCCAATAGTATTTAAAGCTTGCATATGCTGGTTGTTATTGGCATATATATAAGCAAGAGTATCCTTTCTTTCTACAGATGGAGCAATGATATTTAAGTGTGTCATGGCACTTACCACACCATTTACATCACCCTGAGCTCTCATTTCCTTATAAAAAGCTTCATAATGTTTTTCCAATTCACTTTTGGTTTGCGCACTTAATGTAACACTAGAGGCAAATAGAACAACAAATAATATCCTTTTCATTTTTATGATTTTAGTGCGCCAAAACTATTAAATTATTTTCAGTAATCTGTTAAGGAAAGCTTTAAATATGATACTGAATATTGATGAAGAGCTGATTAGGTCACTTTTTAATCTTTTGGCAAGCACTCTTTCCACCCAAAAATTGCGGAAAGACCTTTATTATGAGCATCGTATGTGTGGTACACTAATTCCTTTTTTAAGTTCAGAATAACGGGCCATTTAATATCGCCAAATCCCTTTCCCATGAGCCTGTTTATAGCCATTTCTACCATTTCTGAAGAAACTGAACCAACAATATTTATAGATTCCCCTTTCGTGTTTTTAGAAAGACCAATGTAATAATCTGCAGGTTTTCCAGAGAAGGAACAGGTTGCGCCGGAAGTTGATAATTTAGAAGTATTACGGGCTTCTTTTTTTTCTGTTTGATTTGGTTTAATTTGAGAAACTACATTCATCATGTAGGAAAGATATGTCAAAAAGTGTGGTAATTGATTAATTTACCTAGGATGTTGTGAAATTTTTATTAACAATTTTTGATTGCAGGGGGTTTCATATTTCATTAAGTAGCATCCTCATTTTTTCAGATGAGGTTATGTACGGCAAATGCATTTTTAAGTCGCGATTATTAATACTTTCATTTTGAAAACAATAGTATTGGATTGTTGCATATTACTTACTCAAAGGATATTGTTTTGGTCATTAAAACAGCATCATTCAAAACAAACGGCATGGGAATATTGTCTTTAGGCCTTTCTGGAACAGTAAATAATGGATTGCTCAACAAATCATTGGAAGCTTCGTAAAGGGTAAGCTCTAAAACCACATTTTTGGGGATGGTAAGTCTTAATTCTGTGGGGGCGTTGTCCGTGATATAGTGAGTGACCAATTTGCCGCTTCTTCTATTTGCTAAGAAATCATTGGACAAAGAAATGTTGTTTATACTTGCTTTTTCTATGGAATCATTTGTAAACAATTCCAAGCGGTTTACGGCTCTATTAGAGGTGATACAGATTTCCAATATGCGATTGTTCCCTATGATGGTATCCCATGTTTTTTCTACGGTTGGAGGATGTATTTCTTTTATTGGAGCTTTAGAAACGTAAGTAAATCCGGTACTGTATTTACTGCTTAAAGTTTTATCGGATAAATTTTTCGATACTGTTTTGTCTTTTCCTAAATACTGTTTAGTCCAATCGGAAAGATGTCTTTCATAGGTGGCCCATTTGGCTGAATTGGTATCTGCATCCAAAACATATAGTAAGCTAGTTGGTTTTGCATTTTCCTCAGAAAAACCTGCATTAAAATGTGCTGATATCATGAAGCCAAGAAAGAGGAGGAAACTTACAATAGCTAGCCTACTTTTCTTTTTGTAATAACCAAAAATGGGCAATAGAAAGAAGAACGTAAGTGTAGTAAGAGCTGTAGTGGCCACCATCATTTTTAATCCGAGGCCTACTGGGAACATTTTAATAAAAGGGGCGCATATCCATAAAGCAGGTAATCCTAAAAAGACGAGCAAATAGGGATTAGATTTTTTTTGATTGATTAGCACCAAAAATGAGGCTAATAATGCCATTGTGGGAACAATAAAGAAGCTGGCTCCTTTTAAATATGTGGCAACAAGACCACAAATTACTAGCCATAAAAAAATTGGTGCTACAAGGATGTTGTTGGTACTTATTTTTTTGAATTTATGGTAAACCCAAAAGGAAATACTTATTGATAGTACTACAAATGCAGCGATATAGGAATGCCCATTATATGTAAATCCATGCAGCATATCTTGGTATTGTGGATAGCACCATTTTAGGAACGACCAACTGTAGAAACCTATCAATCCATTAATAATAAGGGATAGCAATAATGGCAAGAACCCTCTGAGCATTTCCCTTACATCCAGTACGCCTTTTTTTAAACCATACACAAAAAGAATAATAAAAAGAATAACTCCAATAGCAAACATGGGCCATATCCACTTAAAAGGATAAGAAACCAATCCAAAAAAGGGAACATTGAAATAAATGTAATCTGAATCGCTTTTTAAATTTGTTAAATCAGTATTGCTAAAGTGATTCAATAAGGGCATAAGGTAACTTCCTTGGTGCGCCAGTGTTTTTTTGTCCAATCGTTCATAGGAGTCATGTGCGGTATGGTAATCGTAATGGTCATCAATAAATGCAAAATTAAAACCTTCTATATCTCCATCCTCCCTAAAAACAGTAAGGTCTGTGTCATTTGGGAGCATTTTATAGATGCTGTACACTAATGAATTTGCAACGGGGTACTTTGGGTTTGCAGCTGTAAACTCTTCAATAAGCTTGCCGTTTCCTTTGTTCGTTTCTATGAGCATATAACTTGGCCCACCGCTACCTCTGGCTTCGAAATTTAGAGCTAAACCTACTTCTTTGGCCCAAGGATGTTTGTTTATAAAAAGATCAGCACCGTTTAATCCCAGTTCTTCTGCATCTGTAAATAGAATGATAATATCATTTTTTGGAGTTGAATTTTCAGCCAGAAAGGCCCTAACGCCCTCTAAAATTGTAGCAATACCGCTACCAGCATCACTGGCTCCCAAGGAAGAATGTGAGCTACTATCATAATGACTAAGCAAGAGCAGTGCTTTTCCTTCTTCAGATCCTTTGATTCTTGCCAAAATATTGATGGCCTTGGTTAAATTAGCCCAATCCCCACCGGTGTATCCTTCTTGTAAAGAAGTTTCCAGACCCATTTTTTTTAATTCAGAAACAATATAGTCCCTAACTTCTTTGTGAGCAGGAAAACCTACTGCATGGGGTTTTTTGGATATGTGCGCAACATGTTGCAATGCTCTATCTGTTGAGAATGCTGTTTTAGCAGCATTTATATCATTATCGTAACTGGGCATGGCCGATTTAAAACTCCAATAAATAGCTAAAATAATGAGGAGTAAAGTAATGAATGATGCGGATTTTTTCATGGGGTTAAGGTTATTCCATAAAAGTATGAAATTTTAAAAAAGCAGGAGGTTTCAACTAATATATTTGTGTAAGTCATTAAAAATGGTCATTTTTAGTAATCAACCTAAAATTTTAACGGTATGGGAATTAAGAGTTTTCAAGGCGCTAGGACAAAAGAAGTTTCAAAAAAAGAATACGATGCACCAATATTGGTGGCTGATTATATGACCAAAAAACTAATAACATTTAGCCCCAAACAGTCTATTTTGCTAGTAATGGAAGCATTTGCCAAACACCATATATCTGGTGGACCTGTGATGGATGACAATGGTTTTTTAGTGGGTATCATATCTGAAGCAGATTGTATGAAGCAAATTTCTGAAAGCCGTTATTTTAATATGCCTATTTTAGATAAGAATGTGGAAACCTACATGACAAAAAATGTGGAAACCATTCCTCACGACATGAGTATATTTGAAGCAGCAGACGTTTTTCATAGAAATGGCAGGCGTAGATTACCTGTTTTGGAAAAGGATATTTTAGTGGGTCAAATAAGCAGAAAAGATATTGTTGTTGCAGCGTTAAAACTTAGTGGGCAAAATTGGAAATAATCCATTACACGCTTGTTCCAGAGAGGGAATATTATTCTCGCTTAACAATCATATAATAATCATTGTCCAAAGGCAAATAACCCAAATCATACACAAAGTAATACACAGTGCCTTTTTGGGTAGTGTAAATGCTTGTAAAATAATCAAAACTAAACCCTTTGTCTAATAGTTTAATTCTGGTGGTTTTGGTTTTGCCATCCTTTAAAGGGAAACTATTCAATATTCTATAATTTTTTCTTAAGCGATTGTTGATGTTTCGGATAAGGTTGGTATTGTCCTTGTTTAGTTTATTGTTATGAGCATTGCGACAATGATCGGAGCAGAATTTTTTGTCCACGCGACCAATAATTTTCTCATTACATTCTAAACAATTTTTTTCCATTGTTAAACAAGTTTTTTATTGTTTAAAGATACCTCTTTGGGTGTGTCCAAATCTTTTAAAAGACAAGTTAGTAAATTATCCACTTGGTACGTTTGCTCTTATTTGGGTTTTATAGCAACAACTAATGTAGATTATTCTCATATTCCTCTAATTTGTTCCAAATGGCTATGAATTCTTGTATACCTTCTTTTTTTAGTTCAGTATTCAATATTAGAAGCCTTCCAATCTTTGTTTCAGCATTAAAAAACATAAAAGTTACTACACCAGGATCACTTCCGGTATGACCGATATAGCCTTTGGCTGAAAATCCCATAAAGACTCCAGAATTATACTCATCCCCATACCTATTCTCACTTCTTTCTTTATAGTTTTTGGCTGATAGCTGTTTTTTAAACAACTCCTTGAAACTATTTTGCTTTAAAATGGTGCCATTTCCAGTATATCCTTTAACTAATTCTGAAAGATAGTTTCCCATATCTTTAGAAGAAGTAAGTAAGCCACCATCTGGGTAGGTGATAAGGGAGTAAAAAGCCAATTCGGTTTTTGGGGAGTCATAGAGTTTTGAATGCATTGAGAAATCTATATCTTTAAAAGACCATCCTGTATTTTGCATTCCCAAAGGTTTAAAAATGTGCTTTCTGGTAAATTCTGGAAAAGATTCTTTAGTGGCTTGTTCAAGAATATAAGCAGCCAGTGCCGCTGCAATATTTGAATATTCAAAACGGGTCCCCGGTTTTTCTTTTAAAAAATTCTTCTTCTTATGCCATATGCCATTTGTGGTGAGGATGTTTTTAAAGAAAATTTCCATAGTTAGCTTTTCATCTGGAGAACGAAAGTTAGCATTTACTTTTACGCCCGGATTGTCCTTTTCCTTAAGAACATAACCGTTTTTATAATACCTGACTGGGTCTTTAATGCTAGAAGTATGAGTTGATAATTGCCTTATGGTTATTTGTTCGTTCGGAAAATATGGGTTTATGATTTTGAACGGTAAGTGTTTATTTATAGGGTCGTCAAGCTGTAATGCGCCAAGTTCTTGAGCTTTAAGCAAAGCAATACCAATAAATGTTTTAGAAATAGAACCAATGTTCTGAATGGTGTTTTCGGTGTATTGCTTATGAGCTTTAATATCAGAAAAACCAAATCCCTTAGTATATAGGACACTGTCTTTATTTACTATGACAACTGAAAATCCATTGATAAATCCTTGTGCATGAATTTGTTCGAGTTCTTGGGTAAGTTTCTTTGATGTTAAAGTATTTGTTTGGGCGCAAACTGAAGTAATAAAAACAGATATACTTAATAGGGTAATTATTTTTTTCATTTGTAAGAGCCAATGGTGTATGTAAAAGTTAAAAAGGCGGTTGCTTAAATGGTCATAGGAACTTCCATTATTAATACTTTAGAATTGGGATATGTACTAATTTCAACATTTTCTATATCCCATAGTCCTAAACCATCTCTTTTTTCTAATTTTTGATCATTAATAGTTGCTTCTCCCTCAAGAATAAAAATATAGAGGCCGTTATTTTTATCATTTAAGGTGTAAGTGGTTTGGACCTCTTTATTGAAATCTCCAAGCGAAAACCAGGCATTTTGCTGTATCCAAATGCCCTCATCATCTGCATTAGGAGATAGGATTTGTTTAAAATCATTAACAGAAGTACCTATTTTGATTTGGTCATACCTAGGGGTAATATTCTCTTTGTTGGGGATAATCCAAATTTGCAAGAATTTTACAGAAGTATCAGCATTTTTGTTTTTTTCACTATGAAATATTCCTGTGCCGGCACTCATTACCTGAATATCCCCTTCCTTGATTATGGAGACATTATCCATACTATCCTTATGCTCCAAATCTCCTTCTAAAGGAATGGAAACAATTTCCATGTTTTTATGTTGATGTGTGCCAAAGCCCATTTTTGGAGCAACGGTATCATCATTTAAAACGCGTAATACTCCAAAATTCATTCGCTCTGGATTGTGGTAATTGGCAAAACTAAAGGTATGGTATGAATTTAGCCATCCATGATTTGCATGCCCTCTACTATCAGCTTTATGAAAAACTGTTTTCATTTTTGTCAGTGTTTTTATGAATTAGGCGTTTTTTTCAATTCTGCTGTCAGGAATAAACCAAATTATGGCTACCAAAATATAGCAGGCAATTGCTGCCCAAGAACTATAAAAAGATATCCCTATCCCTACTAGATAAATTAAAACAGAAAGTTTGCCTTTTAAATCTTTACCAATGACCTGATGTAAGGCAAAATTTTTGCCATGACTTTTTAGAATTGCTCTTTGTAATATAAAATATGCAATGCCACTCATCAATAAAACAATACCATAAAGGGTAACAGGTGCAGCTGCTTGATGGTTTTCTCCTATCCAAGAAGTTGTAAAGGGAATAAGAGACAGCCAAAAGAGTAAATGTAGATTTGCCCAAAGGATTTTACCATTTACTTTTTCAGTGATTTGAAATAAATGATGGTGGTTGTTCCAGTAGATTCCTATATAAATAAAGCTAATGAGATAACTTAAAAAAACGGGTAGTTTTGGAACAAGGGAATGAAAATCTGTTTCTTCGGGGACTTTTAATTCCAATACCATTATGGTAATAATAATGGCAAGGACACCATCGCTAAACGCTTCTAATCTATTTGTTTTCATGATTTCGTATGGTGAATGGTTTGGTTATATTTAATATAGAATTGAGATGATTTAATTTTGAAGAATATTCTAAATATACTATAATTTTCACTTTTAGTACGAAACTGCATTACAAATAGGTTTTGTATGTTTTTGGAAATTGTGCTTTCAACGAATCACAATGTCATATTTCTCCAACAAACCAGAAATACCTTCTTTTGAGAATTTTGCTTTTTTAATGCGATTGTTTTCTGGGTCTATAGAAAAATTATAAGAAGTTCTTAAATCTGCTTTTACCAAGATTGTGTTTTCAAAAATGGCCCTGTTGAGGTTGCAGTTGTCAAAAATAGCTTCAGTTACATCTACTTCAACAAAATCTACTTCTTCTAAATTACAGTTTTTAAAGCGTGTCTTTTTAAGTTTTAATTGGTAAAATGAGGACAGGCTTAGGGTGCAATCTTCAAAATTAAAGGCCAGTAAAAAGTCATTGCATTGGTCAAAATGCACGCCCAAAAGCTTACAATCTTTAAAGAACACTTCCTTAAATGAGGTTGCCGTAACATTGGCATTACTAAGGTTGCAATCAATAAACTCACACTCCATAAAGCTTGAGTTCGTTAAATTAGCATTGGAGAAATTACAATTGATAAACGTGCAATGCTCATATTCCCCTTTTTTAAGTCGGGTTGTGCTGTAATTTTCACCTTTATAATCGATATCTTCTACAAATTTATTGTTCATTACTATACCTTAATCATCAATAGATTGCCAAACAAGTTGACTAAATTTCCACCTGGTGTCATCAGATGATCTTTGTGTTTGTTTAAAGATAATACCAATCATGTTTTCCTCTGGATCAGCAAAATATTGCGTGTTAAAGTAACCTCCCCAACTAAAAGTCCCTACACTACCTTGACCGCCTTCATTCTGCCCAGTTTGGTTTACGACTCTAAAGGCTAGACCATAATGAGAACCAGCACTGTCCCATACATCATCAAATTGTAGTCCCATGATAGCTTCTATTGTTTTTCTGCTCAAAATTCTAACGCCATTTAATTCGCCATTGTTCAAATACATTTGTAAAAAAGTAGCATAGTCTTTTACGGTACTACTTAAACCAGCACCTCCAGAGAAAAATTGTTTTTTACCTTTAATGGGGTAATCTGGATCATAGAAAGTAACGGGGAATTTCTTCCATTTCCCATCTACAGGATGTTGAATAGAAACTAAGCGAGAGTGTTTTTCTTTGGGTAAATAAAACCAGGTATCATCCATACCAAGCGGGTCAAAAATCCGAGTTCTTAAGAATTCATCAAAGGGCATTCCGGATACAACTTCAATAAAATAACCAAGTACATCCAATCCCTCACTATAGGTAAATTTATCTCCAGGATTATGATGTAAAGGTAGTTTTGCTAGTTTTTTTACACTTTCGGCAATACTAATATTTTGCGTTGTAAAAAGATCTGTAACTCCGGCTTCGGCATATATTTTTTTAAAACGTTGATCACCATCAATAACGCCATAGCCTATTCCTGAGGTATGTGTTAAAAGGTGGCGAATGGTAATGGGAGTTGTAGCAGGTTTTGTGGTATAGGTGCCATCGGCTTCGGAATACGTATCTAAAACCCCAGCATCTTTAAATTCTGGAATATAGTTGGATATGGGGTCATCCAATCTAAATTTACCTTCTTCCCACAACATCATAACAGCTGTTGCCGTGATGGCTTTTGTTTGGGATGCTATTCTAAAGATATCATCGCGTTTTAGAACCCGTCCGGATTCATTGTCGGCCATACCGAAAGCCTTGTGGTATACAATTTTACCATTTCGGGCAATTAAGGCAACAATACCGGGAACGTCTCCATCCTTGACTGATGCGGCCAACATTTGGTCAACTTTGTCCAATCGCTCCTGAGACATTCCAACGCTACCTGCAGTAGCATCTGAAAGTGGTGGGGAAAAGCTTGTAGAGGTTGTCTGCGCAAAAGTAATTAGCGTAAAAAGACTGAAAAACAGAATGGATAATTGTTTCATTTTTTGATTTCGAATTTAAAGGTTGGTGAGAAAAAACGACTAAGAGTAACGTTAGGAATTAACCATTGCTTCTACTTCTAAGCTCGTTAAAAATTTTATTTCTATAGGTACTCGTTGCAAACGAGACGATGATAAAGGCCATTGGGATTATGATAGTGACAATATTGGTTTCAAATGCTCCATTGGACACTAAGTATCCCATGGTAGCTGCATAAGCAAAAATAATGGCTAACAAACAGAGCAACACTATTTTAAGCGTTTTCTCTTTGGCTTTTAATTCTTCCGTGGATAACTCCTTTATTTTTCTTTTTGCCATGTTTAAAATTTTGGACTCTAAGATACGGATAAGATTTCAACGAGATGCTCCTACAGTTCAGACTAAGAAACTTACAGTTCAGTAGGCTAGAATTTTAAATGATATGGTTTTTACGGATTTTTGAGGTGTACAAACCAATCAACATGATACAAGTAAGCCATTTATCCAAATCTTTTGAAAAGATACAAGCCGTAAAGGACATTAGTTTTTCCATAAAAAAAGGGGAGATATTTGGTCTTTTGGGCCCAAATGGGGCTGGAAAATCTACTACTATCAATATGATGAGCACCATTCTTAAAAGTGATGAAGGGGCTATTTTTATTGATGGGAATGATTTAAATGAAAATCCAAATGCATGTAAACAACTTATAGGAGTTGTACCGCAAGAGATATCCTTGTACGATGATTTCACTGCCTATGAGAATTTACTTTTTTGGGGAAGCTTGTATAAAATCCCATCCAAAGAATTAAAAGAAAGGATTGCAAGTATTTTAGAATTGATTGGGTTGGCTGATAGAAAAAATGACTTAATCAAAACATATTCTGGTGGAATGAAACGCCGCATAAATATTGCTTCTGCATTGCTGCATAACCCTAAAATCTTATTTATGGATGAACCAACTGTAGGTGTAGATCCACAAAGTAGGAATAGAATTTTTGAAATTGTAGAGGCCCTAAACGCAGAAGGAATGACCATTGTGTATACCACGCATTATATGGAAGAAGTGGAGCGTTTGTGTAACCGGATTGCCATAATTGATGCTGGACAAATAATAGCCCAAGGCACACAGGCACAATTGCAAAAACAGAGTGATGTGGAAGAGAAGGTTGAAATTACCTTTGAAGAAGTTTCTGAAAACCAACTTAAAAAATTGAAAGAGGAGTTGTCATTGGAAATGCTCCATGATACTCAGAAAATCACCATAGCTTGTGATGTGAACAAGGACTTGTCTAACATCATATCAATTTGTAATAACAACAATTTAAAGATTAAAGATTTGGAGCTTAAGAAAGTAAATTTAGAAGCTATTTTTCTCAACCTAACGGGAAAACAATTGAGGGACTAAGCTCCTATAAACCTCCACAAATGTGGTGAAAACTAACGTTTAAAAATAGAACCATCAACTAGAGCCCATGATACAGACCATTCTTAAAAAAGATCTTAAATTATTCTTTTCAGATAAAAAAGCGGTGTTGCTAACCTTCCTGATGCCCATATTATTGATTGCATTGTTTGCCTTTGCCTTTGGGGGAACGGGAGGAAATAATAGAGAAGCTAAACCTATAACTTTATTGGTGAGTGATATTGATAATTCTCTGGATTCTAAAAGTGTATTGGCAAGTTTAGACACTTTGAGCACTATAAAATTAATTCATAAAGACATCATTGAAGCAACAGATTTGGTAAGAAAAGGGGATTATGTAGGGGTACTGATTTTTGAAAAGGGATTTCATGACAGCATTGCAAATGGAGGTAAACTTCCACTAGAATTAAAGTACGATAGTGCCAGGGAAATTGAAATGGGTATGTTACAATCGGTTTTAATGCAAAATTTAATGAGTAGCATTGGGGAGAAGGCAGTAAAAGCAAAAATGAACACTTATTTTGAAACTAATTTTTCAGGAGTGCCATCGGGAATAAAAGAAAAAGTGTTCAGTGATATGGACTCTGGAGATACTGGAATGAATGCTATGATGAGCAATGACATGGCTCTAAAAATGACTTCCATATTGAAAGAAGATAAAAAACAGGGAAATTTAGGGTTGATACAGGCCGTTGCAGGAACAGCAATTATGATGCTGCTATTTAGTATTGCAGGAATTGGTGGTGGACTCTTGGATGAGAAAGATGCAGGAACCTTAAAAAGATTGTTGTATTCGCCCTTAAAACCAACCGATATTTTGTTCGGCAAAATGGGAGCCTCTTTAGTATTGGCCATTTTACAATTGGTGGTGATGTTTGTATTTGCCTGGTTGGCTTTTGACCTGCCTATTTTTAATGATATTCCGTCTTTGATTTTAATGATATTGGCAACGGCATTTGCGGTATCAAGCTTTGGGATATTTTTGGTGTCCATTGCTAAATCTCGACAACAATTAAATGGCTATAGCACTATTATTATTATGCTGATGTCGGCAATTGGTGGTAGTATGGTACCTCTTTTTATTATGCCAGCAATCATGCAAAAAATTGCTGTTATTTCAGTAAACTACTGGGGTATTCAAGGATTTTTTGACATCTTTTGGCGCAACTTGCCCTTGACAGATATCCTACCAAAAATGGGAGTGTTATTGGGCATAGGACTGGGCATGACTCTTCTTTCTGTACGGCTATTTAAAAGGAACATTTTGAAAATGGTGTAGTGTTCTTAAAACGAATCAGTTGTAAAAGAAATACGGAACAGGTAAATTCATGTTTTACTCAAATTGACTTATAATCAACTAATACATCTCAAACTGTGATTTATTGATACTCAAAACCAATATGGCTGAAAAAATGACTAATTTGTGTCGAACATAAGCTATAAAACCAATGAAAAATTACATTCTCTTTTTAAGTTGCCTAGTACTACTTGGAAGTTGTGGACAAACGGAAACCAAGCAGGAAACAGAGGTAGCAACAGCAACTACTTTGAAAGAAGCTTACGAAGGGGCTTTTCTTATAGGAAGTGCACTTAATGGGGCTATAGTATCTGGAGCGGATCAAGCTTCACAGGATGTAATTTTGGAGCAATTTAATACGATAACAATAGAAAATGCAATGAAAGCGGGGCCCATAAATCCAGAACCAGGGGTTTTCAACTATGGACCTGCTGATGATTATGTGGCTTTTGGAGCAAAGAACAATATGTTCATTATGGGGCATACATTGGTATGGCACAACCAAACTCCTGCTTGGTTTTTTCAAGATGAAGATGGTAACCCTAAGACACAAGAGGCTCAGAAAGAGCGTTTGCGGGCTCATATAGAAACAATTGCGGGTAGATATGCAGGTAAAGTACATGCTTGGGATGTGGTAAACGAGGTCATTGATAATGATGGTTCTTATAGACCCACAACATGGGTAAATGGTATTGGAAGTGGTGATGAATTGGTAAAATTGGCCTTTAAATATGCCAGTGAGTATGCTCCCGATACCGAATTGTATTATAATGATTTTAATGCATGGCGGCCAGCAAAAAGGGATGGTATCATGCGCCTTGTTAGACTGTTGCAAAAAGAAGGGATTCGTATAGATGGTGTTGGTATTCAAGGGCATTGGGGACTTAATTATCCTAAAAACGAATATATTGAGGCTGCTATAGATTCTTTTGCTTCCTTGGGTGTTAAGGTGATGATTACGGAATTAGATGTGGATGTTTTACCCTTGACCAAAGAAGGACAAATCATTGGTACTGGAATGCTGCATCCGCAATATCAGTTAGAAGAATTTAGAGAATTTTTGGATCCTTATGCAGATGGGCTTCCTGCAGAACAACAACAAGAACTTGCCGACCGTTATGCGGAACTTTTCAATATTTTTTATCAGAAAAAGGATAAGATAGACCGAGTTACACTATGGGGGTTACACGATGGTATGTCTTGGAAAAATGGATATCCCATTGAGAACAGAACAAACTATCCCTTGTTATACGATAGGGATAAAAAACCAAAACTTGCTGTACAAGCCGTTTTGGAAGTGCCACAAAAGAGCAAGTAGTTTTTCACTACCTAATGGGTTGGTCTATATGCAATTTGCAATGTCTCGCCATGTAATTAATTCAATATCGTGCTCCCTTAGTTTGGTTGCACATGCGTTGCTTGTAAAGTAGTCAAAATCTATTTGCCTCCATTCTGCACCAAAATTAGGATGGTTGATGGTAATGTCTCTCATTTCATTATCATCAAAGGCAACATGGATAAGTAATATATGGACACCAGAACTAAGATTATCTAAAACGCTATCGTAATAACTTTTCAATTTCCCTTTTTCAAAATCCGTAAATGTCCCTATATGAAGGTTGTCAATCAACACATCATTTTCGTTAATATTGGATGCAACATCTAAGCCCACCATTTCTATTAATTGTTTGTTTAGAAAAACCGGCAGGCTGTATTTCGCTCCTAAATCCTTATAAATTTGTAGAAACTCAGGTTTTGATCCTACACTGTACATATGAGCGTCAATATGAGTAGGGTGAAGCCCAAAGTGTAATGCTTTTTCTATTTGGGCCTCTAGTTCCTTTTTAACTTCTTCAGCAACAGCATTGGTTTTAAGTAATTCTCTGTTTTTATAGAAATGGCCATGCTCATCAACCAAGCTTGGAACTTCGGTCATGGGAAGTACGGGTCCAAATTTATAGTGCTCCCATTCACAAGTCAAGGTTAGGTGTATGCCATTATCAAACTGGGGATTGTTTTTTGCAAAGTTTGCAATTTCATAAAATCCTGGACAGGGAACCATGATGCTATAGGAGTTAACACTTCCTTTTTCAAGGGCTTGGATGGTTGCGCTGTTTTCTGAATGAGCTAAACCGGCATCATCTGCATGAATTATGAGTAGTTTGGTACTGTCTTGGTAGCCTAATTTTTTTGATAAATTCATTTTTGTAATTCGTTTTTTATGTAAGGAATTATCATCCCACTAAAATAAGGCATTCAGTTTAAAAAAGCCTTTGCAACATATGTGCATTATCCAGAGATGTTTAAATAGTAAAGCGTTTTCGTTGCGAAAAATAATGACCATTTTACCGTAATATAATAACATATTACGAAATGTGTAACGCATATTAATTTACCCTAAACTTATCATGTTATGTTACCAATCTTTGCGGCTCGTTACCATATGTGCTAACGCTTTAAGTCAAAAATAAATTTATTGGAATTTTTTAGAATGAAAAGAATAATTATTACCCTTATAGTAACAACTGCTAGCCTATCCATACTGTCTGCACAAGAAGATGTCAATCCTGTATTTTACAGGTATTTTTTAAATGTAGCGAATCCTGCATTCGCGGGAAGCACTGGTCACACTAATTTTGGAGCTAATGTCAGGAGTCAGAATGCTAATGTCAAAGGAGCACCTGAGCTACAAATTTTTGTATTTGATACGCCATTGTTTAGTAATGTTGGTTTTGGTGTTTCGGTTTCAAATGGAAAAACTTTTATAGAAAAGCAAACCACAGTTTCTTTCGATTTTTCGTATAAATTGGTGCTGAACAGAAATGGTCAAAATTTATATTTTGGGCTTAAGACGGGCTTCAGCTCTTATTCAGCAAATACGGAGGGGTTGACTACGTTTGGAATTGTAGAAGATCCTTTATTACAAAATATTAATACTGGGTTAAATCCCAACTTTGGTATAGGGTTCCAATTTGAAGATCCGAGTAATTTCTATGTTGCCTTTTCTATACCAAGAATCCTTAGTTATGAAAGGTTGTTTGAAAGAAATAAGACGGCAAAACTTAGTCCTGATAGGATTCCCTTTTATCTATCTGGAGGTGCAATGATGGACTTGGGGGGAGGAATCACCTTTAAGCCAACGTTGCTACTGCAGTATATGACAGTATCTCCTTTTTTTGCAGACATTAGTGCTTTGTTTGGTTTTGGAGAGCATCTTGACTTTGGCGCATCCTATAGATATAAGGAAAGTATTTCAGGATTGTTTGTCTTTAGAAGTACGGACAGCTTTAGGGTAGGATATGCATATGGCATTTCATTGATGGGGGAACTAAGAAAGGTATCTAAGGGATCTCATGAGGTCTTCCTAAACTTTAGATTGTGATGACATTATAAACCTTTTCCTTCTGTTTTAATTAAACTTCTTATTTCATTTCTAATGAAATGATTTACTTATTCAACAATATTTAATAGATCATCCACTGCGTCACTGTCGCTTGGAGGCATAATTGCACTGGCATTGTATACATTGATATAATCAAAACCCAAATCAGACATTGCGTTTAACAAATCGGTCTGGTTCCTAATTCTTAAACCATGCTTGCTTGATAATAATTCGTCCAAATTTTCCAATTGGTCCTGGTACTTGGAATTTTTTGAGTCAATTGTTATTCCAATTCCCCCCAATAATTTTGTGTTCCGTGAAGTAATGATTACATATTCCGGAAAGTTCTTGACATTGGCGCTTTTTGAGACAGATAGTTCTTGTGAGCAAATTGGTCCTAGTACGGCCAATGAAAATAAAATGACCATGGCTGTTGTTGTTTTTGATATTTTCATCATAAATAATATTTTTTAATGTTTTATAAGAACGCTTGAAATCAAGGGTATGACATTAGTATTGGACACAAAGAAAACTACTAGCCAACGTCTTTCATGTTGAAATGTATTAAGTAGAAAGGAATTAAAATATAGATGTTTAGAATGCTGTAAAATATTGTTTCACAGAACAGATGTGTACTTTTGTCCTGGATAATAAAGTATTCCCTCTCTTTACCGTAATACCTGAAGCCACAAGGGAGTCATATAATTTTGCTGTTTCTATTAATTTTTTGACCTTCTGGTTATTTTTGTATGTAAGCTCTTTATCGGCTATAATTTTCTTCACCTGATTTGCAATTGAATCCATTATATGTAGCATTTTGTTTGAACAAATATGGGAGACTCCATTTGACTCACATAATTAGAAAGTAGATCATAATATTCCCTAATAAGTATTCTTAATTCTTTGTTATTGCTGTAATCCTTAATTTTTAGTCTCAGGTCTTTTTCTAATATTTCAATGTTTATGGGTCTTCCATGTGACTTCCACAAATTGTTGTCACTCAATAGAGTCGCTATTTCTGAAGCCCTAATTTCTTTTTCGTTGTCCGTAACTTCTTTTCCCAATAATTTTTTATTGGTTTGATGGGTATTCCAATGCTTAAATTTATACTTGACCAACCATTTTTTTAATAAAGTAACCGTCAATTCTTTGGCTTGTTCGTACCCTTTTAATTCGGCCAAATCAAAATCTTTTAAGATGATAAATTCGGCCTGGGTAAGGGTTTCCTCTTGTGCTTTTTCTATAAACTCATTGACCTTGTCCAAGTAATCCAATGCAGCCACCCAATTTCCTTCTTTATTTTGAACTTGTGGATCTATGGGACCTAGTACAGAATAATAGTCCATGTGTATATTATCGCCGCTCATACAAAATACTGTACCCGCTGAATATGCATAATCTGGTACAATAAAATTCACTTCTTTATAATGATATCGAATGATGTTCACATACCTTTCAACAGCAATGGTGCTTCCACCTGGGGTAGTTAAAACGATGAAGATTCTTTCTTTTTTATTTGGGGCAGCCACCAAATCTTCCATTAGTTTTAGAATTACTTTTTCATTACCATCATGGATTTGACCATAATAGGTAAATATATCCCCATCCAAATAGCAGGATAATTCATTTAGTTTTCTCTCCAAAACATTTTTAATGGAATGGTTTATCAACAACTTCATAATGTAATCTATAGTACCTAATCAAAGGAAATGCTTTTTCTCATTTCATTGATCCTATATGTAATAAGTGGTGTGATAAATAGAATTCTTGAATTTGATTCTTAATTTATTGTGTTGTTCCATTTTGTATGATATCAAATTGTATTTTAGATAGGAAAACCCTTCTATTATACCTTTTTGGGCTTCAAAAAAAATATAATCAGTGTTTGTAAAATGTATTGTTACCTGTTATTAAGTGTCAATATTATATGCTAATGCCTAAAAATCCAGACCAATGAAACTAAAAGTGTTAACAACATCCTTTATATTATTAATAAATTATATCGCCGTATCACAGTCGGACGATACTGGGAAATGGTCAGTCGAAAAAGCCGAGAGTTGGTATAACGAATATGCTTGGTTAAATGGTGCAAATTTTGTTCCAAGTAGTGCCATCAACCAATTGGAAATGTGGCAGGAAGATACCTTTGATCTAGAAACTATTGATAGGGAGCTGGGATATGCAGAAGGTATTGATATGAATGTAATGCGCGTTTATTTGCATAGTTTGGCTTATAAACAAGACCCAAAAGGTTTTAAGAAAAGAATGGATCAATATCTAGATATTTCCAGTAAACATGGCATTAAAACAATGTTTGTATTTTTTGATGATGTGTGGAGCAAAACTCCAAAAATAGGAAAACAACCTAAGCCAAAGCCAGGGACTCATAATTCTGGTTGGATTCAAGACCCTGGTGATCCTGCTTCTTCCAATGAAGCCAATTTTTCAGAATTGGAGAAATATGTAAAGGATGTGCTTACCACTTTTGCAGCTGATGACCGGGTGCTTTTATGGGATTTGTATAATGAACCAGGAAACGAAGGTAAGGGTAACAAAACATTGCCTTTGTTAAAAAAGGTGTTTCAATGGGCAAGAGAAGTAAACCCAACCCAGCCTATCTCAGCCGGCTTATGGAAATGGGACCTTTCAGATTTAAATATTTTTCAGGCTTTGAATTCTGACATCATTACGTATCATGATTATGAGGGACCAAAACACCATAAATTGATAATTGAACTTTTAAAAAGCCATGGACGACCCTTGATATGCACTGAATATATGGCTAGAACTCGCAATAGTCGTTTTTCTAACATTATGCCTTTGTTAAATGAACAGAACGTTGGTGCTATAAATTGGGGATTGGTAAAAGGGAAAAGCAATACAATTTACCAATGGAATACACCTATAGAAAATGGGGACGAGCCGATTGAATGGTTTCATGATATTTTTAGAAAAGATGGTACGCCTTATCGACAAGATGAGGTTGACTTAATTAAAAATTTGAATAAGGAATAAATTATCAAATATTTCCTGTTAATAAAATTGGTGCTAATCTGTAGAAGGGTTAGCACCAATTTTATTCATTAAAACACCATCAAATGTCATTTTTACTTCTTTGATGATTTCATCTTCGTTAAATTCCAATTTGTCAATGCAAGTTACTCGATGGTCTCGACCATTATTGAGAATTGGCCGTCTATGATAGACCATATGCCAGGTATCCGCTGCAGGAACATTCACGACAGAATTATGTCCTGCGCCTGCTACAATATCCTTGTCTATCTCTAAAATTGTACCATTACGTTTGTAAGGTACAGAGCCTGTATCAGAAATGACATAAGCGACTTTGTAAGTGCTATTGGCTCAGCCTCCTACAGACCGAATTAAACAATGTTTGTTTTTCATACGCATTGGAATAGGTTGGATATATCCAGTATTCATCATCAAATACAATACCTCCTGGGTCTGCATACCATCCTTTAAAAATAGGGTTTGTTGCCGTTTTATTTTTAGTGCCAACACACCCAATTACCAATCCTATTACTACAAATAAATATAAGTTTTTCATTTTTGGGGCCTATTAAAATCTAATAAAAAATTACTGAATTATGGCATGAAATGCCCTACTTATTTTTTTATAGAATTAGGTTATATCTCCCTTGAATAGGCTTCGTAAAACGGATTAACCTCTAAATTCATGAATTTTAGAGGTGTTTTTCTTTGAATTCCAATTATTGTACTTGTGTTAGGATAAATTGTCATTATGAAAATATTAACAATGTTTTTTTGAGGTATAAATAAAAAATTAATTGGAATCATTCCAATTTGATATTTATCCTCAAAATTCATGATTAATCATTACTAACTAAAAACTTTAATTATTTATGAAGATTACACTACTAAAGAGCTTTTTGCTTGTAGGAGCATTTTTATGTTTTGGATTGGCAAAGGCACAGACAGTAACAGGGAATGTTACTGATGAAATGGGGCCATTGCCAGGGGCAAATGTATTGGTAAAAGGTACTACCAATGGCACACAAACAGATTTTGACGGTAACTACGTCATTAATAATGTAGAAAATAATGCAATCTTAGTGTTTAGTTACATTGGCTTTAAAACTATTGAGATAGCTGTAAATGGACAATCCAATATAGATGCGACCTTAGAAGAGGATGCCAGTAAATTGGATGAGGTTGTAGTAACAGGTTATGGTTCGCAATCTAAACGAGATGTAACTGGCTCTGTGTCCACTGTGGATGTTGATCAGTTAACAGCAGTGCCAGCAACAACTTTTGCCCAACAATTACAAGGTAGGGCTGCAGGTATTGGTATTGTAAATGATGCAACTCCTGGTGGAGAGGCAACTGTAAGGATTAGAGGTTTTGGTACGATTGGGAACAATGACCCACTGTATATTATAGATGGGGTTCCTTCGCAATCACAAGCCAATCTTAACCCTGGTGATATTGAGTCGTTACAAGTATTAAAAGATGCTTCCGCGGCTTCCATCTATGGATCTAGAGCAGCAAATGGGGTAATTATCATAACGACTAAAAAAGGAAAATTGGGTAAACCAGTTATTACCTATGATACTTATTATGGTATGCAATCTGCTTTGGGAGAAGTAGAAGCGCTTAACGCAAATGAATTGGGTCAGTATCTCTATTTGGCAGATTTATATGCAGGTAAAACACCTGGTCACGGACAGTATACTTTTGGTGCTAATGGAGCGGTTTCCATACCAGATTATGTTTTTCCAAGTGCTGGGATGGATGGTGAGGCTGGTGTAAACCCAGATTTATATTCACTACAACCAGGTAATATTTATGCCATTACACGGGCAGCGGATACCAATTGGTGGAAAGAGTCAACACGTTCTGCCCCAATACTAAACCATCAAATATCAGCATCGGGAGCTACTGAAAATGCTAGGTACGCATTTACCTTAAGTTATTTTGATCATCAAGCAATTACAAAGTATGTAAGTTATAACAGGACTACGATTCGTGCCAATACTGAGTTTAAAGCATTGAACAAAAAACTGACTATTGGAGAAAACCTTAGTATAAATTTTGACAACCGTAAAGGAGGTTTTAATAATGATGAAGAACAGAATACGGTTTCAGGTGCTTATAAGCATCATCCATTATTACCTGTTTATGATATTGCTGGGAATTTTGCAGGAAGTAGGGGAGCCAACTTAGGGAACAATTTTAACCCGGTTGCGACTTTACACAGAGACCAAGATAATAGAAGGTATCGTTTGCGTGTTTTTGGAAACGTTTTTGCTTCCTATGAATTAACAGATAATCTTCAGTTAAAAACTAGTTTTGGTATCGATGCAAATACAAGTAGGGAAAGAGATTTGAATAGGTCTAATCCTGAATATGTAGAAGGAAGCTTTAACAATGGGTCCACTTCTAGAGACTCTTATGACTACCAATGGCAGTGGAATACGGTCATGACTTATAGCAAAACATTTAATGAAGTGCATAACTTTAATGCTTATGTAGGGGTTGAAGCAATTCAGGCTTTTGGTGAACGTTTCGAAGCAAGCCGTTCACAATATGCATTTGAATCTACGGATATTCTAAGATATCTTTCTTTAGGAGATGGTACTACCGCAGGAAATAGTGGTGCATCCTTTAGAGATTATTCATTGTTTTCTGAGTTTGGAAAACTAAATTATAATTATGATGGAAAGTATTTAGCACAGTTCATCTTAAGAAATGATTCTTCTTCTAGATTCCAGTCGGCTTCAAGAAGCGCTATTTTCCCAGCTTTTAGTTTGGGATGGAGAGTTTCTGATGAAAAGTTTATGGAAGGTGTAGAATGGATAGATGAAATGAAGGTGAGATATGGATGGGGTAAAACAGGTAACCAAGAAATTGGAGATTATAATGCCTACACAACTTACAGATCTAATATTTTCAATGCTGGTTATCCTATTGATGGTTCTAATGGGTCTCCAACTATTGGTTTTGATGCGTCAAGTTTTGGAAACCCAGGTGCAAAATGGGAAACAACAACCTCTAACAATATTGGTCTTGATCTTTCCATGTTAGACAGAAAATTGAATTTCAACTTAGACCTTTGGGATAGGATTACATCAGATATGTTATTTAGATCACCAATTACCTATACTGCAGGCGATGCCACTGCACCTTATTTTAATGTAGGGCAAATGACTAATAAAGGTATCGATGTACAGCTTTCCTGGGATGATAAAAAAGGAGACTTCGGTTATGGCGTAAGTTTTAACCTTTCTACTTATAAAAATGAAGTGGATAAATTAAGTGAAAGTGCAGATACAAGATTATTTGGTGATGGTTCTCGTGTGCCTTCTTTGACAATTACACAAGCAGGGAGTCCTATATCTTCATTTTATGGATATAAGACAGAGGGTCTTTTTCAATCACAAGCTGAGGCAGATGCATGGCCAACTTATGGGAGTTACAATGCTCCTGGTAAATTAAAAATAGCAGATATCAATGGGGATAATGAAATCGATGATGATGACCGTACTATAATTGGAAGCCCTCACCCGGATTTCACTTATGGTATCAATTTAGATTTCAGCTATAAAAACTTGTCTCTTAACATTTTTGGTAATGGCTCAGAGGGTAATGATATTTATAACTATGTGCGTTATTTTTCCGATTTCAACACGTTTCAAGGGAACCGCTCAAAAAGAGCATTGCATGAGGCATGGCAACCTGCTAACCCAACTGCTCCAGTTTCTCAATGGACCGCTGCAAATCCAAATGCTACTGTTCCTATTATGGATGCTAATGATCAGATTAGTAGTAGACCTTCTTCCTATTTCATTGAAGATGGTAGTTATTTTAGATTAAAGAATGTTCAGTTAACCTATAGTTTTCCAAAGCAACTTTTGGAAAAAACAGGAATTGCAAATGCACAATTATATGTGCAAGGACAAAACTTAGCTACTTGGACGAAATACACTGGGCTTAACCCAGAGATTCAAGCAGCAAATAGGGATGATGCTACATTAGGTTTTGATGGAGGGTTTATGCCAGTTTCCAGAACGTATACTTTAGGTTTAAGAGTTAGTTTTAACTAAGAAAATTAAAATAATGTACAGTAATAGGATAACAATTTTCGAACTAATTCAACCAACTAAATTGGTTGCAGTTTTAAGTAGACATTGTAAAGCCATTAAAACAAATAAATTTTAAAAAATGAAAAAAAATAAAATAATTTATACAATACTAGCAGGCCTATTGATATTGATTACGGGCTGTAGCGATGAATTTTTAACGCGTGAGCCAGAAGGACAATTTGGGCAACCAAGCTTGGAGACACAAGATGGTGTGGAAGGTATTCTTCTTGGGGCGTATGCTATGATTGATGGTGCTGGCTTGGATGGCACGGCGGATTGGAATGTTACAGTTGAAAACTGGGCATTTAATATCGCCTCTGACGACGCTCTTAAAGGTACTGATGCTGGGGATCAACCAGAACAATCATTTATTGAAGCTTACGATTTTCAATCGTTTAATGGACATATTACAAACCGTTGGAGGTCTCTCTTTAAGGGAGTAGCAAGAACAAATGATGCAATAACTTCTGCCAATCGGGTTGAGGATATAGATGAGGATGTAAGAGAGCAAATTATTGCAGAAGCTACTTTTTTAAGAGGAATATTCCATATGGAAGCTCGTAAGATGTGGCGTAACCCTCCTTATATTGGTGATGAGACTTTTGATATCAATGATGTGAATAGTACGTTGGTTCCCAACGATCGTGAAATATGGCCTTTGATTGAGGCTGATTTTGAAGCAGCAGTAGCAGCTTTACCAGCTACTCAGTCTGCAGTAGGACGTCCTACAAGTTGGGCAGCGAAGGCATTTTTGGCAAAAGCAAAAATGTACCAAGGTTGGAATACTGACGGTTCTGCAAACACAGCAAAATTACAAGAAGCCAAAACAATTTTAGATGATATTTTAGACAATGGTCCTTTTATATTGGCTCCAAAATTTGAGGATAACTTTTTGGTAGCTACTCGTAATAATTCGGAATCAATTTTTGAAATTCAATATGCAGTAAGTAGCGCAGCTGATCAGGCATCCAGTAGGGGAATGGGTCTTGCACATCCTTACACAGATCCTTGGGGTTGTTGTGGTTTTTATCAAGTTTCACAAAATTTGGTAAATGCGTATCAAACTGAAAATGGATTGCCAATGTTAGACACTTTTGACGATGCAGATGTTTCTGCTGATACCAATGGAGATGGCACTTCAGTTCATGTAGGTACATTGGATTCACGTATAGATCATACCTTAGGAAGACCAGGGATTCTTTATAAAGGTTTTAAGATCTATCAAACGGATTTTGTGCGTGATCTTTCCTATGCAGGACCTTTCTTTTCCAAGAAACATGTTGCCGAACCTGAAGGTTATGGTATTGGTGGTTGGGGAAACCTTTCCGCAAATAATTACCGTTACATGAGATTAGGTATGATAATTTTATGGTTGGCTGAGGCTGAAGTAGAGTTAGGAGATTTGGACCGAGCAAGAGAATTGGTAAATATGATGAGAACAAGAGCAGCTAACCCAGATGGGTTTGTTCCAAATACCACTCAAGGAACAGATCGTAATGATTTTACAATTGTACCCGGCTCAGCAGCTAATTATGACATAGCCACTTATGACATAGCATGGGCAGATCCAGCAACGGCCAGAGACGCAGTGCGTTTTGAAACCAGATTAGAGTTTGCCATGGAAGGGCATAGATATTGGGATTTGGTAAGATGGGGTATTGCTTCAGAAACACTAAATGCATATATCGCAAGTGAGTCTCAGCATAGATCCTACTTGGTTGGAAAATCCTTTACACAAGGGAAGCATGAGTATTTCCCTATTCCTTCACAAGCTATAGATAGGTCTTTTAAAGATGGCCAGGCTACTTTGACACAAGATTCGGCATACTAATTTAATGTCGCATATTTTGTGCTAAGAAGACAAAAGACCATGAAGGCAATTGCCCCTCATGGTCTTTTTTAGTACTATTCTCATCTATGGTCTGTCATCACATTAAAGATCTTATGAGAATCTTTAGTTATTTGAACTTTATTTGTATTTTATTGCCTTATGAAAAAAACATATTACTTACTGTGTGTGCTTGTGGTATTCGTCTCATGTATGAAGGACCAAGAAAAACTTTTTAAGCAAATCCCATCTGATTTATCTGGAATTAAATTTAATAATTTAATAGTTGAAACAGATAGTGTAAACATCTTAACTGAGGAATATATTTTTAATGGTGGTGGTGTGGCTGTTGGTGATTTTGACAATGATGGTTTACCCGACCTTTTTTTTACAGGAAACCAAGTCACTAATAAATTGTATTTGAACAAGGGTGATTTTGTATTTGATGAGGTTTCATTTGAATCGGGCATAGAAGCTGTAAACAAATGGTGTACAGGAGTAACTGTAGTAGATATAAATGCTGATGGTCTATCGGATATATATGTATCTGTAGCAATGTCGAATGATGATAAAAACAGGGCTAATTTGCTTTTTGTCAATCAGGGATTAGATGAGAAGAAAGTACCAACATTTAAAGAAATGGCCACAGAATATGGTATTGCAGAATCTGGAAATAGTATGTGGGCTACTTTTTTTGATTATGACAAGGATGGCTTTTTAGATTTATATGTGCTCAATAATGAACAAGTTCAGTCAATGCCAACAAATTATAGACCAAAGGTTGTGGATGGTTCTGCAATAAGCAATGATCGATTATACCATAATAATGGTGACGGAACTTTTTCTGATGTTACTTTAGAAGCAGGTATTGTAATTGAAGGTTTTGGGCTAGGTATAGCAGTATCAGATATTAATTATGATGGATGGCCAGACATACACATATCTAATGATTATCAAACTAACGATTTACTCTATATCAATAATGGAGATGGTACTTTTTCTAATGATATCAAGAATTATATAAGACATCAAAGTAAATTTTCAATGGGGAGTGACATCTCAGACTATAATAACGATGGTTTTTTAGACCTAGTTACCTTGGATATGTTGGGAGAGACCAATTATAGAATGAAAACAACTATTGGTAATAACAATTAT
Organism: Flavobacteriaceae bacterium; assembly: GCA_002746415.1. Taxonomy (GTDB): domain Bacteria; phylum Bacteroidota; class Bacteroidia; order Flavobacteriales; family Flavobacteriaceae; genus Saonia. The sequence goes on along the minus strand of NVXD01000003.1, from coordinate 133,383 downwards.
ATAAATAACATCTTAAATAAGAGATATGATTATGAGCCTCAATATAGTAGAAATATGCTCCATCAGGGTAATGGTGTAGGGGTTCCCTTTAGTGAAATAGGTCTTATGGCGGGCATGTCAAAAACAGATTGGAGTTGGTCTCCATTGTTTATGGATGTTGATAATGACGGGTACAAGGATTTACTTATTACCAACGGATTCCCTAGAGATATAACCGATAAGGATTTCGGAGATTTTAGAATTGGAATGGCCCCATTTTTAAGTCCACACAAGATTTTGGATTCTATCCCTACAGTGAAAATACCAAATTATGGATTTAAGAACAATGGTAATGGTATGTTTGAGGATATGAGCGACTCATGGGGTTTAAATGCCCCTTCGTTTTCGAATGGTGCAGCATTTGTAGATTTGGATAAAGATGGAGATTTGGATTATGTTGTGAATAATATTAATGAAGAGGCTTTTATTTTTAGGAATACCCAAAGAGAACAAAACCTAACCAATGGGTTTATTAATGTTAAGCTAAATGGACCTAAGCATAATGAAATGGGGATAGGGGTCAAGTTGGCACTAAAGTATGGGGAAAATGAAGTTCAATATTATGAGCATTACCTAACAAGAGGTTATATGTCCTCTGTAGATGAAATTGCCCACTTTGGTTTGGGTCTTCATGTAAATATTGAATCCATAGAGATATTATGGCCAGATGGAAAATTTCAAAAACTTGAAAATATTGAGACCAATCAGACGCTTTTATTAGCGCATAAGGATGCAAAATTAATTGACATTTCAGCATTGCCTTTTCCTTTTGTTCAAAAAGAAACTACCCAAATGTTTACTGAGATATCTAAAGAAATTGGTGTTGACCTCATACACCAAGAGAAAGACATAGTAGATTATAGTATGCAACGGATTTTACCTCATAAGCTTTCTCAAAATGGACCATGTATCGCGGTAGGAGATATTGATGGAAACCAATATGAAGATTTCATTATAGGTAGTTCTTCCACTTTTTCGCCTGTGATATATTTTCAAAAAGCGGATGGAACTTTTTCAAAAAAACTACTATTTGAAACCGTGATTGATAAGAAGTATGAAGAAGAAAGTATGGTTTTGTTTGATTTGGATAATGATGGGGATTTAGATTTATATTTAGTTTCAGGGAGTAATGAATTTATAAATGAAGACAATTTATATGTAGACAGATTAATGACAAATGACGGTGAAGGGAATTTTACTTTTGCGATGGATAAGATGCCAATAGTAAAAGCAAGTGGTTCTGTAGTAAAAGCACAGGATTTTGATAATGATGGTTTTGTGGATTTGTTTGTTGGAGGAAGAACCCCTGTGGCTCAATTTCCTATGCCTGACAAAAGCTTTCTGTTAAAAAATAATGGTGGAAAATTAGAAGATGTGACAGAAATTTTGGCGCCTGGACTTGCAAATATAGGAATGGTTACGGACGCTGTTTGGACCGATGTTAATAATGATGATTTACAAGATTTAGTTGTGGTTGGGGAGTTTATGGCGATAACCATTTATGAAAACAGAAAAACTTCTTTTTCCAAATTAGAATCATCAGGATTAGAGAACTATTTGGGTTGGTGGGAAAGTGTCATTTCAGAAGATTTTGACAATGATGGTGATTTTGATTTTCTTGTAGGAAATATGGGAGCTAATAATTTTTACCAACCCACAGAGGAGCAACCAGTGACCTTATTGGCAAAAGACTATGATGACAATGGGAGTATAGACCCAGTCATGTTTACCTATTTAAAAAATGAAGAAGGAGATTTTGAATCTTTTCCTGTGAATTTTTGGGGTGATCTTTTTGGGCAAAGTCCTTTGTTTAGAGCAAAATTTAATTTGTATAAGGAGTATGCAAGTACTACACAAAAAGATTTATTGAATAAAGAGGAACTTGAGGGGGCTACTAAACTGATTGGTAATTATGATAAGACAAGTTTTATTGAAAACTTAGGGAATGGTAAATTTAAACTCAAAGCTTTACCTGTCAATGCCCAACAAGCTCCAATTAATGGCGCAATAGTACTTGATGTAGACAATGATAATAACTTAGATGTATTACTTGTAGGCAATGATTATGGCAATGAGACTTTTATAGGCAACTATGATGCTTTTAATGGATTGTTGTTAAAGGGAAATGGAAAGGGTGCATTTAATTCAATTGATGCCAAGGAGAGTGGTTTTGTAGTTTCTGGTGATGCAAAAGCTATAGCTAAGGTTAAAAGTGCTGTGGGTGGTATGCTTTATGTAGTGACACAAAATAGAGATGAAATTTTAGTCTATAAAAAAAAATAGAAATTATTGGGAATTGTATTTCAGCTTTTTCCAAAATTCATGAATTTTAAGGTCTTTTCATTCCAAACATCTTCTATTTATTTATCATTGATGTAAATTAGTTACAGCGTAAAATAGAAAGATCATTTATACTTTTTTTGAAAGTAATTGGATAAATGATGTGCACAATTCGTTATGCTTTTGAATAATAAGGGCTTGTGCAAAAAGTAGTGAGTTAGTTTAGTTTTAATTTCCTCGAAAGGCAATATCAATTTTTGGTATTGCCTTTCTTACATAAAAGATATTCAGTGCTGGGTTTAAGATCTTATTTTGGTAAGAGGGTATTTTTTGCGTAGCCTTGAGCCCCATTTACAATGATTAAATTGAACCCTAATACCAATAAAAAAAAACAGTTGTTTGGTTTTTTGAACTAGGAATAACTTTTCCTCATTTCAGACTCATTATTAAGCTCGCTAATAAAATAGGAAGGAAGAATTCCTTGTCTTTTTTTAAATGCGGCATTGAAAGTATTTAGATTGTTGTAGCCTACGGATACTGCTATATAGCTTAATTTACTGTTTCTATATTCTACATCTTTAAGCAATTTAGCCAGTAAGTAATTTATTCTTAATTCATTGATGTAATTATTGAAATTCGAACCTTTTTCTTGATTTATTACTTGGGACAGGTATTTTGAATTTGTTTTTAGCTTTTCTGATAATTGATGCAAATTACAGTTAGAGTCAATGAAGAAATTTTCTTTTTCCAGTTTTTCAAGCCTACAAAGTATGATGTTTTTTATGTTTGAATCTATTGCAGTATGCGTTTTGTGATATTCCTTACCCTCTTCGGTTTCAGTCCTTATATAATTTTTGGATAAATTATCCTCTATTTTCAAGTGAATTTCTGCAAGTTCAATTGTTCTTTGATAGAGCAATTTGTTTTTTTTCTTGACTTTTATATATGAGAAAACAATAAATCCACTTATCATTAAACTGAAAAGGAGTATTATTTTAATGGTGTTGAAATTGGCTTTTTGAGCAAGATTTTCAAGCTCTAAAATTTTTTGTTTCTGTGTTACTTCCTTAATTTTTCTTCTTGCTTCCAGAATAATGATTCTCTGTTCTTTTTCATTGGAAAATAAAGAATCCTTAATAGCATCATATAAGGTTTTATATTCGTAGACCTTCGCAGGTTGTTGGGTCTTTTTGTACAAACCTACTAAAATATGACTGTTGGATTTTATAACATCAAAAGCATTAATATTTTCAGCTGCAGTGATACTTTTCTCGTAATTAAGGATGGCAGCTGTTGTATCTTTGGTATGTAGGCTCAGTTCAGCTTGTAATATTAATGCCCTTGGAATCCTGAATCTATAGTCATTCTCATAGTTTAAGATTATGGCGCGTGACAAGTAGTTTTGAGATTTTTTAAATTCTCTCCTGGCCATATACAAATCTGCCATGTTCATATAAACAATACTCTGAACATAGCTTCCCGGTAAAGATATTTCCTTTTCCAATTTTATAAAAAATGAATACGCGGCTACTGCTCCTTCTAAATTGTTCAATTTAGTTGACATTCTGCCAATTTCATTTACTTTGGGAAAGAAAAGAGGCACTATTCTTTGTTCAATGATGTAATGTAATTCCGTTAGGCAATGACTTAAGGCTTTAGAGTAATTTTCGATCCTCAAATAATAATGTGATAAAGCCGCATGCCCCTTCATTATTATAAAGTCATTCTTGGTTTTTTCACCAATATCTAATAAATTCAATCCAGTTTCCAGGGCCATGTCATATTCCCCCTTTTCCGTATGAATGTCAGATTTTAGGTTTTTTAATCGAGCATATAGCATGGGATTTTTTTCATAGGATATTTTGCCATCAACCTCATAATATAAGCGCATTGAGGTATTGAAATCACCTCCTATAAAATGCAAATAAGCATCTCGTAATTTTGCTTCCATTTCACCTTCCTTATAGTTTAAGGTTCTAGCCAATTGCATGGCTTCATCATTATATTTTTTCGTGACGTCAATGGAGTTGTAAACCGCATTTAAAATGAAGAGTTGATGGAGTATGTCTACCTTTTCAATGCCCTCAGCCTTTCCCTTTTTGTCTAAAAGAAAGTCTATAGTGACAAAATCATCCTTATAAAGGTCTTTGTTGTCAATTAATTCTTCAATTTGATTAAAGTATAGTTGTATGGAATCTTGTTGTGTTTGCTGTCCATAAAACAATGAACAAGAGCAGCATGCAAAAAGAAGAAGTAGTATTTTGGAAGAATATTTCAAATGATAGTTTTAACTTTTTCGGGATGTTCTTAAATGTGCAAATTAAACTTGTTTTTTTTTAATACGAATTTAAATATGGAATTCTGAATTATGTTTGATTTCTTTTAGTACAAATGAGCTGTTTAAGACTCCAATATTTTCAATTTTGGAAAGCTTATATTTCACAAAGTCATGGTAGTCTTCCAAGCTTTTATTATTTATTTTTAAAATGAAATCTATTTTACCTGCCATGTGGTAACACTCTTGTACCTCCTGTAAGCTTTGTATTTGTTTTTCAAACTTTTCTATAAACGCCTCATCATGATACCTCATGGAGACATGACAAAAAGCCGTTACGGAAAGATCTATGCGTTTTTTATCTAGCAAAGCCACATATTTTTTAATGTACCCCTGTTTTTCTAACCTTCGGATACGTTCATAAACTGGTGATATGGTAAGATTAAGGCTTTGTGCAATTTCTTTTGCGGTTTTTTTGGCATTTTCCTGCAATATCCTAAGAATAATGATATCGGTTTTATCTAATTGTTCCATTTTAAAATAAAATTATTACCGTTTTATACTAGGTAAGTATGGCTAATTAAGTAAAAAAAATGCTTTAAATCGTCAAAAACAATAAAATTAGCTATAATAGTTATATTATTTACATATAATAGCTGTTTTGTGTAATTTTGTAAGTGAATAATACTTTAATAAATGAATAAGACAATTTTAGTGACTGGAGCTAATGGCCAATTGGGCACGGTGTTAACACAATCACTTCAACATACATATGGAAGGGGAAATGTTATTGCGTCGGATTTAAAATTATCCGAACGGTATCACGGAATTTTTGAAGTGATAGATGCAACCAATTCGGAACGTTTAGAAGAGGTGGTACGTAAATACAAAATAAACGAGATATATCATTTGGCGGCCATATTATCTGCTAGTGGAGAAAAAGCTCCTCTCAATACATGGGATGTAAATATGCAAGCCTTGCTAAACGTCTTGGAAGTTTCTAGAATGAATCATGTGGAAAAAGTATTTTTCCCAAGCTCAATTGCTGTTTTTGGAGATGCTGCCCCACAAGAGAATACTCCTAATAATGCATTTTTAAACCCACTTACATCCTATGGTATAAGTAAGGCCGCTGGAGAAAATTGGGGAAATTATTATTTTGCAAAATACGGATTAGATGTAAGATCCTTACGATACCCGGGTGTTATAGGGTATCAATCAAAAGCAGGTGGAGGAACAACAGATTATGCAGTTGATATTTATCACAAGGCAATCAAGGAAGAACCCTTTAGCTGTTTTCTAGATGAGAACACTACTTTACCAATGATTTTTATTGATGATGCAATTAGGGCAACTTTAGAGTTAATGGATGCTCCGAGAGAAAATATTAAGATTAGAACCTCTTATAATATTTCGGGGACTAGTTTTTCGCCTGTAGAAATAGTAGCTTCAATCAGAAATAAATACCCAAAATTTATGGTAACGTATGTTCTTGATTATAGACAAGATATTGCATCAAAGTGGCCTAAAACCATTCAAGATGCTGAAGCAAAACGGGATTGGGGTTGGAAACCCCAGTATGATCTTGATAGCATCACAGCTGTCATGATAAAAAAATTAAAGGAGAAATATAAAATCGCTACTCCTTGAGTATTAAAAAATTATAATGTTATACATTTTCTAAATAGTACTATATGTTTTCAAATATTAAAAAAGAGTTTCAAATAGAAATTGAAGAAATAAAAGCAGAGGGCTTATATAAGTCGGAGAGAATAATTACCACATCACAAGGAGCGGTAATAGATACAGAGACTTCATCTCATTTATTAAATTTTTGCGCAAATAATTATTTGGGCCTTTCTTCTCATCCTGATGTGATTAAAGCGGGTAAAGAGGCCATAGATTCCCATGGATTTGGGTTGTCATCGGTTCGATTTATATGCGGAACTCAAGATATACACAAAAGCTTGGAAAGAAAAACAGCCGAGTTTGTGGGGATGGAGGATTGTATTTTGTATGCTGCTGCTTTTGATGCTAATGGAGGTGTATTTGAACCCCTTCTGGGCGCTGAGGATGCAATTATATCAGATGCTTTAAACCATGCTTCTATAATCGACGGTATTAGATTGTGCAAGGCTAAGCGCTTTAGGTTTTTGCACAACAATATGCAAGATTTAGAGGAGCAGTTAAAAAATGCTAAGGATAGTAGAAGAAAGCTTATCGTTACGGATGGTTCTTTTTCAATGGATGGCACTATTGCTCAGTTGGATAAGATTTGTGATTTGGCAGAGGCCTATGGTGCTATGGTAATGGTAGACGAGTGTCATTCAACTGGATTCATTGGTCAAACAGGTAGAGGAACCCATGAGTATAGAAACGTCATGGGAAGAATAGATATTATTACTGGAACCTACGGAAAAGCTCTTGGGGGAGCATCTGGTGGTTTCACGGCGGCCAGAAAAGAAATTGTAGCACTACTTAGACAGCGTTCCAGACCCTATTTGTTTTCTAATACTTTAGCGCCGAGCATTGTAGGAGCGTCTATTAAAGTATTGGACATGTTAAGCGCTACTACGGAACTTAGAGATAAATTAGAAAAAAACACAGCCTATTTTAGGTCTGAAATGACAGCGGCGGGTTTTGATATTGTAGCAGGCAATCACCCTATAGTACCAGTGATGGTGTATAAAGCTTCATTAGCGCAAAAATTTGCTGAGAAATTACTTGGAGAGGGAATTTATGTGGTAGGTTTTTTCTATCCTGTAGTGCCTAAAGACAAGGCAAGAATACGCGTACAATTATCTGCTGCACATGAAAAGTCACATATAGAAAAAGCTATAATAGCATTTGTAAAGATTGGGAAGGAGTTGCGCGTAATTTAGTTTCAATTAGTATAAACAAAAAGTCCTTCATTTTTGAAGGACTTTTGTATTTAAAAGCATAGGCTTTTCAGGAAGATATAAATTTGAAAATAGTGTGTTTTTCTAGTTAAAAAAACCAAAAGCAGCCAAAATAAGACCTATAATAACCGCAAATAAAATAACAATTAATATTCCAACCATTACTCTAAGGAACCCGTTGAGTATTTTTACGCTAGATGGTATTTCTTCCATAATTATATAGTTTATGAGGCCAATTTATAGAATACTTTATTAAAATAACAGATTAGTAATCTCTTATTCGACTAAAGGTACGGAAAATGAGATATACCTAGGTATTTTCTTCTGTGAAGAAAAGCACAATGTTTGACTCATTATTTTTTATCTCCACTTAGTTTTTTACCCAATTCTTCTAGAGAAAGACCTTTGGTTTCAGGCATTATATAATGCACGAACAATAATTGTAGCACCATCATAAAAGCAAAGAAAGCAAATACAGGACCGGGTCCTATTTTTGTAAAAAGTACAGGAACCAAGGAAGGGATAATTGCAGCTAAAACCCAATGTGTAGAGCTTCCAAAGGCCTGTCCAGATGCTCTTAAATGATTCGGAAATATTTCTGAAATAAAAACCCAAATAACCGCTCCCTGCCCAATGGCATGTGAAGCAATAAAAAAGAACAAAAATATAGGCACGGCCATACCTTCCCATTGTAAAATAAAAGCTGCTGCAACTAAGGATAAGGATATAATATAACCAACAGATCCAAAATACATGAGTTGTTTTCTCCCTAACTTATCAATAAGAAAAATACCCAAAATAGTGAATACCAAATTTGTGACTCCAATTCCAATACTACTCAATAGTGCAGTGCTTTCCCCTAACCCAGCTGCTTCAAATATTCGTGGAGCATAATATAGAAATGCGTTAATCCCTGAAAATTGATTGAAAAAAGCAATAAAAAAGGCTAACATTAATGGAAATTTATATTTTTTCATGAATATATTTTCTGATGAACTTTGGTCATTGTGCTCATTCAAAATATCTTTTTTCAACGCTGCAAGAGAAAGTTCAGGATTTATAGAAGCCAATACTTCTTCTGCCTCATTGTCTCTGTTTTTGGTCAAAAGCCATCTAGGACTCTTAGGAACAGACAATACAAATAAAGTGTATATTATTGCAGGAATGGCCTCAACTCCAACCATCCAACGCCAATCGTTTTCTCCAAGTCCATTTAATGCATAATTAGACATAAAGGCAACTAGAATTCCGAAAACTAACATAAATTGATAGAAGCCTACCAATCTGCCCCTATTCTTTGCTGGGGCAATTTCAGAAATATATGCTGGAGCCGCAATTGTTGAAGCACCAACTCCAAGTCCTCCGATAAACCTAAAAACTGCAAATGTGATGGGGTCATTGGCAAAAGCTGAGCCTATTGCAGATATGGAGTATAAGACTCCAATCCAAATTAAGGTGTTTTTGCGACCTATTTTATTAGTGGGAAATCCTCCAAATATAGCACCAACAACAGTACCCCATAAGGCCATTCCCATAACAACCGCCCCATGAAATGCATCTGATGAATCCCATAAAAATTGTAATTTTTTGTCTGCTCCAGAGATGACTACAGTGTCAAAACCAAATAGAAATCCAGCCAAAGCCGCTATAAGTGAGATCCTTAGAATTTTGTTATTCATTTTGCTTAGTTTGTTGATTTTTGTAAAGCTAACAAAAAAAAGGAAATGCAAAATTTACATTATAAAAATCAGACGATTTTAGGTCGCAGGGTATCCAAAGGAGCTGTTTTTCTTTTGTTCTTTTTAGCTTTATTTGGAATATTTTCTTCGGTTTCTGGAAGAGATTTTTCAAATTCCGAAGAATCAATTTTTTTAGGAATATTGTATTCCTCTTGTGTAGGGTTTACTTCTTTCTTTGTTTTATCATTGCAAGAAAATATAAGTACACCAATGAGTGTCAAAAAGAGATAGCATAAAGGATGTTTCATAGGGCAGTTGAACAATCTTTACAATAATGTACGGATGTATGCAACGATTTGGATGCTTGCCCCTTTATTTTTCAATACATATTGTGCGTTGATTTTACCAGTTTTGGTACGAAATTCAATATTGGAAGTCAGTTGATTCATAATCGTATTGAACTCAGTTTTAGTAGTAACACACAAGGCTCCTTTTTGTGAAACCAAATCCTCAGCTTCTTTAAATCCTTTATAGTTAGGTCCAATTAGCACAGGAATTCCAAATACCGCAGGTTCTAAAGTATTGTGTAAGCCCGTGGCAAACCCTCCGCCCACATAGGCAATGTCTGCATAGCTATAGATTTTTGTCAATAGGCCAATGGTGTCAATAATCACCACCTCAAAATCAGTACAATTTATATTCTTTATTTCCGAATATAACACAGTCTTTTTAGTGATGTTCTTTTTTAATTCTTGAATATGGTTCTTCTTTATATTATGTGGCGCTATAACATATTGCATCTGATTTGAAGAAGCATTGATGTGATCTACCAAGATGGCTTCATCTGCTGGCCATGTACTTCCAGCAACAAAACACTGTTTGTCTTGTTTAAATTGTGACATAAAAGCTAAGAAATTGTCTTGCTCAAGAATTTTGTACACTCTATCAAACCGAGTGTCCCCACTAACGGAAACATTATTAAAGTCGATGGAATTTAATAATTTTTCTGAATTTTCATCTTGGACAAAAAAGAAAGAAAATTTACTCAAGGTTTTACGCATAAAACTGCCATACCATTTAAAGAAAATTTGCTCTTTTCTAAAAATGGAAGAAATCAAAAGGGTGGGAATATTTCTATGCTGTAACTCTTTTAAATAATTGGGCCATATTTCATACTTCACAAAAATGGCTAGCTTGGGATGGGTCTGATTTAAGAATTGTATGACATTGCTTTTAGTGTCCAGAGGAAGGTAGGTGACAAGGTGGGCAATTTCAGTGTTTTTCTTGACTTCATATCCTGAAGGAGAGAAAAAAGTAACTACTATTTTATAAGTTGGGTAGTCAAGTTTTAGTTGCTCCATTACTGGAAGACCTTGTTCAAATTCACCTAATGAGGCTACATGAACCCAAATAATAGCATCATTTTTGGAAATCTTGTTTTCTAAAGTTGAAAATGTTCCTTTTCTACCTTTGACAAAAAGTTTGATTTTAGGGTTGAATAACGCAATGATTTTAAGGACAAACCAAGTAATATGAATAAGACAAGTATAAATAAAATACACTCTGTAGCAGTTTGTTGCTAAATTACGCTTCTTTCTATTAATTCATTGACCGCGGTTCCGTATTTTTGTAATATTGTTAAGAATAATTACTTCAAATGAAGAAAATTCAAATGGTAGACCTTAAGGGTCAATACCAATCTATTAAAGAACAAATTAATACATCTATTTCCCAAGTTTTAGATACTTCTACCTTTATAAATGGTCCAGAAGTACATGCTTTTCAAAAAGAATTAGAGGATTATTTAGATGTAAAACATGTAATTCCTTGTGCCAATGGTACCGATGCACTTCAAATTGCAATGATGGGTCTGGGGTTAAAGCCAGGTGATGAAGTAATTACTGCGGATTTTACCTTTGCAGCAACGGTTGAGGTTATTGCCTTGTTGCAACTGACTCCCGTTTTGGTGGATGTAGAACCGGATACATTCAATATAGACCCAAAGGCTATAGAAAATGCGATTACCAATAAAACAAAGGCTATTGTTCCAGTGCACCTCTTTGGCCAATGCGCCAATATGGATGCCATTATGGAAGTGGCAAGAAAGCATGATATTTTTGTGATTGAAGATAACGCACAGGCCATTGGCGCAGATTGTGCCTTTAATGGGAAGAAACAAAAAGCGGGTAGTATAGGACATATTTCTGCCACTTCTTTTTTTCCTTCAAAAAATCTAGGAGCTTATGGCGATGGTGGTGCTATTTTCACCAATGATGATGATTTGGCCCATATCATTCGAGGGGTTGTAAATCATGGAATGTATAGGCGATATTATCATGATGTTGTTGGCGTTAACTCTCGACTGGATTCCATTCAGGCGGCGGTATTGAGAGCAAAATTACCAAGGTTGGATGAATATAATGGGAAAAGAAGGCTAGCTGCTTTAAAATACTCCCAAGCATTGAAAGGGCAAGAAGATATTGTGGTTCCTATTTTGTCTGATTGTTGTTTGGCAAGAGATAGCGATTGCAGTTGCCATGTGTTTCATCAATATACCTTGCGAATTTTAAATGGTAAGAGAGATGCTCTTGCTGAGCATTTAAATGAAAAGGAAATTCCATGTGGTGTGTATTACCCTATCCCATTGCACAGTCAAAAAGCATATAAGGATGAACGGTATAATGAAGAAAATTTCCCAGTGACCAATCAATTGGTTAAAGAGGTGATATCATTGCCTATGCATACTGAACTGGATGATGAGCAGATAAGCTATATTACGGATACTATTATCGGTTTTGTTAAGGGGTAGTATGGTATAATAACTAGATTTGAGTTTTAAAACAAACCATAAATTAATGAAAATACTTGTCACAGGTGGAGTAGGATTTATAGGCTCCCACACGGTAGTGGAGCTTCAAAAAGAAGGTTTTGAAGTAGTCATTATTGATGATTTATCGAATTCTTCAGTAAAGGTTTTAGATGGAATTGCTGCCATTACTGGGAAAACCCCCATTTTTGAAAAGCTGGATTTAAGGGAAAAAAGTAAAGTTCAAGATTTTTTTATAAAGCATCAAGATATTGCCGGGGTTATACATTTTGCAGCATCCAAAGCAGTTGGGGAAAGTGTGGAGAAGCCACTTCTGTATTATGAAAACAATTTGGGAACCTTGGTGTATTTACTTCAGGAACTTTCAAAAAAAGATAGGGCAAGTTTTATATTCAGTTCTTCATGTACGGTATATGGGCAAGCAGATAAAATGCCTATAACTGAGGGCGCTCCTGTTAAAGAAGCAGAATCACCTTATGGGAATACCAAACAAATGGGTGAGGAAATAATTAGGGACACTTGTAGGGTGACTCCTAGCCTAAATGCAATTGCGCTTAGGTATTTTAATCCAATGGGAGCACATCCAAGCGGGGAAATAGGTGAATTGCCAATTGGTGTTCCGCAAAATCTAGTGCCTTTTATTACCCAAACAGGTATTGGTTTAAGAGAGGAATTATCAGTTTTTGGAGATGATTACCCTACAGTAGACGGCACTTGTATTAGAGACTATATTCATGTGGTAGATTTGGCAAAAGCTCATGTAGCAGCCCTTCAGAGGCTTTTGAATGACAAGAACAAAGAAAATTACGAAGTGTTTAACTTGGGAACAGGAAAAGGAAGTTCTGTTTTAGAGGTCATTCAAAGTTTTGAAAGAGTTTCTGGAAAGAAATTGAATTATAAAATTGTAGATAAAAGGGAAGGTGATATTACTTCTGCCTATGCAGATACCTTAAAAGCAAATGAAGTTCTTGGATGGAAGGCAGAATCAACTTTAGATGAAGCAATGAAATCTGCATGGGAATGGGAACAAAAAATAAGAAAATAACCAAACATATTATAAAATGAAAAAGCTTTTATTGCCAATAGGATTATTGTTTGCGCTAGTACTATCTGCTCAAGATATTTATGTGCAGTGCGGGAGTATCGTTGATGTTGAATCTGGAAAAATACTGTCAGAAAAAACAATAGTGGTTTCTGGTAATAAAATAAAAAGCATTCAAAATGGATTTGTATCTGGTTCAGAGAACGACGAGGTTATTGATTTAAAAAACAAAACAGTATTACCTGGTTTAATAGACTTGCATGTGCATATAGAAAGTGAATCTAGCCCCAAAGTCTATATGAACAGGTTTGTTCTTAATGAGGCAGATGTAGCTTTTAATTCAACTGTGTATGCCAAGCGCACCCTAATGGCAGGGTTTACTACTGTAAGGGATTTAGGAGGCTCGGGTGTAAATATTGCGTTGAGAAATGCAATAGATAAAGGAGTGGTTGTAGGGCCGCGAATTTATACAGCGGGAAAAGCTTTGGCAACAACAGGTGGACATGCTGATCCAACCAATGGAATGAAAAAAAGCCTAATGGGAGACCCAGGACCTAAAGAGGGTGTAGTAAATTCTCCTGAGGATGGAAAAAAAGCTGTAAGGCAAAGATATAAGGAAGGAGCAGATGTGATAAAAATAACGGCCACAGGAGGCGTGTTGAGTGTTGCTAAAAGTGGTCAAAATCCGCAATTCACTATAGAAGAAATTAAAGCGATAACAGCAACTGCAAAAGATTATGGGATGCTCACTGCTGCACACGCCCACGGAGACGAGGGGATGCAAAGAGCCATTAAAGGAGGTATAAAAACTATTGAACATGGGACAAAAATGAGTGAAGAAACCATGGAATTGATGAAGGAATACAATAGTTATTTGGTGCCAACCATAACTGCAGGGAAGGAAGTTGCTGAAAAAGCTGAAATTGAGGGTTATTTTCCTGAAATAATTGCACAAAAAGCTAGGGAAATAGGACCGCTAATTCAAAACACATTTAAAAAAGCATATAAAAAAGGAGTGCCAATTGCTTTTGGTACTGATGCTGGTGTATTTCCACACGGTCTTAACGCCAAAGAGTTTGGTTATATGGTTGAGGTTGGAATGTCTGAAATTGACGCACTCAAATCTGCAACGGTAACCAATGCTGATTTATTGGGAATGAAGGATGAACTGGGTCAAATTAAAGAAGGTTTTTTGGCAGACATTATTGCCGTAGAAGAGAACCCGCTTAAGAATGTTACAACATTGGAAAATGTTGTTTTTGTTATGAAAAACGGTGTTGTGTACAAAAATTAAAAACCTTTTTACAGTATATAATATATGTAATGCATGATGCCTATTTTTTTAAATAGTATTGATTTATTGACGAAGGCAGAGGCTCAAAATCTTTATCATAAATTGATAGAGCAGTTGCATAAGGATTTTAACTTGGCTAATGTTTTAATTGAAATTCCTAAAGAAATTACTCCAAAAGAATTGAGGGAAGTATTGCATGAAAAAATCTATTACTTGATTTTGGAAAAGTTTACGGAATACGTAAACCTATTATATGTAGTTGATGTTCCAGAAAAAAACGTAAAAGAAATTACAGCCATGGACGTTGTGGATATTTCTGAACAGGTTACATTTCTAATCTTAAAAAGAGAAATGCAGAAAGTATGGTTTAAATCAAAATATACTTCCTAGAAGTAGACTCTAACAAAGGGGATTAAGGCATCTGCATAAATACTTTTACTTTCATCATAAAGCACATCATACTTTAAACCAATAGTTACATTTTGGTTGGAATACCCCATTCCTAAGAAAAGTGCCGGGGACCAATAAGTTTCTGAGTCATTACCATTAAAAAACTCATATTTTCTGTTTACGCGAAGCTGTTCAAATTCTGCTGATATTTGAATAGGTCTTATAGGATTAAATAAGGTCAATAAACTAGCCCCGCCTGCTTGCAGCTTAAAATTCTGAAATTTATAATAGTTGTAATTTATACCTATACCAAACGCCAGCTGTTCGTTTACTTGGTAAATAGCACTTGGGGAGACACTTAAATTAAAAGTATTGGATCCAAACCCCAGACCTAAACTACCTCCATAATGAACATTATCCCAGAAGGCTTTGTTTTGTGAATACCCAAGAAAAGTGATAAACGTAAAAAAAAGACTTAAAAAAAGGAGTTTGCGATTGTTTGATGGGATTCTTAACATTATCGTTAATTTTTGCTATTAATGGAGACTAAGATACATGTAGAAAAGCTAATTGTTGTATTTTTGTTCAATTGACAGAGAGAACACTTCATGGATAAATATTCCTTCTTAAATGCTGCACACACTTCCTTTTTTGCAGAATTATATGACAAGTATTTAACGGATCCAGACAGCATAGAACCTAGTTGGCGGGCCTTTTTTCAGGGCTATGACTTTGGTATGGAATCGTCTTTGGATGAGTTGGATATTGCCTCGCAAAACAACAATTTTGTATCGGTCAATGGGAAACAAGTAGAAGTTCCTGAATCCGTTCAGAAAGAATTTCAAGTTATAAAGTTGATAAATGGCTATAGAAGCAGAGGTCATTTATTTACGCTAACAAATCCTGTTAGGGAAAGACGTAAGTATCTGCCTTCTTTAGAAATTGAAAGTTTTGGATTTTCTAAAGATGATTTAGGAGTTGTTTTTAATGCAGGTGAAGTAATAGGAATAGGTCCTAGTACCTTAAGTGATATAGTTAGCCACCTGAATAAAGTATACTGTGATTCTATTGGGGTAGAGTATATGTATATCAGGAAACCTGAAATTGTAAAATGGTGGCAGGAAAAATTACATGCAAATGATAACCATCCAAAATATTCGGCAGATTCTAAAAAATATATTTTATCAAAACTAAATCAAGCGGTAACATTTGAAAGTTTTTTACAAACAAAATATGTTGGCCAAAAACGCTTCTCTCTAGAAGGTGGAGAATCATTGATACCAGCAATTAGTGTTGCGCTATTTAATGCCGTGATTAGTTATGACGTTAAGGAATGTGTTCTTGGAATGGCGCATCGAGGTCGCTTAAGTACATTGGTCAATATTTTCAGAAAACCATTGCACGAACTTTTTAGTGAATTTGAGGGCAAAGATTTTGAAGAAAAAGACATTGATGGTGATGTAAAATACCACCTTGGGTTGACGTTAGATAAAACCTATCAAAATGGCAAATCCTTAAGAATGAATTTGGTGCCGAACCCTTCACATTTGGAAACTGTTGCTCCCGTGGTTGAAGGAATTACCCGCGCAAAAATCGATAATGATTATAATGGTGATGATTCGCAGATTCTACCAATCATTGTTCATGGAGATGCTGCAATAGCAGGACAGGGAATAGTGTATGAGGTGATTCAAATGAGTCAGTTAAGTGGGTATAAAACTGGCGGTACAATACACATTGTGGTGAACAATCAAATAGGATTTACAACCAATTATTTAGATGCACGATCAAGTACCTATTGTACAGATGTTGGCAAAGTGACCTTATCTCCTGTATTGCATGTTAATTCAGATGATGCCGAAGCTGTGGTTCACGCCGTAGAAATGGCCGTGGATTATAGAATGCGATTTAAGAGAGATATTTTTATTGATTTATTGGGCTATAGAAAATATGGTCATAATGAAGGAGATGAACCTCGCTTCACACAACCAAAACTATATAAAGCAATTGCGGTCCATCCTAATCCATTAAGCATTTATGCTGACAAATTAATTGCAGAAGGAACCATTGATGAGGTCTATTCTAAAAAGATTGTTGTAGACTTTAAAAAAGTTTTAGAAAGAGAACACACCAAATCTAAAGAGTCGGATTCTTCAAAAGTTCGGGAGTTCATGCAAGAGCGTTGGACAGATTTTGAACGTCAAGGATTAGAATCCATGTTACAGGCAGTTGATAGTTCATATCCTGAAAAGAATCTTAAAAATATCGCCAAAATAGTTTCTACAGCTCCAGAAGGAGTAAAATTTGTTCGTAAAGCAGAACGAATATTGTCTGGTAGAGCAAAAATGGTTTTTGAAACCGATATTTTGGATTGGGGAATGGCTGAGACATTGGCATACGGTAGTTTGCTAGAAGAAGGTTATAATATTAGAATTTCTGGACAAGATGTGGAACGTGGAACATTTAGCCACCGACATGCGATATTTCGTGATGAAATTTCAGAAGAGCGCATTAATTTATTAAATACGAATGCTGTCAATAAGGGTAAAATGCAGATTTACAACTCTTTATTGTCGGAGTATGGTGTTCTTGGCTTTGATTATGGGTATGCCATGGCAAATCCTAATACATTGACCGTTTGGGAGGCTCAATTTGGTGATTTCAGTAATGGTGCACAAATTATTTTTGATCAGTATTTATCAGTGGCCGAGGATAAGTGGAAAATGCAGAATGGCATTGTTATTTTATTGCCACATGGATATGAAGGACAAGGATCTGAACATTCATCAGCTCGTATGGAGCGTTATTTGCAAATGTGTGGGAATGACAATATGATAGTCGCAGATTGTACCACGCCAGCAAATATGTTCCATTTATTGCGTCGTCAAATGAAACGCAACTTTAGAAAACCTCTAATTGTGTTTACCCCTAAAAGCTTATTAAGGCACCCAAAAGCAATTTCATCTTTAAGCGAGTTGGCAGATGGTAACTTCAAGGAAGTTATAGATGATGTAATTGCCGTTGAAGAAGTAAAAAAACTAGTATTCTGTACTGGTAAATTTTACTATGATTTATTGGCTGAACGGGAGGTTTTAAATCGGAATGACGTAGCTTTAGTTAGGGTAGAGCAATTATTTCCATTACATACTGAAAAATTGCAGCAAGTAATTGATCGGTATCCTAATGTGGAAAGATATGTTTGGGCTCAGGAAGAACCAAAAAACATGGGTGCATGGAGCCATATGTTGCAACGGTTTGAATTGGTGAAATTGGAAGTGGCTGCAAGACCATATGCGTCTGTTCCTGCTCCAGGGTCTAATACACGAGATAAGAAAAGACAAAGAGCAGTTATTGATACTGTTTTTGATATGCCGAATTAAATAAGAATGAAAAAATTTGTTTGCATATTAAAATATAATGCTTTCCTTGTTGAAGAACGTCAAGTGGTAAAACAAGGGAATTAACAATAAATTACAAACAACAGTTTACAATAAAATTAAGTAACGATGATTTTAGAAATGAAGGTTCCCTCTCCGGGAGAGTCAATAACAGAAGTAGAAATAGCAACTTGGTTGGTTGAAGACGGAGATTATGTTGAAAAAGATCAAGCCATTGCCGAAGTAGATTCGGACAAGGCAACTTTGGAACTTCCAGCAGAAGAAAGTGGAACCATAACTTTAAAAGCAGAAGAAGGTGATGCCGTAGCTGTTGGTGCAGTGGTGTGTTTAATAGACACTAGCGCGTCTAAACCTGAAGGTGGTGCCAAAGAAACTGTCGCAACTACTGTAGTTGAGAAGAAAGAAGAAGTGAAAACTGTCGTAGCAAAAGAATCTTATGCAACTGGTACGGCATCTCCAGCAGCTAAAAAGATATTAGCAGAAAGAGGATTAGATGGGGCAACCATAAAGGGTACAGGAAAAGATGGTAGGATAACCAAGGACGATGCGGTAAAAGCAGTACCATCCATGGGGACAACTTCTGGTGAAAGAGGGCAATCTCGTTCAAAGCTTTCCATGTTACGTAGAAAAGTGGCAGAACGTTTGGTTATGGTCAAAAATGAAACGGCAATGTTGACCACTTTTAATGAAGTGGACATGTCACCTATTTTTGAGTTAAGAAAGCAGTATAAGGAAACCTTTAAGGAGAAGCATGGTGTTGGTTTGGGATTTATGTCATTCTTTACCAAGGCAGTTGTAAGAGGATTGGAGTTGTTCCCATCAGTTAATTCCATGATTGATGGTAAGGAAATGATAACCTTTGATTTCTCTGATATAAGTATTGCTGTATCTGGGCCTAAAGGGCTAATGGTGCCAGTAATTAGAAATGCAGAAAACCTAACTTTTAGGGGTGTTGAAGCCGAGGTAAAAAGATTGGCAATACGTGCTAGAGAAGGGGAGATTACAGTAGATGAAATGACTGGAGGAACCTTTACCATAACCAATGGTGGGGTGTTTGGTTCTATGTTGTCTACACCTATTATCAACCCTCCGCAAAGTGCAATTTTAGGAATGCACAATATTGTACAAAGACCAATTGCCAAAGATGGAGAAGTGGTCATTGCCCCAATTATGTATGTTGCGTTATCCTATGATCATCGTATTATTGATGGGAAAGAATCTGTAAGCTTTTTAGTTGCTGTAAAAGAGGCATTAGAAAATCCAACTGAGCTGTTGATGGATAACGATATTGAAAAAGCTCTGGAGCTTTAAGAATAAAAAAAGAAATTTAAAAAGCTCTAAGTGTTACTTAGAGCTTTTTTGTTTTAGATATACGTAGTGTGTGTCATAGTCAATTATTGCTTTACCTTTTTTTAAAATATCAGCACCAATAATGCCATCCACGGGTAATGCTTTGTGTGCTGTAAGAGCAGTGTTAATATGAATTAAATCAAACAGGACAATTTTTAATTTTTTCTGTTCCCATGAGCCAATTTCAATGATATTTTTAGTGGAAATTTGTGTTTCCATATCGGTAGCTCCAGCTCCAGCGGCTTTTGTTTTAGATGCTTTGGTGCTTAATTTAAAGAATTCTATTTTATCTAAGCCTACACAAGTGTTGGAGGCACCAGTATCTAAAATAAACCGACCTATAACACCATTTATTTTTGCATTGATCTCAAAATGGTTTGTTGCCGTTAGGGTTAACGGTATTCTGGTATATTTTTTCTTTTTTAAAATTTTTTTGAGATTGGGCATGTGTTCTTTTTTAACAAAGATAAACCTATTTTTGTGCGATGATTATAACAGATACACATACGCATCTATATAGTGAAGCTTTTGATGAAGATAGAAAAGAAGTAGTTCAAAATGCTATAGATGCAGGGGTTGAACGTTTTTTTATCCCAGCAATTGACTCTACGTATACTGCTTCCATGTTGGAGTTGGAAAAAGACTTTCCTGATAATATATTTTTAATGACAGGGCTTCATCCAACACATGTAAAAGAAAGTTATAAAGAAGAACTAGCTCATGTTGAAGAAATGTTGAGCAATAGAAAGTTCTATGCTATTGGGGAAATTGGAATCGATTTGTATTGGGACAAAACGTTTTTAGAACAACAACAAGAGGCATTTAGGGTTCAAATTAATCTTGCTAAGAAATATAAGCTGCCAATTGTGATACACTGTCGTGATGCTTTTGATGAGGTATTTGAAGTTTTAGAGGCCGAAAAAGGAAATGATTTATTTGGTATTTTTCATTGCTTTACTGGAACTCTGGAACAGGCTCATAAGGCTGTATCCTATAATATGAAGTTAGGAATAGGAGGTGTGGTTACTTTTAAGAACGGTAAAATTGATACTTTTATAAATCAATTTAATTTAAAACATATTGTTTTAGAAACAGATTCACCCTATCTAGCACCAGTGCCTTACAGGGGGAAAAGAAATGAAAGTGGATATATAATTAAGGTGTTGGAGAAACTGTCTGTTATATATGGAATGCCAATTGAAGATATTGCGGCAATAACCACTCAGAATTCCAAAGATGTATTTGGTGTATAAACAGCTTATAATGAAAAAGAAAACGAACATACTTCTTATTTATACCGGCGGAACCATAGGCATGGTAAAAGATTATGAAACTGGAGCTTTAAAAGTTTTCGATTTTGATACCCTTATAGAAAGAATACCAGAACTCAATCAGTTGGAATGTAATATTGATAGTATTTCTTTTGAGAATCCAATTGATTCCTCCAATATGAACACCTCCTATTGGACCGCTATTGCAACTAGTATTGAGGAAAATTATGAACGCTATGACGGTTTTGTAGTCTTACACGGTAGCGATACAATGAGTTATACAGCTTCTGCATTAAGTTATATGTTGGAAAATTTGGGCAAACCAGTGATTTTTACAGGGTCGCAATTGCCTATTGGGGATTTACGGACAGATGCTAAAGAGAATTTAATTACAAGCATACAAATTGCCTCTTTAAAGAAGAAGGGCGCCCCTATAATTCAAGAAGTATGTCTTTATTTTGAGTATAAATTATACCGTGCCAATAGGACGACTAAAATAAATGCGGAACATTTTGAGGCCTTTGCTTCTTTAAATTACCCATCCTTGGTTGAATCTGGTGTGCATTTGATAGTGAATTATGAGAATTTATGGCATTCAAAACGAGTCAAGAAGTTTATTGTCCATAAAAAAATGGACGATAATGTTGCTATTTTAAAATTATTCCCGGGACTTAACAAAGAAGTGCTTCAAAGTATTTTGGAGGCACCGAATCTTAAGGCGTTGGTTTTGGAAACTTATGGTGCCGGTAATGCCTCAACTGATGAATGGCTGGTTTCTAAATTAAAAAAAGCAATTAATAATGGTTTGCATATAGTGAACGTTACCCAGTGCTCTGGAGGTGGTGTTATTTTGGGTCAATATGAAACAAGTGTAGCGCTTCAAAAAATGCAAATCATTAATGGAAAGGATATTACAACAGAGGCAGCAATAACCAAGTTAATGTATTTATTGGGAAGCAATGTTTCCCATAATTCTTTCAAAACCATATTCGAAACCTCATTGCGTGGAGAAATGCAATAAAATTAACCCTTCAAATTTTATTTACTAGTATTTTTTTTGTTTATTGCTCGCCCTTAACAGTAATTAGAGAGGTGGCCGAGTGGTCGAAGGCGCACGCCTGGAAAGTGTGTATACACCAAAAGTGTATCGAGGGTTCGAATCCCTTCCTCTCTGCTGTAAAATTTTAATTTTTTAATTACAATTTTTTTTTATCTTTAACCCTATTAACTAACTAAATTTAAGTTTGAAAAAATGAAAAAATTATTCTCAATCCTAGCAATGGCTGGGCTATTTGTTCTAAGCACAAATACGGTAAACGCAAAAACAATGGTTTCAAGCCTATCAACAACGGTAGCTACTGTAGCAGTGACGCTTCAGGAAGGAGCCGAGGCTGAGAAAGGTTTTGTGCAAGTATTAAAAGAAAAATTTATTGAAGGTGGTGCTGGTTTCATGGGTATTGTTCTTTTATGTTTGATCCTTGGTTTGGCCGTGGCAATTGAAAGAATTATATACTTAAACTTAGCAAGTACCAATACTTCTAAATTAAAGCAACAAGTAGAAGATGCTTTAGCTTCAGGAGGTGTAGAAGCTGCTAAAGAAGTTTGTAGAAATACAAAAGGACCTGTTGCTTCCATCTTTTATCAAGGATTGGATAGAGCTGGTGAAAGCGTTGAATCTGCTGAAAAAGCTGTTATTTCCTACGGTGGAGTACAGATGGGTCAGTTAGAGAAAAACGTTTCTTGGTTGTCCTTATTTATTGCTATTGCACCAATGCTTGGTTTCATGGGTACTGTAATAGGTATGATTCAGGCTTTTGAAAAGATTGCTGCTGTAGGTAACTTAAGTGCATCACTTATTGCAGGTGACATACAAGTTGCATTATTGACAACAGTATTTGGTCTTATTGTGGCGATTATTCTTCAAATTTTTTATAATTATATCATTGCAAAAATTGATAGTATTGTAAATGATATGGAAGATTCATCAATCACTTTGATTGATATGTTGGTTGACCATAAAAAATAAGTTGGACTTAAAATACTAAAGCATTATGCAAAAAATTATAAAAATAGCATTGGTTGTGATTAGCTTGGTTGGAGCGATACTTTGGTTTCAGCTTCCAAGCAGAGAGTTTTCAGATGCCAATCCAGCTGAGGCAGTCAATAGTGGTGCTATGAATTTCATGTTCATATTAACATATCTTCTTTTAGCCATTGCGGTTATTGCAAGTTTGTTCTTCGCATTTAAGAATTTGTTTTCGGATTCTGCCAATTTAAAGAAAGCCTTATTTGCAGTTGGTGGTCTTGCAGTTATTGTCCTTATATCATGGGCAATGGCTAGTGGAACAGATGTGAGTATTGAAGAAATGTCTAATAAAGGTGTTGAAACTTCAGAAAAAACCATAAGGAGAATTGGAACAGGTTTAAATATGTTTCTCATATTAACTGTTATTGCTGTTGGGTCAATGATTTTACCTGGAGCAAAAAAGATGTTTAGTAAATAAAAAACAGAAACTATGAGCAGAAGAGGAAAACCGCCAGAGGTAGATTCAGGGTCTATGGCAGATATTGCGTTCTTGTTACTTATCTTTTTCTTAGTGACAACCACTATTGCAACAGATGCAGGATTAGACCGTATGTTGCCTCCAATGGAGCCGCCAGAGAATCCGCCAATTATTCGTCAGAAAAATATCTTTACTGTTAATATTAATAAGAATGGACAGTTATTGGTAGAAGAAGAATTGACGGACATTAGAGATTTGAGAGAAAAAGCGGTTGCTTTTTTAGATAATGGTGGAGCACCAGTAGGTAGTGAGGAGTATTGTGATCATTGTAGAGGAGAAAGAGATGTAGAATCGTCAGATAACCCAGCAAAAGCAATTATCTCCTTAAAGAATGATCGTGAAACTAGTTATGGCACGTATATAACGGTTCAAAATGAGTTGGTTGCAGCTTATAATGAATTACGTAATAGAGAAGCAAATAGGTTGTACGGCATGGATTTTACTGAAATGGAAGAAACATATTTGGATCCTAAAACGGGTGCATCTGTGAGACTGGATTTAAAAGGTAAAGTGACAAATATTCAGAGATTATTTCCTCAGAAATTGTCCGAAGCTGAAACTTCTTCCTCTAATTAATAAAAGCTAAAAACATAGAATTATGTCAAAATTTGCAAAGAAAAAAAGTGGGGAGTTGCCAGCAGTGTCTACAGCATCCCTACCGGATATTGTATTTATGCTTTTGTTTTTCTTTATGACGGTTACTGTAATGAAGGATAGTGATGTCATGGTAGAGAATACTTTACCTAACGCTAGTGAAATTAAGAAATTGGAAAAGAAAGATAGAGTAATCTATCTTTATGTAGGGAAGCCTACTCAAAATTATCAAAAGGTATTTGGAACTGAATCCAGAATACAATTGAATGATAAATTTGCCAATGTTAATGAAGTAGGAGATTACATTTTGTCCGAAAGAGCCAAAAAGCCTCAAGAATTACAAAACGTATTGACTACAGCTTTAAAAGTTGATAAAGATGCCAATATGGGCATCATTTCAGATATTAAGCAACAATTGCGTAGAGTGAATGCTTTGAAAGTGAATTACACTACCTATCAAGGTGATGCATTTAATAATTTGCAATAGCATATCAATTAACTCAATATTAAAACGCCCCAAATAATTATTTGGGGCGTTTTTTATATAAAAGAGTATTTAGTTTACCTTTATAAGCTATGTATAAATTAGTTGTCTTTTTTTTGTTTAGTGTAATTTCCACTTCTTGGGCACAAACAGATACTACTGATACTGGCAATTATTTAGAAGACCAATTCTATGTTGGCATTACATATAATTTCTTATTAGACAAACCTGCAGACGCTACACAACGTAGTCTCTCCTACGGACTTCAATTTGGTTATATCAAAGACATTCCATTAAATGTAAATAGAAATATAGGCTTGGGAATAGGTTTGGGATACGCAGTAAATTCCTATTATACCAATATTTTAGGAAGTGATACTGCAAATGGAATAGCATATACCATATTGGAAAGCAGTGATGTATATAAACGCAATAAAATTGAAACACACTTAGTTGAAGCCCCAATAGAATTTAGATGGAGAACATCAAACACTACTGAGTATAAATTTTGGAGAATTTATACTGGAATGAAATTTGGGTATGTTCTAAAGGGGAGATCCAAGTTTATTACAGCTACCGAAAAAATATCTTTTACCAATTCAGATATTAGAAAGTTCCATTATGGACTAACTTTTAATTTTGGTTATAACACGTTTAACTTTCAAGCTTATTACGCATTAAACAACTTGTATGATGAGCAAGTAAGTCTCTTAGAAGGGGATTCTCTTGACTTAAGACCACTACGGATAGGTATTATTTTTTACATTCTTTAATAGCATTCTTTATACTAGAATACCTCCTATTTTTTATTTTAACATTTTTTTGGCATAAAAATTGAAGCTCCATATGGAAGATGTGATTGTGCACTTTTGTTTTTATAGTGGTCAATTGTATTGTTACCGTCCCATTTCTTTTGTTTTTGTTTATTTTTTTAACCATATAAATAATACTGTATTATGAGTAAAAGAACAGATGTTCCGAAAGTAAATGCTGGTTCTATGGCGGATATTGCTTTTCTATTATTAATTTTTTTCCTTGTAACTACTGTTATAGAAACAAATGCTGGTCTAGACAGGAGGCTACCCAGATGGAATGATAATGATACTACAATTGTAATGCGGTATGAAAGGAATGTTTTAGCCATTTTCCTTGACAGTAATGGAAAACTGATGGCTAATAATAATTTAGTTCAACTAAAGGAATTAAAAACCGTGGCCCTTGATTTTATTGATAATGGTGGTAGTCTAAGTACCAGTGAAGAATATTGCTCATACTGTAAGGGTGAACGTAGTGCTACATCATCAGACAACCCTGCTAAAGCTGTTATATCATTGGCTAGTAATCGAGAGACGAGTTATGGAGCCTATATATCCGTCCAAAATGAACTGGTTGCTGCATATAATGAATTACGGAATAGAGAGGCACAGCGCTTGTTTAAAATGAATTTTACAGATATGGAGACTCAATATGGAAAAGCTGAAACGTCACTTATTGTAAAAAAAGAGCTAAAAGAAAGGATAGTACAAATTCAAAAACGATACCCCTTGAATATTATAGACGCACCAACCATTACAAAGAATTAACTATTTAAAATGAACCTTATGTCCAGATTCAATAAAAGAGAAAGTGAAAACTTACCTGAGATTTCAACTGCTTCATTGCCAGACATTGTATTTATGTTATTGTTTTTTTTCATGACAGTCACAATAATGAAAGACGATACTTTAAAAGTTGAAAACAAATTGCCCAATGCTTCTGAAGTAGGAGACTACATTTTGGCTGAAATTGCGAAAAAACCTGAACACATTAGAAATGTAGTAACTACAGCTCTAAAGATTGATAAGAATGCCAATATGGGATTAATATCCGATATAAAACAAGAGTTGCGTAAAGTAAATGCTTTGAAAATCAATTATACAACTTATGAAGGAGATGCTTTTGTAAACTTGAAATAATTCTAAATCTTAGAAAGCGCAATTTATTACAGCCAGGATTTTATGGTAAGTAATTGGGACATTAATCCAATTAAAAACCCAATAAACAACTCGGGCTTGGAATGGGCTTTTAGATATAATCTAGAGGTGGCAACAAGTCCCGTTGCTATGGTGATTAGCCCTATAGCGAGTGTAATATTAATTTCAAAATGAATACTGAGGGTAATAACATACATTAAAATACTACCCATCCCCATTAAATGCATGCTACTTTTGAAATTAAAAAAAAGCAATAATAGAGAAGCGAAAGTTGCTGATAAAAACCCTAAGAAAAAATGATAAATCTCTGGAATAGAATAAATTGGAATAACCTTAATTAAAATCAATAAAAGTAAAATTATACTGATATAGAATGCATATTTGCGACCTTTGATATTGGGCATAAATATAGAAGTTACTAAACCAATATTTTTTAGAATAAAAAAAGCTATGATAGGGATAATAATTGTTAAAATAAAAATGGGTAACATAATGCCACTCTGTAGTTCTTTTGGGCTATATTTTGGGGTAACTATGAAATAGGCTAAGGTTCCAAGTATTGGAATAAATAGGGGATGAAATAGATAAGAAATTATTTTTAAGAAAATTCGCATTATAATTTTTTTCTTAATCTAGCAACAGGAATTCCCAATTGTTCCCTATACTTGGCAATAGTTCTTCTAGCAATAGGGTAACCTTTTTCCTTTAAAATTAGCGCTAATTTATCATCTGTTAAAGGTTTTTTCTTTGTCTCTTCGCCAATAACGTTTTCCAGTATTTTTTTAATTTCTTTGGTGGATATATCTTCTCCTTGCTCATTTTTCATGGACTCGGAGAAATATTCTTTTATCAATTTAGTGCCATATGGAGTATCTACATATTTACTATTTGCTACTCTTGATACTGTTGAGATGTCCATATGGATAATATCAGCAATATCCTTTAAGATCATTGGGCGTAACTTTTGTTCGTCACCAGTAAGAAAGTATTCCTTTTGATAATTCATGATGGCGTCCATTGTAATAAATAGCGTTTGTTGCCTTTGCCTAATAGCATCAATAAACCATTTTGCAGCATCTAGTTTTTGCTTTATGAACAAAACCGTGTCTTTTTGAGACTTGGATTTTTCTTTAGAGTTTTTATACCCTTCAAGCATATTATTGTAGTCACGGGAAACGTGTAACTCTGGCGCATTTCTACCATTTAGGGCCAATTCTAATTCACTGTCTATAATTTTTATAGAAAAATCAGGAACTACATGTTCAATCATTCTATTGTTTCCGGCATAGGAACCTCCAGGCTTCGGGTTTAATTTTTCAACTTCCGAAATGGCAGCTTTTAAATCTTCCTCAGTAATATTGTATTTCTGAATTATTTTTTTGTAATGTTTTTTTGTAAACTGTTCAAAAGATTTTTCAAGTATAAGAATGGCCAATTCAATATTGGGATTAGCCTCTTTCCTTTTAAGTTGAATTAGTAGACATTCTTCTAAACAAGTGGCCCCGACTCCAGAAGGATCCAATTGTTGCACAGCTTTAAGTACTTTCTTGATAGTATTTTCATCTGTAATAATATTTTGAGTAAAGGCCAAATCATCTAAAATGTCTGATAATGGTCTGCGGATATACCCACTTTCATCCACGCTACCAACCAAAAACTCTGCTATAGACCATTCTAGCTCGTCTAAATAAACTGTATTAAGTTGGTTTAATAGAAATTGATTGAAAGATATGCCTGCTGCATAAGGGATGCTTTTTTCATCATCATCAGCACTGTAATTATTGATTTGAGTACGATAATCTGGTACTTCATCATCACTTAAATATTCATCTATATTAATGTCTTCGGCATTAATGCTTTCATTATCCGTATCATTATCATAGGTATCGTCATAGGTATCTTCTGCATCATCATTGGTTTCTTTACCACTTTCTAATGCGGGATTCTCTTCCAACTCCTGTTTTAAACGTTGCTCAAATGCCTGTGTAGGCAATTGAATTAACTTCATCAGCTGAATCTGCTGTGGAGATAATTTTTGCGATAGTTTAAAATGCAAGTGTTGTTTAAGCATATAAGGTATTCTTAAGTCTTCTTATAAAGTTAAAAAAATAAGATTAAAACTCTGCATTTTGAGGTGTTCTGGGAAAAGGAATAACATCTCTAATGTTTCCCATTCCAGTCGTAAAGAGCACTAGGCGTTCAAAACCCAATCCAAAACCACTATGAACTGCTGTACCAAATTTTCTAAGATCTAGATACCACCATAATTCCTCTTCATCAATTCCTAAGGCCTTAATTTTTTCCTTAAGCACATCTAAACGTTCTTCCCTTTGAGACCCTCCTACAATTTCACCTATTCCAGGGAATAATATATCCATTGCTCTTACGGTGTTCCCGTCTTCATTTAAACGCATATAAAATGCTTTTATTTTTGCAGGATAATCAAATAATATTACAGGACACTTAAAATGTTTTTCCACTAAAAAACGTTCATGCTCACTTTGTAAATCAGCCCCCCACTCATTAATGGGATATTTAAATTTCTTTTTCTTGTTTGGCTTACAATTTCTTAAAATATCAATAGCTTCAGTATAGGAAACTCTTTTGAAATTGTTTGTAGAGACAAACTTGAGCTTTTCAAGAAGAGCCATATCACTTCGCTCAATTTGTGGTTTGGTTTTTTCCTCCTCCAACAAACGTTGTTCTAAAAAGGCTAAATCATCTTTGCAATTATCTAATGTATAAGTGATTACGCTTTTTATGAAATCCTCGGCCAAGTCCATATTTGCATCCAAATCATTAAATGCTACTTCAGGTTCAATCATCCAAAATTCAGCCAGGTGCCTTGAAGTGTTTGAGTTTTCAGCGCGGAAAGTTGGACCAAAAGTATATACTTTACCTAAGCCCATAGCAAAAGTTTCTGCTTCCAATTGTCCAGAAACGGTTAAGTTGGTCTCCTTTCCAAAAAAGTCTTCTTTGTAATTTACATTTCCCTCTTCTGTCAATGGTGGATTTTTCGGATCCAAAGTTGAAACGCGGAACATTTCTCCAGCGCCTTCTGCATCAGAACCAGTAATTATAGGCGTGTGCACATAATAAAATCCATTATCTCTAAAGTACTGGTGCACAGCAAATGACAAGGCGGATCGTACGCGCATTACTGCTGCAAAAGTATTGGTGCGAACACGTAAATGTGCTTTTTCTCTTAAAAATTCTAAAGAGTGCTTTTTGGGCTGTATGGGATATGTTTCGGGATCTGCGCTTCCATGTACAAAAACATTTTTTGTTTGGATTTCTACACGTTGCCCTTTCCCTTGACTTTCTACCAAAATCCCGGTAATCTTCAATGCAGCTCCTGTTGCAATTTGCTTTAAAACATCTTCATTAAGTTCTTCAAAATCAACAACACACTGAATATTGTTAATAGTAGAGCCATCATTTAGAGCTATAAACCTCTTGCTTCTGAAAGTTTTCACCCATCCGTTTACAACAACTTCCTGTTGTAAAGGAGTTGCGGTAAGTAGTTCTTTTATGCTATATGATTTCATTGTAAATCACTTCAATAATTAGAAAACCAAAGATAGCCTTTTTGATAAAAATGATTTGGCTAAAATAGGGGATTCATGAGGATTAATTTTTCTTGTTTGAAATAGTGACTTCCTTTTTGGGAAGGATGTCTATCTGAGGCTTTTTAAGAACCTGTTTGTTCGCAATGCTTTTTTCTAAAGACAATAAAAGGGAAGGAAGTAAAATTAAATTTGCAAGCATGGCGAAAAGTAAAGTCGCTGCTACTAAAGAACCCAAGGCAACGGTTCCTCCAAAATTAGAGGTGATAAAAACCGAAAAACCAAAGAATAATACTATGGAAGTATAAAACATACTCACCCCAGTTTCTCTTAATGCATTGTATACTGATTTTTCAATATGCCATTTGTTTTCTGTAAGCTCTTGCCTGTATTTTGCCAAGAAATGTATGGTGTCATCAACCGAGATACCAAAAGCAATGCTAAAGACCAATATAGTAGATGGTTTTATTGGAACGCCAACAAAGCCCATTACACCTGCTGTAACTAATAATGGCAATAAGTTTGGAATCAATGAAATAATAATCATTCTAAATGATCGAAAAAGATAGGCCATAAATAGGGCAATTAAACCAATGGCCAAGGCTAGTGATAGCACTAAATTTTTCACTAAGTATTTTGTGCCTTTTAGAAAAAGGAGCGCTTTTCCAGTCATGAAAACTGTATACTGTTCTGAAGGAAAAATTTTATCGATGTTCTCTTGAAGTCGATTTTCAATTTCTTCCATTCGATCTGTCTTTACATCTTTAATGTAAGTGGTGATCCTAGCTGTTTGCCCTGTGCTGTCGACAAAACTTTCCAAAAGGTTGCTGTTCTCGGAAGATTTTCTAGCAACATCCATGATGAAATTATTCTCTTGTGTAGTGGGAAGTTGGTAATATTTAGGAATACCGTTATAGAATGCCTGCTTGGAATATTTCACCAAGTTTACCACGGATATGGGTTTTGATAGTTCTGGAATCCCCTCAATAATCTCACCCAGTTCATTCATTTTTTTGAGGGTGATTGGTTTTAATACTCCTTTTTCTTTTTTTGTATCCACTACAATTTCCAGAGGCATTATACCATCAAACTCTTCTTCAAAAAACCGAATGTCTTTGAAAAATTCAGCATTTTTTGGCATGTCCTCAATAGGGCTCCCAGAAACATTTATTTGGTATATTCCTATTATGCTTAAAACAAGTAAAAGAACAGAGGTAATATAAACGGCTATTTTTTTATTTCGGACAATGTTTTCCATCCAATTAACAAAGCCATCAACCCATTTCTTGTTTAAATGTTTTAGGTGCTTGGTTTTTGGGAGTGGCATAAAACTATATATAATAGGAATGACCAAAAGGGAAAGAATAAAGATTCCTATGATATTAAGGGATGCTACAATACCAAATTCAGTTAGCAATTTACTATCAGTAATGATAAAAGTGGCAAACCCAGAGGCGGTAGTAACGTTG
The DNA here is from genome assembly GCA_002746415.1 of Flavobacteriaceae bacterium. Taxonomy (GTDB): domain Bacteria; phylum Bacteroidota; class Bacteroidia; order Flavobacteriales; family Flavobacteriaceae; genus Saonia. The sequence continues at coordinate 101,988 of NVXD01000003.1, read as the reverse complement.
GTCATAAGAGTTGCATTGCCAAGTTTGGAGATTACCCGCTGAAGGGAGAGCGCCTGATTACCATGTTTTTTTACTTCTTGTTGGTACTTATTGATTAAGAAAATGCAGTTGGGAATTCCTATGACGATAATTAAAGGAGGAATTAATGCGGTCAATACTGTAATTTCGTATTCTAGTAAGCCCAATATTCCAAAAGCCCACATTACACCAATAATTACGATACACATAGAGATAATAGTGGCCCTAAAACTTCTAAAAAAGAAAAAGAAGATTAATGAAGTAACTCCAAGTGCCGCTAAGATGAATTTTCCTATTTCATCAATGATGTTTTGGGAGTTCATGGTCCGGATATAAGGCATACCAGAAACCCTAACATCTAAACCTGTTTCATTTTCAAAATTTTCAACCAGATTGGCAAGGTCTTTTAATATGAAATCTTTACGAACAGAGGTGTTTACGATATCCTTATCCAGATATATAACAGTACGTATGGTGCCACTTTCTTTGTTGAAAAGAAGGTTGTCATAAAAAGGTAGTTTTTCAAAAAGATATTGAATAATGCTATCTACTTCTTTTTGCGTGGTTGCTGTAGATTTCAAAAAAGGCTCTAAAACAAATTCTTGTTTATCATTGTCTTTTTTTAATTCTTTAAGATTGTCTGTAGATAATACTGCATCAACTTCTGGAAAAGCACTTAATTGTTTGCTTAATTTATTCCAACGGTTGAATTGAATTGGAGAAAATAGTGCGCTATCCTTGATGGCCAATACCACTGCATTTCCTTCCTCTCCAAATTGTTTTAAGAAGGACTGATAAGCTATGTTTACGGAATGATCATCTGGTAGCAGATTGGCCTGAGAATTGGAAAACCGCATGTTTTTCCATTGTAATGCCAAGAATACAGTAATGACAGCAATTCCAATTAAAATTAGAATTCTATTTCTTAGAATTATTCTAGAAGTTTTGGTCCAAAAACCTTGGAAAACCTTAGTGAGCATGGTAATTTATTAATGGGGGTAAAAGTAGAGAATGAAAGGTATTGTTCCTAGAAACTTGTTATAAAATAAAGCGTTTTAGACCTTCATTATTTCAACTTCCTTAACATCTAGTACGCTATCAATTCGTTTGATATAAGCATCTGTTAGATTTTGAATGTCAAATTCCGCATTTTTTTGTAAATCTTCCGAAACATCGTCCAAGGTTCTAATTTCCTTATTCGCATCTTGCCTAGCATTTCTTACACTAACTTTTGCGTCTTCTGATTCAGCCTTAGCTTGTTTCACCAATTCTATTCTTCTTTCTTCTGTTAAAGGTGGTACGTTTATAATAACCATTTCGCCATTATTCATTGGGTTAAATCCAAGATTGGAGTTCATGATGGCTTTTTCAATTTCTTGAATCATGCTTTTTTCCCATGGTTGTACAGCTATAGTTCTGGCATCTGGAGTATTGACATTGGCTACTTGGGACAAAGGTGTTTGTGATCCATAGTAATCTACCATAACATTAGATAGCATTACAGGACTTGCTTTTCCGGCCCTTATTTTTATAAATGCCTTATCTAAGTGCATCATGGCGTGGTCCATACTTTCTTTGCTGGCGTCCAATATAAATTTAATGTCTTCGTTCATATGCTTAATTTAAAAAAAAAAGATACACAAATTAATTCAAAACTATACATTAACTGTAGTTCCAATATGCTCTCCTGAAATTATTTTTAATAGGTTTCCTTTCTTGTTCATATCAAAAACAACAATAGGAAGTTCATTTTCTTGACTTAATGTAAATGCAGTGGTGTCCATTACTTTTAATCCTTTTGTAAGAACCTCTTTAAAAGAAATGGTATCAAATTTAGTGGCATTTTTATCTTTTTCTGGATCTGAAGTATAAATACCATCCACACGTGTGCCTTTTAAAATTACGTCTGCCTCAATTTCTATGGCACGTAATACTGCGGCTGAATCTGTTGTAAAATATGGGTTTCCCGTTCCACCACCAAAAATAACGACACGACCTTTTTCCAAATGCCTCATCGCCCGCCTTCTAATAAAAGGCTCGGCCACCTCATTTATTTTTATAGCCGATTGCAATCTTGTTTGTACTCCTTTAATTTCCAAGGCACTTTGCAAAGCAAGTCCGTTGATAACTGTTGCTAACATGCCCATATGGTCTGCCTGTACTCTGTCCATACCTTCACTTGATCCAGAAAGGCCTCTGAAAATGTTTCCACCACCAATTACAATAGCTACTTCTACACCTTTGCCTACCACCTCTTTTATTTCTTGGGCATATTCAGCTAATCGATTAGAGTCAATTCCATATTGCTTTTCTCCCATTAAAGCTTCGCCACTCAGCTTAAGTAGTATTCTTTTGTATTGCATGTCTGTTTTTAATTATAAATCGAAACAAAAATAGTCAAAATTATTTATGACAAAACCTAAATCCTTTTATTAAGACTTGTTCTAATTATTTCTTAATTATTTCTCTAGGGTTGATAATATTTTATATCCTTGTATCTAAATTAAAGTCGAACATGAAGATTTATACAATTAAAAAGTTTACTCTAGGAATAGTTACGATATTGTTGGTGTATGGTTGTGGTGGTACTAAAACCTTGGTGACAGCTGATAATAGCCCTGTTTTGGCATTTATTGATTTGGTTAATATAGTGGATGACAAAGTTGAAGTTATCATTAATCCAGGAGCTTTTATAGCTGATGCGGTTTCTTTTTATATCCCTAAAACTGTACCTGGAACCTATAGTGAAGATAATTACGGGAAATATATAGAAAACTTTAAGGCATTCGATTATAATGGAAAAGAGCTTACGGTCAGTAAAAAAGATGATAACACCTGGAGCATATCCAATGGTAAAAGTTTAGATAAGGTAACCTACTTGGTGAATGATACTTATGATACCGAGAGAGAAGTGGAAGAAGCTGTGTTTTCACCAGCAGGAACAAATATTGCAAAAGGGGAAAATTATATGCTGAACCTGCACGGTTTTGTTGGTTATTTTAATGACTTAAAGGAAGTTCCTTATGAGATTACAATTACTAAACCTAGTAAATTAAAAGCAACTACTTCACTGATTCAAAAAGGAGGCGACAAGCAAGATGTTTCTTTGGATACATTTGTAGCAAGTAGATATTTTGAGGTTATAGACAATCCTATTATGTATTCCAAACATGCCGCAGTGTCTTTCCAGGTAAATGATATTACGGTTAACCTTAGTGTATACTCTCCAAATAATACGTATACAGCTGCTAGCCTAAAGGAGAGAATGGAGAAAATGATGAATGCCCAAAAGGCTTTTTTAGGCGATATCAATAGTACAAAGGAGTACAATATATTGCTTTATCTTTCTACTTTAGAGGAAACTGATGCGTCTGGTTTTGGAGCTTTGGAACACCATACTTCAACGGTTGTGGTCTTGCCAGAAGCCATGCCTATAGAACGATTGGAACAAACTATGGTTGATGTAGTTTCTCATGAGTTTTTTCACATTGTTACTCCTTTAAATGTGCATTCCAAAGAAATTCAATATTTCGATTTTAATGACCCAAAAATGTCAGAGCATTTGTGGATGTATGAAGGGACTACAGAATATTTTGCCAATATTTTTCAAATACAGCAGGGGCTTATAGATGAGGAAGAATTCTATGCGCGCATCATGGATAAAGTAAGCAATGCAAAATCATTTGATGATGAGATGTCCTTTACTAGCATGAGCAAGTATATACTTAAAGAACCTTTTAAAGCAAATTATGCCAATGTTTATGAGAAAGGAACCTTAATCAATATGTCTTTGGATATTCTACTTAAGAAATTAAGTGGTGGAAAAAATGGGATTTTGTGGCTTATGAAAGAACTTTCTATAAAGTATGGGAAGAATAGTCCGTTTGAAGATGCTGAATTAATTGATGAAATTGTAGCAATGACGTATCCGGAGGTTAGAGATTTTTTTGATACTCATGTTATTGGGGATACGCCAATTGATTATTCAGAATATTTTTCCATGGTGGGTTTAGCAACAACTACGATACAGCAACAAAGTGGTTATTTTTTGAATGGTGAAGTCCCTTTTATAGATGTTGATGAGGAAAATGACAATGCTATTTTCGTTAGAAACGGGATAGAACTTAATAGTTTTTTTACGGATTTAGGAATGCAGGGAGGAGATGTAATTAAAGAGATAAATGGTACAGCTATAAATTTGGAAGCAATAAGACCTGTCATTGGTCAGAGTTTTGGCTGGACACCAGATACTGAAATTAGCATCAAAATAAAAAGAGGTGAAGAAGTGTTAGATTTAAAAGGTAAAGTAGGTGCGCCTCTTTTAAATGTAAAAACAATTGCTCCAATAGATGATGCAAATGAGGAGCAGCTGGCACTAAGGAATGCTTGGTTAAAAGAATAATTAAGAGTCAGTCTTGATATTAGGATATAAAAAAACTGCCAAATTAACATCTGGCAGTTTTTTTATAATGTAATATATATTTTACCCTAAGGATACACGCTTAAATCCGGCAACAACAACATCACCAAAAGATTCAACATACTGTGCAACATTAAGTTTTTCATTTTTGATGAAATCTTGATCTAACAAGCATTGTTCTTGGTCAAGAGTTGTGTTGTCTGATATAAATCTTTCCATTTTTCCTGGAAGAATTTTATCCCAAATTTGCTCTGGCTTTCCTTCAGCTTTAAGTACCGCTTTGGCATCGTCTTCTGCTTTTGTCAAAACAGTTTCTGTTAGTTGGCTCATAGAAATATATTGAGGAACATTTTTTAATGTTTTGCCTAAACGTCCCAATTCAATATTGTCTTTTTCTATGACAGCTATTCTGGCCTCAGTTTCTGAAGCAACAAAAGTCGGATCAAAGTCTTTATATGATAAAGTTGTAGCACCCATTGATGCAACTTGCATGGCGATATCTTTAACCAATTCGTCTACATTATCCACCTTGGCAGTTAAGCCAACAAGAGCGGCAATCTTATTAATATGAACATAGCTACCTACAAATGGCGCTTCTATTTTTTCAAAAGCATTGATTTCTAATTTCTCGCCTATGACACCAGTTTGCTCAATTAATTTTTCAGCAACGGTCATGCCGTCAAACGTAGAGGCTAAAAATGCTTCTTTAGTTTCAACATTTAATGCTACATCTGCCAACTCATTTGCTAAAGCAACAAAGTTTTCATTCTTCCCTACAAAATCTGTTTCACAAGCCAATACAATTGCTACCCCAGAAGTACTACTAGCATTTACTTTTGCAATGGCAACACCTTCAGTAGAGTCTCTATCTGCTCTTTTGGCGGCTACTTTTTGCCCTTTTTTACGAAGAACTTCAATTGCTTTGTCAAAATCGCCTTCAGCTTCTACTAAAGCATTTTTGCAATCCATCATTCCAGCGCCAGTGGCTTTTCTTAATTCGTTTACTTGTGCTGCGGTAATTTTCGCCATTTTATTTAAATTTTCAATTTTGCCTTAAAGTAGTATGCATCAGGTTGATGTTGGATACTACTTTAAGGCAACTTTAAATTAATATTGATTTTATGAATTTGCAGTGTTATTCAACACCACCCTTAACATTGTCTTGCCATTCTTTTAGCTCGTCCCATTTTCCATCAGCAGCCATTTTTGCTTGCTTTGGCCATGTAGCTGGATCAAGGTGAGCCATTCTAGAACTAGCTTCTGTAAGAATCTCTTTGATTTTATCTGCCTTTCCTTTTGCTAATTTAGCATAGGTTTCAAGACCTGCTTTTACCAATGCTTCTGCAGCCTTTGGACCAACACCTTCAATCTTTGTTAGATCATCAGCTTCAGTTTTTGCTTCCTTTTTAGCTTTTGGTGCTTTCTCTGCTTTTGGAGCTTCAACAGCAACTTCTACCTTTTCTTCTTTTGGAGTTTCAGCAACAACTTCTGCTTTGGCTTCAACAGTTTTTTCCTTTTTCTCAGCTTTTTCTACTATTGCTTCTTCTGCAACAACAGCTTCTTTAGCTTTCGGTTCTGGTTTATCTCCTTGCTTTTCAGATTTTCTTTCTTCTAAGCCCTCTGCAACTGCATTAGTTACGGAAGCCATGATGATTTCAATTGATTTTGAAGCATCATCATTAGAAGGAATTACATAATCAATTGGTCTTGGGTCAGAATTGGTATCTATCATTGCAAAAATTGGAATGTTCAATTTTTGTGCTTCTTTTACCGCAATGTGCTCACGCATGGTATCTACAACGAACAATGCTCCTGGTAAACGTGTCATTTCAGATATTGAACCTAAGTTCTTTTCTAATTTAGCACGTAAACGGTCTACTTGTAAACGTTCTTTTTTGGAAAGTGTAAGGAAGGTACCATCTTTCTTCATTCTATCAATAGATGCCATTTTTTTAACAGCTTTACGAATAGTAACAAAGTTGGTTAACATACCTCCAGGCCATCTTTCAGTAATGTAAGGCATATTTACATTTGCTACTTTTTCAGCAACAATGTCCTTTGCTTGTTTTTTTGTAGCTACGAAGAGTATTTTCCTTCCAGATGCTGCAATTTTTCTAAGCGCCTCATTGGCCTCATCTAATTTCGCAACTGTTTTGTAAAGATTGATAACGTGGATTCCGTTACGCTCCATGTAGATATAGGGAGCCATATTGGGATTCCATTTTCTTGTTAGGTGACCAAAGTGTACACCTGCTTCTAATAATTTTTTTACTTCTGTTTTGTTTGCCATTTTGTACTTAGTTTACGTTCTGTTGAATTAGCAATGATAAAGTGGTCATGAATAATTTCAATCGCCTTTACCATTTAGATGCTAAACTAGCTCTGAAAAGATTTCTCTCTTTAGAACAGCAACATGGTTTTAAAATTTAACCCCATCATTATTTCAAGGGCTTTCAATGAACTTTGATTAATAAACCCCGAAACAAGTTCAGGGTTTTTATTTTTAGACACCAAAATGTATTTGGTATATATATATTAACGTTTAGAGAACTGGAATTTCTTACGGGCTTTCTTCTGACCGAATTTTTTACGTTCTACCATTCTAGGGTCTCTTGTTAACAAACCTTCTGGCTTAAGAACCTCTCTATTATCAGCATCTATTTCGCACATTACACGTGATAATGCCAAACGAACAGCTTCTGCTTGACCCGTAATACCACCACCGTAAACATTGACTTTAACGTCATAGGTGTCCTCAGTGTTTGTAAGGGCAAAAGGTTGCTTTACTTTATATTGTAAGGTAGCAGTAGAGAAATAGTCGGCTAGTTCTCTTTTGTTTATTGTGATATCGCCTTTACCAGGTGTAACATATACACGAGCAACAGCTGTTTTTCTTCTACCAATTTTATGAATTACTTCCATTACTTAAATTCATTTAAGTTTATTACAGTTGGCTTTTGAGCTTCTTGCCCATGTTCTGTCCCAACATATACTCTAAGATTTCTGAACAATTCTGCACCCAATTTGTTTTTAGGTAACATCCCTTTCACAGATTTTTCAATAATGCGTTCTGGGTACTTGTCTTTCATCTCCTGAGCAGTCTGTGACCGTTGACCTCCTGGATAACCTGTATAACGAGTATAGGTTTTATCCTCCCACTTGTTTCCAGATAAATTTATTTTTTCTGCGTTGACAATTACAACATTATCACCACAATCAACATGTGGTGTAAAATTAGGTTTGTGCTTTCCTCTAAGCAATTTTGCCACTTTGGAAGCAAGGCGACCTAATGTTTGTCCTTCTGCATCAACCAATAACCACTGTTTATCTACAGTTGCTTTGTTGGCTGAAATTGTCTTGTAGCTTAATGTATCCACTACTAATATATTTATTGATTAAACACTCCAATCCCGATAAACGGGGTGCAAATGTACAATTATTAACTTGAAATACAAATGCTTATTTCTGATTATTTTTATATTTTTTTTGTAGGTATAAACAGGGTACAGGACTTACGTTAAAAATGTTAAAAAAATCTAAAAAACACTTGTTTACTGTAACGCTTATAGAAATTGCAAGTCTTTACATCAAATCAATCAAAAAATCACAACATGAGAGTCAATTTCATTATAGCTTGTGCTATTTTCCTTTTTCAAATTTCCTTAAGTGCGCAAGATTCTACTGTTGTTGTTCCTAAAAGGACCTATACAACCAAAGCTCTAAATTCAGAAGAAGCTCCTGTAATAGATGGTCTCTTGAATGATTCTGGGTGGAATATTGTAGAATGGACGGGTGATTTTATAGAAAGCAGACCAGATGAAAATACCGCTCCTAGTCAAAAAACGAAGTTTAAAATAATTTACGATCAGAAGTTCCTTTATATAGGGATTAGATGTTATGATGATGAACCTGATAAAATAGTACAACGTCTCTCTAGAAGGGATGGTTTTCAAGGGGATTGGGTAGGGGTTTTTATTGATAGTTATAATGATAAGAGAACCTCTTTTAATTTTATAGTTACTGCCGCTGGAGTGAAAGGGGATGAATTTTCTACAAATGATGGTAATAATTCAGATGATAGCTGGAATCCAATTTGGTATACAAAAACGAATATTGATGAAGAAGGTTGGACCGCAGAAATGAAAATACCCTTAAGTCAACTTAAATTTGGAAAATCAAATGACCAATCTTGGGGCTTAGAAGTGATGCGAAAACTTTTTAGGGAAGAAGAGCGATATGTATGGCAACGACTTCCAAGAGCAAATCCAGGGTTTGTCAATATGTTTGGAGAGTTAAATGGATTGGTAAATATTGAACCTCAAAAACAATTGGAAATCCAACCTTATACAATTACAAAATTAAAAACATTTGAGGCTGAAGCCGGAAATCCTTTCCAAGATGGAAACGATTTTAATTTCAATGGTGGTCTGGATGCCAAAATAGGCATAACAAATGACCTTACTTTAGATTTAACTGTAAACCCAGATTTTGGACAAGTAGAAGCAGATCCGTCTTCAATTGCTTTAGACGGATTTCAAATATTCTTTAATGAAAGGAGGCCTTTCTTTGTAGAAAACAATAATATTTTCAATTTTCAATTGTCAAACTCTGAGGCTGGAAACACTTTTGGTTCTGATAATGTGTTTTACTCTCGCCGTATTGGAAGAAGCCCTCAAGGGTATCCAGATACTGAAGATGGAGAGTTCGTTGATCAGCCAGACAATACCCCAATTATAGGAGCGGTCAAGTTTAGTGGTAAAACTAAAGATGGCTGGTCTATTGGTGTTTTGGAAAGCGTTACTGCCAAAAGATATGCTACCGTAGATAATAATGGTAACAGAAGAAAAGAGGCGGTAGAGCCTTTGACTAATTATTTTGTGGGAAGGTTGCAAAAAGATTTTAATGAACGAAATACTTTTATAGGAGGGATGTTCACTGCGGTAAATAGAGAGAATTTAACGGATGACTTAGATTTTTTACATAAGTCGGCCTATACAGGAGGGTTTGATTTTAGACACCAATGGGATGATAAAGCATGGTATGTAGGAGGGAATATGAATTGGAGTCATGTAAAAGGTAGTGCAGAGGCAATTCAAAACACTCAAGAATCCATAACACATTTATTTCAAAGGGAAGGTGCAGATTACTTGGAGGTTGATCCTGACAAGACTTCGCTAACAGGTACAGGAGGTAATCTTCAAATAGGAAATCTTGATGGGCGATGGAAATTTGAATCAGGAGCCACATGGCGTTCTCCAGAACTAGAACTCAATGATATTGGTTTTCAAAGAACCGCAGATGATATTCGCCATTATACATGGATTGGTTACCAAACCCAAAAACCTGATAGTACTTTTAGGAGAGTTGGTATCAATTACAATCATTGGAGTGCTTGGGATTTTGGGGGCAATCACAACACCTTACAGTTCAATACCAATAGCTGGCAAAATTGGAAAAACAATTGGTTTACTAATTTGGGATTCAATTATCAGCCTATTACCTTTTCTAATTCAGCATTGAGAGGAGGCCCAAGATTGCGAAACTCTAGGAATGTAAGTTTTTGGAATGGCATAAATACAGATAATAGAAAAAAGGTAAGGTTTAATGTATTTCATAGGGGTAGTAAAGGGCTAGACGATTCTTTTACAAATTACTATATCCAATTTGGTATTACGTATCAGCCAACAGATAACCTACAGTTATCAGCAAGACCTTCCTATAGTATAAATAATGACAAACTACAGTTTATAGATAATATAGATGTAGCTGGTGCTACTAAGTATCTTAATGGAGAAATAGCACAGCGAACATTAAGCATGTCCGTAAGGTTAAACTATACCATAAATCCAAACCTAAGTATTCAATATTGGGGGCAACCTTTTATTTCAAGGGGGCGGTATTCTAATTTCAAATTTATTACAGATCCTTTAGCTGAAAATTTTACCGACAGGTTTTCTGAATATGCGAATAATCAAATTTCGCTTATTGATGATTCATATTATGTTGATGAAGATATAAATGATATTGCTGATTTTGATTTTGGTAACCCTGATTTTTCATCCATACAATTTCGCTCTAATTTGGTAGTACGTTGGGAATATATACCAGGATCTGAGATATTCTTGGTATGGTCACAAGATATTTCACAGTCTGGAGATCCGCAAGAGCAACTTTTTAGGAGTTTAGAAAGCAATATTTTCGGGAATCAGAAACCGCAGAACATATTTTTAGTAAAGGCTACATATCGTTTCGTATTGTAGAAAGTGTGGCATGGGAATTATACATCAAAATAGGATTGATGAAAATTCGGACAATTGATTTAGATACAAATGCTAACCTAAAGGAGGTGAGATAATTGAAGGTGTTAAAATTTAGCTTATGGAATGATTTTTGATATAAATCAATATCTTTAACATCCTAACCACTAAACCAAGCCATGCCTTACTTTCAAAAATCTTTTTTTGTTAAAACGAGTTTTTTTTGTTTGCTGTTATTTCTTTGCAATGGTTGTATTGACCCTGTTTCACCTGAATTTGAATTTAAAGAAGGACTCATTTTTGTTGAAGGATTTGTTTCTACCTCACAAGGAGCCTCCTTTGTTGCCATTACAGAATCTGCTCTGGAATTTGGAGTCTATGTGACCAATTTTATGGAAGGTGCCAGTGTTGCTTTTATAAACAGCACATCTGGAGAGGTTGTGCCACTCATGGAGCAAGGAGAGTCCTATGTGCCTCCAGCAAATTTTATTGCTTCCATTGGGGATACTTGGGAAGTTGAGATTATTTTACCTAATGGCACCCAATATAGATCTGAACCAGAAACAATTGATGCACCAGTAGCAATTAAAGGAATAGAAGCAAGGTACAATCCGGAGCTATTGTTTAGGGAGGCTTCTGGTAAATATACACCTGGCCATCAGGTACTCGTTAGCTTTGATGACCCCTCCAATCGGGAGAATTATTATTATTAGAGTTTTAGGTCCTATGAGAATCTTATGTTTTGTGAAAATTGTGGTGGAGGTATTTTTAGAAACAATACCTGTGAGCCAGCACCACCAACAGCCAATTGGAGAACAAGTTATAGTTATGTATGTGAATCTGATTGTTGGAAAATACGTTTCCCTGAAAGCATCCATATTTTTTCTGATAAATTCAGCAATGGAACTGCAATAAACAAACTTCCTGTTGCAGATGTATTGCTTTATAATAAGCAAAATATTGTTGTAGAGGTACAGCAATTTTCATTGTCCATTCCTGCTTATGAATATTATAAAGCTTTAAAAGATATTGTGGATAATACGGGAGGTTTTAACGCTCCATTGCCTTCAGTACTTATTGGAAACATGTATAATTCAAGCAACAGTGAAGATATTATTTTTGGAAGATTTACTGCTGCCTCCACAACTACTGCCTCTGTTTTTATTGAACGTACTGAAATAGAAGAGACCCAAATTGAGTTTCCAGCCGTTGTTTTTTTAGAAAATTGTGAGGTCTGTGATACCCCATGTCCTATTGACTGCATTCCAGTGACTACAGCCCCATGTAGTGAAACAAGGTATAGAACTGCTTTTATTCCACCTAATTGGGTGGATGTAGATAATTGAAAAAATAAATCGAATTATACAGAGAAGAATTTGTCCAATAATATGAAGACTTTAAGGTTCATTCGTTCCGTATTTCCCCTAAGGATTATGGAATAAAACTGCTGGTTTACAGTAGGTTTAGAGTAGGAATTACTCAAATGAATGAATTGAATGATGGTATGATTTTTGAGGCGCTTAAGAAAAGTGAATTTAAAAATAATCAATATTTTTTATGTTTAAACTAAAAAAACCATCGCCTAAAACCCCACTCGTATTTTTAATAGCTGCTTTCTTTTTATCAAATTGTATAGACCCAGTAGCGCCAGAATTTGAATTTGATACTGGCTATATTTATGTTGAGGGATTGGCTTCAACCATTCCTAGAGCTTCCCTTGTGACCATTAGCGAATCTGTGATTGAATTTGGAGTATATGGCGCCAGTTTTGTAGAAGGGGCTATGGTCACTTTTATAAATACCGACACTAATGAAGAGGTTCAATTACAAGAAGAAATAGGAGTTTATGTTCCCCCAAGTGATTTTGTTGTTGCTGTTGGAGAATCATGGAAGCTGCTGATTTTACTTGAAAATGGTGCTACTTATGAGTCTACTCCAGAAACGGTACTTGAGCCAGTGGAAATTACACAGATAGAAGCCGAGTATGACCCGAAATTAATTTTTAAGGAAACCTCAGGGAGCGTTAACAAGCATATTCCAGGTCATTCAATAGCTATTTCTTTTGATGATCCAGCTGCTGCTGATAACTATTATTTATGGAGTTTTCGCTCTTTTGAAAATTTGGACATTTGCGAAAAATGTTGGGCAGGAACCTTTAGGGAAGGGGAATGTAAAGACCGTATCTATCTAACAGGAGATCCTTATTTTGATTATCCATGTGAAACAAATGATTGTTGGAAAATACGACAGCCCGAAGCCATCAATATTTATGATGATGAATTTTGCAACGGGAAAACTATTTCTAATTTGGAAGTGGCAAAATTGCCTTTGCACACAAAAGAAAATATGGTAGTAGAAGTACAACAAATAAGTATATCACCAGATGCTTATGAGTATTATAAGGTTTTAAAAGATTTATTGGAGAATACTAGTAGTATAAATGCCCCACCTCCTGCCGCTCTTATTGGCAATATGAGCAACCCTAGTAACAGTGAAAATTTTGTTTTTGGAAGATTTACTGTTGCTGGCACTTTTGCTAAATCTGTTTATATGAAACGTTCAGATATAATTGAAAACCAGTTAGAAACAGTATATCCATTAAACTTGGAAGATTGTCAAGTGTGTCCTGGGGGGTGTAATGATGATTGTTTACCCATGCAATCAACCCCTTGTGCGGAAAATAGATATAGAACAGCTATTATCCCTTCTGGATGGATTGAAAACTAATTAAACCAAACCAAATGAAAAAACTATTATTTTTCCCACTACTCTTTTTTGCTTTAGCAAGTAGTAATGTGAGTGGTCAAGATCAAGAATATATCATTTCCTTTCAGATACTGGACCAAGTATCGGGAATTCCATTAGAAAATGCAGATGTTTTTATTAGGCCTTGTAATTGTGGTGGTATTTCCAATGGGGATGGTCGTACTTCTCTTACCTTACCAGAGGATACCTATACAATTACGGTATCCTATATTGGTTTTCAGGATGATGTTCAAACAGTTTTGCTGAATGAAAATAAGTTTTTTAAGATTGAACTTTATGAAAAGAAAGAACAGTTATCAGAAGTTATTTTAAGGGCAAAAAGAATTACTGACAATTTAGAAAGCCCACAAATGGGGGCCTTACAATTAAAAGCGCAGGAATTAAAAAAAATACCAGCAGCCCTTGGAGAGGTTGATGTATTAAGGGGACTTACCTTATTGGCAGGTGTAAATAGTGCTGGGGAAATTAGTAATGGACTATCCGTTAGAGGAGGATCTTTAGATCAAAACTTAATTTTGTTTGATCATGCCCCAATTTTTAATCCAACACATTTATTTGGACTCTTCTCGGTTTTTACGCCAGATGTACTAGCATCAGTAGATATGTACAGGGCTAATATCCCTTCCCGATATGGAGGTAGAATAGCTTCTGTGATAGATGTTAAAGTAAAAAACCCTTATGTAGATAAATTAAAGCTTTCTGGCGGTTTGGGACTGGTTTCCAGTAGGATAACCATTGAAACCCCTATTATTAAGGATAAATTAATGGTCATTGCAGGAGTAAGAGCTGGTTTAACAGATTTTTTATTGCCACTGGTTTCAGAAAGATTAAAGAATACAAAAGCTAGATTCTATGATGGCACCATAAAATTGCTTTACCTCCCCACAGAAAAAGACCAAATAGCATTCACAGGATTTTATAGCAAAGATTTTTATCAACTGGATCTGATTTCTAAAATCGAAAATATCAATGCAAAGAACAATCAATATGATTTTAAAACAATAAATGGAACCATAAATTGGTTACATGCTTTTGATTCTGGAACCAGCCTTAGAAACACATTAGTTGCTAGTAATTATACACCCAAGACCATTTTCCCAGAAGTGGATAACGACAATGAAATTGAGTTTGAATCTCAAATCAATTATTTAAATTTTACGTCAGAGTTTTCTAAAGAAACACACTCAGATTTAAAGTATTATTTGGGAGTTAAGGCCAATCAATATAAAATTTATCCTGGCACATTGGATCCTGGGTCGGGGAATAGTATCAATCCCGTAACCTTAGCTTCTGAAACAAGTTATGAGTTTTCTGGATATGCCAATGTTGATTGGGACCCTATTTCCAATTTATCCGTTTCTGCAGGTCTACGCTATACCAGTTTCTTATTTGTTGGTCCCTATACCTTGGGAGAATTCAATGAAACAGGAAGCGCCATAATAGGCACCCAATTTTTTGAAAAAGGAGAAAAAGTGAAGTCCTATGACGGCTTAGAGCCTAGGTTGGGGCTAAATCTAAAATTAGGAGAAACAATTTCTATGAAAGCTAGTTACGCAAGAGTGAATCAATATTTGCAAAATGTGTATAACAGCACAACACCATTGCCAACATCTAGGTGGAAAACAGCTGACCCAAGTATAAAACCACAGACCAGTGATGCCTATGGTTTGGGCTTTTATAAGAATTTAAATGACAACGCTATAGAATTTGGTGTGGAAGGATATTACCGAGTGGCAAAAAACAATTTGACATATAAACCGGGAGCGGACTTTTTTCTAGAGGAATTTTTAGAACGAGATATAGTGCAAGGTGAAGGAGAGGCTTATGGTGTGGAATTTAGCTTTAAGAAAACCAAAGGAAGGTTTAATGGATGGTTTAATTATACCTGGTCTAGGAGTTTTTTGCGATCCCAAAATGAAAGACTGGCAGATAGGGTAAATAATAATAAGTGGTACCCATCAGATTTTGATAGACCACATGTTTTGAATGCAACTGTTAATTTTGAGGGTGAAAAAAATCATGTTTTTAGTTTTAATTTTACGGGGCAGACAGGTAGACCTTATACCGTTGCAAATAGTGTTTTTGCCTTAGAAGACATCAATATCCCAATATTTGTTGAACGTAACAATGCCCGTTTAAGACCCTACCATCGTTTGGACTTTTCTTGGAAGATTAAGTATGGAAAAAATTTGACCAGAAAATGGGTTGGAGACTGGACATTTACCGTCTATAATCTGTACAGTAGAAGAAATCCGTTTAATTTGTATTACGCCCAGCGAACTGGACCTGAGAATTCAGAAATTTTTTTGGGTAGCCCCTTGGGCTCATATGAACTTTCCATTATGAATAGTCCACTCTTTTCATTGACCTATAATTTTGTATTTGACTAATTTTAAACAACCAGAAATATTTTGGATGTTAATTATTATAAAAAGACTTTGTTTTTTTATAATATAAATATCTTTAAGAGATTTTAAATAACAATGAACCAAATAATTAAAGTGTTAAAAGGGAAGTTTCCAGCTTTATTATTCTTTTCTTTTTTATTAAGTGGATGCATAGATCCTGTAACTCCAAAGTTTGATTTTCAAGAAGGCTTGATTTATATTGAGGGGTTGGTATCCACATCTCCAGGAACCTCTTTTGTTTCAGTTTATGAATCTGCAACGGAGTTTGGGGTATACCAAAATAATTTTTTAGAAGGAGCAAGTGTTTCGTTTAGAAATACTGAAACAGATGTATTGGTTGACCTTATTGAGCAGGAAGGGGAGTATATTCCTCCTGTTGCCTTTGCAGCATCTGAAGGGGAATCTTGGGAGCTAGAGGTTAGGTTGTCGGATGGAAGGCAGTACCAATCATTATCAGAAAAAATTGCAGCTCCCGTAGCCATTTCCAATATTACTGCTACTTATGACCCAGCGCTTTTTTTTAGTGAGGCGGAGAATGATTTTGTTCCCGGACACTCTGTTGCCGTAAGTTTTGATGACCCGCCAAATGAGGTAAATTATTATTATTGGCGTTTTCGTTCTTATGAGCCCATTACAAATTGTGCAATTTGCTATGAAGGGACATATTATAGGGATGGTGCTTGCCGTGCAGCATCTGGTTATACATTAGCGCCATATTTCACTTATTTATGTGGTCCAGATTGTTGGCGGATACGGTATAGCGAGAATGTCCAGATTTTCACTGATGATTTTGTCAATGGCACCTCTGTCAATAAACTTTCGGTGGCCAATGTGCCATTGTACACAAAAGAGAATATAGCAGTGGAGATACAGCAATTTTCATTGTCGGCATCAGCCCATAAATATTTAAAAGCCTTAAAGGATATTTTGGATAACAATGGAGGGTTCAATGCCCCACCTCCAGCTGCCTTGATAGGGAATATGTTCAATCCAAATGATAGTTCAGAGCATGTGCTGGGTAGGTTCACAGCCGCAGCTGCGTCTACTGTTTCTGTTTTTATAAATCGATCAAACATCGAGGAAGAGCAATTGGAAAATGAAAACCTTATTTTACATGACGAAGGGGGAATAGGAGTGGATACTCCTTCCCCAGACACCTTATCTATTCCTTGTGAAGAATCAAGATACAGAACTGGGCAACGTCCTCAGGAGTGGGTAGATTAAACCAAATAGGAAATAAAGAGTCTATAAGTTAATGTTTTCTTAATTCTTTAAATCCATGGTCTTATTATTAAGACTAAATATATCTTTAGAAACTTTAATTAGCCAATGAACCAAAAACCAAAAACCTTAAGAGATAAGATTCTAATTTCGTTATTTTTTTCTTTTCTCTTAATAGGGTGTATAGACCCAGTTGAACCAGAGTTTGATTTTCAAGAAGGATTGATTTATGTAGAAGGTTTTGTGTCAACATCCACAGGTTCTTCTTTTGTTTCAGTATATGAATCCGTAACCGAGTTTGGAGTATATCAAAACATGTTTTTAGAAGGAGCAAATGTTACTTTTAGGAATGCCGAAACAGATGTAGTTGTAAACCTCATTGAGCAAGAGGGAACGTATGTTCCTCCAGCCGAATTTGCAGCTGAAGTTGGAGAGACATGGGAGTTACATGTATCCTTGGACGATGGAAGACAATTTCAATCCTTATCTGAGCGCATTAGTGCACCCGTTGCCATTTCAAGTTTAAGTGCAACCTATAATCCAGAACTTTTTTTTAGCGAGGCCGAAGAAGATTTTGTTCCAGGTCATGCTGTTTCCATAAGTTTTGATGACCCCGCATCCGAAGCAAACTATTATTACTGGCGTTTTCGTTCGTATGAACCCATTATTGATTGTGAAATTTGTTATAGCGGGCTGTTGAGAAATGGAGCTTGTCAACCTACAACAAACGGACCTCAATATTTTACATATGGGTGCGAAATTGGGTGTTTTCAAATAAGATATAATGAGAATGTTCAAATATTTGCAGATGATTTTGTCAATGGTACTTCTGTCAACAATCTTCATGTTGCAAATGTTCCGTTGTATACAAAAGAAAATGTGGTAGTAGAGATACAGCAATTTTCACTTTCCCCTGCCGCCCATAAATATTTTAGAGCTTTAAAGGATATTTTGGACAATAATGGAGGGTTCAACGCACCCCCACCTGCTGCCTTGATAGGCAATATGTTCAATCCAAATGACAGTGAAGAATATGTGTTGGGTAGGTTTACCGCTGCAGCTTCTTCTGTGGAGACTGTTTTTATTGATAGATCGGGGATAAGTGACCAACAATTAGAGCGTGTTATTCTTGGAAATTATGAGCCATATGGTGAGGTTCCCGATCCTCAAACTGTTACTGCTCCATGTAATGAAACAAGGTTTACAACGGGAATAACTCCTCAAGGTTGGATAGAATGAAAAAAGATTTTTTAATGAAAGTAAATTGTATATTCCTGCTATTGAGTGTTTTTTTAAGCACTAATTATGCTTTAGGGCAGGATAGAGAGCATGAGTTGTCTTTTAAAATTATTGATAATTTTACAGGTAGACCATTGCAAAATGCCGATGTTTTTATTCAACCTTGTGATTGTGGTGGGATTTCTGATAGTGATGGTATGTTCTCCATTAGGTTACCGGAAAACAACTACCAAATAATCATAAGTTTTATAGGGTTTGGGGAAGATGTGAAAAGGATAACTTTGGATAAAGATCTTACTATAAACGTGAGCCTATCTCAACAAGAGGAACAATTATCAGAGGTAATTGTAAGGGCAAAAAACCGAATAGATGATATAGAATCACCACAAATGGGTGCCTTACAATTAAGTACCCAAGAACTAAAAAAACTTCCAGCGGCCATTGGAGAATATGATGTGCTTAAGGGAATGACCTTGGTGGCAGGAGTAAATAATGCAGGTGAAGTAAGTAATGGTTTGTCTGTAAGAGGAGGGTCATTAGATCAGAACCTGCTGTTATATGATTATGCACCAGTGTTTAATCCCACGCATTTATTTGGCTTGTTCTCTGTTTTTACCCCAGATGCCTTGTCCTCCGTAGAATTGTATAGGGCGAACATACCAGCACGATATGGCGGAAGAATAACCTCCGTACTAGACATTAAGGTTAAAAATCCCTATGTAGATAAATTTAAATTAAGTGGTGGTGTAGGATTGGTGTCAAGTAGGTTAACCATAGAGACTCCAATAATAGAAGATAAGTTGATGATTATTGCTGGCGGTAGGGCAGGTGTTACTGATTTTTTGTTGCCCATAGTTTCCAAACGACTAAAGAATACAAAAGCAAGGTTTTATGATGCGACCATAAAATTGTTGTATTTGCCTACGGATAATGATCAAATATCTTTTACTGGGTTTTTTAGCAAGGATTTTTATCAACTAGATTTAATATCCAAAATAGATAATATTAATGCGGAGAACAATCAATACGATTTTAGAACCTTGAATGGAACGCTCAATTGGTTGCACTCTATCAATGAAAGCAGTAGACTAAGGACAATATTGGTTGGAAGTGATTATAATCCTAAAACAATATTTCCTGAAGTAGATAGTGATAATGACATTGAGTTTGAATCCAGAATCAATTACCTGAGTTTAATATCAGAATATTCTAAGAACATTAATGAAAAACTTGATTATTATGTTGGAATTCAGGCAAATAGATATGAAATTTCTCCAGGAAGTTTAGACCCAGGTACAGGAAATAGTATTCTCCCAGTTTCGTTGACTTCCGAAACGGGATATGAACTTTCTGGATATACCAATATTAATTGGAACCCAACAGAGTCTTTGTCTCTTTCGGCTGGTATGCGTTATACTAATTTCTCATTTGTTGGGCCTTATACGCTTGCACAGTTTGATGCAACAGGGGAAGCCGTAATTGATACTCAAGTTTTTGATAAAGGCGAGAAAGTAAGCTCATATTCTGGATTGGAACCTAGGTTGGGAATCAATCTAAAGCTAAATGAGACTACATCCATAAAGGCTAGTTATGCCAAGGTGAACCAATATTTACAAAATGTATATAACAGTACTACTCCCCTTCCAACTTCTAGATGGAAACTATCAGATTTAAACTTTAAACCACAGACCAGTAATACGTATGGCTTTGGGATTTATAAAATTCTTGGAGATGATTCTTATGAAATTGGACTTGAAGGATATTATAGGGATACAGAAAACGTGTTGGCATATAAACCTGGGGCTGATTTTTTTCTTGAGGAGTATTTGGAACGAGACGTTGTTCAAGGGTTTGGAGAATCTTATGGCGTTGAGTTAAGTTTAAAAAAATCAAGAGGCAAGATGAATGGGTGGTTGAATTATACTTGGTCTAAAAGTCTTTTGCGTTCGCAAAGTGGGAATTTGGTAGATCGTATCAATAACAACAATTGGTATCCTTCTGATTTTGATAGACCGCATGTACTCAATGGAACCGTTAATTTTGAGGGTGATAAGTATAATACTGTGAGCCTTAGTTTTACAGGGCAATCAGGAAGACCTTATACCATTCCAAGTGGTTATTTTGAAGTAGAGAATAAAAATGTGCCCATATATTTAGAACGGAACAACTCTAGATTGCCAATCTATCATCGTTTGGATTTTTCATGGACTATTAAATATGCCAAGAAAGTAGACAAGAGATGGCTAGGAGATTGGACTTTTACGGTTTACAATGTGTATGGCAGAAGAAATCCTTTTAACAGCTATTACACCCAACGAAACGGTGATGAAAATTCTGAAATATTTTTAGGGAGCCCATTAGGTTCCTATGAGCTTTCAATTCTTAACAGCCCCTTATTCGCGTTGACCTACAATTTTGTTTTTCAGTAAAGGATTAATGCGCTTCCAGCCAATTTTCACCAACCCCTAATTCAACATCTAAGGGAACGGACAATGTGTATGCATTTTCCATTTCGGATTTAATGAGCGTTTTCATTTCTTCCAGTTCTGGCTTATACACATCAAAAACCAATTCATCATGTACTTGTAACAACATTTTGGTTTTGTAATTCCCTTCTGAAAGTTTTTGATGAATATTGATCATGGCAATTTTAATGATGTCTGCAGCGCTACCCTGTATAGGCGCATTTACGGCATTTCGTTCCGCTGCTCCACGAACGATTGCATTGCTTCCATTGATATCCTTTAAATACCTGCGACGCCCCAAAACAGTTTGTACATATCCATTGTCACGAGCAAAATCTACTAATTCACTCATATAATTACGAAGCTTGGGATAGGTTTTGTAATAGGTTTCTATCAATTCTTTGGCTTCTGAACGGGTTAAATCTGTCTGATTGCTCAGTCCAAAAGCAGAAACACCATAGAGGATACCAAAATTTACAGTTTTCGCATTGCCTCTCTGTTCTCTGGTAACTTCATTAATGGGAACATTAAAAACCTTAGAGGCTGTAGAAGCATGAATGTCTTCGCCGTTTTTAAAAGCTTCAATCATCGTATCTTCTTCACTTAGAGCTGCGATGATACGAAGTTCTATTTGTGAGTAATCTGCCGCTAATAAGGTGTACTCATCATTTCTGGGAACAAAGGCCTTACGCACTTGTCTTCCACGTTCAGTTCTAATAGGAATGTTTTGTAGATTAGGATTGTTACTGCTCAATCTTCCAGTAGCAGCTACCGTTTGCATGTAGTCGGTATGCACCCTTCCTGTAGTTTTTTCTACTTGTTCTGGTAAGGCATCTATATAGGTGCTTTTTAACTTGGCGAGTCCACGATAATCCAATACATTCTGAATGATTTCATGGTCCTTTGCTAAATAAGAAAGTACATCTTCGGCTGTTGAATATTGGCCTGTTTTTGTTTTCTTGGGCTTGTCTACTAATTTTAATTTATCAAATAAAATTTCTCCCAATTGTTTTGGAGAGGCTATATTGAATTCTTCTCCGGCCTCTTCATATATTTTTTTCACCAGCGTATCAATATCACTATCCAAATCTGTGGAAAGAGATTGCAAAAATTCGGTGTCTAAATTAATGCCTTCTAATTCCATATCTGCCAAGACACTAAGTAAGGGCACTTCAATTTCCTTGAACAGTTTTGCTGTATTGGCTTCAACTAATTCCGGTCTAAAATGCTGGGCCAACTGATACGTGATATCCGCATCTTCAACTGCATATTCCGTTTGCTTTTCTAAAGGAACATCCCTCATGCTCAACTGGTTTTTCCCTTTTTTGCCAATCAATTCTGTAATCGAAATAGGAGTGTAGTTAAGGTAAGTTTCTGCCAAGACATCCATATTATGTCGCATATCTGGATTTATGAGATAATGCGCCAGCATGGTATCAAAATAATTGCCTTTGATGTTGAGTCCGTATTTATGAAGTACTTTAACATCATACTTTAAATTCTGTCCTATTTTTTCAATATGTTCAGCCTCAAAGAATGGTCTTAATTGCTCTATAAGTTTTTGTGCTTCTTCTTTTTCTTCTGGAAAGGGCACATAAAATCCTTTTCCCGCTTCCCAACTAAAGGCAATACCCACTAATTGGGCTTCCAATGGATTTAGAGAAGTGGTTTCTGTATCAAAACAAACGGAAGTCTGTTTCATTAAATTTTGCACAAAAAGTTTCATTGCCATGCCCGGTGCAACACTTTGGTACACATGGGAAACGGTTTTTGCCGTATTTCTACTAGAAATCTCTGCTAAAGGTTCATTGGTTTCTCCAGTACTGCCAAACAATGAAAATTGACCACTACCAGCTAAGCTAGATTGTTTTTTGGCTACTTTGGAGCTTGTTGTTTCTGCAGGTGTAGCAACTTCTTCTCCAGAAAACAATTTTAGGAACTGATCTTTTAGTCGTCTAAATTCTAACTCCTCAAAAATCTCCTGTACTTTTTTGGAATCAGGTTTGGAAAGTTCATAGTCTTGTGCATCAAAAGTAACGTCACAAGTGGTGCAAATAGTAGCCAATCGTCTGGATAACCTTCCCAATTCGGCATTTTCTGAAACCTTCTCCTTCATTTTACCTTTTAGCTTATCTGTATTTGCTAAAAGACCTTCCATTGAACCATATTCAGCCAAGAATTTTTTTGCTGTTTTATCGCCTACTCCAGGAAGTCCGGGAATATTATCGCTGGCATCACCCATCATGCCTAAATAATCAATCACTTGCTCTGGACGTTCCACACCAAAACGTTCCTGAATTTCTGGGATGCCCCAGATTTCTATGCCGTTGCCCATACGTGCTGGGCGGTACATAAATATATTTTCTGATACCAATTGTCCAAAATCTTTATCGGGAGTAACCATAAAGACCTTATAATCTTCTTTTTCAGCTTGTTTGGCCAAAGTCCCGATGATATCATCTGCTTCCCAACCTTCCAAGACAACCACTGGAATATTCATGGCTTTTAAAATCTCTTGTATATAAGGCACGGCTATTTTAATGGCATCTGGTGTCTCTTGCCTGTTAGCTTTGTATTCTGGGAACATTTCTTTGCGTTCCACACTACCACCTTTGTCAAAACAAACAGCCAAATGGTCTGGCTTTTCTCGCCTTATTACATCAAAAAGAGAATTGGTAAACCCCATAATGGCTGAGGTATCCATTCCTTTTGAACTTATTCTTGGGTTTTTGATAAATGCATAATACCCACGAAAGATAAGTGCAAATGCATCTAGTAAAAAAAGTCGTTTTTGATCTGCCATTTTTTAAATTGAATTGAAGAATATCAAACTTACGAAGAATATCAACTTTTCAAAATGTTATGAGGGAATAAAAGATCCTGAAGGAATGTTAATGTGCCCTTCCTCGGAATATTTCCTATAAGTAAATCCTGATTGAATGCAATAACTGCCAGTTTCTCCTTTTTTATTGATAGCTAAATACCCTACTTGAAAGTTTTTGTAGTTATTATTTTTAGAAACAATTCGGTTTACTGCTTCCTCACAAGCTTCTTGTGGAGATTTTCCTTGACGCATTAATTCTACGATTAGAAAACTGCCTACTGTCTTGACCACTTCTTCCCCAACTCCCGTTGCAGTTGCTCCTCCAATTTCATTGTCCACAAAAAGACCCGAACCAATAATTGGTGAATCCCCCACGCGACCACCAATTTTATATGCCATACCACTTGTTGTACAGGCACCTGAGATATCACCGTTTTTATCAATAGCAAGCATCCCTATGGTATCGTGATTTTCTATATTGATAATGGGTTCATATTTAGAAGTTTTTTTCCATTCCAACCAATCCTGTTTGGACTTTTCTGTTAATAACTCTTCTTTTGGGAATCCTTTTTCATAGGCAAATTGTTCCGCGCCCAAACCAGCTAACATTACATGGGGAGTATCTTCCATTACTTTACGCGCTACAGAAATGGCATGCGTAATGTTTTGTAGGTATACAACCGAACCACATTCTCCGTTTTTATCCATAATACAAGCATCAAGGGTAACGTTGCCATCCCTATCTGGTCTGCCACCTTTACCAACAGATTGGTTGCTTACATCAACCTCTTCTTCCATGACTCCTTTTTCTACGGCATCCAATGCATTTCCTCCTGCATTTAATACTCCCCATGCACTAGCAGTAGCATTGGGAACATTCCATGTTGCAACTACAAGGGGTTTTATTTTAACGCCTTCTTCTTTTAGAGGGGTGGTTTTAGAGGTTTCATTGCAGGAGGCAATAATAGGTGCAGATAGCATTCCTGCAGAACCAATAGCCGAATTTTTAAGGAACTTTCTTCTTTTCATTAGATGTTGTTTAATTTTGAGTATGTTTTTGACTGTGTATTTTTCAAAGTCAAAAGGAGTAATGGTAATCTTAATTTATTGACTAAATATACGGAATATGCTAGTAGAAGTTTGTGCCAATTCTTTAGAATCTGCTATGAATGCTGAAAAAGGAGGAGCGGATAGAATTGAGCTCTGTTCAGAATTGGGTATTGGTGGTATTACCCCTTCATATGGCTTGTTAAAAATGGCAAAAGAAAAACTGTCTATTCCTATTCACGTTTTGATTAGACCACGTAGTGGAGATTTCACCTATTCAAATATGGCCTTTGAGCAGATGAAGGAAAACATTTTGTTATGCAAGAAAATGGGCTTTACAGGGGTGGTTTCTGGTGTGTTGCATAAAGATTTTTCATTGGATTTTGAACGAACCAACGAATTAAAAAAAGTGGCTGGAGCTATGAAGTTTACATTTCACAGAGCTTTTGATTGGGTACAGGAGCCTTTTAGGGTATTGGAACAATTGGAAGAAATAGGAATACAGTATGTTTTAACATCTGGACAGCAGAAATCCGCGTTAGATGGTATAAATTTATTATCAAAATTGAAACAAAAAGCGAAGTCCTGCGTCATATTACCTGGAGGCGGTATCAAAGTGGATAATGTAATGGAATTTAAAAAGGAAAATTTCGAAGCAATTCACCTCTCGGGTACTAGCTTTATTAAAACATTAGATGAGAAGCCAGCGATTCATATGAATTCGCTTTCTTATATAAAAGAAGATGAATTGGCTGTTACCAATCAGGAGATTATAAAAGCAATATGTAGTAAAGTTAAATAAAGAATAAACCCATTAATGCTACATTGTAAAGAAATATATTTGTAAAAAAGGAATTATGCTGCGTACTATCATCTTAGTGTTTATTTATTTAGCGTTTACTTTTTATACATGGCAGGCATTAAAAACTGTTGCGCGAAACCAATGGATTGGCGTTGTTTTTATTGTAATATCATTTTTAGTGCTGGGGAATTTTATTTATCAATTTACGATTGGAAGAGAGGAAAGTAGAGTTATAGGTAGACCTCAGAGTTATGCCTTTGGGTTTTTATTGGCGATTGTGGCTTTTATGGTTATAAATCTTATCGTACTTTTTGCTGAGGACGTATACCGTTTTTTTGTTGCTGTTTACCATAAGGTTGCCGATAACCAAACTCAGTTTACCATACCTTCTCGGAGAAAGTTTCTTAGTAAGGTTGCTCTAGGAATAGCTGCGCTTCCTTTGAGTGCATTATTGTTTGGGATGTACAAAGGCAAATACAACTTTAAAGTATTAAAATACACACTAGCTTTTGATGATCTTCCTGATGAATTTGATGGGTACCAAATTACCCAAATTTCTGATGTGCATAGTGGAAGTTTTGACAATAGGGAAAAAATAGAATATGCCATAAACCTTGTGAACGAACAGAAAAGCGATGTGCTCTTTTTTACGGGAGATATGGTCAACAATAAGGCGGAAGAAATGAAACCTTGGGCAGATCTTTTTGCAACGCTTGAAGCTAAAGATGGCAAATATTCTGTTCTAGGAAATCATGATTATGGTGATTATGTGGATTGGAATAGTCCAGCAGAGAAAATACAAAATTTGGAGGACCTTAAGCAGTTGCAAAAAGAGATGGGGTTTGATCTTTTACTGAATGATAGCACATACCTAGAAAGAGATGGTGCTAAAATAGCATTGATTGGAGTTGAGAATTGGGGTAAAGGTGGATTTAAAAAAGCCGGTGACTTACAGAAGGCAAAGTCGAAAGTAGCCAATGAGGATTTTAAAATATTGTTGAGTCATGACCCTTCACATTGGGAGCAAGAGGTGGTCTCTGATGCTTACCATTATCACTTAACGTTAAGTGGTCATACTCATGGGATGCAATTTGGTATTGAAATCCCAGGATGGTTTAAATGGAGCCCTGTAAAGTGGCGCTATAAATATTGGGCCGGTATCTATGAAGAAATGGGACAATATATAAATGTAAATAGAGGTTTTGGTTTTTTGGCATACCCCGGAAGAGTAGGGATTTGGCCAGAAATCACGGTAATAACCTTGAAAAAGAAACCTTTAGTTTAGTATGTGCGATGAAAGTTGATCAAAAACAAGATAAAAAAAAAGATATTTGTGATACAAAGAAGAGAAAGAAGAAAAGATGGTATCACGATGTTTTAGATTTTATTTTTAATTTATTTATTAATTCATAATGCACGGTATTATTAGTATTATTACGAGTAGTAATTAGTGAGAAATCGTCGTGATTGGCTGTAAAAAAGCCTTTTAACTTGAATTTAACGTAATACTTTACCTTAGGAGATCGTACTATTCATTGGTATTTTAACATTTTTTCTTACTTTTGAGCTGAAACTCAATGATTTCTATATGTCAAAATTTGGAGACCTAATTGATTTAAACATTCCAGTACTGCTAGATTTCTATGCAGATTGGAATGAACAATCTACTTCTATGCACCCTGTATTAAGGGATGTGGCTGCCGCCTTAGGAGATAAAGGAAAAGTTATTAAGATTGATGTGGATAAAAATAAAGAGCTTTCTCAGGCGCTTAGAGTAAAAGGCTTACCCACCCTTATGATATACAAAAAAGGGGAAATGGTCTGGCGACAAAGTGGTGAGCAAGATGCCAATACCTTGTTGGGTATCCTAAACGAATACCTTTAGGGCTACATCAACCTTGGGTTGAGGATAAGTCGTACCCTCTATTAAAAACCATAGAGGCAATCGCCTGTTTTTTATAGCTAAAAAATCTATTCCGTAGTAGAGGGAACACTATCTAGCTGTTGCTCATGTGAAATAGTGTCAATTTCCATGGTATCTTTCATATCCGGATCTTCTAAAGGAGAAGGAGAAAGTTGTTCTTCCAAAGTGTTGCCTTCATAAAAATGACTAAACTGATCAATGTGTTCATTGAATATCAAGGTTTCTTTTTCGGCTAAATCTCTATCTCTATTCTTAATTAGAATATCAATATTTCTTCTGTAAGCTTCCATGTCAGAGATGATGTCATCAATGTTCTCATATTGTTCATCTATGGGCAAACCAGCATAATACGCCAAGCGTTCTTGGTATTTTGTTTTTAGTCTGTGGAACAGATCTCTGGCCTTGGTAGTTTCACCTACCTTATAATACCCATCCACAAAAGGTTCTACAAAGAAATAGAAGCCATATTGATCCAAGGGTAAATTGTCCATGGCAATATCTATAATCTCTTTGGCTTGGTCTATTTTATTTTCATTGATTAAGGTTTCAGTTAGGCGTGCTAAATTACCACGGAAAGATAACCCTTGACTTCTGGTCTGCGTGTCATGATATATGCTTGTGCTTCCAGAATTTCCCCAATCCCAATTTTTAACAATCCCATACATTAACTCACTATCAATCCTCCCCATTTCAAAAGAGCTTTGATTTTCTGTTTTTATGGGAACCAGCTTATAAACTAGCCCATCTAGCTGCAGATAGTTCTTCATCCAAAGATATTCTGCATTGTCAAAACTACCCCCAGAGAAATAAATTGGACGTTTCCAATCGTTATTGGCAAGAAGATCCAACATTAGGATTCGGTTTTTTGGCAAGGCTCCTTTTGGAAGGTCAATATCTATATAATCCAATATTAATGCAGAATCTTTTGCTTTGACTAATCCGCTCTCCAGTACATTTTTCTTGTTTACGTGTACTCTAATTTTATTGGTAGGGTAAAAAACCAGATCTAGATTGCTTTCGGGATAATCGCTTAAATCGGCCCCTTGTTGTTGTAAAATGTGTTTGAACTTGGTTTGGGGTTTACCACTACCAATCCAGTCCATAAAATCTTTAATATCCCATCTGCTTTCTGTGATGCCTTGATAATAAACAGCATCTCTTGATCCATACCTATACTTATCATGTGTTAGTTGAGAAGGTATGGGGTCACTTTCATAAGCTTTGCTCTTCATTTGGTCTATATACCAATCCGTTGCAAAAAGGCTAGTGTTTATGACTCTAATATCTGTTCTATAGCCTTCAATTTCTTGGGCGTACCAAAGCGGGAAGGTGTCATTGTCTCCAATGGTAAAAAGCATGGCACCTACATCTTCCTGACAAGAATCTAAATAGGCTTTTGCACTAGAATTGGCTGTAAAACGGTTGGAACGGTCATGGTCATCCCAATTTTGATATGCCATAACAGAGGGCACAGCCAAAAGACATATGACAACAACTGCTGGCGCCAATATTTTTGGGGTAATCAATTTTCTAAATTCATCAAACAAACCATAAACCCCAATCCCTATCCATAGTGCAAAAATATAAAATGAGCCAACGAGGGAATAATCTCTTTCTCTTGGCTGAAAAATAGATGGATTGGTATAAAATTGAATGGCAATACCCGTAAACATAAAGAAAACAAACAGTGCCCAAAATTGTTTGGGGTTCTTTGATATCTGAAATATTAATCCAATAATTCCCAGAATAAGGGGTAAAAAGAAATAGGTGTTCCTTCCTTTGTTGTTTAGAATATCGCTTGGTAAATTGTCCTGACTACCTAAACGAAGGCTATCTACAAAATCAATACCACTTAACCAATTGCCGTTGTCGTCATATCTTCCTTGGACATCATTCTGTTTTCCAACAAAATTCCACATAAAGTAACGCCAATACATATAGCCAAACTGAAATTGAAACATATAGGTGATGTTCTGTCCTATTGTTGGTGGTTGTACCTCTATATATTCATCAAACTCACGTAAAAAACGGATATATTGCTTTGTGTCTATTTCACCTTTGGCATACCCTTCTTTAAATTGATTGACTGCTGTTCTTAGTTCCGTAAGGCCTAGATGTTCTGCTTTTATCTTAAATGCCAAGGGATCAAAATACTGCATGTATTTTTCTGCATTCTGTTCACTCCATAATCTTGGTAAAATACCAATGTGATCCTTGTTGGGACCTGGAATGGCATTTTCGTAATTATTTACAATGATATATTTGCCCAACTTTTCATCCTTCTCGTATTTGGGTTTGTCATCTATCTCCTCACCAGAAGAAGCGAAGGTATTTGAATAATAAGTGCCATAAACAGGACTGTCAACACCCGGGTATTGTTCTCTGTTATAATAGGCTAATAAAGAACGAGCATCAGACGGATCATTTTCATTAATGACCACATTAGCATTGGCACGGATAGGTAGCATTAGCCATGAAGAGAACCCAAGAGTCAAAAACATCGTACAAAGTACTAAGGTATTAGCGGTTTTAAAATCGTTTTTTCTGGTGTACTGTAGTCCAAAGTAAAATGTGGCTATGAAAATACCACCCATAATCAAAGTTCCAGAATTAAAAGGCAATCCAATACTGTTGATAAAGAACACCTCACTCCAGCTAAATAATTTTAAAACATAGGTCAAAGAAAATTTATAGACCAACATTAAAACGGCAACCACTGCAATATTGGCAATTAGAAAGTTAGCAACAGTAGTGGTTTTGTATTTTTTAAAATAATAGAGTAAACCTATTGTAGGGATGGCTAAGAAGCCCATAAATTGAATTCCAAATGTAAGTCCAACTACATATGAAATAAGCACCAACCAACGATTTCCCCTTGGGTCATCTAGGTTGTCTGTCCATTTTAATCCCATCCATAGCAATAAGGCCATAATAAAACTGGCCATAGCATATACCTCTGTTTCTCCAGCATTGAACCAAAAACTATCTGAATATGCAAAGGCCAATGCGCCAACCAAGCCACTTCCTAAAACTGCAATAGCCTTACTGTTGGTTAAGGGCTCATCCTTACCAATTAATTTCTGGGTAAGATTAGTAATGGTCCAGAACATAAAAAGAATGGTAAATGCGCTAGATATGGCAGAAAGGAAATTTACCATAAAGGCAACCTGACTGGGTTCTAAGGCAAACATCGCAAAAAAGGCCCCTATCATTTGTAATAAGGGTGCCCCGGGTGGGTGACCAACCTGTAATTTTGCAGAGGTAGCAATATATTCTCCAGCGTCCCAAAAACTACTTGTGGGTTCAACTGTGATGGTATAGGTGATGAGGGCAATAAAAAAAACGACCCATCCTAAGATGGTATCCCATTTCTTGAAGTTATTTGAAAACATACAATAGAGTTGTTTGTAGTATGGGCGAATTTACTAATTAAAATAGATATGATAATATTATTTTGATAAACCTTTAACAAGAAATAACATAGATTTTTTGAATCATTCTTCATAAAATATTTGCCGAAACAAAACTTTGTTTTAAATTTGCACCCTCAAAACACTGAAGTTGTTTTAGTGTCTTGTAAATAATGGCCCATGGTGTAATTGGCAACACTGCTGTTTTTGGTACAGCCATTCAAGGTTCGAGTCCTTGTGGGCCAACAAAGATCAAAGAAAAACCCAACATTTTTTAATGTTGGGTTTTTTGTTTTTATGTATACTGCAAGGAGGAGAAGTTTGGCCTAATCTCAAACGAAGAGGAACATATAGGACAACTGAAAACCTTTTTAATTAATATATTTTCAGTTTATTGTGTTTTTTTAATACTAAATGCTGATTATTCGCTTTCATAATTATCGTTTTCAATTATTAAGTCAATTCCCCTGTAAATTTAAACTTAAAATAAATCAATTTTTTTTAATAATAAACTTTGCATTATGCGGAAATATTTGCGCAAAAAAATCAAAATCAGACTCCTATACCATAAATTAATCAAAATTATTGACCCTTTTTTTGTTTCACTGGATTGATGCTTTATAGCTTATTTCCCACAATTATTTTCATAAAACATAGCGATTTCCATCGTTTCATTTTTGGAAATCTCATCGGTAGCAACGTTCTGAACTAATTTTAAGTAATCAGTAAAAAACTCACGCACTCTTTTTTTTATGCCTCTTTGACCAGCTCCATACATATAGCCCATATTGTATGCAATTTCATCATTCTTTTTTTTCAAGCACCTATGATGGTAGGAGTGGATAGTGGTGATGGGTGTTATTGCTCCGCCTTGATATATGTATTCAGAAACATAGAAGAGTTCAATGTTGTTTCCCCTAAATCCAACTTGTCCAAGTTTCATTGAGGTCTTTTTTGAATGAATATACTTTTTTGTCTGTATTATTTTATAAAACAATGTGTCCAAATCAACAAACATCATTAGACTTTCTATTTCCTCCAAAGAGTACCTTTTCTTGGTTTTCCTAGATATGATTTTAGTTTTTGTGGCCCAACCTAAGGTCATGTCTTTTATGCTATAGGAGCCAGATTTAATAGTGCCATTACTTAAGGTAGTATCCATTTTTATTTGACTAACGGAGGATAAGGTTGTCAAAAAAAAACAACAAGAAAGAAAGGTTTTTTCATGGACTGTTTTAATTCATTAAGTTTTGACATTGATTAGTGGTGCATTAAAGTCGCAAAACAAACAAGTATAAACATACAAAGAAAACCCCTACTGCCCTCGCAGGCAGTGGGATTTTCAGACAGTCTCATAACCAAGTATAATTATGGCTTTATTATTAGAGCTTTTTCGATGTTTTTTCTATTTTTCAGGAATTACAAGTCGTTTCGCATCACGTGGATGAACAACAATGGCTAGCACACGTGTTATATCTGTATCGCTTGGGTTTGCACTGACTTGGTGAAGTGCCATGATGGGTTCATAAAAAGTATCTCCAGCTTTTAATGTTCTACGTGGTTTCCCTTCAACTTTAAATTCGTAAACTCCCTCTAAGACATATCCATAAACAGGTCCAGGATGACGATGTGGTGCTCCTTTTTCTCCAGGTTGAAGTATCACTTCGACTGTTGAAGCCCTGGCAGCTTTACCATCAATTTTTTCTTCAACATCCACTGCTGAAATTAATTTCACTGTGACCATTTTCATTTCGGAAGCCATCTCTTGGGCTTCAACTGTTGAAAGAACCATAAAGAATAGTAGAATGGCTAAGGGAGTTTTTGTGTTTCTCATTTGTGTTATTATTATTATTAATTTATTGCTAATCTATCTAGGTAGAGTTCTTGCGCTACGTAATTTCTATGCGCCTTATTTGTCATCTCTTCCAATAAATCAAGGGAAGCACGATAACTAACCAAATTTCCATTGGATGAAAATATAGTACCATCTCTGACAACGGCAACCGTATCATCATTTGCGACTTTTACATTAGGATACGCCTTTTGTAATGCCTCACTTCCTCCGATGTAGGTTACAATTTCTTTATTGTCGGCTATGCCACTAGCAGCAATCAGCCAAGCTCCGGCACAATGACTGGCTATATAATCTACAGTTTCATTTTGTTTTTTAATAAATCCCGTTAATTCGCTATCTGATGCAAGCTTAGTGGGATTATAGGAACTCGGTACAACCAATACCTTTAATTCAGGTGTATTTTCAATAGTGTAATCAGCCTTAAAAACTAATCCTTTCTCACTTTTAAATAGACCTTCTTTTTTCCCAATCAACACGACATTAAATAAAGAGTTTCCTTCTTTGCTATGTTTTGAGTAGACATCTAAAGGGGCAATAACTTCATTCAAAATAACACCTTCAAAAACCAAAATACCTACTGTTGGCAGCTCATTATTTAATATTTTATGCTGAATTTTTGAATCATCAACATTTGTCTTTTGTCTGTTTGAGCATGCGATTGTTAATAGCATGACAAAATACAATAAAGCAACTTTTTTCATTTCTTAATATTTTATTGTGCAAGCTATGTCTAATGACAGATGCAAAACTTAAACTAGATTAAGAAATGTCAATTTTATTGATTCAATTTATTATAATAAGGTAAGATTAATGCTTCCAATTTTTTTCTTTGGGATTTGGTCAGCGAATGTCCTTTCGGTGGATAAGTTTTGGTTGGTCTAATAGCCAATTCAATTAATATTTCTTTAATTATCATGGTTCGGTCAATTCCACGGGATAAAATTTTAAAATTGGTATTATTCTGAATTACGGGTCTGTCCCAATTTGAATTTTCAAAAAGTTGCGATGAAATAGAGAACACATGAGCAATTCCTATCCAATCATCGGGTACAACTTCAATAATCGCTTGAACGTCCTTTTTAGTAATTGAATGTTTTGGTTCAGAATTTATTTTTTCAGTTATGATTTTCATTCGTTGTAGATAGAGTTCTAATGTAAAGAAATAACTCATTAGTAGTTACTCCTTATCCGCATCCTCTATTTCTAAAGCATCATTTTCTGCAGAAGGAATTTTCTTGTAAGCATCTTCCCTTGCCTCAAATTCTTCATCAATCTCCTCTAGTAACGTATTCATTTTCTTTTTGTCCTTAATCATGGCCCAAGTCATAATCAAACTAGTGGCAATAATCACAAAAAGTAGTATGCCAGATTCAAATCCGGCAATTTCGGCCTCTTTGGGTATCGCATAGAATAATAATACAGTTATAAGTCCCCTTGGTGCAATAAAGAGCTGTGGAAGAATATCGTTACCATAGAAAGTTCTTAGCAGCACAAAACGTATGGCGTATATAGACGCAATAATAAGAATACTAACCAATGCTACACTAAAACTAAATAATGAGGTTATGGCAATCGTAATCCCAAAAATGACGAAGAAAAAAGTTCGGACAATAAAGGCAGTTTCTAATGTAATGATATGAAGCTCATGGTATATCTGATTTATTCTATCGAGCTTTAGAAAAACTTTTAGTTTGCCTGGGAAGAATAATTTCACGTTGGCAATGACCAGCCCAAAAATTAAAATAATAATAAGGGATGAAAGGTGCATTTTTTTGCCGATCGCATACAGTAAGAGCAATACGGCGATTAGTAAAAATTGTTTTGCCTGACTCGTTATTTTTTGAAACACAAGAATAATCGCATAACTCGCTATAAGCGCAATGACAATAGTGAGGACTGTGCTGCCAGCAAATCCAGCAATGCCAGTAGCTGTTTCAGGGCTTAATTTTGCAACCAAAAAATAGAACATCATAATGCCTAAAATATCAGAGAAGGTGCTTTCGTAAATATGAAATTCCTTTTTTGACTCTTTTAAGCCAGAAACACTTGGAATAATAATGGCGCTAGATAATATGGATAAGGGTGTGGCATAAAGCCAGGCAGATTGCATTGTCATATCTGGGATAAATTGATGTAAAATAAGAGCCGCTACCCATGCAGAGGCAACAAGACCCAATAATGCAATGGCCATGGATTTAAGAATGGGCACTAATTTTTCTCTTTTTAATTCTAGTTCTAGCGCAGCTTCTAATACAATCATGATCAACCCTATGATGCCTAAAATTTCTAGGGAGCCATCAAAATTGGGCATGGAGGGTAAAAAGTATTTAAGAACATACTGTAGCACAACACCAAGAACAATAAGCATAAGCACAGAGGGGATGTTGGTTTTTTTAGAAATACCATTGAACCAAAAAGAAAGGATGATTACAATTGAGGCCCCAATGATAATGTTGTACGATGATAAAATCTCCATAGTTGTTCTTACTTTATCGGTTCAAAATACAACTAAATCCTCATATTCTAATTGAACGTGAGCATTGTTGTAAAAAACAATAAAAGTTGTATATTTGCAGCACTGAAAGGATATGATAGTATTCATGAGGGGACATTATTGTCCCCTCTTTTATTAAAAAAACTTTTAGTTTGAAGGTGTTTTGGTGCAGATTCAGACTGGTTTTTTGTTAAAATCGGGATCTTTATAGAACGCCTTAACTATTTTTGTTTTTTAAAGGGCGTTTTAATAAATTAGAGATTATGTTGAAAGATAAGGTAACGACACTTTTAAATGATGCCTTGGCAGAAAATGAATCAATTTTTTTAATTGAATTTACCATGTCATCGGACAATAAAATTAAAGTCGTTTTGGATGGAGATCATGGTGTGTCAGTTCAAGATTGTATGAATTTTAGTCGGGCTATTGAACATAATTTGGACAGGGAAGAGCATGATTTTTCTTTGGAAGTGGCGTCTGCTGGAGCAGCATCACCTCTAACTATGTCAAGACAGTATAAAAAGAATATTGGAAGAAAATTGGAAGTAAAGACCAATGGTATAAGTTTGGAAGGAAACTTAACAGCGGCAACAGAAGATAACATTACATTGGAATGGAAATCTAGAGAGCCTAAACCTATTGGTAAAGGAAAAGTAACAGTACAGAACAAGCAAGAAATTGCAATTTCTGATATTCAAGAAGCAAAAGTTGTATTAAAATTTTAATTGTAGCTCAAAATGGAAAATATTGCATTGATCGAATCTTTCTCTGAGTTTAAGGACGATAAGTTCATAGACAGGGTAACGCTAATGGCGATTTTGGAAGATGTTTTTAGAAATGCGCTAAAAAAGAAGTTTGGTTCTGATGATAACTTTGATATTATCATTAACCCAGATAAAGGGGATTTGGAAATATGGAGAAACAGGATTGTTGTAGAAGACGGAGAGGTTGAAGAGCCCAATGAGGAAATATCTCTTTCTGAAGCACAAAAAATAGAACCAGATTTTGAGGTTGGTGAAGATGTTTCTGAAGAGGTGAAGCTTATGGATTTGGGAAGAAGGGCTATTTTGGCGCTGCGCCAAAATCTTATTTCTAAAATTAATGAGCACGATAATACAACCATCTATAAGCAATTTAAAGACTTAGAAGGAGAAATATATACGGCAGAGGTTCATCATATTAGACATAAAGCCATTATTTTGTTGGATGATGAGGGGAATGAGATTCTTTTACCAAAAGATAGGCAAATACCAGCTGACTTTTTTAGAAAAGGAGATAATGTTCGCGGTATTATAGAAAGTGTAGAATTAAAGGGGAATAAACCATTAATTATCATGTCTAGAACATCTCCAAAGTTCTTGGAGCAATTGTTCTTTCAGGAAATTCCAGAAGTTTTTGATGGGTTAATTACAATTAAAAAAGCAGTTCGTATCCCTGGAGAGAAAGCTAAAGTTGCTGTGGATTCTTATGATGATCGAATTGATCCAGTTGGTGCCTGTGTGGGTATGAAGGGTTCTAGGATTCATGGAATTGTAAGAGAATTGGGCAATGAAAACATAGATGTTATCAATTGGACTAGTAACCCACAATTGTTGGTTACAAGAGCGTTGAGTCCAGCAAGAGTCTCATCAGTAAAACTTGATGATGAAAAAATGACTGCTCAAGTGTACTTAAGACCAGAAGAGGTTTCCAAAGCTATTGGTAGAGGAGGTCATAACATTAGATTAGCGGGCCAGTTAAGTGGTTATGAGATAGATGTTTTCCGAGAAGGAGTTGAGGAAGATGTTGAGCTTACTGAATTTTCTGATGAAATAGAAGCCTGGATTATTGAGGAGTTTAAGAAAATTGGAATGGATACGGCACGTAGCGTATTAGAACAAGACGTCAATGATTTGGTTAAAAGAACTGATTTAGAAGAGGAAACAATTGTAGAAGTTGTACGAATTCTAAAAGAAGAATTGGAAGATTAAGCTATATTAGCGACAAATTTATAGAATAGGAATACATATTTATGGCAGAAAATGCAACGGTAAGGCTTAATAAGGTTCTCAGGGAATTAAACATTTCTTTGGATAGGGCAGTGGATTACCTATCATCAAAAGGACATGATATTGAGGCAAGGCCAACCACCAAAATCTCTAATGATGTATATCAAGTGCTTTTGGATGAATTCCAAACGGATATGAGCAAGAAAGTTGCATCCAAAGAGGTAGGAGAGGAAAAGAGGAAAGAGAAAGAAGCCATAAGAGTAAAGTTGGAAGCCGAGCAGGAAGAGAGAAGGCTTGCGCGTGAAAAAAGAGCTGCCGCTGAAGAAGTAATTAGGGCCAAAACTGAGATTTCTGGGCCTAAGACCGTAGGTAAAATAGATTTAGAGCCTAAGAAAAAAGTAAGTCCGGTTAAGAAGGAAAAACCGGTAGAAAAAGTAGAAGAAAAGCTTGTAAAAAAAGTAGAGGCGCCTAAGGAGGTAAAGAAAGAGGAGAAAGAGGAGAAAGAAGAGAAAGAAGAGAAAGAAGAGAAAAAGAAGGTAAAAGAAAAGCTTGTAGAAAAAATAGCAGCACCTAAAGTAGAAAAGAAAGGTAAAAAGCTTGCGTCAAAAGTAGTTGAGGAGGGGCCAAAGCCAGAGACGCTTACTACTCAGTACAAAAAACTTACAGGGCCAAAAATAACGGGTGATAAGATAGATCTTGCGAAATTTAATAAGCCCAAGAAAAAAGTGGAGCCTCCAAAGGCCAAAAAGGCAGGAGATGCTAATGATAGAAAGAAAAGAAGAAGAAGAATAGTAAGCAATACAGGGCCTCAAAAAAGTGGGGGTCCAGGAGGAGCAGCTAGAGGAAGAGGGCCTGTAGCAAGAAAAGTAGGCAATCAAAGATTTGTTGCAGGACCTAAAGTAGAGCCTTCTGAGGAGGAAGTGCAAAAACAAGTAAGGGAAACCTTAGAGAAACTTCAAGGAAAATCCAAAAAAGGCAAGGGTGCCAAATATAGAAGAGATAAAAGAGATCAGCATAGACAGCAAACAGAGAAGGACTTAGAACAACAGGAATTAGAAAGTAAAATTCTTAAGGTAACTGAATTTGTTACAGTGAACGAGGTAGCCACAATGATGGAAATCTCATCCACACAAATTATTTCCGCATGTATGTCATTGGGTATCATGGTAACCATGAACCAGCGTTTGGATGCTGAAACACTGACAATAGTTGCTGAAGAGTTTGGTTATGAAGTGGAATTTGTAACTGCTGAAATTGAAGAATCTATTGTTGAAGAAATAGATGATTTAGAGGATTTAGAGCCAAGACCGCCTATTGTTACTGTTATGGGACATGTTGATCATGGTAAAACTTCTTTGTTGGATTATATTAGAGAAGAAAATGTAATTGCAGGTGAAAGTGGAGGTATTACCCAGCATATTGGTGCTTATGGAGTAACCCTAGAAGATGGTCAAAAAATCACCTTCTTGGATACACCGGGTCA
This sequence comes from Flavobacteriaceae bacterium, assembly GCA_002746415.1. GTDB lineage: Bacteria > Bacteroidota > Bacteroidia > Flavobacteriales > Flavobacteriaceae > Saonia. The sequence goes on along the minus strand of NVXD01000003.1, from coordinate 63,367 downwards.
CGAGGCATTTACAGCAATGCGGGCTAGAGGTGCTCAAGTAACAGATATTGCCATTATTGTAATAGCTGCTGATGATGCCATTATGCCTCAAACAAAAGAGGCAATTAGCCATGCTCAAGCTGCAGGTGTTCCAATAGTTTTCGCCATAAATAAAATTGATAGACCAACAGCCAATCCAGAGAAAATTAAAGAGGGTCTTGCTGCTATGAATTTATTGGTAGAAGATTGGGGTGGTAAAATTCAATCGCATGATATTTCCGCAAAAAATGGTGATGGTGTAAAAGAATTGTTGGAAAAAGTATTGTTAGAAGCTGAACTTCTTGAGCTGAAGGCAAATCCAAATAGAAAGGCAGCTGGTACAGTAGTAGAGGCATTTTTAGATAAAGGAAGAGGTTATGTTTCTACAATATTGGTGCAGGCTGGGACTTTGCAAGTAGGAGATTATGTTTTGGCAGGTACAACCAGCGGTAAAATTAAGGCCATGCATGATGAACGAGGACATGTTATTGATAAAGTAGGTCCAGCAATGCCAATTTCAATTTTAGGATTGGATGGAGCTCCACAAGCAGGAGATAAATTCAATGTTCTAGAAGATGAGAGAGAGGCCAAGCAAATAGCTGCTAAGCGAGGACAATTACAAAGAGAGCAATCTGTACGTACACAGCGTCATATAACATTAGATGAAATTGGTCGTCGTATTGCACTAGGTGATTTCAAAGAATTGAATGTAATACTTAAGGGGGATGTAGATGGTTCTGTTGAAGCGTTGACTGATTCTTTGCAAAAACTATCTACTGAAGAAATTCAGATTAATATTATTCATAAAGGCGTAGGTGCCATTACAGAGTCAGATGTACTTTTGGCTTCTGCTTCTGATGCCGTTATCATTGGGTTTAATGTAAGGCCAATGGGTAATGCTAGGGATATAGCAGATAAGGAAGAGATTGATATTAGAATGTATTCCATTATTTATGATGCTATCAATGATCTTAAAGACGCCATGGAAGGGATGCTTTCTCCTGAAATGAAAGAAGAGATAACAGGTAATGCAGAAATACGGGAAACCTTTAAAATCTCGAAAGTGGGTACAATTGCAGGATGTATGGTTCTTAGTGGTAAAATCTTTAGGAATACAAGCATTCGTCTTATTCGTGATAGTGTCGTTATTTACACTGGTGAATTGTCATCGTTAAAACGATTTAAGGATGATGTTAAAGAAGTAGCTAAAGGATATGATTGTGGATTGCAGATTAAAAACTATAATGACATTAGGGAAGGCGATGTCGTGGAATCATTCCAAGAAGTAGCTGTGAAAAAGAAGCTATAGTTTTTTGAATAAAAGAAGTATTGAAGTATAAAAGAAAAAACGACCTATCTGGTCGTTTTTTCTGGTTTTAGGAGCATTGCACTCGGATATTTTTTTCTTACTTCCATAAGTTTTCGTTCTGCCTCTAGTTTAGAAGAAAAACGACCTACCCTAACCCTATAACTAGGAGACTCAAAGTCTATTTTGGAATACCATCCAGGGAAGTCAATATCAACTTCAGATTTTATGTTTTGTGCCTTGTCATGAGAGCCAAAGAAAACCTGTATTCTATAGAGGTCAGAGTTCTCATTTACAGATTTATAGATGTTTAATAAAGTATTGATTTTGTCATCTTGTTCTATGGTAACCACGCCTTCTTGGGCTATTCCATGAAATGTGCAACAGATGACTGTCAGTATGCTTATGTATGTTTTCATTGTGTGTATGATATAAAAAAAATATTGAATTCACAAAAGTAATTCTTTAATTTTAAACCGAAATTTAAAGCTATTTAGAATTGTTATAAATTATAAATTATAGATCCATTAACATTTTACAAATAAAGTCTATGTTGTATTTTTGTCCTCAATTTTAACGACGATTAATGTGTTTGTTTTTCTAACAACATTAAATATCGTGCCAAGATTTCGATAGAAATATTTTTAATATGAAAAAGGTTCTTGACCGCAATCAAATTTTTAGAAATTTAGGTATTAATTTAGTAGTATTTCTACTATTCTTTTCAGCTTCTCTTTTTGCGCAAGATGTCCCGTCTGATGGAGACCCAATTAATGGTAAGAAATTATTCAATCAAAACTGTGCTGCATGTCATTCTTTAGATCGTAAAATGACTGGTCCTGTTTTGGCTAATGTGGAATCACGCCTAGCGGAAGATGAAGGGTTAGACCGTGAGTGGTTGTATACTTGGATTAAGAATAGCCCAGGGATGATCAAGTCTGGGGATGCATATGCTAATAAAATATATGAAGAGTATAGTAAGGCGGCAATGACGCCTTTCCCTACTTTTTCAAATGCTGATATAGATGATATTTTAGCGTATACAGCTGCTACGCCAGCTGTGCCAGTTGTTGTGAATGGAGGTCCAGGTCCTGGTGGGGAAGTACAACCTTCTGGATTATCAAACGAACTTATTTTAGGTGCTTTAGTGCTTGTCTTTGGACTTTTGGTAGTGATGCTGTTTTTAGTAAACAAAACACTTAAAAGTATTGTATCTGCAAATGGGGTTGTTCTTGAGAAAGAGAAACGATTGCCAATATGGAAAGCTTTTGCAAAAAACCAATTTTTGGTATTGGTGACATCAATTTTGCTTTTGTTGACTAGTGCTTATTTTGCATACGGATGGATGATGCAAATTGGGGTAGATCAAGGATATGCGCCAGTGCAACCCATTCATTTTTCGCATAAGGTACATGCTGGTGATAATAAGATAGAATGTAAATATTGTCACTCTTCTGCAAGGGTTTCTAAAACTTCGGGAGTTCCTTCTTTGAATGTTTGTATGAACTGTCATAAATCAATATACCAATATCAAGGAAATCCAGAGGGACCCACTAGGGAAGATTTGGCAAATGGATATACCAACGATTTTTATACGGCTGAAATTAAAAAATTGTATGAGGCTGTTGGTTGGGATGAAGAGAATCAAAAATATACGGGAGAAACTAAAGCTGTGGAATGGGTAAGGGTACATAACCTGCCTGACTTTGCGTATTTTAATCACTCGCAGCACGTTACTGTTGCAGGTATTGACTGTCAGACTTGTCACGGTCCTGTTGAGGAAATGGATATTGTTGAGCAGTATGCTCCTTTAACTATGGGATGGTGTATCAGTTGTCACAGGGAAACCAATGTAAAGGTTGAAGGAAATGAATATTACGCAAAAATACATGCGGAACTTTCCAAGAAATATGGAGTGGAGCAATTGACAGCTGCACAAATGGGGGGAATGGAATGTGGTAAGTGCCACTATTAATCAAACTAAAAGGAGTTAATTTCAGATAAATCGTATGGCATCAAACAAAAAATATTGGAAAAGCGAAGCGGAGTTAAATCCCAACGATTCCATTGTTGAGACGCTAAAACAAAACGAATTTGTGCAGGAAATTCCTGTTGATGAATTTTTGGGCGATAAAGAAACCCTTGCATCTTCAAGCACAAATAGAAGGGATTTTTTAAAGTATGTTGGTTTTAGTACTGCTGCAGCGTCATTGGCTGCTTGTGAAGGGCCAGTGATTAAAACTATTCCTTATGTAGTTCAGCCAGAAAACATAATTCCTGGTGTTGCCAACTACTATGCAACTACTATTGCTAATGGTTTTGATTTTGCCAGTGTTTTGGTGAAAACCAGAGAAGGTAGGCCGATTAAAATTGAAAATAATACAGATGCTAAAGTAATGGGCAGTGCTAATGCACGTGTTCATGCGTCTGTTTTGTCATTATATGATAGTACACGTTTGCAAGGGCCAACCACCAATGGTGAGGGCGTTTCTTGGAAAACCTTAGATGTTGATGTGAAAGCGAAATTGAGTGCTCTAAAGGATTCTGGAAAACAGATTGCTTTATTGACACAAACATATGCTAGTCCGTCTACATCTAGATTAATAGCTGAATTTTCTGAAGCCAATGGCAATGTAAACCATGTTGTTTATGATGCTATATCAGAAGATGCAGCCTTGAATGCTTTTGAAGCCAAATACGGAGAAAGAGCGTTAGCGGATTACGATTTTGAAAAAGCTGATGTCATCGTTTCTTTTGGAGCAGATTTCTTGTCAGATTGGCAAGGTGGAGGATATGATAGTGGCTATGCTAAAGGACGTGTGCCAAAGCATGGTAAAATGTCTAGGCATATTCAGATAGAGGCTAATATGTCTCTTACTGGAGCAAATGCAGATAAAAGAATTCCTTTGATTCCGTCACAGCAGAAAATTGCTTTGGCTAAGTTGTTTGGAAAACTGAATAATAGTAATGTAGGAGGAGCTGTTTCTGAAAGTGTCGATAAAGCGCTTGATGCTATAGTCAAAGAAATAGGAAAAGCAGGTTCTAGGGCTGTTGTAGTAACAGGCTTAGATGATGAAAATGCACAGGCTGTTGTTTTGGCAATCAATGAAATGTTGAGGAGTGAAGCTTATGATACGGCTGCGCCGAAATATATTAGAAAAGGAAATGTAAAAGCAGTCAATGCTTTGATTGCTGATATGAAAGCAGGGAAAGTTGGTGCTTTGATTACGGATGGTGTAAACCCAATGTATTCTTTACCCAATGCGGCTGATTTTGCTGAGGGAATTAAAAATGTTGAATTGTCTGTTGTTTTTTCTTCAAATAAAAATGAAACAACAGAGGTTGCTCAATATGTAGCAGCTGCATCGCACTATTTAGAATCTTGGGGAGATGCTCAATTAAAAAAAGGACATTATAGTCTAATGCAACCAACTATTAAAGAATTGTTTGATACAAGACAATTCCAAAGTGCCTTGTTGCAATGGATGGGTAGTGATAAAAGCTATTATGATTATATAAAAGAAACTTGGAGTGCTGATATATTAGGGGAGAGTGAATGGAACAAAACATTACACGATGGTGTTTTTGTTGGTGCTATGCCCTCTATTGATGCGCTTACTGAAACAGTTGTAGAAGAGGAAGGCACGGAAGTGTCGGCTATCACATCAATTTCATCAGCTGTAAGTAGTTTGGCAAATACTAGTAGTGCTGGTATGGAACTTACTTTGTATTCTAAAGTAGGTATGGGTGATGGTCAACAGGCAAGCAATCCATGGTTGCAAGAATTTCCAGATCCAATCACTAGAGTTTCTTGGGACAATTATGTAACAATCTCTAAGGCTGATGCATTAGCACTTGGTTTTGTAAATGAGAATGTTGCCAATGGCGGTTTGGATGGTAGTTATGCTAAAATGACCGTAAACGGAGTTGTTCTTGAGAATGTTCCTGTTATTATTCAGCCTGGACAAGCCAAAGGGTCTTTAGGACTTTCTTTTGGATATGGTAAGGAAGTAGGAATGAAAAAGGAAATGCAGAACGGCGTAAATGCTTTTGCATTATACCAAGGATTTTCAAATACACAAGCTGTTACGATTGAAAAATCAGCTGGCATGCATGAATTTGCATGTGTGCAATTGCATAAAACCTTAATGGGTAGAGGAGATATCATTAAGGAAACAACATTAGAAGTATTTAATACGAAAGACCATAGTGAGTGGAACCCAGTTCCACAAGTTTCTTTGAATCATAATGAAGTACCTGCTACATCAGTGGATCTTTGGGATAGTTTTGATCGTTCTATTGGGCATCATTTTAATCTGTCTATTGATTTAAATGCATGTACCGGTTGTGGTGCCTGTGTTATTGCTTGTCATGCAGAGAACAATGTTCCTGTAGTTGGTAAGGAAGAAATACGTAAATCCAGGGATATGCACTGGTTGCGAATAGATAGATATTATTCTTCAGAAGATACGTTTGAAGAAGATGATATCAAGAAAGATAATTTTGATGGTCTTTCTGGAGATAAAGGTTCTTTGAGTGGTTTTGCTGAGTTAGAAGACCCTTCAGAAAATCCACAAGTGGCTTTCCAGCCAGTAATGTGTCAACATTGTAATCATGCACCTTGTGAAACGGTTTGTCCAGTTGCGGCAACATCACATGGTAGACAAGGTCAAAACCATATGGCATACAACAGATGTGTGGGTACAAGATATTGTGCAAACAACTGTCCTTATAAAGTACGTCGTTTCAATTGGTTCCTTTATAATAATAATGATGAGTTTGATTACAATATGAACAATGATTTGGGTAAAATGGTAATTAACCCAGATGTTGTTGTTCGTTCACGTGGTGTAATGGAAAAATGTTCATTCTGTATACAAGCAACGCAAGCTGTTATTCTACAGGCAAAACGTGAAGGTAGAGTTGTGGCAAATGGAGAATTTAATGATGCAGTTGCGTGTTCAGCAGCATGTAGTTCTGGAGCCATGCGTTTTGGAGATGTGAATGAGGAAGGAAGTGTGATTTCTGAATTGGTAAAAGATGAAAGAGCATACCACTTACTAGAGCATGTAGGAACAAAACCAAACGTTGTTTACCAAGTTAAGGTAAGGAACACAAACGAAGCATAAAAAAATAAGCAAGTAACTATAACATAAATTATGGCGTCGCATTACGAAGCACCTATACGAAAACCCCTAGTACTTGGAGACAAAGGCTACCACGATGTAACCGTGGATATCGCAGCTCCCGTTGAAGGTAGAGCTAATAAACAATGGTGGATTGTATTCTCTATTGCATTACTAGCGTTCCTTTGGGGGATTGGATGTATAATCTATACTATTTCTACAGGTATTGGTACTTGGGGATTAAACAAGACCGTAGGTTGGGCTTGGGATATTACCAATTTTGTCTGGTGGGTAGGTATTGGCCATGCAGGAACCTTGATTTCTGCAGTACTGCTATTGTTTAGGCAAAAATGGAGAATGGCAATTAACCGTTCAGCAGAGGCTATGACCATATTTTCAGTGGTACAGGCGGGTCTTTTTCCTCTTATTCACATGGGTCGCCCGTGGTTGGGATATTGGACACTTCCAATCCCTAACCAATTTGGTTCTCTATGGGTAAACTTTAATTCTCCCTTGCTTTGGGATGTGTTTGCAATTTCAACATACTTATCTGTTTCCTTGGTGTTCTGGTGGACTGGATTATTGCCAGATTTTGCCATGATAAGAGATAGGGCTGTTAAACCTTTTCAGAAGAAAATTTATAGTTTATTGAGTTTTGGATGGAGTGGTCGTGCAAAAGATTGGCAGCGTTTTGAGGAAGTTTCCTTGGTATTAGCAGGTTTGGCAACACCATTGGTGCTTTCTGTGCATACAATTGTATCTTTTGACTTTGCTACATCAGTAATACCAGGTTGGCATACAACCATATTTCCTCCTTACTTTGTTGCAGGAGCTGTTTTCTCTGGTTTTGCTATGGTGAACACCTTGCTTATTATCATGAGAAAGGTGTGTAATTTAGAAGCATACATTACCATACAACACATAGAATTAATGAACATTGTAATTATGATTACAGGTTCTATTGTTGGTTGTGCTTACATTACCGAACTATTTATGGCGTGGTACTCAGGGGTGGAATATGAGCAATATGCATTCTTGAATAGAGCTACTGGACCGTATTGGTGGGCATATTGGGCAATGATGACCTGTAATGTGTTTTCCCCACAATTTATGTGGTTCAAGAAATTGAGAACCAGTATTATGTTCTCCTTCTTTATCTCAATTGTGGTGAACATAGGAATGTGGTTTGAGCGTTTTGTAATTATTGTAACTTCATTGCATAGAGATTATTTGCCATCTTCATGGACAATGTTCTCACCAACTTTTGTAGATATAGGAATCTTTATAGGTACTATAGGATTTTTCTTTGTACTCTTCTTATTGTACGCAAGAACATTCCCTGTTATTGCACAGGCTGAAGTAAAATCGATTTTGAAGTCTTCAGGAGAACGATATAAAAAACTAAGAGAGGCAGGAGAGCCTTCCTATAAAATTGAAAGAAGAGCTACTGCTACAGTTGAAACAAAAGTTACGGACGCAGATTCAGATGACAACATTTCTAATCTGTTAGGTTCTTTAGGTACGTTTGATGCTGCTACCGATGTAGCTGATGATTTAAAAGAAATTAAGGGAGTTGGACCAGAAATGGAAAAAACTTTGAATAAAATAGGAATATTCACCTTTGGGCAGGTTAGTAAAATGACTGGTAAAGAGTATGATTTGCTGGATGCTATTGTTGAGAAGTTTCCAGGTAGGGCACAAAGAGACGATTGGGCTGGACAGGCTAAAAAATTAAATAAGAAAAAATAATATGGCATCTAAGGTTATACAGGCGTTTTATGACGATGACGACGTGTTGATGCATGCTGTCAAAGAGGTAAAAGCTGCAAAATATCATATTGAAGAGATATTTTGCCCTTTTCCAGTGCATGGGTTGGACAAAGCAATGGGACTTGCGCCCACTAGAATAGCAATTGCGTCTTTTATTTATGGATGTATAGGGTTTGTTGTGTCCATAGTTATGATGAATTATATCATGATTAGTGATTGGCCTCAAGATATTGGTGGTAAGCCAAGTTTTAGTTATATACAAAATATGCCAGCTTTTGTTCCAATTATGTTTGAGCTGACTATATTTTTTGCTGCGCATTTAATGGTGATTACATTTTACCTAAGAAGTAGATTGTGGCCTTTTAAAGAAGCAGAAAACCCAGATGTAAGAACTACAGATGATCATTTTTTGATGGAAATTGAAGTTCATAATAATGAAAAAGAATTGAGAGAACTGTTGTTAAATACAGGTGCTTTGGAAATTAATATTTCAGATAAGTAGTCATATAAAATAGGTATGAATAGTTTTAAGAAAATAGGATTATTATTAGGGTTGGTTGTTCTAGTGTACGCTTGTTCAAACAAGAAAAGCCGTAACTATCAGTATATGCCAAACATGTATGTACCCGTAGGATATGAAACGTATCAAGGGTTTGATAGTATAGAAGAAAACACCAGAATTGGATTATTCAAGGGTGTTTCTGAGGCCATGTTGCCACCAGAGAATACAATACCAAGAGGAATGATGCCGTATAGTTTTGAAAACACACCTGAAGGCAAAGAATTATCCATCTTGGCTAAAAGCCCTTTAGATTCTTTGAATATGGAAAAAAACCTTGCAGTGGGTAAGGAATTATACAATATATATTGTGCTATATGTCATGGAACTAAGGGAGACGGTCAGGGTAACTTGGTGAAAAGAGAAAAAATATTGGGAGTTCCTACATATGCTGATGTGGCAAGAAATATCACCATAGGAAGTACGTACCATGCAATGTATTATGGATTAAACTCCATGGGTTCTTATGCGGTTCAATTGAATCATAAGGAACGTTGGCAAGTTGCCGAGTATGTTGTAAAATTGAAACAGGATTTAACAAAATAATACATAGACCATAGTAATATGTACACGTTTTCAAAAAGATTAAAAATTGCTTCTTTCATCCTAATGGCTGTTGGATTGTTAGGTATTGGTATTGGATTTGTATCTGCACCCAGTACTGTTGAAGAAGCTAAAGCCATAGTTGCTGCTCATGATGATGGTCATGGTACTGAGAGTCATGAAGAGGTTTCGCATGAAGCGGCACCTGTACAACATGATGTTGAAGAAGAGGGTCATGACGCAGTAGAAGAACATGGAGTGGAGCATGATGCTTCACATGATGAGCATTTGTTGCATCAACTACAAAATAAACCTTGGTCAGCTTTATATGTTGCCGCTTTCTTTTTTATGATGATAGCATTGGGAGTTTTGGCCTTTTATGCCGTTCAGAGAGCATCACAAGCTGGTTGGTCCCCATTATTGTTTAGAGTAATGGAAGGAATTACCGCATATTTGATTCCGGGAGGAATCATTGTATTTATAATATTAGTTTTGTCTGTGATGCACGTGAATCATTTATTTGTTTGGATGGATTCAGATGTAGTAGCGCATGATAAAATATTGCAAGCTAAATCAGGATATTTAGACCCAACATTCTTTTTAATTAGAGCAGTTATCTTTTTAGGTGGTTGGATATTATACCGAGAATATTCTAGGAAATATTCTATAGCCCAAGATGAATCAAATGATGATTCTTATTTCAAAAAGAATTTTAAAATTTCTGCTGCCTTTTTGGTATTCTATTTAATTTCAGAATCTATTATGTCTTGGGACTGGATTATGAGTTTAGATCCACATTGGTATAGTACCTTATTTGGATGGTATTTGTTTGCCAGTATGTTTGTTTCTGGTATTACTGTAATTGCAATGGTTACCATATACTTAAAATCCAAAGGATATTTAGAAGATGTAAACGATAGTCATATTCATGATTTGGCCAAGTTTATGTTTGGTATTAGCGTTTTTTGGACGTACTTATGGTTCTCACAGTTTATGCTGATATGGTATGCCAACATCCCAGAAGAAGTAACGTATTTTGTAACCAGAATTGAAGATTATAATTTACCTTTCTTTGGTATGGTAGTCATGAATTTTGTTTTTCCAATATTATTATTGATGAACAGTGATTATAAAAGAATCAACTGGTTTGTTGTAATGGCGGGAGTTGTAATTCTTTTAGGACATTATATAGATATTTTCAACATGATAATGCCGGCTACTGTGGGTGACCAATGGGGAATTGGCCTTTCTGAAATAAGTTCAGTGTTGTTTTTTACAGGATTATTTATATTTTGGGTATTCAGGGCCTTAACAAAAGCACCCTTGCAACCCACACGTAATCCTTTTATTGAGGAAAGTAAGCATTTTCATTATTAATAAGTTTAAAGTATAATTACATAACATAGGATGACTACATTATTAACATTAGCGGTTTTAATATTAGTGGCAATTGCAATTTGGCAAATGACCAAAATATTTGAATTGTCTCAAATTAATGCAGAAAACTCTCAAGTAGCCAACGATTCTGATAACAAGACTAATGGTTATCTTTTGTTTGCATTTTTAATATTTATTTACGGAATTACCATATTTAGCTTTTATAAGTATAGTAAATTCTTGTTGCCAGAAGCCGCATCGGAACATGGAGCAGAATATGACCAACTTATGGTGGTATCTTTTGTAATAATCTTTATTGTGCAAACAATTACGCAAGCATTATTGCATTATTTCGGATTTAAATACCGAGGTGAAAAGGGCAAGAAAGCCTTATTTTATGCCGATAATCATATGTTGGAGCTAATATGGACCATTATTCCTGTAATTGTTTTAGCAGGTTTAATTTTATGGGGACTGTATACATGGACCAATATAATGGATGTAAATGACGATGACGATCCTTTAATCGTTGAGTTATATGCACAGCAGTTTAGTTGGACAGCTAGATATGGTGGCTCAGATAATGTTTTGGGAGAAGCAAATGTTAGGATGATTGATATTGATCATGCCAATGTTTTAGGCCTTGATGAATCTGACCCCAACGCTACCGATGATGTTATTGTTAAAGAACTTCACTTACCAGTAGGAAGAAAAGTCAATTTTAAGTTCCGTTCACAAGATGTATTGCATTCTGCATATATGCCACATTTTAGAGCACAAATGAATTGTGTTCCAGGTATGACAACTGAATTTTCTTTTGTGCCAACAATTACTACTACTGAAATGAGGCTAAAGCCAGAGGTAGTAGATAAGGTTAAAAGAACAAATATAATAAGAGCAGAGAAAGCTGCGAATGGCGAGCCAAATTCAGATCCTTGGGAGTTTGATTTTATTCTTCTTTGTAATAAGATTTGTGGAAAATCACATTACAACATGCAAATGAAAATTGTGGTAGAAACCGAAGAAGAGTATAATAAATGGATGGCAAGCCAAAAAACTTTTAGTCAGACACTGATTAAATAAATTTTAGGCTAACAAAAAAATAGTATTAAAAAGTAAAAGTAATTCTGATTATGTCAGCAACAGGACACGAACACGAAGACGAACACGCACATCATCATAAGCAAACCTTTGTGACTAAATATATATTTAGTCAAGATCATAAGATGATTTCTAAGCAGTATATCATTACTGGTTTGATTATGGGAATTGTAGGCATAGCCATGTCATTAATGTTCAGAATGCAATTGGCTTGGCCAGGAGAATCTTTTCCTTTATTTGAAGTACTACTTGGTAAATGGGCTCCAGATGGATTAATGGATGCTGATATGTATTTGGCTTTAGTGACTATACATGGTACTATAATGGTATTCTTTGTGCTTACTGCTGGTCTGAGTGGTACATTTAGTAATTTATTAATTCCATTACAAATTGGAGCTAGGGATATGGCTTCTGGATTTTTAAATATGTTATCTTATTGGCTGTTCTTTATATCGGCAGTTATTATGTTATGTTCCTTGTTTGTAGAAGCAGGACCTGCTTCTGCTGGTTGGACCGTTTATCCTCCACTTAGTGCATTACCAATGGCACAATCTGGTTCCGGAATGGGAATGACGCTTTGGTTGGTATCTATGGCAATTTTTATTGCTTCGTCTTTATTGGGATCTTTAAATTACATTGTTACAGTTCTTAATTTAAGAACTAAAGGGATGTCAATGACAAGATTACCACTGACAATTTGGACATTTTTAGTTACCGCTATTATCGGTGTGGTTTCTTTCCCTGTACTTCTATCTGCGGCTTTGCTTTTGATTATGGATAGAAGTTTTGGAACATCTTTTTTCTTGTCTGATATTTTTATACAAGGAGAAGTGTTGCATTATCAAGGAGGTTCACCAGTATTATTTGAACACTTATTTTGGTTTTTAGGACACCCAGAAGTATATATTGTGATTTTACCTGCAATGGGTATTGTGTCAGAAATCATGGCAACTAATGCACGAAAGCCAATTTTTGGATATAGGGCAATGATTGCCTCTATTATTGCAATAGCATTTTTATCCACTATTGTATGGGGTCACCATATGTTTATTTCCGGGATGAATCCTTTTTTAGGCTCCGTATTTACATTTACAACCTTGTTGATTGCAATTCCATCGGCTGTTAAAGCCTTTAACTGGATTACTACCTTATGGAAAGGAAACTTACAACTAAATCCAGCCATGTTATTTTCCATTGGTTTTGTATCAACATTTATTTCCGGTGGATTAACTGGAATAATTTTAGGAGATAGTACATTAGATATCAATGTGCACGATACATATTTTGTAGTTGCCCACTTCCACTTAGTGATGGGGATATCTGCATTGTATGGCTTACTTGCAGGAATATATCATTGGTTCCCAAAAATGTTTGAGGGTAAAATGATGAATAAAAACTTAGGATATGTGCATTTCTGGATTACTGCAGTGTGTGCGTACGGTGTGTTCTTCCCTATGCATTTTGTAGGCATGGCAGGTGTACCAAGACGTTATTATGAAAATACCGCATTTCCTTTGTTCGATGAACTAACAGATGTAAACATATTAATCACTGTTTTTGCGTTGATTGCTGGTGCTGCACAATTGATTTTCTTATATAACTTTATCAGTAGTATTTTCTACGGTAAAAAAGGACCTCTAAACCCATGGAAATCCACCACATTAGAATGGACAGCTCCACATGAACACATACATGGTAACTGGCCAGGTGAGATACCTCATGTACATAGATGGCCATATGACTATAGCAAGACCTATGAAAACGGAGAGTACATTATACCAGGGCAAGATTTTGTTCCACAGGATGTGCCATTACAGGATAATGAAGAAGAGTTACAACACTAACTTCATAAAATATAAAGTTAAAGCCCACCTATTTTTAGGTGGGCTTTTTTATTTGACTTTGTTATAAAATGAATAGTATCGCATTTTTGTAATATATTTAAATATAAAACACAGAATAACCCTTTATAAAAGCAATTTAAAAATGAAAAAAGGAACACTTTTATTACTGTTGATATTGTCCAGTTGCTGCATATTTGCCCAAAGAAAACCAAAAATAAAGGGAAATAGAAGTGTTGTAGAAGTCCGGGAATACTTGCCGGCATTTAAGGCGATTCAATTAAATGATGATTTGGATATAACACTTCAAAAATCTTCAGAAGAAGGCTATACGATTGTCGCTGATGACAACCTTTTTGATATTTTTAAGTTTGACGTGGTAGACAGCACATTAATTATAAGTTCTTTTTATAAAATTATAGCAAAGAAAAAATTGGAGATTACAGTAAATTATAGGGAGTTAGAAGCCATTACAATCAGAGAAGGAAGAGTAAATGGAGGGAGTATGATTTCTTCTGATATCTTCGACATAAATGCCTTTGGGACCTCTAAATTAAAATTGAATATAAATGCCGCACTAGTAAACATTACTATGGAAGGGAGCAGCTCTGGTGATTTTAATGTGGATAGCTATTCTCTTTACGTATCCTTACATGATAAAATTAACGCGACCATATATTCCGTCGCAGAAACTGCAAGTATTGAAATGTTTAAAAATGCTTCTGTAGAAATGGAGGGAACTACAGATAGTCTACAAGTAAAATTGGCGGACAACACTACTTTCAAAGGGACTACATTAGAAGCTGCAAATGCACATGTAAGCCTTGAAGGTTCTTCTACTGCAAGAGTGTATGCCTATAAAAGTATTGAATTGACCTCTAGTGGAAATTCCAAAACATTCTTATCAGGGAACCCAAAAATTACAATCACCAAATTTCTGAATACATCAATATTACGTAAAGAGGAAGATTAATTGGCAATAGGAGCTGTAAGGCAATGTTCAGGTATACCAAAACCATCTACCAGAACTTCAATATGTGGTCTAAGTTCTGTGCAAAGGCGTTCGACCCGTTGCCTAATTGCTTTTGATTTTGTTCCTCCAATATAACCCTGTTCCAAATACCATTGGGCATCATTTCTAATCTCGTGCAAAGCATAAAGTGTTCCCAGTTTTTGGAATAATAATTTATGTTTTTCATCAGAAATGGTTTCAGTAAAATTGATAAAAGTTTCATGAGCCAATTCAATACTATACGCCTTGCCTAATGCCAATAAATGGGTTTGTACTTTCAAAAATGCTTGATAGGCGGGAACACCTTTTTTGATATATGCCCTTATCCTCATAGCTAAGGTATAGGTTAGTCTCCTTGTTCTATAGCTAAAGGCATGCCTGTGAAAATTTGGATTATATAAATGTTCCTTATCGACTTTATGGGTGTACATCGGATTAAAGGTGTCTATTTTATCACTCAATTGTGTACCCAGTACACGGAGAACGGATAAAAACCCAGCACTATTGAATTCAGATTTAAATTCAGATAAAATTCCTTTGGCTGCTAATTGCAACAATACCGTATTGTCACCTTCAAAAGTTGTAAAAATATCCACATCTCCTTTTAAATTGGCAATTCTATTTTCAATTAAGTACCCTTTCCCTCCACAGGCTTCTCTACATTCTTGAATGGTTTCATTGGCAAAATTTGTAATTACAGCTTTTAAGCCTGCAGCCTGAGTTTCAATTTTCCTTTTATCGGTTATAGTCTCATCGCCGTATAATTTCATTATATGATCCATAGTAACGTGGTACACATATGAGGAGGCAATTGCAGGTGTTAATCTCAGTTGATGGGAAGGGTAATCCATTAACAAATCTTCTTGTATTTTAACACTGTCATTAAATTGCCTTCTTTTTAAAGCATGTTTAATAGCAATAGCCAGTGACATTTTTGAGCCACTAATGGCACCTTTGGCCACACAAATACGACCACCGACCAAAGTTCCCAACATTGTAAAAAAACGTTTGTTAGGATTTTTTATCTCAGAATGATAGCTGCCGTCATTTTTGATGTCACCATATTTGTTCAATAGATGCGCTCTAGGAACCTGTACTTGATTGAACCATATTTTTCCATTATCAACGCCATTTAATCCCAATTTATACCCATTGTCCTCAATGGTAACTCCTTTCATTAATTGATGGTTTTCATCTCTTATAGGGACTAAAATGGCATGTACACCTTCATTTTTACCGTCTACGATTAGTTGAGCAAATACAGTAGCCATGGTTGAATGTAACGCATTACCAATATATTCTTTGTTGTCATTTTTTCCAGGAGTGTGTATGGTAATTGTATCCGTTTTTTTGTTGTACGTAGCCGTGGTTTTTATACCTTTTACATTAGAGCCATGGCCCGTTTCTGTCATGGCAAAACATCCTAAAAGAGTGGCTTTTCCAGTATCACTTAAATATTTGTCATGGTGTTTTTTAGTGCCTAATTTTTGAACACTACCTCCAAATAAACCAAATTGCACCCCAAATTTCACAGTGAGACTGCCATCTACGTAGATTAAATTTTCAAAAATAGAAGCGTATACATCCATATTGCCTGTACCCCCATATTCCTTAGGATAAGCCATGGCACCATATCCTTTTTCTGCCAAGAATTTAACTTGATTCAGGACCTTCTCGCGAAACTTTTTTTTGTCCCTTTGGATATCCCATTTAAAAATAGAGTCAGACAAACACTTGCGGAACGCATCTATTTCTTTATGATGTTTTCCTTTTAGAATTGCATCTATTTCTTTTGAATCATAATAATGTGAAGTCTTTTCGTGAACCACTTCAACATCAAACAAATGATTGTAATGGTTGGGTTGTATGCCTAGATTAATTTCAATATGCTTTAAACTTTCATTTAAAGTTGATTTAGAAGTAGGGCTGGCAACCAATTTTTGGCAAAAGGAGGTAAGGGGATAAGTTTCACTTTCAATTAGCTTAATTTTTGAGGATGATATGAATTGTTTCCATAGTTTTAATTCTGAGTTTGTTGGCGGTTTTTTTTGATTCAACCAATCCATCAATACTATTTTATCTTTTTTAGTAAGCTCATCATCCTGTTCAATAGCCTTTGTAACTACTTCCACTTCTGAAACAGTTAAAAGATCATCAGACCAAATGACATACAAAAATGGGATGTATTGTAGTATTCCTGTGGCGTATATATTCTTTATCATGGAATTAAAATACAATTTTTTATGAAAAGAAAACAATAGAAGTTATAAGCTGAAAATGTATTTTCATTTTCCACTATCTTTGTTTGTATATGAATGAGAATTTAGATCCATCGTCCGAAAGCATTTCCCAAGAAGAATTGGATATTGAAAGGGCACTTAGGCCAATTTCTTTTGATGATTTTACAGGACAGGAACAGATATTAGAAAATCTAAAGGTTTTTGTGCAGGCTGCAAATATGAGGGATGAGGCGCTGGATCATACACTGTTTCATGGTCCTCCAGGATTGGGAAAAACAACCTTGGCACATATTTTAGCTAATGAATTAGGGGTCGGAATAAAAATTACTTCAGGACCTGTATTGGATAAACCTGGAGATCTTGCGGGTCTCCTGACCAACCTTTCTGAACGGGATGTTCTTTTTATTGATGAAATCCATCGTCTGAGTCCAATTGTGGAAGAATATTTGTATTCTGCAATGGAAGATTATAAGATTGATATTATGATTGAATCTGGTCCAAATGCCAGGTCGGTTCAAATTAATTTAAATCCATTTACGTTGATTGGTGCTACGACACGTTCTGGACTGTTGACGTCTCCAATGCGTGCAAGATTTGGCATCCAAAGTAGGCTGCAATATTACAATACTGAACTGCTGTCCACTATAGTTCAAAGAAGCGCAGAAATATTAAAAGTGCCCATTACTGAAAATGCGGCTATTGAAATTGCTGGTAGAAGTAGGGGTACCCCTAGAATTTGCAATGCGCTTTTAAGAAGGGTTCGAGATTTTGCCCAAATAAAAGGAAATGGAAGTATTGATATGGAGATATCCAAATACAGTTTAAAAGCATTGAACGTTGATGCACATGGCTTGGATGAAATGGACAATAAAATATTGACCACCATTATTGATAAATTTAAAGGCGGCCCAGTTGGGATTACTACAATAGCCACGGCAGTATCTGAAAGTCCAGAAACTATTGAAGAGGTTTACGAGCCTTTTTTAATTCAGCAGGGTTTCATTATGAGAACACCTAGAGGCAGAGAAGTAACCGAGCTTGCCTATACGCATCTTGGAAGAGTTAAAGGGGCTACACAAGGAGGATTGTTCTAATGAAAAGCCTCACTACCATTTCCAGGATTGAAGTGCTGCAACGCAGAAAGGAAATCGTTAGAAATCCACTGCCATTTCATCATAAAAATTTTCAAAAATACGGAGATACATTTCGAGTAGACCTAGGAAGAAAGAATAGATGGGTTTTTACTAAAAATGCCAAAACCATTAAATATATACTTCAAAAAAACCATAAAAACTACGGGAAGTCTGTATTGCAGACGAAAGATTTGGCCAAGTATGTTGGATATGGATTACTTACTACAAATGGAGGTTTTTGGTTAAAGCACCGAAGAATGATACAGCCTGCTTTTCATAAGAAGAAACTGGCGAATTTAGTGCACATCATGCAAAGGGCAATTGGCACTGAATTGAAATTGATTAAAGAAAATGAATTTCAAGATGTTTACCCCTTAATGGGTGATTTGGCTTTTCAAGTAGTGGCGCAATCACTTTTCAGCGCGGATGATCTGCACATAAAAATGCGAAGGCTTAAAGAGATTACCAATGCCAATCAGCAGATGTTGATTAAAGAAATGCGACTCCCATATCTAAAGTGGTGGTTTCGTTTAAATGGGGAAATAAATAAGCACTTAAAATTAACTGAGGAAGCAAGGGCTCTTTTGAATGATATCATTCAAAAGCGAATTGATCTTGGTCAGGAAAAAGATGATTTATTGGATATGTTGCTGGGCGCTAGGTATGAAGATGGCACCCCTATGGCTCGCAGGCAGCTAATTGATGAAGTGCTTATTTTATTTGTAGCGGGGCATGAAACAACAGCCAATGCACTTTCTTTTACACTGTACCTCTTGGCAAAACACCCGGAGATTCAGGACAAGCTATATGATGAGCTTAGAGCAGTGTCATTAGATGTTGAAGATAAGATGCAATTGCTGGGACAACTTTCTTATGTTCAACAATGTATTCAAGAAGCAATGCGCTTGTATCCGCCGGTTTATTTTATTGACCGTGAAAGTATAGCTAAAGATGAAATAGACAATTGTACTTTTGATAAAGGGACAGTATGGCTCATTAATTTATATGAATTGCATAGAGATCCTGAATTCTGGAGGCAGCCTGAAAGCTTTCTTCCAGAGCGTTTTGATGCATCAAATAAGAAAGATTTTTCTGATTATTACTTTCCTTTTGGTGCGGGGCCTAGAATGTGTGTAGGTAATAACTTTTCTATGTATGAAATGATTTTTACTGTTGCCGAAATCATGAAAAAATATCGCCTAATAACAGAGAAAGAATCCATAGAGATTAACCCACTAATCACCTTGAGACCAGAAGAAGTGATTATAAAATTTGTTTCTAGAATTTAAAAACCGAAGTCAATGACTTCGGTTTTTTTTGCACTATTATTTTTATTTTAGAATGGCATTCTCATCAGAAAACTTCTTGTAGCTAAAATAGATGGCGCCCATTGCAAAAGCAATAAGAGAAATTAGAATGGTTACATATTGCATCATATCTATTGTTCCAGCCATGATTTCTTTAACTCCCAATCCAATATTAAGTACTGGTATTAAAACTGTAGTCCAGCTAAGTTCAATACCTGGCATCATTGCAAGTACCAATGGAATGATAATCAGCATAATAATGGGTGTAGCCTTACTTTGTGCCTCTTTAAAAGAAGTTGCACTGGCAACTAAAGAAATAATCAATCCAGATAAAAACAGAGAAAAAGGAATCAATAAAAGGAGAATTAAACTAATCGACTGAAAATTCAGCATTTCATTGATGACCAGTTTAAAACTATCTGGAATTCCAGGAATGAATTTTAATCCCATTATAAGTCCAAATAAGTTGAGAACTGCAGGAACAAATCCAAGTATGGAAGCAACAATGGCTTTTCCTAACAAGACTGTGAATTTTGAGATGGGTAAGGATAATGTAGTTTCAATAGTCTTGCGTTCTTTTTCGCCTGTGACTAAATCAATTCCCGCCAACAAACAACCACCCCACATGGTTAAGATAAAAAGGTAAGGGATAAAACCACCAATACGTTTCCCAATAAGTTCTTTTTGCTCTCCAACCTCTACATAATCCTCATGGAAAGGAATTAATTTTTCCATTGGAAAATTCAGCTGGGAAATTCGTTGTTCCTTAATATTGGCGCTATAGGTTTCTATCATTTTAGAAACACGTCTGTTTACACTCTCTTTTGATCCATTACGAAAAATTTGCACCTCGCTTGATGACAAACTATCCATTTTTGTTGCCCAATCAATCGGAAATACAAGGGCCGTTTGTACAGAGTCCTTAGAGATTAAATCTTTAAAATCTTGAACATCTGTATAAGTAGTTATTATGTTAAGCGTATCCTTTGCAACCAAATCTTTAAAATCTTGAGGAGCATTCACCAAGCCAATTTTGATTGTTTTTTGTTGCTCATTATCAGAAATCATTTGGGTTACCTTGATGCTTCCAAAAATAAGAATGGGTATAAGAAGGGTAGGTAATACAATTGAGTTGATAATTGTTTTTTTATCCCTCAACAGCTCAGTGAGCTCTTTTTTAATAATTATAAATAAATCTCTCATCTTAAGCTTCTTTTACGCGATTAATAAATTCCTGGGTAAGGTTCTCGGCTTTCATTTCATCTTTGAAATTGTCAAACGTATCATTATAAATAATAGCCCCTTTGTTGATAATTGCAAGATCATCACATAAAAGATCCACTTCACTCATGATGTGAGAGGAAAAAATTACGGTTTTATTATTTTCTTTGGATTCACGAATCAGATCAATAATACTGTCCGCGGTAATAACATCAAGGCCAGAGGTTGGCTCATCAAAAATGAGCACTTCCGGGTCATGTATCAAGGTACGTGCAATGGATACTTTTTGTTTCATGCCCGTACTCATTTGTCCCACACGTTTTTTTCGAAAATCATTTATACCTAATTTTTCAAAAAGATATTCTTTTCGCTCGTTTAGTTCAGCTTCAGGGATATGGTATATTTTTCCAAAGAAATCTATAGTTTCATCTGGATTTAGACGTTCATATAGCCCAGTAGAACCGGTTAAAAAACCAATTCTTTTTTTTATTTCATCATTGCCTTCGGAAAGGTTGGCTTGGTCCACAATAACAGTGCCTGATGTAGGATTTATAATTCCAGCTATCATTCTTAAGGTAGTAGTTTTTCCTGCTCCATTAGGACCTAATAAAGAAAAAATACGACCAGGTTTACAATCAAAAGAAATATTATCCACGGCATTTACTGTGGTAGTTTTTTTCTTAAACCCCTTTTTTGTAGTAGTGGTGAAGGATTTAGTGAGATTTTCTATGTGTATCATTATAGATTGGTTAAAATAGATATGTATAGTTAGTATTCAAATATTGAAATTGTTACAGTTTTTAGGTTGTTTTTTGTGTTGTGCAGTAATTTCGCCCTTTTAGTAATAGGATAAAAATGAGGGAACTAAAAATAATGTTATCGTATAATTGTATCTTGGCAAAACGTATTGTCTAGTTAAAATACCATACTATATTTTGAGCATCAATCTAGTGGAAACACACACACAACTTATTAAAATCGAAGCCAAACGCCTCGGTTTTTTGTCTTGTGGTATTTCCAAAGCTGAGTTTTTAGAAGAAGAGGCTCCAAGATTAGAGAAATGGCTCAATAAAAACATGCATGGAGAAATGCAGTATATGGAAAATCATTTTGATAAGCGTTTGGATCCAACCAAGCTTGTGGAAGGTTCAAAATCTGTTATTTCATTGCTATTGAATTATTACCCAGATGAAAAACAAGTTGAAAACACCTTTAAGGTGTCTAAATATGCATACGGGCAAGATTACCATCATATCATAAAATCAAAACTAAAACAACTTCAAGAATTTATATCCGAAGAAATAGGAGCCGTTCATGGCAGGGCTTTTGTAGATTCTGCTCCTGTATTGGACAAAGCTTGGGCAGCCAAAAGTGGTTTGGGTTGGATAGGAAAACACAGTAATTTATTAACCCAGCAAGTTGGTTCTTTTTATTTTATTGCAGAATTGATTGTGGATTTAGAACTGAACTATGATTTTCCGGCGACGGACCATTGCGGTACTTGCACTGCTTGTATAGATGCCTGTCCTACAGAAGCAATTGTTGAGCCATATGTGGTAGATGGTAGTAAATGTATTTCCTATTTTACCATTGAGTTGAAGAATGAAATCCCTAATGAATTCAATGGTAAGTTTGATGATTGGATGTTTGGATGTGATGTGTGTCAAGATGTATGTCCCTGGAACCGATTTTCAAAACCCCACAAGGAACCATTGTTTAATCCTAATCCTGAATTGCTATCCATGACAAAAAAAGATTGGGAAGAAATTACTGAAGATGTTTTTAAAAAAGTGTTTAAAAAATCACCGGTAAAAAGGACTAAGTTTTCAGGCTTAGAGCGTAATATCACTTTTTTAAAATAGAATATCAACTTCGGGCATTGTCAAACCGAGAATACTATTAAATTTGTTAGACCAATGTGTGCATTAATGGGACTAACTAAACTAAACGCTATATGAGCGAGCAAAAGAAAAGACAAGAGGCATTAATTTACCATGCCAAACCTACTCCTGGGAAAATAAAAATTGTGCCTACAAAACCTTATGCCACTCAGCGTGACTTGGCTTTGGCATATTCTCCAGGTGTTGCAGAACCTTGCTTGGAAATTGCGAAAAACAAAGATGATGTCTATAAATATACCGCTAAGGGAAATATTGTAGCCATAATATCCAATGGAACTGCAGTTTTAGGTTTGGGGAATATTGGTCCAGAAGCCTCAAAACCTGTAATGGAGGGAAAAGCCTTGTTGTTTAAGATTTTTGCGGATATAGATGGGATAGATATTGAGTTAGATACAACTGATATAGACAAATTTGTAGAAACAGTGAAAATCATTTCTCCAACATTTGGGGGAATAAACCTTGAGGATATAAAAGCTCCAGAGGCTTTTGAGATAGAACGCCGATTAAAAGAAGAATTGGATATTCCTGTGATGCATGATGATCAGCACGGTACTGCAATTATTTCAGCTGCAGCTCTTTTGAATGCTGTAGTAATATCCAATAAAAAATTAAGCGAAGTAAAGATTGTTGTAAGTGGGGCGGGTGCTGCTGCTGTCTCATGTACTAGGTTGTATAAAGCATTTGGTGCCAGTTCTGAAAATATAGTGATGCTGGATAGCAAAGGGGTCATTAGAAAAGACAGGGAAATTCTTTCTAAGGAAAAAGCTGAATTTGCTACAGATAGAAAAATAAGCACATTGGAAGAGGCAATGGTGGATGCAGATGTTTTTATAGGCCTTTCCATAGCAAATGTCGTAACTGCAAAAATGTTGACTTCAATGGCGGTAAACCCCATTGTTTTTGCCATGGCAAACCCAGATCCAGAAATCAATTACGATTTGGCAGTTAAAACAAGGAAGGATATCATCATGGCTACTGGTCGTTCCGATCATCCCAACCAAGTAAATAATGTTTTGGGATTCCCTTTTATATTTAGAGGGGCTCTTGATGTTAGGGCAACAGCAATCAACGAAGAAATGAAAATGGCCGCTGTAAAGGCCTTAGCGGAACTTGCAAAAGAGCCAGTTCCAGAACAAGTGAATATTGCCTATGGCGAAACTAGATTGACTTTTGGGAAAGAATATATTATCCCTAAACCATTTGACCCTAGGCTTATTTCAGAAATTCCACCGGCAATTGCAAAGGCCGCTATGGATAGTGGTGTGGCCAAAAAACCTATTAAAAATTGGGATAAGTATAGAGATGAACTGTTGCAACGTTCTGGGAACGATAACAAAATGGTTCGTTTATTAATAAACAGAGCCAAGTTAAATCCTAAAAAAATTGTCTTTGCTGAGGCCGATCATTTAGACGTGCTAAAAGCTGCACAAATTGTACATGAAGAAGGTATTGCCGAACCTATATTGTTAGGAAATAAAGAAACTATTACTGAGCTAAAGAAAGAATTGGAATTTGATGCCGATATACAAATTGTAGACCCCAATTCAGCTGAATTTGAAGAAAAAAGAATCCATTATGCCACTAAGTATTGGGAATCCAGAAAAAGAAGTGGCACTACATTGTACAATGCAAAAAGTAAATTAAGGGAACGTAATTATTTTGGTGCCATGATGGTGCTAGAAGGCGATGCAGATGGAATGATATCCGGATACTCCAGAGCATACCCAACAGTTGTAAAACCTATTTTTGAAGTTATAGGAAGGGCGTCAAATGTAAAAAAGGTCTCAACAGTAAATATTATGATAACTTCTAGAGGGCCTTTGTTCTTGGCTGATACCTCAATAAATATAGACCCTAGTGCTAAAGAACTTGCTGAGATTGCTCAAATGACCGCAAACTTGGCCACCACTTTTGGTTTTGATCCTGTAATGGCTTTGTTGTCCTATGCCAATTTTGGGTCTTCTACGCACCCAAATGCAACTAAGGTAAGAGAAGCAGTGAAAATGTTACATCGCTTGAACCCCAATCTAAAGGTTGATGGTGAAATACAAATAGATTTTGCTTTGAATAAAGATTTACGAAAGAGCCAATTTCCTTTTTCAAAATTAGATGGAAGACAGGTAAACACTTTGATTTTTCCAAACTTAGAATCAGCCAATATCACCTATAAACTATTGAAGGAATTAAATAGTGCGGATTCTATTGGGCCAATTATGGTTGGATTAAGAAAATCAGTCCATATTCTTCAATTGGGTGCCAGTGTGGATGAAATGGTAAACATGACAGCAGTGGCAGTAATAGATGTCCAAGAACGCGAAAAAAGAAAACAAGCAAAACAAGCAAAACAAAACTAAAATGATCACGCATTTAAAAGGGAAACTTGTAGAAAAGAATCCTACCTATGTTGTTATAGAATGCTCAGGTGTAGGGTATTTCGTCAATATATCCTTACATACACTTTCCAAAATAGGAGATAATGAGAATATTCAGTTGTTCACTCATTTACAAATAAAAGAAGATGCCCATACTTTGTTTGGTTTTTCTGAAAAATCCGAAAGGGAAATATTTAGATTGTTATTGTCCGTTTCAGGAATAGGTTCAAGTATTGCTAGAACCATGCTGTCCTCTTTGTCACCTGCCCAAATTAGGAACGCCATTGCAGCTGGAGATGTACCAACAATACAAAGTATAAAAGGCATTGGAGCAAAGACCGCCCAACGGGTGATTTTAGATTTAAAAGATAAGATTTTAAAAATCTACGATATTGATGAAGTTTCCTCTTCTCCGAGCAATACAAATAAAGATGAAGCGTTATCTGCTTTAGAGGTTCTTGGTTTTGTACGAAGGCAGTCAGAAAAGGCTGTGGACAAGGTTTTAAGCCAAGATTCTACACTTAGCGTTGAGGACATCATAAAACTTGCGCTTAAAAATTTGTAAGAAAATTGAAGACAGGGGCAAAACAATATCTTAAATCATCATTTAAGCTTTTTTTTCTATCCATTATTTTCCTAGGAACGATGCAGTTTGCACATGCTCAGGAAATTGATGAACAAGAAGTTGATTCCGTTAAAACGGGATTTGAATTGGGTAGTATTAAATTTGATAATCCCGATAGTATTGTATCTAAATATACCTACGACCCTGATTTGGACCGTTATTTTTACACGGAAAGTGTTGGGGGTTTTGATATAAGTTACCCTATTATTCTTACACCAGTCCAGTATTGGGATTTAGTTAAAAAAGAAAGCATGAAATCTTATTTTAAAGAAAAGATTGATGCTTTTTCTGGAAAGAAAGAAGGTAGTGAACAGGCACGAAAAAATCTTTTACCCAATTTTTATGTGAATAATAATTTCTTTGAATCAATTTTTGGGGGCAATACTATTGAAGTAATTCCACAAGGATCGGTAGCGATGGATCTTGGTGTCATTTGGCAAAAAAATGATAATCCGTCTCTTTCACCTAGAAATAGAACCAATCTCTCATTCGATTTTGATCAGCGTATAAGTTTAAGTATGTTGGGAAAAATTGGAGAACGCTTACAAGTGACTGCCAATTATGATACGGAGGCAACGTTTGACTTTCAGAATTTGGTAAAATTGGATTATACTCCAACCGAAGATGATATTATTCAGAAAATTGAAGTTGGTAATGTAAACATGCCCCTTAACAGTTCGTTAATTACTGGGGCACAAAGTCTTTTTGGTGTAAAAACCCAATTACAATTTGGAAAAACCACGGTCACTGCGGTATTTTCTGAACAACGTTCTCAAAATAATACGGTGGTAGCTCAAGGCGGTGGTACATTGAATGAATATTCAATTACTGCATTGGATTATGATGAGGATAAGCATTTTTTCCTTTCCCAATACTTTAGGGACAATTATGATACAGCTTTAGAGAATTATCCATACATCAGAAGTCAGGTACAGATAACACGTATAGAGGTATGGTCTACTAACCGCAACCAACAAACCTTGAATGTTAGGAATATTGTAGCCATACAGGATTTAGGTGAAATTAATGAAGCGCAAACAAGAATAGGGCAGCTTAATGGTGACCCAGCTGGATTTTTTAATTTTTCTGGAGGCACTGGAGACCTTCCAAGAAACAGCGCCAATGATTATGACCCAGAACAATTGGGCAGTGGGGGAGTGTTGACTTCTCAAATAAGAGATATTGCGACAGTAAATTCAGGTTTTAACATTCCGGGCTATGTCGTAAACCAAGGGTTTGATTATGCCATTTTGGAAAATGCAAGAAAATTAGAACAGGGAAGAGATTATGAGTTTGACTCTCAGTTGGGTTATATTTCTTTAAACCAAAGATTAAGCAATGATGAAGTATTAGGAGTTGCTTTTCAATATACATTCAATGGGAACGTATACCAAGTGGGTGAATTTGCCAGTAGTGGTTTAGATGCAACAACGGTATCAGGCGGTGTTAATCCAATCATTAATAATAATACCTTAATATTAAAATTACTGAAAAGTAATATTACCAGTGTGAGTGATCCTATTTGGGATTTAATGATGAAAAACATATATGCAACTGGTGCTTTTCAGTTGAGTGAGGAAGATTTTAAGTTGAATATCCTCTACTCTGATCCAACACCAAGAAATTACATTACTGCTGTTGATGAATCTCCTGGAGCAGGATGGCCAGATGGGCTACAAGATAGAATCCTTTTGAATGTTTTTAATTTGGATAGACTTAATGCCTATAATGATGTACAACCAGGTGGTGATGGATTCTTTGATTTTATTCCTGGGATTACTGTAGATACAAGGGGTGGTAGGATAATTTTTAGTAAAGTAGAGCCTTTTGGGGAATATTTGTTCAATGAACTGGGAGGTGGTACATATGATGTGGAAAATGACCAAGGTTATAATGCCAATCAACAGAAATATGTGTTTAGAAACATGTATGCCCAAACAAAAGCAGCTTCTTTGCAAGATGCAGAGAAAAACAGGTTTTTATTAAAAGGAAGATATAAGTCCCAAGGTAATAATGGTATTCCAATAGGGGCATTTAATGTGCCTAGAGGTTCGGTAAGGGTTACTGCAGGTGGTCGTCAATTACAAGAAGGCATCGATTACACCGTGAACTATCAAGCGGGAACAGTTCAAATTTTGGATCCAAGTTTAGAAGCTTCAAACGTACCAATCAATATTTCTGTGGAAAATAATGCTGTGTTTGGCCAACAAACAAGAAGGTTTACAGGAATTAATGTGGAGCATCAAGTGAATAAGAACTTTATGCTTGGAGCTACATTCATAAATTTGAACGAACGCCCATTGACCCAAAAATCAAACTTTGGAATTGAGCCAGTAAACAATACTATTTTTGGACTTAATGGTAATTTTTCAACTGAAGTACCATTTCTGACTCGTCTTGCTAATAAATTGCCAAACATAGATACGGATGTGCCTTCTAACCTATCAGTTAGAGGTGAAATAGCGTGGTTGAAACCAAGTTCACCTAAGCATGCAAGTTTTCAGGGAGAAACCACTACGTATTTAGATGATTTTGAAGGTGCGCAAGCATTGATTGATATTCGCTCTTCTCTAGGTTGGTCGTTAGCCAGTACTCCTTTGGAATTTGTTCCAGGAGGTCAATTAACAGGTAACTCACCAGAGGATCCTGCTAATTTGGAGAATGGTTACGGTAGAGCAAAAATGGCATGGTATACTATAGATCCAATATTTTTTACGAACCAACGACCAAGCGGGATAAGTGACAATGATATTTCTACCAATGCCACTAGAAGAATTTTTATAGATGAGGTTTTTCCACAAGTTGATATTGCCCAAGGACAAACTACGGTACAAAACACTTTAGATATAGCATACTATCCAGATTCCAAAGGGCCTTATAATAACAATCCAGATTTTAATACAACACTGGATCAAGACAAATGGGGAGGTATTATGCGCCCATTAAGCAGTACCAATTTTGAGCAATCAAATGTGGAATTTGTACAATTTTGGGTTTTGGATCCTTATGTGGATGGTGAAGCAGTTGGCCCTGGCGAGCTGGTTTTTAACTTGGGAAATATTTCTGAGGATATATTAAAGGATGGTAGAAAACAATATGAAAATGGACTACCAGGAGTAAATAGTAATGATTTGGTGGCAGCTACCGCATGGGGAGAAGTGCCCTCCACGCAATCATTGGTATATGCTTTTGATGTGGATGAAACCAGTAGAAGATTACAGGATATTGGGTATGATGGATTGAACGATGAGGCTGAATCTGTAATTTATGATAACAATACAGGGAATGACCCAGCCTTAGATAATTACCAATACTACTTAAACCGAGAAGGAGGGGTGTTAGAGCGTTATTTGGATTTCAATAATCCAGAAGGGAATTCACCAGTTGCAGTTACCAATACGAATAGAGGTTCAACAACCTTACCAGATGTGGAGGATATTGATAGGGATCTTACTATGAATACGGTAAACAGCTATTATGAATATAGAATTCCAATAATGGCTAATACTACAATAGATGATTTATATGTCACAGATATAAAAGAAGGTGTAACACCACAATTGCCCAATGGTGGAAGCATAAACAGGAGATGGATACAATATAAAATACCTTTGAATGATTTTACTGATGCAATTGGTGGAATAAATGATTTCAGGTCCATCAGTTTTATGAGAATGTATTTAACAGGATTTAATAGAGATGTAGTGTTGCGTTTTGCAACCTTGGATTTGGTTAGGGGAGATTGGCGAACCTATACTAAATCATTGCAGCCAGATGTAGACAACGACCCATCCAATGATGGAACTTTGGTTGATGTAAATACAGTGAATATTGAAGAAAATGAAGGAAGAACACCTATTCCTTATGTCTTGCCTCCTGGTGTTGCAAGAGAACAGTTGAATAATAATAATACCATTATTCGCCAAAATGAACAATCACTTTCCTTTAAAGTAGAAAATTTAGAAGCAGAAGATTCTAGGGGTGTCTTTAAAAATGTAAATATGGATATTCGACAATATAAGCGAATTAAAATGTTTATGCATGCTGAAAAACTTGTGGAAGCTGATTATGCTGACGGTGAAACTCCATTGATTGGTTTTTTAAGAATTGGAACAGATTTTTCTGAGAATTTTTATCAAATTGAAGTGCCTCTGCAATTTACACCATTTGGTGCCGCTTCAGAAAATGAAATATGGCCTGAAGAGAATGAAATAAACATTGATTTGAGTGATTTAAACAAGGTAAAATCTTTGGGAATAGCTAACCAGAGCCTTAATCAAATTAATTATTATGAAATTGTTGATGGTGAAGTAGTCCCTGTAGCAGAATTTGCACCTAGAACTCTAGGGGTTATTCGGATTGGTCTACGTGGTAATCCTTCACTGGGAAGTATAAGAAGTATGATGGTAGGGGTTAAAAATGCTGATAATTTACCATTAAGAGGAGAAGTATGGTTTAATGAACTGCGTTTGGCTGGTTTGGATAATAATGGAGGATGGGCCGCAGTTGGTGCAATAGATGCAAATATTGCAGATTTCGCCAGTTTTTCTGCCACAGGAAACAAAAGCACATCTGGGTTTGGAAGTATTGATCAAATGCCCAATGAGCGTGCAAGAGAAGATGCTATATCCTATGATTTGGTCACCAATTTAAATATTGGTCAGTTGTTTCCAAAAAAATGGGGATTACAACTTCCATTTAATTATGGAATTTCTGAACAAGTCATAACACCAGAATTTGACCCTGTTTATGATGATTTAAAACTAGATGATCGAATTGCAGCAGCAGATACTGCTGAAGATGCAGCAACTATAAAAGAACAGGCTGAAGACTATACAAAGAGAACAAGTATAAACTTTATTGGAGTTAGAAAAAATAGAGGAGAAGAAGCTGAAGCTAATTTTTATGATGTAGAGAATTTTACGTTTAATTATTCATATAATGAAACAGACCATAGGGATTTTGAAATAGCCAGCCTTAGAGACCAAAATATAACTACTGGTTTTGTATACAATCATAATTTTAAACCAGCGGAAGTTGCGCCATTTGCGAAAAAAGACTCTCTTTTTACTGGCAAATATTGGCAATGGCTAAAAGACTTGAATTTTAATTTGCTACCTACAAGTGTCTCTATAAACTCTAATATCAATCGTTCTTTTAACCAACAACGATTTAGAGATGTGCTAGAGCCAGGGGTTGAGGCACTGGAACTTCCTTTGTTACAACAACGCAATTATTTGTTCAATTGGCAATATGCTCTTAATTATAGCTTAAGTAAATCACTTAGATTAAATCTTACTGCCAGTAATAACAATATAGTGCGTAACTATTTTGGAGAGGATGTTGATGGAACTGACAATATGGAAATTTTAAGGGATTTAGATTTATGGAATGGCTTTTTTGATATTGGTGAGCCCAATAGACACTCACAGCAAATGGAGTTGAATTATGAATTGCCCTTCAATAAAATACCAGCTTTGAATTTTATCAATGCGCAGTATTCCTATACCAGTAATTTTGACTGGCAACGTGGGGGTGATGCACTTAGAGAAGTGGCGGGTGAAGATATTAATACAGTACAGAATGCCAATACTCATAATATAACAGCATCCTTAACCATGCAGCGGTTATATGACCTTATTGGATTGAAAAAGAGAAATGGGAAGGTTACTACCAATGCTCCCGTGCGTAGAGACAAGGCAGGTAATGTTGCAGGAGGAAACTATCAAAAAAAGACACAAAAGACAAGTCCACTTTTCAATACAGTTGTGGATGTTTTGACGATGGTTAAAAGAGTCAATATTAATTATAGCGAAAACAATGGAAAAGTATTACCCGGATATACCCAGTCTATTGGTTTTGTAGGAACAGCAAAACCTTCAATTGGTTTTGTTTTTGGTAGTCAAGCAGATGTACGTTATGAGGCAGCACGTAATGGATGGTTAACCGCTTTTCCAGAATTTAATGAGCAATACATTGAACGTACCAATAAGCAATTAAATATTACGGCGACAGCACAACCTATTCGGGATTTAACAATTGATTTGTCGGCAGACAGACAGTATTCCAGTAGTTATCAAGAGAGTTTTCAGATAAATAATTTAGGCACAGGTGAATTTGAATATGAGAATCTTTTGGGTAATAATTATGGTAATTTTAGTATCTCTACCATGATGATAGGGACTGCTTTTGGAAAAAGTGATGAATTTACTTCTGACTCCTTTAATGAGCTTAAAGAAAATAGAATAACTATAGCCAATAGAATTGCTTCAGATAGAGGGCATAATACTGGTAATGTGGATGCAGATGGTTTCCCAGAACGATATAGTAAAACACATCAAGATGTACTGTTGCCAGCATTTTTTGCAGCCTATACGGGGCAGGATGCTAGTAGAGTGAACCTAGATGCGTTTAGAAGTATTCCAATTCCTAATTGGAATATAAAGTACACTGGCCTAATGAAAAACAAGTGGTTTAAAAAGAAGTTCAAACGTTTTTCTATAGGACATGGGTATAGAGCTTCTTACAGTATCAATTCGTTCCAAACCAATTTGGAGAAACAAAATGGGAATATTAATTCAGAGAACCAGGATTTTTTACCGGACAACATTATAAATAACGTTGTGTTGACCGATCAGTTTAATCCATTGATTAGGTTGGATTTTGAAATGCAGAGCTCATTAAGTGTTTTGGCTGAAATACGGTCAGATAGAGCTTTGTCATTAAGTTTTGACAACAATTTAATGACTGAAATCAATGGTAAAGAATACACTCTTGGATTGGGATATCGTTTTAAGGATGTGAAATTTGTAACCAATATAGGGGGTGAAAAACAACGTCTGAAAGGAGATTTAAACCTAAAGGCAGATGTCACTTTAAGAGATAATATTACGATAATTAGAAATTTAGATATAGACAACAATCAAATCACTTCTGGGCAGAATTTGTTTTCTTTAAAATTCTCTGCGGATTATGCCTTGACTAAAAGCTTGAACGCATTGTTCTTTTATGATCATTCTTTTTCGAAATTTGCAGTATCTACAGCTTTTCCACAAACCACTATCAATACCGGGTTTACCATTAGGTATAACTTTGGAAACTAAACCAGCCTTATCATTCTTATTAAGGGGGGCTACAGTTAAGTTATTCGACTATTATTTTTGTATATCATTTTTTTGAAAACCGATGGATAATCTGTTACATTTGTCACAACATCAAATTAAAAGAGAATGAATATACCATCTGAATTAAAATATACAAAAGACCATGAGTGGGTCAGTATTGAAGGCGATATTGCTACTGTAGGAATTACGGATTTTGCACAAGGTGAATTGGGAGACATTGTGTATGTAGAAGTTGAAACTGTTGATGAGACCTTGGATAAAGATGAAATTTTTGGGTCAGTTGAGGCAGTAAAGACCGTTTCTGATTTGTTATTACCCTTAACAGGTGAAATAATTGCCTTTAACGAGGCTTTGGAAGATACTCCAGAAAAAGTAAATTCGGATCCTTATGGAGACGGATGGATGATAAAAATTAAAATAAGTGATGCATCAGAAGTTGAAACTTTAATGAGCGATGTAGATTACAAAGAACTGATAGGTGCTTAAAAGGCATATTTATTTTATTGCATTCCTTAGCTGGTTGGCACTGGTCACATGGCTCAGTTTATCTTCATTTTCAGAAATGGACATTGGTAATTCTTGGATACAAATCCCACATATGGACAAGTTGGTTCATTTGGCATTTTATTTGGGGGTATCTGTTTTGGGAAGCCTCTTCTTAAGAGAAATAACAAAAGGTGCAATTAGCATATGGAAGGCAATATTATCAGCGACTGTTTTTGCCATTGTTTATGGTATAATTATTGAGGTATTACAATTGAAAATCACCTTGAATAGAGAAGGTGATATATTGGATGCAATTGCCAATAGTTTTGGTGCTTTAATTGGGGCAGGAATTGTTAAAATTATGTTTTCCAAAAAAATGCCGTTAAAATGGAGCAATTAGTTGCTTTTTTGTAAAATAAATAATTAAATTAGCGAATATTAAAATATAAAATTATGGAACTTAAAAAGAATCCAAAAGCCGATTTAAGAAAAGATAGCGGCTTGTATTTCGTAGCAGGTTTGGTGTTAGTGATGCTTTTGATTTATGGCGCCTTAGAATGGAAAACATACGATAAGGACAATGCTTATGATACTGCACAAAATGTGGAAGATCAATTGGATGAAGAAGTTCCAATGACAGAGCAGATTAAAACACCACCACCACCACCACCACCAGCAGCACCAGAAATCATTGAAGTGGTTGAGGATGAGGAAGAAGTGGAGGAAACAGTTATCGAGTCAACAGAAACAAGTCAAGAAGAAGAAGTTGTAGAAGTGGATGATGTAGCTGAAATGGAAGACTTTGAGGATTTAGATGTTCCTTTTGCGGTAATTGAGGATGTACCTGTTTTTCCGGGATGTGAAAGAGCTGGCGATAAAAGGAAATGCTTTAATGAAATGATGCAAAAGCACATTCGTAAGAACTTCCGTTACCCAGAAATAGCACAAGAAATGGGTGTTCAAGGTAGAGTGAATATTATGTTTACCATTCAAAAAGATGGTAGTATTGGAAATATCAGATACCGTGGTCCAGATAAAAATTTGGAAAAAGAGGCATTGAGAATTATTAAAAAACTTCCTAGAATGACACCTGGAAGACAAAGAGGTAATGCTGTAAGGGTTCCTTTTAGTATTCCAATTACCTTTAAGTTACAATAGCAATTTTTTTCTCCCTGAATAATTAAAAGGGCGAATTCAAAATATTATTTTTAAAATCCCGAGCCTAGGCTCGGGATTTTTTTTTGGTACACTTCTTGTATTTTAACATATTGCTAACATTATTAAAATCAATGTAATATGAAAAACACATTAAAGATTGTTGCATCTCACGGGAATGAGAACAACAGTGAAGAGACCAAGGTTGCTCACCCAAAAATGAGTAAGCAAGACGTAAATTTACGAAAAAGAGGTTTTCTACATTTTCAAATAGGCTTGATAATTGCCTTGATACTGGTTTATTTTGGTTTACAAGCTACATTCATGATGAAGAAAGATATGATAGCTGTTCATGATGAAGAAATTAAAGAGCTGGTTGAATACTATCCAGAATTGGTCAGTTTTGTAATGGAAAAACCAAAAGTAATCATGGAAGTCACGGAAGTAATTACTGACCCCAATGAATTTAAGATTGTGGAAAATGACGATCCTATCGCAAATAATATTACTGAATTTATTCAAAAACCCAATAATATTCCTGTTAGAGATTTGGATTATGGAAGTATTCCATTTGATGATGGAGAAAAAGTGATTGAAAAAATACCCTTTAAGTTGGTAGAAGACGCACCTATATTTCCGGGATGTGAAGATGTTGAAAAAAAAGAACGGTTTTCATGTTTTCAAGCAAAAATGCAAAAACATATCAAAAAAAATGTTAAATATCCTGCTTATGAACAAGAGTTGGGAATTGAAGGAAAAGTGTATGTTGTTTTTGATATAGATGTTGATGGCAGTATCTCTAATTTGAAATTTAAAAGCCCAACAAAAGGATTTGAGAAGGAGGCAGAACGCATTATGCGAAAACTACCACAAATGACTCCAGGTATGCAACGAAGAGTACCTGTGAAGGTTCCTTTTAGTATTCCAATAAATTTCAGGCTTCAATAGCCTTTTATGATTTTGTCTGATTGAGCGTTCCAAAATCCTTGTAAAGAATCTCTAAAGGGTTTTTGTAGAATTTAACTGCGCTCAGTCAGTCATTTTATTTTTTTAAACTTTTATAAAAAAACTCTAAAATTCGTTTAGAAGAAATAAATCCACCTCCATAAGTTTCGTTGTATGGAGCCGTTATGGAAGCGTTTGCTTGTACTTGTGCTAATGTTTTTCCTGCATCAACATCAGCGAGGACTTTAATTTTTATATCGGCTAACATGGTCATATAGATTTCTAATTCTTTTTTATTGGATGAGCTACCATGTCCTGGAATTATTTTAGTTTCATCATTTATGACCAGTAATGCTTTCTTATGTGCGTTTATATAGCCTTCTGCATTACCGCCGTTATTTAAATCTATATATGGAAAACGCCCAGCAAAGTACGTATCACCCATGTGTATTACATTGTTGTTTAGGAAATAAATCATCACGTCACCATCTGTATGTGCATTGTGGACGTGGAAGACCATGATGGTTTCATCCCCATCATAAAAAGTAATGTCATCAGAAAAGGTTACCTCAGGCAGCATTTTTTCATAATGCTCAGCATCAATCTTGTTAGCATCCAAGTCTTTCTTTAAATTGGCTTGCATTCGCTTTCGCACATTAGTATGAGCAACCACTGTTGTATTGTTGGTGTTAAATTTGGCGTTTCCACCAGTGTGATCTCCATGCATATGCGTGTTCACAAGAACAGAAATAGGTTTGTCTGTGATGGTTTTAATTGCGGCATTAATTTTATCACTCAATCTGTCAAATTGATCATCTATCATATATACATGGCTTTCGCCAACATAAATACCAATATTCCCGCCTTGCCCAGTAAGCATATATACATCATTAGAAAGTTTATCAATCTTAATGACCACCTCGTCATTTTGAGCAGTTAAAATGGTTGAGGCAAGGAAAAAAAATAGATGAACTATAGGGAAATATATTTTTTGCATGATAATCGGTTTAACAAAAGATATCAAATATAAGATAAACATACTCATAACGTTGCACAAAAATCATGAGGGCTGTATCTTTGCATTCTTATTTTAATTCGATAATGGAGACTGCGGTTAGTACGGCAAAAAGTTCAATAATATCTAAGTTATTTGCTGATTTTAAAGAGATTACAAAAGCGAGACTTGCTGTTAGTGTTGTTTTTTCTTCTATTGCTGGTTATTTTCTTGGCGCAACTGAAATTAATTTTTTCTCGTTGTTCCTTTTGTCCTTTGGTGGGTATTGTATGGTTGGTGCATCCAATGTATATAATCAAATCATAGAAAAAGATTTAGATGCGCTAATGAATAGGACTAAGAATAGGCCTATTCCCTCTGGTAGAATGTCTGTAAATACAGCTCTTGTAATAGCAATTGTTTTAACACTTTTAGGAATTGTAGCGCTATATGCCTTGAATCCTAAAACAGCAATGTTTGGGGCCATTTCCATTTTTTTGTACACTAGTGTATACACGCCTTTAAAGACGAAAACCCCACTCGCTGTTTTTGTTGGAGCTTTTCCAGGTGCTATCCCATTTATGCTTGGTTGGGTAGCTGTAACCAATGATTTTGGTATTGAACCAGGTACCTTATTTATGATTCAGTTTTTTTGGCAATTTCCACATTTTTGGGCATTGGGATGGATGTTACATGAAGATTATAAAAAAGGTGGGTTTAAAATGTTACCAACTGGAAATAAAGATAAAGGAACGGCATTACAAATTATCATGTATACCATCTGGATGATGGTTATTTCTATAGTCCCAGCATTTGGTATTACGGGTAGATTGCATTTGTCTATCACGGCTGCTTGTATAATATTTTCAATGGGTTTAGCAATGTTGATTTTTGCTTTTCAATTATATAGAAAGAGAGATGATAAATCCGCTAGAAAATTAATGCTGGCAAGCGTAAGCTACATCACATTGATGCAAATAGTATATGTAGTAGATAAATACAGTGACACTTTATTCTAAAGTTTCATTATGAAAAGTGGGGCCGCTTGATGACATGAAAGGCTAATTTTGTTGAAAAATAGTGCCTCAAGAATAGCATGGAGATTAATATTGAAAATTTGATTTAAAATAAATAAAAAGTTTAATGGACTTAACACAGGGAACACAGGAGGAGAAAAATGAAAGGGCTAAAAAAATGATGCTCTGGTTTGGGATTGCTAGTTTAATCATGGCATTTGCCGCATTGACCAGTGCCTATATTGTAAGTAGTTCTAGAGAGGATTGGATAAAAGATTTGGAATTGCCCACTTCTTTTTTGATAAGTACGATAGTTATTATCATAAGCAGTCTCACTTATTTCATGGCTAAAAAGGCCACAAATTCTGGTAATTCAAAAATGGCTACCAGCTGGTTGTTGGTCACTTTGGTTTTGGGGGTTGCTTTTGTTGTATTGCAATTTAGTGGCTTTTCTGAAATGGTTGCTAAAGGATATTATTTTACAGGACCAACAAGCAATATTAAGACGTCATATGTTTTTGCAATTGTATTATTACATATAGCGCATGTTGCTGCAGGATTGATATCCCTTTTGGTAGTGGTATACAATCATGTTAAAGGTAAATATACGTCAGACAAGATGTTGGGATTGGAATTGGGGGCTACTTTTTGGCACTTTTTGGGCATCTTATGGGTCTATTTAATATTGTTTATTTATTTCGTTAATTAAAATATTTTTTGATTTAAGTAGTTGTGATACAGACCGATGTTTTTTTTAATCTAATTCATAAATATGAAAACCAAACTGTTAATTATTGCCTTATCAATTTTAAGTTTAAATAGTTATTCCCAAATCAAATTTGAAGCAGGGTATTTTATAAAGAATACTGGGGAAAGAATAGATTGTTTAATCAGAAATGTTGATTGGAAAAACAATCCTACCAAATTTAAATACAAGCTTTCCGAAGAAGCAGAGTCTATAACTGCGGTTATTGATGATGTTCGAGAGTTTAGTGTCACAGACCATATAAAATACGAAAGGTTTACGGTCAATATTGATAGGACTAGTGATTTGACCAGTGAATTACGTGAAGTAAGAGATCCTAAATTTGTTGAAGAAAAATTGTTTTTACGATTTTTGGTTGAAGGTGAGGCTTCACTTTATAAATATGAGGATGGCAATTTAATACGCTTTTTCTTTAAAATGGACAATTCGGATGTTGAGCAATTGGTTTATTTAAAGTATAAATCAGTAAAAGATGACAATTTTTTTAATGTAAAGTATAAGCGAACAAGACCTAAAATTAAGGAGAACAACTTGTTCAAATCTCAAATTTTTGAAAACCTAAAGTGTGATCAACTTAGTTTTTCTAATATTGAAAATTTACAGTATAAAGAGAATGAATTGGTTACCTATTTTGTAAAATTTAATTCCTGTAAGGGTGTTGCTTTTAATAAGTTTGAAAAAGAATATGGAAAAGACATGTTCAATATTGTCTTAAGGCCAAGGGCTAATTTTTATTCATTTTCATATGAAGGTGCTGGGGCCGTTGATTTTGGTTCAGAAGTTGTGCCAGGTTTTGGTGTTGAATTTGAAATTATACTTCCCTTTAATAATAATAAATGGTCTTTATTTATAGAGCCATCATATGAGTATTTCAAGTCGGATGTTATGCCAACAGATGCTAGAATAAGAAGAATGGATTATGCTGCAGTTGAAATACCCGTAGGGATTAGGCATTACTTTTTTTTAGGCCCAAAATCAAAATTGTTCTTGGCTGGAGGTGTTGCATTTGGTAAGGATTTTAATTCGAAAATTGATTATTTGCGTACTGACATTACTCCTAACGCCTTAATT
This sequence comes from Flavobacteriaceae bacterium, assembly GCA_002746415.1. GTDB lineage: Bacteria > Bacteroidota > Bacteroidia > Flavobacteriales > Flavobacteriaceae > Saonia. The sequence goes on along the minus strand of NVXD01000003.1, from coordinate 24,358 downwards.
TCTGATTTAGAGATTGATGGAACTCAAGAATTCTTTTTCATGGCATTTGGTTACAACTTCAATAATAGGGTAAGTATAGAATTTAGGCAGAACTCTAATAGAAACCTTCTTAGTAACTACCAAACACGTATATCAGATTTTAAAGGGTATTCCATAATTGTAGGATATAATATTTTGTAAGGTTAAATAAGGGCACTTTTAGCTTACTTTTCATGGTATTTCATATTGTTTGTCGATTTTGTTAAAAAAGAATGGTTCTAAAGTTTAGTTTTGGGCAGATTTAGACTTTTCAATAGACGAAAAAAATGTAAATTTGCTAAAATTTAATTAACACGATACGTTACATATGAATTCTACAGTGACAACGGATACAAAAGAAGCTGTTTGGGGAGGTGGAAACAAGCCATTAAACGCAAGTTATGGAAAACTAATGATGTGGTTTTTCTTGGTTTCAGATGCCATAACTTTTTCTGGTTTTATTGCGTCTTATGGTTTTTCAAGATTTAAATTCATTGAAACATGGCCAATAGCCGATGAGGTGTTTACACACGTGCCTTTCTTTCATGGTAATTACCCTATGTACTATGTGGCATTTATGACTTTTGTGTTGATCATGTCTTCTGTAACCATGGTATTAGCTGTGGATGCAGGACATAAAATGCAAAAGAATAAAGTAATCTGGTATATGTTCGCCACAATTCTTGGTGGTGCTGTATTTGTTGGTTCTCAAGCTTGGGAATGGGATACCTTTATTAAAGGAAGCCATGGGGCAATTGAAACTAAAGGAGGTCGTATTTTACAATTTGTAAAAGCGGACACGGGAGAAAGAGCAAGCTTAGCAGATTTTGCGCAAACTATTCCTTCTGAAAGACATGAGCATGAAAATAAAAATGGTCTTTGGTTTTTTAGTGAAGGCACCTTGCCATCATTTACTGTAAATGAAGTAACACGAGGCTTTAAAGCCAACCCTAATATTTTAATTCGTACAGAAACTATTACAGAAGATGGTGAGAAAACACTTTTGAACAGAGAAGAATCCTTGGATAAGTTAAAAAATGCTAAGTATGTGGTAGAAGGTGCAAACCTTATCCATAATGAATATGGCAGTAGGTTGTTCGCAGATTTTTTCTTCTTTATAACTGGTTTTCACGGATTCCACGTTTTTTCAGGGGTACTGATTAATATTATTATTTTCTTTAATGTTATTCTTGGAACGTATGAAAGAAGAGGGCATTATGAAATGGTGGAAAAAGTAGGACTGTATTGGCACTTTGTAGATTTAGTTTGGGTATTTGTATTCACATTTTTCTATCTGGTTTAATTTTTAATAAGTATAGTATAAAGCATGGCACACGAACATAAATTAGAAATCTTTAGAGGGCTTTTAAAGTTTAAATCCAACATCACCAAAATCTGGGGTGTCTTAATTTTTCTATCACTAATTACTGCTGTAGAAGTAGCTTTAGGTATTGCAAAGCCTAAAGCCCTAACAAGTTCTTACTTCATTGGAATGAAAGTGATAAATTGGATATTTATCATATTAACATTGGTAAAAGCCTATTATATTGCTTGGGACTTCATGCACTTGCGTGATGAAAAAAGTTCTTTACGCAGAACCATTATTTGGACTCCTATTTTTTTAGTTCTTTATCTTGTATTTATATTGCTTTTTGAAGCAGATTACATTTATAACATCTTTAAAGATGGGTTCGTAAAGTGGAATTTCTAAAATAGAATTAACAAATAAAAAGACGGTCTTTGGGCCGTCTTTTTTATTTTTGTACAACTCTTTCATATGAAAAAGACTTTTGTTTTAGTAGTGCTTTTTATTTTCCCAATTGTGGCCTATCTTTTTTTTGCATCTGGGGTAAATAATTTTGGAAGACTCCCAATGCTCACTGAGAATATTTTGGATGTAAATACCATTGATGATTCAGTTACTTTTTATAATAAGATTACGATACTGGGTTTTTTAGGCAATGATCTTGAGTTAAAAAAGGGCAATGCATTCAATCTGAACCAAAAAATATATAAACCGTTTTATAAGTTTGTTGATTTTCAATTTGTGATGGTATTACCAGTTGGAACTGAGGAAAAAGTAGAAGAATTAAAAAAAGAGCTTGGTGGTTTGGTGGATATTAAAAACTGGAAGTTTGTTTTTGGTTCCGAAACTGAAATTAAAAATGTATTTAAAAGTTTAAAAACAGACCTAAATCTAGATGCTAATTTAGGTACCTCCTATGTTTTTATTATTGATAAAGATGTAAATCTTAGAGGTAGAAAAAAAGATGAGGAGGAAGGCACTAAATATGGTTTTAATGCTACTTCAGTTGCGGATTTGAACAACAAAATGGAAGATGACGTTAAAATTATTCTCGCAGAATATAGATTGGCATTAAAGAAGAACAATGTTGATAGAAGTAAGTAATGAAGAAAGGTAAATATACATACGTCTGGGTTTCTTTTGTGATACTGATTTTTGGAATCATTTTTATTCCTCGAATTATAGATAGTATCCAAAGTAATAATGTGGTCAAGAATGACCGTATGAACAAAAAAAATGCTGATGATGCTTTGTCTTACCTCATAATAGAAGGCAAAAAACGTAGAGTACCCCAATTTGCGCTTGTAAATCAGGATAGTCTTATAATTACTGATAAAGATTATATTGGAAAAGTATATGTTGTTGAATTTTTCTTTACCAGCTGCCCTACTATTTGTCCTGTAATGACTGAAAACTTGGTTGCAGTACAAGATGAATTTAAGGAAACAAGAAATTTTGGTATAGCCTCTTTTACCATTAACCCAAGGTATGATTCCCCAAGAGTTTTAAAAGAATATGCCGAAAAATATAATATCGTAGATCTGGATTGGCATTTGCTGACAGGAGAACAAGAAACCATTTATGATTTGGCTAATACTGGATTTAATATTTTTGCAGCAGAAATGCCTGATGTTCCTGGTGGTTTTGAACATTCGGGTATGTTCGCTTTAATTGATAAAAGAGGATATGTGCGGTCCAGAGTAGACGATTATGGAAACCCAATTATATACTACAGAGGAACAATTTCTGAAAGTGAGGGTGAGAATGATGAAGGAGTGAAAGAACAAATATCAGCGTTGAAAGAGGATATTAAAAAACTGTTGCAAGAATAGTATGGATACAGTTACTATAAAAGAAAAAAAATTCAATAGAATTATCACGGTTGTTTCAATTGTGATACCAGTGGTGGTGGCCTTGCTTTTTTTAGTGAAACTACCCAATGTAGAACCATTTAGTTTTTTACCACCTATTTACGCATCAATCAATGGACTTACAGCTATCTTATTGTTGGTTGCCGTTTGGGCAATTAAAAATAAAAAAAGGGAATTGCATCAAAAATTAATGACAACATGCATAGTATTGTCCCTTTTGTTTCTATTGATGTACATTGCGTATCACATGACTTCAAATTCAACAGAATTTGGTGGGGAAGGAACAATTAAATATGTGTATTATTTTATATTGATATCACACATTATATTATCTATTGTTATTATTCCTTTGGTATTAAAAACATATGCTAGAGCATACCTTAAAAAGTTTGATGCACATAGAAAATTGGCAAGAATTACTTTTCCAATATGGCTGTATGTTGCCATTACAGGAGTTGTAGTTTACCTCATGATATCTCCTTATTATATAGGATAACATTATTTCAAAAGGAATTTAGAAGCGTATCAGAATGAAACCTACTATTGTAATTATATTTCTAATTATTTTTTTGCTGTTTCCACAGGTATCAGAAGCACAATGTGCCATGTGTCGTGCTGTTTTGGAAAGTGAGGAAAACGCATCTGTAGCAGAAGGAATCAACAACGGAATCGTGTATTTGATGGCTATTCCTTATGTTTTATTCGCATGCTTATTTTACATTGTTTACAAGAAAATGAAAAGCTGAATTTTATTTTTAACATATTTTTTAAGAACAACTGTAACAAAATCACTTTCTTATAGTCTTATAAAGTGCACTTAGTGCTTTTCATCAATCAATCAACCAACTGACCAATGTTCGACATAGAAAGATGGCAGGAAATCTTCGATACTATTCGTAAAAATAAGTTACGGACCTTTCTTACGGGACTTTCCGTTGCTTCTGGAATTTTCATACTTGTTATTTTATTAGGTTTTGGCCAAGGGCTGCAAAATGGAATTGAACAAGAATTTGAACAAGATGCAGCTACAAGCGTGTGGGTGTGGCCAGGTGTTACTTCAAAAGAATATAAGGGTCTTAACCCTGGAAGACGTATTCAACTCAATAATGAAAATTTTGAAACTTCGGCTGTTTTACTAAACGACGCCATAGAATATAAATCACCCAGAATTTTTGTTCGTGGTATTACTGTAAATTATGGAAAAGAGGCCTTGATATATGGAGTGCAGGGTGTATCCGCTCAGTTTCAGTTTATTGAAAACTGCAAAATGTACGAAGGTCGTTTTGTAAACCATCTAGATGAAATGTCCACGGCCAAAGTAGCGGTTATTGGAAAAAAAATTAAAACAGATGTTTTTAATAAAGTGGAATCACCAATAGGAGAATTTATTGAAATATCAGGCATTCCTTTTAAGATAATTGGTGTGTATGGAGAATATGAAGACCGGGAAGAAGAGCGGATTTATATTCCTATAACTACAGCCCAACGAGTTTTTAATGGCGGAAATCGAGTGAACAATATATCGTATACCTTGCCACCCGTTGATAATTTTGACCAAGCAGTTGCTCAGGCTGTGGATTTTAAAAACAGCCTTAAAACCCATCTTCAACAATCCCATACCATTGCTCCGGATGATACTAGTGCCTTAAATGTATGGAGTGCAATGGAAGAGGCAAAAAGATACTATAGTCTTACTGGAAATATAAAACTGTTCTTTTGGTTTGTTGGCATTTGCACAATTATTGCTGGAGTTGTGGGTGTTAGCAATATTATGTTGATTGTTGTAAAAGAACGAACAAAAGAAATAGGGATACGTAAAGCTTTGGGAGCCAAACCTTGGTCCATTATTGGCATGATCCTGCATGAAGCTATTTTTGTAACAGCAATTTCAGGATTTACAGGACTTATTTTTAGTATGGGAATCTTGGAGATTTTGGGACCACACATAGAAGTGGATTATATAGTCAACCCATCGGTGAATTTTAAAGTGGCAATTTCTACAGTGTTTGTGTTGATATTTGCTGGAACAGTAGCCGGGTTTTTTCCTGCATGGAGAGCAGCAAGAATACAAACAATAGAGGCGTTACGAGATGAATAGTTATGTAATTATAGTGCAAAAGATTAAACTTATAAAAGCAGATAATGTTTAGTAGAGATCGTTGGAAAGAAATTATAGAAGTCCTGACCAGTAATTGGTTTAGAACTGTGCTAACTGCTTTTGGTGTTTTCTGGGGCATATCCATCCTTATTATTTTACTCTCTGCTGGTAAGGGTTTGGAAAATGGAATCAAACAGGATTTTGGCGATATCGCCACCAATACCATGTTTATGTGGACACGTAGTACCACAAAAGCGTACCAAGGTCTGCCAATGGGCAGAAGGTTTCGTTTTAAAATAGAGGATGTACAGTCCATTAGGAACAATGTGCCTAATTTAAGGTATGTTTCCCCAAGAAATCAACTCGGAGGTTTTAGAGGCGGGAATAATGTCGTGAGAGGGCTTAATGCAGGTGCTTACAATGTATATGGTGATTATCCAGAAATAATTAATCAGGATCCAATGACCGTAACTTCAGGTCGTTTTATAAACTACAATGATATCAATGACAAAAGAAAGGTGGCCATTATAGGAAATGGGGTCAGGAGTGATTTATACGACAAGGATGAGGAAGTTATAGGGACTTATATTAAAATACAAGGTGTAAATTTTTTAGTGGTTGGAACCTATAAAAAGAAGAGCAATAACGGGGATGGAGAAGAAGGTCAAAAAGAAATTTATGTGCCTTTTACAGCTTTTTCTCAGGCCTTTAATCAAGGCAATAATGTAGGGTGGATGGCAATTACGGCCCATGATGGCAGTTCTATTTCCAGTTTAAAGGAGGGCATCATAAATGTGGTAAAGACCAAACATAAGATCCATCCAGAAGATAATCGAGCAGTAGGGTATTTTGATTTGTATGAACAATATAACAGAGTAGAAAGTCTTTTTGGTGCGTTAAAGGCAGTTGCCTATCTAGTAGGAATTATGGTGCTGCTGTCTGGTATTATTGGAGTTAGTAATATTATGCTCATTGTGATAAAGGAAAGAACCAAGGAGATAGGGATAAGAAGAGCCCTTGGAGAAGATCCATGGTCAATTAAAAAACAAATTCTAATGGAGTCTATTTTCTTGACTATCATATCTGGAATGGCCGGAATTATTTTTGGATCCCTGTTTATTTATATTGTAAATACCATATTAGATGCAGTTGGTCCTGTAGATATGTTTATAAATCCCAGTGTTAATTTAGGAGTAGTAGTAGTAGCGCTCCTTATTTTAATGGTTTCAGGATTATTAGCAGGCTTTATTCCTGCACAAAGTGCTATAAAAGTAAGACCAATTGACGCATTAAGAACCGATTAAATAAAATTATCAATCTATATATTCGATATTAAATCAATCAAAAATGAAAAAGCGAGTAACCATTATCATATTATTACTTATCATAGTAGCCTTTGGAGGCTCTATGTACTATTTGTATCAAAAAAATAGTGAAGACCCTGTAGTATATGAAACCGAAGAACCTTCCAAGCAAACCATTATTAAAAAAACAATGGCCACAGGCAGCATACTTCCTTTGGAGGAAGTGCTCATAAAGCCCAATATTTCTGGCGTTATTGAAGAAATTTATGTAGAAGGGGGTGATTACGTTAAAGCAGGAGATTTATTGGCAAAAATAAAAGTGGTACCCAATTTAAATGCGTTGAACAATGCTAGAAATGCCATTGATGAGACAAAGATTGATTTGGATGATCAGGTAAGAAATTATGAACGTCAAAAAAACTTATTTGACAAAGGAGTAATTTCCCAAGTAGATTTGGAACGTGCCCAAGTAAGTTACGACCAAGCAAGACAGGCCTATGGTGCTGCTAATAAGAACTATGATATTGTAAAGACAGGTACCACAAAGGGGTATGGTAATGCTGCCAATACATTGATACGATCAACAGTAAGGGGTATGGTGCTAGAGGTGCCAGTAGAAGTAGGTAATCAAGTTATTGAGAGCAACAATTTTAATGAAGGAACAACAATAGCAGCAATTGCTGATGTGGATAAAATGATTTTTGAAGGTAAGGTCGATGAATCTGAAGTTGGAAAAATAAAAGAAGATCTTCCTTTAGAAATTACTGTTGGAGCTATAGAGAATAAAACTTTTGATGCAGTATTAGATTATATAGCACCAAAAGGAAATGAAGAGAATGGTGCCATTCAATTTGAAATTAAAGGAACGCTTAAAAAGCAAGACTCATTTTTTATTAGAGCTGGATTAAGTGCAAATGCTTCTATTATTTTGGCAAAAGCAGATAGTGTATTGACGGTAAAAGAAGCATTGGTGCAGTTTGATAGCGATACAAAACAGCCTTTTGTGGAAATAGAAACCGGAGATCAACAATTTGAACGTAAAGATGTGGAATTGGGAATAAGTGATGGCATCCATGTAGAAGTAAAGTCTGGTATCAAGGCAGGCGATAAAATAAAAATTTGGAATCAAGTAAAGCAAGATGAATTTGCCAACTAGAAATTTTTAACAAAATTTTTCTCGATTTCTTGTAACATTTTAACAACTTGTAAGTCCTATTACAAGGATCAACAACTCAACAAAAAAAACTGACCATGATTGAAATTAAAGATCTTCACAAATCCTATAAAATGGGAAGCAATTCCCTTCATGTATTAAAAGGAATCAATTTTACAGTTGATGAGGGGGAATTAGTAGCCATAATGGGTTCTTCTGGATCAGGAAAATCTACCTTATTGAATATTTTAGGAATGCTAGATGTTGCAGATTCAGGGGAGTACAACTTAGACAATGTTCCCATCAAGAACATGAACGAAACAAAAGCTGCCCAATACCGAAATAAATTTTTAGGTTTTGTTTTCCAATCCTTCAACCTTATCAATTATAAAACCGCTCTTGAAAATGTGGCTTTGCCATTGTATTACCAAAGGGTTGGTAGAAAGGAACGTCAGGAAAAAGCATTAAAATATCTGGATCAAGTAGGTCTAAAAGAATGGGCTGAACATTTACCAAACGAACTTTCAGGAGGTCAAAAACAACGAGTAGCTATTGCAAGAGCTATGGCAGCGGAACCAAAGGTATTGTTGGCAGATGAGCCAACGGGAGCGTTGGACAGTACTACTTCTTATGAAGTTATGGATCTTATTCAAAAAATTAATGATCAAGGGAATACCATTTTAATAGTGACTCATGAACAAGATATTGCAAATATGTGCAAGCGTATAGTGCATTTAAAAGACGGAGTTATAATAGAAGATAAAAAAATCAAGCAAGTTAGAGCCCAACAATATGTTTAGTAGAGACAGTTGGAAAGAAATATTTGAGACGATACAAAAAAACAAACTACGGACCTTTTTGTCTGGGTTTACTGTGGCCTTGGGTATTTTTATTTTTGTAGTGCTTTATGGTTTTGGGAATGGACTCATTAATACGTTTGATGAATTTTTTAATGATGATGCTACAAATACATTCTTCATATTCCCTGGACGAACCAGTCAGCCATATAAAGGATATAAATCTAATAGACAAATAGAGTTTGATAATAGTGATATAGCAGACATAGAAAAGAATTTCGCAATATTTTTGGAATATGTTTCTCCAAGGGTTGACAGAAGTGGATTGGTAAAGTATAAGAATGAATCCAACAACTATACAACAAGAGGTGTAAGTTCATCTTACCAATATGCTGAAAAGACCATGATTATGAAAGGGAGGTATCTTAATAGAAAAGATATTCTTAATAAAACAAAACATGCAGTTATTGGCAGGCTTGTGGAACGAGATTTGTTCGGTATTGAAGAATCTATTGGCGAATATATAGATATTTCTGGAAGTGTTTTTAAAGTAATTGGAGTCTTTCAAGATGATGCGGGAGATGATGAAGAAAGGCGTTTATATATACCCTACACAACAAGGCAATTGATTGAAAAAAACACAGACAAAATCAACCAAATTGTCTTAGGATTTAAACCTGAAATAGGCTACACAGGAGCTATGGCTTTTGAAAGAAGCTTGGATAAGTTTATTCGAGATAAAAAATATATAAGTCCAGATGATCGAAACGGAATTTACATTAGAAATGTTGCGGATCAGTTGAAACAGAATCAGCAATTTGCTGGAGTGCTTCAAATGATTGTTGGGTTTGTAGCTTTCGGAACTATTATCGCTGGTATTATAGGTATTGGTAATATTATGGTGTTTGTTGTAAAGGAGCGAACAAAGGAATTGGGTATACGAAAAGCTTTGGGAGCAACACCAAGGTCTGTAATAGGAACTATTTTGTTGGAATCGGTTTTTATAACCACGGTTTCTGGAATATTTGGAATGTTATTAGGAATTGCGCTGTTGAGTTCGTTGGGAGATACCTTAAAAGATTTTTTTATTACTAATCCATATATAAATATGGGTACTGCTATTTTTGCAACAGTAATCTTAATATTTTTTGGAGGATTAGCTGGGTATATTCCAGCTAGAAGGGCAGCAAAGATCAAACCAATTGTAGCACTAAGAGACGAATAATATGAGATCTTTATTTGATAGAAATACATGGCAAGAAATTTATGGTTCTATAAGCAAGAATAAAACTAGAACTATCATCACCGTAATAGGGGTATTGTGGGGTATTTTTATTTATATCGCTTTATCTGGTGCAGCAAAAGGATTGGACAATGGTTTTGAAAAGGTGTTCCAGACGGTATCCATGAACAGCATGTTTGTTTGGGGACAAAGTACCAGCATGCCGTATGATGGGTTTAAGAATGGTAGGCAGATGCAATTGAAATTGGACAATGTTACTACCATAAAAAATAGAATTCCTGAGGTTCAGTATATAGCGCCGAGAATTAACTTGGGCAATTTTGGCTCGGAACCAGTACTTACAGTTAGGGGGCAAAAATCTGGAACTTACTCAATTAATGGAGATTATCCAGTGTATACTAAAATTGCTACTAAGGGAATATTTGATGGTGGTAGATTTATTAACGATGAAGATATAAGACAAGCAAGAAAAATTTGTGTCATTGGGGAACGAAATCTCAAGGAATTATTTGAAGAAGATGAGAACCCTATAGGGGCTTATATAAGAATTGGAGATATTTATTTTCAAGTGGTTGGGGTTCACAAAATTGCAACGGGGGTAAGTTTTGATAGCGACAGCTCTATTTTTATTCCATTCTCTACCTTTCGAAAATTATATAACTCCGGAGAGAATGTGGGCTATCTGTGTATTGCGGCCTATGATGATGCCGATGTTGTACAGGTAGAGACAGATATTAAAGCATTACTAAAAAAAATTCATAGAGTAGACCCCAAAGATGAACGGGCATTTGGCTCCTTTAATTTAGGAGAAGCGTTCTCTAAAGTTATGGGCTTTGCTCAAGGTTTGACTTTTCTATCTCTTGTGGTTGGTGTTGCAACAATTTTGGCTGGAGTTATTGGTATTGGAAATATTTTGTTGATTTCGGTAAAAGAACGTACCAAGGAATTAGGGGTTCGTAGAGCTTTAGGAGCAACTCCCCGTGAAGTTCGATCACAGATTATTGTAGAATCTGTTTTCTTAACAATGATTGCGGGAGTTATGGGAATAATTCTTGGGGCTGGAGTACTAGCTTTAATAAATAGTTTAACACAAGATATAGACATGCCTTATAGCAATCCTACTGTTCCCATACCCTATGTTTTGGGTGCATTGGCAATTATGGTAATAATGGGAACTTTAATAGGGTTAATACCAGCGCAACGTGCTGTAAGCATACGACCAATAGATGCTTTAAGAGAAGAATAAGAAACCAATTATAATAGAATTAATATTTAGAAAATGAATAAAATTGTAAAATACATCTTGATAGGGCTTTTAGTACTGGCAGCACTATGGGCAGCGGTCTTTTTTGTTAAGTCTAATAGCAAATCTGCTATTACTTATGAAACTAGTACCCCATTTATTTCTAGTATAGAAAAGAAAACGGTGGCAACAGGTAAAGTTGTACCAGAAGATGAAGTTGAAATCAAACCTCAAATTTCTGGAATTATTCAAAAAATATATTTAAAAGAAGGTGCTAAAGTAAAGGCTGGAGACTTAATTGCAGTAATTAAGGTGGTCCCTAATGAGCAATCTTTGAACCAATCACGTGGAAGAGTAAGTAACGCCAAATTAGCATTGAACAATGTAAAAATAGAGTATGATAGAAATAAAACCCTATTTGATAGAGGGGTGATTTCTAGTCAGGATTTTAACAGTTTACAATTGCAATTCAATCAAGCTGAGCAGGAACTTAAAAATGCTAAGGCAGATTATCAAATTATTAGAGTAGGTTCTGCTGGAGGTTCTGCTACTGCAAATACAAATATTAGAGCTACTGTACCAGGAACCATTTTGGAAATCCCTGTTGAAGAAGGAGATCAGGTCATTCAAAGTAATAATTTTAATGATGGAACTACTATTGCTTTTATTGCAGATTTAGGAAAAATGATTTTTGAAGGAAAAGTTGATGAAGGTGAAGTTGGAAAATTGGAAATAGGAATGGCCCTAAAAATTAGTTTAGGTGCAATAGAAGGTAAAGAATTTGATGCTGTTTTAAAGTTTATTGCTCCTAAAGGGGTAGAAGAAACAGGCGCCGTGCAATTTAAAATAGAGGGTGATGTTACCGTGGATGATGATGTTTTAATAAGAGCTGGATATAGCGCAAATGCATCTCTTACATTAGAAAAAAAGGATAGTATCATGGTGATTCCTGAAGCATTGTTACAGTTTGACAAAGGAACAGACAAGCCATATGTAGAAATCGCTACTGGTGAGCAGCAATTTGAACGTAAAGATGTGGAAATAGGAATATCCGATGGTGTGAATGTGGAAATTATTTCAGGAATCACTGAGGATGAAGAAATTAAAATTTGGAACAAAACAGAGCCAATTAAAAAAGGAACTGAAGAGGATGATGAAGAGAGTACTGAAGACTAATCGAAAACTAAAGTCACATATTATTTAATCAAATCAAAAGACGAATGAAACTAAAGTTAACAGCCTTACTAAGCCTATTGATAATAGGTATTGGTACCTCACAGCAAAAAAAGTGGACATTACAAGAATGTGTGGCTTATGCGGTGGATAACAATTTAACCATTGAACAGTTTGAATTGGATTTAGAATATACCAAGATTGATCAATCTGATGCCATGGGTAATTTTCTTCCTAACTTAAATGGACAAATGAGTACCTCAGGTAGTACAGGTCTTATTTTAGATCCAACTACCAATGGATTTATTACAGGGACAATTTATTCTGCTTCCAGTAATGTTACTTCCTCTGTAAACCTTTTTAATGGGTTGCGGAATGTGCACAGGTTAAATAGAGCAAAACTTAGTGCTTTGGCTAGTCAGTACAGATTAGATGATTTAAAAGATGATATTCGATTAAATGTAGCCACTGCTTATTTGCTGATTTTGTCCAATAAGGAATCTCTCAAAGTGTTTAATGCACAATATGCCGTGACCGAACAAGATATGCAAAAGACAAAAGAATTGGTAGAATCAGGTGTGGTTCCACGCGGTGATTTGTTGGAGATTGAAGCTACAGCAGCGAATCAAGAACAGCAAATTGTAAATGCAGAGAGTTCAGTGTTGATTTCTAGAATCAATTTAGCACAAATGCTGCAGATAACAGATTATGATAATTTTGATATTTCGGACCAAGAATTTGAAGTTCCACCATCAGATATTTTAGAAAATTCACCAAAAGTAATTTTTGATAAAGCGCTAACTTTTAGAAGTGATATTAAATTTTCCGAATCTAATGTAGGTTTAGCTGAGAAGGATTTAGAGATTGCAAAGGGTGCAATACTTCCTACTTTAGGAGCTTTTATTAACTATAACACCAGGTACTCAGATCAAACACGAAACCCTGTTACTGGAGAAAAAATTGGTTTTAAAGACCAATTATGGATCAATGATGGAATTTCTTACGGAGCACAATTAAACATACCCGTTTTTAATGGCTTTAGTGTGAAAAACAATATTAAACGATCTAAAATAAATATTGAAAAAGCCAAATTACAACTAGAGGAGGATAAATTGGTTTTGGAAACCAGTATCAATCAAGCCTATGTAGATGTAAAGGCGTATAGCAAAGCCTACGATGCTGCTGAAAAAACCTTGGAAGCAAGACGTTTGGCCTACCAATATTCCAAAGAACGTTTTGACGTTGGTCTTATGAATGCGTTTGATTTTAGTCAGGCACAATCAAGGGTAGACAATGCTGAGGCTGAGGTTATTAGTGCTAAGTACAATTATATTTTTAGATTAAAAGTATTGGAATTCTATTTTGGGCTTCCTATTGTATTGAACTAAAGTATATTTGTAGCCACTATGGCTATTATTTTAAATATAGAGACTGCAACTACCAATTGCTCAGTCAGTGTTGCCCAGGATGGCAAATTGCTGTTGCTTAAGGAATACAATAGTGCAGGGTATTCACACTCAGAAAAATTACACATTTTTATAAAGGAAGCCTTGGAAGAGGCTTCCTTATCTTTTGCTGAGCTTAACGCAATTGCTGTAAGCAAAGGTCCTGGATCATATACAGGTCTTAGAATAGGAGTTTCCGCTGCCAAAGGTTTATGTTATTCATTAGATATACCCTTATTGTCTATACCAACTTTGGTAAGTATGGCATGCAAAGCATGTTGGGATGGTGATGGGGTTGTAATCCCTGTTTTGGATGCCAGAAGAATGGAAGTTTACTCACAAGTTTTTGATTTTAATTATGAGGAGCTTAGAGAAACAAAGGCCGAAATTATTGATGAATTTTCATTCAAAGAATTTATAGAAAAAGGAAAGGTGCTATTGATTGGTAGTGGTGCTGAAAAATGTAAGGAAGTGTTGAAAAATGCTGATTTTAGTTTTGATACAGCTATTGTGCCATCAGCCAAGGAAATGTGTGGCTTATCCTATACAAAATACAAATTGGGTGATTTTGAAAATACCGCCTATTTTGAACCCTATTATCTTAAGGACTTCATTTTGCAAAAGAAGAAAAAACTGTAATTTAATTGTGGTTTTCTAAAGAATCATAGAAGGTCAATAAATGGATGACTTCCTCTTCAGTTTTAAGTCTTAGCTTATGTTCTTTGACATAGGCTTTTAGGATTGTAAATTTGTCTTCAATAGTGTAAAGCACATCCCTTTTATTTAAGTCTACTTTTTTTGCGGGTTTGTTCTCTCTTTTAATATAGTATTCAAAATGGTTAATAAATTTAGGAGACGAAAAGGATTCATATCCATGGGCTGGTTTCTCATATTTGGTAATTGTTTTACTGAATTTACTATACAGCATCGTTTTTCCATTACTGTGTACAATAAAATAACCGGATGCCGGTTTTCCACGATCTAAGTAATCAATGAATTTATAGGTTCTTCCCTCTAAAATAACATCATTATGGTATTCTTTCCCTAGAATTGAATGTTGTTGTTGTGCATCCATTAATTCAAAATAATCTCGAAAGATATTGTAACGCATTAATGATTTTGTAGTGGTATTGTTATTTAAAATTATTGCTCCCATTTTATAGGTTTTGTCTAAATAAGGGGTTCCTTTCACTACATATTCAAATTCGGGGCTCATACCCCATTCGTTATCAGTATTAATCTTATACCTAACTGTTACTACATCATCTTTACTTTGGCAAATGCTGAGCAGCGGAACTAAAAATAATAGGACTAGAAGGTTTCTCATAACTAATTGATGTGCTGATGTGTTAGCAAAGTACAAACTTTATATTAGTTATAAAAATTATGCCTAAGTGTGCACAACTCTTTGAGGAAAAGGTATTTCAACACCTGCATCATCAAAACGGTATTTTAATTCCTCTAGGACATGGAAGTGTGCGGTCCAAAATACATCATTGTTTGCCCAAAATCGTAAAGTGAGATTGACAGAACTTTCGGCCAATTCTCCAACAAATACTTCAGGAGCTGGTTCTGTCAAAATATTTTTATTATCTGCACATATCTGTAGCAGAATATCTTTTGCGGTTTTAATATTGGAACCATATCCAATACCAATATCAATTTTATCTCTTCTAGTATTTTCAACATCATAATTGATTATATTATTATTGGATAGTTGCCCATTGGGGATAATAGCTATTTGGTTACCAAAAGTATTAAGTTTTGTAGTGAATATAGATATTTCTTTCACGGTGCCATCAATACCTTGGGCAGATATGAAATCCCCAACTTTAAAAGGTTTAAAAAGAAGAATAAGCACACCCCCTGCAAAATTCGCTAAAGAACCCTGTAGCGCCAAACCAATGGCTAAACCTGCAGCTCCCACCAATGCTACTAATGAGGAAGACTTGACACCTAATTGTGTAATAACAAGTACAAAAAGCACCACTTTTAGCGTAATCTTAATAAAGCTTTGTGCAAAGCTTTCTAAAGTTTCATCATAGTCTTTCACTTGAAAAAGTTTATGCACCAATCGGTTTATGAATCTAATTGCCCATAATCCAAAAATAAGAATGGTGAATGCAACTATTAAATTTGGGATAAACTCCCATGCCCAACCCATAATTCTTTCTATATGCTTTTCGTAATCCGTAAATTTCTCCATCTATTTGGTTTTATATACAAACATAAAAAAGCGCCCGTAAATTAGAGCGCTGAATTTTATTGATACTATATTTTTTATTTTACCTCAAAAGTGATTTTTACATTAACTCTAAAATCTGTTATTTCTCCATCCTCTACACTAGCACTTTGATCTTGAATATAAACAGACTTAATATGTTTCACGGATTTTGATGCATGTGCAACCGCTTTTCTTGTAGCATCTTCCCAGCTTTTTTCAGAATTAGCCAAAACTTCAATAACTTTTAATACTGCCATAATTAGTGTTTTTTAATGTTCACTATTAAGGTAGTAAAATAATTGAATATAAGACTTAGGTGGTCTAAAAATCAACCGTTTATAGCGACTACTTCCTTTACTTTGTCACCCATCATATTTTTAAGCATGGTCTCAATACCATTTTTTAGTGTAAAAGTTGAAGAAGGACAGCCACTACAAGCGCCTTGCAAAATCACTTTTACAGTTTTACTTTCTTCATCATAAGAATCAAACATAATATTACCGCCGTCGCTTGCAACTGCAGGTTTCACATATTCTTCTAGAATGTCAATAATTTCCTTGGATATGTCGTCCAAACTAGCATCATCGCTTGCCTCCTTAACACTGCTATTTTTTGTTTGAATCAAACTGCCTGCAGAAACAGCTTCTTTACCTTCGGCTAAGAAATCCCGAATTAACTCTCGGAGCTCAAAAGTAATTTCATTCCAATCCGCAACATCATATTTACTGATAGAAACATAGTTCTCATCTAAAAAGACCTCTTTTACAAAAGGTAATAGAAAAAGTTGCTTGGCCAAATCCGAGTCTTTGGCCTCATCTATATTTTTAAACTCAAAAGTAGATGGAACAATTTTCTTATTGGCAACAAACTTCATTACCGCTGGGTTGGGTGTAACTTCGGCGTAAACAGTTATGGCAACTTTTTTAGGAGTTTCATCTTCTAGTACAATTGGATTTCCAGAATTTAAATATTCAACCAATTGCTGTGCAACCTCATTTTTAACGTCTTCCCATACAACAATATCAAAACGTTCCAAGGCAATAAAATTTCCAGAGATGTAAACAGTTTTTACAAATGGAAGGTGAAATAATTGTTGAGCTAAAGGAGAATTTTTAGCCTCATCTATATTTTTAAACTCGTAATTTGTGTTTTTTACTAAGAGTTGATTGGTGTCAAATTTTAGTATTGCTGGGTTATTAGTTTCAATAACTGTAATTGTATATTCCTTCATCAACTTAATTTTTAGCAAAAATACAACCATTTTGGATGTTAAACCAGACATAATAATGTTGCTTAAAGACCGTTATACTATATATTTGAAATAATATTGCAACCATACCCCAGCTCTAAATGAAACAGTTTTTATTCATTTTATTTACTTTCTTGACTTTTTCACCAAGTATTGCTCAAGAAGGTATTCCCGTTTATTTTGATTATTTAGCCGACAATTATTATTTAGTACACCCATCCATGGCAGGAATTGGGGAAGGCGGTAAAATAAGATTAACGGCTAGAAAACAATGGTTTAGTGTTGATGAAGCACCAAATTTACAGACCTTGAATATGCACTATAGAGTTGGTGAGAGTAGTGGTATTGGTGGTATTCTGTTTAATGATGCCAATGGGTATCATTCTCAAACAGGATTAAAATTGACCTATGCACACCATTTAAGGTTTTCACGGGATGTACGAAATTTAAATCAATTGTCTTTCGGACTAAGTACAACAATATTATTAAGTAGTTTGGACGAATCTGAGTTTAGATCCGTTATTCCTGATCCAATTATTACTGGAACAAAAAATACTGCATCTTATTATAACATTGATTTTGGGATGTCTTATAATTTCATGGAATTTTATGGGCATGCTACGATACTTAATGTACTAAGTACAGAACGAAGCTTATATCGTATCGGAAGAGCAGACCCAGATAATGTACCGGTTATTGATAATTTAAGAAGGTATTTACTTTCAGCGGGATATGTTTTTGGGAGAGGTGATTATCAAATAGAGCCTTCTATATTATTTCAATTAACAGATTTTACCAAAGAGAAAACAGTGGATATAAATGCAAAAGTATATAGAGATGTAGCTTTTGGAAAAGTGTGGGCTGGACTTTCTTATCGTAGAAGTTTTGATGGTGCCCAGTTTGAAACTGCAGATGGTTTTGGCGAACAACGCTTACAGTTATTTACCCCTATAATTGGTGTTAATTACAATAAATTTATGTTCTCGTATAATTATTCGTACCAATCAGGAGATATTCGTTTGGATAATGGTGGCTTTCACCAAATAACCTTAGGATATGATTTTGGACAGGAAACGGCTGACAGGTATGATTGTAATTGTCCTGCGGTAAATTATTAAATTAAAAATGGGCTTGCCAACAAATTGACAAACCCATTCAACATCCAACCTACGATTCCTTATTTCCAAGTGTAATTTTTCTTTTCTGCTTGCTTTTTAATGGCATTTAACATGGCATTTTCCAATTCGCCTTCCGCATTATTTTTTTGATTTTTGGCGATATATGCATCACGTTTTGTATTTAATTCCTGAATTTCCTTCTGGATTTTTAAGCGCTCTGTTTTTTTGGTTGCTATAAAGGTTGCTTTTTCAACATCAGATTTTCCCTGAAGCTCAGACGGAAGCTCTTCTTCTTTAATCTCAGAAATCTTAAAATTCTCATTATCTGCAGCATCAACCAAGTCCCATGTGGAATTTTGGTACAATCTGGAACTTTTGCTTACCGCTCTTTTAATGATTACAGCTTCTTCTAATTCTTGGGCATTGAAATCTTGTTCTCTTTGCATTGCCATTTTAGATGCGCCCATGGTTCCATAAGAAATATAAGTTTTGTTTAACCTGCCATTCAATTTTATGATCACATCATCATAAGGAGTATCTATATAAACTACTTTTCTATTATGGTCAATTGCAATGTACTCACCACCAGTTAAAATAGCACCATTTTTCCAATCGGTATTAATGCCCTGCTCATAATTGCCACAGAAAATGGTGTTCACTACAATGTCTTTTTCTTTGGCATTGGTCACAGCGTTCTTATAGTTGAGTTTTCCCTGTGTAAAGGGTTCATTTCCTGCTATGAAAATCATTTTTAAATTATCAGGATTTTTGCCCCAATCCAATTGATTTATAGAAGTCTGAATTACTTGCCCACAATATTCTTCCCCGCCATTGGTGGTCAATGAAAATAGTTTTTCCGAAATCTCATCCAAGTCACTACTAAAATTCAATACTTGCTGAATATACCCTTCTCCGGAAGAAAGATAATCATTCCCATATTGATAGAGTGCAATTTGAAGGCTTGGCCGATCTCCATTCCCACATTTTGCATGCGTGAATTTGTTTACTATATCCCATAACTGTGCTTTTGCTTGGTTGATGAGTCCGTCCATGCTATTACTGGTATCCAATAACAATGCAATTTTAACCACGTTATTGTCGCTTTTTTCAGTTGGCATAATAGCTTGTGCGACTATGGGGTTTTTTGTTTCTTTTTTTGTTTTTAATTCACATCCGTATGCTGTACTTGCAGACAAGCATAATAGACTAATTCCGATTATTTTTTTTAGCTTTTTCATTTTATTATTGATTTTGAAATATTATTGATTATGGTATAAAGGTATTTTCAAAGTATTTCTAAAAAAACAAGGAATGAGGGAATGGACCTTTTGAATGAGCAAAAGTGCCATTTGATTGTTTGAAGCTATAAAAAGAATGATTTTGCATCTGTTTTTAAGGGTTTGGCCATTTTTTAATACGATATAAAACACCTAAGTTTATCCTATCCAATTTTAATGAATGCATAGAGTAACATACATATTTGTACTGTTTTTAGTGACTTTTTCTACAGTTCTTTCTCAAGAATTTCAAAACAAAATCACATTTGAAATTAAAGGCTCTGTAAAAGGGAAAGAAAATTTCACGCCTATATCTGGGGTGGAGGTGTCCTCCAGTTCGGGTGGTTATACTACAACAGATGGTTTGGGCGAATTTAAAATAAAAGTGTCCCTTGGAGATGAGTTGGTTCTTCGAAGTCCAGAATTGGAAACAGTGTACTATATCATAAAAAGCGATGAAGATGTAGATGTATTGGTAAAGGGTTATAAAAGCAAAGGAGAAGAATTCAATTTAAAAACAGTCAGAAAAAAAGCTGTGACCCATCAGTCGAATTTAGATTCCGCTAATTTTTATAAAAAGAATGATATCGGAAAAAGTATTGATTTTATAACACAATCCATTGCTTCATTAGGGAAAAGAGCCAACAAAAAGCAACTGGCAGAATCTCTTACAGCCTTGGGTGAAGTATACCAGTATCATAATCAGTATGATTTGGCCATACAAAATTATGAGGATGCGTTAGCTGCGCAAAAAACAATTGGAACAACTTTGCTGTTGGGAAATGTATATATATTGAATGGGGCGTATGAAAAGGCAGAAACCATTTTACTTCCTTTAATTGATGTTAAAGTTGCTGTTCCTTTTCAGAGAGTGAAACTTTATGAGGAGCTGGGAGATACTTACAAAAATCTTCATCAGGTAAATAAAGCGGTTGCATATTATAAAGAGGGGCTTACGATAGCCAAGAAAAATCAGATTGTACCTAAGGTAACGGATTTAAACTCAAAAATTGCTGATGCATACGCAGAGGATAATCGTTCTGTTGAAGCAGAAGGTTTTTATAATCAATCATTGAATCTGGCAAAGAAAGAAGCACCGCAACGTTCTGTAAGGGAAAAAAATAAAGTGGCTGATTTTTTTAATACAAGAAATCAATATGATGATGAAATTGAGCTTCGTAAAGAAAGCTTGGAAGAGTTGAAACAGCTTTCGGAGCCAGTAGTTGAATTTGGGACTGGAATATTAAGCTTGGACTCCATTACTCCACAGCGCATTAATTATAAGATTGCCAACGCCTATATTTCACAAAATCAGTATGATGCAGCTATTCCTTTTTTAAAACAAAGTATTGAAGAAGCCGACCGGGATGATGACTTAATAGTCCAAAAAGATGCAACAAGAAAGCTGTCAGAAGTCTATCGGGAAACAGGGGATTTTACAAAAGCTTTAGAGGCATATCAAAAATATGGAACCCTTGTAGATACCCTATATGTTCGTAAAGAACAGGAAATATCACGTGCCGTTCGTTTTAATAGGGAAATAGCTTCTAGACAAAATAGGATTGCAGGATTGGAGCAAGAAAGAGAACTTTCCAAGAGTAAATATGATTTGGCCTTAACTTCTCAGGAATTAACCAGAGAAAGTAATAAACGTCAAGAATGGATCATTTACTCCTTGCTTTTAGGATTACTTTTATTGGGCACCACCACTTTCTTTTTTTATCGGATTAATAAGCAACAAAAATTAGCGAACAATCTTCTAGCATTAAAATCATTGCGCTCGCAAATGAACCCTCATTTTATTTTTAATGCTTTGAATTCTGTAAATAACTATATAGCAAAGAGTGACGAACGCAGTGCCAATAGATATTTAAGTGATTTTTCTACATTAATGCGATCTGTTTTGGAAAATTCTGAGGAAGATTTTATTCCACTTTACAAAGAATTGGAGCTATTGGAACTTTATGTGAAATTGGAGCATTCTCGTTTTCCTGATAAGTTTGATTATAAAATTAACTTAGATAAAAATATAGACGTAAATGCTTTTCAGATTCCGCCTATGTTACTGCAACCATATATAGAAAATGCTATTTGGCATGGTTTGCGTTACAAGGATGAAAAAGGGTTTTTAAATATTGATTTGGTTCAAAAGGATAATGAAATCATTGAAATAACCATTAAGGATAATGGTATTGGGAGAAAAAAGTCAGCTCAATTGAAAACGGCCAACCAAAAAAGGCAAAAATCTAAGGGCATGGGGAACATCAAAAAAAGAATTGACATTTTAAATGAAATGTACAAGAATAAGGTGGCTGTTTCCATTTCAAATTTGAATGATAAAGAAGGAACCAAAGTAATTCTGACTCTAAAAAAAGATTAATGACGTTAAACGCAATCATAGTAGAAGACGAGGCTAACAGTAGGGAAATCCTAACAAATTACCTGGCAAAATATTGTAAAAATGTCAATGTAATGGGAGAAGCCGCCACTATAAAGGATGGAGTAGCACTTATAGAAGAAAAACAACCCGATTTGGTATTTTTAGATGTGGAAATGCCCTTTGGAAATGCCTTTGACCTATTAGATAAACTACCTAACCGTACTTTTGAAACGGTTTTTGTAACAGCGTATAATCAATATGCGATGGATGCATTGAACAATCATGCTGCATACTATTTAATGAAACCCATTAATATAGATGAGCTTATAAAGGCAGTAGATTATGTTGCTCATACTAAGGAAAGAGAAGATGCTTTAGAGGGTCAAATTCTAAAGCCAAAACTGAATAAAGTTGATGGAAAAATCACTTTGCCACAACAAGATGGCTTTCAGGTATTAAATGTTTCGGATATTTTGTATTGTAAAGCGGATGATAATTATACAGAAATATATTTAGAGAATAAAAAAATATTGGTGAGTAAAACATTAAAATATTTTGAAGAAGCATTATCAGAATTTTCATTTGCAAGAATTCATAAATCCTATTTAGTCAATGTAAATGAAGTAATCAAATACAAAAAAGGAAAAGGTGGTAGTGTAGTAATATCTAGTGGAAAAGAATTGTTGGTGTCCGCTTCTAAAAAGAAGGACTTACTTTCTTATTTTCAGTAATTTGTGGAGGATTGTAATGATGAGGTGGAGAAGAAGTTCAAGAGTCAAGTACAAGTTTTAAGTTTAAGTTCATGATTTAATTTTATTTTTGTTCTAACCTCTAACCTCTAACCTCTAACCTCTAACCTCTAACCTCTAACCTCTAACCTCTAACCTCTAACCTCTAACCTCTAACCTCTAACCTCTAACCTCGTACTTCGTCTTTAAATTTAGCAATGCATTAGCTGCTACTAATTAGGGGTTTTTATATTTTTATTTTTCTAATTTGAATCATCATGGAACAGGGTACTGCCAAGGGCAACACACAAGGGGAGCTAGTGTCTCAACTTATAGAAGAAAGCTATGGCACACCAGCGGCATTGGCGCAACAGCTAGAGTTGGCTTTAGAAATGCTTTTTTATCTAGAGGAAGATAGCTTTAGCAAAAAAGAGGTTCAGGGGGTGGTATCGGCCTTGAGAGGGGTTTGTGGGGTGTTGCGGATGGGGGAGTAGGGTGCTATGATTTTATATACAATGTTAGTAGCTTTTTTTTATTCTGCTTTTGAACCCCAAACCAATTCTATCATTTTATAAAAATCATTTTGGTTAAATGTGTATTTTTTTTCTGTATCCACTCTATGAATTAAAACAACTTTGGAAGAAGGATATATTCCTAACATATGCACATTGGTGCCAGTATGGTAAAAAGATGAACTTTTCCTAAACTCATTTGCCATAAGAACAAACCACAGCATTCCATAACCAATTCCATATCTTGGGTTTGTTACAGAATAGGCTTTTGTACTTATATCAATCCAAGATTTTGGTATTATCTGCTTTCCTTTCCAATTGCCATTATTGAGATATAATTGTCCGAACTTTGCCATATCTCTGGCTGAAAGCCTAAAATGATAGGCTGGATAAATTGATTTACTCTTTTCATATTGATAAAAACCATCCAAATTAGGGATACTTGCATTTTTATCATCACCATCAATTTGGGAGTATTCACCTAAATAGTCATTCATGCCAATTGGATTGGCAATTTCGGTTTTAAAAAGTTCAAACACACTTTTTCCTGTAACTTGTTCTAGTATAGCTCCTAAGACGTTAAAATCCCAATTATTATAAAAATAGTTTTCATTTGGTATAAATTCGTCTCTTTCGGGTCTGTTTGAAACCATTCCACTTGAGTTTGCGGCAGCATCGTGATAAACTCCTGACCTAGATTTCAACAAATCAATAATTCTAGCTGATTTTTCGTTTTCTGAAAGACTGGGTACAATATCATCAATATTCAAGTCTTGTAATGTTGCCGTAGTATCAATTATTCCTCTCTCAACATAAATTCCATAAAGTGCACTTATTAGTGGTTTTCTTATTGAGTGAATGGTATGTTTATAATCTGTTTTTCCCCATTCAAAAATGATTTTACCATCAACTAATAGAATTAGTGATGAAGAGCCTGCACTAGTTAGAAACTTAGAAAGTGAGTCAAGCTTTACAGCGGAAAAACCTGAACTTTCTGGAGTTGCATATTCAAAATTCAGCTTGTCTTGTGCAAAAGCAGAACATGCTAAAGAGGTAATAAATGCAATGGAAATTAATATGCGTATTTGGGGATTCATTTTTCGAAGCTCTTTAATTGCTACTAACGGCAGTCTGTCTAATAACCTACTGTTATTTTAATGTTTTTACTAAATTACATTTTTTTGTATTAGTGTTATGCTTGAATTTGATATTTTGAGTT